>NZ_LWKV01000001.1:0-1918965 GCF_003267925.1 Achromobacter sp. HZ01
AGTCTTGGCGCTCGAGTCGTAGGCATCGCCGGTCAGCGTCACGGTGTTGTGCGTGCTGCCGTCGTACATTACCGCGTCGGCCGTCGACGCTTTCAACTGTGCGACGTTGACGGCGTCGGTGTCCTGCGTGCCGCCGGCCAGGCCATTGATCTGGCGGGTCTTGCCAGTGGCGGCATTGCCGACGCTCACGGCGCCCAGCGTGCTTTTCCAGGCGGCGCCCGCGTCGGTCGAGGCCATTCCGGTGCGAGGATTGTAGGCCTGGACGGAAGCGCCCGTGGTCGCCAGCGAGCCTGAGCCCAATGCGACGCCGTCGCCGACCGAGGCTACGGCGGCGCTACCTAGCGCAAGCGAATTGACGGCGGAGGCGGAAGCGATCGCACCGCTGCCGATGGCAATGGCGTTCGCTGCCCCTGTCTGCGCTTTCGCTCCCTGGCCCATCGCGATGGTGCCGACGGCCGAGGTCGCCGCTTGGTAGCCGATCGCCGTGGAGTTGTCGGCGGCCGCGTTGGCGGAGTTGCCCAACGCTACCGCGCTGCCCTTTGACGCGCTGGCGCCCAGACCCAAAGCCGTGCTCGACGAGCCGCTAGCCGTGGCATTGTGGCCGAATGCCGACGCGGCGTCGCCGCTTGCCGTGGCGTTGGCGCCAACCGCCGCGGAATTGGCGCTCTTCGCTACGGAAGCAAATCCGATGGCCAGCGCATGATCGTTGGAAGCGTTGGCATTCAATCCGATGGCGATCATGTCGGTATGGGCGGCGTTGGCGCTCGCAGCGGTCGCGTTATGACCGATGGCCACCGTGTCGTTGTTCGAAGCCTTCGACGACTCGCCCATCGCCAGCCCGCTTCGCCCGCCCGCGGTCGCACCGACTCCGCCGGCCAGCGCGTTGATGCCCGTCGCGCCGTCGTTGTTGTAGTTTCCGCCGGCCACGCCCGCGTCGTTCACACTGTAGTAATGCGTCTGCGAGCTGGCGAAAGCGCCTTTCAATTGGGCGACGTTCACCGCGTCGCTGTCCGCCGTGCCCCCGGCTACGCCGGTGATCTGGCGATACAGGCCGTTTGTGGAATCGCCTACCGAAACGGCGCCGCTCGTGCTCGTCGTCGCGGCGATGGCACTGGCTTGAGCTGCGGTCGTGCGAGGCGGAATAAATGGCGCGACTCCAGCCGCCGTACTCGATACGGAGTTGCTGCCCAGGGCGACGCCGCCAGCCACCGTGGCGCTGGCTTCAGGCCCAGCCGCGAGGGACCTGTAGCCCGAGGCGGTGGCATGGGAACCGATGGCGGTACTCCAGAATCCAGAACCGAGCGAACTGTCGCCTATCGCCACGGAGGACGCGTTGGTGGCCTGCGCCGCGGAGCCGATGGCGGTCGAACTCGTACCGGAAGCATAGGCGCTTGGGCCGAATGCGGAGGATTGGCCTCCGACAGCGCGTGCGCCATTCCCGACGGCGACGTCATAGGCGAGTTCGGCGACGCTCTTGAATCCCAATGCCGTGCTGCCGTAACCCGAAGCCCGCGTCTCGGTTCCGATGGCGGTGCTGCCCTCGCCGGATGCGGTCGCGCCGATGCCTGCGGCCAGCGCGTCGGCGCCGGTGGCGCCGTCGTTCGCATAGTTGGCCGCCGGCGTTCCGCCGTCATTGACGCTGTAGTAATGCGTTTCGGCAGACGTCGCCGAGGCGACCAGCGCGCCCGCGATGGCGATCAAGGCACGCGACGAGCGTTTCTTTTTTCCCTTCGCCAATTCGGACGCCACGACCCATTTTCCGGTGGCCTCGTTAAGTATGCACTTGTAGACCTTGTTCATGATCAACTCTCAGTACAGTGAACCAGCAAAACAAACATGCGTGCTCTCGTCTCGCTTGGGGCGCTAATGCACGGCCTTTCGCGCCTTGATACAAGGATGGAGCGGTCCAGGATTTCTGAGGTTGGGAAACCGATGAATGGGGCTGCGGAAAATTCCGAACGTACCCGATTCCGCTATTGCGGCGAAACGCCTATTCGCCTTTACAGCGATATGCGGCGGCAAGCATCTCCGCCTTCAGCAGCAGGTCTGGATCCACGCGCAGCGCCTTGGCCAGGAGATCGACCGTCCATTCGCACAAGGCCACGTCGCCGCTGTCCAATGCCAGCAAGGTGGGAAGGCACAGATTGGTGCGCGCCTGAGTCGAGGCCATGGACAGACCACGATGGGTACGCCAGGCGCGCATTGCGCTGAAGCCTCGGGCTTCTATCAGCACCTGTACCGGCCCTGGAAGGCCCTCTCGGTGTCGCGGCCAGGGGTGGGGCGTCTCGGATGTCAGGACGTTGAGCTGACGCGTGGGTTGCGGCGCGACATAGGTGCTCTGGGCGCGTCGGATCGGCCGGACTGGCGTGAATTGCTTCATGGTCTCGGAAGAGGCATCGGGCACGGCCACAAGAGACGCCCGGCGGAGGGAGCCGCCGGTCATGGCTGTTGTGTCTTCATGTCCGCGCAAGAATGCATGGGTCGCAGCACTTCCGGACCGGGAAAATTCCGCAATCCGCCGGGGAAATTTCCGAACATGGTTCTCGTCTCGCCGGCAACGGGGCGGCGACTAAGAACTTTCCGCAAAACATGAGGAAATTTCCACAGCAGGGGACGCCGGGAACTGTTGCAGACTTTAGCGGGGCCGGTTGCGCTGTGGCAGCCAGGCAGGCGGTGGTGGGAGGAGCTGATCAGATGATGGCGCGTGCATTGATAATCTCGGACAGGCTGTCCACTTATGAGGACTTTCGGCGGACGTTGAACCAGTATCCCGAGCTTTCGGTATGGGTGCTGGATGCATCGGACCTGCGTTTTTTCGAGCTGGAAGACAACGCGGAAACGCCCGAGTTGGTCATTCTGGATGTATTGGCCAGTCCCACCAAGTGCCTGGCCGCGACGGCCAGGGTGCGAGCCTTGTTCCCCAAGGCGAAGATCGCCGTCAGGGCGCTCGCGCTATGGGAGCGGTACCTGCCGCTAATTCTGCAGGCGGGCGCCCATGGCATCATCGACGGCTATACCTATCACAGCAGACACGCGATGTCTATGCTGATAGATTCGATGATGGCGGGAAACATCATCTACCGCATCCAAGGTTCAGACTGACCCCGTCGCGGCGTTCAATCCTTCGCCGGCAAGAGGGCATCGTTGGCCGCGTCGATCCCGCGGAAGGGTCATCAGCGCCTCCAGGGCCATGGGGCGGCCGAGCAGGTAGCCCTGCCCATGGCGACAGCCGAGCTGGTAGAGCGCCCGAAGTTCCGCAACCGTCGAAATGCCCTCCGCGACGACCCGCCAACCCATTTCCTTGGCGAGGCCCAGCGCGAATCTGACCGACTGCCGGGCAATCGGACTGTCGCCGACCTGAGCGGCGAACACGCGATCGAGCTTGAGTTCGTCTATGGGCAGGTCCAGAAGCCGGTCCAGATTTGCATAACCGACGCCGAAGTCGTCAATGCTGACTTGGAACCCGTATTGCCGCAGGCGGGTCAGCGCAGCCTTAAGCGCCTTGGCGTCGGCGGCGGGGGTGTCTTCGGTCAGCTCCACCCTGATAAGGGCGGGATCCACGCGTCTGCGCAATGCGGTCGACCTCAGAAAGTCGACATTGTCGTGCGTAGACAAGGTGGCGGCGCAGGCATTGACGGCCAGCGGCAATGGCCTGGACGCGAGGTTCAATGCGGCGCTGGCCGCCAGCGCAAGCTCTGTCACGCGTCTGAATAGCGGGGCTTGCATATTCATGCCCTGAATCGCGCCGATGAAGCGGCCCGCGGGCAACACGCCCCAGACGGGGTGATTCCAGCGCGCGAGCGCTTCGGCGGACTCGATGCGTCCGGTCTTCAGATTTACCTGGGGCTGGAACACGAGTTGGAGCTGCGAAGGATCCCGCAGCATTTCGATGACTTCGTGCTCATGGAACTGAATGAGTCGAGCCGAATTTTCCTGGCACCACATGGCGTGCTTCCCGGTTATGGTCGAGACAACATGCCTACAAGGCTAGCAACTCCGCCTTGCGGCAGGGGTAGGAAATTTCACATTCGGAGCCAGCCGCTGCTGTAGGAAATTTCCGCAGAAGGTTCCGAAATTTCGTCAGCCCGGGATACTGAGGAACACGTAGATTGCATCCGTGCGACAGTCATTCTTTGGTGTCCTGTCATGGATCCGGCCTCACTTCTTCGTCCCTGTCATCCCCCTTCCTGCGTACGATCGCGCTTGAGCCGTTCCACGACGTCGCGCGCCGCCATGGCGTTCGGCGGCGCGGTCGCCGCGTTTCCCGGTTTCACCGAACCCATGACCGCGCTCTGGCTGGAGCTGACATCGCTGGTCTGCGTCACAGGGTTCGTCGCCGCGCTGGTGGTCTTGATTCTGCTGGTCCGCAAGAGCCGGCAGCATCTGCGCTCCGAAACGCGCCTGAAGGATCTGCTGGCGTTCCAGACCGCGGTTCTGGACGCCATTCCGGATCCCATCGTGCTGCGGGACAAGGACCTGAATCTGCTGGCGTGCAACAGCGCATACGAGAAGCTGCTGCAGCGGTCGCGGGGGGCGCTGAGAAACACGTCGGTCGACCGGGCCTTGCAGATGTTGGTCTGTGACGTGGAGCTGGCCCAGATAGAAAAGGATTACCGCGAAGTCATGGCGACGGGCGTCGCACTGAGCAAAGACCGCGAATTTCACGTGCACGGCCGGGAGATGACGGTCCGGCACTGGATGGAGCCCTTGCGCAATGCCCGCGGCGCGGTGACGGGCGTGGTCGGTGGCTGGATGGACATCACGCACCGCCAGCGCGTTCTGAAGGAACTGGCGGTTGCCAAGGACCGCGCGGAGGGCGCGGACAGGGCCAAGACCACCTTCCTGGCGTCTGTGAGCCATGAAATTCGCACGCCCATGAACGCGATCATGGGCGTGCTGGAACTGACGTTGTCGCATCCGGGCTTGCCACGTCAGGACCGGAGACAGCTGAGCACCGCATACGACGCGTCCAAGTCGCTGTTGTCGCTGATAGACGATCTGCTCGACCTTTCCAAGATGGAGGCCGGGAAATTCCAGTTGTCGCCTCGGCCTACGGCGCTTGTAGAGCTGGTCGAGGAGGTGGTGAACGTGTTCCGTCCCATTGCCGAAGGCAAGGGTTTGGAGCTGGTCCTGGAGGTCGATATGCCCGAGGGCGGCGCTGGCGCCTACCACGTGGATCCCTTGCGGCTGAAACAGGTCTTGAACAATTTCGTGTCCAATGCGATCCGCTTCACGCGGCGCGGCACGGTGCGGGTATTCGTGGGCGCCGATGTCCGGGAGGGAGACCTTCAATGGATCTCATTGAAGGTCGTCGACACCGGCGTGGGCATTCCCGCGCAGGCGATTGAATCCTTGCTGCAACCCTTCGTGCAGGTTGCAGAAACGCTGCCCGCATCGGACCGGGGCACCGGCCTCGGGCTATCCATTTGCGACAGGCTGGTGCGGAAGATGGGAGGCGCGATCGCGATAGAAAGCGAACTGGGCGTCGGCACGAGCATCTCCGCCCGCCTGCCGCTGCGTGAGGCGCCGGCGCAGCCTGCTTCGCCCGCGCGCATTGCAGCGTTCGAGCCGGTCGCGCCGGCGTGCGTGCCGCTGAATGTGCTGGTCGTCGACGACCAGCCGTCCAATGTCCTGCTATTGCAGCGCCAGTTGCAGAAGCTGGGCCATCGCGTTTGCTGCGCCCGCAACGGAGCGCAGGCGCTCGAGATGTTGGGCGAACAGCGGTTCGACGTCGTGGTGTGCGACTGCGCGATGCCCGTGATGGACGGCTACACCTTCGCGCGCATCCTGCGGCAACGTGGCGACGCGAGCGCCGCCTTGCCCATCCTGGGCTATACCGCGGGCGCGCACGAAGCGGAAGTCGAGCGCGCCAGGGCAGCGGGCATGGACCGGATTCTGATCAAGCCCGTGAACCTGAGTTCGCTGGGAAGAGCCATCGATGAGGTGGCGCATCGGAGCGCGCGGGGCCAGGCCGATAGCGTTGGCGCCGGCGTATGCAGTAACGCCGGGTTAGGGGACTGAGCGAAGCCATGCCGCACCTGGCTTGCCATCCGCAGGGCTGGCGACGCCGGCCCGGGCCCTGGCGAGAAGTCAGCGCCCCTGCCGCAGGCGATGCAGCTCGGCGCAGAGTCGTTCCAGCGCAGGCACGAACAAGGTGTTCAGCCGTTCGACCTCGGCGCCGTCGCCGCTGCGGGTGACGGCCTCGATGTGTTCGCATAGCCGCGTCAGCGATGCGCATCCGGCCAGCCGCGCCGTGCCTTTGATGCGATGCGCCAGCGCGCCGGCCCCATGCCAGTCCCGACTTGCGCAGCAGGCCCGATAGCCCGCCAGGTCATTGAGCCCGGTGTCGGCCAGGCTGTCGACGAGTTCGGCCACGACGGCGGCGTCCCCGTCGACCAGGCCGTGGAGCACCGCGGAGATGGCGGCGCATTCGCGGTCGTCCGGCAGACAGTAGCCGGCGCTCAATAGGGCTGGCAGCAGCTCCGAATCGGCGATGGGCCGGGCGCGATACGCCTCATCGTCAGCAATGGCGCTGCCCGAGGGCGCGATCCACAGGCGTATCGGCGCCTCCCCGACCGCGGCGGGCGGCAACGCCGCTGAAGCCTGCGGCGATTTTCCGTCCCACACGACAACTCGGGGGGTGGCCGAATAGCCCGACATGGCGGCGACATCCGGGCAGCTTTCCACCACGAGACCGAGGTTCTCCAGGCGGGCGCACAATTCGCGCATCCGCCCAGGATCGGATCCGATGACGAGCGCGAGATTCATCTGGTTCTCCGAGAGGCGGGCATGACGACTACCGGGCGATTCCGCACTGGCGCGCAAAGTCGATCAGTTCAAGCAGCGTCTGTACGTTCAGTTTTTCCATAATGCGCGTCTTGTGCGTGCTGACCGTTTTGTTGCTGATGAAAAGCGCTTCGCCGATTTCTTTGTTTGACATGCCGCGGGCCAGCATCTGCATGATGACAATCTCCTTGTCCGAGAGACGGCTCAGCCGATCCACGTTGTCGGCCGTACCGGCCTGCCGCGCGGAGTGCGGGCCCTCGGTGTTGGGAAAGACGGTGTAGCCGGCCAGGACGGCTTCGACGCAGCGAAGGATTTCGGATATTTCCTGCGACTTGCTGACGTAGCCGTTGGCCCCGGCGAGTTTTACGCGCGGCGCAAAAACCGACTGGTCCTGTCCTGATACCACCAGGATGCGGATGTCCGGTTGGATGGACTTGATCCGCGGAATCACGTCCAACCCGTTGATCTTCGGAATGTCGATATCCAGAATGACCAAACCAGGGTGGTTGTCCTTGACGGTCTGTATGGTGGACTGGCCGTTGTCGGCTTCCAGTATGCCTGTTACGCCCAACACCTGACTCAGGTGTGTCTTCAGGACCAGGCGCAACGAAGGGTGGTCGTCTACGACGAGTACTGTGGTCAAGTGCGACTCCGTTCTGTAAGGGGCGGAAAGGCGGGCGCGGGGCGGGAAGGCCGGATCGTCCGGTTTGCGTCAATGGGATTCATCGGTCCATCTCCCTATGCACTTGCGCAGCGTGGAAAGGCTGACGGGTTTGACCAGGAAGTCATTGAGGCCGGCTTGCCGAAGGCGCTCCACGTATTCACTCTGGACGTCGGCGCTCAGCCCCACCACGGGGAGGGTCCGTATGCGGGCATCGTCGTGCGCGCGAACCCGACGCGTCAATTCGAAGCCGTCCATGTCGGGCATGTGGCAATCCGTTAGCATCAACGCGTATGGCGCCCGTTCCAGTTGGTTCAACGCCTGCCTGCCGTCCGAGACCACATCCGCCTGCCACCCCAGCTTGTCCACCATATTTCGAATCACGATCTGATAAGGCAAATGGTCTTCCACGATCAGTATTCGGCGCGTTTCAAGAACGGCGCCATTTTCCCGTAGCGCCGCCGGGGATTTGGTAACAGGATGCTCCGTCTGCAACGCACTGAGACAGGTGCGCGCCAGTTCGCCAAACAACACCGGCCCGCCGGCCAGCATCTGCGCCGGGGACGTCCCTGGCGGCAAGGTCTCCGGCGCATATCCGCCCGGCGCGAAGTAAAGCGTGGCTGGCAGCGGCGAGGGCCCCGGTTGCGGCAATTCGACGACATGCAGGTCGGCGGCGCCGGGAGGCTCGACCGGCCGCATGCCCAATGCGCGCGCATATGCCTGAAGGGCGGCGTCGTCCGCTGCGCGGTGCACCTCGATGCGGATACGCTTGCCGGCCAGTATGGAGTCGGGCGGATCCAGCTGCAGGATGTGCAGGGGCAAGGTGACGTCGAACCGGCTGCCGACGCCTTCGGTGCTCTGCACTTGAATGCTTCCCCCCATCAGGCGGCTCAGGCGCATGCAGATCGCCAGCCCCAGGCCGCTGCCTCCGTATTGGCGCACGGTCGACGCATCGGCCTGCGAAAAAGGGCGGAACAACCGGCTCTGCGCTTCGGCCGAAATCCCGATGCCGGTATCCGAAACCGAGATCAGGACCGTCTGAACGGATGCGGCTGCCGCGGACCCGGCGGGCGCCGTCCTGACCAGGATGCTGATTCCGCCGGCCACGGTGAACTTGATGGCGTTGCCGATCAGGTTCAGGAGAATCTGCTTCACCCGCACCGGGTCGCCCCGATATTGCGCCGCGATCTCGGGTGCGACGCATGCGTCCAGCGTCAATCCCTTCTCCCGGGCCTTGGCCGAGAAGATATGCGTCACCTGGTCCAGCACCTCGCGCAGGCTGTACGGTATCGATTCGACCGGCACCGGACCGTCCTCCAGGCGGGAGAAATCCAGGATATCGCCCAGGATTTCGATCAGAAGCCGGGAGGCGCTGTCCGCCAGGTCGACCTGCTGGCGCTGATAGTCGTCCATGGGCGTATCGCGCAACAACTCGAGCGCGCCCAGCGTCGTCGCCAGCGGCGTGCGGATTTCGTGACTCATCGCAGCCAGAAAGCGGGACTTCGCCTGGGCATTTGCGTCGGCCTCAGCCTTGGCGCGGCTGAGCGCCTCTGCATCACGGTGCTCCTGCGTGACATCCAGCAGGTAGCCGTTCCAGAGGACCGAGCCGTCGGCGAGACGCCGGGGCAGGGCAGTGCCGACTCTCACCCATCCGTCATCGCCCGCGCGGTGCGTTGCCAGGTCGATCTGTATCGGCTTGCCGCCGTCGCGGGATGCGTCCACTGCCGCGTCGGTGGCAGGCCAGTAGTCTTCCAGGATGTTGGGCAGATTTCCCCTGCCGGACTGCTGGCGGATCTCGCGCGACGACATACGCAGGAACCTCTCGGTTTGGCCCACCAAATACGGGATCCAGCGATGGCCGCCGGGCTCCTCGCGGATCCGGAAAAATGCCATGGGCAGGGTTCGCGTCAGGTCTTCTACGGTGTCCCGGATTTCGCGGGCCTCGCGTTCGGCCGACAGGCGCGCGCTGGCATCGACAAGCGCCACCAGGGCGCCGCGAGGCGCGTCGTCATCGCCGCGAAAGGGCTGCACGATCAACATTCCTTCGATGGCCCGGCCGTCGGCGGCGTGTACTTCGATGACTTCGGCGATCGCCCTGTCCGCCACGGCGCATTGGGCGGCGAAGGCTTCCAACTGCGCCCCCAGCGACCCGGCCGCGCCATGCAGCGAGCCGGCCTTCGCCCCAATCAGCCGGCTGCGGTCCAGCCCCACCATGTTTTCGAAAGCCCGGTTCACGGTCAGGTATCGGTTCATGCCGTCGAGCGCTGCGACGAGCGTGGGGGTGGCGTCCAGCAGACGGGTCTGCATCTCGCGAGACGCCCGGGCTTCCCGCGCGTCGAGGCGCAGGCGCCGGGCTTCGGCCAGCATCTTCCGCAGGAAATGCAGCAAGACCAGTATGGCGGCGAAAAGCAGGAGGGCAATGCCGCTCAGGAACGCTTCCATAAAGGTCGACATGGCCTCGGGGTTCTCCGAAAGGAAGCCGGCTTGCCCGCTGCCGCCGGCGGACCACAAGCCCTGCGAATTTTGTTACTACATCATCACGGTGCAATATTCGCACAACGATTTTGTAACATTAATTGTCGGGTATGTCGGTGGCGTCGGCGCGAAACAGACGTGCATTCCGTGGCGGCGCCCGGAAAGGCGGCGAGAGGATCCCACGGATGGACACCGGTCAGAAGAATTCATCCAGCAAGGCGTAAAACTCGAGGCGCCGCTCGTCGCGCTCGGCGCCGTACAGCTGAAAGAATGGGCTGACCCATTCCGATCCCAGATTGCGCTCGATGCTGCGTGCCGCAAGCGCCAGGTCCTGAAAACGGTCGCTGAACCCGAGGCGGCCGCAGTCGAGAAAACCTGTGAACCGGCCGGCTTCGGCCATGAAGTTCGGCAGGCAGGCATCGCCGTGGGTCACGACCAAGTCTGGCGTGCCCCGGGGCTTCAACGACAAAAGCTCTTCAAACAGATCCGTGGCGGTTCGCCCCAGCCGTTTCTGATCGAAATCCGTTTCGTCGACGAGGCCGGCGCTAATGCGATCCTTTGCGGCGGCCATGCGCCGCTCCAGACGATGGTCGAAGGGGCATTCTGCGACGGGCTCCTGATGCAAAGCGCGCAATGCCATCGAGACAATGCCTATGATTTGCGCCGGCGAAAGCTCGCCAGCGCTGGCCAGATCCAGTCCGGGCAGCGCGTTCATGAGCAGCCAGTGACGATTGTTCTCCTCCATCGTGTCCAGAACCAGAGGGGCGGGCAGGCCACGCTGGTTCAGCCAGCGGAGGCGAGCGATCTCGTCGGGAAGCTCGCTTAGCGCGCCGACCGGCTCCGACTTCAGGAACAGATCCCGTCCGCCGCCGAGGCGAACTCGGAACACGTCGGCGCCCGACTCTCCAATCGACTGGCGTTCGATTGGCGCTCCCCGGAACTTTTCGCCCCATTTGGCGGGAATACTCATGTGCTCGTCACTCCTTCGATGGCGGGATGAATAGGGGCAGGTTACTGCGCCGGGCCGGCGCAGAGGCGCGCGTAGCTCTGGAGTCGGCGGCATCGTCGCTCGCTGATCCTCACCAACACAAACGCGTCTTTCCGACATTTATGTCCGCCTTCGGGCGGTCGTTTCTAATTATGGAGGCGGCGGTAGCGGTGCTGATAATTGGGGTTTATCGCGCCCAGTCGGTCCCGCAAGGCGCCTTGGGCTATTTCGTCCTGTACGAGATCCATAGAGGGGGAGAACTGCCGATACCAGTATCACCTATGGCCTTGTTATAGGACGGAGCCAAGAGAACAATCCACTTCGAACTTTACTTCGAATGGATAGGCCGTATGAGAATCTCGTTTTTGCACACCATCGACACTAGCGAAGCCGTCTTCGGACTCGCGGCGATGAAAGCCGGTTGGTCATCGGATCAAATTCGTCATACGACTCGCGAGGATCTGCGGCAGGCGATGGCGCAACAATCGGCGCCAAACTGTGGCGCGCACGGCCGGGTCCACGAAGCGGTACGGAGTTTGATGGCCGAGGCCGACGCGGTAATCGTGACGTGCGCGACGCTCGGCCCCGCAATCGACACGATGGGAGAAACCTCCGTTCCCATCATCCGGGCAGATGCGGCCCTGGCCAAAGCGGCGTCGCGCGCCGGCAGAAACCTCGTCGTGCTCTGTGCGGTCGAATCGAGCGTTGCGCCGAACCGAGAGCTCTTCGAGCTCCATGCGGCCGCCACCGGCGCTAGTGTGACTGTTCGCTTGATACCCAACGCCTGGGCGCTCTACCAAGAAGGCGAAACAGCCGCATGCATGGCGGCATGTGCGCAAGCGGCGGATGAGGCGTATGCCCACGGCTTTGATGTCGTGGCCTACGCCCATCCATGGATGGCTGAGTCTGTGGAATTGATGAGAAGCGAGTGCCGACCGATCCACGGCGTACAAGCGGCGCTGGACGCCGTGACTGATGCGCACTAACCCCCGCAACGTCCGCCAATGCAACGGGCCGCCCTAGGGCGGCCTGTATTGATTGTGGCGCTGGTCTCGTGCGGCTCTGCCATCCCCTCGCAGCGCGGACGTTATCGACGTAGGCGATCTGATCTGATCTGATTTCCGGCGCGCTGCGCAAAATCCCCGCCTCAATACTTCTGATTTCCGACCAGACGCCGCACCGCGGGCTCTAGAGTGATTCCCGACCTAAACGGACCGGGGAATCGCCATGACCAAACTGGAAATCTACGACCACCGCGCGCTGGCGCTGGTGCCTGCCGACGCCGTGCTTGAAGTCCTGGCCACAGGCTGCACCTGGAGCGAAGGGCCGGTCTGGATGCAGGAGGACGGCAGCGTGCTGTGGAGCGATATTCCGAAGAACCGCATGCTGCGCTGGCATCCCGACGGCGGCGGGCGCGTGTGGCGCCAGCCGGCGGATTTCGTCAATGGCCATACGCGCGAGCCGGGCGGGTCGCTGCTGCATTGTTCGCACGGCCGGCGCGCCGTTCTGCGTACGCGCTTCGGGCCCGACCTGGCGCCGCTGGGCAATGAGATCGTGGTCGATCGCTACGAAGGAAAGCGGCTCAATTCGCCCAACGACGTGGTGGTCAAATCGGACGGAACCATCTGGTTCACGGATCCCCCCTACGGCATTCTCTCCAACCATGAGGGATACAAAGCAGATTCCGAGTTGGGAGACAACTTCGTGTTCCGGTTCGATCCGGCAAGCGCCATTCTGGAAGTCGTCAGCGACTTCGTCGAGGAACCCAATGGCCTGGCTTTTTCGCCGGACGAGTCGGTGCTCTATGTGTCCGACACCTCGGCTGCGTTGCGCACCGATGGCGGCGGCAATCATCACATCGTGGCCTTCGACGTCGCCGGTGGCCGCCGCCTGCAAAACCCTAGGGTGTTCGCGCAGGTCGACCCGGGCGTGCCCGATGGTTTGCGGGTCGACATGCAGGGCTGGGTCTACACCAGCAGCGGCGACAGCGTCCAGGTCTATGGCGCCGACGGAAGGCGGCTGGCAAAGATTCCGGTTCCGGAGAAGGTCGGCAACGTGGCGTTTGGCGGGGCGGGGACGAACCAGCTGTTCATTTGCGCCAGTACGTCGTTGTATCGCATCACCCTGAACACCAAGGGAATTCCATGAAGACGAAGCGCAAACACGGCGGGGCGGAACATCGGGCTGTTGGGCGGGAGGTCCTGTTGCTGGTCGAGAAATGCAGCCACTGCTTCAGCACCTATGACCTGGCCACGGGCGAGCGCATCGCCTCCGTCGCGCTGCCCGACTATCCGCACGAATTCGTCATCGACAGCCATTGCCGCTACGCCTATGTCGGCCACTATGGGGTGGAGCATTCCGGCGTGGCCGGCCCTGGCGGGCATTCGGTGTTCCAGATCGACATCCGCGCGTCCGAGCTGGTGCGCACCATCGATCTATCTCCCTACAACCGGCTGCACGGCCTGCAGATCGACGCGCAGGACCGCCTGTACGCGCTCAGCGAGGAACGCTCCACGCTCTTGGTGCTGGACACGCCGCAGACGGACGCGGCGCCCCGGCGCGCGGTGGGCAGCGGCGGGGTCAAGAGCCATCTGCTGGCGCTGTCCCGCGACGGGCAGACGGCCTATTGCATGAACCTGCTGTCGCATACGGTCGCCAAGGTGCGTCCCTGGGACCCGCTGGCCGCGCCGGTGCTGTGCCAGCCCGGCGAAAAGCCCGAGGGCTGCTGTCTCAGCGCGGACGAGCAGACGCTCTATGTGACGAACCGCTGGAGCAATACGCTGGCGGCGATCGACACCGCCTCGATGACGGTCAAGCGCGAGGCGCCGTCCAGGAACGATCCCACGCGCCTGTACCGCTATCGCGACGGCCGCATGCTCGTCACCAACTACGGCGAGCGCAGCCTGTCCATCGTCGATCCGGACACCTTGCAGGAACTGGCGCACGTGCCAACCGAAGCGCGCGCCATCGCCTTGTCCTTCCATCCGTCCAGGCCGCTGGCCTATGTCTCGCTGGACGACGACAGGGTAGGGCTGTTCAACCTGGAAACCCGCGCGTTCGAAAGCTATATCGCCACGCAGCGCGAACCCGACGTGTCCAGGGTCGTGTACCTGTAGGGGGCGGCGGGACCCGGGAGGAGCGTGTCGCGATGACCAAGTCTATTTGGGCCTGGCTGATGATGCCGCTGTCCGGGTCGGCCACGCACAGCATCGCGGATTGGGCCGCCTGGCATGCGCGGATGATGGTGCTGGCCTGGGGCATCCTGTTTCCGGTGGGCGCTTTCGCGGCGCGCTTCTACAAGGTATCGGCGCATCAGGACTGGCCCAGGCAGCTGGACAACAAGGCCTGGTGGCTGGCGCATCGCGCGATCCAGAGCCTTGCCGTGGCGACCATGACGGCGGGTTTGCTCCTGGCCTTCGGTTCGGGCCGGGGCGAGAGCGCGGCCGCGGCGGTGCACGGCTGGCTCGGTTGGCTGCTGTGCGCGGCGGGGTGGCTGCAGGTGGCGGCCGGCCTGTTGCGCGGCAGCAAGGGCGGGCCTACCGATGTCCGGATGCGCGGCGACCACTACGACATGAGCCGCCGGCGGCTTGGCTTCGAACGCCTGCACAAGGCGGGCGGCTGGCTGGCCATCGTGGTCGCGGTGCCGACCATCGCGATCGGGCTGGCGGTGGCGGACGCGCCGCGCTGGATGGCGCTGGTGCTGGCGTGCTGGTGGGCCGCGCTGGTCGTCTGGTTCTGCCGGATGCAGCGGCAGGGGCGCTGCATGGACACTTACCAGGCCATCTGGGGGCCGGACGAGCGCCATCCCGGCAACCGGATCGCGCCCGTGGGCTGGGGCGTGCGGCGCTACTCGGCGCAATCCTGGCTGGAGCGGCCGGGCCGCTGCAAGAAACACTGACGGCGAGGTGGCGGCATGCCTGGGCTCGAACTGAACAATGTGGTCAAGCGTTATGGCGACGTGACCGTCGTGCAGCAGATGAATCTGTCGGTCCATGAGGGCGAGTTCATGGTGCTGCTGGGCGAGTCGGGCTGCGGCAAGAGCACGACGCTGAGGATGATCGCCGGCCTGGAGGAGGTCTCCGAAGGCGAGATCCGCATAGGCGGGCGCGCGGTGACCCATCTGGCGCCCCGCGACCGGGACATCGCGATGGTGTTCCAGAACTATGCGCTGTATCCGCACATGAGCGCGGGCGAGAACATGTCGTTCTCGCTGCGCCTGGCCCGCCAGCCCGCGGCCGAGGTCCAGGCCCGGGTGCGGGAGGCCGCCAGGATCCTGAACATCGAGCATCTGCTCGACCGCAAGCCCAAGGCGCTGTCGGGCGGCCAGCGCCAGCGCGTGGCCATCGGCCGGGCCATCGTGCGCGAGCCGCAGGTGTTCCTGTTCGACGAACCGCTGTCCAACCTGGACGCCAAGCTGCGCGGGCACATGCGGGCGGAACTGGCCATCCTGCACCGGCGCCTGGGCAAGACCACCGTGTACGTGACCCACGACCAGACCGAGGCTATGACCCTGGCCACGCGCATCGCAATATTCGACCGCGGCCAGATACGGCAGGTGGATACGCCGGCCGAGGTGTTTTCCCGGCCGGCGAATCTGTTCGTCGCGGGTTTCATCGGCATGCCCACCATGAATTTCTTCAACGCGCGCGCCAGTGTCGAAGACGGCCGGATGCTGTTGCGCGGCGAAGGCTTCGCCTGGCCCGCGCCGCAATGGCTGGCGGCGGCCGCGCCGCGGCCGGACCAGGCGCTGACCCTGGGACTGCGGCCGCAAAGCCTGCGCGCCGCGGCCGGCGGACCGGCGCCGCTGAACGTGCTGGTCGACGTGGTCGAGTACCTGGGTACCGAGAGCCTGGTGACCGGGCACATGAATACCCCGGGCGGGCAGCGCGTGTCGGCAGTCTTGCCCGGCAACGCGAAAGCGCGGTTGCAGCAGGCGCTGGCGCTGCAATTCAGCGACGAAGACCTGCACGTATTCGATACCGACAGCGGCCTCAGCCTGCGCGGCTAGAAAGGGCCCATTGCATTTCTTTCCACCTATCAGGAGACAAGCATGAAGCGACGCGATTTCATGAAAAGCAGCGCCATTGCGGTATTCGGCGCCGGCCTGCCGTTGAGCGGCGCGATGGCGCAGAACCGTTACGCCAAGTACGCGGGGCAGACGGTGGTGTTCAGCATTCCGGCGCACCCGCACTATGACGCCATGCTCAAGATCCTGCCGCGGTTCACCAAGGAGACGGGCATCAAGGTCGAGACCGACCGGCTGGCCATGGGCCGCATGAAGGAAAAGCAGCTGCTGGAGATGGCCAAGGCCCAGGGCGACTACGACCTGGGCTGCTATGTGGTGATGTGGAAGGGCGAGTACGTGTCCAAGGACCTGATCCATCCGCTGGACCCGTTCTTCCAGAACGCGGCGCTGGTCGATCCCGCCTACGACATTCATGACATCGTCCCGATCTACCTGGAGAACCTGGGCCTGGTGGGCGGCCCCAAGGGCTATCTGGCCGGGCCGGGCGCCAAGCTCTATGGCCTGCCCTATGGCGCGGAGACGTCGGTGCTGGCCTACCGCCGCGATCTTTTTTCCAAGCATGACCTCAAGCCGCCGGCCAATTACGACGAGTTCCGCGCCTTGCTGCCGCTGGTCAGGCAAAAGACCGGCATCGGCGCGCTGGCCTCGCGCGGGCAGGCGGGCCACCAGGCGGTGCACGCATGGCTGCTGCACCTGAATCCGCTGGGCGGCAGCGTGTTCGACGACGAATGGCATCCGCGCTTCAACGACGAAGCGGGCCTGGCGGCGCTGAAGTTCCTGCAGGAAGTCGTGGCCACCGGCCCGGCGGGCATTCCCGGCTATGGCCAGGGCGAAAGCAACACCGCCTTCCTGCAGGGCCAGGCGGCCATGTACCTGGATTCCACGCTGCTGGCCGGCCTGGTCAACGACCCGGCCAAGTCCCGCGTGGCCGGCAAGGTGGGCTGGGCGCTGCATCCCATGGGCACGCGCCGCGCCTCGCAGTCCGGCGGCCTGGGCCTGGCCGTGGCCAAAAACGCCAGGAACGCCGACGCCGCCTTCCTGCTCATGCAGTGGCTGACTTCCAAGGCGCAGGACAAGGCGGTGACGGCCGCCGGCGGCGTGCCCATCCGCAATTCGACCCTGGGCGACGCGGAACTGATGCGCAAGTATCCGGAGTTCGTCATCTTCAAGGAGGCGCTCAAGTACTCGAACCCGGACTGGCGGCCCATCATCGCGGTCTGGGACAAGATCAACGTGCAGGCGCTGGGCGTGGGCATATCCGAGGCCCTGACGGGCAAGAAGACCGCGCAGGCCGCGCTGGACGACATGGTGCCGCAGGTCACGCAGATCATGCGCGAAGCCGGCTACAAGGTCTGAGGCCCGTATGCGCACTCCCTCCTGGGCGCCTGTCCTGTACCTGGGGCCGGCGGTCGTGGTGATGGCGGCGGCCTGCCTGTATCCGGTGATCTCGGCGTTTCAGCTGGGGCTGCACGACTGGAGCATGGGCACGCCCTGGAGCGAGGCGCGCTGGACCGGCCTGGACAATTTCGTTTCGGCGTTTTCCAACGCCCGGGTGTGGTCTTCGCTGTGGACCACGCTGCTGTTCGCGGCGGTATGCGTCAGCGCCGAAATGGCGCTGGGCATCGCGCTGGCCCTGGCGCTGGAGCGGCCGGTGCGGGGCACGGCCGTGTTCCGCACGCTTTTCATCCTGCCCATGATGATCGCGCCGGTGGCGGTGGGGCTGGTGTGGCGCTACATCTTCGACGCGCAGTTCGGCCCGGTCAACGCGGCGCTGGCGCTGCTGCGGATCGCGCCCGTGGCGTGGCTGGCCGAGCCGGCGCTGGCCTTCATCGCCATCGTGGTGGCCGACATCTGGCAATGGACGCCGTTCGTTTTCATCATGATGGTCGCGGCGGTGGCCAACGTGGACGCCGCCGTCATCGAGGCCGCGCGCCTGGACGGGGCGCGCTGGTGGCAGCTGACCTTCCGGGTCAAGCTGCCCATGATTTCGCACGTGATCGCCATCACCCTGATGATGCGGCTGATCGACGCCTTCCGGGTGTTGGAGGTCGTGTACGTGCTGACCTTCGGCGGCCCGGGGGACTCCACCGAGATTCTTGCGCTGCACATCTACAAGACGGCCTTCGTCGGGCAGCAGCTGGGCGTGGCCGCGGCCATTTCCGTGCTGCTGCTCGTGGTGGTGGCCGTGCTGTCCTGGGGCGCGCTGCGCCTGTCCAATCCCTTGAAAGCGGACCGCTGACGCCCGCCATGAACCGATCCGTATTCCCGCGCTGTCTGCACTATGCGGCGCTCGTCGTGCTGGCGGCGCTGTGCGTGGCGCCGATCGCCATCATCTTCGCCACCAGCCTGCGCCAGCAGGTGGACATCTTCGCCGAACCGCTGAACTTCATTTTCGCGCCCACGCTGGAGAACTACCGCGCCGTGCTGGAGGAAGAGCGCTTTTCCCGCTACCTGGCCAACAGCCTGATCGTGGGCCTGGCGTCGACCGCCATCACGCTGCTGCTGGGCTGTATGGCGGCTTATGGGCTGGCGCGTTTTCGCTTCCGCGGCCGCGCCACGGTGGCTTATATCACCTTGCTGCTGCGCACGGTGCCGCTGGCGGTGCTGGCGATTCCGGTATTCATGATCTGGAATGCCTGGCATCTGGTGGACAGCCTGGCCGGACTGGTGCTGCTGTACGTGGCGGTCAACCTGCCTTTCACCATCTGGCTGCTGTACGGGTTCGTGCTGCAGGTGCCGGTGGAGCTGGAGGAGGCCGCCGCCATCGACGGCTGCGGCCCGGTCCGCGTGTTCGTCAAGGTGATCCTGCCGCTGATGGCGCCGGGGCTGGCCGCGGCCTCCATCTTCACGTTCCGGATCGCCTGGAACGAATTCATCCTGGCTTTGGTGCTCAGCGGCCGGCAGACGCGCACGCTGCCGGTGGCCGCCTCGCTCTACATTACCGACATCGGGGTGGACTGGGGACGGGTCATGGCCATGGGCGGGCTGATCGCCATCCCGCCGCTCATTTTCACGTTCGTGGCCGCGCGCCAGATCATCACCGGGCTGACGGCGGGCGCGGTCAAGGGCTAGCCAGCTGCCAGCTGCCGGCCGGTATTTGGAGCTGCCTCGGCGGGCTTGCTATAAAGACGGCTGCAGGATTTTTGCAGGGGTAGTCCAATGTCAGTTCAATCCATGGGCCGCTACGGCGCCGCGCTGTGCCTGGCCATGCTGGTTTCCGGGTGTTCGATGTTCGGTTCGGACAAGCCGCAGGCGCAGTCGCAGCGGCAGACCTCCAGCGCGTCCAAGGTCACCGCCGAGTGCAAGGCGAACCGCAAAAAATGCCTGTACGAGGGCGCCTACGAATCCGGCGAGCGCGATTATGCGGAAGACGAAGCCAGGCGCCTGAACCTGGCCGAAGTCGAACGGCTGCGGCGCATGGGCCGCTGAGCGCGCCACAGGAGCCGGACATGGACGACGTGCTGGCGGACGGCAATTACCGGGGCTGGTCCTACGTGATCTGCGCCACGCGGTCGGGCGCCCAGGCCGAGTGGACGGTGTACATCGAGGGCATCGCCGACCCTGCCGGCGATCCGCGCCAGGACATGGCCGATGTGGGCGGCAGCTTCGCGAGCAGCGACGAGGCCATCGCCACCGCGCACTCTTTCATGCACAGCTTCATCGACGCGGCGCAGGGGCAGGACTAGCGCGCGAAACAAAAACCCGCTGGGTCTCAGCGGGTCTGGTGCTGCTAGCCTTCGTGCCTGCTTTTCTTCCTGCGTCGGTTGGCGGCTCGGAGTATTTCTCCTGATTCGAGCCGGTACACGCCGTCACCTTCCATGGCCACTGCGCCGCCGGTGGACAGGCGGCAGACCAGGACGGTGGATGCATCGGCGTCGGGACCTGTCGTGGGCTGCTGAACGAGATGCCTCTCGATCCGATACTGGACTCCCGCTGCGGAGACCGCGATCACATCCTCCAATCGTCTGCACGATATTGACATGATGACCCTCCCTCGCGCCATCTTGAAACCGATGGCGCCGGAGTCATCGTCACAACAGGGTCCGGTGCTGTCAATGCCGCAATCCCGCATTCCAACGGGCTTGCGGCGGGCCTTCCCAGGGAGCTTCGTGCATACGCACGAGCCGGGGCATGCATCTGGGCTAGGGCGTTTCTAGCCCGGATTCGCGCTTGAAAACCGGCGCGGCCTATTCCAGTTTCACTTTGGCGGCTTCGACGACCGCGCGCCATTTCTTGTGGTCGGCGGCGATGGTCTGCGAGAACTGCGCCGGCGTGGTCGGCATGGCGGTGGCGCCCTGCGCCGCCAGGGCGTTCTGCACATCCTGCAGCGCAAGAATATTGTTCAGTTCCTTGTTCAGCGTCTGGATGATGGGGGCGGGCGTATTGGCCGGCGCGAGCAGGCCGTACCAGACGCGCACGTCGAAGTCGGGATAGCCGAGCTCGGCCACGGTGGGCACGTCGGGCATGGCGGCGCTGCGCTTGAGCGAAGTCACGGCCAGCGGCACGGCCGAGCCGGCCTTGATCTGCGGCGCGGCCGAGGGAATGGAGGTGAAGATCACGGGCACCTGGCCGCCCAGCAGGTCGGCCATCGCCGGGCCGGACCCTTTGTAGGGCACGTGGACCAGCTTGATGCCGGCGTCCAGTTGCAGCAGTTCGGCGGCCAGGTGGGTGATGGTGCCGGCGCCGGGCGATCCGTAGTTGATGGTGTTGGGCGCCTTCCGCGCGGCTTCGATGAGCTGCTTGAGGGACTGGTAGGGGCCGTTTTTGGCCGCCACCACCACCAGCGGCGCTTCGCCCACGATGCCGATGGGCGCGAAATCCTTGAGCGGATCGTAGGACAGTTTGCTGTAGAGCGAAGGCGCCACCGCCAGGTTGTCGACCTGGCCCATGACGATCTCGTAGCCGTCGGGCTTGGCGCGGGCGGCGGTGCCGATGCCGATGGTGCCGCCTGCGCCCGGACGGTTCTCGGCGACGACGTTCCATTTGACCGAATCCGACAGCTTGGCGGCCACGGTGCGCGACAGGAAGTCGGTGCCTCCGCCGGGCGTGAACGGCACGATGATCCGTATGGGCTGGCTGGGATACGGGTCCGCCGCGGCGGCGGGGGCGCAGGCGGCGAGCGTGCAGGCCGAGAACATCAAGGCTCGTAGCATCATGGTTCTAGTCTCCATTACCTCTTGGTGGGACGCGTCCGGTCGTGATCGCCGGACGTCGCTAGATGGCGCCGGCGGCGCGCAACTCCTGAATCCGGGATTCGGGCAGGCCCAGCCCGCGCAGCACCTCGTCGGTGTCCGCGCCCAATGGCGGCGCGGGACTGCGCGCCCGGCACGGCGCCTGCGCGAACTTGATCGGAAAGCCCAGCATGCGCACCTGCTGGCCGTCCGGGTGCGGGACGTCGATGGCCATTTCCTGGTCGGCGACCTGCGGATCGTCGAAGACTTCGCGCAGGTTCAGCACCTGCCCGCAGGGCACGCCGTACTGGTTGAGGCGTTCTATCCAGTAGCGGCTGCTTTGCTGGCGGGTGCGGGCCTCGATCGCGGCCTTGATGGAGGCGCGGTTCCGCATGCGGTCGGCGTTGGTCCGGAACTCGGGGTGCGAGCGCAGCGACCGCAGCTCCAGCGCGTCCAGGAACTTCTCGTACATGGCGTCGTTGGACGGCGCGATCGCGACCTGGCCGTCGGCGGTCTCGAACAGGCCGTAGGGCGCGACGATGCCATGGTCGTTGCCGGTGCGCGGCGGCAGTTCGCCGCTGGCGAAGTAGTTGGCCGCCTGGAAGCTGAGCAGGCCGATCATGCTGGACATCAGGCTGACGCTGATGGCGTCGCCGCGGCCGGTGCGCTCGCGGCGCAGCAGCGCGGCCAGCACGCCCAGCGCGCCGTTCATGCCCGCGACCAGGTCGCTGACCGGCGGGCCGGCGCGCATGGGCGGATCGTTTTCGCCGCCGTTCAGGCTCATGAAGCCGCTCATCGCCTGGGCGATGAAGTCGAAGGCGGGGCGGTCGCGGTAGGGGCCGGACGTGCCGAAGCCGTTGATGCTGCAATGGATGAGATCGGGACGCAGCGCCTGCAGGGCGGCGCCGCCGAAGCCCATTTTCTCCATGATGCCGGGGCGGTAGTTTTCGACCAGCACGTCGCAGCTCGGGATCAGCCGGCGCAGGATGCTCTTGCCTTCCTCGGTGTACAGGTCGAGGGTGACCGATTTCTTGTTGCGGTTGTAGTTGGCGAAGTACCAGCTCAGGCCATCGCGGATCACGCCCTGGGCGCGCACCGGATCGCCTTCGCCGGGCGATTCGATCTTGATGACTTCGGCTCCCATGTCGGCCAGGATGGAGGTGCAGTAGGGACCCGAGATGATGCGCGTCAGGTCCAGGACGCGGATTCCGGTCAGCGGCATGCGGGCTCCTCAACCGATGGCGCCGGCCGCGGCGCCGTAGTCGTGCAGATGCAGCCGCGGACCGGCCTTCATGAGCTGCCCGGGCAGTTGCCGCCCGACCACCCGTTCCAGCCGCCGCGCCACCTCGATCAGCGCGCGCAGGTCGATGCCGCTGTCCACGCCCATTTCGTCGAGCAGGTAGACCAGGTCTTCGGTGCAGATGTTGCCCGTGGCGCCGGGCGCGAACGGGCAGCCGCCCAGGCCGCCCAGCGAGGACTCATACGACGTCACGCCCGCGCGCAGCCCTTCGGCCACGTTCACCAGGCCGATGCCGCGCGTGTTGTGGAAGTGCAGCGAGATCGCCACGTCGGGATGCGCGTCGCGCAACGCCTCGACCGTGCGGCGCACCAGCCGGGGCGTGGCCATGCCGGTGGTGTCGCCCAGGGTGACCGCATCGAAGCCCAGCCGCGCGAAGTGGCCGAAGATGCTCTTGACGCGCGCCAGGTCCACGTCGCCTTCGAACGGACAGCCGAAGGCCACGGCGATGGCGCCCTTGCGGCGGATCGGCCGGTCCTGCAGGGCTTCGGCGATCTCCTCGATGTCGCGCAGCGACTGCGCGATGGGGCGGTTCAGGTTCTTGGTGTTGTGGCTTTCGGTGGCCGACAGGAACACGACGATCTCGTCGGCCTGCGATTGCAGCGCGTTCTGCACGCCCTTGAGATTGGGCGCCAGCGCGCCCAGCACCACGCCCGGGCGCTTGCGGACCTGCGCCAGCAGTTCGCGGGCGTCGCGCAGTTGCGGGACCGCGCGCGGCGAGACGAAGGAGGTCGCCTCGAAGTGCCTGACGCCCGCGTCGATCAGCGCGTTCAGTATCTCCGCCTTGGTTTCGGTGGGCACGAATTCGGGCTCGATCTGCAGCCCGTCGCGCATGCCGACTTCGACGATTTCAACCCGGTCTGGAAGGCTCACGGCGTTTGTCTCCTGGTATCCGTTCCACTGATTGCCGCCCATATTCAGGGATGGGCGGGCGCCGGACAATTCGCGAATATTCAGCGGGCCATCGCGCAACGCGATGGCTCGGGCCGGGGCGCTACCGCCGCGCCGCGGCTTCGGCGATCAGGTGGTCGAGCAGCAGGCGGGCGGCGCCGGACAGCGATTCATTGCTGCGCACGCACAGCTTCAGCTGGCGCCGCGCCCAGGCGTCGGTCAGCGTAATCATGCGCAGTTCGTCGCAGGCGTATGCGGACAGCGCCTTGACGGGCACGATGCCGATGCCGAGTTCGGCGCGCACCATGGACACCAGCGCGTCGTAGGACGTGACCTGGAAGCGCAGCCGCAGCCTGCGGTTGATGGCGGCGGCCTCGCGCGTGAACAGGTAGTTGGCCGCGCTGCCGCGGTGCATGCCGACGTGGTCGTAATCCAGCGTGTCGGCGAACGCGACCCGCTCGTGCCGCGCCAGCGGGTGCCCGGCGGGCGCCACCAGCGCCATGACGTCGCGGTGGTAGGGGTAGATGTCCAGGCCGCTTTCGTCGTCGGACTGTGTGTAGACGCCGATGTCGGCGGCGTTCTCGGCGACGGCGCGCGTCACGCCGGCGCTGATGGATTCCTCCAGGTCGATCTGCACCTGGGGATGCCGCAGCATGAAGCGGCGCAGCTCCATGGGCAGGAACTGGGCGATGGAAGACAGGTTGGCCGCCACCCGCACCCGGCCGCGCAGGCCGGCCGAGTAATCGCGGATTTCGTCGGCCAGGTCCTGTGTCTGGTGCAGCAGCATGCGCGCGCGCCGCGCCAGCGCATGCGCGGCGCTGGTGGGCGCGACGCCGCGCGCATGGCGCTGGAACAGCGGCACGTCGAGTGTGCGTTCGAGTTCGGAAAGGCGCTTGGACAGGGCAGACGGCGCGATATGCTCGCGCGCCGCGGCGGCCGCGATGCTGCCTTCTTCCAGCACGGCCAGGAACACCTGCAGAGAATACAGGTCCAGGCGAGGGTTCATGCGGGCGCTTGCGCTTCCCAGGCCGGATTCCAGACGACTTCCCAGACGTGGCCGTCGGGGTCCTGGAAGTAGCCGGCGTAGCCGCCCCAGAAAGTGTCCTGGGCGGATTTGAGGATATGGGCGCCGGCGGCCCGCGCCCGGGCCATGACGCGATCGACTTCCTCGCGCGAGCCTACGTTGTGGCCCAGCGTCAGATCGGTCGGCGCCGCCGCGCTGCGGGGCAGGCCGGTGTCGTGCGCGATGCTGCTGCGCGGCCACAGCGCCAGCCGCAGGCCGGGCTGCATGTCGATGAACACGACCGCGCCGTGCTCGAACTCCTGTCCGATGATGCCCGGCGTGGGCAGGCCCAGCCCGTCGCGGTAGAAGCGCAGGGCGGCGTCGAGATCGTCGACGCCGAGGGTGATGACGCTGATGCTGGGGCGCATGGCATCTCCTTGGCTGGGCGCGCCGGCGCGTCAGGAACGGGCCCGGCGGACGGCGGCCTCTTTCTTGGCGCGCGGCTTGGACGCGGTTTTGGCGGGTTGATCCGGGGTGTCGAATTCCTGTTTGTTGCGTTCGCCGCGCGGGGTGTTTTCGGGATGGGGTTTGGGAAAAGCCCAGGGCTTGGTTTTCTGAACCATTGCATGTACTCCTTGCACAGGCGGAACAGTAGCATTAGCCGCGGCCATGGGTAACTGAGGGTTGACGTCAATATTCATTACATCGCGATGCGGGAAGGAAAAAATACGATCGATTCGACCCTATCCCGCATGCGATTGTTCCCGGCGCCTGCCGGCTTACGCGGCGTCCTCGGGCAGTCCTTCCTGGCGGATGCGTTCGAACTGTTCGCGCACCCGGCGCGCCCACTCATCGACGGCGCTGCGCATGTCGTCCACGGTCGGCTCGTGGTCGGCCGGCAGATTGGCGCCGGTCACCGTTCCCACCGAAGCGATCAGCAGTTCGTTGCTGCCGGCGTCGCGTACCGTGGCCTCGACCAGCAGGCGCACCGATTGGTCGCGGAATCCGGCCGCCTTGACGCCCTGGCCGATCAGAAAGCCGATGGGGATGTACTCCATGGCGCGCGGGTCGCGATCGTTCCTGAAGGTGCCGGTAATGGCCGCGCGCACGCGCATCGCGCGCGGCGCGGGCGTATCCAGCAGTCGATAGCCGGCCTGCGAGAATTCGCGCCGCAGCGCTTCGTTCACATAAGCCAGCGCGCGCTCGCGCAGGGCCGGGTCGCTGCTCAGCTTCAGATCGTCGGGCCGGTCGCCCTGGATGTATTCCACTTTCTCAAGAATGAGTTTCTTGTCGTACTGACTGCTCAGCGCCGGACCCGGACGCACCCAGACCCGGCCGGCGCTCCATTCGGGATCCTCGCGCATTTGCTGCTGGCTGGCGCCCAGCGAGGTGGAATAGTCCTGGGCGTCAGGCAGGTTGGTGCAGCCGGCCAGCCCGACGGCCGTGCAACAGGCGGCAATGGTAAGGCGGATATTCATGTTTCTTTTTTTCCAGAATAGACAAATGCCTGGTGCGCAAAGGGACGCTTGGCTGCGTCTTTATTGCGTAGTGGGCGGGCAATTATTACTTGCCTTGGCGCAAAAACAGGCGTGGCTCCATTGCAAAACACTTTTGTGGCGTTAGATGTGGGGCCACGATGGTGCTATGTTGCCGTTTCCCCCATTCCTCCTACTGAGCGCACCATGTACCTGCCGTCCGCCTTCAAGGAAACGTCGCTCGACGTCCAGCACGATTTCATCCGCACCCATCCGCTGGGCGTGCTGACCACGGCGGGCGAGGGCGGCTTGATGGCCAACCACATTCCCTGTCTGCTCTATTCCGAAGGGCCTTGCGGCGTGTTGCGCCTGCATATGGCGCGTGCCAATCCGCAGCTGTCCGACCTGGCCGCGGGGCGCGAATGCATGGTCGTGTTCCATGGCCCGCAGGCCTATGTTTCGCCGTTCTGGTATCCCAGCAAGGCCGAGACGCACAAGGTCGTGCCGACCTGGAATTTCGTCGCCGTGCATGCCTGGGGCACGCCGGTCATCCAGGACGATCCGGCCTGGCTGCGGGCCCAGCTCGACGCGCTCACCGACAGCCAGGAGCGGGGCCGCGCGCAGCCCTGGCGCGTGGACGACGCGCCGGCAGATTTCATCGCCGCGCAGATGCGCGCCATCGTCGGCGTGGAGATCCGCCTTTCGCGCACCGAAGGCAAGTGGAAGCTCAGCCAGAACCGCACGCCGGCCGACCGCCAGGGCGTGGCGCAAGGCCTGGCGCAGGACGGCCTGGAACTCATGGCCGGACTGGTTGCGCGCGCCGGCCGGCCGGACTGAGCCGCCCGAGCGCGAAGCAGGCGATGGCCGCGGCCTGCAGGCAGGCCGCCACGGCCAGGAACCAGACCAGCGGATAGGCGGCCTGCGCCGAAAGCGCGCGCAGCACGCCGAACAGCGCAGGCGCGAATGCATAGGCGCCTTGCGCCATCGCCACGATCAGCGGCACCACGCGCTGCGCGTCCTCGCGCGAGAATTCGGCCTGGGCGATCAAGGGCGGCAGCGACGTGGCGTTGCCGATGCCCGAGCCGAACAGCAGCACGCCCAGCCACACGGCCCACAGGTGCTGGCCGGCCAGCATCAGGATCAGCGAACCGCAGATCTGGATGGCGTAGGCCAGGCAGGCCACCTTGCGGCGGTCGGCGCCGGCGGGCATCAGCCATCCCACCAGCGTGCGTCCCGCGATCGCGGCGGCCGTGGCCAGGCCCATCGCCACGCCGGCCGTCTGCGCGCCCAGCAAGGGCGCCAGCAGCGACAGCAGATGCGCGATCAGCCCGATCTGCGCGAACAGGCCCAGCGCCATGCCCGCGGCCAGCGTCAGGAACGCGCGGTCGCGCCACAGGTCGGGCACCGGCGCGATCGGCGCGGCTGCGGCCTGCGCCTGGCCCTGCGATGCGGCGCCATCGGGCTGCTGGCCGAGCTGCTGCGGCGTGACGGCGAACACTTTGCGCGACAGCACCGCGATGATGGCCACCATCGCCAGGCCCACCCACAAGGCGGCCTGCGCGAAACCGGCATGGGCGATCAGGTAGACCCACAAGGGAGAGAACACGATGCCGCCGACGCTGGCGCCGTTGTAGGCCATGCCCAGCGCCGCGGGCCGGCGCCGGACGAACCAGGGCGCGATCAGCGCATTGACCGCGGCGGCGCCCAGCGTCACCCAGCCCATGCCGCTGAACAAGGCCGACGCATACAGCTGCCACGGCCGCGCCGCGACCGCCCAGCCGGCCACGCCCAGGGCCAGCAGCACGGCGCCGCCCAGCGTCACCGCCGGCACGCCATGGCGCTTGTACAGGCGCGGCAGATTGGCCACCACCAGCGTGCCGCAAAGAAAGTGCAGGGTCACCGCGCCGGACACGAGCGCGACGCCCCATCCGGTGCGCTGCGCCACGGCATGCAGGAACACGGGCGGGCCGTAGAAGCCGACGCCCCAGCCGAAGACCGCCAGCACGAAGGTGGCGCAAAGAACGGTCCAGCCGAAGAATGCCTTGGGTTTGCTCATGGGTATCCGGCGAGGCCGGCTGTCTTGTTGAAGGAACTCGCAGTATGCTTGAGCCTGCACACGATACTTTGGCCTATAGCGAATCATGGAATCCACGTTCGCCGACATCAATCTCTCCGCGGTGGCCGGCGCCATCGCCGACCCGGCGCGCGCGCGCATGCTGTGCGCGCTGCTCGACGGCCGCGCCCGCACGGCGACCGAGCTGGCGGCGCTGGCCGACATCGGCGCGTCCACCGCCAGCAGCCATTTCCAGCGCATGCGCGAGCAGGGGCTGGTGGAAATGGCGGTGCAGGGCAAGCACCGCTATTTCCGCCTGGCAAGCGGCGAGGTCGGCCACGCGCTGGAAGCGCTGCTGGTGGTGGCCGGCGCGGAGCGCGCGCCGTTCAAGCCCAACACGCCTTCGGCGCTGCGCGAGGCGCGCACCTGCTATGACCATATGGCCGGCACGCTGGCCGTGCGCATCCACGACGCGATGCTGGCGCGGCGCTGGCTGGAGGCCGACGGCCGCGACTACGCGCTCACGCCGCTGGGCGAGGCCGCGCTGGCGCAGATCGGCGTGGACGTGGCGCAGGCGCGCCAGCGCCGCCGCCGTTTCGCCTGCCCCTGCCTGGACTGGAGCGAACGCCGCTCGCACCTGGGCGGCGCGCTGGGCGCGGCCCTGCTGGACGCGCTGCTGCGGCGCGGCTGGATCGACAAGGACCTGGATTCCCGGGCGCTGGGCGTCACGAAAAAGGGCGAACGCCAGTTCCCCGCTTTCTTCGGCAAGCCCGAGGCCGATGGCGGCGCATGGACGCAGGGAGCGCGCGATGTCGCCGCGTAGCCGCGTCCGGTCCGCCGCACATTCCGCCGCCCGTTTCAGGCGGCGCATTGAACACAACCATTCCAAGCCGCGAATGCGGCTTTTTTTTCGTCAACCCCGACTTTGATCTGTACAGGAGGTGGCCTTGCCTACGCTGGCGCTGCACGCGCTTCGTCATGCCATGAACATCGTGACGGAGCTGCGCATCGACGTTAACCATTCCCCCCGCGAGGTGGACAACGAACTCGATGCCATACACAACCGGATGAATCGTCCTTTGGATCGCCTGCATGCCTTGCCGGAGGTCAAGACCGACATCCCTGGCATCGTGCTTCGCTATCGCGAAGCCGACGGCGAGTACTACGTGTATGTGGTGGACCTGCAGCGCGACCGGGTGGCCGGCTACACGGTGTTCAACCGCCTGATCGAAGTGGGCCGGCGCGCCGATCCCTACGTGCGGGCGCCGCACTCCAAGTACGCCGAGCCCTACCAGGGCATGGGGCTGGCCACGGCGGTCTATCGCTGGGGGCTGGACGCCGGCCTGTGCATCATGAGCGGGGCGCGCCAGTCCACCGGCGCCCACCGGCTGTGGATGCGCCTGGCGCGCGACTACGAACTGGGCTACGTGGACCTGCGGCGCAAGCGCCTGAGCTACCTGGGCAGGCAGGTGCCCGAGGCCGTGCTGCAGGACCTGCATACGCGCATGGTGCTGCTGGGCAGGGGCTGGACGCTGCCGGATTACATGCGCGCGACGGGCATGGCCTCGTGTATTGGTGTGGATATGCAACAGGTTTAGGGAAATCCCCGTGCCGCGGCTTCCGGGCGTGCGCCAGCGCGCCCGCGCATCGGCGCGCAGCCCGCGTCAGGACTGGTCCTAGGTCCGACGCGGCGCTCATGCAAGCTGCCTTTTCATGGCCGGGCGGCAGTTCCGCGGCGCAACAGTATTTCAATTTTCTGCCGGAGTTACAAAACATATCTGAACTGTCATGGACAGCCGGAGTATGCTGGATCGCAGATAGAGGGATCCGAAGTGCATCAGAACAACTTGATCTACAAGGGATACCGGCTGACGGCCAAAGTGTCCCGGGGCGCCGGCGCAGAGGTCGAAGCGCCGCCCAACAGCCCCGTATTCATTGCGTCGGTGACGGTGGTCCAGGCAGGCGCCGTGCTCGACGGCGGCGACGAATATCCGGTTCCGTGTTTCGCCGACGGCGGTTTCGTCTTCAGTCCGCGCGAAGCCGTGCATGCGGCCATTCTGCATGGCCGCGAAATCGTCGACGGCCTGACCGGCACGCCGTCCTAGCTGGAAAAGACCTCGCGCCAGTCGCGCGTCTTGGCCAGGGTGTGCACCGTGGCCGATTGTTCGAGGATGGTCACCGCCTTCTTGAACTCGTCGGCCGAAGCGCCGTCCTCCAGAATCACCATGCGCGAGTTGCGGGCGTCGGCCATCTTCACGTCAGACATCTTGCCGTGGGTCTGGTAGACCTGCGTCCAATCCATTTTCTTGCCGGCCTTCAGCGCGATCGGCTCGATGTACGTCAGCGCCGTGCTGCCCGGGGCCCGCACCCCGAAGGCGAAATCCGCGGCATGGCCGCTGCTGCCCTTGGCGCGCGCGCCCTTGACCAGCCGGTTCGCGCCCAGCGCCTGCGCCAGCGTCCGGCCCACCTGCGCGCGAAAGCGCAGCTGGCTGAACTTGGGCATCCATTTGGCGCACTGGAACGACAGCGCCATGGCCAGCTTCACCGCGTCCCACAAGGCTTCCTGCAGCTGCTCGTTGGGGCCGGACGCGACGATGGCGCCGCTGTCGTCGAAATGCGCCAGGCTGACGCCGGGCGTTTCGTTCAGCAGGTCGATGCGCTTGGCCGCCAGCTCGATGCCGTAGCTGGACGCGTGCATCGCGGTTTCACAGGCATCGGTCAGGTAGAACGAGGACTCGTCGGGATGCGCGATGAAGAACGCCGCATGCTGTCCGTCCAGGCCCAGCGTCATGGGCGATACGGCGCGGATGGCGTGCTCGCCGGCCGGCAGGACTGTCCAGCCGGAGGCTTCCAGAAAATTGCTCATAGAATCAGTTCGATTTGGCGGCCTTTGAGGGGATGCGCGAAACCGCCGGTCAGCGTCAGGTTCGCCCGCGGCAGGAAGTGCTGCATCAGCGCGGCGATGGTGTGCAGCGCGGGCACGACCGGTTCGGCATAGCCTTCGCCCTCGTCCACCCAGATGTGTTCGTGGCTGCGTTCGGCAAGCGGCTTGCGGAACTGCGGCCGGCCTTCGCCCACCAGGCTGGTGTGGAAGGAGTCATCGGTGTCCACGCCGTACACGCGGTGCGGGCCCACGAAGAGGCTGGCGCAGAAGGCCTCGGGCAGGAAGATGGTGGCCTGCCCGTGCACCGCGGTGCGCGCGCCGCGGTAGGTCGTGCGGAAAATCACGTCTTCGCGCACTTCCCCCTTGATCCGGCAGGGGCTGGCGAATTCCATCCAGCGGATTTCGTTGGCGGCGGGCTTGGCGATCCAGGCGATCGGTTTTACGGTTTCCTTGGGTTCGGCAAGGATCTCTTGCACCTCATCGACGGTGATTAACGGTTCGAACTTCTTGGCCATGGAACGGATCTAGGGTCTGGAAAATGCGCGCGCCAGCCGGGTGCGGCGCGCAGCTGCGCGCGCGACACGGCGAGGGGGCGTAATCTTACAAGATCGCGACAGCGACCATGCGCGGGCTGTATGGATATACAGCCGCGGCCGGCGCTACAGCGAACTGGCGGAGAAGGTGTCGCACTGCTTGAGGCTGCCGCTTTCCAGGCCGCGCTTGAACCAGCGCACCCGCTGGGCCGACGAGCCGTGCGTGAATGCGTCGGGCACCACATAGCCCTGGCTCTGCTTCTGCAGCCGGTCGTCGCCGATCGCGGTGGCCGCGCCCAGCGCCTCTTCGACGTCGCCGCCTTCAAGAATGTTGCGCGCCGCGTCGGCGCGCTGGGCCCACAGGCCCGCGAAGCAGTCGGCCTGCAGTTCCATGCGCACCGACAGCGCGTTGGCCTGCGCGGGATTGCGCCGGCGCAGGTTGTCGACCTGTTCCGAAATGCCGAGCAGGTGCTGCACGTGGTGGCCGACTTCGTGCGCGATCACGTAGGCCTGGGCGAAGTCGCCCGGCGCCTTGAAGCGGTTCTGCAGCTCGTCGAAGAAGGACAGGTCGATGTAGACCTTGCTGTCGCCCGGACAGTAGAACGGCCCCATCGCCGACTGGCCCGTGCCACAGGCCGTGGGGGTGGCGCCGCGAAACAGCACCAGCTTGGGCGCCACGTACTGGCGGTTCAGGTCCTTCTGGAAAATGGCTTCCCAGGTGTCTTCGGTTTCGCCCAGCACCTTGGACACGAAGACCGCCTGGGGATCGTTGGCCGGCGGCCCCGAGGCCGGCGCCTGCTGCTGCGTGGGCGGGCCTTCGGCCATCTGCAGCACCACGCTGGGGTCCACGCCGAAATACATGGCGACCAGGGCCAGCACGATCGTGCCGATGCCGATGGTGCCCCGTCCTCCGATCCGCGGGCCGCTGGCGCGGCGGTCTTCTACGTTGTCGCTCTGGCGCGAGTTGTCTAGGCGCATTCTGATTCTCCGGGCGGGGCGGCGCTCCCGCGTTTTGCATCGCCGCGCTTCAGCCTTGGGCTTTATTGGGCTTTACTGGGCGACCTTCAAGAGTGTTAGGATAAACCCATGGCCCTGTATTTCTCCATCCATCCTGCGAATCCCCAACCGCGCCTGCTCAAGCAGGCGGCCCAATGGCTCAGCCAGGGCGGCCTGGTGGCGGTGCCCACCGACTCCAGCTACGCGGTCGTCGCCCGCCTGGACGACAAGAACGCCGCCGACGGATTGCGCCGCCTGCGGGGCCTGGACGAACGTCATCACCTCACGCTGCTGTGCCGCGACCTGGCCGAAATCGGCCACTTCGCGCGCGTGGACAACCGCCAGTACCGCCTGCTCAAGGCCGCCACGCCCGGCCCCTGGACCTTCATTCTCGAAGCCACCAAGGAAGTGCCGCGGCGCGTGTCGCATCCCTCGCGCAAGACCATAGGCATCCGCGTGCCGGACCATCCCGTCATGCTCGGCCTTTTGGAGCAGGTCGGGGCGCCCCTGCTTTCCACCACCCTCATCCCCAAGGACGAAACCGAAGCGCTGAACGACGCGGAAGTCATCCGCGAGCGCTACGAACACTCCCTGGCGGCCATCATCGACGCGGGCGCCTGCCCGCAATCGCCGACCACCGTCATCGACCTCACCGGCGACGAGCCGGTGGTGGTGCGCGTCGGGCGCGGCGATCCGGCGACGCTGGGTCTTGCCTGACCGCAGCGGCAACGCCGTCTTGCGGACCGGCGCGCGCCGGCCCGCGGCTCATCTACAATCCGGTTCGCCATGAACGACATCATCCAAACCATTGCGGTCTACGCGATTCCGGTCATTTTCGCCATCACGCTGCACGAGGCCGCGCACGGCTTCGTGGCGCGCATGTTCGGCGACCCGACCGCCCATGAGGCCGGCCGCATCAGCCTGAATCCCGCGCGCCACATCGACCCCGTCGGCACGCTGCTGGTGCCGGTGGCGATACTGCTGGCGTCCAAGCTGATGGGCAGCCCGGGCCTGCTGTTCGGCTGGGCCAAGCCGGTGCCGGTGGACTTCGGCCGGCTGCGCCGACCCAAGCAGGACATGCTGTGGGTGGCGCTGGCCGGGCCGGCCGCCAACCTGCTGATGGCGATCCTGTGGGCGTTCTCGCTGCGCCTGTTCCTGGATTCGGGCCTGCAGGAATCGTTCTGGTTCGAGATGGCCGTGGCCGGCGTCAATGTCAACCTGGTGCTGATGGCGCTGAACCTGCTGCCGATCCTGCCGCTGGACGGGGGACGAATTCTGTTCAGCCTGCTGCCCAACCGCATGGCCTGGCAGTACTCGAAAATCGAACCCTACGGGCTGGTGATCGTCATCGTGCTGCTGGTGACGGATGTGCTCTGGCTTTTCATGCGGCCGGTGCTGGCGTTGGGAACGACAATCGTTCAGTGGTTTCTATAAGATTTTGGCCAATATCCGTTAAACTCAGCTGTTTCACAGATTCTGGCCTTGAGGCATCCTGCCGCGGGGCCTTGGAGCCCTACATTTATGGCATCCCCTGCAACCGCCGCAGGCGTTAATTTCCAGGGCAGCATGGTGGCCCTGGTCACCCCAATGCAGCCCGACGGCAGCCTCGACTACGCTGCCTACCGGTCGTTGATCGACTGGCATGTCCAGGAAGGAACCGACGCGCTGGTGGTGGTGGGCACCACCGGGGAGTCGCCCACGGTCTCCATGGAAGAACACGCGGAGCTGATCCGCGTCGCCGTCGAACACGCGGCGGGCCGCATCCCGGTCATCGCCGGGGTCGGCGCCAACTCCACCGACGAAGCCATCCACCTGAGCCGCCACGCCAAGGCCGTGGGCGCGCAGGCCGGCCTGTCGGTGGTTCCGTACTACAACAAGCCTTCGCAGGAAGGCCTGTACCGCCACTTCCGCGCCGTTTCGGAAGCGGTGGACCTGCCCACCATCCTGTACAACGTGCCGGGCCGTACCGTTGCCGACATGAGCAACGACACGATCCTGCGCCTGGCCGAGGTGCCGGGCATCATCGGCATCAAGGACGCCACCGGCGACATCGCGCGCGGCGGCCTGCTGCTGCGCGAGGCCCCGGCCGGCTTCCAGGTCTTCAGCGGCGATGACCCCACCGCGGCCGCCCTGATCCTGCTGGGCGCGCGCGGCAACATCTCCGTCACGGCCAACGTGGCGCCCAGGCTCATGCGCGAGCTCTGTGCCGCCGCCCTGGCCGGCGATGTGCCCAAGGTGCGTGAACTTAATGCACGCCTGGCGCGTCTGAACAAGGCTTTGTTCGTTGAAGCCAATCCCATCCCCGTCAAGTGGGCGCTGTCCGAACTGGGCCGCACCGCACTGGGCTACCGGCTGCCGCTGGTGGAACTGGGGGCGCAGCACCACGCGACGGTGCGCGCAGCGCTTCAGGATGCGGGCCTGCTCTAAATATCGTGAGGATACGTATGAACAAACGTCATGCCGGTTTGTCGGCATTGATGTCTCTGGTGTTGTTGGCCGGCTGCAGCGAGGTCAACCAGCTCCTGGGCAATGAAGAGTCCGTCAATTACAAGAGCGCAGTCACGCAGCGCGGAGAGCCCCTCAGCATTCCGCCCGATCTGACCCAGGCCAACAGCGATCCGCGCTACCGCGCGCCCGCCTCGGGCTCGACCACCTATTCGCAATTCCAGCAGCAGGGCCAGGCCCAGGCCAGCGCACCCAAGACCAGCAACGTGCTGCCCGCGCGCAACGACATGCGCGTCGAGCGCGACGGCGACCTGCGCTGGCTGGTCGTGGACCGTCCGCCCGAGGACGTGTTCCCGCGCCTGGTGGACTTCTGGACCGAAAACGGCTTCACCGTCGCCAGCAACAACCCGAGCGCCGGCCTGATCGAAACCGACTGGGCGGAAAACCGCGCCAAGATCCCCGAAAGCTGGCTGCGCCAGGCCCTGGGCATGATCCTGGAATCGGCCTGGGATAGCGGCGAGCGCGAGAAATTCCGCACGCGCGTCGAACGCGTCAACGGCCATACCGAAGTCTACGTCAGCCATCGCCAGATGCTGGAAAAGCGCGTCGGCGTCGACGGCGGCCAGGTGCAATGGCAGAACGGCAAGGAAGATCCGGGCCTGAACGCCGCCATGCTGGCGCGCATGATGGTGTACCTGGGCTCCGACGTCGACAACGCCCGCAAGCTGGTGCAGCAGGCCGAGGCCTCGCCGCAGAAGCCGGCCGTGCAGCAGGACGTGCGCGCGCAGGGCACCTCGCTCGTCGTCAGCGAATCGTTCGACCGCGCCTGGCGCCGCGTCGGCGTGGCGCTGGACGGCGGCGGCTTTGCCGTGGACGACCGCGACCGTTCGGCCGGCGACTATTTCGTCCGCTACGTCGACACCGACACCGGCGAGAAGATCGAGCAGCCCGGCTTCTTCAGCCGCATGTTCTCCGGCGACAAGAAGGCCGAGGCGCCGCAATACCGCATCCACCTGGCCGGCTCCGGCGACCAGACCCTGGTGACGGTGCTCGACGCCAACGGCGCGCGCGACAACAGCGCCACCGCCCAGCGCCTGCTGAGCGTGCTGAAGGACAAGATGTAATCGGTACGGCGCGGCGCTCGGGCGCCGCCCGGATCGAGCAAAGAGGCCCCGTCGTCATGACGGGGCCTCTTTTTTTGCGTCCTGCCTGCGCGTGGACGCCGACGCAAGCAGGCCCCGACAGTTCGCACTGTCGGGGCCTGCCTGCTTCCTCTCCGAGCGGGGGTTCGTCGCTGAGTGGAATCAGGAAGCGGGCGTGGTGGATCCGCCCGGCGTGGTCGTGCCGCCGCCCGGCGTGGTGCCCGGGGTGGGGGCCGGAGCCGGCGTGGTGGGGGCAGGCGTGCTGGCGCCCGGAGCGGGGTTGGTCGCGGGCGCCGAAGCATCTTCCTTCTTGTTGCAGGCGCTGAGCGCAACAGCCAGCACCGACGCAATAATCAAGGTTTTGCTCATCATTTTTAGACTCCTGTAGATGACGACTCTTGAAACCCCGTTAGGGGAAACCAGTATTCAGGCTACAGGAACACGCAGGCCGATCGCGTGTGAAAGTTAAAAAGGTGGCTTCCCAACGGCAACAAACCTTTCAGCTTCGTGTTATGTCTTTCTTGATGTGACGCCGCGCACAGACCTGATTTCGTTCTGTGCAGGACGGATACGTACCCGTTTCCAGATGCTACGCCGCCACGTAGTGGATCCAGCCCGAATCCAGCCAGTCCGCCAGGCACGAGCGCGCCTCGTCGGACAGCCGCGCGCAGGACGGATCGGCGCAGTCCAGGCTGCGCGCATCGGCCAGCGCGCGCAGCGCGGTTTCGGCCGGCGCCATGGCCGTCTCGCCGTTGATGAAAAGCTGCTTGCCGCGATACAGCATGCGGCTGCGGCGGTCCAGCACCAGGCGGCCGCCGGCGGGCCAGTCCTCTTCCAGATCCACGTCCATGCCTTCCGGGGCGTCGAACACGCTGAGGTTGTTCGGCTCGGTCAGCCAGCAGCCCAGAAAGCGCGAGGCCAGGGCGTCGTCGAAACGCAGCTTCTCGACGGTTTGCAGCGTCGCGGCGACCAGCGCGTCGGGCAGCGCGGCCGGCGTGTCCACGGCCGGCTGGCCGGGGTCGCGGTAGACTGCGGACAGCTTCGGGCCGGGCAGGGCGGGTTCGCCGTAAGGGCCGCCCAGGAGGCCGACGCGCGCCATGACCTGGTCGGCGGCCGCCTCCAGCAGGCCGCGCGCCAGCGTGGCCTGCGTGGGCGCGCGAAAGCCGATGGAGATGGTCATGCAGCCGTCGCCCACCGCGACGCCGTCGTGCGCGGCCTGCGGCGGCAGGTACAGCATGTCGCCGGGGGCGAGCACCGCCTTTTCCTCGGGCTCGAAGCGGCTCAGTATCTTCAGCGGCAGGCCGGGCGTGAGCGACAGATCCTTCTGGCGTCCGTAGCGCCATTCGCGCTCGCCGGCGGCCTGCAGCAGGAACACGTCGTAGCTGTCGAAATGCGGGCCCACGCCGCCGCCGTGGCTGGCGATGCTGATCATCACGTCGTCCAGGCGGGCGTCGGGTATGAAGCGGAACAGCTGCATCAGTTCCGACGCAGCGTCGCTGTGCAGGTCCACGCTTTGCACCAGCAGCGTCCAGTCGCCTTCGTTGTCTTTGGGCAGGCGTGCGAAGGGGCCGTTCTCCATTTGCCATTCGCCGTTCTCGCGCCAGATCAGACGCGACTCCACGTCGTCGCGGCGCGCCAGCTTCTTGATGGCGGCGATGGTGACCGGCGGCTTGAAGCCCGGGATGGCCTGGCGGATCAGGAGCGGCTTGCGCTGCCAGTAGCGGCGCATGAAGTCGTTGGGGCTCTGGTCGCCCAGCAGCGTCAAGGGTCGGTCGAGGTTCATTGGAGGTGCTTCTTCAAGCGGTAAAGGGCGTCCAGCGCTTCGCGCGGGGTGAGGCTGTCGGGGTCGATGGCGGCGAGTTCCTCGCGCAGGGCGTCCAGGACCTCGAAGGCATCGGAGCGCTCGGCCGCGGCGTCGGCCTGGGCGTCGGCCTCGGCGGCGGCCGCGAACAGGCCGAGCTGCGGCGTGGGCGCGCCCTGGGCTTCCAGGCGTTCCAGTTCGCGCGTGGCCTGGCGGATCACCGCCGGCGGCACGCCGGCGCGCTGGGCCACCTGGATCCCGTAGCTGCGGCTGGCGGGGCCTTCGCGCACTTCGTGCAGGAACACGATGCCGCCGGCGGATTCGGCCGCGGCCAGGTGCACGTTGGCCGAGGCCGGCTGTTCGGCCGGCAGGCGGGTCAGTTCGAAGTAGTGGGTGGCGAACAGCGTCAGCGCGCGGTTGTGCGCCAGCAGCCGGCAGGCGATGGCCCAGGCCAGCGCCAGGCCGTCGTAGGTCGAGGTGCCGCGGCCGATCTCGTCCATCAGCACCAGGCTGTTGGGCGTGCTGGCCGAGAGGATGGCGGCGGCCTCGGTCATCTCCATCATGAAGGTCGAGCGCCCGCCGGCCAGGTCGTCGGCCGCGCCGATGCGGGTGAAGATGCGGTCGATCCGGCCGATGCGCGCGCGCGCCGCCGGCACGAAGCTGCCGATGCGCGCCAGCAGCACGATCAGCGCCACCTGCCGCATATAGGTCGATTTACCGCCCATGTTCGGGCCGGTGATCAGCAGCATGCGGCGCGCCGGCTCCAGCCGGCAGCCGTTGGGCGTGAAGCGTTCGATGGCGTGCTCGACCACCGGATGGCGGCCGGCCTCGATGTCGATGTCGGCCTGCTCGGACAGCTCGGGCGCGACCCAGTCGTGGCGGCGCGCATGCTCGGCCAGCGCCGCCAGCGTGTCCAGCTCGGCCAGCGCGGCGGCGCAGTCCGACAGCGGGCGCACGTGTTCGGCGAGCACGTCCAGCAACTGCTCGAACAGCCATTTCTCGCGCGCCAGCGAACGGTCCTGGGCCGACAGCACCTTGTCTTCCCAGGTCTTGAGTTCGGGCGTGATGTAGCGTTCGGCGTTCTTCAGCGTCTGGCGGCGGCGGTAGTCCTCGGGCACCTTGGCGGTCTGGCCTTTGGTGACTTCGATATAGAAGCCGTGCACGCGGTTGAACTCCACGCGCAGGTTGCCGATGCCGGTGCGCTCGCGCTCGCGCGCTTCGAGCTGGACCAGGAAGTCGCCGCCGTCGGCCGCCAGCGCGCGCAATTCGTCCAGCTCGGCGTCGAAGCCCGCGGCCAGCACGCCGCCGTCGCGGATGGCGACGGCGGGCTCGGCCGCAATGGCGCGCGCCAGCAGCGCGGCCAGCGCCGGGTCGACCGACAGGTGCGAGATCAATTCGCCCAGCCGCGGCGAGTCGGCCATGGGTTCGACCAGGTCGCGCAGCGCCGGCAGGGCCTGCAGCGCGTCGCGCAGGCTGGCCAGTTCGCGCGGGCGCACCGAACGCAGCGCCAGGCGCGTGGCGATGCGCTCGATGTCCGGAAAGGCGTTGAGCGCGCCGCGCAGCGATTCCAGCAGCCCGGCCGAGCCAAAGCCGGCCGCACCGAAGGTCTGCTCCACGTCCATGCGGCCGGCCAGCAGCGCGGAAATCGCCTGCTGGCGCGCCTGCGCCTGCTGGTTCTCGCGCAAGGGGTGATGCAGCCAGCGGCGCAGCAGGCGGCTGCCCATCGGCGTGCGGCAGCCGTCCAGCAGCGAGAACAGCGTGGGCGAATCTTCGCCGGACAAGGTCTGCGTCAGCTCCAGGTTGCGCCGCGTGACCGGGTCCAGCAGCACGTACTGCCCGGCGCGTTCGGCCGACAGGCTTTGCACGTGGGCCAGGGCCTGCGACTGCGTGCGGGCCGCGTAGCGCAGCAGGGCGCCGGCGGCGCAGACGCCGGCCGGCATGTCCTCGACGTCGAAACCGGCCAGCGTGTCGGTCTTGAAATGCGACAGCAGGTGCGCGCGCGCGCTGTCGGCCTCGAAGTGCCAGTCCGGCACGCGCGTGCGCGCGCATTCGAACGGGAAATCAAACTCCGCGCTGTCCGCGCAGATCACCTCGGCCGGCGCCACCCGGTGCAGTTCCGATTCCAGCTGGGCCGGCGCGCATTCGGTCACGCGGAACTCGCCGCTGGCCAGGTTCAGCCAGGCCAGGCCGGCGCGCGGCGCCCGCGCCGGGCCGGTGACGAAGGCGGCGGCCAGCGCGCGGTCGGCCTTGGCCGGTAGCAGCGCGTCATCGGTCAGCGTGCCGGGGGTCACGATGCGCACGATGCGGCGCTCGACCGGCCCCTTGGACGCGGCCGGATCGCCGATCTGCTCGCAGATGGCGACCGACTCGCCCATCGCGACCAGGCGGGCCAGGTACTGCTCCATGGCGTGCACCGGCAGGCCCGCCATCGGGATCGGCGTGCCGTTGGAAGAGCCGCGCTTGGTCAGCGTCAGATTGAGCAGCCGCGCGCCGCGCTCCGCATCTTCGTAGAACATTTCATAGAAATCGCCCATGCGGTAGAACAGCAGCAAAGGACCGGCCTCCGCCTTCAGGCGGAGGTATTGCTGCATCATGGGAGTGTGGCCCGCGAGGGCGTCGGCGGCGGAGTGGGGCGTTGCAGAATTCATGCCCGTGATTGTATCGGGCGGCGCGTGGGATGGGGGCGGCGCACGATGCCCATCCCACGGCCGGCCAAGCGCATACGGACTTGCCGCAAGCAGGATTGAACCCGCCATTCGGGGCCGGCTACAATCGACGGCAACACGGCCCGCCCCTCTGCGTCGAAAGATGTACGGGCGGGTTTTCTCGTTTTTGGGCCAGTCTCGTTTTGGGGCCAGCAATGTACGCCTATGACAAGCCCTATCTGAGCTTCGAACAGCAGCTGGCCTTGCTGAAAATGCGGGGCTTGATCGTCACCGATGACGCTGCGGCGCTGTCCTGCCTGCAGCGGATAGGGTATTACCGCTTGAGCGCCTACTGGTATCCGCTGCGCCGGATCGGGAAGTCCGCCGGCACCGGCGGACAGCCGTTACGGCGGCTCGATGAGTTTCAACCGGACAGCAGCTTCGAGCAGGTCTTGTCGCTGTACGTTTTCGACAAACGGCTGCGCCTGCTGGTGCTCGATGCCGTCGAACGTATCGAAGTTGCCTTGCGGGTGGATGTGTCCTACCTGCTGGGGGCCAGGGACCCGTTTGCGCACTCGAATCCCGCGCTGCTGCATGGCAACTTCGCCAGGAAGGTCATTCCCGCCAGCGGGCGCACCCGTCACCAGGTCTGGCTGGAGCGGTACCGGAACGTGGTGTCGCGTTCGAAAGAGGACTTTGTCAGGCACTACCAGCAGAAGTATGGCGAGCCGTTGCCGATCTGGGTGGCCGTCGAGCTGTGGGAGTTCGGAATGCTGTCGACCTTTTATCAGGGCATGAAGGTGGACGATGCAAGCGCAATCGCGGCGAAGTACGGGCTGCCCGGATGGCAGTTGATGCAAAGCTGGCTGCGGTCGGTGAATTTCGTTCGGAATGTGGCGGCTCACCATAGCCGGCTCTGGAACAAGAATCTGATCGATCAGCCCAAGTTGCCCGCGCCGGGACAGGTTCGTGCTTTCGATGTTCTGCTGGGGCGGCCGGCCGTGGGTTCGCGCTTGTTCATCGTGCTTTGCATCCTGCTGCATTTCGTCCGGATGGCAAGCCCGAATTCGGGCTGGCCGGTCCGTCTGCGGCAGCATCTGGAGAGTTTTCCGGCGGGCTCGCGCCTGTCGCTTGCAGACATGGGATTTCCGTCCGACTGGCGCAAGCATCCGTTGTGGCAGCCATGACGCCTCAAGTACGCTAGGCTGCAAGCCTCGATAGACCGTACTCACTTATGCAGACCCTCACCATTGCCGAAACGCTGGACGCCAGCGCCCGCATCACCATCGCCGGCGGAGCGCATATGGCCGAGTTCGCGCCCGACGGCGGCGGGCGGCTGACGCGGCTGGCCACGGGCGGGCACGACTGGATCGTGCCGCTGACCGATACCGCGTGGCCGGCGGCGCGTTGGCCGCGCGCGGGCAGTTATCCGCTGGCGCCTTACGCCAACCGCATCCGCGACGGGGTGTTCGTGTTCGACGGCGCGCGCCACGCGCTGCAATCGCTGCCGGGGCGGCCGCACGCGATCCACGGCGCCGGGCTGTACCTGCCCTGGCGCGTGCGCAACCATGCCGCGGACAGCGTCGATCTGGTGCTGGAGCAGCCGGCCGGCGTGCTGGGCTGGCCCTGGGCCTTCGAGTGCGTGCAGCGCTACCGGCTGGATGCGCGCGGGCTGAGCGTGGCGCTGTCCATCGTCAACCAGGGCGAGACGCCGATGCCGTTCGGGTTGGGGCTGCATCCTTATTTCACGGCGCAGCGGGTGACGCTGCATGCCCGGCGCCTTTGGCCGGCGGACGCCGAGGGGCTGCCGACGGGCAGCCGGGTGGGGCATGTGCGCGAGCTGCGGCTTTCGGCCGAGGGTTGCGATACCTATCTGTCGCAATGGGAGGGGCGCGCCACGCTGCACTGGCCGCAGGGGCACCGGTTGTCCATGCACGCCGATCCGGCTTTCGCGCACCTGGTGGTGTACTCGGCGCCGGGGTCGGACTTTCTTTGCGTGGAACCGGTGACCAACGTGGCGGACGCTTTCAACCTGGCGGCCGGCGGCGACGCGCGCACCGGCATGCGGGTGCTGGAGCCGGGCGCGCGTTTCAGCGCGACCGCCTTGCTGGGCCTGGAACCGGCGTTTTGAAAGCGCCCCCGGCTGCGGCGATAATCCGGGCAAACCAAGTCCAGGGAGTCGCGTCGTGAAAAAGCTCAGCACCGAACAATTGCAGGCCGCAGCCGAGATCCTGCGCAGGGTTCAGGCCAGGCTGGCCCGCAGCGGCAACCTGCCGCTGGAGCCCACGCTCTACGCCTGTGCCAAGGGCTTTCGGCGCAGTGTGCCGGACTATCTGTGGGCATGGATGTCCGGCCTGCTGGCGCCGCACAAGAGCCTGTCGGCCTGGATGGACGCGCACCAGCCGGGCTGGCGCGAAGGCAAGATTCCGGCCGCCGCGGTCTACGCGCGCACCGAGAACGGCTGGTTCGAATGGCTGATCGCCGAACTGGAAGCCGAGATCAAGGACCCCCACGCCCGCGCCAGGCGCCAGGCGCAGGGGTAGGGCTAGAACCCCTCCAGCACGACCTTGCCGCGCGCCTTGCCGCTTTCGATGAAAGCGTGGGCGCGGCGCAGGTTTTCGGCGTTGATCCTGCCGTAGTGTTCGCCCAGCGTAGTGCGCAGGGTGCCGTCGTCGATCAGCCGGGCCGCCTGGTTCAGCAATTCGTGCTGGGCGATCAGGTCGGGCGTGTCGTGCAGGGGCCGGGCGAACATGAATTCCCAGTGCAGCGAGGCGGACTTGGCTTTCAGCAGCCGCACGTCGATGGCGGCGGGATCGTCGATCAGGGCGACCCTGCCTTGCGGCGCGATGGCCTCGGCGATCTGCGGGAAGTGCTGGTCGGTGTGGGTCAGCGCGGCAATGTCGCTGACGTGCTCGAAGCCGATGCGCTTGAGTTCCCCGGTCAGGGGCCGGGTGTGGTCGATGACGTGATGCGCGCCCAGCTCGCGCACCCAGGCCTGGGTTTCCGGACGGGACGCGGTGCCGATCACGGTCAGGCCCGTGAGTTGCCGGGCCAGCTGCACGAGTATCGATCCCACGCCGCCGGCCGCGCCGATGACGAGCAGGCTGCGCTGGCTGGGCGCGCGGTTGTCCAGCACGCGCAGCCTGTCGAACAGCAATTCCCACGCGGTGATGGTGGTCAGCGGCAAGGCGGCGGCCTGGGCGAAGTCCAGGCTGGCCGGCATCGCGCCGACGATGCGTTCGTCGACGGCATGCAGTTCGCTGTTGGCGCCAGGGCGGGTCAGCGCGCCCGCGTACCAGACCCGGTCGCCGGGCTTGAACAGGCTGGTCTTGGGGCCGACGGCCCGCACGACGCCGGCGGCGTCCCAGCCGATGATCTCGGGCTGGCCGTCCTTGGGCTTGCGGTTGGCGCGGATTTTCACGTCCACCGGATTGACGGAAATGGCGCGGACTTCGACCAGCAGGTCGCGGTCGCCGGGCACGGGATCGGCGGCGGTGATGTCCTGCAGGGACTCGGGGTGGTCGGCGGGCAGGTTCTTGAAGTAGGCGATGGCTTTCATGGATGGGGCTCGCTTCGGGTCAGAGGGTGGTGCGGACGACGCTGGTTAGGAACACAAGCATGATTACCCAGTCCGCAACAATGAAAAACGGGCTAGCATCGCAGTCAGTTTCAAACATCCGTTGAAAATGAGAGCGGGCATGGTGCGCTTCGAGGACCTCAGGATCTTTCTGGCCGCGGCCGACCAGGGCAGTTTCTCGGCCGCCGCGCGCGAGCTGGACCTGACGCCGGCGGCGGCCAGCGCCGCGCTCAAGCGCCTGGAGCAGGCGCTGGACGCGCGCCTGTTCGTGCGCTCCACCCGCAGCCTGCGGCTGACCGGCGACGGCGAGCGCTACCTGGAGTACGCCCGTTCCGCCATTTCCACGCTGGAGGCGGGCAAGAACGCGGTGGCGCGCAGCAAGACGGAGATCTCGGGCGCCTTGTCGGTGTCGATCCCGTCGGACCTGGGCCGGCACGTGCTGCTGCCCTGGCTCGACGAGTTCCAGCAGCAGCACCCGCGCGTCAGTTTCCAGGTGCGGATCAGCGACCGCCTCGCCGATCTTTACCGCCAGCCGGTCGACCTCGCGGTGCGCTACGGCCAACCCGCCGATTCGGGGCTGGTGGCTTTGCCGCTGTCAGAGCACAACCGCCGCACGGTCTGCGCCTCGCCGGCCTATTTCGCGCGCCACGGCATGCCCCAGGCGCCGGCGGACCTGCGCCGCCACAACTGCCTGTCGTTCGTGCTGGGCGAAACGCTGCACGACCGCTGGACGTTTCTGCGCGCCGACGGCTCCGCCCTGACGGTGCCGGTCAAGGGCGACCGCGTGGGCGACGACGGCGAGCTCGTGCGCCGATGGGCGCTTGCGGGCCACGGCGTGGCCTACAAGTCGCGCTACGACGTGCTGTCGGACCTGCGCGCCGGCCGGCTCGTCGAAGCCTTGCCCGATTACACCGGCGAATCCTCGCCGCTGTATCTGCTTTGCGTGCACCGCATGCTGCTGTCGCCGGCCGTGCGGCGCCTGCGCGAATTCCTCCAGGAACGCTTCCGGCAATTCGAGGCAGGCTAGCTGACACGCCGCGCGCTCAATGGTGCGCGTGGCTGGCCCGGTTGGCCGCGCGCGTGCGGGCGGCTTTCTTGGCGGCGGCCGAGCGTCCCGCGGCGCCCTTGGTGGCGGCGGCCTTTTTGGCGGCGGCCGAACGCGCGGCTGCGCTGCGCTTGGAGGCCGACGCGCTGGCATGGCGCGACAGCGCGGAGCGCGACGCCGGCTTGGCGCTCTCGCGCTTCAGGGCCTTGGTGGTGGCGCGGGCGCGCGTGGCGGACTTGGCATGGCCGTCGGCGCCCGCGTGGCTGTCCTGCTCGGCCTTGCGCTTGGTGGCCGTGCTGGCCTTCTTGGGCGCCGGCAGCTTGACGCCGGCGCGGCGGGCCTTGGACAGCCCGATGGCGATCGCCTGCTTGGTGGAGCGCACCCCGTGCTTGCCTTCGCGCACGTGCTCGATTTCCTCGCGCACGAATTCTCCGGCCTGCGTGGATGCGGATTTGCCTTGACGTTTGTCGCGCGCCGCTCGTTCCAGGGTTTTTCGTTCAGGCATGACGATACCTCCTTGCTTGCGTTGCGGATGCGGGTCCGCGTGCGCCGAGTCCGGCGCGACGGAACTCGTAACACCACTCTAGCGCCGTGGGCGTATGCTGTGTGTTCGAATGGATTGCCGGTCGTAAGCGCCGGAACATCGCCGCCGGACCTGCGATTCACGACTCACACCCCTACGCGGAGACGAGCTATGTCGAATCATGTCTACAAGCAAATCGAACTGGTGGGTTCCTCCACCAAGTCCACCGACGACGCCATCACCCAGGCCATCGCGCGCGCATCCGAAACCCTGCGCAATCTGGATTGGTTCGAGGTCACCGAAGTGCGCGGCCACATCAAGGACGGCAAGGTGGCGTACTGGCAGGTCGGCTTGAAGATCGGCATGCGCCTGGAAGGGGACAACTGAGCCCGCGGGCTGCTTCTTTCTTGAGCACGGCTTCCAAGTGACTGTCGGATAAGCGTTTTTTCAGCTTGTCATGCGACTGTTCAGAGGTTTGTCCACATCCGGTGGGGACAAGCCCCGGACGCCGATGGCGTGCGCGAGGCCGCGCCGCCGAAGCGCGGAGCGGTGCGGGGCGCTGCGCGTTTCTTGCCCGGCGCCCCCAAGTCTTTGGCGGGCAAGGGAATTTTGCAGCTGCGCAGAGACTGTCCTCAGGCTTATCCACATTTCCCGGGGACAACCGGCGGGCCGCGGCGAGGTGGCTGGGCCATTCTTGACCACCGTCTGCAGGTCATTGATGTGCAAGGGGAATCCCAAGCTGCCCTCATGCTGTCCTCATGCTTTTCCACAGAATGCGGGGACAAATCCACACCGGCGGTCCGGCGAGCGCGCGCCGGGCGCTTTCCGGTGGATAAACCCGCCCGAAATCATCCAAAAGACGGATTGCGCAGTTTTTGATCGCCGCTTGCAAGTGCCTGGCACGACAGGGGATTTCGGTTCTACCCCAAGGCTTTCCTCAAGTTTCTCCACAGTCGGCGGGGATAACCGGCAAGGGGGTATCCGCCCCGGCGAAAAAAAAGCCCTCCGACGCATCGGAGGGCTCGATCGCCTGGAGGTAGGGCAGGCGATCTCTGCCGGCTGGAGCGTGGCTCGCGGCCGGCAACGGCGGCGATCAGGCGTTGAACTTCTTGATCCAGTCCACGTAGCGGTCGATCCAGCCTTGCAGGAACTTGCGCGTGCCTTCGTTGGTGATGTTGTACTGGTCGTCGATGAGGTCTTCGTGGAACTGCAGGAACACCTCGGGCGTGGTCAGGACGTTGGCCCCTTCGGCGGCCAGGATGTTGCGCAGGTGCTGCTGCATCAGCGCGGTGCCGGCGGCGCTGGGCGAGGTGCCGACGATGCCGGCGGCCTTGCCCGCCCAACAATTCGTGCCGTAGGGGCGCGTGCCCCAGTCGATGGCGTTCTTGAGGGCGGCCGGCAGCGAGCGGTTGTGCTCGGGGGACACGAACAGGACGCCCTGGGCGTCGGCGACCTGCTGCTTGAGCTTGGCGGCGGGCGCGGGCATGTTGTTTTCGTTGTCCTGGTTGTAGAGCGGCACGTCTCCCAGGCTGACGTAGTCGAACTTGAAGTCCGCGGGCATCAGCTTCTCGAGTGCGCGCGCCAGCCGCAGATTGAACGACGCGGCGCGCAGGCTACCGACGAATACGGCGATCTTGTAGGTGCTCATGAGGCGCATGCTCCAGGCGGTAGAGGAACGGTCAGTGTAGACCTGTCCTGGAGCCGGCTCAATGCGGATTACGCATTTTCTTATTCGGAAAGAGAGCCTGCGGACGGTCTGCGCACTTCGCGCTGGAAAATCTCCAGGCTGAGTTTCTTCGTCCGGATGAAGCTGGGTTCGGACAGCGTTTCCACGGTGCGGGGGCGGGCGTCGCGATACTCCAGGATCTCGGCGACCCGGGTCGGGCGCCTGGTCAGCAGCAGGACCTGGTCGGCCAGGTACACGGCTTCTTCCAGATCGTGCGACACCAGCAGCATGGTGGTGCCGGTCTGCATGAAAACCTCTTGCAGCTTCTCGCGGATGAACAGGGTCATCTCGAAGTCCAGGGCGGAAAAGGGCTCGTCCAGGAACAGCACCTCGGGCCCCGGAGCCAGCGCGCGCATGATGGATGCGGTCTGTTGCTGCCCGCCGGACAGCTCGTACGGATAGCGCTTCAGGTCGAACTTGACGTCGAACGACGCCACCAGCTCTTCCACGCGCGCGTCGACCTGGGCCTTGCTGCGGCCTTCGAGGAGCAGGGGATAGGCGATGTTGTCGATGGTGCGCAGCCAGGGGAACAAGGCTTCGCGGTAGTTCTGGAAGACATAGCCGATCTTGGTCTGCGCGAGCGACTTCCCGTCGAACAGGATCTCGCCCGAATCGACCGGGATCAGGCCGGCGATCATGTTGATCAGGGTGGATTTGCCGCAGCCGTTGGGGCCGAAGACGGACACGATCTTGCCTTTGGGGATGTCGAGGTCGAAGTTCTCGTACAGCGGCCAGCCGGCGAAGTATTTGGTCAGCCCGCGTATCGTGATGTGCGTGCCCAGCGGGCCCGGGGTGAAGGGGGCGGCCGCGGGGGCCGGGGCGATGACGGGATTGATGACGGTGGACATTTACCGGCCGCTCCAATGGACGACGCGCTTTTCAAGCACGAGAAAAAGAATGTTCAGCGCATAGCCGAGCGCGCCGGCCGCCAGGATCGAGGCGTACATTTCGCGCACGTTCAGCACCTGCTGCGAGTTGATGATGCGATTGCCCAGCCCGCTGTCGGAACCGATGAACATCTCCGCCACGATGACGATGACCAGCGCCATCGATACGCCGCTGCGCAGCCCCACGAACGTGGGCTGCAGGCTTTCCCAGATCAGCACGTCCTTGAAGATGCGCCAGCGCGACGCGCCCATCACGCGCGCCGCCATGACGCGCTGTTTGCGCGCATTGATCACGCCATAGGCGCTGTTGAACAGGATCACCAGCACCGCCGCGAAGGCGGCGATGGCGATCTTGTTCATGTCGGTGACGCCGAAGATCATCAGAAACAGCGGGATCAGCGCCGAGGACGGCGTGGAGCGGAAGAAGTCGACCAGGAACTCGACGCTGCGGTAGGCCTTTTCGCTGCTGCCCAGCAGCACGCCCAGGGGCACGCCGATCACGCCGGCGATCAGGAAGGCCTGCAGGGTCCGGTTCAGCGACGACAGGAAGTCGCCCAGCAGCGGTCCGCCCGCCATGCCCCTGGCCAGCGCCGCGAGGGCGGCGCCCGGGGTGGGGAGCAGGACGGGGCTGACCAGCTGCAGCCGCAGCACCAGATCCCACACGATGAACAATGCCAGCGGCCCGATCAGCGGCAGCAGGCGGGCGGCGCGGAACCTGCGCGGGGGCCGTTTCGCCTCGGGCGTGGCGGCGGTCAATGCGGTCGCGGTCATGGCTCAGCCCTTGTAAAGCATCGTGGAAACGTCGACCTTCTGCGCGAAGACGCCTTTTTCGGCGAAGAGGTCGAAGTACTTCTGGAAGTACTGGATGTCGCTTGGCGTGAATTCGTCGTAGAGCGTGTAGGCCGCGAGCGGCACGGCCTGCGTCATCGGGCCTTCGATCGCGGTGTAGCCCTTCATGTAGGGGCGCGCCTCGTCGGGCTTGCCGCGGATCAGCTCGATGCCGCGGGCATACGCGGCGATGAATTTCCGGCTTTCCTCGGGATGCTTTTCGAGGAAGGCGGTGGTCAGCGAGGCCGATCCGCCGAACCACGGCGCCATCGGATCGCCCAGCACATACTTGGCGATGACGCCCGCCTCCAGCACGCGGGTGGTGCCGTTGAGCCGGCCCACGGTGCCGGTGGGCTCGAGCGTGTAGCAGGCATCGAGCTGGCCGGCGGCGACCGCGGCGACGTGCTGGCTGATCGCCAGTTCGACCACGGTCGCCCCGGTCACGCCGGCGCGCTCCAGCACCGCCTTGGCCAGCGTGGAATTCTGGATGCCGGGCCCGGTTCCCACCCTTTTCCCCTTGAGGTCCGCCATGGATTGGATGGGGCTGTCTTTCGCGACGATGAATTCATCCAGCACGTTGCGCGCGTTGCTGGGATTGGACGCGAAAATCTTGAACAGGCCGGGCGAGGCTATCTCGCCGATGGCCAGGTTGGCCGATCCGGTGCCGTTGGCGCTGCCGTCCGCGCGGCCGGCCAGCATGGCTTCCATGACTTGCTGCGGGCCGGCGAACTTCAGCGCCTCGACGTTGAGGCCAGCCTCCTTGAAGTAGCCCTTTTCCAGGGCCGCGTAGAAGGGCAGGCCGGCCGCGACGGGCCAGAAGCCGATGCGGATGACCGGGCCCGATTGCGCCCGCACGAGCGCGGGCGCCGCCATTGCCGCGGCGCCCAGCGCGGCGCCCCGGATCAGCCGGCGGCGGCTGGCGTTGAAGGCAAAGGGCTTGTTTCGGTCGATCATGCGAGGCTCTCCTGGTCGGCAATGGATATGGCGCTTGTGAACACGCGTGCATATGGAGGACATCAAGCAAGAGCCATGCCAGGCCGCATCCGGCCTGCCGCAACGGCGGCGCAAGGCAGAGGCGGCGTTCGGCTGGTGCGCCGCATGGGCCGTGTTGGTGCATGGCGCACCACCGCAGGGGCCAACAAAAAGCCCGGTATCTGACGGTATTCTGAACAACAAACGAAAATTGTTTACACTCGCATCCTCAAAATCCAAAGACCAGGGAACCGCCGCGGGGGCGGGGCCCTGTCCAGATACGGGAGAACGTCGATGCGCAAGTTGTTGTTGGGAGCGGTGTTGGCCGCCACGGTATTCGGAGGCGTGGCCCAGGCGGCCGTCGAACCCAAGGCCGTGGTCGCCACGTATTCGGACCTGGCGCTGGCCGGCTACGAAGATTCGCTGGCTTCCGCCCGGACGCTGCGCAAGGCCGTCGACGCCTTGATCGCCAAGCCCAGCGCAGAGACGCTCGCGGCCGCGCGCGCGGCCTGGCTGGCGGCCCGCGTGCCGTACCAGCAGACCGAGGCCTACCGCTTCGGCAACCCCATCGTCGACGACTGGGAAGGCCGCGTGAACGCCTGGCCGCTGGACGAAGGCCTGATCGACTACGTCGACGCCTCGTACGGCACCGAGAACGACGAGAACGCCTACTACGCGGTCAACGTCATCGCCAATTCGAAGATCTCGGTCGGCGGCAAGACGGTGGACGTCAGCAAGATCACGCCCGAGCTGCTGTCCGAAGTGCTGCACGAGGCCGATGGCAACGAGGCCAACGTGGCCACGGGCTATCACGCCATCGAATTCCTGCTGTGGGGCCAGGACCTGAATGGCACCGGCCCGGCGCCGGCCGACCGCAAGGGCACGCCGCAGGAGCGCCATTCGGGGAACCGCCCGCATACGGATTTCGATCCCAGGCAATGCACCGGCGGCCATTGCGAGCGCCGGGTCGAATTCCTGAAGGCCGTGACCGACCTGCTGGTGTCCGACCTGGAAGAGATGGTCGGCAACTGGAAGAAGGACGGCGCCGCGCGCAAGGCCGTCGAGGAAGATCCCAAGGCGGGCCTGATCGCCATGCTGACGGGCCTGGGCAGCCTGTCCTACGGCGAACTGGCCGGCGAGCGCATGAAGCTGGGCCTGATGCTGCACGATCCCGAGGAAGAGCACGACTGCTTCTCGGACAACACGCACAACTCCCACTATTACGACCAGATCGGCATCCGCAACGTCTACCTCGGCGCGTACACCCGCATCGATGGCAAGACGGTCTCGGGCGCCAGCCTGTCCGACCTGGTCCGCGCCAAGGACCCCAAGCTCGACGCCGAAGTGCGCGCCAAGCTGGACGCCACGGTCGCCGCCATGCAGGCCATGAAGACCCGCGCCGAAACGGTGGAAACCTACGACCAGATGATTGCCGACGGCAACAAGGAAGGCAACGCCGTGGTGCAGGCCGCCATCGACCGCCTGGTCGACCAGACGCGCAGCCTGGAGCGCGTGATCGCGCTGCTGGAGCTGGGCAAGGTCTCCATCGAAGGTTCCGACAGCCTGGACAAACCCGACGCCGTATTCCAGTGAAATTCGCATTAGCCGCCGTATTGGCGGCGTCGGCGCACGCCGTCGCCGCCGCCGCGCCCGACCTGCCCGCCGGGCGCGACGACCTGAGCGCCGAGGACCGCAAGCGCGTCACGGCCATCACCGCGCCCACGCGCGACTTCTCCAAGGTCGAGAGCTTCGAGACCATGCAGGCTGGGGCCGCCACCATCAACAAGCTGATCAACGCCGACATTTTTTCGCACCCGTCGGCCAACATGAGCTTCGAAGGGCGCCAGCAGTTCCTGGTCGGCAACGGGCTGTTCCGCAAGGACTGGGTGTCGGCGCCGGCCTCGACGCAGGCCTCCGACGGATTGGGACCGCTGTTCAACGCGCGTTCCTGCCAGGCCTGCCATACCAAGGACGGACGCGGCACCGTGCCGGGCTTCGATCCGCTCGAACGCACCGACGCCGTGGCGCTGCTGCTGCGCCTGGCGGTGCCGCAGGGTCCCGACCGCGGCCATCCCAGGCTGGCCGCCGACGAGATCGCCTCGCTGCCCGAGCCGGTCTACGGCGTGCAGCTGCAGAACTTCGCGGTGGCGGGGCTGCCGGCCGAAGGCCGCATGGAGATCGAGTACGAGCCGGTCACGGTGGCGCTCAACGGCGGCGAGACCGCCACGCTGATGAAGCCGACCTACCGCATCGAGAACCCCGGCTACGGTCCGCTGCGCGCCGATACGCAGATCTCGCCGCGCCTGGCCCCGCCCATGATCGGGCTGGGCCTGCTCGAAGCCATCCACGAGGCCGATATCCTGGCCAACGTGGGCTCGGACCGGCGCGACGGCATCGTCGGCAAGGCCAACTGGGTGACCGACGCCCGCACCGGCGCGCGCGTGCTGGGACGCTTCAACCTGAAGGCCGGCCAACCCACGGTGGAGCAGCAGAGCGCGGCCGCGTTCTCCAACGACATGGGCCTGTCCACGCCGCTGTTCCCCAGGCATTCCGGCGACTGCACCGCCGCGCAGCCGCAGTGCCTGGACATGCCGCACGGCGCGCAGCCGCGCTTCGGCGACGAGGAAGTGCCGGGCAAGCTGATGGATTTCGTCACCATCTATTCCACCAACCTGGCGGTGCCGCAGCGCCGCGAGGCCGACGACGCGCGCGTGCTGGCCGGCAAGAAGCTGTTCTACGAATCCAATTGCATCGCCTGCCACGTGCCCAAGTACGTGACCAGCCGCAACGCCAGGCAGCCCGAGCACCGCTTTCAGCTGATCTGGCCTTACACCGACATGCTGGTGCACGACATGGGCGACGAGCTGGCCGACGGCGTGTCCGACGGCGAGGCCACCGGCCGCGAATGGCGCACGCCGCCGCTGTGGGGCATCGGCCTGACCAAGACCGTCAATCCCAACGCCACCTGGCTGCACGACGGGCGCGCGCGCAGCCTGCTGGAGGCGGTGCTGTGGCATGGCGGCGAGGCCAGGCCGGCGCGCGACCGGGTGGTCGCGATGACGCCCGAAGAACGCGCCGATCTGATCCGTTTCCTGGAGTCTCTGTAATGGCGGGATACGCGAAGCATGTAGTGAAACTGGCCGCCGCGGCGGCCTTGGCGGCGGCCGCGCCGTGGGCCGCGGCCAACGGGCTGCCGGCCGACCTGGGCGAACGGCTGGCGCGCGACTACGCCCGTCCGGCCGTGGCCACGATGGCGGACGCCGCCTCGGCCCTGGAGGACGAACTGGGCAAGTGGTGCGCCCAGCCCGGCGCGGCCGGCGCGGCCCGGATCGAAGAGAACTTCGAGCGGCTGGCGCTGGCCTGGTCCGGCGTGGAGATCCTGCGCTTCGGGCCGCTGGTGCAGGCCAACCGCTATGAGCGCCTGGCGTTCTGGCCCGACACCCGCGGCGTGATGCCCAGGCAGGTGCAGGCGCTGCTCGCGGCCGAAGACCAGGCGCTGCTTGCGCCCGGCGCGCTGGCCGGGCGCAGCGTGGCGGTGCAGGGCCTGCCGGCGCTGGAATACGTGCTCTACGGCGAGCCGGCCCTGTTGGACAAGCACGGCACGCCGGGCTTTGCCTACGCCTGCGGCTATGCGCGGGCCGTGGCCGCCAACGTCGCCACGATCTCGCGCGACGTGGCCCAGGCCTGGAGCGCCGACGGCGGCTTCGGACGCCAGTTCGCGCGCCCGCAGCCCGGCAACGACCTCTACCGCGATTCGCAGGAAGTGGCGGCCGAGGCCATGAAGGCCTTGTCGACCGGCCTGCAGTTCGCGCGCGACGTGAAGATCGTGCCCGTGCTGGGCGAGAACGCCGGCCAGGCGCGTCCCAAGCGCGCGGCGTTCTGGCGCAGCAAGCTGTCGATGAAACTGGTGGCCGCCAACGCCGAGGCGCTCGATGCGTTCTACCGGGCCGGCGCCTATCCGCTGCCGGCGGGCGACGAGTGGATGGCCGCGTCGGTGACCGGCGAGCTGGCCAGCGCCGCGCGCACCCTGCGCGCCGTGCCGGTCCCGCTGGAGCAGGCGCTGGCCGGCGAAGAAGGGCGACGGCTGCTGACGCTGGCGTCGCTGACGCTGCAGAACGCCAAGGCCATCGTCGACCAGGACCTGGCGCCCGCCCTGGGCGTCATGATCGGATTCAATGCGCTCGATGGCGATTGACCGGCGCCGCTTCCTCTCGCTGGCGGCCGCGCTGGGCCTGGCGCCCGGCGCGGCGCTGGCCGCCGCGCCCGCGGACGGCGCGGTCCTGTATCTCAGCGCGCGCAAGCGCGGGGGCCGCGACGAAGCGGTGCTGCTGGATGAGACCGGACGCGACCGGCTGGTGGTGCCGATGCCGGCGCGCGGGCACAGCTTCGCCATCGATCCGGCCGGCGGGCGCGCGGTCGTGTTCGGGCGCCAGCCCGGCTTTTTCGCGCTGGCGTTCTCGCTGCGCGGCGCGGGCGGCCCGCAGGCGCTGCCCATGCACGACGAGCGGCATTTCTTCGGCCACGGGGCCTACCTGGACGGCGGCCGGCTGCTGGCCGCCACCGAAAACGATTTCGAGGCCGGGCGCGGCGTGCTCGGTCTGTACGACGCCAGCGCCGGCGGCGCGTACCGCCGCGTCGGCGAGTTTGACACCGGCGGCATCGGCCCGCACGAAGTGGTGCTGATGCCCGACGGCAAGACGCTGTGCGTGGCCAACGGCGGCATCCTGACGCATCCCGACTACGGCAAGCTGGAACTCAACCTGGACACGATGCGGCCGTCGCTGGCCTATATCGACGCGGCCAGCGGCGAGCTGCTGGAGCGCCACGAGCTCGCGCCCGAACTGCATCGTCTGTCGATCCGCCATCTTGCGCTGGCCGCCGACGGCAGCGTCTGGTTCGGCTGCCAGTACATGGGGCCGGCGGCCGACCGGCCGGCGCTGGTGGGCCGCCACCGGCGCGGCGGCCGGCTGGAATTGTTCGCAGGCCCCGAACCGGTGCTGCGCCAGATGCGCAACTACGTCGGCTCGGTCTCGGTCGACGCGGCCGGCGCCGTCGTCGCCACGTCCAGCCCGGTGGGCGGGCAGGTGATCTACTGGGAGGCGGCCAGCGGCCGCTGCCTGGGCACGACCGCGCTGGCCGACGGCTGCGGCGTGGCGCCCGCCGCGCCCGGGGGCTTTCTGGTCAGCAGCGGCACGGGCGCGATGCTGCGCGTCGACGCCGCCGGCCAGGAACAGGACCGCGTCCTGCCGCCTGCGCGCGAACTCGCCTGGGACAATCATTTCCGCAAGGTCGCGGCCGGCGCCTGAGCCGTATCGGTCGTATCCTTACAAACCTTGACACGACGGGACCGCGCCGCGGCGCCAGGCGCAAGCCGCATCTGATAAAGTCCCTGGTCGTTTTTTCCGGCAACCGGCAATTACAGGAGATTCCATGGAAGAAGCCTTGAAAGAATTTAATGCCTGGGCTCCCAAGCTCATGGAGCTGGGCGGCAATCTGCTCGTGGCGCTGCTGATCCTCGTCATCGGCTGGTGGGTGTCGTCGCTGCTGGGCGGCTGGGTGCGCAGGGCCGCGGCCCGCTCCAGCAAGATCGATCCCACGATCGTGCCGATGTTCTACAGCACGGTGGTCTGGACGGTGCGCATCTTCACCGTGATCGCGGTGCTGGCGCGTTTCGGCGTGCAGACGGCCAGCCTGATCGCGGTGCTGGGCGCCGCCGGCCTGGCCGTGGGCCTGGCCTTGCAGGGCACGCTGCAGAACATCGCGGCCGGCATCATGCTGCTCATCCTGCGTCCCATCCGCGCCGGCGAATACGTGGCACTGAGCTCGGGCGCCGACGGCACGGTCGAAGAGGTGGGCCTGTTCCTGACGCGGCTGGTCCAGGTCGACGGCATCCACCTGACCCTGCCCAACAGCACCGTCTGGAACGCGACCATCACCAACTACAGCCGCAACAAGACGCGCCGCCTGGATATCCCGGTGCCGGTGCGCTACGGCGACGACCTGGAGCAGGTGCTGTCCAAGCTGCAGGCGCTGGTCGACGCGCGCGAAGATGCGCTGAAAGACCCGGAACCGCAGGTCAAGGTGTTCGACTACAAGGAGAACGGCGTCATCGTCAACGTGCGCGTGTGGGCCGATGCCGCCAAGTACTGGGACCTGCGCTGGGGCCTTTACCAGCAGATTCGCACCGAACTGGAGCGGGCCGGCTTCCAGCCGCCGATCCCGCTGCGCGAGATCCAGAACCCCAAGACCGGCGCGCCCGCCTGAACGCGGACGCGACGCGGCAGTACGAACGGGCGCCCGGCGCCCGTTTTTTTTCGGCCGTTCAGGCCTGCACGGCGAGCCGCGCCAGTTCCGCCTTGATCCAGCCGGCGATCTCGCGCTGGCGCTGGGCGGGCATGCGGTCGATGATGGCCGTGACGCTGACCGCCAGCAGCGGTGCGCCCTGGGCGTCGAGCAGGGCGCAACCCACGCCCAGCGCGCCGCGCACCGCGTGGTTGCCGACCACGGAATAGCCGCGGGCGCGGGTGTTTTCGATCAGGCGGAACATTTCCTGCGGCGTCATGCCGCCGTATTCGTCCAGGCGCCCGGAATTGCGCTCGACGATGCCGCGCGCCGTATCGTCGGGCAGCGCGGCCAGCAGGGCCATGCCGCCCGAGCCCACGCCCAGCGGCTGGCGCTTGCCGGCGTAGGTGGCCAGGATCTGCACCGGATAGCTGCCGATCTCGCGGTGCAGGCTGATGGAATCGTCCTCGTCGCGCACCACCAGGAACACCGCGTCGCCGGTGCGGTCGGCCAGCCGGCGCAGCACGGGCAGCAGCTGGCGCACCCGCGGATCGCGCGAGCGCGTGTCCGGGTCCACCGCCAGCTGGGCGCGGTATTTCTTGGTGCCGGCCACGGGCAGCACCAGCCCGGCGTCGAGCAGGGCGGCCAGCAGGCGATAAATAGTGGGGCGCTGGATGCCGGTCAGGCGCGCGATGTCGGTCACGCTCAGGCCGTCCGGGCCTTGATCTCGCAGGGCGGCCAGTACGGCCAGCCCGCGCCGCAAAGTGCGCGGGCCTGCGGCCGCGGCGTCGCTGTCTTGCATGGAATTCTCTGAAAACTAAGGGTTATTCCGGAACGGTCAAGGGAAAACCATTGTCCGTACCGTGGACTCTACCTTGATGCAGCGGCCGTGTATAGCTGAGAATGCCTCATCCAACAATTCAAATCGTCCATTTTATGGACAGTACCTGCACGGAGACACTATGACTAAGGGTCAAAAGCCTGCCCTGCGGCGTCTTGCCGCCACCGTTCTGGCCACCGCCGCGAGCGCATTCGCCATGGGGTCCGCCCACGCCGCCTATCCCGACAAGCCCGTACGCATCGTGGTGGGCTTTTCCGCCGGCGGCACCACCGACGTGATCGCCCGCATCATGGCCAAGGAACTGACCGAAAGCCTCGGCCAGTCGTTCGTGGTCGAGAACAAGCCGGGCGCCGGCAGCAACATCGCCACCGACCAGGTCAAGCGCGCCACGCCCGACGGCTACACGCTGCTGTTCGTGGCCGTGACCAGCGCCATCAACCAGACCCTGTACAAGAACGTCAATTTCGACCTGACCAAGGACTTCACGCCGGTGGCGCTGGGCGCCAAGGTGCCGAACATCCTGGTGGTCAATCCCCAGGTGCCGGTGAAGTCGGTGCAGGAACTGGTCGACTACGCCAAGAAGAACCCGGGCAAGCTGGCGTTCGCGTCCTCGGGCAGCGGCACCTCCATCCACATGGCGGGCGAGCTGTTCAAGATGAAGACCGGCATCGACGTGCTGCACGTGCCGTACAAGGGCAGCGCCCCGGCCGTGACCGACCTGGTCGGCGGCCAGGTGCAGTTCATGTTCGACAACATGCCCTCGTCGTGGCCGCACGTGCAGTCGGGCAAGCTGCGCGCCCTGGCCGTGACGACCAAGGAACGCTCCAAGAGCGCGCCGGACCTGCCGACGATGCAGGAATCGGGCTACAAGGATTTCGACGTGTCGTCGTGGTTCGGCCTGATCGCCCCGGCCGGCACGCCGCCGGAAGTCGTCAACACGCTGAACGCCGCCATGGTCAAGGCGCTGGACAAGCCGGAAGTGCAGAAGAGCTTCGAGAGCCTGGGCGCGGTGGGCGTGAAGACCACGCCGGCCGAATTCGGCCAGTTCATCAAGTCCGAAGTGGAAGGCTGGGCCCCGGTGGTCAAGGCCTCGGGCGCCAAAGTGGATTGATCTTCGTGTCGCGGGCGGCGCGCCGCCCGGCGACCGATGCGTGGGGATGGGCCATGGCCCATCCCTATTTTTTTGCGCGGCCTACTGCCCGTTCCGGCTTTTCTTCAGCATGGCCGTGCAGACGCCGCGCATCATGTCCACCTCGTCGCGGCTCAACTCCAGGCGGGTGAAAAGATGGCGCATGCGCGGCATCAGCTTCTTGGGATGGGCGGGGTCCAGGAAGCCGACGCCCACGAGCGCTTCTTCCCAGTGCGCCAGGAAAGCCTGCACCGCCTCGCCGGAGGCCGGCGCGGCGCCGCGCGCGGGTTCTTGCGCTGTCGAGGCCGGCAGCAGCGGGGCGCCGGCGGCCGCCAGCAGCGCGTAGCGCAGTTCCCAGGCGGCCAGCTGCAAGGCCTGGGCCACGTTCAGCGAGCTGTATTCGGGGTTGGCGGGGATGTGGCAGATGCGGTGGCACAGCGCGATCTGGGCGTTGGTCAGGCCCGCGCGCTCGGTGCCCAGCACCACCGCGGCCACGCCCTCGGCCGTGTCCGCCAGGTGGCCGCGCGCCAGTTCGGCGGCCTGCCGGATGTCGCAGGGCGGGGGGCCGAGGTCGCGCACCCGGGCGGTCAGCGCGAAGGCCAGCGTCACCGGCGCCAGCGCCGCTTCGAGCGAACCGTAGACCTGGGCGCCTTCCAGCACGTCCAGCGCGCCGCTGGCCAGCGCCACGGCCTCGGGCTGACTGGTTACATCCGGAAACTTGGGGGCCACCAGCACCAGTTCGGAAAAGCCCATCGTCTTGATGGCGCGGGCCGCCGAACCGACGTTTCCGGGGTGGCTGGGGTTCACCATGATGAAGCGAACGCGTGAAAATGCTTGAGTCATTTAAAATGGCACGTTTGGCTTAGTGCCTTCCTGGTTTTCTGGGTCGATTTCCCCCGGCCGCAGGGGGCGGCAAGCGGCCTATCATCAAGCCAACTCATCGCATTCGTACGGAATTTTATGCACCCGATGCTCAACATCGCCATCAAGGCGGCCCGGCGTGCCGGCACCATTATCAACCGTGCCAGCATGGATTTGGAACGACTCAGCGTGGCTCGCAAGGGGCCGCGGGATTATGTCACGGAAGTCGATCGCGCCGCCGAGGAGTCCATCGTCGAGACGCTGCGCGCGGCCTATCCGGAGCATGCCGTCCTGGGCGAGGAATTCGGCCTGCAGGGTCCGGACCAGGCCGAATTCCAGTGGATCATCGATCCCCTGGACGGCACCACGAACTTCATCCACGGCCTGCCCAACTACGCGGTCTCCATCGCGCTGACGCAGCGCGGCCAGGTCACCCAGGCGGTGATCTACGACCCGTCGCGCAATGAACTGTTCACCGCCAGCCGCGGCAGCGGCACGTTCCTGAACGACCGCCGAGTGCGCGTCTCGGGCCGCACCCGCTACCACGACGCGCTGCTGGGCGCGCACTGGCCCAACTCGGGCGACCCGGAACAGGGCTCGGCGCGTTTCCGCCAGATGGCCGAAGGCAGCACGGGCGTGCGCCGCCTGGGCTCGACCGTGCTGGACCTGGCCTACGTGGCCTGCGGCCGCCTGGACGGCTTCTGCGGCGTGGGCCTCAAGCCCTGGGATTTGGCCGCGGGCAGCCTGATGGTGCTGGAAGCCGGCGGCCTGGTCGCCGACTTCGACGGCGAGCAGGGCTGGATGGACAGCGGCAACGTGCTGGCCGCCAGCCCCAAGATCTTCACGCAGATGCTGTCTTCGCTGAACCCGCCTTCGGCGGCGTGATGGCCGGGCGGCTGGCGCCGCCCAATGAATCTCGCGCTGCACCCATCCCGCGATGGGTGCCTCGAACGTAGGATGGGTGCAGCGCGCCCCATCCGACACAAGCAACGCCCCGCCAAACGCGCGAAACCCATCGGGCGGCGCCAGCCGCCATCAACAACCCCTTTCAGCCCCCCGCTTCCAACACCTTCAGCCCCCCATCCGGCAACGCGAACCATGCCCGCAGCCCGTGTTCGCGCACGATGGGCCGCGCGGCGTCCAGCGGCATGTGCGAGAACGCCGTGGACAGGGCGTCGGCCAGGGTGGCGTTGGGCGCCATGACGGACACGCTGCGGTATAGCGGACGCGCGCGGCCGGTGCGCGGGTCGAAGAGATGGGTGTAGCGGCCCTCGGCGTCCAGCGCGGTGCCGTAGCCGCCGGAGGTGGCCAGGGCCTGGTTGCGCAGGCTGGCGGTGGCCAGCAGGCGCGCGGGGTCCTGCGGGTCGGCCAGGCCGACCTGCCAGTCGGCGGCCGCGGCGCGGCTGTCCATGCCCTGGATTTCGCCCATGTCCACCAGCGCCCGCTCCAGCCCGCCCAGTTTCAGCAACTCGGTGACGCGGTCGGTGATGTAGCCCTGGGCGATCCCGTTGAGCGTGATCCCCATCCCCGGAAGGCCCAGCGCGATGCGGCCGCTGTCCAGCGCCACGTCTTCACGCGACACGCGATCCAGCGCCCGCGCCACCGCCTGCGCGGACGGCCCGGCGGGATCGGCGCCCGGCTGCGAGAAGTGCCCGGCGTACAGCTGCCACAGCGGCTGCACCGTGGGATCGAAGGCGCCGCCGGTGAGCCTGCCGTAGCGCAGGCTCACGCTGAGCAGCTGCAGCAGGTCGGCGGGCGGATCGTCCAGATAACCCTGGCGGTTCAGGCGCGACAGGGCGCTGTCTTCGCGGTACAGGCTGAAGATGCCTTCGAGTCGACGCAGTTCCTGCAGCGCCTGCGCGATCAGGCGCTGCGCCGCCTGCGGTTCGGGATGGTACAGGCGCAGTTCGGCGTCGGCGCCCAGGGCGACGCCGCGCCACACGGTGGGCGCGATGGAAGCCGCGGCGCGGCGCGCGGGCAGGGGGGCGAGCGCCAGCGCGGATGCGGCGGCGGCGATGCCGATGAAACGGCGGCGGGTAGGATTCATGGCGACAGGCCTGCGGAGTGGGGCGGGACTATTGGGCGAAGACATAGGCTTCCGGCACGTCGGCGAAGGCGGCGACGCGGCCGCCGTGGGCGCGGGCGAAGGCTTCAGCGCGTTCGCGCTGCGAGAACGGCATCGCGTCTTCGACGCCCATGCCGCCGATGAAACGGCCTTCGATGACGTAGTAGGCCTGGCGCGCGTCGATCCACACCGACGGATCGGGCGCGCCGTCCGGGCCGGCCGTGCCCATGTCGTTGACGTAGATGGCGCTGATGGCCTTGGGTTCTTCCGGCAGCAGGGTATAGGCGAAGACCTGCTTGATCGACGAGAACCACACCGGCGCCGCGCGCCCCTTGATGAAGATCTGGCCCTTGGGGCCGCCATGTTCGTTCAAGGCCATGCCGCAGTAGTGACCGACCGATTCCAGCGTCACGGCCTGGGGCGGCGGGGGCGGGGCCTCGGAATCGGCGCCGCTGCCGCAGGCGGCGGCGCTCAGCAGGGCCGCGAGGGCCAGGGCGAGCCGCAGGCGTCTCATAGTTGTTTCCTCCTGAATGCCGCCGCCGCCATCAGGAACGGCACGGCGACCCACAGCAGCAGCGCGGCGATCAGCGCCGACGTCGGCAGGCTGGCCTGGTCGCTCACGCCCGCCATGCCGGCGTACAGCGAAATGTTCTCGAAGCCGGTCAGGTTCAGCAGCCGGTACACGTCCGAGGGGTTGAGCAGCAGCAGCGCGTTGAGCAGGCCGGGACTGACGTGGCGGCCCTGGTCGGCGGCCAGCACGCCCAGGAGCGCCATGTCGTAGATGACGACGAAGAACAGCCAGACGCCCAGGGCGATGCCGGCGGCCGTGGCGCGCTCGCGCACCAGCGTGCTGATCAGGTAGCCCATTGCGAGAAAGCTGGCGCCCAGCAGCACGCTGGCGCCGATCAGCAGCGCGAACGGCTGCCAGGCGCCGATGTCCAGGCCGCCGTAGGCCCATTGCAGCGCCAGCCCGGCCGAGCCGTAGCCCGCGCCCGTGGCCAGCGCCAGGATGGCGAGGTGGCCGATGAACTTGCCCACCAGCACCTGCCAGCGCGAGACCGGATAGCTGAGCAGCAGCGCCATGGTGCCGCGGTCGACTTCGCCGACCACGGCGTCATAGGCCAGCAGCATGGCGATCAGCGGGACCAGGAAGATGGACAGGCTGGACAGGCTGACCACGGTGACGGTCAGCGGCTCGGCCTTGACCGTGCCGCTGGGCGAGCTGCCCAGCAGGCCCAGGGCCAGCGCCAGCGCGGCCAGCAGCAGGGCGGTGGCCAGCACCCAGCGGTTGCGCAGCCCGTCGCGGATTTCCTTGCCGATGATGGTGCCTACCGCGTTCATACGTCTTCCCGTTCAAGCAGATGTGCATAGATGTCGTCCAGGCTCGGCACCTGGATGTCCAGGTCGTGGATGTCGGACGACAGCGCGCCGATGCTGCGGATCGCCGCGATCTTGTCGTGTTCCAGGCAGGCCAGCTCGTAGCGGCCCGCCTCGATGCGGCGCCAGGCGCCGGCCGGCGGCGCGTCGGCGTGCGCCAGGGTCAGGCGGATGCGGATGGGCAGGCCGGTGGAGCGCCGCAGCGCCGACATGGCGCCGTCGGCGATCTTCCTGCCGGCCTTCATCACCACGATGCGATCGGCGTGACCGGCCAGTTCGGACAGCGCGTGCGTGCTGAGCAGGATGGTGGCGCCGGCGGCGCGCAGCTCGTGCACGATGTCGTAGAACATCAGGCGCGAGGCCGGGTCCAGGCCGGTGGTGGGCTCGTCGAACAGCAGCACGCGCGGCTGGCCCAGCAGGGCCTGGGCCAGCGCCAGGCGCTGGCGCATGCCCTTGGAATAGCCGCCCACGCGCCGGCGCGCCGCGCCCGAGATGCCGACCCTCTCCAGCAGCGCGGCGTTGCCCGACAGCGGCTGGCGCTTGAGCCGGGCGTAGAACGCCAGCGTTTCCTCGCCGGTCATGGACGGATGCAGCGCCACGGTTTCGGGCAGGTAGCCGATGCGGTTGCGCAACCGCGCCGCGGCCGGGCTGTGGGCGTCGTGCCCGAACAGCGCGACGCGGCCCTGGGTGGGGCGGATCAGGCCCAGGATGAGCTTGATGAGCGTGCTCTTGCCGGCGCCGTTGTGGCCGGCCAGCGCGACGCATTCGCCCTCGCGCAGCTGCAGGTCCAGGCCGTCGATGGCCCGCTGCGCGCCGTAGTGCTTGCTGACGCCGGACAGCGTCACGAGGTCGGTGTTCATGGAGACTCCTTGGGCAGCCGGGCCGGCAGCGGCGGCGGCTGCATCAGCGGCGCGCTGTCGATCACGCCGCCGGGCAGGATGGCGGGGAACTGCGATTGCGCCCAGCGCACGATGGCGATCGACGGGCTGTTGAGCAGGATGCGCGCGGCCGGCGCGCGCCACAGCAGCTGGTCGACCACGTCGTTGGGCCGGTAGGCGGTATCGGCGATGCCGTCGCCGTCCAGGTCGAAGGCGGTGTTGTCGCTCCAGTAATTGCCGCGGCCCGCGACCGACCAGTCCAGCGTACGGGTGCTGACGTACTTGACCTGGTTGCGGTTGTTGATGAAGGCGTTGCCGGATACCTGGTTGCCTTCGGAGCCGGCGGTGAAGTGCACGCCGATGTCGCAGTTGGCGAAGCGGTTGTCCTGGAATTCGTTGTAGTTGGCGTTGTAGATGAACACGCACTTGCCCGCGCGGTCCACCGAGTTGCCGGTGATGCGGGACTGGTTGGCGTAGTTCAGCATCAGCCCTTGCTCGCGGCTGTCGACGGCGACGTTGTCGCGCACGATCAGCTGGTGCGAGAACATGATGGCGTAGGCCACGTCGGTGCCGGTGGCGACGTTGCCGCTGATTTCGCTTTCGTTGGTGTACATGTAGTGCACCGCGTAGCGCAGGTCGTGGAAACGGTTGCCGCTGAAGGTGTTCAGCCGGCTGGTGTTGACGAAGATGCCGTCGCGCCCGGCCGAGATGTCGTTGTCCAGCACGCGGGTGCCGGGCGTGTTCCAGAGCGTGACGCCGTTGCCCCGTTCGGCCACGCGCAGTTCCCGGTTGCCGACGATGCGGTTGCCGCGCACCAGGGCGTCGCGCGGCCCCCAGACGTGCACGCCCACGAGATTGTCGAGGATGTCGTTGCCTTCCACCCGGGCGCGGTGCGCCGTGCGGTCGAGGAAGACGCCGGCGTCCATGTCCGACAGGCTCAGCCCGGAGCGGGTCACGGTCAGGCTGCGCAGCGACACGTCGGCGGCCTTGATCCACACCGTGCGCCCCTGGCGCGTGCCGGCGATGACCGCCGAGCGGTCGGCCGGCCCTTCCAGCGTCAGCGGCTTGTCGATGACGATGCCGCCGGCATAGGCGCCGGGGGACAGGCGCAGCACGTCGCCGTCCTGCGCCCCGGCGACGGCCTGCGCCAGGTCGGCGCCGGGGGCGAGCGTGTGCACGGCCGCCGCCGCGGCGCCGGACAGCGCCAGGGCGAGGGCCGCCAGCGCGGCGCGGGCGGTCCTCCCGCCGCCCTTCGGCATGGAGATGGATGTCATGGAAGCTACGCGGTCTTCTTGGGATGGACGATCATCTGGCCGGACATCTCCATGTGCAGCGCGTGGCAGAACCACTGGCAGTAGTACCAGTACACGCCGGGGCGGTCGGCGGTGAACGTGACCGACGAAGTGGCCTGCGGTCCGATCTCCATGGCGATGCCGTGGCCTTCCAGCGTGAAGCCGTGCGTCAGGTCCTCGATCACCTCCATGTTGGTCACCACCACGGTGACTTCGTCGCCCTGGTTGACCTCGAACTTCTTGATGCTGAACATGGGCGCGACCGCCATCATGTACACGCGCACCTTGTTGCCGTCGCGCACCACCTTGGCGGCGTCCTCCAGCGTGACGCCGTCCTTCTTGGCCATCTGGCGGGCGTCCTCCCACATGGGGTCGTCGCGCTTCCAGACGCTGAGCGGGTGGACCTTGGAGCGGTGCACCAGGCACATGTCGTGCGGCTCGGCGAAGCTGGGGCCGTCGTGCACCAGCTTCATCTCGTCGCCGGAGATGTCGATGAGCTGGTCGTTCTCGGGCTTGAGCGGACCCACGTTGAGGAAGCGGTCCTTCGAGAACTTGTTCAGCGACACCAGCCACTTGCCGTCGGCCTCGCGGGTCTCGCCCATGGTGGTGTGGTTATGGCCGGGCTGGTAGTGCACGTCCAGCTTCTGGATGATGGGGTCGACCTTCTCGCCCTTGAAGGCGCGCTTGGCCAGGTCGAGATTCCACTTGACCATCTGGCTGTCGATGAACAGCGTGGTGTAGGCGTTGCCGCGGCCGTCGAAGGCCGTGTGCAGCGGGCCCAGGCCCAGCTGCGGTTCGGCCACCACGCAGTCGCGCGGCTTGATTTTGTCGTCGAACAGGTCGTCCAGCGTGCGCACGTCCAGCACCGTGACGGTGGGCGAGAGCTTGCCGTTGAGCACGATGTGGATGCCGTCGGGCGCGGCGTTGCAGCCGTGCGGCGAGTTCGGCACCGGGATGTAGCGCGTGTACTTGGAGCCGTGGCGCCCGTCGATCACCGGCACCCCGCCCATCATCTTGTAGTCGCCCTTCTTGACGGCTTCCTCGATGCGCTTGATGTTGAACACCACGACCCAGTCCTGCTCATTGGCCGACATCTCTTCCACCGTCACGCCCTTCTCCGAGTTGTAGCAGGTGGAGAAGGAGTACTTGCCCTGGTAGTCGGCGTCGCCGTTGTCCAGGTTGCCGTCGACCAGCACCTGCCAGGCGACCTTCATGGTGTCGCCGTCGATCGCGGTGTAGATGGCGAAGAAGTTCTTCTTGGGATCGTCGATCACCTTGCCGTCGTTGGGCAGCGGCACGATGTGCTCGCCGTTGGCGAACACATAGCCGGTGCGCGGATAGCGCTGCGGCCGCAGGCCGTGCACGCCCGATACGTTGGGCAGCTCGGTGATCTTGTCGGTCTTCATCACGTCCAGGCGGATGCGCGCGACGCGGTTGTTGGCCTTGTCGTTGATGAACAGGTAGCGGCCGTCGTAGGTGCGGTCGGTGAACGACAGGTGAGGGTGGTGGGCGTCGCCGTTGGCGAACACGCCGCCCTTGTCCTTGAGGTAGGCGCGGGTCTCGGGCGTCAGGCCTTCGGTGAGGATCTTGCGGCTTTCGTTGGTGCGGCCCCAGCCGGTCGCGCTGCAGTGGTTGAAGACGGGGATGCGCACCAGCTCGCGCATGGACGGCAGGCCCAGCACCCGCACTTCGCCCGACTGGCCGCTGGAGTTGAACGCATAGTATTCGTCCAGATCGCCCGGCGCGACGTGGCCCAGCACGCCGTTGGCGCCCTTGGCGTCCTTGCCATGCGCGGTGGGGATCTGCGCGCCCGCCACCAGGCCGGCGGCGCCGGTGATGGCTGCGGTGCCGAGGAAGCTGCGGCGAGAAAGGCCGCCCTTTTCGGGATTCTTGTCGGACATGGATAACTCCTTGGTAGGAACGGCGGCTCGCGCCGTGGGGTAAGAAAGTTCCATCCGCTGCCCGCCATCCCGGGGCGGCGTTTCCGCCCCGGGATGGCGCAACGGCAAGAACTGGATTCAGGCTTCGGCTTCGGGTTTCTGGCTCGGCAGGCGGTGGATCACGATGGGCTGCTCGGCGGGCTCGGCCTGGGGCCGGCGGCGCTCGCGCTTGGCCTTTTTCTGGATCAGGTGCGGACACTTCTGGTCATGGTGGTAGAGCATCTGGCAGTGCAGGCACTGGATGCACTCGTTCGGGTTGATCTCGCCGGTGGGGTCGATGGCCTGTACCGGGCATTCGAGATTGCAGCGCTGACAGGGGTTGCCGCAGTCGCGGTAACGGCGCAGCCAGTTGAAGATGCGCAGGCGGGCGGGAATCGCCAGCGCCGCGCCCAGCGGACAGAGGTAGCGGCAGAAGAAGCGTTCCACGAAGAGGCCGGCCGCCAGCACCGCCACGGCGAAGAGCACGAAGGGCCAGTAGCGCACGAAGCGCAGGATGATGGCGGTCTTGAACGGCTCGATCTCGGAGAGCTGCTCGGCCAGCGCCAGGTCGTACAGCGAGAAGCCGAACAGCAGCAGGAAGATCACGTACTTCAGCGTCGACAGGCGCTGGTTGACGCCGTGGCTGATCTTCAGCTGGCGCACGCCCAGGCGCTTGGCGGCCCGGTTGGCCAGCTCCTGCAGCGCGCCGAACGGGCACAGCCAGCCGCAGAACGCGCCGCGGTTCCAGAACACCATCGAGATCGCGGTGGCGCACCACAGGATGAACACCAGCGGGTCCATCAGGAAGTACTCCCAGCGGAAGTCGGTGCGCAGCGCCGAGAAAAAGGTCAGCACGTTCACGATGGACAGCTGGGCCTGGCCGTACCAGCCGATCCAGAACAGCGCGAACGCCAGGAACGCCAGCCGCAGGCGGTCGTGCAGCAGCGGCCGGCTGGTGAGCTGGTCCTGGAAGAAGAAGATGCCCACCAGCACCACCAGCGCCACCGTCAGCACGGCCACCTGGCCGGACTTGCCGCGCCAGATCTGCTTCCACAGCGCGGGCGCGGGTTCTTCTTCGGCGGCCTGCGCGGCCGGGGCGGGAGCGGTCGCGGTCGGCGCCGCCGCCGCGGGTTGCGCGCCGGCGACGGGCCTGGTGTAGGCCTGCGGCAGTTCGTAGGGCAGGTCGAAGGTGACGAACGCCTTGTCCTTCACGCTGAGCACGCGCTGCACCATGAGCTGCAGGCGCCAGGGCGCGACCGGGTCGAGCGCGGCGTCGTCGGGCACGATGAACAGCGCCACTTCGCGAAACGCCGGCGCGCCTTCGGCGGCCACGTCGGCCAGCCGCTGGTGGTTGCGGTCGCGAAAGCGGAAGCTGCTTTCGTCCTGGATCACCTCGATGCGGTCGAAGATGCCGCCGCGCACGTAGCCCGAGCCCTTGAACGAATACGCGCCGTTGCCCGCCACCAGCATGGCCTGCTGGCCGGGTTTGAGCCTTTCCTTCAGGCGCTGCCATTCGGTGTCGCCCAGCAGGCTGCGGCCGATGGCCGGCACGCTCACCAGCGCGGCGTACAGGTCGATGAAGGTGTCGGCATTGCCGCTGCCGTCGGCGACCGCGGCGGCGTCGTCGCGCCCGGATGCGCGGAAGGCCTGGTTGACGTCCTCGGGCGTGAGCCTCAGGTTGCGCACCGCGCCGGCGTCGAGCAGGGCCTGCCAGCTCTGCGGCGTGTCGCGCGATTCGTCGACGGCGCGCGCGGCGGCCGGCGCGGCCTGCTGGGCGGGCGCGGCGGTCTTGTCGATGCCGTGGGCGCGCGCCACGGCGATGGCCGAGCGCGTGATGCTGTCGCCGATCACCATCAGCGTGACGGTCGCGCCGCTGATGATGTCCACCGGCGGCGGCGCGCCGTGGCGGGGAGGGGAGTCGACGAAATTGAGGCCGACGTAGCCGCTGATGAAATGGTCCACCTTGGCCTGGGGGATGCCGATGAGGACGATGGGTTCGTGGTGCTCGACCAGCTTGGCCCCGACGATGCGGCCGTCGTTGGCCAGCCCGACCAGCACGTCGATGGGCTTGCTGGAATAGCCGCGCGTGTTGACCACGTCGGAAGTCAGGTAGACGACGCCGAGCGGGCGCGAGCCGGCATAGGCCTTGGCGGCCAGCGGCTTGCCGGCGGGGGCGTCGACGCGGTCCGCGCCGGGGAAGATCTCGCCGATCGGGGTAGTGGCCAGGAAGTCGGGCAGCCGCTGCGCCTGCGCCAGGCCGGCGCCCAATATATAGAGCAGCAGCGCAATGAACGCTGCCCGCATGAATCCGACGATCCGCATGAACTCCCGCCCCGCTGTGCTGCCCTGCATGCCTGTACTCTTCTGGTTCTATTTGCAAAGGTTTGACGCATCCTAAGAAGATCCAGGACGGGTGGTATTGCGGTTTATCAACGGCCTCCGTTTCCTTCTCGCCGGAACCTCAATACCCCTACAAAACCTGGGGGTTTCCCGGTTTTGCGGCATGCGATCCGGACGGACTTGATGTCCGTCAATAGCGTGTTTTTTTCGGTGTCCTAGACTTGTGCCTAGCGGCAGCGACGCAGGCATGTGGCTTGCGGAGAATCCAAACGCCGCCCCTGTCTACGGAGAATTCCCATGCTGGCAAAAGCCACCCTCGCCATCGTCCTGTCCGCCGCCAGCCTGCCCGCGCTGGCCGCGCAATGCGAAGCCACCATCGAAGGCAACGACGCCATGCAGTTCAACCTGAAGGAAATGGTGGTCGACAAAAGCTGCAAGCAATTCACCGTGACGCTCAAGCACGTGGGCAAGATGCCCAAGGTCGCGATGGGCCATAACTGGGTGCTCACCAAGGAAGCCGACCGCCAGGGCGTGGCCACCGACGGCATGAACGCCGGCGCCGCCCAGGACTACGTCAAGCAGGGCGACAGCCGCGTCATCGCGCACACCAAGGTCATCGGCGGCGGCGAATCGGATTCGGTCACCTTCGACGTGTCCAAGCTGACCGCGGGCGAAGCCTATGCGTTCTTCTGCTCGTTCCCCGGCCACTGGGCCGTCATGAAGGGCACGCTCAAGCTCAGCAACTAAGCGGCTCGCGCGCCAGGAACAGACCGGCCCCAGGCCGGTTTTTTTCTGCCCGGCGGCTGGTTCCTATGGCCTAAACCGCCTGTACATCAGGCTTACGGAGGGGCGGCGTCACCGGCGTGTCACGGATTTTCCATGTACGATTATCGGTCGTGTAACTTTTGGAGCTCCTGATGGAGTGGCTGCTGGACCCCACTGCGTGGGTCGGCTTGCTTACCCTGGTCGTCCTCGAGATCGTCCTGGGAATCGATAACCTGATTTTCATCGCCATCCTGGCGGACAAGCTGCCCCCTGCGCAACGCGACCGCGCGCGCATCATGGGCCTGAGCCTGGCGCTCGTCATGCGCCTGGGGCTGTTGTCGGTCATGTCATGGCTGGTCACGCTGACCACCCCCCTGTTTTCCGTCGGCCCGCTTTCCTTCTCGGGACGCGACCTGATCCTGATGATCGGCGGTCTGTTCCTGCTCTTCAAGGGCACCATGGAGCTGCACGAGCGCCTCGAAGGCAGCCAGCACGGCGGCTCGTCCGGGCCGCGCGTCTACGCCAGCTTCTGGGTGATCGTGACGCAGATCGTGGTGCTGGACGCGGTGTTCTCGCTGGATTCGGTGATCACCGCCGTCGGCATGGTGGACCACCTGGCGATCATGATGATCGCCGTCGTCATCGCCATCGGCATCATGCTGCTGGCGTCCAAGCCGCTGACGCGCTTCGTCAACGCCCACCCCACGGTGGTGGTGCTGTGCCTGGGCTTCCTGCTCATGATCGGCTTCTCGCTGCTGGCCGAGGCGTTTGGCTTCAAGGTGCCCAAGGGCTACCTGTACGCGGCCATCGGCTTCTCGGTCGCCATCGAGGCGCTGAACCAGGTGGCGCGCCGCAACCTGCTCAAGCTGGACGCGCGCCGTCCCATGCGCGAGCGCACCGCCTCGGCCGTGCTGCGCATGCTGGGCAAGCGGCCGCCGGCCGACGAACCCGACCTGCCCAGCGTCGACGGCCCGACCGTGCCGGCCTTCGGCGTCGAAGAGCGCAACATGGTCAGCGGCGTGCTGACCCTGGCCGAGCGCTCGATCCGCTCCATCATGACGCCGCGCACGGACGTCTCCTGGATCAATATCGACGACGATCCGCAGACCATCCGCAACCAACTGACCGAGGCGCCGCACAGCTTCTTCCCGGTCTGTCGCGGGTCGCTCGACGAGGTGCTGGGCATCGGCCGCGCCAAGGACCTGGTGGCCGACCTGATCACCGAGGGCCGCGTGCGCCGCAACCGCCTGCGCGATCCCATCATCGTGCACGAATCCATCGGCATCCTGCGCCTGATGGATACGCTCAAGCGCTCGCGCGGCCAGCTCGTGCTGGTGGCCGACGAATTCGGCGCGATCGAGGGGCTGGTGACGCCCATCGACGTCTTCGAGGCCATCGCCGGCGAATTCCCCGACGAGGACGAACTGCCCGACATCGTCGCCGACGGCGAGAACACCTGGAAGATCGACGGCGCGGCCGACCTGCACCACGTCGAGCAGGTGCTCGAAACCGAAGGCCTGGTCGACGACGCCCAGGACTTCTCGACCCTGGCCGGCTACCTGCTGTCGCGCTTCGGCCACCTGCCCAAGCCGGGCGACGCCTGCGAGTACGAGATCCACCACGACCATTTCCGCTTCGAAGTCCTCGAAATGGACGGCCGCCGCATCGCCCTGGTGCGCGTCGAGAAGCGGCCGCAAGAGCTGCATGCCGACGAAGCCTCTCCCGCCAACGACTAACCGGACAGAACCTGTATCGTGACCGACAACGCGCTATACCTGATCAAAGCATTCGTCCTGGGCGTCATCGAGGGCCTGACGGAATTCATCCCGGTGTCCAGCACCGGCCACCTCATCCTGGTGGGCGACTGGATCAATTTCGAGTCCAGCCAGGGCAAGGTCTTCGAGGTGGTGATCCAGCTGGGCTCCATCCTGGCGGTGATGTGGGTGTTCCGCGCGCGCCTGCTGCGGCTGGCGCGCGGCACGCTGACCGGCGTGCCCAGCGAGGTGGCCTTCACCCGCAACCTGATCATCGCCTTCCTGCCGGCCGCCGTGATCGGGGCGATCTTCATCAAGTCGATCAAGAGCATCTTCTACCACCCGGCGGTGGTGGTCGTGACCCTGGTGCTGGGCGGGCTCATCATGCTGTACGTGGAGCGCAAGACCCATCACACGCCGGGCGACCAGCCGGGCGCGGCCGACGACACCGCCTCCGACGAGCGCGCCACGGCCCGCACGCTGGAGCAGATTTCCTGGAAGCAGGCGCTGGGCGTGGGCGTGGCGCAGTGCCTGGCCATGATCCCGGGCACCTCGCGCTCGGGTGCGACCATCATCGGCGGCATGATCGCCGGCATCCAGCGCAAGACGGCGACCGAATTCTCGTTCTTCCTGGCCATGCCGACCATGCTGGGCGCGGCGGTCTACGACATGTACAAGAACATGGACCTGCTGACCCAGCAGGACCTGTTGGGCATCGCGGTGGGCTTCGTCGCGGCGTTCCTGAGCGCGATGGTGGTGGTGCGAGCCGTGCTGCGCTTCGTCGCCAACCATACGTACCGCGTGTTCGCCTGGTACCGGATCGTGTTCGGCGGCGTGGTGGCCGCGTGGATATTCACGCGCTGAGGTCCGCTTGCGCGCAAATGAAAAAGCCGGCATCCGTCCCATGGACGGATGCCGGCTCGGACCGGCCGATGGGGCTTACGGTTCCAGGTCGTAGAACTCCGGGCCGTCGGACGTGATGACCAGCCAGCCGCCGCGCGGCGGGTTGACGTGGTCGCAGTCCCAGTCGGGCAGCACCCAGCGTTCGCACTTGCGGCCGTCGACGTCCAGCACGTGGCGGGCCGGGCGGTGGGTGTGGCCGTGCACCAGCACGCGCACGCCCGTGTCGCGCAGGACCTTTTCGATGGCGCCGGGGTTGACGTCCATGATCTCCATCGACTTGGCCTGGTTGGCCGCCTGGCTTTCGCCGCGGGCCTGTTGCGCCATCGCCAGCCGTTCGGGAATGGTCTTGCCCAGGAACTCGGCCTGCCAGCGCGGATTGCGGACCATCTGGCGGAACTGCTGATAGGCGGCGTCGTCCGTACAGAACTCGTCGCCGTGGGTCAGCAGGATGGGGCCGAAATCCGTTTCCAGCAGGGCGGGCTCGGGCAGCAGGTGGGCGCCCAGCGCCCGGGCCAGCTCTTCGCCGATGAGGAAGTCGCGGTTGCCGCGGCCCAGCCACACCGGGATGCGCGCGGCGGTCTCGCGCAGCGCCGTCAGCGCCGTGGCCAGCCACGGCGGCGCGGCGCGGATCACGTCGTCGCCGATCCAGGCGTCGAAGATGTCGCCCGGCAGCAGCAGGGCGGCGGCCTCTTCGCGCGCCGCCTGCAGAAAGGCCGTGAAGGCCTCCAGGGTGGCCGGCGTGGCCGGGCCCAGGTGCAGGTCGGACGCCAGCCAGATGGGGCCGGGCAGGCTGATCTTATTCAAGAACTTCGGCCTTCTCGATGATGACGTCCTCGTTGGGGACGTTCTGGTGGAAGCCCTTGTTGCCGGTCTTCACGCCCTTGATCTTGTCGACCACGTCGGTGCCTTCGGTCACGCTGCCGAACACGGCATAGCCCCAGCCGTTGGGCGTGGGGGCGGTGAAGTTCAGGAAGTCGTTGTTGGACACGTTGATGAAGAACTGCGCCGTGGCCGAGTGCGGATCGCTGGTGCGGGCCATCGCCAGGGTGTACTTGTCGTTCTTCAGGCCGTTGTTGGCTTCGTTCTCGATGGGGGCGTGGGTCTGCTTCTGCTTCATGCCCGGTTCGAAGCCGCCGCCCTGGATCATGAAGCCATCGATCACGCGGTGGAACACCGTGCCGTTGTAGAAGCCTTCCTTGACGTAGGTCAGGAAGTTCTCGACGGTCTTGGGAGCCTTGGCGGCATCCAGGGTGATGACCATGTCGCCTTGGTTCGTTTGAAGCTTGACGCGGGGGTTGGTGCTCATGGCTTTTGTGCCTTCAGAGGTGGAGGTGGAGGAATTGGCCGCCGGAGCGGCGCTGACGAGCGCCGGCGCGAAAGCGGCCAGCGCGAACGAGCACGCCGTCAGGCGCAGCAGGTGCAGAGGAGAAAAACGGGACATCATTTGCCTTGTTTATCCTTCAACATGGTTTCGACTTCCTGGGCCTTTTGCTGCGCGCCCGGCACGCCTTCGCGGGCGGCCTTTCTATAGGTGCTCAGCGCCTGCAGCAGCTGCAGGTCGCCCAGATTGGCGCGCGCGGCGGCATAGCCGGGATCGGCGCGCAGCGCCATTTGCAGGGCGTCCTGCGCGCGATCGAGCTCGCCGCGGCTTGCATATAGAGCGGCCAGATTGTTCCAGGGTTCCGGAAGCTCGGGGAATTCGGTGGTCATCTCGGTGTAGACGTCGATGGCCTCGTTGGTGCGATTCAGGGCGGCCAGGGCGCGCGCGTGCTGGAACATCAGCTGCACGTCGGTGCCGCGCTGGCCCTTGATCTCGGCCTGGCGTTTCTCGATCAGCGCGAGCGCCTCTTCGTTGTCGCCGTGGTTCAGCAGGCGTTCGATGTGCGTGGTGATCTGCGAGGGCGAAGGCGTCAGCCGCGTGTCGACGCCGGGCTTGATCGCTTCCAGCATGTTGGCCAGGCTGTCCCAGCCGCCCTCGGGCGGGATGGGGTCCAGGGTGGTCCGGTTGGCGTTGGGGTTCGCGCCCCCGCCGCCGGCCATGGACTGTGCAAGAGAGGCTCCAGCGGGAACGCCCGCCAGGGCCAGGGCGAGCAGGGCGACGCGTAGGCGCGGCTTGATAGTCACGTGGTCATCCGTTAAAAGTCGTGGCTGGCCGGCGCTTACGCGCGCGACCGGGCCGCTTGCTATACTTGACGACCACCATTTTAGCCCCGGTTGGGTTTTGACTCTCGTCCAACCCGGATGCTGGCGTCGGGGGTATCGTCCTTCGATGGCATCTTTTTTCCGCGTCCGCCACGGAAAACTCATCCGAACAACAAAGCCGAACTGCTGAGCCGAACAACAAAGCCGAACCACGCGCCATGCTGCAAATCTACAACACCTTATCGCGTACCAAAGAACCGTTCAAGCCGGCCCAGGCCGGCCAGGTGCGCATGTACGTGTGCGGCATGACCGTCTACGACTTCTGCCACCTGGGCCATGCCCGCATGCTGGTGTCGTTCGACGTGGTGCAGCGCTGGCTGCGCGCCAGCGGGCTGGCCGTCGACTACGTGCGCAACATCACCGACATCGACGACAAGATCATCCGCCGCGCGGTCGAGACCGGCCGCCGCATCGGCGAAGTGACCGAGTTCTATATCGACGCCATGCACGCCGACGAGCGCGCGCTGGGCGTGGCCACGCCGGACCGCGAGCCGCGCGCCACGCAGTACGTGGGCGAGATGCTGGACATCATCGGCAAGCTGGAACGCAACGGCCTGGCCTACCAGGCCGACGACGGCGACGTGAACTACGCCGTGCGCGGCTTCCCCGGCTACGGCAAGCTCTCCGGCAAGACGCTGGACGACCTGCGCGCCGGCGAGCGCGTGGCGGTGGGCTCGGCCAAGCGCGACCCGCTCGACTTCGTGCTCTGGAAATCGGCCAAGGAAGACGAGCCGGCCGACACCAAATGGGAATCGCCCTACGGCCTGGGCCGGCCGGGCTGGCACATCGAATGCTCGGCCATGAGCAAGGCCCTGCTGGGGCTGCCGCTGGACATCCACGGCGGCGGGCCGGACCTGAAATTCCCGCACCACGAAAACGAAATCGCCCAGACCGAGGGCGCCTTCGGCGGTACGCTGGCCAATATCTGGATGCACTGCGGCCCGCTCATGGTCGACTCGGACAAGATGTCCAAGTCGCTGGGCAACTTCCGCACCATCCGCCAGACCATCGCGCAGGACGAACCGGCGGCCGACCAGTCCAGCTACCGCGTCAATCCGCGCGAGGCCGAGATGGTGCGCTTCTTCATCGTCCGCAACCACTACCGCAGCCCGCAGAACTACACGCCGGACAACCTGGTCGACGCCCAGAACGCGCTCGACCGCCTGTACCAGGCGCTGCAGAACGTGGCCGCCGACGACCAGGGCATCGACTGGAACGAGCCCCAGGCCCAGGCCTTCAAGGCCGCCATGGACGACGACTTCAACAGCTCCGGCGCCGTGGCGGCGCTGTTCGAGCTGGCTTCCGAAGCCAACCGCGAAAAAAGCGCGCGCAGCGCCGGCCAGATGAAGGCGCTGGGCGCCCTGCTGGGCCTGCTGCAGCAGGAGCCGGCGGCCTACTTCCAGTCGCCCACCCGCTACTCGGCGGCCGCCATGGAGCAGGGCGAGCGCCGCGCGCTCGACGCCCAGGCGATCGAATCGCTGATCGAGGCGCGCGCGGCGGCCAAGGCCGCCCGCAACTACGCCGAGGCCGACCGCATCCGCGCGGAACTGCGCGAGGCCGGCATCGAGCTGGACGACAAGCCGGGCGGCCTGACGCAATGGCGTCGCGCGTGAGCCGCCAGGAACCGCCCGCCATGTCCGCCGCCGACCTCGAGATTCCCAAGCCCGAGTATTGGGAAGCCGCCGTAGCCCACCTGATGCGGCGCGACCGCATCCTGAAGAAGATCATCCCCCAGCACCCGGAGGTATGGCTGACTTCGCGCGGCACGCCGTTCGTGACGCTGGCGCGCGCCATCATCGGGCAGCAGGTCTCGCCCAAGGCGGCCGACACCGCCTGGACCCGGTTCATCGACGCGGCGGGCAAGCGCCCCACGCCGGTCGCGGTGCTGCGCGTCGGCCTCGACGGCCTGCGCGCCGCCGGGCTGTCGCAGCGCAAGGCCGAATACGTGCTGGACCTGGCCGTGCATTTCGGCGAACGCCGGGTGCATCCCGAGAAATGGGCGGCCATGGACGATGAAGCCGTCATTTCCGAGCTGGTCGCCATCCGCGGCATCGGACGCTGGACGGCGGAGATGTTTTTGATTTTCAATCTGCAGCGGCCCGACGTCTTGCCGCTGGATGATCCCGGGTTGCTCAAGGCAATCTCGCTACACTATTTCAGCGGCGAGCCTGTCTCTCGCTTCGAGGCTCGCGAAGTCTCGTTGGCGTGGCAACCCTGGCGTACCGTGGCGACCTGGTATTTGTGGCGCAGTCTGGAACCGGCTCCGGTCCAGTACTGACGCACCCCGGGCAGCCCATCTACGGAACCACACTACATGCGCAATACATTTCTGGAATTCGAACAACCGCTAGCCGAGCTTGAGAACAAGATCGAGCAGCTGCGCTACGTGCAGGCCGATTCGGCGGTGGACATCTCCGACGAAATCGGACGTCTGCAGCAGAAGAGCCAGACCCTGGCCAAGGAAATCTACGCCAAGCTCACGCCTTGGCAGACGGCCCTGGTCGCCCGCCATCCCCAGCGTCCCTACACGCTGGACTACGTGCGCGAAATATTCACCGACTTCCATGAACTGCACGGCGACCGCATGTACGCCGACGACCAGTCCATCGTCGGCGGCCTGGCGCGCTTCAACGGCACCCCCTGCATGGTCATCGGCCACCAGAAGGGCCGCGACACCAAGGAACGCGCCGCGCGCAATTTCGGCATGCCGCGTCCCGAGGGCTACCGCAAGGCACTGCGCCTGATGCGCCTGGCCGAGAAGTTCGGCATTCCCGTGTTCACCTTCGTGGACACGCCGGGCGCCTATCCGGGCATCGGCGCCGAAGAGCGCGGCCAGTCCGAGGCCATCGGCCGCAACCTCTACGCCATGGCCGAGCTCAAGGTGCCCGTGATCTGCACCATCATCGGCGAAGGCGGCTCGGGCGGCGCCCTGGCCATCGCCGTGGGCAACGCCGTGCTGATGCTGCAGTACGCCACCTACGCCGTGATCTCGCCGGAAGGCTGCGCCTCCATCCTGTGGCGCAGCGCCGACAAGGCGCCCGAGGCCGCCGAGGCCCTGGCCATCATCGCGCCGCGCCTGAAGGACCTGGGCCTGGTGGACCGCGTGGTCAACGAACCCGTGGGCGGCGCTCACCGCGATCCCCGCGTCATGGCGCGCCTGCTGCGCCGTGCGCTGGGCGATGCGCTGCGCCAGCTGCAGGACATGACGCCCGAGCAGCTGGTCGAGCAGCGCGTGCAGCGCCTGCTGTCCTACGGCAACTTCCAGGAAGTGCGCGCCTGAGGCCCGGGCGCCGGCTTCGCGCCGGCGCCGCGCGCCACGCGCCGTTCCACATCATGAACGCCCGCCCGACTCCCGAAGACAGCTCTCGGGGCGCGGCGGGCGCAGTTCATCCGCTGCCCCTGTCCGACGATCTCGCCGCGGCCCTGCGCCGTGCGCTGCTGGCCTTGCCCGAGCGGCCGGCGCGCGTCGCCGTGGCGCTGAGCGGCGGCGCGGACTCGGCCATGCTGGCCGCGCATGCGGCCGCCGTGGCGCCGCAGCTGGGCATGGACGTGATCCTCATCCACGTGCACCACGGCCTGCAGGCCGACGCCGACGCATGGGAACGGCAGACGCGCGCGCTGGCGGACCTGCTGGCGCTGCCGCTGGCGCAGGCCCGCGTCGAGGTCGACGCGGCCGCCGGCAAGGGCATCGAGGCCGCCGCGCGCGACGCCCGCTACGCCGCCCTGGCGCGGCTGGCCCGGGAGGCCGGGGCGGCGCACGTGCTGCTGGCGCATCATCGCAACGACCAGGCCGAAACCGTGCTGCTGCGCCTGCTGCGCGGCACCGGGCTCGAGGGCATGGCGGCCATGGCGCCCGTCGCGCGGCGCGACGGCGTGGCCTATGTGCGGCCGTGGCTGGAGCTGGACCGCGACCTCATCCTGCGCGCGGCGCAGGCCGTCGAGCGGGCCTGCGGCTGGCGCCCGGTGCAGGACCCGACCAACGCCGATCCCCGCTACACGCGCGCGGCCGTGCGCGAACTGCTGGCGCCCGTGCTGGACGCCCGCTGGCCGGGATGGCGGGCCATCGTCGCCCGGCATGCGCGCCACATGGCGCAGGCGGCCGAAATCCTGGACGAAGTGGCGCAGGCCGATTTCGCGTCGCTGGAGCCCGGCCCGGACGGCGCCAGCTTTTCGCTGCGCGCCTGGCGCGAGTTGTCGCATGCGCGCCAGGCGCACGTGCTGCGCCACTGGCTGCAGCGCAACGGCGCCCGCATGCCGACCGAGGCCCGCATGCAGGACCTGCTGCGCCAGCTGCGCGGGCTGCACAGCCTGGGCCACGACCGCCAGCTGCGGGTGGAGCAGGCCGGCCACGTCATCCGCTGCCATCGGGGCAGGGTCTGGGTCGAACCCCGGGAAAATCCCTGAAATAGCCGCGCCATGGACGGAAAATTGCACAAACTGCGCAAATTTTTACCGTCGCGCTAGAATATACGGCTTTGCCCGTCAACCTTTTGCGGCGGGTTCCCAGCCAGAGTACGAGATGTCCCTGATCGTTCACAAATATGGCGGTACTTCGATGGGCTCGGTCGAGCGCATCAAGAACGTGGCGCGCCGCGTCGCGAAGTGGCACGCCGCCGGCCACCAGGTTGTCGTAGTCCCGTCGGCGATGGCGGGCGAAACCAATCGCCTGCTCGGCCTGGCGCGCGAGATTTCGCCCCAGCCCGACACGCGCGAGCTCGACATGATCGCCGCCACCGGCGAGCAGGCCAGCAGCGGCCTGCTGGCCATCGCGCTGCAGGCCGAAGGCGTGCCGGCGCGCAGCTATGCCGGCTGGCAGGTGCCCGTGCGCACGGATTCGTCGTTCACCAAGGCGCGCATCAGCGCCATCGACGACGCGCGCATCCGCGGCGATCTGGACGCCGGCCGCGTGGTCATCGTCACGGGCTTCCAGGGCGTCGATCCCGAAGGCCACATCACCACGCTGGGCCGCGGCGGCTCCGACACCTCGGCCGTGGCCGTGGCGGCCGCCATCAAGGCCGACGAATGCCTGATCTACACCGACGTCGACGGGGTCTACACGACCGATCCGCGCGTGGTGCCCGAAGCGCGCCGCATGGCCGTCGTTTCCTTCGAGGAAATGCTGGAAATGGCCTCGCTGGGCTCCAAGGTCCTGCAGATCCGCTCGGTCGAATTCGCCGGCAAATACCGTGTGCCGGTGCGGGTCCTGTCCTCGCTGACCGACCCGCTCATCCCGCTCGAAGAAGAAATGGTCTCGGGCACGCTGATTACTTTTGAGGAAGACGAAAAAATGGAAGCCGCCGTTGTCTCCGGCATCGCCTTCAGCCGCGACGAAGCCAAAATCACCCTGCTGGCCGTTCCGGACAAACCCGGTATCGCCTTCTCCATCCTGGGTCCGGTCGCCGCCGCCAACATCGACGTCGACATGATCGTGCAGAACCAGTCCGTGGCCGGCACGACCGACTTCTCGTTCACCGTGAACCGCAATGAATTCGCGCGCGCCGTGGACCTGCTCAAGCGCGAAGTCATCCCCGCCGTGGGCGCGCGCGAACTGTCCACCGACGAAAAGGTCGCCAAGGTCTCCATCGTCGGCATCGGCATGCGCTCGCACGTGGGCGTGGCCAGCCTGATGTTCCAGACGCTGTCGCAGGAAGGCATCAACATCCAGATGATCAGCACCAGCGAAATCAAGACCTCGGTCATCATCGACGACAAGTACATGGAGCTGGGCGTGCGCGCGCTGCACAAGGCCTTCGGCCTGGACCAGGCGCCCGCCGAGAAGGCCTGAACAAGCGCTACGGCACGATTTTTTTCGCGCTAGCCGCCCCCTCGGCGGCATGAGTCAAAAAAGTCGTGCTAGAATCTCGTTCTCTTCGGAGATGTGCCCGAGAGGCTGAAGGGGCTCCCCTGCTAAGGGAGTATGTGGCTAAAAACTGCATCGTGGGTTCGAATCCCACCATCTCCGCCAGACATGGACGCCGCGATCCGTCGCGATGTCCCAAAAACCCGCAGAAGCGTAAGCTCTGCGGGTTTTTTCTTGCCTCCCTCGGCAAATACGCAGTCCCCTAGGACCGGAGGAAGGTTTCGGAATCGCCAGGCCATACCTATAATTTTTTCCGGAGGCGGCGCACGGCGTGCGGCCGCGTACGCTCGCAGGCAAACGCCACGACAGGCACAACAGGGGTTGCCAACATGCAAGAAGCTGAACTGGAGAAAATTCGTGCAGAGATCAGCAAGCTGATGGCGGAATCGCTCCGCATAGGCGCCGAGGCCGGCAAGATTACGCGCGAGACATTCTGGTATCCGGTGACGGTCGCCATTGCCATGTTCGGCGCGGGGGTGGCTTTTGCCAAGCTGTTTTTCTAACAAGGAACCGCCGTGATGAGCACAGCAAAGGTTGCCGACATGGAAGACGCCGAACTGGAAAAAATCCGTGCCGAGATCAGCAAGCTCAACGCTGAAGCCGGCAAGCTCTTTGCGGAACAGATCAAGTTCTATGCGGAGGGACATAAGCTCACCCGCGAGGCATTCTGGTACCCGTTCGGGCTGGGTATCTCCGTAGTGGTCCTGATCGGGGGCATCGTCAAATTGTTCCTGTGAAGGCAAGCCGCCATGCCTCGATGCGGGCCCGCCTTCTTTCCGGCATGAGAGAATCGAGCTTTCCCTCTTTCGCGCCGCCACCTTGAAACACCTGCTCGCCACGCTCGACCGGGTCGACGACTTCGATGAGATCATCGATGTGCGCACGCCGCTCGAATTCGCCGATGACCATATTCCGGGCGCGATCAACGCGCCGGTGCTGAGCAACGAGGAGCGCGTCGTGGTCGGCACGCTCTACAAGCAGGTCTCGCCGTTCGAGGCCTCGCGGGTCGGCGCGGCGCTGGTGGCGCGCAATATCGCCGCGCATCTGGAGAATCTTTTCGTGGACCGGCCGCAGGGCTGGCGCCCGCTGGTCTATTGCTGGCGAGGCGGCACGCGCTCGGGCTCCATGACGACCATGTTCAACATGATCGGCTGGCGCGCGCGCCAGCTCGATGGCGGGTACAAGGCCTATCGCCGCGCGACGCTGGAAGCGCTGGAGCAGTTGCCGGGCACGCTGCGCTACATCGTGCTGACCGGGCCGACCGGCAGCGGCAAGACGCGGCTGCTGAACGCGCTGGCCGGAGCGGGCGCGCAGACGCTGGACCTGGAGCAGCTGGCCGCGCATCGCGGTTCCCTGCTGGGGGCGTGGGCCGGGGTGCCGCAGCCCACGCAAAAGGGCTTCGATACGCGGCTTGCGCAGGCGCTGCGCCAGCTCGATCCGTCGCGCCCGGTGTTCGTCGAGGCCGAGAGCCGCAAGATCGGCGCGGTGGCCTTGCCGGCGGCGCTGCTGGCCGCCATGCATGACAGCCCTTGCGTGGATGTGCGCTCCAGCCGCGAGGACCGGGCCGCGTTCCTGCAGCAGGACTACGCGCAACTGTTCGACGATCCCGCGTCGCTGAAGGCGCAGCTGCAGCGGCTGGTCGGCCTGCACAGCCGCGAGCGCGTCAGCGGCTGGCAGGCGCTGGTGGACCTGGGCGCGCGGCGCGAGCTGGCGCGCGAGCTGATAGACGAGCATTACGATCCGGCCTATGCCCACAGCTGCCACGCCCATTTCTCCCGATTGCCACAGGCGCTGCGCATGGATTTCCGGCCCAACGACGCCGACGTGGTCGAGCAGGCGAGGGCGCTGATGACAAGGCTGGATATCGATGCGCAATCTTCCTGACTTGCGCGCCTTCTGAAATAACGCTATTATTCAAGGCTTGCTCTGACACGCGCCCGTAGCTCAGCTGGATAGAGTACCTGGCTACGAACCAGGGGGTCGTAGGTTCGAATCCTGCCGGGCGCGCCATTGGAATGATGGTTCAAGCAAAAACGCAGTAGAAGTAGAAGCAGTAAAAAGCAGTAAAAGCACGGCAAGATTTTCTGATATAATTTTGCCTCTTTGCCGGAGCGCCCGTAGCTCAGCTGGATAGAGTACCTGGCTACGAACCAGGGGGTCGTAGGTTCGAATCCTGCCGGGCGCGCCAAATCCGAATCCGGATTTGGCCAATACAGCAAAGAAAATGGAAAGGCCTTTGATCTCGATCGAAGGCCTTTTTGTTTTGCGTGGCGCGGCTAGAACCGGATCGTCAGTCCCGCCATGGGGCCTTGCAGCACGGCGTCGAATTTGAAATCCCCACGGCTGTAGTCCACGCCTATGGCGCGGTAGCCGATGGCCGCCGAGACGTTTTTGCTGACGCGGTAGCCCAGGCCCAGCCCCAGGTCCCAATCGGCTTGCGCCCCGCCGGCGCCGATCAGGCCCCAGCCCGTGACGTAGAGCTTCGGGTTGATCGCATAGTTTCCGCGCACGCCCACCAGGCCGTCGACCCAGGTGTCGCCGTCGCTGCGTTTCCTGCCGTTGAGGTGCGCGCCCTTGAGCGTGATGTCGGTGTCGACCGACCACACCCGCAGGCCCGCGACCACGTCCAGCTGGTGCGGCGAGTTTTCCAGCACGGAATAGCCGGCGCCGATGAGCCCGGCGAAGGTCGAGGTCTTGACGTCGGCGCTGGTGGCCAGCAGGCCGTGCGGCGTGTCTCCCTGGGTGCCGATCTTGGTGTAGATCAGGTCGCCGAAGATGCTGTAGCGGCCCTTGCGCGCTTCGCCGATCAGCATGGCGCCGAAATCCAGGTTGTCGAACAGCTTGTCGAAATCCGCGTCCACGTCGATGACGGGCAGGCGCGGCTGGGATACATTGCCGGAGAAGCCGGCCGCCCAGAAGTAGGGCGTGACCGCAAACTCCCATTGATCCGAAGGCCCGGCCTGCTGCGCGGGCGCGTCCGCGCCCGCCGCCAGGGCGGACGCGCCATGGAGCAGCCCGCAAAGCAGGCCGCCGCTGAGCTTGTTTTTCATCGCAAACCCTCCCGCGCTGCGGGGATCAGCTCACCCGCCTGACGGGGGGTATGGTCCAGGTGCCGTTGATGATCGACGGGTCGCTTTCGTTGGGCCAGTACAGGCGCATCATCAGGATGAACCTGCCCTTGGGCGCCGGCAGCCAGTTCGACTCCAGTTCGGGGCCGGGGGATTCATGCTGGATGAGCAGGTCGATCGAGCCGTCGGGCTTGGTTTTCAGCGCCTGGCGCGCGCTGATGGAATAGCGGTTGAGCGGGTTGTCGACAAAGAAATATTTATCGTCGTACATGGTCAATGACCAGAATCCGGAGACCGGCGGAGTCATGCCTTTCTTGAAGGTCAGGACGTATTTTTCCGAACCGTTATAGGCCCGTTTGATCGCTCCGGTGTCCGACTGCAGCGAAGTGGGGTAGATCGCGTCCTGCGGACGGTTGGCGCCCAGGCCGATCGCGGCGACCAGGGCGCGTTGCAGATAATTGGTGCCGTAAATGCCGGTCTTGGTCGTAAAACCCCAGCCGTCGATTTCCTGGATATCGCCGCCGCTGGATTTGAAATGCGTCATGATGCGCCCGAAACCGACCTGCGGCACGCGCCGGGCGAATTCGGGATTGAATTTGCTGCGGTCGAAGTCCTGCCCCGGCACGATGCCGATCGACGCCAGTCTCGCCACCATGGGAGCGTCGGCCGCGTTGGGAGGATTGCGCTTCAGGAGTTCGGCGAACAGCGTGAAGTAGGCGATCGCGTCCATATTGTTGACCAGGTCGCGCACCGGGGTCTTCATGTCTATGGACGGATCGACCTTGCCCTTGGGCGGGGTCCAGTTTTTGCCCCAGGCGCTCAGCGGGCTGAGTTTGACCTCGTCCTGGATCTTGTGCACCTCGGCGTAGTCCTGGGACGTGCCGGAACAGTAGATGCGGCCGAGCAGCCAGACGATGCTGGTGGGGGATTTGTAATGCGTCATGCCCTCGGGCACGGCGCCTTGCCATCCGGGGCCGGTCACGATGAAGGTCTGCGCCCCCGTGCCCGTGGTCCGCTTGCCGGGGACGTCGAATACCGTGGTCCAGCCGTCGAGCATGGGAAACAGGGCGTAGCGGCCGTGCAGGTCGGGCAGGCTGACCACCCAGGGTTCGTCGCCCACGTCGATAAAGGCCGTGGTGTAGAGGGTGTCGGCGTTCGGCGCCGTGACGTCCCGGAATTTGGCGTCCGGATAGTGGCGCAGCTTGATGAGGTGCCCCATCGGCGCCCGGGTTCCCTCCGGTTCGGCGACGTTGGTCATGACTCTTCGGGTCATTTCCATGGTCACCAGCGGGTAGGCGTAAATATAGGCGTCGGTCGCCAGTCCGAATTGTTCATCGCCCTCGGGCAGATCGGCGATCAGCCCGTCGGCGGCCCGGGCCGGCCCAGCCAGCGTGCCGGCTGCGAGTAAGGTAAGACCACCTGCATTGAATTTGCGACGGCTCAGCTTCATTTTTATCGCTCCAATAAGAATTGGCTGTGAAGTTCGGTGAGGCTTCAAACAGAAAAACGATTTGTTTTCAAGCTAGTTGGACCGCATTGATTCAGGCGTGGCGGCGGATCTCCGTAGGTCGAATTGATGGGCCGCGCTGGCGCGACGGTATTTTTTTCCCGCTGGCGAGATAATCTGCCCGACTCCGAAAAAAATCCAATTATTTTTTAAACTGTGCAGCCGCGCAACGGTGCACGCATGAACCGGTTTATTTGGACTAGTTTCGCGGTATGCGGGGATGTGGCCGGAGGTTTTAATCCGTCCGGCGCCGTCTTCAGGGCGAGGGCTGGAGCATCGCGACGGTTTTCTGCGCCGGCGTTTCTTCTTCGTCGAATCCCCAGTCGCCCACCGTGTACCAGTCCTCGCCCAGCGTTTCGGCGGGATGCATGGTGCGCCCCGACCCGTTGCCGCAGGCCATGGAATCGGTGGAACAGTAGCGGTCGCAGCCCCAGCAGATGCGTTCGGGGTGCTTGGGATGCAGCGGAAACTTCTTGGCCATGACGATACCTGCTGTCCGGTCCGCGTCGAAGTTGAATGAAAACCGCGGCGAGGCGCGGGTCCGTCGCGTACCCAACCAGCGTACTGCGCGGCGCCCGCCCATTTCCTTGACCTGGGTCAAGTATGGGCGGGCCCGTGCCGATTTGCGCAGCCTATTTGATTCATGGTATAAACACGCCTCTTTCGGGGCGCCCGTAGCTCAGCTGGATAGAGTACCTGGCTACGAACCAGGGGGTCGTAGGTTCGAATCCTGCCGGGCGCGCCAATTCAATTTCATGCCGACACGCATCGTGGCGATGTGCGCGGCAAGATCCGGACAATACAAAAAGCGGCTTGATGAGCAATCATCAAGCCGCTTTCTGTTTTTACGCGGTGTTCACTGTTGCCGTCGTCGGTCCACCGCCGTCAGGGCCGTGCCGCTTTTCAGCAGCTGGTAGGCCTGTCCGCCCAGCCAGGCGACCTGGTCGCCGGCGCTGGTGCGGCATACGCAGTGGGTCTTCGGATCGAAACGGGACGTGCCCATTGCGGAGCACGCATCGTGGCCCGAAACGAAGCGTTCGATACGGTACAGCGTGCCATCCGGAGCGGTGGCGAGGACATCGGTAAGCCGTCTTGCCGTGCCGAGCATATTTACACCTCCATGCGCGGGTCATTGGTATGCGACGCCAGAATCATTCGGACATTTCAGTGGAAATGTCCTCCTAACAAGGAATCGTCGAGCTGGTCGGGAGACACGCCCAGGGCCGCCGATACGCGGTCCAGGATGGCCTGCCGGGGCCGCGGTCGCGGCCGTTCCAGTTCGATGTAAATGGAGTGATCCACGCCCAGCCGGGCAGCCATATCAGCGGTGCTGATATTGAGATGCTCGCGCCATGCGCGTATCAGGCTCCAGTCGTTGCCGGTTTTCAGATTGACGACAGCCAATGGTACATGGTCCTGGCCCACGGCAAGCTTCTTGCGCGGGTCGGGTTTGCTACCGGGTGTGTGCTCGCCGCCTGCCGCGAAGCCGCTCTTGCGGGCGTTGAAATGGGGCGCGGCGACCGCGGGTTCGGCAGTGAAGATCTGGCCGCCGTTCAATTGGCGGTAGCGGTCATTGCCGATCCAGCAGAGGGTCTCGCCGTTGTCGAGTTTGCATTCGCAGTCCAGATGGTAGCTGCTGGGCATGCTTTCGAGCTTGGCGATGGTTTCAGCGGTCGTGGCGTGGCGCACCACGCGGTGCAGGACACCGTCTGGCGAGCGCACGAACACGTCGGGAAGTCTCCAGGAAAATGGAATGATGATCTCCACTGCCGAAACCTATTGCGCCACTGTATCCCGCGCTGGGCGGGGTGGGATTTGGGGTTTCCCCTGGGCCGAACATCCTCACGAATCTTTACGTCGCCGGGCGATTCAATCGCCGCCGCCCGCGCCGAATCCGGCGCTGTCGAGCAGCCTGGGCATGAGCTCGGCGGCCGGGCCGCGCAGGTTGTGGTGCGCGCGCGCGTCCAGCGGCGTGGCGGCCGGATTGATCTGGGCCACGATGGCGCCGGCGGCCAGCGCGCGCTGCGGCAGCTCGGCGGCCGGGTAGACCAGCGCCGAGGTGCCGATGCTCAGCAGCAGGTCGCATTGCTCGGCGGCGCGGATGGCGGTGTTCCACGCGTCGACGGGCAGGCTTTCGCCGAACCAGACGACGCCGGGCCGCACCGGCGCGCCGCAGCGCGTGCAGGCCGGGGGCGCGATGCGCCTGCCTTCTTCGGGCTCCTGGGGCGCGTCATCGGCGCAGGCCTGGGGCGCGCCGCAGGCCGAGCAGCGCGGCGCGTGCAGGCTGCCGTGCAGGTGCGCGACGCCGAGGCTGCCGGCGCGTTCGTGCAGGTCGTCCACGTTCTGCGTGACGACGCATAGTTCCGGCACGTGCCGGGCCAGTTCGGCGATGGCGCGGTGGGCGGCGTTGGGCGTGGCGCGCAGCACCTGGGCGCGGCGCCATTCGTACCAGCCCCAGACGATGTCGGGATGCGCCCTGAAGGCCTCGGGCGTGGCCAGCGCCTGCGCGTCGAAGCGGGACCACAGGCCGGTGAGCGCGTCGCGGAAGGTGGCGATGCCGCTTTCGGCGGAAACGCCCGCGCCGGTGAATACCAGCACGCGGCGCGCCGCCCGCAGGGCATGCGCCAGCGTGGCGGGAATTTGTAGATGCGTAGGATTCATTTTCTATCTTGCAGGCAGTCCGATACGCTGCACGCGCGGGCATGGGCCTGTCAAGAAAAAATCGGTCGCCGGCGGCAGGGCGGGCGAGCCGCGGGATGCGCATTTGTCCCGAATGATGGATACTGGATTTCTCATCTGGGATTTACCCCTGACCTGGAGATACGAATGCCTGACTCTCGAACCGGCCTGGACCGGCTGCGCGGTTTCATTGCCACGGCCACGCGCATGGCGTCGGCCGACGGGCTGCGGCAGAGCGCGGCGCTGGAGGCGGCGTTCGCCGACCTGGTGCGCCATGACGACTGGCTGCCCGAGTCCTGCACCGCGCCGCATCCGCAGTACTACCAGCAGTACCTGCTGCATTGCGATCCGCTGGAGCGCTTTTCGCTGGTGAGTTTCGTCTGGGGGCCGGGGCAGTCCACGCCGGTGCACGACCACGAAGTCTGGGGCTATGTGGGCATGCTGCGCGGCGCCGAGGTCGACCAGCGCTACGCGCGCGACGCCCAGGGCCGTCTGGCGCCGGCCGGCCCGGCCACGACCCTGCGCCCCGGCGACGTGGCGCGCCTGTCGCCCGAAGAAGGCGACATCCACCGGGTTTCGAACGCGCACGCGGACCAGGTCTCCATCAGCGTGCATCTGTACGGCGGCAATATCGGCGCGGTGTCGCGCCACGTCTATGACCCGGCCAGCGGCCAGGCCAAGCCGTTCGTGTCGGGCTATTCCTCGGCCAGCCAGCCCAACCTCTGGGACCGCTCGCAAGCCGTGCGGGCCGCGATCGCGGACGGCGTGCGCTAGATCCTGGCCGGGCCCGGCGTCTCGTGCTATTTTGTCCTAAATATTAGGAAATAAGCAATGGACAAGACGCTGCTCAAAGGCTTGATGGTGTTGGAAGCGGTCACCGACGTGGACGATCCGCCGCGCAGCATCGATGCGCTGGCCGCCCGCGTGGGGCTGACCCGCAGCAATACGCACCGCACCTTGCAGACGCTCATGCATGCGGGCTACGTGATCAAGGATGACGACGGTGGGGGGTACCGCGGTTCGGTCAGACTGTTCGAGCTGGCCGCGCGCCAGCTTGCCCAGCTGGACCTGCGCAAGCTGGCCGCTCCCTTCATGCGCACGCTGGCCGACCAGACGGGCGAAACCGTGCACCTGTCCGTGCTCGACGGCTTCGACGTGGTCTACGTGGACAAGATCGACAGCCCCCAGCCCATACGCGCCTACTCCATGGTGGGCGGCCGCGCCCCGGCCTATGCCGTCGCCACCGGCAAGGCCCTGCTGGCCTACCAGCCCGAGGGCTACGTCGAGCGCTACGCCGACCAGCTCGTGCGCCATACGCCGTCGACCATCGTGTCGATGCCGCTGCTGAAGGACGAGCTGCGCAAAATCGCCCGCAGCGGTTATGCGATCAACCGGGGCGAATGGCGCGAAGGCGTGGGCGGGCTGGCCGTGACCTTGTTCAACAGCCTGGACCAGCCGGTGGCCGCGGTGGGCATCTCGGGTCCGCTGGACCGCCTGAGCGCGACCAGGATGAAGCAGCTGGCGCCGGACGTGGCGGCCTGCGCGCAGTCGATTTCGCAGGGGATGGGCTATCGGCGCGGCTATCTGGATCAATAGCCCCCTGCGTTTCCGCTGTTGATCATTTCGCCGCCGACAAGCGCACCACGTCGGCCCAGCGCGCCACTTCCTGCTTGAGCACCCGGCCGGTGTCGGCCGGCGAGGTGGCCACGGCGTCCGCGCCCAGTTTCCGCGCGGCCTGCTGCACGGACGGCATGGCGGCGGCCTTCTGCATGCCGGCCGAGAGCTTGTCCACCACGGCGGGCGGCGTGCCGGCAGGCGCCAGCAGCGCGTAGGTGGTGGCGACGGAATAATCCTTCACCCCCTGCTCGGCCAGCGTGGGCAGGTCCGGCAGCGCGGTGGCGCGCGTGGCCGTGGTGACGCCGAGCAGGCGGATCTTGCCGGTCGCGATGTGCGGCAGCAGCGCCGGCAGCGTTTCGATCACCATGTCGATCTGGCCGCCGAGCAGGTCCGTGATGGCCGGGCCGCTGCCGCGGTAGGGCACGTGCATGAGCCGGGTGCCCGTCACGACCTGGAAGAGTTCGCCCGCCATGTGCTGGGACGTGCCGGGACCGGCCGAACCGAAGGTGATGGAACCCGGCCGGCTCTTGGCCAGATCGATCAGTTCCCGGATGTTCTTCGCGGGGATCTTGCCGCTGTTCACGGCCACGGCCATGGGCATGCTGGTGGCCATCGACACGCCCACGAAGGCGGTGCCGAAGTCATAGCTGGGCTTGTCCGGCATGGCGGCATGGATCGCGTGGCTGCCCACGGCGCCCATCAGCAGGGTGTAGCCGTCGGCCGGGGATTTGGCGACGTACTCCGCGCCGATCTCGCCTCCCGCGCCCGCCTTGTTTTCCACGACCACGCCCTGTCCCAGGTAGTCGCCCAGATGCTGCGCATAGATGCGCGCGGCGGCATCGGTCGCCCCGCCGGGCGGGAAGGGAACCACCATGCGGATGGGTTTGGTCGGCCAGGCGTCGGCGGCGGCCGCGCCGCCCGCCAAAGCCAGCGCCATGCCCGCCAGGGCGATGCGCCACGTGTTTTTCATGGAAGTCTCCTTGGTGTCGGGGCGGGGCCTCGATTCTCCATAAGTCCTAAAATATAGGATATGAATTCCAAAAAATGGTTTACTTAGAATTCCACACGGTGATATTCTGGTCAACAAATAAGCACGTGGCTTAGGGAATGCACTAGGATTCATGCTGAAATTCATGGCCTTGCATCTGGCGTGCGTTGAATGATGCCCGGTTTCGCGGCGTGCTTTTATAATGATTTGCTAGTCCCAAATATTGAATTTTCATAACGAGAGGTAAGGCATGACACCCAGTTCGGCGCTGGCCGGCATCACAGTGCTGGAGATTTGCAATGTCGCGGCGGGGCCTTTTTGCGGCATGTTGTTGGCTGACATGGGCGCCGATGTGATCAAGGTCGAAAACCCCGAAGGCGGCGACACGCTGCGCAGCTGGCCGCCCATTTCCGACGGCTATAGCGAGAACTTCGCGTCGCTGAACCGCAACAAGCGTTCGGTGACGCTGAACCTGAAGGACCCCGGCGACCTGGCCCTGGCGCGCGAGCTCGCGCTGTCCGCCGACGTGCTGATCGAGAACAACCGGCCCGGCGTGATGGAGCGCCTGGGATTGGGATACGCGCAACTGCGCGAGGCCAACCCCCGGCTGGTCTATTGCTCGATCTCGGCCTACGGCCAGTCGGGGCCGCGTTCGCAGGAAGGCGGGTTCGACCTGACCATCCAGGCGATGAGCGGCATCATGAGCGTGACCGGCGAGGCCGGCGGCGAACCCGTGAAATGCGGCGTTCCCGTGGCCGATTTTTCGGCCGGCCTGTACGGCGCATTCGCCATCGCGTCGGCGCTGCGCGCGGCCCAGGCCAGCGGGCAGGGCACGCATATCGACGTGCCCATGCTGGGCGCCACGCTGGGCATCGCGGCCTTGCAGACGTCGGAGTTCTTCGGCAGCGGCAGGGACCCGGTCAAGCTGGGATCGGCGCATCCGCGCAATGCGCCGTACCAGGCCTTCCGCTGCAAGGGCGGCTACTTCGGCATGGCGGCGGGCAACCAGGCCTTGTGGAAGGGCGTGTGCGCCACGGTGGGCAGGGAGGACCTGCTGGCCGATCCGCGTTTCACCGACACCAGCGCCCGCGCGCGCAACCAGACGGCGCTGCGCGAGATCCTGGAGGCGATCTTCGAAACCGAGGACGCCCAGACCTGGCTGGCGCGTTTCCGCGCGGCCGGGGTGCCGTGCGCGCCCATCAACACCTATTCCGAAGTGCTGGCGGACCCGCAGGTGGAACACATGGGCTGGGTGCAGCCCGTGGACCTGCCTAACGGCGTGCGCACCCGCACGTTCGGGCTGCCCGTGCGTTTCGACGGCCAGACCACCGCCTTGCGCCGCCGTCCGCCGGCGCTGGGCGAACACAACGACGAGGTGCTGGGCCCGCTGCGCGCGGCCCGCAAGGAGACGGCGCAATGAACGACGTCCTGCGCATCGACAGGCAGGGAGCGGCGCATGTGCTGACGCTGGCGCGGCCCGACAAGATGAACGCCCTGTCGGCGGCACTGGTGGAAGCGCTGATCGCCGCGCTGGACGAGGCCGAGGCCGCGGGCGCCAGGCTCGTCGTGCTCAAGGGCGAGGGCAGGAACTTCAGCGCGGGCTTCGACTTCGGCGGCTGGCAGGAACAGAGCGAGGGCGATCTGCTGCTGCGCTTCGTGCGCATCGAGATGCTGCTGCAGCGGCTGGCGGCGTCGCCGTGCCTGACGCTGGGCCTGGCCCACGGCCGCAACTTCGGCGCGGGCGTGGACCTGTTCGGCGCCTGCAAATGGCGCGTCAGCGCGCCGGACGCCACGTTCCGCATGCCCGGGCTGAAGTTCGGCCTGGTGCTGGGCACGCGCCGTTACGCGGCCCTGGTGGGCGCGGAACGGGCGCGCGCGGTGCTGGAGCAGGCGGCCACGTTCGGCGCGGAAGAGGCGTTGCGGGACGGCTTCGCCAGCCGCCTCGCCGCCGCGCCGGACTGGCCCGACATTGAACGCGAGGCGCTGGACGCCGCGTCCGCGCTGAGCTGCGCGAGCCGCGTCCAGCTGTACGCGGCGCTGTCGGCGGAAACGCCGGACACGGATCTTGCCCGCCTGGTGCGCTCCGCCGCCCAGCCGGGCCTGAAGGACCGGGTGGCGGCGTATCTGCAGGCGCGCTAGACGCAAAAGAACGAGCAGGCAAGGAGACATCATGGCATCGGGTTTCAATCAGAAGGACAAGCAGCGCACGCTGGCCGAGCTGGCCGCGCTGGTGCCCAACGGCGCATCGATCGCGCTGGGCGGCAGCTTCCTGCACCGCGGACCGTTCGCCTTCGTGCGCGAACTGATCCGGCAGGGGCGGCGCGACCTGGAACTGATCAAGCAGTCGCCGGGCTACGACGTGGACATCCTGTGCCGCGCCGGCGCGCTGCGCCGCGTGCGCGCGGGCATCGTCGCCATGGAAGGCAACTTCGGCCTGGCGCCGTGGTATCGCAAGGCGGTGGAGCGTCGCGAGATCGAACTGGAGGAACACGCCTGCGCCAGCCTGACGGCCGGCCTGCGGGCGGCCGCCTTCGGCGTGCCGTTCCAGCCTTGCGGCGGCCTGCACGGCAGCGGCCTGCCCGAACTCAACGGCTGGAAATGCCTGGACGATCCCTATGGCAGCGGCCAGCAGACCTGGGTGGTGCCGGCCATCCGCCCCGACTTCGCCGTGATCCAGGCGTCGGAGGTGGACGCGCTGGGCAACGTGCGCGTGCACGGCACCGCGCACTGGGACCGGATCATGTCGCGCGCCGCCGGCAGCGTGCTGGTGGTGGCCGAGAAGATGGTGGACAGCGCGGTGTTCGAAGCCAATCCCGAATCCACGCTGGTGCCGTTCTTCATGGTGCAGGCGTATGCCGTGGCGCCGGGCAGCGCCTGGCCGGGGTCCTGCTGGCCGGACTACGCCATCGACTACCCGGCGGTGGAGGCATACATGGACAAGCAGGGCGATCTCGCGGCGCACATGGCCGCGGCGCCCGAAGCGCGGGAGGTGCAGCATGGCTGAGCAATGGTCGGGTTTTTCGTACATCGTCACCAACCTGGCGCGTTTCATCCGGCCGGACGAAATCACCTTCAGCGGCGTGAACTCCACCCTGCCCATGCTGGCCTGCCTGCTGGCCAAGCGCGCCTACGACTGGGACTTCGTCTACATCAACGTGGCCGGCGGCGTGAATCCGCGGCCCTCGCACGTTCCCATCTCCAGCTCCGACCCGGTGCTGGCCGAGCACACGGCCTCGATTTTCTCGAACGAGGACTTCTACGACCTGTGCACGCGCGGCCGCATGGACCTGACCTTCCTGGGCGCCGCGCAGATCGACGGGGAAGGCTGCGCCAACAATTCCTGCATCGGCGACTGGCACGAACCCAAGGTGCGGCTGCCGGGCGGCGGCGGCGGCGCGGTGATGCTGCCCACCGCCAGGCGCGCCTGCACCTGGCGCACCGAGCACTCGCGCCGCACCTTCGTGCCCAGGCTGGACTTCATGACTTCCTGGGGCGGATTCCATGGCGTGGTCACGCCCATCGCCGTGTTCGTCAAGCGCGACGGGCGCCTGGCGCTGCAGTCCTGGCATCCGGAATCCAGCCTGTCCGAAGTGCGCGAGCGCACGGGGTTCGAGTTCGACGCCTCGGGCGCCGAGCCGTCCGCGCCGCCCACGGCGGCGGAGGCGCGCGCGCTGCGCGAACTGGACCCCGACGAGCAGTTCGAGCGCGACGCCGCCGTCGCACTGCGTTAGGAGACCGCCATGACGATCGCCGACGCCACCCTGGTGGCCGCTTTCGCGCGCCTGTGGAGCCAGCCGCAATGGGCCGACCGGCCCGCCATCGCGACCGCGGACGGCGTGCTGACCTATGCCGGTCTGCACCATGAGGTCGGACGCATCGCCGGCGGCCTGCGCGCCGCCGGCGTGGCGCGCGGCAGCCTGGTGGCGATCGCGATGGAACGTTCGCAAGCCCAGGTGCTGGCCATCCTGGGCGTGATGGCGGCGGGCGCATGCCCGTGTCCGCTGGAGCCGCGCCTGTCGGACGCGGAGACCGCCCGGCGCGTGGCGGCGGTGGGACTGGGCTGGATGCTGCACGACGAGGCCAACGCCGCGACGGCCCGGGCCAGCGGCCTGGCGCCGCAACGCCTGCTGGAGGCGGGCGCGGTCGCGCAAGGACCGCTGGATTGGCGCGGCGCCAGCGACGCCGCGCCCGGCGAGGCCGGCCTGCTGCTGTTCACGTCGGGCAGCACCGGCAATCCCAAGGGCGTGCTGCTCAGCCATCGCGGGCTGGCCAACAACGCGCGCGGCGTGCTGGCGCATACCGGGCTGACGCCCGGCGACCGGCTGCTGCACGTCATGCCGCTGCATCACACCAATGCGCTCAACAACCAGACTTTCACGCCGCTGCTGGCGGGCGCGTGCGTGGCGCTGGCCGGCCGCTTCCGGGCCGAGGACATGCCGGGATTGCTCGCGGCGTTCCGGCCCACCATCATCACCGGCGTGCCCACCATGTATGCGCGCATGCTGGAGCTGGAATTCGATCCGGCCAGCCTCGCGGCGCTGCGCTTCGCCCGGTGCGGCTCGGCGCCCATCACCGAAGCCCTGCACCGGCGCATCGAGGCCTTCCTGGGCTGTCCGCTGGTGGTGTCGTACGGGCTGTCGGAAGCCACCTGCACCTCGACCATGAATCCGCCCGCGGCGCGCCGCGTGGGTTCCGTGGGCACGGTGCTGGCCGGCCAGCGCGTGAGCCTGCGCCTGCCCGACGGCACGCAGGCCGCGCCGGGCGGCGAAGGCGAGATCTGCATCGAGGGCGACAGCCTGATGCTGGGATATCTGGGCATGGACGGCGCCGACGCCGATGCGCCGCGGCTGCTGCGCACGGGCGACCTGGGGCGTTTCGACGAGCAGGGCTATCTGAGCATCACCGGCCGCATCAAGGACGTGATCATCCGGGGCGGCGAGAACATTTCGCCGGCGCTGATAGAAGGGGTGGTGACCGGGCTGCCCGGGGTGGCGGCCTGCTGCGCGGTGGGCGCGCCCGACGAGGACCTGGGCGAAGTGCCGGTGCTCTTCGTGCAGCGCGCCGGCGACGCCGCGCCGGACGAGGCCGGCATACAGGCCGCGGTGCTGGCGCGCCTGGGCCGGATCTACGTGCCGCGCGAGGTGCGCTGGATGGAGCGCCTGCCGGAGAACTCGGTGGGCAAGGTCGATCGCAAGGCGCTGGCGCGGCAACTGGCGCCCGCGCCCGCGCGCCTGTGAGCGGGCCCGGCGCGCGGACCCCGCAAGAGGACTTCAGGGCTGCGCGCGCAGCCTCGCCAGTTCGGCGGAAAGCTCGGCCACCAGGGCCTGGGCGCGCGCCAGCGGGTCGTGCGCTTCGGGCGCGGCCTCGGACGCCGCGGCGCCGGTCTGCAGCCGCGGCTGCAAGCTTTCGTGGCCCACGCTGACGTCCACGTCGAACACCAGTTGTTCGGCGCGGTGCCAGGTGGTGAACCATTCCAGCGGCCGGTCCACCTGATCCATGCCGCGGCCCTGCAGCATCAATAGCGGCGTGCCGGCGGGCGTGTCCAGCAGGCGGCCCAGGGTGGCGTCGGCGGCCACGGCCCGGATCTGATTGCGCCCGGCGCCGGGACGCAGGCCGAAACGCCGCGTCAGCACGCCGTGCAGCGAGGCGTCGGTCAGGTCTTCGGTGCGCAGCCCGGGCACGGCGTCGGCCGGCAGCCAGGTGCGCACATAGGCCAGCGGCGCGTCGGCCACGTGGCGCAGGCGTTCCAGCATCAGCAGCCGGGTCGTGCCGAAGAATTCGGCGACTTCCGCGGGCGGCTCGGCGCGGGCGAGAGCCAGCACGCGGGTCTGCAGCGCGACGCCGGACTGGGCGAACTGCTCGTACAGGCCGGTGGAGCGCTGCACCAGCCGGCGATGCTCCTGCGGCGCGGCCACGGTGGCCGGGCGGCCGCTTTCGCGCTGGATCAGGCCTTCGGAAGCCAGCGCCGCCAGGGCCTGGCGCACCACGCTGCGCGCCACGCCGAAACGCTCGCACAGCCCCGCCTCGCTGGGCAGCGCGGTGCCGGCCGCCAGGCGGTTGGTGCGGATGTATCCGCGCAGCAGGGTGGCCACCTGGGCATGCAGCGGCGTATCGCCGGAGCGGTCTAGTGCGGGCAAGGCATCGTGCGTGGCGGGCGCCGTGGACATAGGGGAATCAACCTCCGGTTTGTGCCCGCGCAGTTTCCCATACATGCGTCCAGCCCGGGGCCAGGTGCGCGGCGCGCTCGGCGGCCAGGACCAGGCTGTCTTCGCGGGCGATGCCGCGGCCGGCGATGTCGAAGGCGGTGCCGTGGTCGACCGAGACGCGCACCACCGGCAGGCCGACGGTGATGTTCACGCCGTCGTCGCCGTAGACCGCCTTGAAGGGCGCGTGGCCCTGGTCGTGGTAACAGGCGATCACGAACTTCCATTTGCCGCGCACGGCCTGCGGGAACAGGGCGTCGGCGGGGATCGGGCCGGCGGCCAGGATGCCTTCGGCGTTGGCCTCGGCCACGGCGGGCGCCAGGATGTCGGCGTCTTCGCTGCCGAAGATGCCGTTTTCGCCGGCATGCGGGTTCAGGCCGGAGACGGCCACCGGCTGGTCGCCGCGGCCCAGCGCCTTGGCGAACGAGCCGGCCAGGCGCAGCACCGCGCGCATGCGCGCCGGGGTCAGGTTCTCGATGGCCTGGCGCAGCGACACGTGGGTGGTGGCGTGGAAGATGTAGAGGTCGCCGGCCGACAGCACCAGCGAGAAGGTCTTGACGCCGAATTCATGGGCCAGCAGTTCGGTGTGGCCGGGCCACTTGTGGCCGGCGGCGTGCATGGCGGCCTTGTTCAGCGGCGCGGTCACGATGCCGTCGACCTCGCCGGCGCGCGCCAGCGCGCAGGCGGTGGTGACGAAGCGCACCGAGCCGTCGCCGGCGTCGGGGCTGATTTCGCCCAGCTTGACGTGGGCCAGCGAGGGGCCGGCCTGCAGCACTTCGATGGTGCCGGGGGTATTGCTGCAATCGGCCGCGCGCTCGAGCTTGCGCACGATGGCGGGATCGCCGCCCAGGCTGCGCACCGCGTTGGCCATGACGTCCACGTCGCCGACCACCAGCAGGCGCGCCTTCTGGCGCAGTTCGTCATGGCCCATCAGCATCTTGGCCGTGATCTCCGGCCCGATCCCGGCCACGTCGCCGAGGGTCACGGCCAGCAGCGGCAGCTTGTTGGGTTGGGGTTGTGTCATTGCTTGAATCTCCTGTCGCGGATCGCGCGCACCGCGCGAACCAGTACGTCTTCGGCGCCAAAGCCGCCGGCCTTGGTCACCACGGGCAGGCCGGCGGCCGTGCCTCCGGTCAGCGTGCCCAGGGGCACGCCGCCCATTACTTCGTCGACCAGCGCGATGCCGCGGGCGCCGAGCGCCAGCAGCACGCTGCGCGCACCGTCGCCGCCGGTGGCGACCACGCCGGCGGCCTGCGAGGCCGCGATCAGCTGCGCGGCCAGGCCGCCCAGGCGTTCGGCGACGGTCTCGGAATCCAGCCCGTCGCGCTGGCCTTCGGGGGCCAGCAGCAGCACCGTGCCGGCCTCGGCCGGCGCCTGGGCGTGGGCCGCGAGCAGCGGCTGGCTCCAGGCCTGCCAGGCGGCGTCATCGGCCAGGTCGGCCAGCGACGGCGTCCAGGTGTCGGCGCCGGCGGCCTGCAGCGCGGCCGCCTGGGCGCGCGCCGCGCTGTGCTGGGAGGTCACCACCACGACCACGGGGGCGGACTGGTCGGCGCCGGCCCAGACCCGGGCGAGCGGCGCGGCCAGGCCGCCCGCGCCCACCGGCAGCGCCTGCGCGCCGAGCAGGCCGATGGCGCGCGCCAGCCGCTCCAGGTCGGCGTCGCTGGCGGCGTCCACCGCCACGGTCGGGCCGGCCTGGCGGATGCGCGCGGCCAGCGCTTGGGGCGTGTCGCCGTCCTGCTGCGCCACGTGGGCGCAGCCCAGCAGGGTGGGGATATGGCTTTCGGTCACCGGCGTGACCGGGTCGGTGGCGGCCGAGGTTTCGGTGACCGGCTTGCCGTTCACGTAGAGCACGCCGGCCTGCACGGTGCGGCCGGTGGCCGGGAAGGCGGGGCAGATCACCGCCACCGTGTCCGGGCCCCAGGCCTCGCGCGCCGCGTCGACCTCGGCCTTGAAGGCGCCGCGCAGCGTGGAGTCCACTTTCTTGTACAGGCGCGTCACGCCGGCCGCGCGCAGTCGGCGCACGTTGTCGCGCACCACCGCGGCGGCGGCCTCGGGGGCCAGCGCGCGGCTGTTGGTGGTCACGGCCAGCACTTCGACGCCGGCGGTGGCTGGGCCGGCCAGCGCCTCCTCGGCGCCGCCGATGGACAGGTGCGTGCTCCAGCCGGCGCGGACGAACTGCACCGCCGTATCGCCCGAGCCGGTCAGGTCGTCGGCGACGATGGCGATGGCGGGATTCAAAGCGCCTCTCCGCGCGCCTCGCGCAGCGAGGGGTGCGCGTCGGCCGCGTCGGCCTCTTCGGACTTGAGTTCGCCCGCTCGCTTGAGGAAGAACGAGGCCAGCACCGGAGCCAGGATGGAGCTGATCAGCACGCAGGCGGCGACCTGCGCGGTGGCGGTCGACACGTACTGCTGGAAGTTGGGATCGGCCGCCGCCACCACCGCGGGGGTGGCGATGGCGTTGCCGGCGGTGGTGCCGGCCGCGAAGCCCAGGCCGCTCTTGCCGCCGCGGCGCAGGATGAAACGGTAGCCCAGGTACACCAGGCCGCCGGTGATGGGGCTGATGATCAGGCCCAGGATCAGGCCGCTGACGCCGCCGCTGACCACGGCGCCCAGGTTGATGCCGGTGCCCAGCGCGAAGGCGAAGAAGGGGATGACGATGTTCGGCACGGGCTTGAGCACGTCGCGCCACTTGGGGTCCAGGTTGCCGACCACCACGCCCAGCAGGAACGGCACCAGCGCCGCCACCAGGGCCACCATCGGGATGTCGGCCAGGCCCGAGGCGCCCAGGAACAGCAGGCTGAAGAAGGGGCCGTCGTTGACCGCGCTGGCCACGTAGGCGCCGCGGTCGCGGGCGTCGCCGTACTGGCCGGTGTAGGCCAGCCACAGGCCGCCGTTGCTGTTGTCGAAGGCCGCCAGCAGCGCCAGGATGGACACGCCCATCACGCCGTCCAGGCCGACGTAGCTGCCCAGGATGATGATGAGGGTGGCGGGCACCAGCGTCTTCATCAGCAGGATGGTGCCGGCGGTGGCCAGGATGGGGCCGCCGGTGCGGGCGTTGACGTGGGTGCCGGTGGCGAAGATCAGCAGCGCGATCAGGGGCAGGGCGCTGTTCTTGAACAGGGCGGTGGTGAAGCCGCCGATGGCCAGCGCGTCGGGGGCGAAGGTGCCGATCAGGGAACCCAGGATCAGCGGCACCAGCATCAATCCTCCGGGGATTTTCTGCATCGTGCCAAAAAAGGGCGAGCGGGAAGTTTCGGTCGACACTGTCGAGTCTCCAGGACGGTTTTCTAGATGCAGACGTTAGTGCAGGCGTCTGTCAGGTGGTTGAAAAGACGAAGGAAAACCGTAGTGTACACCTGTACGTACAGCATGTACGTACAGGTTTTCCCGCGCCCGCCGCTAGAAGCGGTAGGCGCCGCTCAGCATGACCGTGCGGCGCGCGCCGTAGAAGCAGTCGCCGCGGTCCAGGCAGACCACTTCGTAGCTGCGGTCGGCGATGTTGTTGACGTTCAGGGCGTAGCGCCACGGGCCGTTGTCGTAGCTGATCATGGCGTCGAACAGCGTGACGGCGGGCGTCTCGGGCGCGCCACCGTCGCGGAAGGCCGACAGGTAGCGCACGCCGGCGCCCACCGCGAAGCCGGGCTGGCCGGCCAGCGCGAAGCGGTACTTGCCCCACATCGACGCCATGTGCTTGGGCTGCGCCTCCAGCTGCGGGTCGAGGTCGGTGTAGATGTAGTTGGCGATCACGTCCAGTTCCTTGGTGACGCGCCCGCGCAGCTCCAGTTCGACGCCGCGGGTGCGGGTTTTGCCGGCCTGCACCTGGTTGTTGGGATTGTCGGGGTCGTTGGTCTGGCGGTTCTCTTCGCGCAGGTCGTAGGCGGCCGCGGTGAATTCGATGTCGGCGTCCTTGGGCATGTACTTGATGCCGGCCTCGACCTGCTTGCCGCGCATCGGCTGCCAGCGGTCGCCGTAGAAGTCGGCGCCGGCGATGGGCGTGAACGATTCGCTGTAGCTGAGGTAAGGCGACCAGCCGTTGTCCGCCGCGTACATCAGGCCGAAGCGCTTGGTGGTGGCCAGGTCCGTCTCGCGGTCCTGGCCCGCGGTGGTGCTGTCGGCGCGGTCGCGGCGGATGCCGGCCAGGAAGATCCAGTTGCGGTCGAAGGTGATCTGGTCCTGGGCATAGAAGCCGATCTGCTGCTGGTTCTGCTTGGGCTTGTCGCTCAATTCGTATTGCGGCACGTTGCCGTACTCGGGATGGAACAGGTTCAGCGGCGAGCCGGCGCCGGTGGCGGTCTGGCTGGTCTCGCGGTAGCGCGAGTAGTCCATGCCGAAGATCACCGTATGTTCGGTGCGGCCCCAGTGCAGCTTGCCTTCGAGGTTCTGGTCGGCCAGCAGGGTGCGCATGCGCGGCTTGTTGACGTAGAAGTAGCGGTCGACCGTCTGCTGCTCGGCATCGATGTAGGAATCGCCGCGGCGCGCGCCGTACACGTTGGGATACAGCGTCTTGTAGTCGACGCTGCTGACCGTGTTGCGGAAGTTCTGTCGCACCTTCCAGGTGTCGTTGAACTGGTGCTCGAACAGCCAGCCCACGCTGAACTGCTCGGTGTCGTAGGCGTCGAAGCCCGGCTCGCTGGTGAAGCGCCGCGTCGGAATGCGGCCGTTGGGATTCTCCTGCACCGAGCCGCTCCACGGCAGGAACGATTGCGTGGTGCCGGCGCGGTCCTTCTGCCAGGTGGCCTGCAGCGTCAGCGAGGTGGCGGCGCTGGGACGCCAGGTGAGCGAGGGCGCCAGCATGAGGCGGTCGTCCGGCGCGTACTGCACCTGGGTGTCGCTGTCGCGTCCGACCGCGATGACGCGGTACAGCCATTGGCCGTCTTCGGTCACCGGGCCGGTCAGGTCGGCCTGGATCTCGCGGCGGTTGTGGTTGCCCAGCACCACGCCGATTTCGCGCTGCGCTTCTTCCAGCGGCCGCTTGCTGACCAGATTGACGATGCCGCCGGTGCTGCCCTGTCCGTACAGCATGGAGGAGGGGCCGCGCAGCACTTCCACGCGCTCCATCGCATAGACCTCGGTGCGCGGATTGTTGAAGCTGAAGTACTGGCGCAGGCCGTCCAGGTACTGCACCGGCTCGACGCCGCGCACTCGCACGTAGTCGGCGCGGTTGTCCACGCCGTACGCGTTCGGCCGCACCCCGGCGGCGTAATTCATGGTGTCCTGGATGTTCTGGGCGCCCTGGTCGACGATCTGGTCGCGCGGGATCACGGTGATGGCCTGGGGCGTTTCCGACAGCGGCGTGTCGGTCTTGGTGCCGGTGGCGCTGCGCGTGGCCACGTAGCCGGCGACCGGACTGGTGGCGGTTTCCGCCGCGCCCGTGACCTCCACGGCGGGCAGCAGCGTGGCGGGTTCGGCGGGCTGGGCCTGCGCGGCGCCGCCTAGGCAGGCGGCCAGCGCGGCGGCCAGGGGCAACAGGGCTTGCGGCCGCGCAGGGCGGGCGGCCGGGTGGAAATGGCGTTTCAAGTGGGATCTCCAGCGGCCGCGCGGCCGTCAAATGGACTGACATGCGAATGACAATGATAATTATTGTTAATTATTGCGGCCATGCAATTCAAAGAAACAGTCCGCCAAAAATGTAAAAAAGCCCCGCGGGCCAGCGCGGCCGGCAGGGCGTGGGGTCGAAAAAAACCCGTTGTTTCAGGGGTTTGGCGGCGGCGCGCGGGGGCGGGTGGCGGTGCCGCCGGTTGTTGGTCCGGCGCGACAGTCAGGCTTCAGGACAAGTGCGCGCGGCGCGTGCCTCCGTCGCGGCGGCTGGCCTTTTCCGCCACGACGTTGTCCTCCGACATGCGGCGTCCGCGCTGTTCGATGCGGCCAAGAAAATCGCGCAGCAGGGCGACCTCCCGATCGTCCAGATCCTGCACCAGCAGGTTGTTCAGGCGCGCGATTTCGGGCAGCAGCGCGTGATAGCGGGCCTTGCCCTCTTCGGTGGCTTCCACGCGCACCACGCGGCGGTCGGCGCCGTCCTGCCTGCGGCGTATCCAGCCCTTCTGGCAGAGCGTGCTCAGGGTGCGGGACGTGCGCGTGAGATCCAGCTTGGCGACGGCGGCCAGTTCGGCCGAACTCATGCTTCCGCTTTCGACGGCACAGGCAAGTATGTGCCATTCGCGGCGCGTGATGCCGAAGCGCCCTTCGCAAAGTCGCAGGAAGACGGGGTTGGCTTGCGACCAGGCCTGGTACAGCCGGTACAGCAGCATGTCCGCCAGGCAGCGCTGGCCGTTCGAGGTGTCGCAGTTCATGTCCGCAAGTCCTGAATTAGATCAATAAATGCTCACGTTGCTACATTCGAATCCCGCATTCGGGAGCCGGCCTTGCAGCGACAACCATAAACGACAGTGGGCCGCTGTCACCAGGAGACAAGCATGTGTAAATGGATGGCAGGAGCCGCGGTCGCGGCAATGCTGGCGGGCGCCGTTGCGCCGGCCGGTGCGCAGCAGGCTGCGCTGGAAGGACCGCTGACGATCGTGGTGGGGTTTGCCCCTAGCGGCACGGCGGACCGCGTCGCGCGGCTGGTCGCCAGCCGGCTGGCCGAGCGCGTCGGCGTGCCCGTGGTGGTGGAGAACAAGTCGGGCGCGGGCGGGCGCATCGCGGCGCAGGGCATGCGCGCGGCGTCGGCCGAGCAGAACGTGCTGATGCTGGCGAATCCGGCCGTCATGGTGGTGGGGCCGCTGGTCTATGCCAAGCCCGGCTACGATCCCCAGCGCGACTTCAAGCCGGTGTCGCTGGTCACCCGCTACAAGTTCGCGCTGGCCGTGCCTCCGGATTCGCAGATCAAGAACCTGGCGGACCTGCGCCAGTGGATCGAAGCGCATCCCAGGCAACTCACCATCGGCGTGCCGGCCACGGGCAGCCTGCCGCACTTTTTCGCGCTGATGCTGGGCCGCGAATTGAAGGAGCAGCCCGAGGTGGTCGGCTACCGGGGCTCGACGCCGGTGATCAACGAGCTGGTCGGCGGCGTCTTGCCGCAAGGCATCACCACGCTGGATACGCTGCTGCCGCTGGCCGGTTCCGGCAAGGTCCGCATCCTGGCCGTTTCAGGCGAGAAGCGCGACGCCGATCTGCCCGACGTGCCCACCTTCCGCGAGGAGGGCGTCGACCTGGTGGCCGAGGGCTGGAATGCCTTTTTCGCGCCGGCTGCGATGCCGCAGGCCAGGATCGAGCGGCTGGGCGCGGATATCGCGGCCGTCATGAAGGAACCCGAGATGCAGGAAGCCGTGCGCGCGGCGTTCCTGGAGCCGGTGTCCATGGACGCCGGCGCAACCGCCGAAGCGCTGGCGGCCTATCAAAAGCAATGGGAGCCGGTGGTGCGGGCATCGGGTTTCAAGGCCGATCAATAGCGGCGGATGCGCGGCCTCAGGTTGGGCGGGCGCGGCGCGTGCCGCCCTCGCGCCTGCTGGCCTTTTCCGCGACGATGTTGTCCTGCGACATGCGGCGTCCGCGCTGTTCGATGCGGCCCAGCAGGTCGCGCAGCACGGCGACTTCCTGGGCGCTCAGGTCCTGCACCAGCAGGTCGTTGAGCCGGGCGATTTCGGGCAGCAGGCCCTGGTAGAGGGCCAGGCCCTCGTCCGTCACCGCCACGCGCACCACGCGGCGGTCGGCGCTGTCGTGCAGGCGGCGCAGCAAGCCTTTTTCACAGAGCGCGCCCACGGTGCGGGACGTGCGCGCCAGGTCCAGCTTGGCGGTGGCCGCCAGTTCGGCCGTGCTCATGGTGCCGTCTTCGACCGTACAGGCCAGGATGCGCCATTGGCGGCGCGTGATGCCGAACCGTCCTTCGCACAGGCGCAGGAACACCGGATTGGATTGCCACCAGGCCTGGTAGAGCCGGTACAGCAGCATGTCCGTCACGGGACGTTGGCCAGGCGGGAGGGGGTTCTGCATGGCTGCTCCTTTCTTGAGGCAACGCAAATCATGATTGCAAGTAGTGGATTAGATCAACAAATATCCGCGTTGCTACAGTCGGCTTTCCCATCCGGGGACAGGCAGTAATCACCATAATCGACAGCGCAGCTGTCGGCAGGAGAAGACAATGCTTAAGTGGATGACGGGCGCCGCGGTCGCGGCAGCGCTGGCGGGAACCGTGCCGCCGGTCTGTGCGCAGCAGGCCCCGCTGGAAAGCCCGCTGACGATCGTGGTGGGGTATGCGCCGGGCGGCAGTTCCGACCGCATCGCGCGGCTGGTCGCCACCCGGCTGACCGAGCGGGTGGGCGTGCCCGTGGTGGTGGAGAACAAATCGGGCGCGGGCGGGCGCATCGCGGCGCAGGGCATGCGCGCGGTGTCGGCCGAGCAGAACGTGCTGATGCTGGCGAATCCGGCCGTCATGGTGGTGGCGCCCCTGGTGTACGCCAAGGCCGGCTACGACGCCCAGCGCGATTTCAAGCCGGTGTCGCTGGTCAGCCGCTACAAGTTCGCGCTGGCCGTGTCGGCCGATTCGCCGATCCGGGACGTGGACGGCCTGCGCCAGTGGCTGAAGAGTCATCCCAGGCAGTTCAGCCTGGGCGTGCCGGCCACCGGCAGCCTGCCGCATTTCTTCGCGCTGATGCTGGGCCGCGAGCTGGGCGACGCGCCCGAGGTGGTCGGCTACCGCGGTTCGTCGCCGCTGATCACCGAACTGATAGGCGGCGTCCTGCCGCAAGGCATCGATTCGCTCGACACCCTGCTGCCGCAGCACCGCTCCGGCAAGCTGCGCATCCTGGCGACGTCGGGCGAGCAGCGCCCCGCGGAACTGAATGACGTGCCCACCTTCCGCGAGCAGGGCCTGGACCTGGTGGCCGATGGCTGGAACGCGTTCTTCGCGCCGGCGTCGATGCCGCAGGCCAGGATCGACCGCCTGAGTGCGGACATCGCCGCCGTCATGAAGGAGCCCGCCATGCAGGAAGCGGTGCGCGCGGTCTACCTGGAGCCGGTGTCCATGGACGCGGGCGAAACCGCCCGAGAATTGGCCGCGTACCGCAAGCAGTGGGAGCCCGTGGTGCGAGAATCCGGCTTCAAGGCGGAACAATAGGAGCAGGCATGAGTACCGTGCAGAACGTGTTGTTCATCATGGCCGACCAGCTCAGGGCCGATCACCTCAGCTGCTATGGCCATCCCTATCTGCAGACGCCCAGCCTGGACGCGCTGGCCGCGCGCGGCGCGCGCTTCGACCGGGCGTTCGTGAATTCGGGCGTCTGCGGCCCTTCGCGCATGAGCTATTACACGGGGCGCTATCCGTCCAGCCACGGCGCGACCTGGAACCGCGTGCCGCTGTCGGTCAACGAAGTCACGCTGGGCGAGTACCTGGCGGGGCAGGGCCGCGACCTGGCGCTGGCCGGCAAGACGCACATCATTGCCGACAAGGCCGGCATGGAGCGCCTGTCCATCGACGGCGCCTCCGAGCTGGGCGTGCTGCTCAGCCGCGGCGGCTTCACCGAGCTGGACCGCTACGACGGCCACCACGAACCCGGCGACGAAAGCGGTTATCCGGCGTTCCTGCGCCGCCATGGCTACGACAGCGCCGATCCCTGGACCGACTACGTCATCGCCGGCCTGGACGCCGACGGGCGCGTGGCCAGCGGATGGAACATGCGCAACGTGCACCTGCCGGCGCGCGTGGCCGAGGCGCATTCGGAAACCGCCTACATGACCGACCAGGCGCTGGACTTCATGAAGCGCCGCGGCAGCCAGCCCTGGGTGCTGCACCTGAGCTACGTGAAGCCGCATTGGCCGTACATGGCGCCGTCTCCCTACCACCGGATGTACACGGCCGACCAGTGCCTGCCGGTGCAGCGCAACCAGGAAGAACTGGCCGACGCGCATCCGGTGGTCGCGGCCTACCGCCAGCACGAGGAAAGCCTCAGTTTCTCCACCGACGAATGCGTGCGGGTGGTGCGTCCGGCCTACCAGGGCCTGATCCGCCAGCTCGACGACCACCTGGGCCGGCTGTTCGACTACATGGAGGGCGCGGGCCTCATGAAGAACACGCTCATCGTGTTCACGGCCGACCACGGCGACTTCCTGGGCGATCACTGGCTGGGCGAAAAAGAGCTGTTCTACGACACCGTGCAGCGCGTGCCGTTCATCGTGATGGACCCGTCGGCCCAGGCCGACGCCACGCGCGGCAAGGTGCTTTCCGACATGGTCGAAAGCGTGGACGTGGCGCCCACGGTGCTGCGCGCGCTGGGCGCGCCCGTCCCGGGCCACCGGCTCGAAGGCCGCGAGCTGCAGACGCTGCTGCATGGCGGCGGCGATGGCGCGGCGGCATGGCGGGACTGCGTGTTCTCGGAGCTGGATTACAGTTTCCGCCAGGCCCGCGTGCTGTGCGGCAAGACGCCGCAGAACGCGCGCGCCTGGTCGGTGCGCACGGACCGCTGGCGCTACGTGTACTGGCTGGACGAACCCGAGCAGTTGTTCGACCTGCAGGCCGATCCCGGCGAGTTCCAGGATCTGGGCCGCAGCAGCGCGCATGCCGGCACGCGCCAGGCGCTGCGCCAGCGCCTGCTGGAATGGATGCTGCGCACCAAGCGCCGCACCACCATCAGCGACGAGGCCATCGAAAAATCCACCAACGCGCACAAGCGGGCCGGCATTTTCTTCGGCCAGTGGTAGCGCGCCTCAGGCCCGCACCGGGGGCGCCGCGGGCTTGAGCTCGCGGCGCAGGATCTTGCCCACGCTGCTGCGCGGCAGGTCCTCGCGGAACTCGACGTAGCGCGGCACCTTGTAGCCGGTCAGCTGCTGGCGGCAATGCGCGATCAGGGTCTCGGCGTCCAGCGCCGGGTCCTTGCGGATGACGTACAGCTTGACCGCCTCGCCCGAACGCTCGTCGGGCACGCCGACCGCCGCCACTTCCTTGACCCCGGGATGCAGCGCGGCCACGTCCTCGACCTCGTTGGGATAGACGTTGAAGCCCGACACCAGGATCATGTCTTTCTTGCGGTCGACCAGGAACACGTAGCCGTTCTCGTCCACGTAGCCGATATCGCCGGTGCGCAGGAACCCGTCGGGGTACATGACCAGCGCCGTCTCGTCGGGGCGCTTCCAGTAGCCCTGCGTGACCTGGGGGCCGCGCACGCAGATCTCGCCGCTTTCGCCTATGCCCAGCTCGCGGCCGGCGTCGTCGCGGATCGAGAGGTCGGTCGACGGCACGGGCAGGCCGATGGAACCGGTGAACGTCTGCACGTCCAGCGGGTTGATGGTGACGGCCGGCGAGGTCTCGGTCAGGCCGTAGGCCTGCGCCAGCGAGCGGCCGGTCACGGCGCGCCAGCGTTCGGCCACGGCGCGCTGCACCGCCATGCCGCCGCCCATGGTCAGCCGCAGCCGCGAGAAATCCAGGCGCGCGAAATCCGGGTTGTTGAGCAGCGCGTTGAACAGCGTGTTCACGCCGGTGAATGCGGAAAACGGCACTTTGCGCATTTCCCTGACCAGCCCGGGGATGTCGCGCGGATTGATGATGAGCAGGTTACTTGCGCCCATGCGCATGAAGGTCAGGCAGTTCGCCGTCAGCGCGAAGATGTGATAGAGCGGGAGCGCCGTCACGATGCATTCCTCGCCCTCGGTCACCAGCGGGCGCACCCAGGCGTAGGCCTGGTTGAGATTGGCCACCAGGTTGCCGTGGGTCAGCATGGCGGCCTTGGCCACGCCGGTGGTGCCACCCGTGTATTGCAGGCAGGCCAGGTCGCGCTGTTCGAGGGGGACCTCTTCGAAGGGCGCGGCGCGCCCGGCGCGCAATGCCGCGCCCAGCCGGACGGCGCGGGGTATGGTCCACGCGGGCACCATGCGCTTGATCCGGCGCACCGCGAAGTCCACCAGGCGGCCCTTGAGCGGACCCAGCATTTCGCCGATGGAGGTCACCAGCACCCGTTCGATCGCGGTGCCGGGCAGGGCCTTTTCCAGCGTGGCGGCGAAGTTGTCGGCCACCACGATGGCGCGCGCGCCCGAGTCGGCCAGCTGATGCTGCAGCTCATGGGCGGTGTAGAGCGGATTGCAGCTGACCACCACGCAGCCGGCGCGCAGCGCGCCGAACAGGCATACCGGGTATTGCAGCAGGTTGGGCATCATGAGCGCGACGCGGTCGCCGCGGCCCAGGCCGTTGGCGTGCAGCCAGGCCGCGAAGTCGCGCGTCAGCCGGTCCAGCTCGGCGTAGCGTATCGGCCTGCCCATGCTGATGTACGCGGTCTTGTCCGCATAGCGTAGGCAGCTCTCGCGCACCACGGATACCAGCGTGGTCGCGCCGTCCAGGTCGATCTCGGCGGGGACGCCGGGTGGGTAGCTCTTCTGCCAGATTCGTTCCATCGTCGCTCGTATGCACTGCTGCGGGTTGCCCGGGCGGACCGTCTTAGGCGCCGCCCGCGCGGGCGTATTGTCGCGCAAACGGCTGACGGCGATGTCCGGGGAGGTCAGGGCGGCGGCCCGGAGTCCGCGCCGCCGGTGTTCTTGCGCTTGTAGAACGTCTTGTCCGCGATGTAGATGCTGCGCTCCACCACGGCGTAGACGACGCCGTCCTTGTCCTTGAGTTCGACTGTGTAGTTGCGGGTGGTTTCGTGATGCTGCGCCAGCAGCCGGCGGATCTCCGCGATCTCGCCCGGCGGCAGCCGGAAATCGGCGTACAGCGTGGCGTAGGCGGGCTTGCGGTAGCGGATGGTCGCGGCCTTGTCCCAGACGATGTGGTCCGCGCCCAGCGCGGACATCAGCATGGTGGGGTGGGCGCCGTCGGTCACCGCGAACAGCGAGCCGCCGTACATGGAGCCGACGATGTTGCGCGTGCGGCGCAGCAGCGGCAGCTTGATGCGGATGTGCTGGAAGTCCGGCGACACGTGCACCACGCGCCCGCCGGTGGCGCGGAACGCCGGATGCAGGTTGAATCCCACCCGCATCAGGCGCGCGCGCCACCGCGGCGACAGGCTCTTGAACCAATAGGGCTTCATCGCCGGCGCGCCGCCTACATGGCTTCGAACAGGCCGGCCGCGCCCATGCCGGTGCCGATGCACATGGTCACCAGCCCGTACTTGCCGCCGGTGCGGCGCAGGCCGTGGACGATGGTGGCCGTGCGGATCGCGCCGGTCGCGCCCAGCGGATGGCCCAGCGCGATGGCCCCGCCCAGCGGGTTGACCTTGGCCGGGTCCAGCTTCAGTTCGCGGATCACCGCCAGCGACTGGGCGGCGAAGGCTTCGTTCAGTTCGATCCAGTCCAGCGCGTCCTGCCCGATGCCGGCGCGCGCCAGCACCTTGGGAATGGCCGCGACCGGGCCGATGCCCATCACCTCGGGCGGCACGCCGGCCACCGCGAAACCGGCGAAGCGCGCCAGCGGACTCAGGTTGAATTCGCGCAGGATGCGGTCGGACACCAGGACCACGGCGGCCGCGCCGTCCGACATCTGCGAGCTGTTGCCGGCCGTGACGCTGCCGCGCGCCGCGAACACCGGCTTGAGCCGGGCCAGCGCCTCGGCGCTGCTGTCCGGGCGCGGGCCTTCGTCCACTTCGACCACCCGGCGCACCTCGCGCACCGCGCCGCTGGCGCCGTCGGGCAGGTGCGCCACCACTTCGTAAGGCGTGATCTCGGCGCGGAAATGGCCGGCGGCGATGGCCGCGCAGGCCTTCTGGTGCGAAGCCAGCGCAAAGGCGTCCTGGTCCTCGCGCGAGACCTTCCAGCGCTCGGCGACCTTTTCGCCGGTCAGGCCCATGCCGAACGCCATGCCGAGATTTTCTTCATGCGCGAAGATGGCCGGGTTCATCGCCACCTTGTTGCCCATGATCTGCGGCATGGCGCTCATGGACTCGGTGCCCGCGCCTATCATGATGTCGGCCTCGCCCATGCGGATGCGCGCGGCGGCGTCGGCCACCGCCTGCAGCCCCGAGGCGCAGAAGCGGTTCACGGTGACCCCGGCCACGCTTTGCGGCAGCCCCGCCAGCAGCAGGCCGATGCGCGCCACGTTCATGCCCTGTTCGGCTTCCGGCATGGCGCAGCCGGCGATCACGTCTTCGATGCGGGCATGGTCCAGCCCCGGCGCCTGCGCCAGCGCGCCGTTGATCGCCGCCGCCAGCATGTCGTCGGGCCGCGTGGTCGCGTAGGCGCCGTTGCGCTTGCCCACCGGCAACCGCGTCGCCGCCACGATGTAAGCGTCTTGAATCTGCTTGCTCATATCAATTCCTCAAGGGCTTGCCGGTGTCTAAAGTGTGACGGATGCGCGCCTGCGTCTCCGGTGTGCGCAGCAGCGCCATGAATTCCCGGCGTTCCACCGCCAGCAGCCATTCCTCGTCCACCTTGGCGCCGGGGTCGACCTCGCCGCCGCACAGGGCCACGGCGGCGCTGCGCGCCACGCGGTAGTCGTGGGCGCTGATCATGCCGCCCTCGCGCATGTTGAGCAGCACCATTTCGAAGTTGGCGATGCCGCCGCGTCCGGCCACCGGCACGTCGCGCAGCCGCGGCGGCGGCGTGTGGCCGGCCTCGGCGGCGGCGCGGGCCTGGCCGATGGCGACGAACAGCAGCTCGTCCGGATGGAAAACCACCACATCGCGGTCGCGGCCGAAGCCGGCCGCGATGGCCTCCAGCGCACTCTTGGCGACCTGGGCGGTGGCGATGTTCTGGAACACCGGCTGCAGGTACGGGAAGACCTCGCCCGGCGTGGCCGTGCGCGCCGCCAGCGCGGCGGCGCGGCCGGCGAACTCCTTGCTGCCGCCGCCGGCCGGAATCAGCCCCACGCCGGCCTCGACCAGCCCGATATAGCTTTCCAGCGCCAGCACCCGGTGCGTGGCGTGCATGAGGAATTCGCAGCCGCCGCCCAGCGCCATGCCCTGCACCGCGGCCACGGTGGGAATCTGCGCGTACTTGAAGGCCTGCGAGGCGCGCTGGAATTTCTCGACCGTGGCTTCCAGCATTTCCCATTGGCCGGCGGCGCAGGCTTCCGACACCTGCTGCAGATTGGCGCCCAGCGCGAAGGGCGCGTCGTGCCAGATCACCAGGCCGTCGAATTCGCGTTCGGCGCGGGCCACCGCCTGCAGCACGCCTTCCAGTACTTCGGCGCCCAGCGTGTGGTTGCGCGACGTGACCGAGAGGATGGCGATGCCGGCGTCGTGCTCGGGCAGATGCCACAGGCGCACGCCTTCGTTTTCCCAGACCGTGGCGCCGCGCGCGGCGGCGCCTTCGCCGTACAGGCGCTCGGGGAACAGCTGGCGGCGGTACACCGGCAGGCTGGAGCGCGGATGCAGCTGGCCGCTGCGCGCCGAATACGAGCCTTCGGGCGTGTGCACGCCCTGGCGGGCCGGCTCCAGCGCCCACGCCGGCAGCGGCGCGTCGCTCATGGCGCGGCCGGCGGCGATGTCCTCGGCCACGGCCGCGGCGATGTCCTGCCAGCCGGCGGCCTGCCAGGTTTCGAACGGCCCTTGCGACCAGCCGAAGCCCCAGCGCATGGCCAGGTCCAGGTCGCGCGCGTTGTCGGCCACGTGTTCGAGCTGCACCGCGCTGTAGTGGAAGATGTCGCGAAACAGGCTCCACAGGAACTGGGCCTGCGGATGGGCGGAGGCGCGCAGCGCGGCGAAGCGGCGCGCGGGATCGCGTTCCTTGAGCAGGGCGGCGACCTCGTCGGCCAGCTTGCCGGCGCTGGGCACGTAGTCCTGCGCCTTCAGGTCCAGCACCTGGATTTCGCGGCCCTGCTTGCGGTAGACGCCGGCGCCGCTCTTCTGGCCCAGCGCGCCCTTGGCGATCAGGGCCGACAGCCAGCCGGGCAGGGCGAAGTACCGGTGCCACGGATCGTCAGGCAGGTTCTTTTCCATGGTGCCCACGACGTGGGCCAGGGTGTCCAGGCCGACCACGTCGGCGGTGCGGTAGGTGGCGCTCTTGGGGCGGCCGATCTTCGGGCCGGTGAGGGCGTCGACCTCGTCGAAGCCCAGCCCCAGGCGGGACGTGTGGTGCATGGCGGCCAGGATCGAGAACACGCCGATGCGGTTGGCCACGAAGTTGGGGGTGTCCAGCGCGCGCACCACGCCCTTGCCCAGCTTGGAGGTCAGCCAGGTTTCGAGCTGGTCGAGCACGTCGGCGCGCGTGTGCGGGGTGGCGATGATTTCCACCAGCCGCATGTAGCGCGGCGGGTTGAAGAAGTGGATGCCGCAGAAGCGTTCGCGCAGGCTCTCGGGCAGCGCGTGGGCCAAGGCGTCGATCGACAGGCCGGACGTATTGGAGGCGATCAGGGCGTCGGGCGCGACGTGCGGCGCGATGCGTTCGTACAGCGCGGTCTTCCAGTCCATGCGCTCGGCGATGGCTTCGATCACCAGGTCGCAGCCGCGCAGGCGCTCCAGGTGGTCGTCGTAGTTCGCCGGCGTGATCAGCGCCAGGCGCGCGGCGCCGGCCAGCGGCGCCGGCTCCAGTTTCCTCAGGCCGGCCAGCGCCTTGTTGACGATGCCGTTGCGGTCGCCCTCGGGCGCGGCCAGGTCGAACAGCGTGACGGGCACGCCGGCGTTGGCCAGGTGGGCGGCGATCTGCGCGCCCATGACGCCGGCGCCCAGGACGGCGGCGTGTTTGACGAGGAACTTGCTCAAGGAAGTCTCCTGAAAAAACGGAGGGCGGGGCGAACCCGCCCTCCGGGCAGGGCGGAAAGGCTAGAAGCGGGACGACAGCTGCACGCCCAGGATGTGGGCGTTGCTGTCATAGGTGCCCGCGACGCGGCCCTTGGTCAAGGCGTTGCCGGACGTGGTGTCGATGTCCGTCTTGCGCAGGTACAGATAGGTGTAGCCCACGTCCAGCGTCGTGTTCTTGCCGGCCTGCCACTGCACGCCGGTCGAGAACCAGTAGCGGTCGTTGTCGGGCAGCGAGGTCGGGCGGTCGGACGCCTGGTAGACGGGCGACTGGTCGAAGGCCACGCCGAACTTCCATTTCCAGTCCGGCGCGAACTTGTAGTTCGCGCCCAGCGCGACGCGCCAGCTGTCGCGGAAGTTCAGCGGCAGTTCGTCGTCGCGCGCGCCGGGGCCGGAGTTGCGGATCTTGAGTTCGGGGATGCTGCTCCAGCCGGTCCACGACACGTCGCCCAGCAGTTCCCAGCGCTCGTTGAGCTGGTGCGCCGCGCTCAGGATCAGGGTGTCGGGCAGCGTCACCGAGGCCTTGGCGTCGAACGAGACCGAGTTGCCGCGCGGGTAGATGTTGTCGATGTCGGTGTCGCCCTTGGCCGTGTGCTTGATCTTGGAGCGGTACGACAGGCCGATGCGGGTGTCCTCGGTCGGCTGCAGCATGAAGCCAACGTTCCAGCCCCAGGCGTCGCCCTTGAGGTTCAGGTCGGCGTCGCCGGTGGTGCCCAGCGGCATGCCGGGCACGGGCAACACGGTCTTTTTCTTGTAGTTGGCGTCGATGTGCTGCCAGTTCAGGCCGAAGCCCATCGAGAACTTCTCGTTGACCTTGTAGGCGATCGACGGGTTGATGTTGATGGTCTTGATGTCGAACTTGTTGGAGTGGTATTGGCCGACCCAGCCGTCGTCGTAATCGGTCATCAGGCCGAACGGCGCGCCGATGCCCAGGCCGATGTACCACTGTTCGTTCAGCTGCCACGAGCCGTAGAGGTTGGGAACCACGCCCAGGCTGCCGGCGTCGCCGCCGTTGCCGCCGGTGGGGACCGAGCCGCCCAGGCCGGTGCCCGGCAGGCCCGGGATGCTGGGATTGCGGCTGTCGCCGTTGTCCTTGAACTTGAACGACGGCCTGATCAGGTTGACGCCGCCCGAGACGTTCAGGCCCGGCAGATAGGTCATGCCCGCCGGGTTGTAGTAGATGATGCTGGCGTTTTCCGGATTTGCCGCCGAGCCCGCGTAAGCGTTGCCCAGGCCGCTGGCGTTCTGCTCAAGAAGCTGGAAGCCGGCGGAATGGGCCGTCGTTGCCGCGCCCAGGCCAACCGCGACGGCCGACAAGGTGCTCAAGGACAAGGAACGTTTGCTGCGCATGGTGATGCCTCCTCGTGTTTGATGTATGTCTCTATTGCACTGCGGGTCCTGCCAGCCCGGCCGTTGCCGGCCTGTCGCTGCCTTGGTAATGCATGGGGCCGCCCGTGAAGGGGGCGAACCCCGTGCCGAAAATCACGCCGGCGTCCGCCAGGTCGGCGTCGGCGACGATGCCTTGCTCGACGCGCTCGCGGGTGGCGTCGATCAAGGGCTGAATCAGGCGGCGCGCCAGTCCCGGCGGGGCGCCAGGGGAGGCCGCGCCATTCTTGACGGGCTTGCCGTCGCGCCAGGCGTAAAAGCCCTGGCCGGTCTTCTTGCCCAGTTCGCCGCGCGCCAGCCGGTCGGCCAGGCAGCGCGGCGGCTCGGCGCCGCCGGCCAGTTCCTCGCCCGCGGCGCGCGCGATGTCCAGGCCCACGGTGTCGGCCAGCTCCAGCGGGCCCATCGGCATGCCGAAGGCCACCATCGCCGCGTCCACGGCCTGCGGCGCCAGGCCTTCGTCCACGCTGCGCATGGCCTCCAGCATGTAAGGCGCCAGCACGGCGTTGACCAGGAAGCCGGGCGCGCTTTTCACCGGCAGCGCCAGCTTGTCGATCTGGCCCACGAAGGCGCAGGCCCGCGCCTGCGCCGCGCCGTCGTCGCCGTCGGCGTGCACCACTTCGACCAGCGGCATCTTCGCCACGGGATTGAAGAAGTGAATGCCGACCAGTTGGGCCGGGCGCGCCAGGCCGGCGCGCAGGGTTTCCAGCGGCAGGCTGGAAGTGTTGGTGGCGAGCAGGGCGTCGGCGCGCATGCGCGGTTCCAGCGCGCGGTACAGGGCGCGCTTGGCCTCGGGCTGCTCGCTGATGGCTTCGATGACGACGTCGGCCAGCGGCACGCCGTCGCCCGCCGGGTCGGGAATCAGGCGATCGAACGCGGCGCGCGCCAGGCGCGGGTCCTTCAGGCGGCGGGCGTACAGCGCCGCGGCGCGCTTGAGGGCCGGCGCAATGCGCGCCATGTCCTGGTCCTGCAGCGTGACCGTCATGCCTTTGAGCGCGCACCACGCCGCGATGTCGCCGCCCATCACGCCGGCGCCCACCACGTGCACGCGGCGCGCCGGCGGGACGCCGGGCTGCTTGCCGTTGGCCTTCAGGCGTTCCTGCAGGCGGAACACGCGCAGCAGGTTGCGGGCGGTGCCCGAGGCGATGATGCGGTCGATCAGCGCGGGCGCCTGCAGCGCGTTGCCGCCGTGTTTTTCCCAGATGTCGACGATGGCCGGCGCCGCGGGATAGTGGCCCTGCGGGTCCTTGGCCGCGATCTGCTTGCGCGCGCGCGAGGCGATGACGGCCTTCAGCGGCCAGTGGTCGGTGCAGCGCCTGAACCAGGCGCTGGGGCCGCGCGCGCGACGTGGGGCCTTGCCCGACAGCACGGTCTGGCGGGCCGCGGCCAGCAGCAGCCGCGGCGGGACGCGGGCGTCGGCCAGGCCCAGCGCCGCGGCGCGGCGCGCATCGGCGCCGCGGCCGGTCAGCATCATGTCGAGCGCCGCCGGCGCGCCGATCAGCCGCGGCAGGCGCAGCATGCCGCCCCAGCCGGGAAAAATGCCCAGCATCACTTCGGGCAACGCCAGCGAGGTCCCCGGCTGGTCGGCCACCAGGCGGCAGCGGCAGGCCAGCGCCAGCTCCAGGCCGCCGCCCAGGCAGTGGCCTTCGATCAGCGCCAGCGTCGGGTAGCGCAGCGCGGCTACGCGGTTGAACAGGTTCCAGCCGCGCGCGACCAGCGCGCGCGCCTGCTCGGGCGTGTCCAGGCTGGCGAACTCGTTGACGTCCGCGCCCACGATGAAACCGGTGGTCTTGCCGGAGCGGATGATCAGGCCCGCCGGCGGCTGCGCGTCCAGCGCGTCCAGCACCACGGCGAGTTCGGCCAGGGTGTCGGCGGACAGGGCGTTGACGGCGCTGCCGGCGCGGTCGAAGGTCAGCCACGCCAGCCCGTCGGCCTCGCGGTCCAGGCGCCAGTGGGAAAGCGTATCGATCGTCGTCATGGGCGGTCCTCGTCCAGGGTTTCGACCAGCATCGCGCCGCCTTGGCCGCCGCCGATGCAGATGGCCGCCATGCCGCGCCGCGCGCCGCGGCGCTTGAGCGCGTCGAGCAGATGCAGCACGATGCGCGCGCCGGATGCGCCCACCGGGTGGCCGATGGCGATCGCGCCGCCGTCCACGTTGAGCCGGGCGCGGTCCAGTTCGCCCCAGGCCGCGGTGCCGAAGTGTTCCCGGCAATAGGCTTCGTCGCGCCACGCGGCCATGCAGGCCAGCACCTGGGCGGCGAAGGCTTCGTTGATTTCCCACAAGTCCAGATCGTTGAGTCCCAGGTTGTGGCGTTGCAGGATAGGGGTGGCGGCATGCACCGGTCCCAGGCCCATCTGCGCGGGGTCCAGGCCGGCCCACTGGCTGTCGACGATGCGGCCCAGCGGCCGCAGATTCCATTTGCGCACGGCTTCTTCGGAAGCCAGCGCCAGCATGGCGGCGCCGTCGGTGACCTGCGAACTGTTGCCTGCCGTGATGTTGCCCCAGGGCTTGTCGAAGACCGGCTTGAGCTTGGCCAGCTTGTCGGGCGTGGAGTCCGCGCGCACGCCGTCGTCCTCAGCGTACAGCCTGCCTTGCGTGTCGATCAAGGCGGCGATCTCGCCCATGGCGCCGGCGGCGCGGGCCGCCAGCGCGCGCCGGTGGCTCTCGGCCGCGTAGGCGTCCATCGCCTGGCGATCGATATTGAACCGGGTGGCGAGGTTCTCGGCGGTCTGGCCCATGGACAGGCCCACCACGGGGTCGGTCAGGCCCTTGAGCAGGCCGATCACGGGCGCCAGGTTGCGCAGCCGGAACCGGCGCAGCATCGCCAGCTTGGCGCCCGCGCCGCGGGCCGCGTACCAGCCGCCCAGCCAGCGCACCATGTCGTCCGAGAACAACACCGGCGCGCGCGACAGCGCGTCGGTGCCGCCGGCCAGCACCAGTTCCGAACGGCCGGACTGGATGTTGGCGATGGCGGAATCCAGCGCCTGCATGCCCGAGGCGCAGTTGCGCATCACGGTCCAGCCCGGCACCTTGTTGCCGCAGCCCAGGCGCAGCGCGATCACGCGGCCGATGTTCACTTCGTCGGGCGAGGGCGCGGCGCAGCCCACGATGACCTCGTCCAGGTCGGTGGGCGCGTAGGGCTGGCGCAGCAGCAGGCTGCGGCCGGCCTGCACGGCGAGATCGCCGGCCGAGAACGGGCCCGGCCCGCTGCGCGCCTTCAGGAAAGGCGTGCGCAGGCCATCGACGACGTAGACCGGTTTGAATGCCATCCGTTGCCTCCTTCAGGCGACCTTGCGTTCGGCCGCGGGTTCGATGTCCTGCCCCGCGCCGAAGTCGAAGGCGAAATCATCGACGCGCACCACGGTGTCGCGCAAGCGGTTGCGGCGCTGGACCACCGCGTATTCCTCGGCGGTGATGCCGCCTGCCGCATAGGCGGCGTCGGCGATGTCGCGCACGTTGGCCTTGGGGTTGCCGTCGAGCGCGCCGCGCTTTTCGAGTTCGCGGATCTTGGCTTCGATGGGCTCGGCCTCCAGCGTGGCCGCCAGCGCCAGTTCGATCGCGCCTACCGGTTCCTGCTCGGTGGCCGGCAGGTGGCAGCCCGCGGTCAGGCGGTCGCGCGCCGCGCCCGGCTGGATCAGCAGGCGCGCCACGTCCTGGCCCAGGCGGTCCGATGGCAGGGCCTGGGGGCGGCCCCACGGGAACACCAGGCGGGCCAGCGCCCAGGCGGCCGCGCGGTTGGGGAAATTTTCCAACACGCCGTCGAAGGCCTGCTGCAGCCTGTACAGCGCGTCCTGGACGGACCAGTGCGCCAGCGGCGCGTCGGCGGCCTGGCGGCCCTCGTCCTCGTAGCGCTTGAGCGCGGCGCTTGCCAGGTACATCTGCGACAGGATGTCGCCCAGGCGCGCCGACAGGCGCTCGCGCCGCTTGAGGCTGCCGCCCAGCACCAGCATGGCGCTGTCGGCCAGCAGCGCGAAGGCGGCGCTGTAGCGGCTGAGCTGCTGGTAGTAGCGCTTCATTTCGGGCGCGACGTCGGCGTCCACGCGCACGTAGCGCGCGCCCGTCAGCGCGGCGCCCGCGGCGCGCAGCGCGTTGCGCACGACGAAGGCCGCGTGGCCCCAGAAGGCGCGGTCGAAATCGACCAGGCCCTGGCGGCGGTCGGGCGACTGGGCCGCCTGCATTTCCGCCAGCACGTAGGGATGGCAGCGGATCGCGCCCTGGCCGAAGATGATCAGGCTGCGCGTGAGGATGTTGGCGCCTTCCACGGTGATGCCGATGGGGATCTGCTGGTAGGCGCGGCCCAGGAAGTTGGAGGGGCCCAGGCAGATGCCCTTGCCGCCGATCACGTCCATGCCGTCGTTGACGACCTGGCGGGCGCGTTCGGTGACGTGGTATTTGACGATGGCGGACACGACCGAGGGTTTTTCGCCGAGGTCCACCGCGCCGGCGGTCATGGCGCGCGCGGCGTCCATCATGTAGGTGTTGCCGCCGATGCGCGCCAGCGCTTCCTCCACGCCCTCGAACTTGCCCACCGGGGTGCGGAACTGGCTGCGCACGCGCGCATAGCCGCCGACGGCGCGCGCGGTCAGCTTGGACATGCCGGTGTTCGACGAGGGCAGCGAGATCGAGCGGCCCGCCGCCAGGCATTCCATCAGCATGCGCCAGCCCTGGCCGGCCATGGCCGGCCCGCCGATGATGAAGTCCAGCGGCATGAACACGTCCGTGCCGCGCGTGGGGCCGTTCATGAACATGGCGTTCAGCGGGAAATGGCGGCGGCCGGTATCGACGCCGGGATGGTCGTGCGGCACCAGCGCGCAGGTGATGCCCAGGTCTTTCTTGCCGCCCAGCAGGCCGTCCGGGTCGTACAGGCGGAACGCCAGGCCCAGCAGCGTGCAGACCGGGGCCAGCGTGATGTAGCGCTTGTCCCAGGTGACCTTCATGCCTATCACTTCGCGGCCCTGCCATTCGCCCTTGCAGACGATGCCGCTGTCGGGGATGGCGGCGGCGTCGGAGCCCGCCCAGGGGCTGGTCAGCGCGAAGGCCGGCACTTCCTCGCCGCGCGCCAGGCGGGGCAGGTAGTGGTTCTTCTGCTCATCGGTGCCGTAGTGAAGCAGCAGTTCGGCCGGGCCGAGCGAATTGGGCACCATGACCGACACGGCCAGCGCCGAGGAGCGCGTGGACAGCTTGGTCACGATCTCGGAATGGGCATAGGCCGAGAAGCCCAGGCCGCCGTATTCGCGGGGAATGATCATGCCCAGGAAACCCTGGGTCTTGAGGTAGTCCCAGACGGGCGCGGGCAGGTCGTAGCGCTGCTGCGTGACCTCCCAGTCGTCGACCATGCGGCAGGCCTCCTCGGCCTGATGGTTCAGGAAGCGCTGCTCATCCTCGCTCAGCCGGGGACGCGGGTACGCCAGCAGCCGGCTCCAGTCGGGGCGGCCGCGAAACAGCTCGCCTTCCCACCACACGGTGCCGGCTTCGAGGGCGTCGCGCTCGGTGTCCGACATCTGCGGCAGCACCTTGCTGTAGAGCCGGAAGACCGGCGCCGACAGCAGGGCGCGGCGGATCGGGCGCACGCCCAGCACGACGGCCGCAAGCAGCACGATGACGGCCAGGGCGAGGATGACTGCGTTCATGTTCTTGCCTCCATGTTCTTCGTTTGCGGCCGGCGGGCCTAGGGCCTGTTCACACTAAAAGGAGCCATGCACAGGCCCGAAGGGTGAGCACCCAAATGAGCGCCTCTCCGCGTTGCGAATGCTCGCCGGGGACCTGCCACGACTGCGCTTCGCGCCTTGATAGGCGCTCATTTGGGTACTCATGCATGGCTCCTTTTAGTGTGAACAGGCCCTAGGGCACTTGCGGCAGGGGCGAGCGCAGCCCGCCCAGCAGAAAGCTCATCAGGCGGGGCAGCAGCAGCTCGGGGTTGTTGGGTTGCTCGGCTTCGTCGATGGTCCAGCCGGTGACGGAGCGCAGCAGGTCGGTGCCGATGATGGCGTACGAGGTGGCGCCCAGCATGAACTGGAAGCGCCACATGATTTCCGCCCTGGGCACGTCCGGCAGCGCGGCGAACAGCGCGTTGCGGTAGCGCTCCAGCACGTCCGCGTACTCTTCGGCGAACAGCGCGCGGATAAAGTCGGACGGGTCGGTCATGGTGCGTTCCAGCAGCGGCAGGAAGGTGCTGCCGGCCTGCGCCGGATCGGCGGCCAGGCGCAGCAGCGTGCCGAAAAAGGCGTCCACGATCTGCGAGGGCTTGAGGGGCCGGCCTTCGGCCTGCGCCTCCAGTTCGTCCAAAAGCCGCAGGCGCTCGCGGTTCAGCACGGCCAGGCGGCGTTTTAGCACCGCCTGGACGAGTGACTCCTTGGAGCCGAAGTGGTAGTTCACCGAAGCAAGGTTCACGCCGGCCGCGCTGGTGATCTGGCGCATCGACGTCGCGTCGTGCCCCTGCTGCGCGAACAGGGCCTCGGCCGTATCCAGGATCGCGTCACGGGTAGTGGGCTGGCTGATTTCTTGCATAAGGTTGAATTCAAACGTTCGTTTAAAAACCATTATGCGCTAGCGATGGCGGAGATGCGAGCCTCGGCTATCCCGAATAGGGTTTACCACTAGCGGCGCAGCCGCGAGCCGCCGATACGCCGTTGGCAGCCCTACGGCTCCTACCGATGGACGAGGACTTCCGGGCAGGCCGGCGAGCGCTGTGCTCGGCCGTCGGAATGATGAACGGGCCGCCCGCCTCGGGCTGCCGGCCTAGATTAAATGCGGGCTGGAACATAGGCGCAAAAGACCGCAGTATCAGCGCGAGGAGATAGAGACGCACACCATCGATGAGACCGCCAAGCATGGCTAGCCCGTTCGCTGTACGGGCAGCGGTGCAGACTCAGGAGCAGAAATGAAGACCTTCAAAGTGGGACTGCTGGTTGACGGGCTGGAACAGCCCGGCTGGATGCACGAGATGGTCGAGTGGCTCCGGCACAGCCAGGATTTCGAAGTTGCCGCTTTGCTGGTGATGCACGCGCCTAGCGAGGAGCCGCGCCTGGGCGTCAAGGCGCTGTTCGGCACGCTGTCGCGCTTGGAGGGCAGGCTGCTGCCGGCCAAGCAGCGCGCCATGCTGGAGTGCCGCGACCTGCGCGGCAGCCTGCCGGCGGACTCGGCCGCGGTCGTGCCGCTGGCGCACCAGGCCGCGCCGGCGGCGCTGCAGGACGCGGTGGCCGCGCTGGAGCTGGACCTGGTGATTACGCTGGGCACGTCGCCGGCCTCGCGCGAACAGCTGCAGGACTGGGCCCGGCTGGGCGTATGGCAGCTGAGTTATTCCGATATCGCGGTGCAGACCAGCCGCTACGCCGGCTTCTGGGAGGTCTACCAGCGCGAGGACCACACCACGGTAAAACTCTGGCGCGTCGGCGCGCGGCTCGAAGACGACGAGCTTCTGGACCAGCGCAGTTTCAACACCGAAGTGTTCTGGTTGAAGAATCAGGCGCGCGCATTCAGCCTCGGAAACTTCATGGTTTATGACGCGCTCCAGGCGCTCGCGCGACTGCGCCAGGGGGCGGCGCCGCCCGGCATGCAGATCATGAGCGGCCAGCGCCGCGCCGATCCGGCGGAGTGGAATTCCGCCGCTTATATCGCGCGCCAGGCCTGGTTGATGTCGGATTTGATTGTGCGGCGCGTCATGAAACGCAATATACGCTGGCGGATTGGAATGTTCCCGTCTTTCCGGCAGCAGGCCGTAGTATCCGAGGCCATGGTCCTGCAACCGCCCAAGGGCAGATTCTTCGCAGATCCATTTGTATATACCCAGGATAAAAAGCCATATATATTTTTCGAGGACTACGATTTTAATTCCCGCAAGGGCACGATCTCGGTCGCGACCTACTCCGACGGGGCTTTCCGCCTGCTGGGCACGGCCCTGAACCTGCCTTACCACCTTTCGTTTCCGTATATATTCGAGCACGAAGGCGTGACATACATGGTTCCGGAAACCTGCGGAAATCGCAGTATAGAATTATGGAAATGCACGGAATTTCCATTGAAGTGGGAGCTGGATGTTAATCTGATGACCAATATATCCGCCGTCGATACGATTATTTTTAAGCACGGAAAATATTGGTGGCTATTAACTAATATCGACCGCACGGATGGCCAGAGCCACTGCGACGAATTATTCGCCTTCTTCGCCGATTCGCCGCGCTCGACCGAGTGGACGCCGCATGCGTGCAACCCCATCGTGCGCAATCCGATGCGGGCCCGCAACGCCGGGATCGTGGTGTCGCCCGAGGGGGAAGTGATGCGCTGCGCCCAGTACCAGGGCTTCTGCCACTACGGCAAGGGCGTCTCGCTCAACCGGATAGAGGAGCTGTCGCCGTCCACCTACGTCGAAACGGACGGCGAAATCCACTACGCCAATTTCCTGAGGAAGCGTCATGCTTCAATGCACCATTGGCATCACCAGGGCGGCCATACGGTATTCGACTTCGCTTATATGGAGTAAATGATGCGCGTGACGCACAAATTAAAATGTTACCCATATTTCGAATAAGCAATGCGCCTACGGGCGGAATGTGTCAGCAGATACATCTGGACAGAAATCGGGCCTGGCGCCCGCGTTTTACGGCCGTGTCCGGCAGATGCCCGGACGCGGCTTTTTCACGGCCGGAGCCGCGCCCGGCCTAGCGGGGACGCATGCCCGCGCCACGGCTTTCATAGGGAAAGGCAAGTGTGGACGCCGAAAATCCTGGTGAAAACCCTAGCGCCGGAAAGCATCAAAGCCGCTGCTCAGCCATATTTACTATATTGATTAAGGCTCACGAATGATGTCTGTTTTTATCGGATTATATCGTGGGCAAACGTCTTGATTTTGCGGATTTCGAACCATAAGATGGGTCCATGCCATCCGTTATGGTGGCTACCAAAGTCTCCCAGCCCAAATGTCCCGGTTCAGCTTCATTAGATATTCCGGGATATTGCGGACCACCCCCGCAGGGTTGGAAAAAAAATAGTCTTCAGCACAGCGAAGATCCTTTCTAGGCCGTCGAAAAACCGGGAGGACACCATGGCCAAGATGGTCCTGATTGAAGCCCATCCGCTCCTGCGGCTGGGGTTGTGGCAGATTCTTAGCAAGTTGGACGATGTGTGGGAAATCGAGGGGATGGGCCTGGCGGATATTTCCAAGGCCGATGGCGTGCACGCTGGCGCCGATCTCCTGATCTATGGACTGCCGGTGGATACCGACGAAGCGTGGAGCGCGCTGCATGAAATCCAGCGGGTGCTGACGCCGAAGCGGATCCTGCTTCTGACGGACGTCATGCCATTGCCGATGCCGGTGCAGGGCCTGCCGGGAAGCAGCATCTACGGCTGCCTGATGAAAACGGCTTCGGTCGAAATCCTGGAGGCGGCCATCCGCCTGGTCATGGCCGGCGGCCAGTGCTTCCCCAGCGAGCAGGCCATCCAGGCGCCGGCGCAGCAGTCGGTGTGCGCCTTGCCGGCGCGCGACGCCGAGGACGCTCCCGCCAAGAGCGCCATGCCGGTCAGTGCGGGCGCGCAGTTGCTGCAGATCACCCCGCGGCAGTATGAAGTGCTGGTGCTGCTGGCCCGCGGCTATCCGATCAAGACGGTCAGCAGGATGCTCAATATCTCGGTGGCGACGGCCAAGACGCACGCTTGTACGCTGTACCAACGGTTGCATGTCAAAAACAAGGGCGAAGCCGTCTACGCGGCGCTGCAGCGCGGCGCCACGCTGGAATGGCACGAGCCCAACAGTGGCAGGGATGTGGACGCAGGACAGATGTATGGGCGCAAGGTGGGATAGCGCTTGCCGGTCGCGCAGTCGGTCCGGCAGTCCGGGACGCCAGGCGTCCCGCTGCCGGATGCGCATAGCCATCGAGGCTACGCCGTTCATAGCAGTGCAGCGGTCGCAATGCAAGCGCATTCCACCGCCATTCATCCACCTGTACGAGATTCAGCGGACGTAGCCGCTGATAGCATGGGTTGTGTCCGCAAGCATGGGTCGAAAGGGCGAACCACCGCCGCCTCGCCAATGCGATCCGATGTTGTGGGCGAGCTTCCCGTGAGGTCGATGACGCCGTCACGCCGCGATAGCGGCAAGCGATGCGCCAGCGTCATGGGAACCGTGTATGGGCCGAGTGTCACAAGGTTCCCCCGGGGATGACAACCGTACTGATCGAAGACTACGCTCTGCTTCGTGTGGCGATCCAGCATGTGCTGGAGCGCGTACGCAACGCCGACGACATCCTGGCCATCTCGCCAGCGCATCTGCTCAACATGTCCAGCTCTATCAACCGCCCAGTGGAACTGCTGGTGGTGGGTTGCAGCGGCCTGGCGGAACAGGACGTGGGCCTGCTGTCGCAGTCCATGGCGTTCTTCATGCCGCGCCTGGTGCTGGTGCTGTACACCGTGCTGGACCAGGGCGTGATGACGGCGTGCGCGCGCGCCGGCGTCGCGGGCTATCTGCCCAAGGCGTCCAACCCGGACGCGCTGGCCGCGGCGGTGAGCCTGGTGATGGCGGGCGGCCAATGCTATCCGCAGGCGGTGGCCCGGCCGCAGGGCGCCACCCAGGCCGCGCCGCAGGCGCTACGCGAGCTGACGCAAAGACAGGAAGAGATCCTGCAACTGCTGGTGCAGGGCAAGACCATGCGCGAGATCGGCGAACAGGTCGGCATCTCGGTGGCCACCGTCAAGAGCCATGCGCGCACCCTGTATTGGAAGCTCAACGCCCGCAACCAGGCCGAAGCCGCCTACATCGCCGTGCAGATGGGCCTGGTCCGCAACGGCGCCCCACCGACCGCGATCCGGCAGGATGAAGACCCGTAGGATGGGTCAAGCGCGAGACCACCGACACAAGAACCCAAGCGCCAAACGCGCGCAACCCATCAGGCGGCGCCAGCCGCCGTTTTTCGTAGCATGCAGAGTTGGATTTCTTGCCGGCACCAGAATCGCCGGCTTGCGCCGGCCGATGGGTTACGCGCGTTGGAGATCGGCGTTCTGGCCCGGGCAGGCGCGCGCTGCACCCATCCTACGCGCTGAACGCCACATGAAGATCGGTTTTCCCCGCCTCAAACCCCGGCGTTGCGCTCGGCCGGTTTGCCTTTCGACTCGGCCACCGCGATGAACTCACGCTCCGCCTCGGCCAGCACCGCATCGATGTGCAGATGCGCCAACGCATACTGCCGCGCGGCCGCGCCCAGGGCTTCGCGCCGGGGCGCGTCGTCGGCCAGCGTGCGCACGGCTGCGGCCATGGCCGCGCCGTCTTCGGGCGGGGTCACCAGGCCGCAGCGCGCCACGACGGCGGCCAGTTCGGTGCCGGGCGCGGCGCCGCAGACCACGGGCCGGCCGCTGGCCAGCATGCCGGTCAGCTTGGACGGCATGACCAGGTCGGCCGCGCCGGCGCGTTGCGGCAGCAGGTGGACGTCGGCGCTGTTCAGCAGTTCGCCCAGCCGCTCGGCCGGCTGCAGGTCCAGGAAGCGCACCCGCTCCAGTCCCTGGCAGGCGGCCTGCAGCGGCGCGCGTTCCGGGCCCTGGCCGCAGAACACGAACCATAGGCGGGTCTCGCCGTCCAGGCGGCGCGCCACGTCGGCCAGGGTCTGCAGGCCCTGCTTGCCGCCCATGTTGCCCGAGTACAGCGCGACCACGGCGTCGGCCGGAATGCCCAGTTCGGCGCGGTAGTCGCCGCCGCTGCGCGGCGCGATGGCGTTCACGTCTATCCAGTTGGGCAGCAGCAGGGCGCGGCCGGGGTCGACGCCTTTGGCCAGCGCCAGGTCCAGCATGCGGCCCGAGATGGTGGAGACGCGGTCGAAGCGGCGCATCAGCCAGCGTTCGGCGCGGCGCACGGCGGCGCGCAGGCCGGCGCCCTTGAGCAGGCCCAGCTCGAACGCCGCGTCCACTTCGTAGTCCTGGATGTGCAGCCACGCGCGCGCGCCGCACAGCCTTGCGGTCAGCCACGCGGCGGGCGCGCAGAACAGCGCCGGCTCGACCACCAGGATCAGGTCGGGGCGGCCGGCGGCGGCGCGCAGCAGCGACGGCAGGCTGGACAGGGCGAAGCTGGCCAGGTGGATCAGGCGCTTGAGCCCGCCCGGCCTGGCCGGCACCCAGAGCGGCGCGCGGCGCACGGTGACGCCGCGCCGCGTTTCCTTGCGATAGCGGCCCGCGCGGTAGCCTTCCTGCACCTGCCACTGGGGGTAGTAGGGCGGGGCGGTCACGACGCTGACCTGGTGGCCGCGCGCGGCCATCCATTCGGCCATTTCGGCGCTGTACTTGCCGATGCCGGTCAGCTCGGGCGCGTAGTTGATGCCGTAGACGAGGATTTTCATGCCGGGCCAGCCTGGCGCGGCCGCACCGGCCGGCAGGGATTGCCGTGGCAGATCATGCCGGCCGGCAGGTTGCGGAATACGGAACTGCGGGCGCCGACCACGGTTTCGCGCCCCACCGTCACGCCGGGACCGATGAATACGTCGGTGGCGACCCAGGCGCCTTCCTCGATGCGCACGGCGCGCTCGCGCAGCGGAAACGCGGGCTGCGCGGCGTCATGGTCGGCCGCGCACAGGTAGCTGCGCTGCGACACCACGGCATGGGCGCCGATGTGGATGGGCCCGAGGCTGTAGATCACCGCCTCGTCGCCGATCCAGGCGTAGTCGCCGATCTCCACCTTCCAGGGGTAGGTGACCGTGGCGCTGGGCCGGATCAGGACCTTGCGGCCGATGCGCGCGCCGAAGCAGCGCAGCAGCCAGCGGCGAAATCCGTACGCCACCTGCGGCGACCAGCGAAACAGCGTGCCCTGCACCATCCACCACAGCTGCACCGTCAGGGCGGAGCGGCCGCGCTGGCCGGGCGCCAGCGTGAACTGGTCCAGACGCTGCAGGGCGCTCATTTCGCCGCTCCCGCCACGGCGTCGTCGCGCGCCGCGGCCGCGCTGGCCTGGCGCGCCTTCTGGATTTCCTCGGTCTTGATGCGGATCTGCCAGTAGTACATGGCGCGCGCCACCGCGTAGTCGTAGCCGGCCTTGCCGTCCAGGAAGCCGAGCCGGAACACGTAGGAGTGCAGAAAGGCGATCGGCGCCTTGAACGGCATGGCCTGGAAGATGCGCTTGAGCAGGGCGCGCGCGCCCACGTTGGCTTCGCGCGGGTCGTTCATCAGGCCCTTGGTGCGCAGGTTGGCTTCCCAGTCGGAATAGCGGTTGTGCTTGTCGAAATAGTGGAAGAGCGAATCGTGGTCGTTGTGCACCATGCGCTCGCGCAGCGCGAAGGTCTCGCCCTCGACCTGCGGCTGGTAATGCCCCTCGACCTCCCACATGTGGGCCACGTCCAGGTCGTCGTAGTCCAGGAAGCGGGAACGGTCGCGCGCCAGCAGCGCCAGCTTGTAGACGCGGTGGCCGTGCTCCAGCTTCTTGCCGCAGAACACGTAGTCGAAGGGCACGAAGGCGCCGCCGGCGCCGGCGGCGAAGCGCGGCAGCGCCTCGCGGATCTCGGCGGCCAGGCCCGGGGTCATTTCCTCGTCGGCGTCCACGTACAGCACCACGGGATGCGAGAACGGCAGCTGCTCCAGGCACCACTGTTTTTTCTTCGGATACTTGCCGTTCCACTGGAAGTTGGAGACCTTGGCCCCCAGCGCGGTCGCCATGGAGCAGGTGGCGTCCGTGCTGTTGGAGTCCACCACGAAGACTTCATCGAATTCGACCAGCGCCTTCAGGCACTTGGCGATGTTGCGTTCCTCGTTCTTCGTCATGACGACGACCGAAACCGGTATCTTCTGCATGATGCTTCCTGTTCAGGGCGTGCCGCGCTGCATGAGCGGCTGAAATAGCGAGATGACGTTGCGGCAGTGCCGCTCCAGGGAAAACGCGTCGGCGCGTTCGGGGCCCTGGGCGGCCAGCCGCTGCCGCATCTCGCTGTCGTAGGCCAGGCGGCGCACCGCGTCGGCCAGCGCCGCGGCGTCGCCCACCGGCACCAGCAGGCCGTAGCGGCCCGCGTCCAGAATTTCGGCAGGGCCGTGGGGACAGTCCGTGGAAATCACCGGCACGCCCAGGCACAGCGCCTCGACCAGCACGTTGCCGAAGCTCTCGCGCACCGAGGTCAGGGCGAAGGCGCCGGCGCCGGCGATCACCGGAAACGGGTTGTCGATGTGGCCGGCCAGCCTGACCGGGGTGCGCGAGCCGTGCTCGTCGATGCGTTTCTGCAGGGCGTCGTGTTCGGAGCCTTCGCCCAGGATGGTGAAGGCGATGCCGGGATCGTCCAGCAGCGCGGCCGCGTCGATCAGGGTGGCGTAGTCCTTGACCGCTTCGAGGCGGCCGACCGCCACCACGTGGTAGGGCGCCTGCGCCGGGGCCTGCTGCGGCGGCTGGGGCGCGGCGGCCGCGCCCTGGCGGCGGACGTTGTCCAGCGGCACGCCGTTGTAGATGGTGTGGACCTTGCCGCGCAGCGGCGGGAACATGCTGACCAGGTCCTCCTTGACGCCGCGCGATACGCCGACCACGGCGTCGTGGCGCCGGTAGGTCTGGCTCACCAGCCAGCACTTCAGGCGCCGCATGCGCGAGGCGCCGTAATGGATGGCGGGGCTGCTGTGCTCGAAGGCGACGGTGCTGAAGCGGCCGCGCAGCAGTTTCTTGGCCAGCACCACCAGCATGTTGCACAGCAGGCCGTGCGAGCAGACGATGGCCGGCTTGTCGCGCCGGATCTGGCGCAGCAGGCGCAGGAACGCCACGGGCAGCATCAGGCGCAGCGCGGCGGGCGATTCGTACACGGGCAGCGCACGCGTGACCTTGGGGTTGGAGACGGGATATTCCCGGTTGCGCGAGCGCAGCAGGAACAGGGCGGAATCCACCCCCTGTTCCGGCAGCGCGTCCACGATGAAGGCGACGCATCTTCCGACGCCGCCGTGCAGGTCCGGCGCGACAAACAAAACATCAGGCATGTGGGATCACTCGTGTTGGCGCCCGGCGCGCGGCGGCCGGACGGGGGCTGGGGGCGGGCGGCGTAGTCGAGGGAACGGGCATGATCTGCGCATTGCGCATCAGCGACAGGCAATAGCACAGCAGGAATCCGGTGAAGGCGGTCTTGGGCGCGTAGGCCAGGCCGCCCGAGAGCGAATCGATGAAGATGTAGATGGGCGCGGTGGCCAGCAGGTAGCGCCGGTGCAGCTCCAGGCCGGGATGGGCGTAGCGCCTGAGCAGCGTCAGCAGCAGGATGAGCAGCGGCGGCAGCATGATCATGATGGTGCCGACCACGCCGAACTTCATCAGGTAGAAGGCCCAGGAGTTGTGGGCGAAGGTGCTCAGCTCGAAGCCGTTCTCGCCCATTACCCAGCTGCGAAAGCCGGCGCCCTTGCCGAACACCGGGCTTTCGGCGAAGGAGTCCATCTGGCCCTGCATCTCCTGGATGCGCGCGCCGTAGCTGGAGTCCTCGTCCAGGCGCTCGACGCTGAAGATGCGGTTGGTCAGCACGTCCAGGTAGCCGATGCTGGCGAACACCAGCACGCCGGCGATCGCGGCCGGCGCGAACACCAGCACGGCGCGCCGCCGGATCTCGGGACCGGCGCCCAGCAGCACGGCGATCAGCACCGAGGCGGCCAGCTGCAGGTACTGGCTGCGGTTGAGCGAAAACACCAGCGCCAGCAGCATGTAGACGGTCAGCGCATAGGCCTTGGGGCCGGACACGTTCAGCGTGCGCCGGAAGTACAGCAGCGACACCACGCCGAAGGGAATGGCCCACACGCCCAGGCGCACGTTGCGCAGCGGATTGGACACGCTGAAGCCCTGCAGCTGCTCCAGCAGCATCAGCGTGGCCACGGCCAGGCAGGCCGCCACGATGTACTTCTGCAGCACGGCGTAGGCATGCGGGCTGTCGATGTCCTTGTAGCAAAGGAACGGCGTGCACAGGAAATAGAACACGATGCGCAGGTCGCGCGCCACGTCGCCGGTCTCGATGCCGGGGTGGTCCACCGACACCAGCAGCAGGTAGACCACCGACAGCGCCTGCAGCCCCAGCAGCAGGCCCAGCAGGCCGCGCGGCAGGGCGTAAGCGCGCGGGTCCGCCAGCCGCAGCGCCTTGACCCCCAGCATGGCGACGAACAGGAAATCGAAGGGCGACAGCTTGAAGCTGCCCACCCCCAGGATGAAGCGGTCGTCGTTGAGCGCCAGCGCGGTGAAGGCGAACAGGCCGAGCAGGTGCAGAGTGGAAAGGCGGCGGTGCGGATTCATTGCGGCTTTTCTCCGTCAGGCTGGGCCCGGCGATGCTAGTGGGCGGCCCAGTCGTCGCGGCCGAAGATCTTGGTGGTCAGCTTTTCGAACAGGTAGGACAGATCGCCCTGGCGCGCGTGCGCGGCCACCTTGGAGGCCCTGCACGACAGTTCGAACAGGCGGCCCAGGCCCGGCTCGGTGCGCCGGATGCGGGTCACGATCTGCTCGCGCTCCTCCAGCAGCACGTCCTGCATCAGCGCGGTCTTGGTCTCGTCGTGGACCGTGTACACGCCCATGGCGTCGGGCACGATCAGGTTCTTGCCCTCGCGCAGCAGGCGGCTCCACAGCTCCAGGTCCATGCAGTAGCGCATGCTTTCCTGCAGCAGGCCGTACTTGCGCAGCAGGTCGCGGCGGAAGATGGCGGACTGGTTCGGGATGGAGGCCTTGACCACCGTCAGCGTGCCCCGGTTGACCGGGGTGTAGTGGATCTTGCGGAAGATCCGGTTGTTGGCGTCGGCCACGAACAGGTTGCCGCTGACGATGGGCGCGCGGCCCTTGGACGCGGCCGCGCCCAGCTTGCGCAGCGCGCCCGGGAAATACAGGTCGTCGGAGTTCTGCCAGCCCACGTAGTCGCCGGTGGCGCGCTCGAAGCCCTTGTTGATGGCGTGGGACTGGCCGCGGTCGGGCGTGCTTTCCCAATAGCTCAGGTAGCGCTCGTACTTGCGGATGATGTCCACGCTGCCGTCGGTCGAGCCGCCGTCGATGATGATGTACTCCAGCCGCGGATAGCCCTGGTTCAGCACCGACAGAATGGTGCGTTCCAGGAAGCGGGCCTGGTTGAACGAGGGCGTCACGATGGTCACCTTGGGCATCAGGCCGCCGGCGATCGGGGCTGGCGGGCGGAGCTCGCGGACAAAGTCGATGAGCTGGCGTGAATACTCGTTATGGCGCTTGCGCATGGAATACCTCAGCTTGTTGGTTATCGGGTGGCCGCAGGCACGACACCAGGGAAATCGGGACGGGATTGGCGGATGGCGAAGGCCACGCCCGCCAGCGTGATCGCCGCGTAGGCCATGCGGCCCCAGGCGGCGGCGTGTTCGCCCGCAATCTGCACCAGCCCCGCCATGACGCACAGCATCGCCAGGCCGCCCAGTCCGTTCAGGATGGCGACCGCCCGCGAATTGCCGAGTCCGAGCAGGGAGAAATGCGCCGCGGCGTTCAGGGACAGCAGCCCCGACGCGATGATGAGCAGCTGGAAGGTTCCAAGGTGGTCCTGGGCCACGCTGGCGCTGAGCAACATGTTCAGAAGCGGGCGGCTGACGGCCAGCACGGCGATCGTGGCCCCGGCCGACAGCGCCAGGTTCCACAGCATCATGCGGCGGATCTCGCGTTCGGCGGCGCCGGGATAGGGAGGGGAGGCCGACAGCCGGCTCACGCGCGGCATGGCCTTCTGGAAAATGGCGACCGAGGCGGTGTGGATGATCTGCCCGACCTGCACGCCCACGGTATAGATGGCCAGCGCGGCGGGCCCCATCAGGCTGCCCACCAGCACGCGGTCCACCGAGCCGAAGGCCAGCGCGCTCAGGCTGTTGAGCCAGGACCAGCGCGAAAAGCGGAAGGCGTCCATCATCGCGCCGCGGTCGCGCACGGGGCGCACCACCAAGCGGCCGTAGGCGCGCGAGAACACGCCCATCTTGACGCTGCCAGCCAGCAGCAGCCCGAGCGCCTGAGCCAGTCCGGTCCAGGTGGGCGAGGCCGTCATCCAGGCCGTGGCGCAGGCCAGCGCCATCGTGCCGCTGCGGCTGAACACCTCGCACAGCGCCGTGGCGCGGAAATCCTCGCGCCCCTTCAGGCAGCCCGAGAACAATTGGTCGTACTGCTGGGTCAGGTAGATGGCCAGCGCCGGCAGCGCCAGCATCGTCACCGCCACGCCGCCGAAGGTGGCGTCGGGCCAGCCCAGGCCCACCGCGCCCCACAGCATGAGGGCGGCCAGCGTCACCACGCCCAGCGCGCAGCCGATCAGCGACATGCTGACGCCGGCGGCGCGATAGGCGCCGCCCGGCTCGTGCAGGCGCTCGGACACCAGCTTGGTGGCCGTCACCGCCGCGCCCAGGTTGGCGGCGTTGCCGAAGCCGGCCAGGGCGATGATCATGGAATACTGGCCGAAGCCCACCGTGCCCAGCTGGCGGAACAGGATGGGCAGGGCCACCAGCGCCGCCACCGGGCCGATGCCGTACTCCACCAGCCCCCAGAAGGAGGCGTTGCCGGCGATGTGTTTCCTGAGCAATCCGAGCATGGCGAGGGCCTGTCGATACGGCCGTCAGGCCACGGGCAGCGCTTGCTGCGTGCGCTCGCGCAGGAAATGCCCGTAGGCCAGCGTGATGCCGTGGGTCAGCGAGATCTCCGGCTTCCAGCCCAGCGCCTGCATCCGCGACGAATCCATCAGCTTGCGCGGCGTGCCGTCGGGCTTGCTGGTGTCGTAGACGATCTCGCCGGTGTAGCCGACCACGCGCGCCACCAGCCTGGCCAGGTCGGCGATGGAGATGTCCTGCCCCGCGCCGATGTTGTAGATGCCCTCGGCGTCGGGATGCTCCATCAGCATCACGCAGGCCTGGGCCAGGTCGTCGACGTACAGGAACTCGCGCAGCGGCGCGCCCGTGCCCCAGATGGTCACGGCGTCCTGGCCGGCTTCGCGCCCTTCATGGAACTTGCGGATCAGCGCGGGCAGCACGTGGCTGTTCTGCAGGTCGTAGTTGTCGTGCGGGCCGTACAGATTGGTCGGCATCGCGCAGATGAAGCGCGCGCCGTATTCGCGCTGGTACGCCTCGCACAGCTTCAGGCCCGCGATCTTGGCGATCGCGTACGGTTCGTTGGTGGATTCCAGCGGCCCGGTGAGCAGGGCGTCCTCGTGGATGGGCTGCGGCGCCTCGCGCGGGTAGATGCATGACGAACCCAGGAACAACAGCTTGCGCACCCCCGCCGCGTGGGCGGCGCGGATGACGTTGCACTGGATCATGAGGTTCTTGTACAGAAACTCCACCGGGTGCGTCTGATTGGCCAGGATGCCGCCCACCTTGGCGGCGGCCAGGTACACCACGTCGACCGGCGTGGTCGAGAAAAAGCGGTGCACCTGGTTCTGGTTTTCCAGGTCCAGTTCGGCGCGGCTGCGGGTGATCACGTTGCCGTAGCCGCGGCGCTGCAGCTCGCGGGTGATCGCGGCGCCCACCATGCCGCGATGCCCGGCGACGAAGACGCGTTGCTCCTGGTTCGTCATGTCCGACTACTCCTTGTAGGCGTAGATTTCGTAGCCGTTCTGCTCGACCAGCGCATCGCGCCGCGCGTCGCGCAGGTCGCTCTCGATCATTTCCTTGACCAGTTCGGCGAAGGAAGTGCGAGGCGACCAGCCCAGCTTCTCGCGCGCCTTGGTGGGATCGCCCAGCAGGGTTTCCACTTCGGTGGGGCGGAAGTAGCGCGGGTCCACGCGCACGATGACCTGGCCGGGCTTGACGTCGTGCACCGGCGAGAACAGCACGGTGGCGGTCTCTTCCAGGCCTTCGCCTTCCCAGGCCAGCAGGATGCCCAGCTCGCGCGCGGCGGTATTGATGAACTCGCGCACGCTGTACTGCATGCCGGTGGCGATGACGTAGTCCTCGGGCGTGTCCTGCTGCAGCATCAGCCACTGCATTTCGACGTAGTCGCGCGCATGGCCCCAGTCGCGCAGCGCCGACAGGTTGCCCAGGTACAGGCACTCCTGCAGGCCCAGCACGATGCGGGCCAGGCCGCGGGTGATCTTGCGGGTCACGAAGGTCTCGCCGCGCTTGGGCGATTCGTGGTTGAACAGGATGCCGTTGCAGGCGTACATGCCATAGGCTTCGCGGTAGTTCACGCTGATCCAGTAGGCGTACAGCTTGGCCGCCGCGTACGGGCTGCGCGGATAGAACGGCGTGGTTTCCTTCTGCGGAATCTCCTGCACCAGGCCGTACAGCTCGGAGGTCGAGGCCTGGTAGAAGCGGGTCTTGTTTTCCAGCTTCAGGATGCGGATGGCTTCCAGCAGGCGCAAGGTGCCCAGGCCGTCGGCGTTGGCGGTGTATTCCGGTTCTTCGAACGAGACCCCGACGTGGCTTTGCGCGGCCAGGTTGTAGATCTCGTCCGGCTGCACCGACTGGACGATACGGATCAGGCTGCAGGAATCGGTCATGTCGCCGTGGTGCAGCACAAAGTTGCGCGGCTGGTCATGAGGGTCCTGGTACAGGTGATCGATGCGGGCCGTATTGAACAGGGAAGCGCGCCGCTTGATGCCGTGGACCTCATAGCCCTTGGCAAGCAGGAACTCCGCCAGGTAGGACCCGTCTTGGCCGGTGACGCCGGTAATCAATGCCCGTTTTGGCATGGTTGTATCCTTAAGACTTAGTAACTGCACGAAAGGAGCCGAAGGCTGCGGTACCGATGTGCAATGAGATTACTGTTGCACCCGCCGCGGAGATATCGGCCAAAAGGTCTAAGAGCTCAGCCTCTCGGTAGGGAAAAAGGGATTGGATCGATTCATCCACCATTCCGAGGATGGTGACGGTCAGCATGGCCACCAGCGCCGGGCGCCGGTTGACCGAGGCATAGACCAGTCCCGCCAGCAGGGAATAGGCGGCCAGGTGCAGGCGCTTGTCGCCGAAGGCGTCGGACATTTCCGCCGCCAGCCCTGGCAGGTTGCCCACCGTGATCAAGACGAGAAAGAACAACCCCGCCACCGGCAGGCAGATCCGCGCCGCTCCCGGTCTCCAGAATGGAATCCTGCCCTCATCCCTCTCAAACTCGGCCATACATATCCTGGAATCGAACGATGTCGTCCTCCCCGAGGTACGCGCCCGACTGCACCTCTATGATTTCCAGCGGAATCTTCCCGGGGTTCTCCAGGCTGTGGATCTCGCCCAGCGGGATGTAGGTCGACTGGTTTTCGGTCAGCAGGTACTGCTTGTCGCCGTTGTAGATGCGCGCCGTGCCCGACACCACGATCCAGTGCTCGGCCCGATGGTGATGCATCTGCGAGGACAGGCGCGCCCCGGGTTTGACCGTGATGCGCTTGACCTGGTAGCGCGGGCCCTGGCCGACCGAGTCGTAAGAGCCCCAGGGGCGCTGCACTTCGCGGTGGTGGTTGAGCTCGGAGCGGTGTTGCGTCTTGAACACTTCCACCAGGCGCTTGACGTCCTGCGAGCGGGACTTGTGCGCCACCAGCACGGCGTCGGCCGTTTCGATGACGACGATATCGTCCAGCCCCACCGAGGCGACCAGCCGGCTGGTCGAGTGGATCAGGCAGTTGCGCGAATCCTCCACCATCACGTCGCCGGTGGTGGAGTTGCCTTCCACCGTCTTCTGCGCGATGCCCCAGACCGCGTCCCAGGCGCCCACGTCGCTCCACGAGGCGGCCAGCGGAATCACCACGGCGCTGTCGGTGCGCTCCATGATGGCGTAGTCCATCGAATCGCTGGGGCAGGCCTCGAAGGACGGACCGTCCAGGTGGAACAGGGCGTTCTCGCCGTGGCCGATGGCCACCGCCGCCTGCACCTGTTCCAGCATCTTGGGCGCCAGCCGGGCCATTTCCGACAGGAATACCGAGGCCTGGAAGGCGAACATGCCGCTGTTCCAGTAATAGCCGCCGTCGTCGATGAAGCGCTGCGCCACTTCGGGCGAGGGCTTCTCGACGAAGCGGCGCACGCGCCGCGCCGGCCCCATTTCGCCCGGCTCGTCGGCCTGGATGTAGCCGTAGCCGCTCAGCGGCGCGGTGGGCGTGATGCCGAAGGTCACCAGCGCGCCCTGCAGGGCCGCCTGGTAGGCCTCGGCGAAGGCGGCGCGCAGCACTTCGCCGTCCTCCAGCACGTGGTCCGAGGGCATGATGAGCATGACCGGGTCCTCGCCGTCGCGCATGGCGCGCAGCGTGGCGGCGGCGATGGCCGGCGCGGTGTTGCGCGCAAACGGCTCCAGGATCACCTCGGCGTCCTTGATGCCCAGTTCCAGCGCCTGTTCCGCCGCGATGTAGCGGTGCGCGTCGTTGCAGACCAGCGTGGGCCTGGCTTCGGCGCCCGCCGACGCCAGGCGCAGCAGGGTGTTCTGCAACAGGCTGCGGTCATCGGTCAGGCGGATGAACTGCTTCGGCAGCAGCTCGCGCGACAGCGGCCACAGCCGCGAGCCGGAGCCGCCGCAGAGGATGACTGCCCGGTACGGGGGAGGGGGATTCGTCATGGCGCTCACTCCTTGAAGTAGGCCTGGGTGTACGGATGCACGCCGGGATCGGCGGCGATGGCCGCCGCGGGCTGCCAGCGGTAGCTGCGGTGCTGGGCCTGCGGCAGGCTGGAGATGTCCAACGGAATTTCCGCTTCATAGGCGAGGACGACGTAATGCGTGGAGCGTCCGGCCTCGCCTGCGAAATTGGTGCCATAGAAATGCTCGTACACGCCCCGCGGCCGCCAGGCCTGGTCGGGTACGGGCAAGCCGAGTTCTTCGCGCGCGATGCGGCACAGCGCCTGGCGCAGCGTTTCGTTCTTGCGGATGCGTCCGCCCGGCACGAACCAGGCGCCCTGGGCGGGCGGATTGGCGCGCAGCCCGGTCAGGTAGCGGCCGCGCGCATCGCGCAGCAACAGGTCGATCGACACCAGCGGCAGCATCTCGACCGCCTCGCGGAAGTCGGCGCCGGCCAGCACGCCGTCTGCGCGCGCGGCCGTTCCCCGCCGCTCGGGCCATCCCAACGGTTCAGTAGACATTGCGGCCCGTCCATCCCGATACCGCCGTGCGGGCGATGATCAGCAGATCCATCCTGAACGTCCAGTTCTGGATGTAATAGATATCGTGCTCGACCCGGTCGCTCATCTTGCGCAGGGTGTCGGTCTGGCCGCGCAGGCCATTGACCTGGGCCCAGCCCGTGATGCCCGGCTTGACGCGGTGGCGCATCATGTAGCGCTGCACCAGGTCCTTGTAGAGTTCGTTGTGCTCCAGCGCGTGGGGCCGCGGACCGACCACCGACATGTCGCCCATCAGCACGTTGAGGAACTGCGGCAGCTCGTCCAGGCTGGTGCGCCGCAGAAAGCCGCCGATGCGCGTGACGCGCGCGTCGTTGCGCGTGGCCTGCGTGACCACGCCCTGTTCCTGGTGCACGGTCATGGTGCGGAACTTGTAGACGTGGAACACCTTGCCGTCCACGCCCAGGCGTGGCTGCGTGAAGAACACCGGCCCGCGCGAGGTCGCCTTCACCAGCAGGGCCACGGTCAGCATGACGGGCGACAGGCCGATCAGCGCGCACAGCGCGAAACTGCGGTCGAACACTTCCTTGGCCAGTCCGCGCACGCCGGCGGCCGGCAGGCTGTTGAGCTGGATGGCCGGCAGGCCCAGGAACTCGCCGATCTGGTGGCCGAGCAGCTGGATGGACATCACGTCGGGAATCCAGCGGATGTCGACCAGGTCGTTGCGCAGGTGGTAGAGCACTTCGCGCAGTTCCTGGCCGGCCTCCATCGGAAGCACGATCCAGATCTCGCGCACGTTGTTCTCTTTGACGAAGTCGTGCAGGCCGCCCAGCTCGTGCAGGCGGCGGACCTGCGGCGGCAGGTTCTCGTGCGGCTCGGCGTAGATGCCGGCCACTTCGTAGCCGGTGTTGCGGTAATGCTCGACGCGGCGCCACAGGTCGTGGCCCAGCGCGCCGAAACCCACCAGCAGCACGCGCTTGCGGTCCATGCCGCGGTCGCGCGCCGCGCCCAGCACCGAGTAGACCGCGATGCGCACGCCGATCAGCGCCAGCGCCGTCATGATGAACCAGGTCGCCGCCCATATGCGGGATATCGCGGCGGTCTGGTGCATGAGAAAACTGATGCAGATGCCCAGCGCGAACACCAGGGCCCAGGCCGCCAGGCTGCGTCCGACCAGGTCGGTCAGGCGACGGCCGCGCCAGGACACGTACAGCCGGAACGCCGGGAAGATCGCGACCACGCCCAGGCCGCACAGGTAGATCAGGAACAGATGGATTTGCGGAGGGTCCGCCAGCGCGTCATCCGAGAATTTCAATCCGGTGGCGGTCAGGCCGCAGGCAATCACGATCGCGGCATCCAGCAAGCGATAGAGATAGCTTGCCCCGCTGAATCTGGTCGACGTGTCCGTTTGGGACGGTTCCATCGCGCACTCCTGTTCGTTGGAAGCCGGCCTGCCGCGCGCGGGAAAAAAAGCCGTGCACCGCCGCAAAGCCTGTGGCTACCGACAAAATCTTATTGAGTGCCCGGGCCACCCGAAACCTCCAAACGATGTAGGAGAAGGCTTAGGACATCCGTCGAATGTGCGGGGCCAGGAAAAGAGAGTGGAATGTCGCAACCCGTTACGCATCGGGCTCCTTTCCAAGCAACGAAGTCATTCACAAGTGGATTTGCCATGACTACATTTTTCGGAACGTTGAGCCGAGCCATAGCCGCTATCGCGCTCGTGTCCTCGCTGGGCGCTTGCGCCTTGTCCCCCGGTATGACGTTTGACGCCAACCAGCTCGCCGACCCGCTGGACCCCAACTCCAAAGCTGAGATAAGACAGATCACCCCCAGCCTGGTGCTCGAAGAGCAGCGCGCGCGTGAAGCCCTGATCGCCAGCGATGGCGTCGAAAAGCTGTACGGAAAGTCCGGGCCCTACCTCATCGGACCGGGCGACATTCTTTCCATCGTGGTGTGGGATCACCCCGAACTCGTCCTTCCGACGCAAACCTACGCCATTGGGACTGGGGTGACCGAACTAGCCATCGGGGATACCGCCTCGGGCATTCCGGGCTATACGGTCTCATCCACTGGATATATCCAATTTCCCTATGCCGGACTGCTGAAAGTGGCGGGGTTGACGGAACTCCAGGCGCGCAATCTCATAGTGAATAGTTCAAGCAAGTACATCCAGGACCCGCAGATCACAGTACGCGTGCTGGGCTATCGCAGCAAGCGTATTTACGTGGACGGCGAGGTGAAGACGCCTGGCGCGATTGCGATCAACGACATTCCGATGACCCTGTTGGAAGCGATCAACCGGGCCGGCGGGATTTTGCCGACGGGCGATCGCAGCTCGGTGTACGTGATCCGCGACGGACGCCGCACCCGCGTGAACGTGCCGGCCCTGATCGAACGCGGCCAGGACTTGAACCAGGTGCTGTTGAAGCCGGGCGACACCGTGAGGGTGACGCCGCGCGACGACAGCAAGGTATTCGTGATGGGCGAGGTCACCCTGCCCACCGCGGCAGTGATGCGCGACGGCCGCATGTCGTTGACCGAGGCGCTGGGTTTGGCGGGAGGGCCGAATCAGACGACCTCGAATCCGTCGCAGATCTTTGTCGTGCGCAGCACGGAGCAGGCGAAGCCGCTGGTGTTCCATCTGAACGCCGGTTCACCGCAAGCCTTGGCAGTAGGGGAGAAGTTTGAGTTGCAACCCAAAGACGTTGTGTTCGTGGATTCGGCCGGCCTGGTGAGGTGGAACCGCTTCATCAGCAACCTGTTCCCGAGCGCGCAGACGGTACAGACCGTGAAAGCCATTGACTAGTTTTTAACCCACGCCTTTGGGGGCGCCGCTACCCGCAGCGGCGCCTTCTCTTGGAGAGCTGCATGTCGTTGCCTATCGAATCGTTCGAGCCGTCCGTGCCGGCTCGCCAACAGGAAACCCCGTTGACGTCCCACGTCGACGCCATCTTCTCCAACCGGTGGATGATCCTCGCCATCACGCTGCTCGCCTTTCTGGGAGCGGTCGCCTATGTGATGGTCACGCCCAAGGTCTACTCCGCCGACATCATCGTGCAAGTGGAGGAAGAATTGCCGCAGGGCCAGAGCCGCAGCCTGCTGGGCGACGTCTCGACCATGTTCGACACCAAGGCCGAAACCTCGGGCGAAATGGAAGTGCTGCGCTCGCGCATGGTGGTCGGCCCGGCCGTGGACAAGTTCCTGCTGTACATCCACGCCAAGCCGCGCTATTTCCCGGTGGTGGGCGAATGGCTGGCGCAGCGCTACGAAAGCCTGCCCTATCCGTCCAGCCTGCCGCGCGGCGGCTACGCCTGGGGCGGAGAGACCATCGCCGTCTCGCAGCTGGACGTGCCCAACGAATGGCTGGGCAAGCCGTTTCGCATCACCACGCTGGGCGACGGACGCTACACGCTCAACGACAAGCTGACCGGCGCCACGTTCAACGGCACCGTCGGCAAGCCCGAGCACTTCCTGCTGCCGGGCGGCGGCGCGCTGGACGTGCACGTCGACGCGCTCAGCGGCCGTCCGGGAACCGAGTTCGTGGTGTCGCGCAGCTCGCGCCTGGCGGCCATCGAGGACGTGCAGGGGCGCCTGGGCATTTTCGAACGCGGCCGCACCTCGGGCGTGATCGGCGTCACGCTGGAAGGCAACGATCCGGTGATGACGACCGCCGTGCTCAACCAGATCGGCCAGGAGTACGTGCAGCAGAACCTCAACCGCAAGTCGGCGCAGGCCGAGAAGTCGCTGGTCTTCCTGGAAAAGCAGCTGCCCATCCTCAAGAGCGAGCTGGACGCGGCCGAGACCAAGTACAACTCGCTGCGCAACAAGCGCGGCACCATCGACCTGAGCGAAGAGGCCAAGCTGATCCTGGGCCAGTCGGTCGACGCGCAGACCCGCGTGATGGAACTGCGCGCCAAGCGCCAGGAGATGATCACGCGCTTCGCGCCCAGCCATCCCAGCATCGTGGCCCTGGACCGCCAGATCTCCGCGCTGACCGGCGACGTGGACCGCATCGGCGGCCACATCCGGCAACTGCCCGATCTCGAACAGGACGTGGTGCGCATGGTGCGCGACGTGCGCGTGAACACCGAGCTCTACACCACGCTGCTCAACAACGCCCAGCAGCTGCGCCTGATCCGCGCCGGCAAGGTGGGCAACGTGCGCATCCTGGACGCCGCGGTGCAGCCCGACAAGCCGGTGCGCCCCAAGGCCGCCATCATCATCGGCGTGGCCACGGCCTTCGGCCTGATCTTCGGCATGCTGTGCGCCTTCGTGCGCAACGCGCTGTTCGGCGGCCTGTCGGAGCCGGAAGACGTCGAGCGCCATACCGGCCTGCCGGTGCTGGCCGCCATTCCCTACAGCGACATGCAGGACCGCCTGTGGCGCCGCAGCCGGCGCAAGAACGCCACGGTGCCCGCGCTGCTGGCGCAGAGCCAGGGCAACGCGCCTCCGATCGAAAGCCTGCGTTCCTTCCGCAACGTGCTGCAGGCCTCGCTGCGCCAGTCGGCCAACAACATGGTCATGTTCACGGGGCCGGTGGCCGGGGTGGGCAAGTCGTTCCTGTCGGCCAATTTCGCCTTCATCCAGGGCGGCGTGGGCAAGCGCGTGCTGCTGATCGACGCCGACTTCCGCAAGGGCCAGCTGAACCGCTATTTCGGCGTGCCCAAGGAAGACGGCCTGTTCGAAGTGCTGTCGGGCACGATTCCGCTGAGCCGCGTGCGCAAGCACAGCGTGTCCGAGGGCGTGGACTTCATCGCCACCGGCGCGGTGACCTTCGATCCTTCCGAGCTGCTGGCCTCGCCCGTGTTCGGCGAGACCCTGCGCGAACTGGCGTCGCAGTACGACATGGTGATTCTGGACACGGCTCCCGTGCTGTCGTCTCCGGACGCCGCCGTGGTCGGCACGCATGCGGCGGCGGTCATGGTGGTGGTGCGCTCCGGCATGAACACGGTGGGCGAGATCCGGGAGACGGCCAAGCGCCTGATCCAGGCTGGCGCGCCGGTCGATGGCGTGCTGTTCAACGGTCTCAAGCTGCTGCCCGAACGCTTCGGCTTCCGCTCCAAGTACGGAAGCTACCGCTATTCCCGCGCGGCCTATTACGGCGATTTCAAACAGAACGGTCCAAAGTAAGTAAACGCCACCCGGAGAAGATGGCATGCACGGAACATTTGGCTGGGACACCCCGCAAATTCTGGATGCGGTTTTCAAGGCTTACGACATACGCGGCACGGTGCCGGACGAGATCGACGCGCGGTTCGCGCACAGCCTGGGCATGGCGGCGGGGGCCCGGGCGCGCGAACAGGGGGCGCGGTCGATGGTGGTGGGGCGCGACGGGCGCCTGAGCAGCGTGGAGCTGGCGGCCGCGCTGCAGGCCGGGCTGCGCTCGGCGGGCATGCACGTCATCGACATCGGCATGGCGACCACGCCGATGGTGTACTTCGCGACCCGCCTGATGGACACGGGGGCGGGCATCGCGGTCACCGGCAGCCACAACCCGCCCGCGCACAACGGCTTCAAGATCGTGATGGAGGGCGCCTCGCTGTACGGCGAAGGCATCACGGCGCTGCGCGACGCGATGCGCCAGCCGATCGAGTCGGCCGGCGTGGCCGGCGGGCGCACCCAGATGCAGATACAGCCCTGCTACGCGGCGCGCCTGCTGGGCGACATCCGCATGGCGCGGCCCATGAAGATCGCCATCGACTGCGGCAACGGCGTGGCCGGCGCGGTGGCGCCGGCGCTGTTTCGCGCGCTGGGCTGCGAAGTCACCGAACTGTTCTGCGAAGTCGACGGTTCGTTTCCCGGCCATCATCCCGATCCGGCCGATCCCCAGAACCTGCAGGACCTGATCTATTGCCTGCGCTATTCCGACTGCGAGGTCGGCCTGGCGTTCGACGGCGACGGCGACCGGCTGGGCGTGGTGACGAAGTCCGGGCAGATCATCTGGCCCGACCGCCAGCTGATCCTGTTCGCGCGCGACGTGCTGTCGCGCAATCCGGGCGCCGAGATCCTGTACGACGTCAAGTGCAGCCGGCTGGTGGCGCGCGCCGTCACCGAGGCCGGCGGCAAGCCCACCATGTGCCGCACCGGGCATTCGCTGATCAAGGCGCGCATGCGCGAGACCGGCGCGCTGCTGGCCGGCGAGATGAGCGGGCACATCTTTTTCAAGGAACGCTGGTACGGCTTCGACGACGGCATCTATGCCGCCGCGCGCCTGCTGGAAATCCTGTCGGCGGCGCCGGACCCGTCCGCGCTGCTGGAGGGCCTGCCGCAGGCTTGCGCCACGCCCGAGATCAAGCTGGAAACCGCCGAAGGCGAGCAGTTCGACCTGGTGGAGGCGCTGCGCGCGCAGGGGGAATTCCCCGGCGCGGTCTCCATCAGCAATCTGGACGGAGTGCGCGTGGACTATGCCGACGGCTTCGGCCTGGCGCGTCCGTCCAACACCACGCCTACCGTGGTGTTGCGTTTCGAAGGAGACACCGTGGCCGCACTGGCCCGTATCGAGGAGGACTTCCGCAACGCGTTCCGACGCATTGCCCCTCATGTTCGTTTACCGTTTTAAGGAGCATCACGCGATGGGAAAGGCCAACAATGCGATTGAAGCGTCGAGGGCGGATTCCGGCCTGGCGGACAGCCCCGAATGGCGGGGGTTCGCGCAGGCCGCGCAATCCGCCGCACTGGACGCCGGGGCGCTGAAGGTCATCGAGGCGGCGGGACTGTGCGTGGACCTGACCATGCAGCGGCAGTCGCCGGCGCTGGACGCCGCGGCGCAGTCCCTGCTGCAGGCGCGCGGACTGGCCGAGGCGCGCCGCGCGCTGTTCGCCGGCGAGCCGGTCAACTGGACCGAAGGCAAGCCGGCCTGGCATACCGCGCTGCGCGCCGGGCGCACCCGCGAGCAGCCGGACGGCCAGGATGCCGACTCGGTCTGCGAATACGCGCGCATGATGGATTTCGTGCGCAGGGTGGACCAGACCGCCGACTTCTCCACGGTGCTGCACATCGGCATCGGCGGCAGCGACTGGGGGCCGCGCCTGGCGATCCAGGCCTTCGGCGGCGCCTCGCAGCGGCGCCAGATCCGCTTCGTGTCCAACATCGACGGGCACGCCTTCCATGACGCCGTGGCCGGGCTGGACCCGCGCCGCTGCCTGGTGGTGGTGTCGTCCAAGTCCTTCACCACGGCCGAGACGCTGCACAACGCGCGCGCCGCCATCGCCTGGCTCAAGCAGGGCGGTGCGGCCGACGTGTCGGAACAGCTGGCCGCCGTGACCGCCAATCCGTCGGCCGCGCGCGCGCTGGGCGTGCCGGCCTCCCAGGTCTTCAAGATGTGCGACTGGGTGGGCGGGCGCTATTCGGTCTGGTCGGTCGCCGGCCTGTCCATCGCGCTGACGGTGGGCGCCGAGGTGCTGATCGGCATGCAGGCCGGCGCCCAGGCCATGGACCAGCATTTCCAGCAGGCGCCGTTCGGCTCGAACGCGCCGGTGCAACTGGCGCTGGCCGGCCTGGTCAACTGCAGCGTGCTGGGCCACAACTCGCTGAACATCGCCGCCTACAGCGCGCGCCTGCTGCACCTGGTCACCTATCTGCAGCAGCTGGAGATGGAGTCGCTGGGCAAGCGGGTCGCGGGCGACGGCGCCGCGGTCGGCGTGCCGACCGCGCCCATCATCTGGGGCATGCCGGGCACCGACGGCCAGCACACCTTCTTCCAGTGGCTGCATCAAAGCGAAGCGGGCGCGCCGGTGGACTTCATCGCCAGCCTGCAAGGCCATGCCGACAGCCCCGACGCGCACCGCAAGCTGCTGGCCAACTGCCTGGCCCAGCGCCAGGCGCTGCTGCGCGGCAAGAGCCTGGAGCAGGCGCTGCTGGACGTGGCCCACATCGACGACCGCGAGCACGCGCTCACCCTGGCGCAGCACATGGTCCATCCGGGGGGACGGCCGTCCACGCTGATCGTGCTGCGCCAGCTCGATCCGCGCGGGCTGGGCGCGCTGCTGGCGCTGTACGAGCACAAGGTGTTCGTGCAGAGCGTGGTGTGGGGCATCAACCCCTTCGACCAGTGGGGCGTGGAACTGGGCAAGCGCCTGGCCGCCGGCATCGAGCGCGAGCTGGCGGTGCCGGTGTCGGCCGGCGTGGTGGACTGGGGCCATGACGCGTCCACCTCGTACTGGATCGACCGCTACCGCAGCCACGCGCAGGCGCCGCGTCCGCGCCATGCCTGGGTGCCGGGCGTGGCCGCGCATCTTTGAAGGAGGCCGCAGTCCATGCCGGATCTGCATGTGTTGGTGACGGGCGGGGCCGGCTACATCGGCACGCACACGCTGGTGGCGATGCTGGCGGCCGGCCAGCGGCCGCTGGTGGTCGATGACTTCAGCAACGGCAGCCGCGAGGCCGTGCGCCGCGTGGAGGAGCTGTGCGGCGCGCGCATTCCGCTGGTGGAGGGCGACATCCGCAGCCCCGGCCTGCTGGAGTCGGTGCTGCGCGAGGCGGCCGCCCGCGGCGAGCCGGTGGGCGCGGTGCTGCACCTGGCCGGCAGCAAGGCGGTCGGCGAATCGGTCGCCGACCCGCTCAAGTACTACGACAACAACGTCGGCGGCTCGGTGGCGCTGCTGCGCGCCATGCGCGCCGCCGGCGTGGCGCGCCTGGTGTTCAGTTCCTCGGCCACGGTTTATGGCGAGCCGCAGTACCTGCCGTTCACCGAGGCCCATCCGCTGGCGCCCACCAATCCCTACGGCCGCACCAAGCTGATGGTCGAGGAGATGCTGCGCGACGTGTGCAAGGCCGATCCCGGCTTCAGCGCCGTCACGCTGCGCTACTTCAACCCGATCGGCGCGCACCGCAGCGGCCGGATCGGCGAAAGCCCGCGCGACACGCCCAACAACCTGTTCCCCTACATCACGCAGGTGGCGGTGGGGCGCCAGCCCTATCTGCGGGTCTTCGGCGACGACTACGGCACGGCCGACGGCACCGGCGTGCGCGACTATCTGCACGTCATGGACCTGGCGCAGGGCCACGTGCAGGCGCTGGCCTATTCGGCCGGCCATCCCGGTTTCGTGGCGGTCAACCTGGGAACGGGGCAGGGCACCAGCGTGCTGGAGCTGGTGCGCGCCTTCGAGCGCGTCAACGGCTGCCGCATCCCGCTGCAGACGCAGCCGCGGCGGCCCGGCGACATCGAGCGGATGTGGGCCGATCCGGCGCTGGCGGCCTCGCTGCTGGGCTGGCGCAGCACGCACGACGTGGACGCGATGTGCGCCGACGGCTGGCGCTGGCAACAGGGCAATCCGCAGGGCTACGCGGCATAAACCCCTACGCCATGTCGGACGGATTCCGGGAAATGGGCGCGAGCGGTTACAGTTGACGGAATTATTGCGAAGCAACATCGCCCGGCGCCCGCCGCCGGGGCAATACACCGTCAGCGAGGTACCACCATGTTCGATTTCTATCCGCATGCCGGCGCGGCCGGCGCCCGGCCGGAGCAACGGCGATGAGCGGGCCGTCCTCCACCACGCCGGCCCACTGGAACCTGGACAGCATCGTGTCGGGCCTGCGCGAGGCGCGCGTGGCCTGGCGCGGCCCGCGCGGACGCCTGCGCGAGGACGCCGACCTGCGCGAATTCCCGTCCCAGGAAAGCCTGCGCCAGATCGTCAAGGATCTGTGCGGCGCGCTGTTCCCGATGCGCCTGGGCCCGATCGACCTGCGCGAAGAGGTCGAGGACTTCTATGTCGGCCACACCATCGGCGCGGCGCTGGACGCGCTGCTGCACCAGGTCTGTCTGGAGCTGCAGTACGTGGGCCGGCCGGAACAGGCCGCCTCGGCGGACACGCGCCAGCGCGCCATCGAGATCGTGCGCCAGTTCGGCGCAGAGCTGCCGCGCGTGCGCGCCGCGCTGGACCTGGACGTGACCGCCGCCTACCAGGGCGACCCGGCGGCCCACAACGTCGACGAAGTGCTGCTGTGCTATCCCGGCGTGGCGGCCATGATCCACCACCGCCTGGCCAACGTGCTGTACCGCCTGAACGTGCCGATGCTGGCGCGCATGGTGGCCGAGATCGCGCACGCCGACACCGGCATCGACATCCATCCGGGCGCCACCATCGGCAAGAGCTTCTTCATCGACCACGGCACCGGCGTGGTGATCGGCGAAACCGCCATCATCGGCGACCGCGTGCGGCTCTACCAGATGGTCACGCTGGGGGCCAAGCGCTTCCCGCCGGGCGAGAACGGCGAACTGAAGAAAGGCCTGCCGCGCCACCCCCTGATCGAGGACGACGTGGTGATCTACGCCGGCGCCACGATCCTGGGCCGCGTCACGATAGGCAAGGGTTCGACCATCGGCGGCAACGTCTGGCTCACGCGCAGCGTGCCGCCGGGCAGCAACGTCACCCAGGCCAGCCTGGTCAGCGACATGCCGGACTGCGGCCTGGGCGGCTGAACGGATGGACACGCGGACCTCGGACCTGGCTGCGCTGCGCGGCTTCGTCGACCGCCACCCGCGGCTGTTCGTGCTGACCGGGGCGGGCGTGAGCACCGATTCCGGCATTCCCGATTACCGCGACGCCGACGGCGCCTGGAAGCGCACCCCGCCCATGACGCTGCAGACCTTCATGGGCGGTGAGCCGGCGCGGGCGCGCTACTGGGCGCGCAGCATGGTCGGTTGGCGCCGGTTCGGCCAGGTGCAGCCCAATGCCTCGCACCGGGCGCTGGCCCGGCTGGAGGCGCGCGGCAACGTGGGGCTGCTGGTGACGCAGAACGTCGACGGCCTGCACCAGGCCGCCGGCAGCCGCGAAGTGGTGGACCTGCACGGCCGGCTGGACCAGGTGCGCTGCATGGCCTGCGACTGGCGCGGCGACCGCCACGCCTGGCAGCAGGCCTTGCAGCAAGCCAATCCCGACTGGCTGGCGCTGGAGGCCGACGACGCGCCCGACGGCGACGCCGACCTGGACGGCGAGGACTTCGGCCGCTATCGCGTGCCGGCCTGTCCGCGCTGCGGCGGCGTGGTCAAGCCGGACGTGGTGTTCTTCGGCGAAACCGTGCCCGCGGCCCGCGTGGAGCGCGCCAATGACGCGCTCGCGGCGGCCGACGCGGTGCTGGTGGTCGGCTCGTCGCTGATGGTGTATTCGGGCTACCGCTTCGTGGCCGCTGCCGCGCGCAACGGCGTGCCGATAGCGGCGATCAACCTGGGCCGCACCCGCGCCGACGCCATGCTGGCGCTCAAAGTGGAACAGCCCTGCGCGGTGGCGCTGGAGGCCTTGTAACCAGGCCGGCGGCAGGCCGGTTTTTGACCGGTCTAAGCAAGTGCTTGCCGCGCAAGGTTTTTTTGCCGCGGTTACAGACCTTTCCATAGGGTTGTCCACAGGAACTGGGGATAACTCCTAGGGATTACCCGGATTTTTGACCCTGGGCCAGGGCGGTCTTGTCAAGTCTCGGCGGATTCCATCCCGTCCCCCATAAGCGCCCGGCGGGCCGCCTGCCAGCTGCCGGCGTCGGGCGCGTAAAGCAGCCCGCCGGTGCGGTGCGTGGGCTTGTAGGGCGAGCCGTCGAAGTGCGCCGAATAGCCGCCGGCTTCGCGGTGCAGCAGCCAGCCGGCCGCGTGGTCCCAGGCGGTCAGCTGGTTGTAGAGCGCGACGTGGCAGTGGCCGGCGGCCAGCGTGCGGTATTCGTGCGCGGCGCAGCGCAGCGACGCGGTGCTGGCCAGGCGCGAGAGATTGCCGTTGACGGTGGAGCGCAGCGGCTCGGGCAGGTTGCCGGTGGCGATCAGGCCGTCCATGTCCTCGGGCGGGGCGGGGCTGGCCACGGCGAGCGCGGCCTGGCGGCCGTTTTCGTATTCGATCCAGGCGCCTTCGCCGCGCACGGCGAGCGCGCCGTCGCGGTTCAGCGGATCGTAGATCACGCCGGCGATCACGTCGCCGCGATGGCAGGCCGCGATCATCATGCCGAAGAGCGGCAGGCCGGCGACGTAGTTGCGCGTGCCGTCGATGGGGTCGATCAGGAAAGCCAGGTCGGCGTCGACCAGCATGTTCAAAAGCGCCGGATTGCGCGCCGAGGCTTCTTCCCCGATCAGCACCGCGCCCGGATACAGCCTGGACAGGCGCGCGGCGATCAGGCGCTCGGCGGCCTCGTCGGCGTCGGTCACGAGGTCGCGCGGCGAGGTCTTGCCGCGCACCGCGCCGTCGGGCAGGTTGCGAAAACGCGGCATGACTTCGGTCTGCGCCGTCTCGGCCAGTATGGCCGCCAGCCGGCGGGTTTCCTCGCGGGTAAAGGTTCTGCTCATTGCGCTCGTGGCTTTTCCAGGGAACGGGCAAATCTACCACGCCGGCGCGGGCGGCGGATGCAAAACGGGAGGGCGCGCGGCCCTCCCGTTTTTATGGCCGCCGACGGGCTCAGGCGCCCAGGTCCACGCAGAGGTACTTGATCTCCAGGTACTCCTCGATGCCGTACTTCGAGCCTTCGCGTCCCAGGCCCGATTGCTTGACGCCGCCGAACGGGCCGACTTCATTGGAAATGATGCCGGTGTTGATGCCGACGATGCCGTATTCCAGCGCCTCGGACACGCGCCAGATGCGGGCGTAGTCGCGGGTGTAGAAATAAGCGGCCAGGCCGAAGATGGTGTCGTTGGCCATGCCGATGACTTCCTCTTCGGTGTCGAAGCGGAACAGCGGGGCCACCGGGCCGAAGGTTTCTTCGGAAGCGAAGCGCATCGACTGGGTCACGTCGCGCACCACGGTCGGCTCGAAGAACGTGCCGCCCAGCGCATGCGGCTTGCCGCCGGCGATCACCTTGGCGCCGTGCGCGGTGGCGTCGGCGATGTGTTCCTGCACCTTCTCGACCGCGCTGGCGTCGATCAGCGGGCCCTGCGTCACGCCCTCGGCGAAGCCGTCGCCGACCTTCATGGCTTCGACCTTGGCCACCAGGCGCTTGGCGATCTCTTCATAGACGCCGGCCTGCACGTAGATGCGGTTGGCGCACACGCATGTCTGGCCGGCGTTGCGGTACTTCGAGGCCAGAATGCCGTCGACGGCGCGGTCCAGGTCGGCGTCGTCGAACACGATGAAGGGCGCGTTGCCGCCCAGTTCCAGCGACAGCTTCTTGATGGTGGGCGCGCACTGTTCCATCAGCGTGCGGCCGACTTCGGTGGAGCCGGTGAAGCTCAGCTTGCGCACGACCTCGCTTTCGCACAGCGCCGCGCCGATTTCGCGCGAGCTGCCGGTGATGACGTGGAACACGCCCGCGGGCACACCGGCCTCTTCGGCCAGCACGGCCAGGGCCAGCGCGGTCAGCGGCGTCTGCTGGGCCGGCTTGACCACCATGGTGCAGCCGGCGGCCAGCGCCGGGCCGACCTTGCGCGTGATCATCGCGGCCGGGAAGTTCCACGGCGTGATGGCGGCGGTGACGCCGATGGGTTGCTTGAGCGCCATCAGGCGCTGGCCGGCCTTGGGGCTTTGCAGGATGTCGCCGTCGATGCGCTTGGCTTCTTCGGCGAACCATTCCAGGAACGAGGCGGCGTAGGCGATCTCGCCGGCGGCCTCGGTCACGGGCTTGCCCTGTTCCGAGGTCATGATGGCGGCCAGGTCGCGCTGGTGCGCAAGCATCAGCTGCGCCCACTTCAGCAGGATGGCGGCGCGCTCCTTGCCGGTCCTGGCGCTCCAGGCGGGCAGGGCGGCCTGGGCGCTGGCGATGGCCTGCTCGGTTTCCTTGCGGCCCAGCTTGGGCACCGACACGATGGTCTTGCCGGTGGAAGGGTTGTCGACGGGAATGGAAGGGCCGTCGCCGGCGCCCACCCATTTGCCGTCCAGGTAGCAGGCGTCGCGCAGCAGATCCGGGCGCGCCAGCGGTTGAGTCAATGCGGTCATGTTGCAGTCTCCTTGAATGGTCAGGCCCCGCGCATCAGGCGGCCAAAACCTCGGACAGGATGGCCAGCGCCCGATCGAACTGGGCGTCGGGAATGGTCAAGGGGTACAGGAAGCGCAGAACGTTGCCGTACACACCGCAGCTTAGCAAAATCAGGCCGCGCTCCAGGGCGCGCGCCTGCACGCGCTTGACCGCTTCCGCGTCCGGCTTGCCGCTGGCGGCGTCGTTCAGTTCCAGCGCGACCATGGAGCCCAGGCCGCGCACGTCGGCGATGCCCGGGACCGTGGCGCGCAGTCCTTCCAGATGCGCACGCAGCTTCTCGCCCAGCAGGGCGGCGCGCTCGCACAGTTTTTCCTCGGCGATCACGTCCAGCACCGCGTGCGCGGCGGCCACCGCCAGCGGGTTGCCGGCATAGGTGCCGCCCAGGCCGCCGGCGGCCGGCGCGTCCATGATCTCGGCGCGTCCGACCACGCCCGAGATCGGGAAGCCGCCGCCCAGGCTCTTGGCCATGGTGATCAGGTCGGCCTGGACCGCGTGGTGCTCCATGGCGAACAGCTTGCCGGTGCGCCCGAATCCGGTCTGCACCTCGTCGGCGATCAGCAGGATGCCGTGCTCGTCGCAGACCTTGCGCAGCGCCGTCATCAGCGCCGGCGGGGTGATGTTGAAGCCGCCTTCGCCCTGCACCGGTTCGATGATGATGGCCGCGACCCGGCGCGGATCGATATCGCACTTGAACAGCAGGTCCAGCGCCTTGAGCGAATCGGCCACGCTGACGGACTGGGCCGCGTTGGGGAAGGGGACGTGGTAGATGTCGCCCGGCATCGGGCCGAACGACAGCTTGTAGGGGGCGACCTTGCCGGTCAGCGCCATGCCCAGCATGGTGCGGCCGTGGAACGATCCGGAAAAGGCGATCACGCCCGAGCGCCCGGTGGCCGAGCGCGCGATCTTCACCGCGTTCTCCACGGCTTCCACGCCGGTGGTGAAAAAGGCCGACTTCTTCAGGCCGGCTATGGGCGCGACGCGGTTGATGCGTTCGGCCAGCGTGACGTAGCCCTCGTACGGCACGATCTGGTAGGCCGTATGGGTGAATGCGTCGAGCTGCGCGGCGACCGCGGCCTTGACCTTCGGATGCAGGTGGCCGGTATTCAGCACGGCGATGCCGCCGGCGAAATCGATGTATTCCTTGCCCTCGGCGTCCCACAGCGTCGCGTTTTCGGCGCGCACGGCGTAGAAGTCGCACATGACGCCGACGCCACGCGGCGTGGCCAGGGAACGGCGGGTATTCAGATCCTGATTCTTCATCTCGGCCTCGCAGAGCGTGATGGGGACGGTAAAACCAATATTTAATGCTACGATGGCCCCATTTATGGGAACCACTTTTCTAAAACGGGTAGAACCAATTGCGTTCCATCGTCGGTGACCTGCTGCTGCTGCGCCTGGGCGACGGCGCCAGCGGTCCCATGAACAAGCGCCTGTACCAGGGCATCCGCGAAGCCATCCTGGACGGCGCCATCGCCGCGGACTCGCGGCTGCCGGCCACGCGCGACCTGGCGGCCGAGCTGGGCATCGCCCGCAATACCGTGGTGCACGTCTACAGCCAGCTGCTGGCCGAAGGCTATACCCGCAGCCGCCAGGGCAACGGCACCTTCGTCAACGCCTCGGTGCCGGACTCCTACCTGGCCAGCGGCCGGCGCCGCCGCCAGTCGCCGCCGGCCGCGCCGCGCCCGGCGCTGTCGGCGCGCGGCGCGGCCATCGTCGACGGCGCCTCGGCCTCGCCCTACCAGTGGGGCGCGTTCATGCCCGGCGTGCCCGACCTGGCCGAGTTCCCGCACAAGAAGTTCGGCCGCATCATGAGCGGCCTGTGGCGCAATCCCACGCCCGACCTGCTGACCTACTCGTACGGCGGCGGCCTGCCGGCGCTGCGCGAGGCGCTGGCGCAGCATCTGGCGCTGACGCGCTCCATCGACTGCGACCCCGAGCAGATCCTGATCACCGAGGGACTGCACCAGGCCATCGACCTGACCACCCGCATCCTGGGCGAGGCCGGCGAAACCGCCTGGGTCGAGGACCCCGGCTACTGGGGCGCGCGCACCGTGCTGCAGGCCAACGGCCTGCGCACGCTGCACCTGCCGGTGGACGAGGAGGGCATGCGGCTGCCGGAATCGCCCGTCGAGCCGCCGCGCTTCATTTTCGTCACGCCTTCGCATCAGTATCCGCTGGGCCCGGTCATGTCGCTGGCGCGCCGCCGCCAGCTGCTGGCCGTGGCGCGCGCCAGCGGCAGCTGGATCATCGAAGACGACTACGACAGCGAATTCCGCTTCTCCGGCCGGCCCATCGCCTCGCTGCTGGGGCTGGAGCCGGACGCGCCCGTGATCTACATGGGCACCTTCAGCAAGACGCTGTATCCGGGCCTGCGCGTGGGCTACCTGGTGCTGCCCAAGGCCTTGACCGCGGCGTTCCAGGCCGCGCATGCCGAGCTGTACCGCGAAGGCCATCTGATGACGCACGCGGCGCTGGCCACCTTCATCGCCGACGGCCATTACGCCGCCCACATCCGCCGCATGCGCATGCTGTACGGACGCCGCCGCGCCATGCTGGTCAATCTGATCGAAAGGCGGCTGGGGCCGCAGTGGCTGCACCGCGACGCCAGCATGGCCGGCCTGCACCTGGTGCTGACGCTGCCGCCGGACATGGACGACCGGCGCGTGGTGGAAGTGGCGCACGGCAAAGGCGTGCTGACGCGCGCGCTGTCGCGCTACTACGTCAACGACGAGGCGCGCCGGCCCGGCCTGCTGCTGGGCTACGCCTGCGTGCCCGACCACGAGATCGCGCGCAAATTCGAAGTGCTGCTGGAAAGCCTGGCGGAAGTGGCGCACGCGCCCGCCGCCCGGCGCGGCGCCAAGGCCGCCGCGCTACGGCCGTCGCCCTAACGCAGCGGCGAAGGCGGCGGCGTTGCGCATGCCCTGGTCCTCGAAATTGGTATTGAAGACGGCGTGCGCCTGCGCGCTCTGCGCCGCCAGCCGCGCAAAGCGTTCGGCCAGCTCCGCCAGTTCCTGCTCCGTGTACTCGTACTGGAAGCGTCCCGACGAGGCCGCGCCCGATGCGTTCCAGGTCGCCGCGTTGCGCCCGTGCAGCCGCAGCAGCGCGAGTTCCGGATGGGTGCAGGCCCAGACCGCGGGCACCGTGTTGGCGTAGCCCTGGGGCGCGTCCACCACCGTGTGCGCCACGCCCAGCTCGCGCTCGAACGCCAGCGTGGCCTCGGTGGCCGCGGGCGTGGCGAACCAGCTTGCGTGGCGGAACTCCACCGACACCAGGTGTTCTTCCATGCGCCGCGCGCAGTCGCCGACCCGCGCCATGCCGCGCGCATCGCGCCGCACCCAGGGCGGAAACTGGAAATGCACCGCGCCCAGCTTGCCGGGCAGGCGCAGCGGCTCCAGCGCCAGCTGGAAGCGGCGCCAGAGCTCGTCGCGCAGGTCGGACGGCATCTGGTCGTGGTAGATGAGCGGCTCGGGCCAGTCGGCCAGTTCGCGCCGGATGTCGGCGGGCAGCGCCGAAAGCGGCGTCTGGTGCCCGGTGAACAGCCGGAAGGCCTTGATGTTGAAGACGAATCCGTCGGGCGTGCGCTGGTCCCACAGATAGGCGTTTTGCGCCGTGGGCATGGCGTAATAGCTGGAATCGACCTCGGCCATGCCGAAGCGCGAGGCGTAATGGCGCAGCCGCGCCTCGGCGCTGCGGGCCTCGGGCGGATAGAACCGGCCGCAGGCCAGCAGCGTGGGGTCGGTCCAGGAAGCGGTGCCGGTCAGAAGGCGCACGGAATCAGACGGAATCCAAAAAATTCTGTATAAATATACAGTGCCAATCCCGAGCCGGGCAATGTCCCGGCGCCTTGCCTGCCGAGGCCGCCGCCGGCGGCCCCCGTTCCATGTCCGACCCCAACAGCCTGCCGTCTCCGTCCGCCTCCGAACGCCCCGATCCCCTGGCCGATCTCAATCCCGCCCAGCGCGAAGCCGCCGAATTCGGCGCGGCCGCGCCGCTGCTGGTGATCGCGGGCGCCGGCTCGGGCAAGACCAACACGCTGGCGCACCGCGTCGCCCACCTGATCCTCAACGGCGCGGACCCGCAGCGCATGCTGCTGCTGACGTTCTCGCGCCGCGCGGCGCTGGAGATGGAGCGGCGCGTGGGCACGGTGCTGCAGCGGGCGATGAACCTGCGCTCCACGCAGCAGCCGCCGTCGCTGCCGTGGGCCGGCACCTTCCACGCGATCGGCGCGCGGCTGCTGCGCGATTGCGCGCAGCGCATCGGCCTGGCCGAAACCTTCACCATCCATGACCGCGGCGACGCCGAGGACCTCATGGGCATGGTGCGCCACGAACTCGGGCTGTCGGCCACCAAGTCGCGCTTTCCGCTCAAGGGCACCTGCCTGGCGATCTATTCGCGGGTGGTCAACAGCCAGACGCCCGTGGCCGACGTGCTCAAGACCGCCTTCCCGTGGTGCGCGCAATGGGAGGACGAACTCAAGAACCTGTTTCGCGCCTACGTCGCGGCCAAGCAGGACCAGCAGGTGCTGGACTACGACGACCTGCTGCTCTACTGGGCCGAGATGATGGGCGACCCCGGCATCGCGGCCAACCTGGGGGCGCGCTTCGACCACGTGCTGGTCGACGAGTACCAGGACACCAACCGCCTGCAGGCGGCCATCCTGCTGGCCCTGAAGCCCGACGGGCGCGGCCTGACCGTGGTGGGCGACGACGCCCAGGCCATTTATTCGTTCCGCGCGGCCACCGTGCGCAACATCCTGGACTTCCCCGCGCAGTTTCCCGAGCCGGCGCGCGTCATCACGCTGGAGCGCAACTACCGCTCCACCCAGCCCATCCTGAACGCGTCCAACGCGGTCATCGGCCAGGCCACGGAACGCTATGCCAAGGATCTCTGGACCGACCGCCAGTCGTCGCAGCTGCCCGAGCTGGTGACGGTCAGCGACGAGGCCGGCCAGGCGCGCTGGGTCGCCGACCAGGTGCTGGCCCAGCGCGAGGGCGGCGCCACGCTCAAGTCGCAGGCCGCGCTGTTTCGCACCTCCAGCCACAGCGCCGCGCTGGAACTGGAGCTGACCCGCCGCAACATCCCTTACGTGAAGTTCGGCGGGCTGCGCTTTCTGGAGGCCGCGCACGTCAAGGACCTGCTCTCGCTGCTGCGCTGGGCCGAGAATCCGCGCGGACGCATGGCCGGCTTTCGCGTGGCGCAGCTGCTGCCGGGCATCGGCCCGGCCACCGCGGCCAGGCTGATGGACGCCATGTCGGCCTCGCCGCAGCCGCTGCAGGCGCTGCGCGAATTCAAGCCGGGCGCGGCGGCCCAGGAGGAATGGCGCGGCTTCGCCGACACCTACGCCGCGCTGTGCGATCCCGGCCTGAAGTGGCCGGCCGACGCCGACCTGGCCCTGCGCTGGTACGGCAGTCAGCTGGAGCGGCTGTACGACGACGCCCGGGTGCGCCGCGCCGATCTCGACCAGCTGCTGCGCATCGCCTCGGGCTATCCGTCGCGCGAGCGCTTCCTGACCGAGCTGACCCTGGACCCGCCGGACGCCACCAGCGACGAATCCGGCGCGCCGCTGCGCGACGAGGACTATATGATCCTGTCCACCATCCATTCGGCCAAGGGCCAGGAATGGAAGGCGGTCTATGTGCTGAACGTGGTGGACGGCTGCATCCCGTCCGACATGAGCACCGGCACGGCCGAAGAGATCGAGGAAGAGCGCCGCCTGCTGTACGTGGCCATGACGCGCGCCCGCGAGCGCCTGCAGCTCATCGTGCCGCAGCGCTTCTACGTGCACCAGCAGACCGGCATGGGCGACCGCCACGTCTACGGCTCGCGCACGCGCTACATCTCGAATGCGATGCTGCCGCTGTTCGAGCACCTGCCCAAGCCCCCGCCGCTGCCCGAAGGGCGCGGCGCGTCGCCGCAGCCGCAGGCGCCAAGCGTGGACGTGGCCCGGCGGGTGCGCAATCTGTTCTCGTAGAAAGGGCTATCATCGCCCGATACCGGCACGGGTCGCATAGTCCGAGGGTGTTTATGTCTACTGAAGAACTCGCCGTCGACGCGGCGAAACGCGAAGTCGTCGCGTCGATCGCCTACGTGAACGGGCGGCGCGAACGCGAGGTTCCCATCGACGAGGTCGGGCAGTACGTCAGGCAGGGCCACGGCATGCTGTGGATAGGCCTGCGCAATCCCGGCCCGGAACTGCTGGGCAGGATCGCGAGCGAACTCGGCGCCTGCGACAAGAACCAGGAAGAAATGCTGGAGGCCCATCGCCGGCCCAAGATCATCGACTACGGCAACATGATCCTGATCGTGGCCATCACGGTGGAGGTCGAGGCCGAGCGGCCGATCTTCGGCGAAACCCAGTTCCTCATCGGCGACGGTTTCCTGGTTACGGTGCGGCGCGGCGCCACCGCCGGCCACAGCGCGCTGCGCGAACGGCTGGAGGCCGCGCCCGACCTGCTCAAGCGCGGCAGCGACTATGTGGCTTCCGAGCTGCTGGACTGGCTGGTCGACCGCTACGTGGCGGCGGCTGGCAAGATCGAGGCGGTGGTGGAGGGCGCCGAGCAGAAGCTGCTGATCCGCGGCGCCAAGGACTCCGACATCCGCAGGCTGTACCGGCAGCGCCGCGACCTGCTGCGCATCCACACGGTGGTCTCGCCGCTGGCCGAGATATGCCGCCGCCTGGCGCGCGTGGAGATGTCGGCCGTGGACGAGCACGCCCGCCCGTATTTCGGCGAGGTCGCCGACCGCGTGCTGCGGGTGGACGAGCTGTTCAACGCCTTGCGCGAATCGCTGGCGTTCGCGTTCGAAGCCAGCCTCATGATCGGCCAGGCGGCGCAGAACGACACCACCCGCAAGCTGGCCTCCTGGGCCGCCATCCTGGCGGTGCCCACCGCCATCGCCGGCATCTACGGCATGAATTTCGAGTTCATGCCCGAACTCAAATCGCCCTGGGGCTATCCCGTCACGCTGGGCGTGATCGCGAGCGTCTGTTCGGTGCTGTACTGGCGCTTCCGGAAGTCGGGGTGGTTGTAGGATGGGTGCAGCGCGAGAGTTCTTGAGCAAGGACGCAAACGCTCAGCGCGCGAAACCCATCAGGCGGCGGCAGCCGCCGCCTTTCGTCGCATGCTGATTATTTGTCTCTTGCCACGAAAACCGGCGGCTGGCGCCGCCTGATGGGTTACGCGCGCTCGATATTTGTGTTCTTGCTCAAAAACTCTCGCGCTGCACCCATCCTACGCCACCCCACCCGCAGCCACCCCGCCCCCCCCTCCTTATGGCAAACTTCCTGCGTTTTCCATTCTGGAGCCCTGCCGGTGCGTGGCAATCCTTATTTTCGCGGCGGCGGCAAGCTGGCCGCCGTGGTCGTCGCCCTTATCCTTGCGGCGGCGGCGGCCGTGGTCGATTGGCTGCAGCCTGCCGGGCGGCAGGAGCCGCAGCCGGCGCCGCCGGCGCAGGGCCGGGCGGACGGGGTGCCTGCCGGCAGCTATACGCTGACGGGCATGATCGTCAATGTCGCCGACGGCGACACCGTCACGCTGCGGGCGCCGGACGGGCAGCGCAAGATCCGCATGGACAGCATCGACGCGCCCGAGGAAGGGCATGACGCCGAACAGCCCGGCCAGCCCTATGCCGAGGCCGCGCGCAAGCATCTGGCCGGCCTGGTGGCGGGCAAGACGCTGACCGCCCAGTGCTACGAAAAAGACCAGTACGGCCGCGATGTGTGCGCGCTGATGCTGGAGAACGGGCAGTCGGCCAACCGCGCCCAGGTCGAGGCCGGCTACGCCTGGGCCTACACGGCGCGCCGCGGCGACTACCTGCGCGACCAGGCCATGCCGGCGCTGCAGCGCCAGGCCAAGGCGGCCGGGCGCGGCCTGTGGGCGCAGCCGGGCGCGGTGCAGCCCTGGAAATGGCGCTACGACTGCTGGCGGCAGCGCCAGTGCGGCTGAGCGCGGCGCGGCCCTATGGGTCCGGGCCCGTGTTTGCTATCCTCTGTCGCAACGATTCGAAGGGAAGGTTTCCATGGGTGCATTGAAGCGGCTCTGGGCGATGGCCTTGCTGTTGTCGCTGGCGTTGGCGGGCTGCTCGCGGGAAAGCCCCATCAACAGCCCCTATCCGGCCGGCGCCGAAGGCCAGAACACGCTTTATTCGGCCTTCGTCAAGCGCTCGCCCAAGTACCTGGACCCGGCCAGCTCCTATTCCGGCGACGAAACCCCCTATACCTACAACATCTACGAGACGCTTTACGGCTACCACTATCTGAAGCGGCCCTACGAACTGGTGCCGCGCGCGGCGGCCTCGATCGACCCGCCGGTCTACCTGGACGCCCAGGGCGACACGCTGCCGGCCGACGCGCCGGGCCAGCAGATCGCCGAGAGCGTGTACGACATCAAGCTGCGCCCCGGCTCGCGCTACGCGCCGCATCCGGCCTTCGCGCGCAAGGCCGACGGCGGTTATGAATACTTTCCGCTGGCGCCGGGCGAACTCGAAGGCAAGTACTACATTCCCGATTTTCCGCGCACCGGCACGCGCGAGCTGACCGCCGACGACTATGTCTACGGCCTGCGGCGCCTGGCCAGCCCGCGCGTGGTGTCGCCGATCTCGGCGCTGATGGCCGAGCACATCGTGGGCCTGAAAGAATACGGCGAGCGCCTGCGCCAGCGCGACCAGGCGCTGCGGCGCGACGCGCCGGGCGGCGCCGGCGCGCCGCCCTGGCTGGACCTGCGCGAGCCCGACGGCTTCACCGGCGTGCAGGCGCTGGACGCCCACACCCTGCGCATCCGCGTCAAGGGCAAGTATCCGCAGTTCAAGTACTGGCTGGCCATGACCTTCACCGCGCCCATTCCCTGGGAGGCGGACCGCTTCTACAGCCAGCCGGGCATGGCCGAGCATGACCTGTCGTTCAACACCTGGCCGGTGGGCACCGGCCCGTACATGCTGGCGGAGTCGCTGCAGAACCGCCGCCACGTGCTGGCCCGCAATCCCAACTACCACGGCGAACCCTATCCCTGCGAAGGCGAACCCGGCGACGAGGCCGCCGGCCTGCTGGCCGACTGCGGCAAGCCCACGCCCTTCATCGACCGCGCGGAATTCAGCGTCGAAAAAGAAGCCATACCGCTGACCGGCAAGTTCATGCAGGGCTATTACGACATGCCGCAGATCGAGCGCGGCGAATACGGCGTGGCCATGCTGGTGGCGGCCGGCGACAGCCAGGACAAGGCGCGCCTGTACCGCGAGCACGGCATCAAGCTGCCCACCACGGTCGAGACGGCCAACTGGTACATGGGCTTCAACTGGCTGGACCCGGTGGTGGGCAAGGGCGATACGCCCGAGCAGCAGGAAAAGAACCGCAAGCTGCGCCAGGCCATCAGCATCGCCTTCGACTGGGAAGAATACGTGGCCGTGTTCGAGAACAGCCAGGCTTCGGTGGCCTACGGCCCGGTGCCGCCAGGCGTGCTCGGCTACCGCGAGCCGCCCGAGGGCATCAACCCGGTGGTCTACGACCTGGTGGACGGCAAGCCCGTGCGCAAATCGGTGGACGTGGCCAAGCGCCTGCTGGCCGAGGCCGGCTACCCGGACGGCCGCAACGCCGAGACCGGCGCGCCGCTGGTGCTGTACTACGACTCCATGTCGGGCGGCGGCTCCAATCCGCAGTTCGACTGGATGCGGCGCCAGCTCGCCAAGATCGGCGTGCAGCTGGACGTGCGCGCCACCGACTACAACCGCTTCCAGGACAAGATGATGCGCGGCGCCGCGCAGATCTTCTTCTGGGGCTGGAATGCCGATTATCCCGACGCCGAGAATTTCCTGTTCCTGCTGTACGGCCCCAACGCCAAGGCCAAGGGCGGCGGCGAAAACGCGGCCAACTACGCCAGCCCCGAATACGACCGGCTGTTCGAGCAGCTCAAGTTCCTGGACGACGGCCCCGAGAAAGAAAAGCTGATCGCGAAAATGGTGGCCATCGTGCAGCGCGACGCGCCCTGGATGTTCGGCTACTTCCCGATGTCGGGCGGCGCCTACCAGCAATGGGTGGGCAACGCCAAGCCGACCCAGATGGTGCGCAACACGCTGCAATACATGAAGATCGATCCCGAGCTGCGCCAGCGCAAGATCGACGAATGGAATTCCCCCAGATGGTGGCCCGTCGGCGTCTTCGTGCTGCTGCTGGCGCTGGCGATCTGGCCTTCGTACGTGGCGCTCAAGCGGCGCGAACGCCAGACGGCATTCGCGCCGCGCGCCGGCAAGGAGCATCAATCATGATCGGCTACGTGATCCGCCGTCTGCTGTACGGCGTGCTGATTCTGATCGGCGTGAATCTCTTTACCTTCATCCTGTTCTTCGCGGTGAACACGCCCGACGACATGGCGCGCCTGGCCATCGGCGGCCAGCGCGTCAGCCAGGAGGCGGTGGAAAAGTGGAAGGCCGAGCGCGGCTACGACAAGCCGCTGTTTTTCAACAGCAAGGCCGAGGGCGCGGCCCGGCTGACCGACACGGTGTTCTACCAGCGCTCGGTGCCGCTATTGGCCATGGAGTTCGGCGCCTCCGACGGCGGCCGCGACATCGGCCGCGAGATCCAGACGCGCATGGGGCCCAGCCTGGCGCTGGCGGTGCCCACCTTCATCCTGGGGCTTTTCGTCAGCATCGTGTTCTCGCTGACGCTGGTGTATTTCCGGGCCACGCGGCTGGATTTCTGGGGCGTGGTGCTGTGCGTGCTGCTGCTGTCCATCTCCAGCCTGTTCTACATCATCGCCGGCCAGTGGGTGTTCGCCAAGCTGCTGCGGCTGGTGCCGTTCTCGGGCTTCTCGGGCGGGCTGGACGCGGTCAAATTCCTGGCGCTGCCGGTGCTGGTCGCCATCGTGTCGCGGCTGGGGCCGGAAGCGCGCTTCTACCGCACCCTGTTCCTGGAGGAGATCGGCAAGGACTACGTGCGCACCGCCCGTTCCAAGGGCCTGGCCGAGCGCGTGGTGCTGTTCAGGCACGTGCTGCGCAACGCCATGCTGCCCATCCTGACCGGCACGGTGGCCGCGCTGCCGCTGCTCTTCATGGGCAGCCTGATCGCCGAATCCTTTTTCGGCATTCCCGGCCTGGGCAGCTACACCATCGACGCGATCAACGCGCAGGACTTCTCCATCGTGCGCGCCATGGTGTTCCTGGGCGCCGCGCTCTATATCGTCGGGCTGATCCTGGCCGACATTTCCTACACGCTGGCCGATCCCCGCGTCAGATTCGAGTAGCCGCCATGCCCAAGTTCGTCTTTCTCTGGACCGATATCGCGCTATGGCTGATGGTGCTGGGCGCGGCCGCCTACGCCTGGCGGGTGCGCCGCAGCCCGAACCTGCGCTCGACCTGGGCGCGCGTCGCCCGCGATACGCCGGCCATGTGCTCGGCCGTGGTGCTGGCCGCCTTCGTCGCGGTGGGCCTGCTGGATTCGGTGCACTACCGGCCCCAGTTGCCGCCCGCGCCGGGCGCGCCGGCCGACGCCGCCCCGGTCTATGCGCCCGCGGTGCGCTCGGCGCTGGACGGCCTGCTTGCCGGCACGGTGCTGATGCGGCCGGAGAAAACCTATTCCGAACCGCTGGCCGTGCGCCAGTTCACCAAGGAAACCGAGCTGGTCGACGGCAAGCCGGTGCGCGATTTTCCCCGGCTGCGCGGCGCCGGCCTGCACCTGGAGGACCCGGACCGCGACCGCGGCGGCGACCTGCTCAGGCGGCTGGGGCTGGGCCTGGCCGGCGGCCTGGCCGTGGCGCTGGCGGCGGCCGGGGTGCTGTACGCCTGCCTGCGGCGGCGGCGCGCGGCGTCCGGCGATCATGCCGGCGTGCCCTGGGGCGCCATGACGCTCACCTTCACGCTGCTGTGCCTGGCGGTGGGGGCGCTGGCGGGGCTGTCCAGCGGCTACCACGCGCTGGGCACCGACCGCATCGGCAACGACGTGCTGTGGCAGGCATTGAAAAGCATCCGCACCGCGCTCGTGATCGGCAGCCTCACCACCGTGGCCATGCTGCCGCCGGCCATCGTCTTCGGCATCGCGGCCGGCTATTTCAAGGGCAGGATCGACGACGCCATCCAGTACCTGTACACCACCATCACCTCGATTCCGGGCGTGCTGCTGGTGGCCGCCTGCGCGCTGATGATGCAGGTCTACATCGACAATAACGCGGACCTGTTCGACACCTCGGCCGCGCGCGCCGACCTGCGCCTGTTCCTGCTGTGCATGATCCTGGGCTTTACCGGCTGGGCCGGGCTGTGCCGCCTGCTGCGCGCCGAAACCCTGAAGCTGCGCGAGCTGGAATACGTGCAGGCCGCCAGGGCCTTCGGCGTATCGCACTGGCGCATCATGACGCGCCACCTGCTGCCCAACGTGGCGCACCTGGTCCTGATCACCATGGTGCTGGAGTTCTCGGGGCTGGTCCTGTACGAGGCGGTGCTGTCGTACCTGGGCATAGGCGTGGACCCCAGCATGAATTCCTTCGGCTCGATGATCGACGGCGCCCGGCTGGAAATGTCCCGCGATCCCATGATCTGGTGGAACCTGATGACCGCATTCATCTTCATGCTGGCCCTGGTGCTGGCGGCCAATCTGTTCGCCGACGCCGTGCGCGACGCGTTCGATCCGCGCACCCGCCGCTACAAGCCGGCGCGCCGCGGCCTGGGCCTGTTCAGGCGCGGCGCCGCGGCCGCGCCTTCGCGCTCCGGAGACGCGCCATGAGCCAGACGCCCTTGCTCGAGGTCCGCGAACTGGAAGTGGACATCGCCGGCGAAAGCGGCATGACCCAGGCGGTCAAGCGCCTGCAGCTGGCCATCTCCCGGCGCCAGACCTTCGCGCTGGTGGGAGAATCCGGCTGCGGCAAGAGCATGACGGCGCTGGCGCTGCTGCGCCTGCTGCCGGACGCCGGCCGCATCGTGGGCGGGCAGATCGACCTGGACGGCGAGGACCTGAACCGCCTGCCGGAAAGCGCGATGCGCGGCGTGCGCGGAGGGCGCATCGGCATCATCTTCCAGGAACCGTCGACCAGCCTGAATCCGGTGATGCGCGTTGGCGACCAGATCGTCGAGACCCTGCTCGCGCATACGTCGCTGCGCGGCGCGGCTGCGCGCGAGCGCGCCATCGAGTGGCTGCGGCGCGTGGGCATTCCCGAGCCCGAGCGGCGCGTGGACGACTATCCCTTCCAGTTCTCCGGCGGCCAGAAGCAGCGCGTCATGATCGCCATCGCGCTGGCGGCCGAGCCGCTGCTGCTGATCGCCGACGAGCCCACCACGGCGCTGGACGTCACCGTGCAGGCGCAGGTGCTGGATCTGCTGGCCGACATCCAGCGCGAGATGGGCATGGCCATCCTGCTGATCACGCACGACCTCGCGGTGGTGAAGAACGTGGCCCATCACGTGGCGCTGATGCGCGCCGGCGAAATCGTCGAGAGCGCCAGCGCCGAGGAGTTCTTCCGCGCGCCGCGCCACCCTTATGCGCGCCAGCTGTTCGAGGCCATTCCCACCTTCGAGAAACGCGGCGTCCCGTTGACGGAGCCGGGCCGCAAGGCGCTGGCCGAGGCGGGCGGGGCGCGTGCCCGGCGTACGGGCGAGGTGGTGCTGGAGGTCGCTGACCTGAAAGTGCATTACCCCGTGCGCAAGGGGCCGCTGCGGCGCATCGTGTCGTGGGTCAAGGCCGCCGACGGGGTGACGTTCGATCTCAAGGCCGGCGAGACCCTGGCGCTGCTGGGCGAATCGGGCTGCGGCAAGACCACCACCGGCAAGGCGCTGCTGCGGCTGATCGACGGCGCGCGCGTCTCGGGCCGCGCGCTGCTAGAGGGCCAGGACCTGCTGACCGCCGACCGCCGCCAGCTGCAACGCCTGCGGCAGGACATCCAGATCGTGTTCCAGGACCCCTACGCCTCGCTCGATCCGCGCATGCGCGTGGGCGACATCCTGGACGAAGGCCTGGCCTCGCTGCGGCGCGGGATGGACAGGACGGCGCGCGCCGCGCTCGCGGCGCGCCTGGTCGAGCGGGTCGGCCTGCCGGCCAACACGCTGGCCCGCTATCCGCACGAGTTCTCCGGCGGCCAGCGCCAGCGCATCGCGATCGCGCGGGCGCTGGCGGTCGAGCCCAAGGTGCTGATCTGCGACGAGCCGACCTCGGCGCTGGACGTGTCGGTGCAGGCCCAGATCCTGGACCTGCTGCGCGAATTGCAGGACGAGCTGGGGATCGCCTACCTGTTCATCACGCACAACTTCGGCGTGGTCGAATATCTGGCCGACCGCATCGCCGTCATGGAAGGCGGCCGCATCATCGAGCTGGGGCAGGCCGACGCGGTGCTGCATGCGCCGCGCGAGGAAATGACGCGCAGACTGCTGGCGGCCGTGCCGCGCCTGCAGTTCGGCGCGCCCGGGCCGGCCTGACCCGGGCGCGGCCGTTCAGACGGAGTGGTGCGCGCTGCGCGCCTCCAGCCAGACCAGCGTGTCGTGGCGCAGGGCGCGCACGCACTGCGCCAGATAGGCGTGCACCGATTCCAGCTCCGCCGGGTCATGGCGGCGCGCCGTCAGCATGACCGCGTCGGCGACCCATTGGCGTTCCTGCGCCACCAGCTGGCACTGCTCTTCCACCGGCCGGATCACGATCATCCGGCGATCCAGCGGATGGCGGCCGCGCTGCACGTAGCCGGCCGCCTCCAGGCGGTTGATCAGCGCCGTCGCGCCGCCGGAGCTGATGCCCATCAACTGGGCCAGCTGCCCGGTGGGCAGGGCGTCGAACTCCATCACCAGTTCCAGCGCCTTGAGGTCCGCCAGGGGGATGCCCAGCTTTTCGGCCAGAGCGGATTGGCACGCCGCGTTATAGACGGCGAACTGCCTGCCCAGCATCAGCGCGATGTCCTCCAGCACGCCGGGACGCAGTTCGCTGCTGCGCCCGGCCGCGGGCTCCTGGTGAAAGTAGGTCTCTTGTTGCAGCATGGTTCGTGCTCCCGGGCCGATGGCGTGGATTACTTGCGGGCCGAGAGGCCGCCCAGGAGGCCGCCCAGCAGGCCGCCGTTGGGAGCGCCGGCCGTGCCGCCGCCGCTCAGGCTGCCCGTGACGCCGCCCAGCAAGCCGCCCAGCAGTCCGCCGTTGGCCGTGCCGGCCGCCGCACCGCCGCCTGCGCTCACGTTCGCGCCCGCGCCGGAACCGGTGTTGGCGCTCACCGAGACGCCGCCAGCCAGTCCGCCGACCAGGCCGCCCAGCAGCCCGCCGTTGGCGGCCGCGCCGCCCGAGCCGCCGGCCGTGCCGCCCGCGGCGGCGCCGCCGCCGAGCAATCCGCCCAGCAGGCCGCCGTTGCCGGCGGTTCCGCCCGCGGCTCCGCCCAGGCCGCCCGTGACGCCGGCCAGCAGGCCGGTCACCGGCGCCAGCAGGCCGCCGTTGGCGCCGCCCGGCTGCGTCACGCCGGCCAGCAGGCCGGTGATGGGGCTGAGCAGTCCGCCGTTGCCGTTGGCGCCGCCGGTCAGGCCGCCGGTCACGCCGCCCAGGCCCAGGCCGCCCGTGAGCGAGGCGACCGCGCCGGTGGCGTTGGCCAGCGTCGCGCCCAGCGGGTTGGGGTTGCCCGGCGTGGCGTGCAGGAGGCCGCCGGCGCTGGCCACCGCGCCGCCCAGCCCTTGCAGCACGCCATTAAGGCCGACCGCGCCGCCGGGCAGCGAGCCGCCCAGGTTGCTGACCGTGCCGCCCAGGCTGTTCAGCAGGCCGGCCACCGGCGCGCCCAGCCTGGTGGTGTCGCCCACCTGCTGGGTCAGTCCGGTCACGGTGCCGGCCAGCGGGCTGGCGGTGGGGTCGAGCGCCGCGCCCAGGCCGGCCAGGGTAGGCTGCAGGCCGAGCGGCAGAACGTTGTCCACGGTCTTGCCGACGTTGCCCAGCGCCGGCTCCAGCAGCGGCGTCGAGGGTCCGCCCAGCACGCCGCCGGTGATGCCGCCGACCACCTGGGTCACCGGGTTGAGCAGGCCGCCCTGGCCCGACAGGCCGGCGGTGAGCGCGCCCACGGCGCCGGTGGCGTTGCCCAGCACGGTCGTCAGCGGATTGGGGTTGTTCGGATCGGCATGCAGCAGGCCGCCGGTGCTGGCCACGGTCTTGCCCAGGCCGTCCACCAGGCCGCCCAGGCCGGTGCTCAGCCCGCCGGGCAGGCCGGTGCCCTTGACCGTGGTGCCGAGATCGCTCACCAGCCCGCCGACCTGCTTGACCGTGCCGTCCACCGGCTGGCCCAGGCCCGTGGTGGCGCCGATTTCCTGCGTCAGGCCGACGACGGTGTCGGCCACCGGCTTGATGGTGGGGTCCAGCGCCTTGCCTACGCCGCCCAGCGTGGTGTCCAGGTTCAGGGGCAGGGTGTTGTCCACCGCGGCGCCGGTGTTGCCCAGCGTGGTTTCGAGCAGGCCAGCCGTGATCGGGTTGGTCGGATTGGTGGGATCGGTGCCGCCCGGGTTGGTGCCGCCGTCGCCGCCGCCATTGCCGCCGCCACCGCCATTGCCGCCACCGCCGCCTCCCGGCGTTTCGGGAATGACCGTGCCCGGCAGGCTCGCCGACTTGCTGCCGCCACCGCCGCCGCCGCAGGCGGCCAGGGCGCTCATCAGCGCCGCGGCCAGGACGGTGGATGTCAGGATGCGCGTAATGCGGCGAGTCTCGATATTGGTATGCATGGCGAACTCCTTGTGTTGGAAGAGTCAGGCAAGAAACGGCCCGATACATCTACACATGCACAAAGCGTGCCAACTTTTTTCAAAAAAAAGCCCGCGGCGCGGCGGGCGGGATTTTCAAGGATAAAACCCTTTCAATTCATGTTGTTATGAGTTATTAAGGGTTTACCCTTATTCGAGAAATACGCAGATTTACGATCTCGCGCAGGCTGCGAATGTTACGAATGACCGGTTATCGGCCGTTACGTTACGGGCGGCGTTACGTAACGCCGCGCTCAGAACGCGTCGTAATAAAGCGAGTAATTCGCGTTGAAACGCAGGTCGCGGTCATTGTCGACCGTCGCCGACCCCACCGGCTTGGCGACGTTGAAATCGAATAGATAATACTTATCGTCCGTGATCCGCAGCCCCAGCGCCACCGAAGACAAATGCCGCTGGTTCAGTTCCTGCAGGCTTTTGTTGTTGTACCAGGTGCGCGCATAGTCGACCATCGCATAGGGTTGCACGCTGGAAAGGTACTGCCAGCCCGTGCCGAAGCGCCGGTTTATTTCCGCCGAGACGCCTATGCCTTTATCCCCGCTTTGTTCTCCCTGGGGATAGCCCATGGCGTAGCGCCAGCTGCCGTACGAGACCTGCTCCGAGGAAGGCAGGATATTGCTGGAATATTGCCCGGCGCCCGAGAAAACCAGCCCGAACTGGCCCGGCAACGCAAAGGTCTGCTTGGCGTTGAGGTTATAGCGGGTGAAATCCAGGTCCAGGATCGGGGTGGCGGAATAGCCGTAATTGGTTGAGATGTCTTTTTTGGCGCCGGCGGCGTCGAAACCCTTGGCGACGCCTAACGTGATGTCGGTGGCCTGGCTCTCGGATACCTGGATATAACGCAGTTCCGCGTTGGCGGCGCGCACGCGGGCGTCCTGCTGCAGCCAGCGGTCGCTGTTGCGCGCGTCGTAGCGGTCCTTGGAATTGGCGGCATAGACGCCCAGCGTGCCGGTCAGCGAACGGCTGTTGTTGAGCAGGAACGGATAACTCACGCCGAGGCCGACGCGGTCGTTTTTGACGCGGCGCTCGAAACCGAGATATTCGATGGCATCGTCCTCGGGGCGCGCGTCGTAGTGGTAGCCGTCGATTTTCAGCGCCAAGCCGTCGGCGCCGATCGGCACGCGGATTTCACCGTTGAAGTATTTCACGTCGTCGGTATTGAAGGGCACGGCGGCGGTCAGCTTCACCTGTTCGCCCAGCGGCGTCAGGCTGTTGGTCGCCATATTCACCAGCGGCTGCATGCCGGTGCCGAGATCGGCGATGCCACCGGTCAGGCTGACCGGCTGGCGGCTGGCCGCCAATACCAGTTCTGTGGCGCCGTCGGCGCGCCGCGGCAGATCCAGGCTGGGCGTGAATTTGACGCCGGGCACCGTGCGCATCAGATTCAGCTGGCGTTCCAGCGTGGCCTGCTTGAGCGGCCTTTCCTCTTTCAACGGGCCGGCCAGGGTATCGAGCCGGTCTTGCGCGTTGCCGATATCGCCTTCGATGCGCACCGAGCCGATATATCCCTCGACCACCGTCACCACCACCAGGCCGTTGGCGAAACTCTGGTTCTGCACCAGCGCGAACGACAGCGGATAGCCTTTTTCCCGGTACAGCAGCGTGATTTTGTCGACCTGCTGGACCAGTTCGCCCAGGCTTATTTCCTTGCCGGCCAGCGGGCTCAGCAATGCGGCCACTTCTTCGAAGGGAATTGCGCGCACGCCGCTGACGTCGAAATTGCGCGGCACGATGCGCTGCGCCAGCCGCGCCTGCAAAGCCATTTGTTCCGGCGTCGCCGTCTGCACCACGGGCGGCGGCTGCGTGGCCGATGGCGGCCGCTCCAGTTTGGGCATGGAATCGACGGGATTGCCGCGCAAAGGGCCGTCTGCGCGGGCATTGCCGGCTGCCGCGAGGGCGCAGGCGAGGACCAGGGAAACTGAAGCTGCCGGAAATGTACGTCTCATGCCTTTTGATGTCTCTTGTTTCCGCGGCGCAGTTCCATGGCCTTTCCGATATTTATCGACTATTTCCACCGCCGGCCGCCGGGGTCGCGTTATGGTGCCAGTCGCTGACTAAAATGACAATTTATTTCATTGGACCATATGGCGAATTAGTGTTTTCGCTAAGTTGTTGCAAATTTGAAACTGCATAAGCTGGCGTGTTCGATAGATAACCATATGTTTTTCAATGAGATATTCTTAACTTAAAGAACGTTATTTACATTTAAATACAGCATTATTGCGAATATAAGGGAAAACCCTGATGTGTATTAAATGGTAATATACAAGACTACAAATAACGTATCTTCTCATTGCATCGAAATGTTCAGCCCAAGGAAATCCGCAAGTTTGAAAAGGATGACCGCAAGCAGAATCATGGGCCCGCAGCGCTGCGTGCGGCCAGTTTCAAAAGAGGCTGTCCATGACGTCAGGTGAAATCGTTCCGCTTTCGTTCCACGGTGGCCTGGTGGCGCTTTCGTTTTTCGTTGCGGTGCTCGGTTCCTACGTGGCGATGCTGGCCGCGGCGGGTATCCGGGCGGAAACCCGCGATGGCGAAATCCGTTTCGGCTACATACTGATCGGCGCCGTCGCAATGGGCGGTGTCGGTATCTGGAGCATGCATTTCATCGGTATGCAGGCCCAGAACCTGCCTTTCGACGTGGGTTATCAATTCGACCTCACGCTGCTCAGTTTCCTGGTCGCCGCGGGTTTTTCCGGCTGGGCATTCTGGTTTGTCGGCCGCCAGCGTTTTACTTTCCTGCGCTGCCTGACGGGCGGCGTGGCCACCGGGCTGGGCGTGGTTTCCATGCATTATGTAGGCATGAGCGCCATGCGCATGCCGGCCGTGCTGGCCTGGGACCTGCCCATGGTGACGGCCTCGGTGTTTATCGCCGTGGTGGCCGCGTCGGCCGCATTGTGGCTCGCCTTCAATACCCAGAACGAACGCCAGCGCGCCGGCGCGGCCATTTTGATGGCGGTGGCGATCTGCGGCATGCATTACACCGGCGCCGCGGCCGGGACCGTGGTCTGCACCACGTCCCGCGAATATTCCGGCGCGCAGATCGGCGGCGCAATGCTGCCCTATATCGCGTTTGCATTATCCGTGGCGACCATGCTGCTGATGCGCTGGCATCTGCAGCGGGCGTCCCGGCGGTTTCGCGTGCGCACGGCGCAGCGCATTGACTCGATCATTGAATCGGCGCCGGTGGCGCATCCGGGCAAGTATCCCGGGTCCGTCCAGGGGCCGGAATAAGCAGGATTCCGGACGCGCGCCGCCTTGCAGTAGCGACGGTGTGCGAGTGGTTCTGGAAGTGTGGCCGGGCCTGCCGCCGGCGGGGCGGCTTGATGATCAATCGAGACCAGTGAGGTTCGAAAATGAAGCAAAAACTCATGCAATTCTGGAATGAAGAAGAGGGCATCACCGCGCTCGAATACGGCCTGATCGCCGGCATGATCGCGGTGGCGCTGCTGGCCGTGGTGGGCACGTTCACCGACGCGCTCGAAGGCCTGTTCACGGGACTGGGCGGCGCGCTGAGCGACAACACGCCGGGCTGATCCCGATCGCTTCCCATGCCGCGACGGCGGGCCGCCCGCCCGCTGCCGCGGCTCCCGTCCAGCTTTCTTTATTTGATTCGAAAAGCACGCCGCGCGTCCGCTGTCGTATCCGATTTCCGATTCTTGAAGGTCCTGCCTTGTCTCCAGGGGAAGCATTGTGGTGGTTGCTGTTCGCAAGCTGGAATCTGGCGCTGGTCTACAACGACCTGCGCTACCGCCGCGTCCCGAACGCCTTGGTGGTGTCGGGGTTCGCGCTTCAGCTGCTGTGGCTGCTGGCCGCGTGGCTGGCCCCCGGCTGGGCCTATCCGCCGCGCTGGTCCGGCTGGCTCATGGCCTGGCTGGGGTTCGCCGCGGCGCTGCCGTTCCTGCTGCTGTGGAGCCGGCGCCTGATGGGCGCGGGCGACGTCAAGGCCATCGCCGTGCTGGGACTGCTGCTGGGGCTGCCTGCGCTGTTGGCGGTGCTCGTGCTGTCGAGCCTGCTGGCGGGCCTGCATGCCTTGCTGGTGCTGGCGCTCTCGCGCGTGTGGGCGCCGGGCGCGCGGCTGCGCCAGATTCCGTACGCCGCATACATGGGAATCGCCGCGCTCAGCGTGGCGTCTATGCCCTGGAATTCGGCCTGGTATTCGTAGTGTTCTTCCTGTTGTTCTACGGGATTCTGACTTATTCGCTGGTCGCCGCCGCACAGAACTCCGTCGCGCTGGCCGCGCAGGACGGCGCGCGCAAGATCCTGCAATGGCAGGGCGGCGCCGCTTCGCTGGCGGCGCGGGCCGGGGCGGGACGCGACACCGCGCTGCAGCGGGCCGAATGGATCAGCACGCTGTCGGCCTCGCCGGTGCGGGTGGCGGTGTGCGGCAGCGCGGGCGCGCTGAGCAGTTCGGGCGGCGGCGCGTGCAGCGGCCTGCCGCTGGCCGACGGCCAGATCGAAGTGACGGTGTCCTATCCGTATGGCGCCCATCCGCTCATCCCCACGGTGCCGCTGCTGCGCACGGCGCTGATGCCGGCCTCCGGCGTGCTGAGCGCGCGCGCGACCGTGCATCTGGACCAGCTGGACGGGGAGGGCTGAGATGCGCACCCCTCATCCGCTCCATTGCCGGCCGCGGCGCCAGCGCGGCGTCGCGGCGCTGGAGTTTTCGCTGACCCTGATCGTGCTGCTGCTGTTCATCTGCGGCGTGCTGGGCGTGAGCGCGCTGTTCTGGATGCAGCAGCAACTGGCCGCGGCCGCGACCGACGGCGCGCGCGCCGCGGTTTCGGCCCGCTACAACGGCGAGCCCGACGTGCCGGCGGCGGCCTGTTCCGCCGCCATGAGCGCGTTCTCGTCCGGCTCCAGCGTGGTGTGCGCGGCCTCGCGCGCGCCTTGCGAGTGGAGCGGCCCGGCCGGCCGGCAGTCCGACTGCGCCACCGTGAACCTGACTTATGAAACCCAGTCCTGGCCCTTGCTGGCCACCCTGCAGGGCCTGATCACCTCGTTGCCGGGCATGGGCCGGAACTGGATTCCCAACCAATTGCATTCGCAAGCCGTCGTACAGATATCGCAGGGGACACCATGAGCAGTTTGAGCAAGATCGTCGCAGGGATGTTGTTGGTAGCGGGGCTGGTGCTGGCCTTCATCGCCTGGCGGCTGGCGTCCGCGCCGGCCAGCGCGCCGGCCGCTGCGGCGTCGGCGCCCGCGCCGGCGGCGCCGGTCGCCGCGCCCGTCAAGCGCTATCCGGTGGTCGTGGCCAAGACGCCGATCGCGGCCGGCACGCGCATCGACGCGGCCCGGATGCTGGAAGTGGCGCAGTGGCAGGCGGCGCTGTCGGGCGGCTATGAGGCGGCCGCGCCGCTGGAAGGCGCAGTGGCCAAGGTCGATATCGCCGCGGGCGATCCCATGCTGCCCAGCCTGCTGGCGCAGGGACTGGCGCGCCAGCTCAAGGAAGGAGAGCGCGCCGTGGCCATCGCGGTCGACGAAGTCGTGGGCGGCGGCAACCGCATCGGTCCGGGCGACTGGGTCGACGTGTTCTTCATGATCGAGAAAGGCCAGGAAGTGCCTGGCGCGCAGGCGCGCCTGCTGCAATCGCAGCTGCGCGTGCTGGCCTACGGCAAGGCTTCGGTGGACGGTCCGGAGGAAAAGCCGGCGGGGCAGGCGGGCGTGCCGAACCAGCCGGCCAAGACCGCGGTGCTGGCCGTGCCGCTGGAACGCGTCAATGAACTGATGCTGGCCAGCCGCGCCGGCCGCCTGCAGCTGGCGCTGCGGCCGCTGGGCGACGAGGCCCTGCCGGACACGGAATTGTTCGTGCAGCGCGGCAGCGTGCTGCCGGTGCGCGCCGACCTGACGCCGGCCCAGCGCGATGCGCTCAAGCTCGCGCCGAACCGCGCCTATGCCGGCGAAAGCCTGGTGCAGCTCGACGGCACCACGACGGCGGCGCGTACGCCCGCGGCCGTGGCGCGCGGCGCGAATGCCGGCGGCGGCCGGTCGGTGGAAATCGTGCGCGGCGACAAGACCGAGCGCGTGCGTTACTGACAGCGGCCGCGGGGCCGATGCGGGCCCCGGCGGCTGGACTCTCCCAAATAACTCGATCCAGCACCATGAAGAAACATCAGCGCACCACCGTCATCTGTGTCCTGTCGGCGCTTGCCGCGTTCGGCTGCGGCGCGAGCGCCGTAGCGCAAACCGCGGCGCCGGCCGCGAGCGCGCCGGCGCCGGTCCGCGACCTGAACCTGGCGGTCAAGGGCCAGCAGACCCTGCTGCTGGACGGCGCCGTGCCCTCGCGCCTGGCCATCGGCGACCCGGAAGTGGCCGACGTCAAGATCCTGCCCGCCGGCGGCAAGCGCGCGGGCGCCATCCTGGTCTACGGCAAGAAGGCCGGCACCACGCAGCTGCAGGTCTGGAGCGGCTCCAATCCCGCGCCCCAGGTCTGGAACCTGCGCGTGGGCGGCAGCGTGCAGGGCGCGCTGGCCAGCCGCGGCATCGCCGGCGGCGCCAACATCGACATTGCCGGCGACCGCGCGGTGGTGTCCGGCCACGCCGAAACGCCGATGGGGCAGGTCGCGTCCGTGGCGATGGCGGCCTCGGCCGTGGGCGGCGAAAAGAACGTGGTGGACGTATCCTCGGCCGGCACCAGCGGCGTGGTGCAGGTGGAGGTAAAAGTGGTCGAGGTGTCGCGCTCCGTCATGAAAGAAGCGGGCATCAACTGGTCGGCCGGCGGCAGCGGCCCGTGGAGCGCCAGCGCCAGCCTGGTGCCGGCCAACCTGGGCGCGGCGGCCTCGGGCTTCTCGCTGTTCTACGACACCAACAACTTCTCGGCCAATCTGCGGCTGCTGCAGAACAACGGCATGGCGCGCGTGCTGGCCGAGCCCACGCTGGTGGCGCTGACGGGCCAGAGCGCCAGCTTCCTGGCCGGCGGCGAGCTGCCCATCCCTGAATCCGGCGGGCTGGGCACCGTGTCGGTCACGTTCAAGCCGTTCGGCATCGGCCTGACCGTCACGCCCACCGTGCTATCGCGCGACCGCATCTCGCTGAAGGTGGCGCCCGAGGCCAGCGAACTGGACTACAGCAACGGCATCGCGATCAGCAACGGCGAGAACTCCGCCTCCATCATTCCGGCGCTGCGCACGCGCCGCGCGGACACCACGGTGGAGCTGGGCGACGGCGAGAGCTTCGTGATCAGCGGCCTGGTGTCGCGCCAGACCAAGGCGATGGTCAGCAAGGTGCCGCTGCTGGGCGACCTGCCCATCATTGGCACTTTCTTCCGCAGCCTGGACTACAAGCAGGAGGACACCGAGCTGGTCATCGTGGTGACGCCGCGCCTGGTGCGCCCCATCGCGCGCGGCGTCACGCTGCCGCTGCCGGGGGCCAGGCAGGAGCGCGCCGACAACGGCTTCAACGCCTGGGGCTATTACCTGACCGGCCCGATGGGCGGCCAGCAGATGCCGGGATTTTCGCGGTGAACGATATGAAGACACATACGAGCGAATGGAAGGGCCTGCAGAACGGCAGGCGATTCCTGTTCTGCTCCCGGGGGGCGGACATCGCCGCCCAGCTGGGGCAGGCGCTGGGCGACATGGGCATGCTGACCCAGGAGTCGCCCGGCACGGAAGAACTGGCGCGGCGCCTGGCGGACATCGCGCCGCAGGTGGTGTTCCTGGACTTCACGCTGAGCGAGGACGAGCCCGGCAAGCTGTTCAAGTCGGCCGAGCTGGCGCGCCTGCTGGCGCGCATCGCGCCCAGCCTGCCGCGCGTGGCGGTGGGGCTGCTGAGCCAGCCCGAAGGCGCGATCGCGGCCCTGCGCGCCGGGGTCAGCGACTTCGTCGATCCCACGGTGGCGCCGCAGGAAATCAAGGAAATCGTGCAGCGCCTGATGAACGCGCAGGCGGGCGACGCGCCCGGCGGCGGATCGCGGCGCAGCGTGCTGCTGCTGAGCGCGCGCCCCGGCGTGGGCGCCAGCACGCTGGCCGTGCACCTGGCCGGCATGGTGCAGGACCGCCTCAAACAGGCCCATTGCGCGCGCAACGCGGCCGGCGGCAAGGCCGCGCGCGCGGCCGCAGCCGAGCCCGGCTCGACGCTGCCGCTGTCGAGCCGCGTGGCGCTGATGGACCTGGGCTGGCCGGTGGGAGACTGCCAGCTGTACCTGAACATCGGCGGCGACTTCGACTTCGCCGAGGCGGCGCGCAACCTGCGCCGCCTGGACTCCACGCTGCTGGGCTCGGCCATGCCGCACACGGCCAATGGCCTGAGCGTGCTGTCGCTGCCGCGCGACCTGGCGCAGATGCGCGACGCCTCGCTGTCCGATTCGCTGCTGGTGTTCGAGCGCATGCGCCAGCATTTCGGCGTGGTGGTGGCCGATGCCGGCGGCTTCACCAATCCCGAATTCGTGGCCGGCCTGGCGCGCGCCTCGGAGCAGAACTGGATCGTGACGGACCAGAGCGTGGGCGCGCTGGTGTCGCTGGCCGGCCTGCTGCAGGAGCTGGAGCAGATGCACGTGGACCGCCGCAGCCTGGGGCTGATCGTCAACCGTTACGACGAGCGCTACGGCATGACCGCGCAGCAGATCGCCGAGCGCTTCCAGCTGGACCTGGTGGGCACGCTGCCCGACCGGACGCTGGCGCTGATGGTGTGCACCAACCAGGGCCATCTGCTGCATGAAGAAGCCGAACGCGACATCTACGTGCGCGCGGTGCAGGCGCTGGCCGAAAAACTGAGCGCCCACGAACACGCCGCCGGCGGGCGCGCTGGCTGGCTCGCGACCTGGCTGCCCGGCGTGCACCGCCGCATGGCGGGTTGACGGCAACACGGACGGACAGCAACGGAATCCCACATGATCATGACAGCGACGGTTGAGTTCGGCGGCGAAGGCGACTCCGGTTTTTCGGCGTCGAACCGCTACCAGGAAGTGAAGACGGCGGCCTACGAGCACCTGCTTTCCCGCATCGAGGAGCTGGGCGCCGAGTTCGGCCGCTGGGCGCGCTCGGCTATCCAGGAGTTCGTGGACATCGAGGTCGCGAGCTTCGTGCGGCTGCGCAGGGTGCCGATCAACGAAGGCGAGATGCGGCAGATCGCCGAGGCCCTGACCAAGGAACTGGCGGGCCTGGGGCCGCTGGAGGACCTGCTGGCGGACCCGGCGGTGGAAGACATCCTGATCAACGGCTACGACAACGTGTTCGTGTCGCGCCGCGGCGTGCTGGCGCGCGAGACGCTGCGCTTCACCGACAATCAGCACGTGCTGCGCATCGTGCGCCGCATCCTGGCGCCCATCGGCCGCCGCCTGGACGAATCCAGCCCCATGGTGGACGCGCGCCTGCCCGACGGCGGGCGGCTGAACGTGGTGATCGAGCCGCTGGCGGTGGACGGCCCCATGGTGTCGATCCGCAAGTTTCGCCAGGACCCGCTCAAGCCCGCCGACCTGCTGACGCTGGGCACGTTCGACGAAGAGATCTACCGGCTGCTGCACGAGGCGGTGAAGAACCGCTGCAACATCCTGGTGTCCGGCGGCACCAGTTCGGGCAAGACTTCGCTGCTCAATGCGCTGGCGTTCTTCATCCCCGGCACCGAGCGCGTGGTCACGGTCGAGGACACGGCCGAACTGTCGCTCAACCACCCGCACGTAGTGCGGCTGGAATCGCGCCAGGGCGGCTTCGACGGCAGCGGCGCGGTGACCATCCGCGAGCTGATCCGCAACAGCCTGCGGATGCGCCCGGACCGTGTGGTGGTGGGCGAAGTGCGCGGCGCCGAAGTCATGGACATGCTGCAGGCCATGAACACCGGGCATGAAGGCTCCATGGCCACCATCCACGCCAACTCGCCGCGCGAGTGCCTGTACCGGATCGAGATGCTGGCGGGCTTCGCCGGCTTCCAGGGCAGCGAGGACAGCCTGCGCCGCCAGATCGCCAGCGCGCTCGACTTCATCGTGCAGATCGGCCGCCTGTCCAACGGCAAGCGCCGCGTGCTGTCGGTGACCGAGGTGACGGGCATGGGCGACAACGTGATTTCCACGCAGGAGCTGTACCGCCACGAAACCTTCCTGACGCCGGAGGGCGAGGAAAAAGACCGCTGGAAATGGCTGGGCATCCATCCGCATACGCCCAAGCTGGCCAGGATGCGCAGCGAGGCGCGCGCCAACGACGCCGCGTCCGGCGACGGCGATGGCGGCGGTGGCGGCGGGTTCTGGAGCCGGAGGCGCTGATGGAGCGGGTCCTGATACTGGCCGGCCTGGCGCTGGCGCTGATGCTGGGCGCGGCGCTGCTGTGGCGCCACGCCAGCCGCGGCGCGCGCCGCGCCGCGAGCTCGGCGTTCCTGGAGAACCAGCTCAACCGCGTGCGCGACGCGCGCCCGGACGACGACACGTTCGCGGCCGGTTCGCGCGCCATGCGCAGCGGCCTGCTGGGATGGGACCGCCTGCTGCTGGTGGCCGGCATACGCCAGAGCCCCGGCTTCTATCTGCGCCTGGCGGCGCCGCTGTTCGGCGGCGCGGCGCTGGCCTGGCTGCTGCTGGGCGGGCTGTCCGGCGCGGTGACGCTGGTGCTGGTGGCGGTGCTGGAGTACTTCCTGCTGTGGCTGCGCGCCGACAAGCGCCAGCGCCGCATGATCGCGCAGCTGCCGGCGTTCCTGGACAACATCGTGCGCCTGGTCACCATCGGCAACAGCATGGGCTCGGCCTTCCAGACCGCCGCCGCCAACACCGACGAACCCTTGCGCGAAGTGGTGGAGACGGCGGCCAGCCTGAGCCGCTCGGCCAAGGAGCTGGACGCGGCGCTGGTGCACGTGTCGCGCCTGTACGGGCTGAAAGAGCTGTACATGATCGCCGCCGTGGTGTCGCTGGCGATGCGCTTCGGCGGGCGCAGCGACCAGGTGCTGGAGCGCATGGCCGCGTTCATGCGCGACGTGGCCCAGGCGCGCAACGAACTGTCGGCCAGCTCGGCCGAGGTGCGGCTGTCGGCCTGGATACTGGCGCTGCTGCCGGTGGGGATCGCCGGCTTCATCATCGTGACCAACAACAATCTCTTCATGGGACTGTGGCACGACCCGGCGGGCTTCAAGATGCTGGTGACCGCGGTGGCGCTGCAGATCGGCGGCAGCTACTGGCTGTACCGCATGGCCAAGTCGATCTGAGGAGAGGCGCGATGCATATCCTGCAATCCTGGAACGCCTCGACCACGCTGGCCGCGGCGCTGATGCTGATCGCGGCGGCCATGCTGGTGCTGGGCGTGGGCCTGGTGCGGCGCCTGCGCGGCCAGAGCCGCAGCCGCCAGGTGGTGGACCAGGCGCTGGCGGCGCGCCAGACGGGCGAGGGCGCGGCCGCGCCGCTGCCGGCCGCCGACGCGCAGGGCCGCCTCGCGGCCGCCGCGCGCGCCGCCGATTCGTTCGGCAGGCGCCTGAGCCAGGGGCGCCTGGCCGATGCGCTCCTGGCCGCCGAAGACCGCAAGCTGGTGGACATGGCCGGCTATGCCGACGCCGCCACGGCCCGCTCGCGCTTCGTGGTGGCGCGCTTCGGCCTGGCGTTGCTGCTGCCGGTGGCTGCGGTGACGGCGGGCCTGCGCTATGGCCACATCGGCTCGTTGGGCGGCATGCTGCTCGCCGCCTTCTTCGGCTTCGGGTTCGGCTACATGCTGCCCAAATGGGCCTTGCGCCGCCGCGTGGCGCGCCGCAGGCGCCTGGCGGCCGACGAACTGCCGCTGCTGGTGGACCTGCTGCGCCTGCTGCAGGGCGTGGGGCTGTCCATCGACCAGAGCCTGCAGGTGCTGGTGGCGGAATTCGGCCAGGTGCTGCCGGTGCTGTCGCAGGAACTGCGGCTGGCCTCCGAACTCTACGTGCGCGGCCGCACGCGCGAACAGTCGCTGGCGCGGCTGGCGACCGGCTTCGACAACGACGATCTGTCCGCCATCTGCCGCCTGATCGCGCAGGTGGACCAGCACGGCGGCGCGGTGCAGGAGCCGCTGAACCGCTTCGGCGAACGGCTGCGCGAATCGCGCCGCCTGGAGCTGAAGGAGCGGGTCGGCAAGACCACCGTCAAGATGACGGGCGTCATGATCGTGACCCTGCTGCCGGCGTTGCTGATCGTCACGGGCGGAGCGGGATTCATAGCGGTGATACGCGCGTTGTCGCGCATGGGGGGATCATGATGGCGGGCGCGATGAATTGGCGGCGCGGCTGCGCGCGCGGCATGGCCGCGGCGGCGGTGCTGGCGGGCCTGGCGGGGTGCAAGAGCAACGGCGCCGAGTCGGCGTGGCAGCTGATCCAGCAACAGCAGCAGGAGCAGGCGCTGGCGCGCCAGCAGGAAGACGAGGCCCAGGGCCGCAACCGGCCGCGCGAGCCGGAGATGATGCTGTCGATGATCGCCGAGGCGCAGCGCCAGGAGCGCTATTTCGCGTCGCTGGCCTACATCGACGCCTATCAGCAGAAGTTCGGCGCCGACAGCCGAGTGGCCGTCATGCGCGCCGACGCGCTGCGCCAGACCGGCCAGACCGCCGCCAGCGAACAGGCCTACCGCGCGCTGACCCGCGGCGAGCAGGCCGCGCAGGGCTGGCATGGCCTGGGCCTGATCGCCGGCGGCCGCGGCCAGTACGAGCAGGCGGCCGACGACTTCGCGCAGGCGGCGCGGCTGGCGCCGATGAACGCGCAGATCCTGGGCGACCTGGGCTACGCCAGGCTGCGCGCCGGCGACCTGAACGGCGCCCGCGTGCCGCTGGGCCAGGCGGCCGAACTCGCGCCCGAGAACGGCCGGGTGCTGGCCAATATGGCGGTGCTGCTGCTGGTCGAAGGCGACCCGCTCAAGGCGCAGCGCCTGATGGACCAGGCGCAGCTGGGCGAGGAGGCCCGCAGCCAGGTGCTGCGCCTGGCTGCCGAGATCCGCGGCCAGGTCGCGCCCATGCCCATGCCCGCGGCCGGCCTGCCGGCCACCCGCGTCTCCGGCGCGGGCGGCGCCGTGATGCCGATGATGAGCCCCTTGATGGAGGGCCTGGGCAACGGGCCCATCGTGCGTTAACCGTATTCAGCCAGGAATTTAGACATGTCCCACATCCGTTCCTACACCACGCTGCTGTTCTCCGCCCTGGCGCTGGCCGCGCCCGCCGCGCATGCGCAGTCGAATGCGCCGCTGACCGGCGGCATGGCCGCCGGCGCGCCGACGCCCGCGGCCCCGACCGCCCCGGCTGCGGCGCCGGCCGCCATGCCCGACCGTCCGGTGGTGCAGCAGGTTTCCACGCCGCTGCCGCAACAGGCTAGCGCCGCGCCGCAGGAGGCCGCGCCGGAAGCGTTCGGCGACGTCACGCGCGGCCTGCTGGCGGCGCAGGCCGACGGCCGGCGCGCGGGCGGCGCGCTGCCCATCCTGGGGCCGGTGTCCACCGCCGCCTGGAACCGCTATCTGGACAGCTTCAAGCACCCGATCCCCGAGTGGCTGCAGAAGCGCGTCGAAACCAAGAACACAAACTGATGCCCGGACCCGAGCCGGAACCGAACATGCGCGTTCATTCTTCGCGTCCCGTCCCGTTGCCGCGCCAGCGCGGCAGCATCACCGTGGCCGTGGTCTTCGCGATCCTGGTGGGGGTGGTGCTGCTGGGCGCGGCGCAGCTGGCCTACGGCTTCTACATGAAGCGCGAGATGCAGAAGGGCGCGGACCTTGCCGCGCTGTCGGCGGTGCAGGCGCTGGGGCTGGGCGCGCCAGCCGATTGCGCGCCGGCGATCGCGGCCGGCCGGGCCTCGGCGCGGCGCAACATCCCCACGCTGATCGACCGCTTCACGGACGCCGACATCACCGTCGAATGCAAGGTCTGGGACCCGGACCGCGCCGACGCCGCCGGCATGCACCTGTTCGATCCGGCCGGCGACGAGGCGTTCAACGCCGTGCGCGTGACGGTCAGCAAGCGGCTGAGCCGCATCATCCCCAGCTTCAGCGGCGGCGATGGCGGCCTGCCGGCCTCGGTCTCGGCGGTGGCGGCCAATTCCAGGCCGGTCGCCGTCTTCTCGGTCGGCTCGCGCCTGCTGCGCCTGGAGCGCGGCGGCCTGCTGTCGCGGCTGCTGGCCACCGTCGGCGCCTCGCCGGCCCAGCTCGACGTGCTGGACGCGGCCGGGCTGGCCAACGTCCAGATCACGCCGGCCGGCCTGCTCAAGGCCCTGGGCCTGCCGCTGTCGGTCGCAACCGGCGTGGGCACGCCCGAACAGCTGGCGGCCGTGGAGAACCTGACGCTGGGCCAGCTGCTCAACGCGACCCTGAGCGTCATCGACAAGATGGGCACGGCCAGCGCCGACGTGGGGCTGCTGGCCAAGGCTATCGGCGTGGCGCTGGACGTGATGCCGCTGGACCTGCCGGTCAAGCTGTTCGGCGACGGCGGCCTGCTCGACCTGTCGGTGCAGGGCGGCGGCGCGCATTCCGCGCTGCAGGCCGACATCAACGCGCGCAACATCCTGGAGACCGCGCTGGTGATCGCCAACGGCGAGAACCTCATCAACCTCGGGCTGAGCGTGCCGCTGCTGGGCGTGGACGCGCAGGTGCGCGTGGTCGAGCCGCCTTCCATCGGCATCGGCGGCGTGGGCGCGCGCGCCACCAGCGCCGGCATCCGCGTGTACCTGCGGGTCAACACCGCCACCATCCCGCTGGTCGGCCCGCTGCTGTCGGACACGCTGGGCACCCGCGTGGACCTGCCCATCATCATCGACGTGGCGCAATCGACCGGCACCGTCAGCAAGCTGTGCGAGGCGCCGCTGACCGAATCGCAGGCCGTCATCGACGTGTCTTCGTCGCTGGTGAACCTGTGCCTGGGCAGCTTCCCCGCCATGCAGTCCAGCACCGACCGGGACCCGAATCATTTCGTGTCGCTGACCAATAGCTGCGAGTCCTCGGCCTCGGCCGCCATCGGACGCCACGAGGTGCTGAACGTGCTGGGCATCCTGCCGCTGACCGCCAAGATCGCCGACCCGCCGCTGTCGGTGTTTCCGTCGTCCACGCCGGTATCGGTGCTGCTGACCGAGCCGCCGTCGCCGGACTCCAGCACCACGATCAACGCCTCCCAGGTCGACCTGGCGCAGCTGGCGTCCAACCTGTCGGACGCGCTGATCGGCGGCATCCTGGGCGACCTGTTCAGTACCGGCACGCCGCTGACGGACAAGGAGCGCGCGGACCTTGCCTCCAGGCTGGTGGGCGGCGACGCCTCGCATGCCGGCAAGACCGTGTCCAAGGTCGTCAACGACATGCAGTGGTCCAAGGACGCGATGGAGCGGCTCGGCACCCGCCTGAGCACCGGCGGCCTGACCGGCGTGCTGGGCGGCACGCTGCAGCTGGTCGGCGGCATCCTGAACACGCTGCTGGCGGCGCCGCTGAGCGACTTGGGCTGTGTATTGACCTGGACGCCCGACCGGATCAGGCAATGTCGGGTTGACGCGGTCGGCGCGCTCGCCCTGAGCGACGGCGGGCAGGTCGGCGGCGTGCTGTCGGTGGTCGTCGCGCTGCTGACGCCTTTGCTGGACACGCTGTCGGTGCTGCTGCAGCAGCTGCTCAATCTGCTGGGCCTGAGCCTGGGCCAGACCGACGTCTCCCTGATTTCCGTCGATTGCGGCAAGCCCCGCCTGGTGTACTGATGGTGAATATCGTGATTTCCGCTGCCTGTCTGCCCGCGAGGTTCGCGCCATGAGCCAGAAATTCATGCGCGACGAATTCGATCTCTATGTCTGGGAGGGCACCTCCGACATCGCCAGCCGCGCCGAGCGCTGCCTGGCCGGCATGGACGTGGCGCTGCTGCGGGCCGACGCCGGCACGGCCTTTCCGCCGCCGCGCGATGCCGGACGGCCGGCGGTGGCCCTGGTGTCGGTGTCGGTGATGGGCGATACGCGCTTCAGCGGCTACGACTGGCTGGCCGCGCAGGGCCTGCCCATCATCTGGGTGGCGTCCGAGGCGCGCGGGCGCGATCCGCGCTACTACCCGCCCGAATACTCGTACACGCTGCCGCCATCGTTCACCGCCTCCGATCTGCGCAAGCTGCTGTTCGAACTGCTGGGCGTGCTGGACCAGGTCAAGCGCGCCGCGCCCCGGCGCGAACAGCCGCTGATCGCGGTGTCTGCGCCGATGCGCGAACTGCTGGCCGAAGCCGAGCTGTACGCCGACTGCCGCAGCAACGTGCTGATCCACGGCGAAACCGGCGTGGGCAAGGAGCGCGTGGCGCGCCTGCTGCACGAGCGCGCGCCGTGGTCGGACGGCCCCTTCGTGGCGGTGAACTGCGGCGCCATTCCCGAAGGCCTGTTCGAGGCGCATTTCTTCGGCCACGCCAAGGGCGCGTTCACCGGCGCTATCGGCGCGCACAAGGGCTATTTCGAACAGGCCCACGGCGGCACGCTGTTCCTGGACGAGATCGGCGACCTGCCGCGCTACCAGCAGGTCAAGCTGCTGCGCGTGCTGGAGCAGAACAGCGTGACGCGCCTGGGCTCGACGGTGGAAGTGCCGGTGGACTTCCGCCTGGTCGCCGCCACCAATAAGGACCTGCGCGCCCTGGTGGGGCAGGAGGAGTTCCGCGCCGACCTGTATTACCGGCTGGCGGTGATCGAACTGCGCATCCCCAACCTGGACGAGCGCGGCGGCGCCGAGAAGGCGGCGATCTTCCGCGCCCTGCTGGAGCGGCTGGGCGCGCCGGACGAGCCGCCCGCGTGGCTGCTGGAGCGCGTCGCGCAGACGCGCTTCGCCGGCAACGTGCGCGAACTGTCCAACGTGGCCGAGCGCGTGGCCATCATGCGGCGCCAGCTCGGTGCCTGGGACGCGCCGCGCATCGAACGCATCTTCGGCCAGCTCGCCGAGCCGCTGGCGGCCGCCGGCGCGCAGTGCGAGCCGCCGGTGTTCACCGACGCCGAGCGCGCCGAACGCGCCCGCATCCTGGCGGCGCTGGACGGCAACGGCTGGCGCCGCCAGGACACCGCCAACGCGCTGGGAATCAGCCGCAAGGTGCTATGGGAAAAAATGCGCAAGCTGCACCTGGGCGCAGGGCAGGGAGAGGCCGCCGAGGTGTAAATCCGGGCGTCCTCGGTGAAATAAATTGCTATAGTTCCGCAAACTTTTTTTTGGGGTAGGCATGAAAGTCCACTTTATCCGTGGCGCCGCACGCATGGCGCTGTTGGGAACGGCCCTGTCCGGCCTGGCGGCCTGCGCCGTCGCGCAGCCCGAGGAGCCGCGTCCCACGGTTAAACAGGTGGAGGATACGCAGGCGGCGTCCGCGCCCGTGACGCCGCCGGCGAGCGCGCCGTCGCTGGCCGCGCGGCCCTCGTCCACCGTTTCCGAACTGCAGTCGCTGATACAGAACCGCCAGGTTTCCGAACTGCGCACGGCCTATAACGGCACCTATGGCGCGAGCCTGCTGTTCAAACCCGACGACCTGACCTATTACGTCGCGCTGTTCCAGCAGAAGGATTTCTGGCGCGTGCTGAAGACCCAGTCGGACAAGCAGGCCGAATCGACCTATCGCGCCTTCGCCGCCCAATCGGCGGACCTGGCCGAGGTGGACATCAAGCGCATCAAGCTGCAGGCCGAAACCGCCCATGCCGAAAAACTGCTGGCCACGCGCAGCGCCGAACTGAGCACCCTGCAGGCCGACCGCGCGCTGCGCCTGCAGCAGGAACAGCAGGTCGCCGCGCGCCAGGAACAATCGCGCCAGGAAGCGACGGCGCTGGCCGAACAGGAAAAGGACGTGCGCCAGCAGCTGCGCGATCTGCAGCGCCAGATCGACGCGCTGCAGGCCCAGCAGGCCCAGGTGGCGGGCGCGCCGGCCCAGAAGCGCGGGAAGTAGCCCGAGGCGGGCGCGGGCCGGGCGGCGTTTTCTTGTATTCTGGCCATTGCACCCCATATGAATGCCATGGCTCTCAAAGTATTCGACCTCGAGTGCGAACACGGCCACCTCTTCGAAGGCTGGTTCGGTTCGCACGAAGACTATGACGCGCAGCAGGCGCGCGGCCTGGTCACGTGCCCCGTCTGTGCGTCGGCCAGCATTACCAAGCGCCTGTCGGCGCCGCGGCTGAACGTGGCCAATCTGCACGAGCCGGCTTCCCGGCCCGCCTTGCCGGCCAACGCCAGCGAAGCCGAAAAAATGGCGGCGCTGCAGGCCGTGGTCATGCGCCAGGTCCGCGCCGTGCTGCGCAACACCGAAAACGTCGGCGCGCGCTTTGCCGAAGAGGCCCGCCGCATCCATGCCGGCGACGCCGACGACAGGCCCATCCGCGGCACCGCCACGCCGCAGGAGCGCGCCGAACTGGCCGACGACGGCATCGAGGTGATGGCGGTACCCGACTTCCTGGACGACGACCGCCTGCAATAGAGAAAAGGCCCCCACGCCGCGCACGCTGCGCGTGCTTGCTGCCCCCCAAGGGGGGCGTTTTTGCCTTGGGGCGGCCCGGCGGCAAAAAGGCCCGCCAGCCAAAAAAAATGCCAGACCCGAAGGTCTGGCATTTTTTTCGTCCGTGGCCGATCAGTTGTTGACGCGGCTGCGGTATTCGTTGGTGCGGGTGTCGATTTCGATCTTGTCGCCGATGGCGCAGAACAGCGGCACGTTCAGTTCGAAGCCGGTGTTGATCTTGGCCGGCTTGGTCACCTTGCCCGAGGTATCGCCGCGCACGGCGGGTTCGGTGTAGGTGATTTCGCGCACGATGGTCGTGGGCAGTTCCACCGAGATGGCGCGGCCGTCGTAGAAGACCACTTCCACGGGCATCGCTTCTTCCAGGTAGTTCAGGGCGTCGCCCATGCTGTCGGCTTCGATTTCGTACTGGTTGTACTCTTCGTCCATGAAGACGTACATCGGGTCGCCGAAGTAGGAGTAGGTGCACTCCTTGCGGTCGAGCTGGACGACTTCGAACTTTTCGTCGGCCTTGTAGACCGATTCGCTGGCGGCGCCGGTCAGCAGGTTCTTGAACTTCAGCTTGACCACGGCGGCGTTACGGCCGGACTTGTTGTATTCGGCCTTCTGGACCACCAGGGGGTCCTTGCCAACCATGGCCACGTTGCCGACTCGCAGTTCCTGAGCGGTTTTCATCGATAAAACTCCGGGGTGATAGGTGCACTCGCCGTGCTAGCAGAAAGCCCCCGGGAAGCTGGCCGTAAGGCCGGCGCCTGGGCTTAGTGCACACCCCGGGAGGCGTCATAGTTGAGGCCCGACAAAATACAGGGCTCTCGGAAAACTCTCTATTCTAACGTTTCTTCGCCAACTCTGCGCAGAAATCGGCCAGATTTTCGCCCAGGTCGGGCCGCGCGGCCTGGCTGGCGTCCCAGGCCCGGGCCGCCTCGGCCCAGCCGTTCCAGGCATCCGGCGCCAGGGCGGCGGCCAGCGCGGCCGCCGTCCGGCCGGGCTCGGGCTGGTTCCAGGCGCGGATGAGGGCCTGGGCGGTTTCCGGGGCCGGATAGCGCGCCAGCCAGGCCTCCAGCTTTTCCAGGTGGATGTTGCCGTCCTGGGGGTAGATCTGCCAGACCAGCGGGCGCGCGGCCCAGGCGGCGCGCACGAAAGAATCCTCGCCGCGCACGAAGTTCAGGTCGCAACACCACAGCAGGCGGTCGAAGTCCGGCTGCGCCACGAAGGGCAGACGGGCCAGCAGCGGCGCGCCGGGCGCCGCGCAGGCGGCTTCCAGCCCGGGCGCGACGCCTTCGGGGGCCAGCAGCACGCTGGGGCGCGGATCGGCCGCCAGCGCGCCGACCAGCTCGGCCGCCGGCGCACTGGGATAACAAAACAGGGACACGGTGCGGGCGCCGTCGCGGCGGCGCAACAGCAGCTCCTCGCCCACGCCCAGCGAACGCAGGAAGGCGATTTGCGCATCCGTCGAGGCCTGCAGCGCGTCGCGTTCGGCCGACAGGCCGGGCTCGCGCAGCAGGCCGCCGGTGGCTTCGGTGAAACCGGGAAAGAAGAAATGCTTGACCAGCCCGTCCGGCCGCTGCGAGGGCAGGCCGTGGCAGCTTTCGACCCAGGACTCGGCGCTCAGGTATTCCAGGTTGATCCAGACGGGAGGCCGGCGCCGCATGCTTTCCAGGAACGCCGCGGGCGGATCGCAGGCGAACGCCTCGATCACCACGTCGCGCGAGGCCAGGGCGGGGTCCGGCGCGTCGCTCCAGTGCTGGATGTCGATGCCGGCCAGCCGCTGCTGCGCCAGGCCGGGCGCGATGCCGGGCTGGATGCGGGCGAAGCTGGCCAGGTCGTCGACCCACAGGCGCACGTCCCAGCCGCGGCCGTGCGCCAGGCGGCGGGCCAGGCGCCAGCACACGCCGATGTCGCCGTAGTTGTCGACGACCCGGCAGAAGATGTCCGCCTGCATGGCAGCGCGCGGCCTAGTGGAACTTGGCCGGGGAGGCTTCCGCGTCCTCGGGCAGTTCGGCGTGCACCAGTTCGCCCAGCGGGTTGGGGAAGTAGGGCGCGCCGCAGTCTTCGCAGTACTCGGGCGGCAGCACGCCGGGGATGCGGCGCACGTCGGTCACGCCGTATTCCTTGAGCAGCGCCGCGATCTCGTCGATCACGTCGGGCTGGCCTTCGTCGACCGGCAGGTCTTCCTCGCGGCCGTACAGCGGCCACACGCAGCCGTAATAGACGTCGTTGCTGTTGCGGGCCGTGAAGCCGACGCGGTATTCGTCGATGCGGTTTTCGCCGCAGCCGGCCACCACCGCGCGCAACTGCGAGGCCTCGAGGCTGACCGCGCCTTCGAGCCAGCTGACCGCCGCGCGCAGCGACAGCGGGCGCACGCGCCGGTCCGCTTCGCGGTTGCTCACGTAATAGGCGTCGGGCAGCAGCATTTCGAAGCCGCAGCCGGGCAGCAGGGCGGCCAGCGTGGGCTGGGCCTGGGCGGCCCACTGTTGCTGGCTGGCGTCGCGGCTGGCGTCGGCTTCGCCCATCTGTTCCTGCCAGCGGAAGATGGGCTCGTTCTCCGGCACGGCCACGGCCGCCACGATGTAGCGGGTATCGGCCAGCATGTTGGCGGTCTCGACCTCGGTGTTGAGCGCGGGCTTGGCGGTCTCGGCGCCCAGCGCCTGCGAGCCCAGGCGCTGCAGCCACTGCCAGGTTTCCGAGAAGGTGCGCGGCATCTGGTCGACGCTGACCAGCACGGGCATCAGCGCGCTGCGCGCCTTGCTGGACAGCACGTGCCCGTGCAGCTGCGCGAGCAGGGCCTGCTGGGCGCCGGCGGGAATCGAGCCGGTGGGAATGGCGTAGCGCGTCCAGGCGACGATGGGCGCCACGATCAGCAGAACGTCGTAGCGCACGCCGTTCTTCTCGATCTTCATGGATTCGGACAGGGTTTCAGCCTGTTCGATCAGGATTTCATAAGCGCCCACGTCGCTCTGCGCGAGGTGGTCCAGGGCCGCCTCCAGGGGAGCGTCCTGCCCTCCCTTGAGCAGCTTCGGGATCGCTTCGCCAAGCTGGGTCTCCCAGAACACGTCTTCCAGGCGGCTGCCCGAGCGGTTCAGCGCCTGGGCCAGCGTGACCAGCCGGGTGGCGTCGCGCGACATGCGGGGAGTGGATTGGCTGCGGGATCGGGCCATAACTTCGGAGTACATCCAGAAAGTGTGCAACGCGATAGTTTAACGCCCGTGGAACGCCCCGCTTGCGGTCGACCCCAAGCCGGGCTCCGGGCCAAGCATGCACGCCTATTGATGCTGAATGAGCAACATATCATCCCTTTGTCGGTAGTTTATTGCTGATCGGAAACGGCGGAGAATGCTGTCATCGACGCATTATCAGGAGGCCCCGCCATGCGCTGGCCCACGCTTTTCGTTTCCCACGGCTCGCCCATGCTGGCCGTCGAACCCGGCCTGACCGGCCCCGCGCTGGCGGGCTGGAGCGCCGCGCAAGGCCGCAAGCCCAAGGGCGTGCTGGTGGTGTCGCCGCACTGGATGGGCGAGGGGCTGGCGCTGTCGACCCGCGACCGCCAGGTGGCCTGGCACGATTTCGGCGGGTTCCCGCCGGAACTCTATACGCTGCAATACGGCGCGCCCGGCTCGCCGGCGCTGGCCGCGCGCGTGCAGGCCCTGCTGGCGGAATCCGGCATCGAAGCGGCCGACGATCCGCGCCGCCCGCTGGACCACGGCGCCTGGGTGCCGCTGCGCTACCTGTACCCCGAGGCCGACGTGCCGGTGGTGCAGCTGTCGCTGGACATGGGGCGCGACGCGGCCGGCCAGCTGGCGCTGGGCCGCGCGCTGGCGCCGCTGCGCGACGAGGACATCCTGATCGTCGGATCGGGTTCTCTGACCCACAACCTGCGCCACGTCCGCATGCCGCAGAACGCGCCGGCGCTGCCGTACGTGCCGGCCTTCCAGGACTGGTACGCCGGCCGGCTGGCCGCGCGCGACCTGCCCGCGCTGCTGGACTGGCAGGCCCAGGCCCCGGGCGCGGCCCAGGCGCATCCGCATGACGACCACCTGATGCCGTTCTATGTGGCCCTGGGCGCGGGCGGCGCGTCGGCCACCCGTTTGACCGATGAAATCTCGTACGGGGCGTTGGCGATGGACGCGTATGCGTTCGACGATTGATGGGGTTGCCGGCTTTGCCGGCCGATGGGTGGCGCGCTGGCCTTGCAACCCGTAGGATGGGTAAAGCGCGAGACGCCACATAGAAGAACACCGCAATACAACGCGCGACACCCATCGGTCGGCCCACCCAAAAAGCAAAAAACCCCGGAACCTCGCGGTCCCGGGGTTTTTTGTGCAGCCTGCCGCCGATCAGGCCGCCAGCAGCTGGCGCAGCACGAAGGGCAGGATGCCGCCGTGCTGGTAGTAGTCGACTTCGATCGGGGTGTCGATGCGCAGCAGCACCGTGACGTCCTGCTTGGAGCCGTCCTTGCGGGTGATGGTGAGCGTGACGTCCTGCATCGGCTTGATGCCGTTTTCCAGGCCCGAGATGTCGTAGGTTTCCTCGCCGGTGATGCCCAGCGACTGCACGCTGTCGGAACCCTTGAACTGCAGGGGCAGCACGCCCATGCCGACCAGGTTGCTGCGGTGGATGCGCTCGAAGCTGCGGGTGATGACAGCCTTGACGCCCAGCAGCTGGGTGCCCTTGGCGGCCCAGTCGCGCGAGGAGCCGGTGCCGTACTCTTCACCGCCGAACACCACGGTGGGCGTGCCGGCCGCCACGTACTTCATGGCCGCGTCATAGATGGACATCTGTTCGCCGGTGGGCTGGAACAGGGTTTCGCCGCCTTCGAAACGGCTGCCGTCGGGCAGGGCCGGGATCATGAGGTTCTTGATGCGCACGTTGGCGAAGGTGCCGCGCATCATGATCTCGTGGTTGCCGCGGCGCGAGCCGTAGCTGTTGAAGTCGGCCTTCATGACGCCGTTCTCCTTCAGCCACTTGCCCGCGGGCGAGGTTTCCTTGATGGAGCCGGCCGGCGAGATGTGGTCGGTGGTGACCGAGTCGCCGAACACGCCCAGCGCGCGGGCGCCCTTGACGGTCGGGATCGCGCCCGGCGTCATGCCGAAGCCGTCGAAGAACGGCGGCTCGGCGATGTAGGTCGAGTCGGGCCAGTTGTAGGTGTCGCCCTTGACGCCCTTGATATTCTCCCAGAGCTTGCCGGGGTTGCTCTTGACCTGGCCGTAGTTGGCCTCGAAGGCCTTGGGGTCCAGCGCGTACTTCAGCAGCGAGTTGATTTCCTCGGTGGTCGGCCAGATGTCGCCCAGCCAGACGTCGCCGTTCTTGCCGCGGCCGACCGGTTCGGTCATCAGGTCGCGCGTGACGGTGCCGGCCAGCGCGTAGGCCACCACCAGCGGCGGCGAGGCCAGGAAGTTGGCCTTGATGTTCGGGTGGATGCGGGCCTCGAAGTTGCGGTTGCCCGAGAGCACGGCCGAGCAGATCAGGTCGTTGCCGATGATGGCTTCGTTCAGGTCGGGGCTGAGGTCGCCGGCGTTGCCGATGCAGGTGGTGCAGCCGTAGGCGGCCACATCGAAGCCGAGCTTTTCCAGGTAGGGCAGCAGGCCCGTCTTGGTCAGGTACTCGGTGACCACGCGCGATCCGGGGGCCAGCGAGGTCTTGATGTGCTTGGGCACCGAGAGGCCGGCTTCGACGGCCTTCTTGGCCAGCAGGCCGGCGGCCAGCAGCACGCTGGGGTTGGACGTGTTGGTGCAGGACGTGATGGCCGCGATCAGGATGTCGCCGTTCTTGATCTTGGTGCCGGCGCTGGTGGTGAAGGTCTGTTCCAGCTTCTCGGCCGGCTGGTTGAAGCCGTTCTCGGCGATCGGCTTGGAGTACAGGTCGATGAAGGTGTTCTTGACGTTGCCGATCTCGATGCGGTCCTGCGGACGCTTGGGACCGGCCAGCGACGGCGCGACGGTGGACAGGTCCAGCGTCAGCAGCTTGGTGAAGTTGATGTCCTTGGCCTTGGGGATGCCGAACATCTTCTGGGCCTTGAAATAGGCTTCGAAGGCGGCGATTTCCTCTTCGGTGCGGCCGGTGCCGCGGAAGTAGTCGATGGTGCGCTCGTCGACCGGGAAGAAGCCCATGGTCGCGCCGTATTCGGGCGCCATGTTGCCGATGGTGGCGCGCTCGGCCACGGACAGGCTGGCCGTGCCTTCGCCGCAGAATTCGACGAACTTGCCCACCACTTTTTCGCGGCGCAGCATTTCGGTGATGGTCAGCACCAGGTCGGTGGCGGTGACGCCGCCGCGCAGCTGGCCCTTGAGTTCCACGCCGACCACGTCGGGGGTCAGGAAGTAGACGGGCTGGCCCAGCATGCCGGCTTCGGCCTCGATGCCGCCCACGCCCCAGCCGACCACGCCGATGCCGTTGATCATGGTGGTGTGGCTGTCGGTGCCCACCAGGGAGTCGGGGTAGTAGACGTTGTTCTTCTTGTCGTGGTGCACGCCGCGGGCCAGGTATTCAAGGTTGACCTGGTGGACGATGCCGAAGCCCGGCGGCACGACGCCGAAGGTGTCGAACGCCTGCATGCCCCATTTCATGAACTGGTAGCGCTCCTGGTTGCGCTTGAATTCCAGCTTCATGTTCAGGTCCAGCGCGTCCTTGGTGCCGAAGTAGTCGATCATGACCGAGTGGTCCACCACCAGGTCCACCGGCACCAGCGGCTCGATGCTCTTGGGGCTCTTGCCCATCTTGTCGGCCACGGAGCGCATGGCAGCGATGTCGGCCAGCAGCGGCACGCCGGTGAAGTCCTGCAGCACCACGCGGGCCACGACGAAGGGGATCTCGTCTTCGCGCTTGGCGTTGGCCTGCCAGTTGGCGAGCTGGCGGACGTGTTCTTCGGTGACTTTCTTGCCATCGCAGTTGCGCAGCACGGACTCCAGGACGATGCGGATCGAGACCGGGAGCCGCTGCACGTCGATGCCCAGGGCCTTGCCCAGCGCCGGCAGCGAGTAGTACTGACAGGCCTTGCTGCCGATCTTGAAATTCTTGAGAGTGTCTAGGGTGTTGTGCGGCATGATGGACTCCGTGGTTTTGCCCGCCTAAAGCCGGCATTTTCTGGCGTTTTTGCGCGTTTGTCATTGTATGTGAGACAAGGCCGCGCGCAGTGGTATGTCTTGTATCTTATATAAGACTTAAACGGCACGTCAAAGTTCCGTGCAGCGGTCGCGATCCCATACTGTGGCGGATGCGCGCCAACCCTGCAAGATGCCCGGAATATATCCAGAAAAATCCTACAGACGTATGCGCGCCGGCAACGCCCGGGCGGACGCCCCGGCCGCAAGAGTCAGGACGTTTTCCGGCGGCGCACGCGGCGGACGTTGCGCGCGGCGTTGCGCCGCGACATTTCGGAATCCAGGATCAGGCGGCCTTCGAGCTTGCCGTGCATGCGCTTGACCGAGCGCATCGCGTCCTGCATGTGTTCGCTCATCAGCGCGCGCACTTTCTCGACGTCGCGCTCGCGCGCCGCGGCCAGGATCTGGCGGTGAAAGCCCGTGTTGGCGCTGCCGAAGCGCTGCTGTTCGGCCAGCGGCATGTCGTTGTCGAACACCGTCAGCTGCCGGATCATCTCGTTGGTCATTTCGCAGCTGAAGCGCAGGAACGGATTGGGGCAGACCGACGCCAGGATGTCATGGAAGTTCATTTCTTCCTGGCGCTGGGCCAGCGGGTCGTGCACGTGGCCGGCGCTGGGATCGCAGCACGCGATGTTCTCCTGCAGCGCGGCGAAGTGCGCCTCGGTCAGGAAGGGCACGGCGCTGGCCGCCAGCTCCGGCTCCAGCAGCCGGCGCACCTGGTAGATGTCCTCGATCCTGACTTCCTTGAAGAACAGGTAGTTCTGCATCAGCTGGAAGGTGCGGTCCAGCGGCACCTCGACCACGGTGGCGCCGCCGCCCGGGCCGGTGCTGACTTTAACCAGCCCCTGCACCTCCAGCGACTTGAGCGCCTCGCGCATGGTGCTCTTGCTGACCGAGAACATGCTCTGCAGCTCGCTTTCGCGCGGCAGCTTGTCGCCGGGCAGCAGGTTCTTGGCGGTGATCAGCCGCTTGATCTCTTCGGCGACCAGATCGCTGCGCTTGGGCGGACTCGCGATGCCGCCTGCCGGTAGGTCCTGACTGTCGAACGCCATCGCGTTTCTCCGTTGCTGCGGGACGGGCCGCGGCCCAGGGTTATACCTGATGCGGCCGGTATTGACAGGGCCGGACCCGCAATCTGATCATGATAATTATCCTATTTATCATGATAAATAGGATCGCGGTATGGGCCGGCCGGCCCGCAGCTTGGAGCAGACAGAGTCGGAAGGGGGACGCGCATGGGGCGCTCCCGACATCGTCAACATGCCGCGGCGGCAGTCCGCGGCGTCCAGGGGAGAATCATCTTGAATCGCCGCAACCTGTTGAAAATCGCCGCGCTCGGCGCTCTGCCCGGATCGCTGTGGACCGCCCGGTCCGCGCTGGCCCAGGCCAAGACGGCCGAGGCCATCCAGTTCGGCTGTCCCGTGCCCATGTCGGGCCCGTTCGCCGCCAACGGCAAATACGCCGACCTGGGCATGAAGCTGGCGCTGGAGCAGTACGGCCGCGCGCTGGACCGGCCGCTGGCCTATACCGTGCTGGACACCGAGGGCAAGCCGGCCACGGCGGTGCGCAAGGTCCAGGAAGTCTCGCAGCAGAAAGGCGTCAAGTTCTTCGCCGGCGGCATCCTGTCGTCCGAAGCGCTGGCCATGGGCAAGGAGATCGAGCGCGCCGGCGGCGTGTTCATCACCACCGCCGGCGCCGACGAGATCACCGGCAAGGACTGCAACCGGGCGACCTTCCGCTGGTCGGTGCCGACCTTCGGCGCCATCGAGCAGACCGTGCGCCCGCTGCTGGAAAAACTGCCCAAGGCCAAGCGCTGGTACACCATCACGCCGCAATACGTGTTCGGCGACGGCCTGCTCAACGCGGCCAAGGCCATCTTCAAGGAAAAAGGCATCGAGCACGTCGGCAACAGCTATCACTCGCTGACCGAAAAGGAATTCAGCGGCTACCTCACCAACGCGCTGGCCGCCAAGCCCGACGTGCTGCTGATCCTGAACTTCGGCTCGCAGTCGTCCGACACGCTGCGCCAGGCGGTCAGCTTCGGCATGAAGCAGAACTGCACCATCCTGGTGGCCTGGGCGTCCGGCCTGGAGCAGTTCGAAAGCCTGGGCGCCGACCTGTGCGAAGGCGTGTATTTCGGCGCGCAGTACTGGCACGGCATCGACAGCCCGCTGAACAAGGAGCTGGTCAAGCTCTCCCAGGAAAAGACCCGCGCCAATCCCAACTACAGCCTGGCGGGCTCCTACATCTGCACCCGCATCATGCTCGACGCCATCGTCAAGGCCGGCAGCGCCGACCCGGCCAAGGTGGTCGCCGTGATGGAAGGCATGGCCTACGAAGGGCTGACCGGGCCGGAGGAGATCCGCAAGGCCGACCACCAGGTCATGAAGAACTACTACCTGCTCAAGGGACGCGCCAAGAAGGACATGAAGGACAAGGACGACTACGCCGAGATCGTGCATAGCGGCCGCTCGTTCCTGCCGCCCGCGGAAACCGGCTGCAAGCTCTAGCAGCCCGACCCAGGGAGGCCGCGGGCGCCGTCCCGCGGCCCGGCGCCACTTCTTCCGGGCTTTTCCATGAACGTCTATCTGCTCCAGGTCATCAACGGGATCGGAGTGGGCATGCTGTACTTCCTGCTGGCAGTCGGCCTGTCCATCGTCTTCGGTCTGTTGCGCTTCGTGAACTTCGCCCACGGGGCGTTCTATCTGCTGGGCGCCTACTTCTGCTTCCAGGCCATCGAATGGGGGCTGGACTTCTGGCTGGCCCTGGCGGTGGTGCCGCTGCTGGTGGGCGCATGCGCCTGGGCCGCCGAAAAAATCGTGCTGCGCCACGTCTACGCGCAGGCGCACGAGTTCCACATCCTCATCACCGTGGGCCTGGCCCTGGTGCTGCAGGAACTGGTCATCGTGGTGTGGGGGCCGATCGGCGACAACGTGGCCGTGCCGGCCTCGCTGCAGGGCGTGGTGATGTGGGGCAGCTTCATCTATCCCAAGTACCGCCTGTTCGTGATCGGCTTCACCGCCGTGTTCTCGCTGCTGCTCTGGTACGTGCTGGAAGGCACGCGGCTGGGCAGCGCGGTGCGCGCCGGCAGCGAGTCCACCGAGATGGTCTCGATGCTGGGCATCAACGTGTTCCGCATGTTCAGCCTGGTGTTCGCGCTGGGCGCGGCCACCGCGGCGCTGGCCGGCGTGCTGGCCGCGCCGATCCGCGGGGTGGAGCCCTTCATGGGTGTGGAGGCCCTGGGCATCGCCTTCGTCATCGTGGTGGTCGGCGGCATGGGCAGTTTCTTCGGCGCGCTGGTCGGCGGCCTTCTGATCGGCGTGGTGCAGAGCGTGATGAGCACGCTGTGGCCGGAAGGCGCGCGGCTGATGATTTATGTGGCGATGGCCGCGGTTCTGCTGCTGCGGCCTCACGGCCTGATGGGGAGAGGATGATGACGCGCTTGAAATCGCACGCGCAATTGCTGCTGGCGCTGGCCGTGGCGCTGCTGCTGCCGCTCGTCATGCAGTCGGGTTCGCTGGCCGCGGAAGTGCTGATCTACGCCCTGGCCGTGCTGGGCTGCAACCTGCTGCTGGGCTTTACCGGGCTGCTGTCGTTCGGGCAGGGCATTTTCTTCGGCCTGGGCAGCTACGCGGCGGGGCTGCTGCTCACGCGCACCGGCATGCCGATGCCGCTGGCGCTGCTGTCGGCCATGGCGGTGGGGGCGCTGGCGGCCACGCTGGTGGGCTGGTTCGCGATCCGCCAGCGCGGCGCGTATTTCGTGATGCTGACCCTGGCCTTCGCCCAGATGTTCTATTTCCTGGCCTACAGCCTGCCGGATCTGACCGGCGGCGACAACGGCCTGCTGGACGTGCCGCGTCCGCCGCTGTCGGTGGCGGGGCTGGAGATCCTGCCGCTGGACACGCCCTGGCGCTTCTACGCCTTCGTGGCCGCGTGCTTCCTGGCGGTGTTCTGGCTGTTGCTGCGGGTGACCAATTCGGTGTTCGGCCGCACGCTGCTGGCGATCCGCGACAACGAGGCGCGCGCCATGGCGGTGGGCTACGACGTGCGCCTGTTCAAGCTGGCGGCCTTCGCCATTTCCGGGGCGGTGACGGCGCTGGCCGGCGCCTTCCTGGCCATGATGACCGGCATCGCGCCGCTCTCCAGCATCGAATACCACAGCAGCGAAATGATCCTGGTGATGACCGTCATCGGCGGCACCGGCAATCTGTTCGCCTCGGTGCTGGGCGCGGCGTTCTATGTGCTGTCCGCCGACTGGCTCTCCACGCTCTGGCCGCGCTGGCTGATGCTGCTGGGCTTTCTGCTGATCGCCGTCAGCCTGTTCATGCAGAAAGGGCTGTGGGGCCTGGGCGAACGCATCTGGCTGGCGCTGCGGCGCCGTCCCGGCGGGCAGTCCGCCGTCGAGGAGAACCGCGCATGAACCAGGCTGCTTCCACGCCGCTGCTGCAGGCGCGCGGCATCGTCAAGCGTTTCGGCAAGTTCGTGGCCCTGCACGGGGTCGACCTGGAGGTGCGGCCGCGCACGGTGCATTCGGTGATCGGCCCCAACGGCGCCGGCAAGACCACGCTGTTCCACATCCTGACCGGCACGCTGCGCGCCAGCGAGGGCAGCATCGTGTTCGACGGCCAGGACGTCACGCAGGAGGCCGACCACCAGCGCGTGCAGCGCGGCATCGCCCGTTCGTTCCAGGTCACCAGCCTGTTCGCCAATCTGTCGGTGCGCGAGAACCTGCGGCTGGCGGCGCAGGGCGCGCACCGCGCCGGCGCGTTCGATTGCTGGCATCCGCCGACCGGGGCGCGGGCGCAGCGCGAGGTGGTCGACGCCGCGCTCGAACGCCTGGGCCTGCCGCGCCTGGCGCAGGTGGCCGCCGGCGCGCTGTCGCACGGCCAGCAGCGGCGCCTGGAAGTGGGCATGGCGCTGGCCGCGCGGCCGCGCGCCATCTTCCTGGACGAGCCCACCTCCGGCATGGGGGTGGACGACCTGGAAGAGATGAAGCGCCTGATCCGCAGCCTGCGCGACGACCATACGGTGGTGCTGATCGAGCACAACATGAACATCGTCATGGACATCTCCGACACCGTCACGGTGATGCAGCAGGGCAGGGTGCTGGTCGAAGGCCCGCCCGGCGCCATCCGCAGCGACGAACGGGTGCGCGCCGCGTACCTGGGCAACATGATCACGGGAGGCCGGGCATGATCCTGGACGTCGACGCCATACACAGCTACTACGGCAAGAGCCACATCCTGCAAGGGGTGTCGCTGCAGCTGGAGCAGGGCACGGTGGTCACGCTGCTGGGGCGCAACGGCGCGGGCAAGTCCACCACGCTCAAGACCATCGCCGGCGTGATCGCGCCCAAGGCCGGCGCGGTGCGCTTCGGCGGGCGCGACATCGCCGGGCTGCCGGCCCACCGCATCGCCGCCATGGGCGTGTGCCTGGTGCCCGAACACCGCGGCATCTTCAAGCTGCTGACGGTGGAGGAAAACCTCAAGCTGGGCATGCGCCGCGATTCGCCGTGGCAGTTGGAAGATGTCTACCGCATCTTTCCGCGGCTGAAGGAGCGGCGCAAGAACGGCGGCGGCCAGTTGTCCGGCGGCGAGCAGCAGATGCTGGCCATCGGGCGCGCGCTCATGAACCATCCGCGCGTGCTGATGCTGGACGAGCCGGTCGAAGGCCTGGCGCCGGTGATCGTCGAGGAAATCGTGGCGCAGATCCAGTCCATCAAGCGCGCCGGCGTCACCATCCTGCTGGTCGAACAGAACCTGGAGGTCTGTACCCAGCTGGCCGACCGGCATTTCGTCATCGAACAGGGAACCATCGTCTACCAGGGCAGCAATGCGGAATTCATGGCGGACGAGAACGTCAAAGACCGCTACCTGGGGGTGGGGGTCTGAGATCTACGAGGAAATCATCATGGAAATGAACGCACTGGAGGCCGTGAGCGGCATCCGCATCGACGGGGCGCGCCTGTGGGCGTCGCTGATGGAACTGGCGCGCATCGGCGCCACCGAAAAGGGCGGCGTGTGCCGGCTGGCGCTGACCGACCTGGACCGCCAGGGGCGCGACCTGGTCTGCCGCTGGGCGCGCGAGCTGGGCTGCACCGTGCGGGTCGACGCCATCGGCAATATCTTCATGCGCCGCGCCGGCCTGCGCGACGACCTGCCGGCGGTGATGACCGGCAGCCACATCGACACCCAGCCCACCGGCGGCAAGTTCGACGGCAACTACGGCGTACTCGCCGGCATCGAGGTGCTGCGCACTCTGCACCAGCGCGGCCTCGTCACCGAGGCGCCGCTGGAAGTGGTGGTGTGGACCAACGAGGAAGGTTCGCGCTTCGTGCCGGTGATGATGGGCTCGGGCGTCTATGCCGGCGCCTTCACGCTGGAACACGCGCTGGCCGCGCGCGACCGCGACGGCGTCAGCGTCGGCGACGCGCTGCGCGCCATCGGCTATGCCGGACCGGAGCCGGCGCGCCCGCGGGCCGTGGGCGCCTATTTCGAGGCGCACATCGAGCAGGGGCCGATCCTGGAGGCGCACGGCATCACCATCGGCGCGGTGCAGGGCGCGCTGGGCCAGCGCTGGTACGACATCACCATCACCGGCCAGGAGGCGCATGCCGGCCCGACGCCGATGGAGTTGCGCCGCGACGCCCTGGTGGCGGCCTCGCAGCTGGTGCTGGCGGTCAACCGGATCGCGCTGGACCACGCCCCGCACGGCCGCGCCACGGTGGGCTGCATCGACGGCTATCCGAATTCGCGCAACGTGATTCCGGGGCGGGTCTCGCTGACCGTGGACCTGCGCGCGGCCGACGACGCCGCGCTCGACAGCATGGCCGCGGCCCTGGCGCGGGCCTGCGACGAACTGGCCCAGCCGGGCCGCTTCGAGGTCGAACGCAAGGAAGTGGTGTACTTCCCGCCGCAGCCCTTCGAGCCGCGGCTGGTGCAGGCCGTGCGCGACGGCGCGCGCACGCTGGGGCTGGATTCGCTGGACGTGATCAGCGGCGCCGGCCACGACGCGGTCTACATGGCGCGGGTCGCGCCCACCGCCATGATCTTCGTGCCGTGTAAGGACGGCATCAGCCACAACGAGATCGAGGATGCGCAGCCCGGACACCTCGAGGCCGGCTGCAACGTGCTGCTGCACGCCATGCTGCGCTGCTGCGGCCGCATCGAATCCGCCCAGGGAGCGCCGGCATGAAAGTCCTGATCGCCCGCATGAACCACGAGACCAACACCTTCTCGCCGGTGCCCACGCCGCTGTCGGCCTTCGGCGTGGCGGGGCCGACCTTCGACGCCGAGGCCTATGCCGAGAACCACGGCAAGCGCACCGCGATGGCGGCGTTCATCGACCTGGCCGAGGCGCGCGGCGCGCAGCTGGTGACGCCGGTGTCGGCCACCGCCTATCCCAGCGGCCGGGTGGCCGCCGACGCCTACGAAACCCTGTGCGCGCGCATCGTCGCGGCCGCGCCGGGCTGCGACGCCATCCTGTTGGACCTGCATGGCGCGATGGCGGTGGAAAGCACCGACGACGGCGAAGGCGACCTGCTCGAACGCGTGCGCCGCGCGGCGCCGGACGCGCCCATCGCGGTCGCGCTGGACCTGCACGGCAACGTGACGCCGAAGATGGTCGCCAACGCCGATGTCATCGTCAGCTTCAAGACCTATCCGCACATCGACATGTACGAAACCGGCGAGCACGCCGGCCGCCTGCTGTTCGACGCCATCGACGGCCGCACCAGGCCGTTCATGGCCTGGCGCCGGCTGCCGCTGGTATCGCACACGCTGCGCAGCAACACCGGCGAAGGCGCGATGCGCGCAGCCGTCGAGGCCGCGCGGCGCGCCGAAGCCGCCGGCGCGCTCGGCGTCTCGGTGCTGGCCGGCTTCGGGCTGGCCGACATCCCCCATCCCTGCCTCAGCGTGGTGGCGGTGGCCGACGGCAGCCAGGAGGAGGCCGAGCGCATCGCCGGCGACATGGCCGCGTCCATCTGGGCCGACCGCGAGGGCTTTCTGTACCGCAGCGAGCCGCTGGCGCAATCGCTGGCGCGCGCGCGCCAGCTGGCCGAAGGCGCAAGCCGGCCGGTGCTGCTGCTGGACCACGGCGACAACTGCATGAGCGGCGGCACCTGCGACACCATGGACGTGCTGACGGCGGCGCTGGACGCGGGACTGGACGGCATCGTGGCGGGGCTGTATTGCGATCCGGAAGCGGTCGCTGCGCTCACGCGCGCCGGCGTGGGGGCGCAGGTGGAACTGCCGGTGGGCAACAAGCGCGCCATCGACAGCATCGGCCGTCCGGCCCGCCCGGTCACGCTGCGCGGCCGGGTGGAGGCGCTCAGCAACGGCGAATATCTCATCACGGGGCCCACCTACACCGGGCAGATGGCCTGCATGGGCCGCAGCGCCGTGCTCGACATCGGCGCGGCGCGCCTGGTCATCACCGAACGCACGCACGAGCCCTGGGACCTGGGCGTATTCCGCAGCCTGGGCGTAGAGCCCACCGAGGCGCGCTACATCCTGGTCAAGTCGCGCATGTACTGCCGGCCCGTATTCGTGCCGATCTCATCGGCGCTGGTGGAGTGCGACAGCCCCGGCGTGACCAGTTCGGACTGGTCTCTGTTCGAATTCCGCAAGCGCACGGGCCCGCATTTTCCGCTGGAGCCGATGGCCCCCGAGGATTACGACCCGCGTAGCTGATGACCCATTGAACAACGGGAATCGACGTTGCCCCAGGGCAACATTCACATGTTCAGTAATTAGTAAAACTAATGAGAACGATTCCGTTTTGTGTATCATGGCCGGGATGAATTGAAGCCCGGCCCATCGGGATTCTGCAGTTTTCCACTCAAGACCCGCCCACGCGGACATCCCGATATGAAGATCAAAGCCCTAGCCTGCATGGCAGCCGCGCTGCCGTGCTGCGCTTCCGTCTACGCCCAGAACGCCGCCTCTTCCGCCACCGGCCAGGAGCCGGTGGTTTCCATGGACGCCATTACCGTCGAAGCCAGCGCCGACGCCTCGGCCGGCGGCCTGGCCGCGCCGTTCGCGGGCGGGCAGGTGGCCCGCGGCGGGCGCATCGGCGTGCTGGGCACGCAGGACATCATGGACACGCCGTTCAGCATCACCAGCTACACCAACGAGCTGATCCAGGACCGGCAGGCGCGCAGCGTGGGCGACGTGCTGCAGAACGACGCCGGCGTGCGCGTGGCGCGGGGCTTCGGCAATTTCCAGGAGTCGTACTTCATCCGCGGCTTCATCCTGGGTTCGGACGACGTGGCCTACAACGGTCTCTACAGCCTGCTGCCGCGCCAGTACATCGCCACCGAACTGTTCGAGCGCGTGGAGGTGCTGCGCGGCGCTTCGACCTTCCTGACCGGCGCGGCGCCCGGCGGCGGCGGCATCGGCGGCGTGATCAACCTGGTGCCCAAGCGCGCGCCCAACGAACCGCTGACGCGCGTCACCACCGGCGTGTCCAGCGGCGGCCGCATCCAGCTGTCCACCGACCTCGCGCGCCGTTTCGGTCCGGGCGACAGCACCGGCATCCGCCTGAACGCCGCGCAGCATAGCGGCGACACCGGCATCGATGACGAACATTCGCGCACCAGCCTGGTGTCGCTGGGCCTGGACTGGCGCTCGGCCGATACGCGCCTGTCGGCCGACATCGGCTGGCAGGAAAACAAGCTCAAGCGCGCGCGTCCCAACGTCACGCTGGGCGCCGGGGTCACCACGGTGCCCGACGCGCCCGACGCCAGTTCCAACTACGCGCAGCCCTGGACCTATTCCAACGAACGCGATCTCTTCGGCACCGTGCGCGCCGAACACGATTTCAGCGACCGGCTGACGGCCTACGCGGCCTTCGGCATGCGCCGCAGCGACGAAGCCAACTCGCTGGGCAATATCACGCTGACCAACGGCAGCACGGGCGACGGCACCTTCTACCGGTTCGACAACACGCGCGAGGACAGCGTCAACACCGGCGAGTTCGGCCTGCGCGGCAAGGCCCGCACCGGCCCGGTGGGCCACGAATTCGTGGTGTCGGCCTCGTTCTTCGACCTGAAGACCAGGAACGCCTACGTGATGGACTTCGGCAACAAGTTCCCCACCAACATCTACGACCCGGTTTCGTACGACAAGCCGGCGTTCAGCGCCGGCGCGCTGCGCGGCAACGACCTGGACGATCCGGCGCTGCAGAACCGCATCCGCCTGAGCAGCTACGCCATCGGCGACACGCTGTCGTTCCTCGACGACCGGGTGCGGCTGACGGCGGGCATCCGCCACCAGCGCCTGTCGCAGCGCGCGTATGCGTACAACACCGGCAACGAAAGCAGCGCCTATGACGCCAGCCACAATTCGCCGGCCGCCGGCCTGGTGGTCAAGGTCGCGCCCGACGTTTCGCTGTACGCCAACTACATCGAGGCCCTGACGGCAGGCCCGACCGCTCCGGCCATGGCCGGCGGCAAGCCGGTGCCCAACGTCGGCCAGAGCCTGCCGCCCTTCGTTTCCAAGCAGAAGGAAGTCGGCGTGAAGTACGAGGGCGACGGACTGGGCGCGGGCCTGGCGCTGTTCTCCACCGACCGGCCGCGCGCCATGTACGACGCCAGCAACGCGCTCACCATCTCCGGCAAGGACCGCCACCAGGGCGCCGAGCTGACCTTCTACGGCGAGCCCGTCAACAGCGTGCGCCTGCTGGGCGGGCTGACCTGGCTGGACGCCGAGCAGCGCGCCACCGGCACGCCCTCCATCGACGGCAACCGCGTGATCGGCGTGCCGCGCTTCCAGGCCAACCTGGGCGTGGAATGGGACATCCCGGGCGTGCCCGGCCTGGCGGTGGACGGCCGCGTGGTCTATACCGGCTCGTCCTACGCCGACGACGCCAACACGCTCAAGGTCCCGGGCTGGACCCGTTTCGACGCCGGCCTGCGCTACATGATGGACGTGGACGGCCACGTGCTGACCCTGCGCGCGCGCGTGGACAACATCGCCAACCGCAACTACTGGTCCTCGGTGGGCGGGTATCCCGGCAACGGCTATCTGGCGCTGGGCGGGCCGCGCACCTTCTCGCTGAGCGCGAGCATGGATTTCTAGGGGGGTTGGATGGCGTGGCCGGTGTGGGTGGCGTAGGATGGGTGCAGCGCGAGAGTTCTTGCGCAAAAACACGAATATCGAGCGCGCGTAACCCATCAGGCGGCGCTAGCCGCCGCCTTTCGTGGCAAGAGGCAAACGCCGGCTCCCGCCGGCCGATGGGTTACGCGCGGTCAGCGCCAGTATTCTTGCAAAGGGCTTGCCGCGCTGCACCCATCCTACGCCACCCACGACATCCGCACCATCCGCACCAGCCACGCTTCGGCAGCCTTTACCAGAACCACCCGCCGCGCGTCAGGCTGGCTTCGCAGCTCTTGTACTGCGCGCTGAATTTCTCGGCGCGCGCCTGGACCTTGCCCGACACCGTCTTGAGCCAGGCCTTGCGCTCGTAGCTGCGGTTGCGGTAGCCGGTCCAGCCTTCGTGATAGTTCAGGTACTGGCCGTAGGCGTCCCATTTGGAGACGCCGTTGATGCGCTGGGTCTTGTTCATGTACCAGCCCATGAAGTCCAGCGCGTCGGCGAAGTCGTCGCGGCTGGCGCCCCAGCCGCCTGCGTCTTTTTTGTAGTCGGCCCAGGTTTCGTCCTTGGCCTGGGCGTAGCCGTAGGCCGAGCTGACCCGGCCCCACGGGATGAAGCCCAGGAAGTAGTAGCGCGGCGGCAGCGCGTCCTGCTTGAACGAGGATTCCTGGTACATCATCGCCATCGGCACCGCCACCGGCGCGCCCCATTTCTTCTGCACCCGCAGCGCGGCGTCGTGCCAGTCCGGCTTTTCGCGGAAGATGGCGCAGATGTTCTCCGGGTTGGACGGCGGCGCGGTGGCGCAGCCGGCGAGCGCCAGCAGCAGCGGCGGCAGCAGGAGCCGGGTCATTGGCGGGATTTCCTCCGGGGCTATGTAGACGGGTGTTGCGATTGTATTGAAACGTATCGCAGTGCGCCGCTATCGGCCCGCCTCCCGCTGGATGCTCGCCAGCATCCGCAACAGCACGCAAACCAGCAAGGCGGCGCCCAGGTTGTACAGCATGCCCGCCACGAAGGCCGAGACGTACAGGTCCGCCCGGGCCGCCGCAACGCCGTCGGCCAGCGTCGCGCCGAACAGAATGCCGACCGCCGCCACGCCCAGCGCCGCGCCGACCTGCTGCACGGTGGAGACCACGCCCGCCGCCATGCCCGCCTGCGATTGCCTGACGAACCCCAGCACCAGATTCAGCAGCGGCGTCATGATGATGCCCTGGCCGGCGCCCACCGCGATCAGCGCCGGAATCAGCCGCAGCGGCTCCAGGCCGGCGCCCGCGGCCCACACCTGCGCGATCAGCACCGCCAGCGACGCGGCATAGGCCAGCGCGCCCGCAGCGATGGCCCGGATGCCCCAGCGCGACACCAGCCGGGGCGCGGCCAGCGAGGCGGCGACGAAGCCCACGCTGCATGGGGCGAATATGCTGCCCGCCACGAAGGGGTCCAGTCCCAGTCCGGTCTGCGTCAGCAGCGCGAAGCACAGGAAGAACGAACTGGAAGTGGAATAGATCAGCAGCACCAGCAGCGCGCCCAGTGCGAAGCGCCGTTCGCCCAACAGGCGCATGTCCACCAGCGGCAGGCCGCCCGCGATGCGCCGCCGTTCCTGGTGGCGATAGAACGCCGCCAGCAGCGCGGCCGACGCGGCCAGCGCCCACAGGCTCCAGGCGGGCCAGCCCTGTCCGGGGCCTTCGATCAGCGGCACCAGCAGCAGCGCCAGTCCCAGGCTGACCAGCAGCACGCCGCTCCAGTCCAGCGCCGGACGCTGCGGCGCGCGCGATTCCGGAATGCGCCGCGCGGCCGCGATGGCGCCCAGGCCGATCGGCACGTTGATGAGAAAGATGCTGCGCCAGCCCAGCCCGAACAGATCCGCGTGCACCAGCCAGCCGCCCAGCACCTGTCCGGCGATGGCCGCCAGGCCGAGCGTCATGCCCAGCAGGCCGAAGGCGCGGCGGCCGTGCTCGCCCTCGAAATTGACGCGGATGGACGCATACACCTGCGGGAACAGCAAGGCGGCCGCCAGGCCCTGCAACACCCGGGCGCCGATCAGGAAGCCGGCGTCGGGGGCCAGCCCGCACAGCGCCGAGGCCAGCGTGAATCCGGCCATGCCGACGGCGAACAGGCGGCGCCGCCCATACAGATCGCCGAGCCGCCCGCCCGTGATCAACAGCACGCCGAACGCCAGCTCGTAGCCGGCCACAATGAAGCCTATCTGCGCGAAGCTGGCGCCCAGTCCGGCCTGCATGGCGGGGATGGCGACGTTGACCACGAACAGGTCGAAGATGGTGACGAAGCCCCCCAGCAGCAGCACGGACAGGCCAAGCCAGGGCGGGGCGGCGAGCGCGCCCGCGGGCGGCGCGGAAATACAGGAATGCGGGTTCATCTTGCTTATCCAGAATAGAGAGGCAATCATTCTGCTGGCCTGGTTAAGCAATTACAATTTAACCGTTTATGCTATTACTTAAAGCAATGAGATAAGCCATGCGCACCCTGGAACGTACCCGCGCCGACCTTGCCGCCTTCTTGCGCGCGCGCCGCGAGCGCCTGTCGCCCGCGGATGCGGGCCTGCCCAGCGGCGGGCGGCGGCGCACGCCGGGCCTGCGCCGCGAAGAGGTCGCCGCGCTCGCGGGGGTCGGACTGACCTGGTACACCTGGCTGGAGCAGGGGCGCGACATCGGCGTGTCCGCCGCGTTCCTGGAGAACCTGGCGCGCGCGCTGAAACTGGACGCCGCCGAACGCCGCCATTTGTTCCTGCTGGCCCACGAACGGCCGCCCGCCGAACCCGGTAAGACCTGGTGCGAACTGCCGCCGCTGGTGGCGCGCCTGATGCACGATCTGCCGCATGCGGCCTTCGTGCTCAATCTGCGCTGGGACGTGCTGGGCTACAACGCGTTGGCCGACGCCATGTTCGCCTTCGGTTCGCATGCGCCCGGGCGGCGCAACCTGCTGTGGATGCTGTTCACCGATGCCTTGCTGCGCGAGCGCGTGCACGACTGGGAAGCACAGGCGCCGTTGATGTTGTCGAGCTTTCGCCGCGATTTCGCGCGCGCCACGCAGGAAGCCGACATCCACGAGCTGGTCGACGAGCTGCGGCAGGTGTCGCCGGAGTTCAAGGCATGGTGGCGCAAGCATGACGTGCATGCGCCATGCAGCGGCGTGCGCACCCTGGCGATGGACGGCCGGGCCGAGCCCTACGAGCACACTTCGCTGACCATCGACGAGGACCGGCATCTTCGCCTGGTCGTGTATGCGAGGCAACCGGACGCCGCGCAGGGCGGCCGCAAATGAAAAACGGCCCCGGATCGCTCCGGGGCCGTCTTGCAGGCGCGGGCCTGGCGGGTGCTTAGACCTCGATGACGTCGGCCACGTCTTTGTAGTCGGCGATCTTGTCGAAGTTCAGGTACTGGTAGATCTGGTCGCCGCTCTTGTTGATGACGCCCATGTCGGCCATGTACTCGTCCTTGGTCGGGATGCGGCCCAGCTTCGAGCAGATCGCGGCCAGTTCGGCCGAACCCAGGTACACGTTGGTGTTCTTGCCCAGGCGGTTCGGGAAGTTGCGGGTGCTGGTCGACATGACCGTCGCGCCTTCGCGGACCTGCGCCTGGTTGCCCATGCACAGCGAGCAGCCCGGCATTTCGGTGCGGGCGCCGGCCGTGCCGAACACGCCGTAGTGGCCTTCCTCGGTCAGCTGGGTGGCGTCCATCTTGGTGGGCGGAGCGACCCACAGCTTGACCGGGATATCGCGCTTGCCTTCCAGCAGCTTGGAAGCCGCGCGGAAGTGGCCGATGTTGGTCATGCAGCTGCCGATGAACACTTCGTCGATCTTGGCGCCGGCCACGTCCGACAGCGTCTTGACGTCGTCGGGGTCGTTCGGGCAGGCCACGATGGGCTCGTGCACGTCGGCCAGGTCGATCTCGATGACCGCGGCGTATTCGGCGTCGGCGTCCGGCTCCAGCAGCTTGGGATCGGCCAGCCAGGCTTCCATGGCCTTGATGCGGCGGCCCAGCGTGCGCTCGTCTTCGTAGCCGTTGGCGATCATCCACTTCAGCATCACGATGTTGCTGTTGATGTACTCGATGATCGGTTCCTTGTTCAGGCGCACCGTGCAGCCGGCGGCCGAACGTTCGGCGGAGGCGTCCGACAGTTCGAAGGCTTGTTCCACCTTCAGGTCGGGCAGGCCTTCGATTTCGAGGATGCGGCCCGAGAAGATGTTCTTCTTGCCTTGCTTGGCCACGGTCAGCAGGCCCTGCTTGATCGCGTACAGCGGGATGGCGTTGACCAGGTCGCGCAGCGTGACGCCGGGCTGCATCTTGCCCTTGAAGCGCACCAGCACCGATTCAGGCATGTCCAGCGGCATCACGCCGGTGGCGGCGGCGAAGGCCACCAGGCCCGAGCCGGCCGGGAACGAGATGCCGATGGGGAAGCGCGTGTGCGAGTCGCCGCCGGTGCCGACGGTGTCGGGCAGCAGCATGCGGTTGAGCCACGAGTGGATCACGCCGTCGCCCGGGCGCAGCGAGACGCCGCCGCGGGTGCTGATGAATTCCGGCAGCGTGTGGTGGGTCTTGACGTCCACGGGCTTCGGATAGGCGGCGGTGTGGCAGAACGACTGCATCACCAGGTCGGACGAGAAGCCCAGGCAGGCCAGGTCCTTCAGTTCGTCGCGGGTCATGGGGCCGGTGGTGTCCTGGCTGCCGACCGAGGTCATCTTCGGTTCGCAGTAGGTGCCCGGGCGGATGCCCTTGCCTTCGGCCAGGCCGCAGGCGCGGCCGACCATCTTCTGGGCCAGGGTGTAGCCGCGGCCGCTGTCGGCGGGGTCCTTGGGCAGGCGGAACAGCGTCGAGGGCGCCAGGCCCAGCGCTTCGCGCGCCTTGGCCGTCAGGCCGCGGCCGATGATCAGCGGAATGCGGCCGCCGGCGCGCACTTCGTCGAACAGCACGTCGGACTTCACCTGGAACTCGGCGATCACTTCGCCGTTCTTCAGAGCCTTGCCTTCATAGGGGCGCAGTTCGACCACGTCGCCCATTTCCATCTTGGAGACGTCCAGCTCGATCGGCAGGGCGCCCGCGTCTTCCATGGTGTTGTAGAAGATCGGGGCGATCTTGCCGCCCAGGCACACGCCGCCGAAGCGCTTGTTCGGCACGAAGGGGATGTCTTCGCCGGTGAACCACAGCACCGAGTTGGTGGCCGACTTGCGCGAGGAGCCCGTGCCGACCACGTCGCCGACGTAGGCCACCAGATGGCCTTTTTCCTTGAGCGATTCGATGAACTGCACCGGGCCGCGCTTGCCGTCTTCCTCCGGCTGGAACGCGGCGCCTTCGCGCTTGTTCTTGAGCATCGCCAGGGCGTGCATGGGGATGTCGGGGCGGGTGGTGGCGTCCGGAGCCGGCGACAGGTCGTCGGTGTTGGTTTCGCCCGGCACCTTGAAGACGGTGATGGTCAGGCTTTCCGGCAGTTCCGGACGGCTGGTGAACCATTCGGCGTCGGCCCAGCTCTGCATCACGGCCTTGGCGTTGGCGTTGCCCTTGTCCGCCTTTTCCTTCACGTCGTGGAAGGCGTCGAACATCAGCAGGGTCTTCTTCAGCGCGTCGGCGGCGATGGTGCCGATTTCGGCGTCGTCCAGCAGCTCGATCAGGGGGCCGATGTTGTAGCCGCCCAGCATCGTGCCCAGCAGTTCCGTCGCCTTGGCGCGGCTGACCAGCGCACAGTTTTCCTTGCCCAGCGCCACGGCGGCCAGGTAGGAGGCCTTGACCTTGGCGGCATCGTCCACGCCGGCCGGCACGCGGTGGGTCAACAGCTCGACCAGGTTCTGCTCTTCGCCGGCGGGCGGGTTCTTCAGCAGTTCGATCAGTTCAGCGGTTTGTTTGGCCGTAAGGGGCAGCGGGGGAATCCCCAGAGCCGCGCGTTCGGCAACGTGTTGGCGATAGTTATCCAGCATGTGAGGCCTGCTCAAAGTCGGGTTGGAAGAAGGGTTGTCGGCCCGAATTGTAGAGGGAAGAGGGGGGCGCAGGCAAATGTCTTATATCTTATATAAGACTTGGCATGATAGACGTTGCTTAAGCGCGACCCCGGGCGGGCCGCAAGGCGGCGCTAGCGCGCGTCCGCGTCGTAGACGATTTCCACCCGGGCGAAATTGGCGCCATGCTGCTTCACGTGCGCCTGGAACGGCGCGCTCTCGCCGGGCTTGAGCCGGGACACGCGCGGCGTCTGGAAGGTGGCGCCGGTCAACTGGCCCTGGGCGTCGTACAGGCTGACCCACAGCTTGACGTTCTCGACCTCGGCCGCGCTGTCGTTGCGCACCCGTCCGTGGACGGTGACGTACTTGTAGCGATAGCGGTAGGTGAAGTTCAGGGTGCCGGTGCCGACCGCGGCCTCGGTGTTCTCCACGGTCACGGCCAGCTGCGGCCGCGGGCCGGGCAGGGCGGCGCGCTTGGCCGGCAGCCAGTCGGTCTTGACTTCGGTGTAGCGCTCGACGCGGCCGGTCAGCGCGACCGGCACGCGTTCGCCGGGATAGAGCCGCGCGGGCAGGCTCCACGACTGCCGCAGGTCCAGCGCGCGCGAGCCGTCGTACACCGTGATCTCGGCCTTGGGCGCCAGCATCACGTATTCCTTGCTGGTGTTGACCAGTTCGGCGTAGAGGACCGGGCGTTCGATTTCGTCGAGCAGCCGGCGCGGCGCCGACAGCTTGAGCGCGGCCGGGTCGAAGAGCGCGAAGCCGGGGTCCAGCAGTTCCTCCGTGCTCAGGCGCACGTGGTCGATGACGCGCACGTTGGCCGGGCTGACCCGCACGATGCGGGTGGTCGGGGCGCTCTCGCGCGGGGCTTCCTCGCGCGGCGCGGCGGAGGCGGGCGCGTCGGCGCGCGCGCTCCAGGGCAGGATGGCGGTGTATTTCCACAGCGCGTAGCCGCCGGCGGCAAGCAGGATCAGCCCCAGCGCGGCCATGGCCGGCCGGGACAGGCGTCCGGAATGGGAATGGCTAGCGTTCACTTTGCACCATGTAGTCGTAAGAAGCCACCGGCCTGTCGGCCAGCATTTCGCAGCGCGCGTCGAAGGCGGTCAGCGCGCCCGGCGCCAGCGGGCTGGCCGAGCCGTAGCCGTTGCCGATGCCGATCAGGGTTCCGTCGTCGGCGTACAGCATGACTGTGACCTGGCTGCTGTTGGCCGCCTCGGCGCCTTCGTTCTTGAGCAGGCCCACCAGGCGGTAGCTGCCGTCGTTGCGCACCAGCTGGACCCGGCTGGCGGTGACGGCGTTGTTCTTGCCGCGCGCGGGCATGGGCCTGGCCACTTCCAGGGCGTAGCGGGTGTAGGCCTTGTCCGGCGCCTGGATCGTCAGCGGCGCGTATTCGCCCGGCTCCAGCGAACGCGCCGGCGCCGATCCCGAGGCCGAGGACAGCGACAGCTCGCCCTGGAAGAACGAGGCCGTGACGCGCGGCATGTCGATTTTCCTGCCGGTCTCGTTGCGCACCATCATGACGAGCAGGCGGGCGCCGCGGGTCTGCACTTCGCGCACGTCGGTCAGCTTGACCAGGGAAGCGTCGATCGCGGGCGCAGGCGCCGGCTGGCGCACGGGGCTGCTGCGGCCGCCTTCGGTCAGCAGCACCGCTGCCACCGGAATCGCGACGGCAAGCGCCACGGCGACGGCGGCCGCGGCCACGCTGCCGGAGCGCGGCTTGGCGGCCGGCTGCTGCATGTTGCGCAGGATCTTCTCCAGGCGCTGGGCGACGTTGTCTTCCACCAGCGTCACGGCATGGCAGTGGCTGCAGCGGTATTCGTTGGTGTCCAGCTTGGTGAACTGCGCGCTGCCGCAGGTGGAGCAGGTCAGGGTCACCGTATTGATCGTGGTCTGTCGGGGCGTCATGGGCGCGAGTAGGGGGCGCGAATAGCGGGGCGCGAGCGGAAGGCAGGGCGGCAAGGATAGCGGACCGCGGGCGGGGCCGCGTGCATGAGCGCATCCATTTGTGACAAAACATGAGCGACGGTGCGCGGGCCGATGCTATCATCGCCGCCTGAAAATCGCCCATCCCCTAGTACGCCGTTCCCCCCGTCGATCCGCTCCCATGCCGCCGTCCCGCGCGGCGCCGGGCAGAGCCGAGGCAGGTCAGGCTCTACCCCTAGCAATGAGTATTTCCCAACACTTGCTGTTCCTGGTTTGCGTGGCGCTGGCCACCTATGCGCAGACGATGACGGGCTTCGCCTTCGGCCTGGTGCTGCTGGGCCTGTCGGGCGTGTTCCAGCTGGCCTCCGTGGCCGAGGTGGCCAACGTGGTCAGCGTGCTGTCGCTGGTCAACGCCGCCGTCACGCTGGCGCGGGCCAGGCCGCAGGTGAACTGGTCGCTGATCCGGCCTGCCATGTTTAGCAGCCTGGTCGGCGTGGGCGTGGGCGTGACCGCGCTGGCGTGGATCAGCGGTTCCATGGCGGTGCTGCTGCAGCTGCTGCTGGGCTGCACCATCGTGGCCTGCGCCGTCCTGCTGGTGGCGCGCGCACAGCCGCTGGCGCAGGTGTCCTCGCGCGGGTCGTTCCTGTTCTTCGGCGCCGTGTCGGGCGTGCTGGGCGGGCTGTTCTCCAGCGCCGGGCCGCCCATGGTCTATCACCTGTACCGCCAGCCGCTGCCGCTGGCCGCCATCCGCAACAGCCTGCTGATCCTGTTCTCGGTCAACGCCATGGCGCGCCTGACCCTGGTGACGGGGCAGGGCGAATTCATGGCGTCCTCGTTCTGGCTGAGCGTGCTGGCGCTGCCGATCGTGATCGGCGTGACCTGGGTGGCGCGCCGCTACGCCACGGCCGGCTCGATGCAGACCGTCAAGCGCCTGGTGTTCATGCTGCTGCTGGCGGCCGGCCTGGGGCTGATCGTGCCGGCCTTCAGGACGCTGGCGGGCTAGCCGCGTTCGCCGGTGATGTAGCGTTCGAGTTCGTGGATGATGAATTTCTGTTCGCTCATCACATCCTTGACCAGGTCGCCGATGGACAGCAGCCCGATCAGTTTGCCGTCCTCGATCACCGGCAGGTGGCGGAAGTGCCTTTCGGTCATCATCGCCATGCAGTGTTCGCGGGTGTCGGCGCGGCCCACGTAATACACCGAGTCGGTCATGATGTCGCGGACCTTGGTGGTGCGCGACGAGCGGTCCTGCAGAACGATCTTGCGGGCGTAGTCGCGCTCGGTCAGCATGCCCAGGACCGCGTCGCCCTGGACTACCACCACGGCGCCTATGCTGCGTTCGGCCATGGTCTTGATTGCGTCGTAGACCGATGCGTCCGGCGAGACCGTCACGACGGATTGGTTGGCCTTTTCCCTGAGAAGCTCAGCAACTGTCTTCACGATGTGCTCCCGAATCGCTGGTGAAGTCGAACCATGCTCCATCCTAAGCCGGTCGGCCGTGTTGCCGCAAGCCGCCCGCTTCCCTGTGGTTTTTTCGGCTTGACTATTTCATCGCCTTGTCACGGAAGGCCTGGCTGGCCATGGCGCGCAGGTTGCGGGCGGCGCTGCGTTCGGTGGCCGGGTTCCAGGCCAGCGAAATGCCGATGGTGGCGTCGCCGGGAAAATCGGCCAGCGTCTTGTAGACCACGTTGGTGCCGGGATGGCGGCGGCCGCCGGCCGGCACCAGGGCCACGCCCAGGCCGCTTTCGACCAGGCTGAGCAGGGTCTGCACCTGCACCGCCTCCTGCGTGATGCGCGGCGTGAAACCGCGCAGCTGGCAGGCGTTGATGGCGGCCATGCGCAGGCCGGCCGCCTCGTCGGCGGTATACATGATGAAGGCTTCGTCGGCCAGGTCCGCCAGCCGGATGCGGCCGCGCCGCGCCAGCGGATGCGTCTTGGGCACGGCCAGCGCGAAGTTCTCGGTGGTCAGCGGCGTGAGCCGCACGTTCGAGCCCATCGCGACCGGCACGCGCACGATGCCGATCTCCAGCGTGTCTTCTTCCAGCTCCTGCATGATGCGTATCGACGTGGCTTCGCGCAGCACCACGTTGACGCCCGGATAGCGCTGGCGAAACGGCGGCAGGATGCGCGGCAGCACCGCGTGGGTGGCCGAGCCCACGAAGCCGATGCGCACCGTGCCGCCTTCGCCGGCCGCGCCGGCGCGCGCGGCCTGGCGGAACTGTTCGGCATGGAACAGGGCGCGTCGCGCCTCGTCCAGCGCCGCCAGGCCGGCTTCGGTCAGCTTGACGCCCTGGCGTCCGCGGATGAACAGCGGCACGCCCACGGTCTCTTCGAGCTTGCGGATGGACACCGACAGCGGCGGCTGCGACATGTGCAGCTTTTCGGCCGCGCGGTGGAAGTTCAGCGTTTCGGCCAGGACGAGGAACTGCTGCAGGTGACGGAAATCCATGGTGGCGGTCCGGTTGGGGCGTGCCACAGATGATACGGGCTGCATATCGTTTCCGGCATCGGTGCTATCCCGCCGCTATCAGGCGATCGCGCCGGCCGCGCGCAGCGCGGCCAGCGCCGCGTCGTCCAGGGCCAGCGCGCGGCCCAGCACGGCGTCGGTGTGTTCGCCCAGGCGCGGCGGCGCGGCGGGTTCGCGCGGCGGCGTGCCGCGCAGGTGCAGCGGCGAGCGCAGCAGGCGCAGCGTGCCGTGGCGGGCGTCGGGCGTGTCGGCGATCATGCCGCGCGCCGCGATCTCGGGCGCCTCCAGGGCCTCGTCCACGCGCCGCACCGCGCCGGCGGGTATGCCGGCGGCGCGCACCCGTTCCAGCCAGTGCGCCGTGCCGGCCTCGGCGAACTCGACCTGCAGCATGGGAATGAGGCGCTCGCGGTTGAGCACGCGCGCGCGGTTGGTGGCGTAGTCCGGGTCGGCGCTCCATTCCGGATGCCCGAGCAGGGCGCACAGGCGCGCGAACTGGCCGTCGTTGCCGACAGCCAGGGCGAAAGAGCCGTCGCGCGTGGCGAAGATCTGGTAGGGCACCACGGTGGGATGGCCGTTGCCCAGGCGTCCCGGCTTGTGGCCGGCCGCCAGGTAGCCGGCGCCCACGTTGGCCAACACGCTGACCGCGCCGTCCAGCAGCGCCAGGTCGATGTGCTGGCCGCGGCCGCTGCGCGCGCGCGCCAGCAGCGCGGCCAGGATGGCCTGCACGCCGTTCATGCCGGTGACCAGGTCGGTGATGGCCACGCCCAGCTTCATGGGCGCGCCTTCCGGTTCGCCGGTGATCGACATCAGCCCGCTTTCGGCCTGGATCACGAAGTCGTAGCCCGGCTCGGCCGCGCGCGGCCCGCTGCGGCCGTAGCCGCTGATGGAGCAATAGACCAGGCCGGGATTGAGGGCGGCCAGGTCTTCGTAGCCCAGCCCGAAAGCCTCGAGCGCGCCCAGCCGGTAGTTCTCGACCAGCACGTCGGCCTGCCGCGCCAGCTCGCGCACGATGCGCTGGCCCTCGGGATGCTTGAGGTTGACGGCCACCGATTCCTTGCTGCGGTTGGCGCACAGGAAATAGGTGGATTCGCCGCCCACGTCGGGGGGCGACCAGCTGCGGGTGTCGTCGCCCTGTCCGGGGGCCTCGATCTTCCAGACTTCGGCGCCCAGGTCGGCCAGGGTCTGCGTGCACCAGGGGCCGGCCAGCACGCGGCTCAGGTCGAGCACGCGGATGCCGGCCAGCGGCAGGTCGTCGCGCGGCGCGTCGCTCATGCGGCCTCCTTGGCGCACAGCGCGCCGCGCAGGAACGACAGCGCATCGCCGCCATCGGCCAGCGCCTGCGCGCCGATGCGTTCGTGCCAGTGGCTTTCCGAGCCGCCGGCCAGCCGCCATTCGCGCAGCCGCCGGGTGTAGAGCTGCAGGTCGTATTCCTCGGTCACGCCGATGGCGCCGTGCACGGCGTGCGCGATATCGGCCACCAGCGGCGCGGCCAGGCTGGCGCGCGCCTTGCCGGTCGCGGCCAGCAGCGGCGCGGGCCGTCCCTCGGCGCCCTGGAACGCCAGCTGCGCGGCCATGCGCGCGGCCCATACCTGTTCGGCCATCACGCTGACCTGCTGCTGTATGGCCTGGAAGCGGCCGATGGGCTTGCCGAACTGCGCGCGCTGGTTGGCGTAGTCCAGCGTCATGGCCAGCACCCGTTCCATCGCGCCGGCCATCAGGCCGGCATAGGCGGCGGCGGCCAGCGTGTCCAGCGCGCCGCCGCCCTCGATGCGCTCGGCGTCGGCCAGATCCCAGGACGCATCCGCCGACAGGCTGGCGTGCACGCCGCCGGCTTCGATGCGCGCGGCCTGCGCGGGCAGCAGCCAGGCCTGGCCGTCTGTCTGGGCCAGCACGTAGTCCGCGCTGCGCATCCAGGGCACGCCGGCGCCGTGCAGGCGTCCGTCGCGCAGCGTCACGCCGTGCGGGGCCAGCGCGATCGAGCCGGTGGGCTGCGGCCGCCCGGCGCGGCACAGCCAGGGGCGCGCCAGCACGGTGTGGGCGATGGGATAGGGGCACAGGTGGCGGCCGGCGGCCAGCACCACGGGCAGCGCCTCGGCCAGCTCCAGTCCGGCGCCGCCGTCCGCCTCGGGCACCAGCGCGTCGCCGAAGCCGGCGTCTTCGCAGGCCTGCCAGGCCTCGGCGGGCCGCTGACCCTGCTCGGCGCGGCGGATGACGTCGGGCGTGCAGGTCTGCGCGAACAGGCGTTCTGCCGCGTCGCCAAAAATATTGTCCATGAGTCTGTCCTTATCGAAGGCCAAGGCCGCGGGCGATGATGCCGCGCAGGATTTCGCGGGTGCCGCCGCGCAGCGAGAACGTGGGCGCCACCTGTTCCAGGTACGCCAGCGTGCGCAGCAGCGGCGGGGGAGGCGGCTGGTCCGGCCGGCGCGCCAGCGCGTCGCCGATCAGCCGCGGGATGGCCTGTTCCAGTTCGGTGCCCAGGTCCTTGACCAGCGCGGCCTCGGTGGCGGGGCTGAGCCCGGCCGCCAGCTTGCCGGCGATGGCCAGCGACATGGCGCGCAGCACCGCCATCTGCGACAGGATGCCGCCCAGCAGCGCACGGTCGCCGGCGTCCGGGTCCTGGCCGCGGCAATGCGTCAGCCAGCACTGCAGCAGCGCGATGCTGGAATACAGGCGTTCGGGTCCGCTGCGCTCGAACCCCAGTTCGGCGTTCACCTGGGCCCAGCCCGCGCCCTCCGCGCCGATCAGGGCGTCGGCGGGCAGCGCCACGTTGTCGAAAAACACTTCCGAGAAATGCGCATCGCCGGCCAGGTCTTCGATGGGGCGCACCGAGACGCCGGGCAGCGACAGGTCCACGATGAATTGCGACAGCCCCTGGTGGCGGTCCTCGGCGGTGCCGGACGTGCGCACCAGCGCGATCATATAGTGCGAGCGGTGCGCGTTGGTGGTCCAGATCTTGCTGCCGTTCAGGCGCCAGCCGCCGGCGGCCGGTTCGGCGCGCGTGCGGATGCTGGCCAGGTCCGAGCCCGATCCCGGCTCGCTCATGCCGATGCAGAAGAACGCTTCGGCGCGGCAGATGCGGGGCAGGTAGAACGCCTGCTGCGCGGGCGTGCCGTACTTGAGGATCAGGGGCGCGCTCTGGCGGTCGGCGATCCAGTGCGCCGAGACCGGGGCGCCGGCGGCCAGCAGCTCTTCGGACAGGACGAAGCGCGCGAAATGGCCGCGCGCCGATCCGCCATGCTCGCGCGGCAGCGTCAGCCCCAGCCAGCCGCGTTCGGCCAGGCGCCGGCTGAATTCGGCGTCGTAGCCCATCCACGAGCGGGCGCGCGCGTCGGGTTCGAGTCCGTCCAGCGTCTGCGCCAGGAAGTCCCGGACCTCGGCGCGCAAGGCTTCGTCTTCGGGCGGGATGGCGGTAAGTTCCAGCGTATCTATCATGGGGCGCTCCGATGCAGGCCAGGCGCCGCAGCATGGCGCCGGGCTTCACTATCGATGAGCGTGGTGAAAGCTGTCCAATATTATTTTTTTGATTTCCGATATCGGTTTCGAATCGAATGAGCAAGGATGGCCGATACCGATCCCGTATCGGGATGGAAAAATTTAATATTGGACGGCAACCTCCCGCATCCCTACGCTGATGGAGGGGGCGCGCGCGTCGCGTCGCCCGGCTGGCTTTTTTCATCGAACAGGAGGAGATCCATGACGGATCTGGTGCAGTACGAGCAGCGCGCCGACGGCGTGGTCACCTTGACCTTGAACGATCCCAAGACCCGCAACGCCCTGACCGGCAGCACGATGGTGGACGAACTGCTGGCGGCGTTCGCGCGGATCGAACGCGACCCCGAAGTCCGGGTGCTGGTGATCACCGCGGCCGGCAGCGTGTTTTCGTCGGGCGGCAACGTCAATGACATGCAGCGCCAGATCGGCCCGGAAGTCGGCAGCGCGGCGCTGCGCCAGGAATACCGCCACGGCATCCAGCGCCTGCCGCTGGCGCTGCATGCGCTGGAAGTCCCGACCATCGCCGCGGTCAACGGCCCGGCCATCGGCGCGGGCTGCGACCTGGCCTGCATGTGCGACGTGCGCATCGCGGCCGAGGAAGCCGCCTTCGCCGAGAGCTTCGTGAAGCTGGGCATCGTGCCCGGAGACGGCGGCGCCTGGTTCCTGCCGCGCCTGATCGGCATGGCGCGCGCGGCCGAGATGTCCTTCACCGGCGACGCCATCGACGCGCGCACCGCGGCCGAATGGGGCCTGGTCTCGCGCGTGGTGCCGGCGGCCGAACTGCTGCCCGCGGCGCATGCGCTGGCCGCGCGCATGGCGGCCAATTCGCCCGACGCGGTGCGCCTGACCAAGCGCCTGCTGCGCGAAAGCCAGCACGCGCGCCTGGACACGCTGCTGGAGCTGTCGGCGGCCTATCAGGCGCTCGCCCACAAGACGCCGGCGCACGCGCAGGCGGTGCAGGAATTCGTCGCGCGCCGCGCCGCGCGCAAGGCCTGAACGGCAGACGCGGGGCCGGGCGCGGCAGTATGATGGGAAGCATCACAAGGAGGAAACACCATGAATGAAGTCATCGTCGCGTCCGCCATGCGCACCGCCATCGGCGATTTCGGAGGCGCGCTGAAAGACGTGCCGCCGTGCGACCTGGGCGCCACCGTCATCAAGGCCGCGCTCGAACGCGCCGGCGTCAAGGGCGACGAGGTCGGCCACGTCGCGGTCGGCCATGTCATCAACACCGAGCCGCGCGACATGTACCTGTCGCGCGTGGCCGCCATGAACGCCGGCATCTCCAAGGAAACCCCGGCCTTCAACGTCAACCGCCTGTGCGGTTCGGGCCTGCAGGCCATCGTGTCGGCGGCCCAGACCATCATGCTGGGCGACGCCGACATCGCCATCGGCGCCGGCGCCGAAAGCATGAGCCGCGCGCCCTACATCGCCCCGGCCCAGCGCTGGGGCGCGCGCATGGGCGACAGCGTCATGCTGGACATGATGACCGGCGCGCTGTCCGATCCCTTCGGCCGCATGCACATGGGCGTGACCGCCGAGAACGTGGCGGCGCGCTTCGACATCAGCCGCCAGGACCAGGACGCGGTGGCCGCCGAATCGCACCGCCGCGCCGCGGCCGCGATCGACGCCGGCTATTTCCGCGACCAGATCGTGCCGGTGGTGCTGAAGTCGCGCAAGGGCGAAGTCGTGTTCGACACCGACGAGCACGTGCGCCGCGACGTCTCCGCCGACAGCCTGGCCACGCTCAAGCCGGTGTTCAAGAAAGAAAACGGCACCGTCACGGCGGGCAACGCCTCGGGCCTGAACGACGGCGCGGGCGCCGTGGTGCTGATGAACGCCTCGGTCGCGGCCAAGCGTGGCATCAAGCCGCTGGCCCGCCTGGTGGCCTACGCCCACGCCGGCGTGGACCCGGAAATCATGGGCATCGGCCCGGTGCCGGCCACCCAGGCCGCGCTCAAGCGCGCCGGCCTGACCGTGGACCAGCTCGACGTGATCGAAGCCAACGAAGCCTTCGCGGCCCAGGCCTGCGCGGTGACGCGCGAGCTGAAGCTGGACCCGGCCAAGGTCAACCCCAACGGCAGCGGCATCGGCCTGGGCCACCCCATCGGCGCGACCGGCGCCATCATCACCGTCAAGGCGCTGCACGAACTGCAGCGCGTGGGCGGCCGTTATGCGCTGGTGACGATGTGCATCGGCGGCGGGCAGGGCATCGCCGCGATCTTCGAGCGCATCTGACCGCAGCCAGGTCTCAGGCGGGGGACGCGTAGTCGCGCGCCCACGCCTGGCATTCCGCCTGCAGCAGCGCGCCCATCTGCGCCCGCCGGGGCGCGTCCAGCCGGCTGCTGATCGCGCCGAAGCTGAAAGCCACCCACGTCAGTTCCGACACCTGGAACGCCACGCCCACGCCGGAGACGCCCGGCGTGATGGTGTCCACGATCTCCGAATGGCCCGCCTTGCGGGTCTGCCTGACCGCCTGCATCAGCGCCGCGCCGGTGACGCCGCTTTGCGCGTAGCCGGCGGCATGGCGCGCGTACAGCGCGGCGATTTCCTCGTCCGGCAGGGCGGCCATCAGCGCCAGCCCGCCGGCGCCCACGCCCAGCAGGCGCCGCTCCCCCTGGTCGGTGGTGAACACCTTCACCGGAAACGAGCCGGCCTCGCGCAGCAGGCACAGCGCGTAATCGCCCTGGCGTATCACCAGGAACACCGTATCGCCCGATAGCCGCGCCAGCCTTTGCGCGAACGGCCGCAGCGCGTCCAGCAGCGGCGCGCGCCGCAGCGCCGCGAAGCCGAGCTGCATGGAATCCACGCCCAGGCGGTAGCGCCGGGTGCCGGGATCGCGCTCGGCGAACTGTTCCTCAAGCAGGCTGCTCAGCAGGCGGTGCGCGGTCGAGCGCTCCAGCCCGGTGGCGGCCATCACGCCTTGCAGATCGATGCCTTCTTCCTGGTGCTGGGCCAGCACGCGCAGCAGGGCCAGCGCCCGCCGCATGCTTTGGGTCCCGCCGGTTGACGCCTGTTTGTTCATAATGTGGGAAAAAATTGATGAATATTTTGTATTTTAGGATTCCGGGTGCGTTAATTCAATCCAACGGACCGCGCCGCCCTCGATGGCGCGGCAAGACAAGGACGAGGAGACCATGGAATACGCCACCCTGGCCGTCGATCGGTACGACGCCGTATGCCGCATCAGCCTGGCGCGCGAGTCCGCGCGCAATGCCCAGAGCCAGCAGATGCTGGACGAACTCGACGACGCCCTGACCCGGGCCGAGCAGGACGACTCGGTGCGGGTCGTGGTCCTGGCGGGCCGCGGCGCGCATTTCTCGGCCGGGCACGACCTCAAGGAAGCCCAGGCCAAGCGCGCCGACTTCACGGTGGAAGAGCGCTGGGAATATGAATCGCGCCGCTACTACGGCTATTGCATGCGCATCTGGGACTTTCCCAAGCCCACCGTGGCGCAGGTGCAGGGCGCCTGCGTGGCCGGCGGATTCATGATCGCCAATATGTGCGACCTGGTGGTCTGCGCCGACAACGCCTATTTTTCCGACCCCGTCGGCCACACGCTGGCGGCCGCGGCCACCGAGGTGCTGATCCATCCCTGGGTGATGGGGCTGCGCAAGGCCAAGGAAATGCTCTACACGGGCGAGAAGGTCGACGCCCAGGAAGCGCTGCGGATCGGCATGGTCAACCGCGTGGTGCCCGAGGCCGAGCTGGAGGCCGCGACGCTGGCGCTGGCGCAGCGCATCGCCCAGGCGCCGCCTTTCGGCCTGCGCCTGATCAAGCGTTCGCTCAACCGCACCGCCGACGCCCAGGGTTTGCGCACGGCGCTGTCGGCGCACTTCGATACGCACCAGCTGTCGCACATGAGCGAAGAATTCCGCGCCGTGCGCGACCGTGGACTGGCCCAGGCCATCCAGCGCAACAAGGAGGGCAAGACGGCATGACCCTCAGCCTGGACCCCTTGCTCAATCCGCGCTCCATCGCGATGATCGGCGCCAGCGCCGATCCCGGGCGCATTGGCGGCATGCCGCTGGACCTGCTGACCCGCTTCGGCTACGAGGGCGGCATCTATCCGGTGAACCCGAAGTACCAGGAAGTGTTCGGCCGGCGCTGCTGGCCCGATATCGAATCCGTGCCCGAGGCCGTGGACCTGGCGGTGCTGGCGATCGCGGCCGCTGACGTGACGCCCATGCTGCGCCGCTGCCATGCCAAGGGCGTGCGGGCCGCCATCGTCTACGCCGCGGGCTTCGCCGAGGCTGGCGGGGAGGGCGCGCGCCTGCAGCAGGAGCTGGAAGCCTTCGTGGCCGAGAGCGGCATGGCCGTGGCCGGGCCGAACTGCATGGGCTTCGCCAATCTCAACACCCAGGCCTATACCGCGTTCGCTTCGGTCTTCAAGACGTCGCCCCGGCAAAGCGGGCCGGGCAACGTCAGCCTGCTGACGCAAAGCGGCAACGTGTGCGCCGCGGTCTACGCCATCGCACGCAGGCTGGACCTGCCGTTCTCGCATTTCATCAACACCGGCAACGAGGCCTGCCTGGATTTCTCGCAGTACCTCGAATACCTGGCCGCCGATCCGCAGACCGAAATCGTGCTGGGCTATATCGAACAGCTGCGCGACGGCGAACGCTTCGTCCGCGCCTGCCGCGAGCTGGAGCGCCAGGGCAAGCTGCTGATCGCGCTCAAGGCCGGCACCACGGACAAGGGCGCGCAGGCGGTGCAGTCGCACACCTCGGCGCTGGCCGGCGACCGGCGCGTGTACGGCGCGGCCTTCCGCCAGCTCAACGTGATCGAGGCCACCGACTTCGCGCAGATGGCGCACCTGGCCAGCCTGGCCACGCTGCGCCACCGCAGCGCGGGCAAGCGCGTCGCGGTGCTGACCATGTCGGGCGCGCTGGGCGCCATCCTGGCCGACAAGTTCATCGGCGCCGGGCTGGAACTGCCCGACCTGCCGGCCGATCTGCAGGCGGTGCTGCGCGGCGGCATCCCGGACTACGGCATGGTGGGCAACCCGGTGGACGTGACCGGCAACGTGGTCAACGATCCCGAATTCGTGCGCACCGCGCTGCAGGCGCTGGCCACCAGCGACGCGATCGACGCCGTGGTGGTGTATGCGCCCGGCTACATGCTGGACCGCATGGCCGACGCCCTGGCCGAGGTGTCGCGCCAGCATCCGCGGCTGTTCGTGGCCATCGACACCGGCCTGGCCCAGAACCGCGCCGCGCTGCGCGAGGCCGGGGTGGCGGTGTTCGAAGACCTGGGCCTGGCGGTCTCGGCGCTGGCGCCCTACCTGCTGTGGTGCGAGGCGCGCGGCGCCCGCCGCATCGCCGCCGCGCCGGCGGCCGTGCCCGCCGCGGTGCCGGCCCTGCCGTGCAACGAGGCCGACGCCCGCGCCTACGTGGCCGCCTTCGGCCTGCCGCAGGCCCGGGCGGGCGCCGCGCGCAGCGCCGACGAGGCCGTGGCGGACGCGCGCGCTGCCGGTTATCCGGTGGCCTTGAAGATCCTCAGCGCCGACATCGCGCACAAGACCGAGGTCGGCGGCGTGGCCCTGAACCTGGCCGACGACGCAGCCGTGCGCGCCGCCTACGACGCGGTCACGCAGGCCGCGGCGCGGGCCCAGCCCGATGCGCGCATCGACGGCGTGCTGGTGCAGAAGATGGAACGCGGCGTCGCCGAGATCATCGTGGGCGCGACCCGCGATCCGGTGTTCGGCCCGGTGCTGACGGTGGGCCTGGGCGGCGTGCTGACCGAGCTGTACCAGGACACCAGCCATCGCCTGCTGCCGGTGGACGAGGACATCGCCCTGCAGATGCTGCGCGAACTGAAGGCGTTCGCGCTGCTGGACGGCTACCGCGGCAAGCCGCGCGCCGACCTGGCGGCCGCCTGCCGCAGCATCGTGGCCGTGGGCAACGCCCTGCTGGCCGCGCCGGCGGCCGTGTCGGAAATCGAAGTCAATCCCTTGCTGATCAAAGAGGCGGAACAAGGCGTCGCGGTGCTGGACGCCCTGATTCTGCCCGTAACCCCGTAGCGCGCAGGCGCTCACCGTAATCCCAGGAGGAGACATGATGAAGCAAAGCATGATGAAGAAACTGCTGGCCGGCGTGGCGCTGGCCTGCCTGGGCGCCGCCGGTCCGGCGTTGGCCCAGGACGACTATCCCAATCGCCCCGTGCGCATCGTGGTGCCGTTCTCACCGGGCGGCGCGGCCGACATCATGAGCCGCGTGCTGGCCGAGAAGCTCGGCGCCAGGCTGGGCCAGCCGGTCATCGTCGAGAACAAGCCCGGCGGCGGCACCATGATCGCGTCCGACTACGTGGCGCGCGCCGCGCCCGACGGCTACACCCTGCTGATGGCGGCGTCCTCGCTGGGCATCGCGCCCAGCATCTACGCCAAGGTCAACTACGATCCCATCAAGGACTTCACTCCCGTCACCCAGGTGGCCTCGGTGGTGCACGTGCTGGAAGTGCATCCCTCCGTGCCGGCCAAGAACGTGGGCGAGCTCATCGCCTACCTGAAGGCCAACCCGGGCAAGGTGAGCTACGGCTCGGTGGGAACTGGCAGCTCCACCCACCTGGAGGCCGAACTGTTCAACAGCATGGCCGGCGTGCAGATGACGCACATCCCGTACAAGGGTAGCTCGCCGGCCCTGAACGACCTGGTGGCCGGCCGCCTGCAGGTCATGTTCGATGCCTGGGCCTCGTCCGGTCCTTTCGTCAAGGACGGCAAGCTGCGCGCGCTGGCGGTGACCACCGCCAAGCCCTCGGCTTCGGTGCCGGACCTGCCGACCGTGGCGGCCTCGGGCCTGCCCGGCTACTCCGCCATGCCGTGGCTGGGCCTGGTGGCGCCGGCCGGCACGCCGCAGCCGGTGGTCGACAAGCTCTACCAGAACCTGGCCCAGATCCTGCAGCAGCCCGAGGTCAAGACGCAGTTCGTGGGGCTGGGGCTGGACATCATCGGCAGCGATCCCAAGACCTTCGCCGCCTTCATCCGCCAGGACGTGACGACCTGGGCCAAGGTCGCGCGCGATTCGAACATCCGCCTGGAGTAAAGGCATGACCCAGTTGGAAACCGCCGCGGCGGACGACGAGACTTTCCGCCGCGAGCTGCGCGCGTGGCTGCAATCGGCCTATGCGGACTTCGTCCGCGGCTGGCCGGGCGCGGCCGATCCGCGCGATCTGGACTTCCGGCGCGCCTGGGAGGACACGCTGTGCGCGCACGGCTGGTCCGGGCTGGGCTGGCCCAGAGAGTACGGCGGGCAGGCGCTGCCGCTGTCGCGCCAGGCGGTCTTTCACGAAGAGCATGCGCGCTGCGGCGCGCCGCTGGGCGTGAACCTGATCGGCCACGGCATACTCGCGCCCACGCTGCTGCATTTCGGCAGCGAGGAGCAGAAGCGCCGCTTCCTGCCCGGCATCCTGTCCAACCGCGAAGTGTGGTGCCAGGGCTATTCGGAGCCGGGCGCCGGCTCCGACCTGGCCTCGGTGCGCACCCGCGCCGAGCCGGCGCCGGGCGGCTACGTGCTCAACGGCCACAAGATCTGGACTTCGTTCGCGGATCGCGCGCAGCGCTGCTTCGTGCTGGCGCGCACCGATCCGCAGTCGGCGCGCCACAAGGGCCTGAGCTTTCTGCTGGTGGATATGCGCAGCCCGGGCGTGCGCGTCGAGCCCATCCGCCAGCTCACCGGCGAGGCCGAGTTCTGCGAAGTCTTCTTCGAGAACGTCCACGTGCCGCGCGAAGACCTGCTGGGCGAGGAAAACCAGGGCTGGAAGATCGCCATGGCCGCGGCCAGCTTCGAGCGCGGCACCTACTTCATCCCGCGCCTGGTGCGCTTCGCGCAGGAGCTGCAGCAGATACGCGAACTGGCGCAGCGCGCCGACGCCTACGGCCGGGTGCCGGCGGCCTCGGCCGCCGTGCGCCAGCGCTGGGCGCGGCTGGCCGCCGACAGCCACGTGCTGGCGCTGAAGTCGCAGCGCGCGCTGGCCGGCGCCATGCGCGGCGATCCGCCGGGACCGGAAGGCTCGTCCACCAAGATCCACTGGAGCGAGGCGCACCAGCGCCTGCTCGAACTGTCGCTGCAACTGCTGGGCGAAGCGGCCTGCGTGGCGGCAGGCCCGGCCGATCCGCGCGCGGCGGGGCTGGTGCACGCCTACCTGTGGTCGCGCGCCGAAACCATTTTGGCTGGCACTTCGGAGATCCAGCGCAACATCATCGCCGAGCAGATGCTCGGCCTGCCCAAGGCTTGAATTCCATGGACCTGCATCCGACCGAAGACCAGCGCATGCTGCAAGACGCGGCCCGGCGCTACCTGGCCGAACGCCATCCCCTGTCCACGGCCCGGGCCGCCTGCGAGCAGCCCGCGCGCACGCGCCTGGAACAATGGCGCGGCATCGCCGAACAGGGCTGGCCGGCGCTGCTGGCGCCCGCCGCGCACGAGGGGCTGGGCCTGGGCATGCGCGAAGCCTGGATCGTGGCCGAAGCCGCCGGCCGCCATCTGCTGGGCCTGCCGCTGGCGGCCAACATGACGCTGCTGCCCACGCTGTGCGAGGCCGGCGCGGGCGGCCCGGCGCCGCAATGGGCCGCCGCCATGATGGCGGGCGAAACCTATTACGCCGACGCCGCGCTGCGTCCCGACGGCTCGGCCTATGTCGAAGGCGCGGGCGAGGGCGTGCGCGCGCTGGCCCTGCGCCGCACCGGCGAGGCCTCGCTGCGCGCCGAACTGCTGGCGCCGCTGGCGGGCGAGGCCGGGCTGGACCCGACCATGCCGGTGGCGCAGGCCGCGCGCGTGCAAGTGCTGGAGAGCGTCGAACTCGAATCGGCCCCCGGCGTCTGGGAACGCCTGCGCACGCGCCTGCGGCTCTTGCGCTCGGCCGAACTGCTGGGCGCGGCCTCGGCCGCGCTCGACATGGCGGCGGCTTACGCGCGCGAACGCCGCCAGTTCGACCGCGCCATCGGCGCCAACCAGGCCATCAAGCATCGGCTGGCCGAAGACTGGATGGCCCTGGACGACGCCAGGTTGGCCGGCTGGGCGGCCGCGGCCGCGCTGGACGAGGCCGCGGCTTCGGCGCCGCGCGACGCCCTGTTCGTGCCGCTGCTGGCGGTCGAGGCCGGCAGGCGGGCCGTGCAGAACGCGATCCAGACCCACGGCGCGATGGGCGTGACCTGGGAATGCGACGCGCATCTGTATCTGAAGCGCGTGCTGCGGCTGGCGGCCAGCCTGGAGGCAGAGGTGTCTTGCGCGGATCTGTTGGAGCGGATCTGGGAGGCCGCCTGATGGGTTTCGCGCGCTCGGCAGTTGCGTTCTCTCGCGCTGCACCCATCCTATGTTCGGGCCCTGATGCGTAGGATGGGTGCAGCGCGAGATTCCTTGCAAAAAAACTCAGATATCGAGCGCGCGAAACCCATCAGGCGACGCCAGCCGCCGCCTTTCGTGGCAAGAGACAAACGCCGGCATCCGCCTACAATCGCGCCATGAAAAAATCCGCCTTCCCGTCCGAACTCGACCAGCCGACCCTTTCCGAAGTGGACGGCATCCGCTACCTCCACTTCAACACCGAATGGGTGCAGGGCGCCATGCGCATCAAGAGCCCCGCCGAGCTGGTGCTGGAGTACACCGCCCAGATGATGGCCTGGCTGCTGTTCCTGGAGCCGCCCAAGGACGAGCCCATCGGCATGCTGGGCCTGGGCGCCGGATCGCTGGCGCGGTTCTGCGTCAAGCACACCCGCAGCCCGCTGCTGGCGGTGGAATGGAATCCGCGCGTGACCGCCGCCTGTCACATGTTCTTCCGCCTGCCCGGCGCCAACCGGCTCGAGGTCGAGCACGCCGACGCCGGCGTCTGGGTGGCCGACCCGCTCAACGCCGGGCGCTGTCCGGTGCTGATGGTGGACCTCTACGACGCCGCGGCCGAGGGCCCGGTGCGCGACAGCGTGAAGTTCTACCGCGACTGCCGCCGCGTGCTGGGCGAGGTCGGGGTGCTGGCGGTGAACCTGTTCGGGCGCCACGAGAGCTTCGGGCGCAACATCGACAACCTGTCCAAGGCCTTCGACGACCGCGTGCTGCTGCTGCCCGAAATCGACGCGGGCAACCAGATCGTGCTGGCCTTCTCCGGCCCGGCCCTGGCCATCACGCCGGCGCAGCTGCTGGCCCGCGCCGAAGCGGTGGAGGCGCGCTACGGCCTGCCGGCGCGGCGCTGGGCGCGCTCGCTGACCCGCCACGCGGTGGACGGCGTGCTGCACTTCTAGGCCGTGCCGCTGATTGGCCGGGCTTCGTCCGAGGACTAGAATTTTCCATCGACGATCGCCACCAGGGGGTTACCCATGAACGCCATTCAACTGAAGCTGCCGGCCGGCCTGGACAATCTGACGCAGGTCCGGCTCGACGCGCCGCGCGCGCCGGCCGCCGGCGAGATCCTGGTGCGGATCCGTGCCAGTTCGCTGAATTTCCACGACTACGCGGTGGCGACCGGATTGATGCCCACCGAGGACGGACGCATTCCGCTGTCGGACGGCGCCGGCGTCGTCGAGGCGGTTGGCAAGGGCGTCACGGAATTCGCGGTCGGCGATCACGTGGTGTCCTGCTTCTTTCCGCTATGGGAAAGCGGCGCGCCCGCCATCGCGGATTTCTCCACCACGCCGGGCGACGGCGTGGACGGCTATGCGCGTGAAAAGGTCACGCTTCCCGCCACCTGGTTCACGCGGGCGCCCAAGGGATACAGCCATGCGCAGGCGGCCACCCTGACCACCGCGGGGCTGACCGCCTGGCGCGCCCTGGTGGTCGACGGCGGCTTGAAGGCCGGCGACAGCGTCCTGGTCATGGGCACGGGCGGCGTGTCGATATTCGCCTTGCAGATGGCCAAGGCAATGGGGGCCAGCGTCATCGCCACCTCGTCCTCGGCCGCCAAGCTTGAGCGCCTGCGCGCGCTGGGCGCCGATCATGTCCTCAACTACAAGGAAGTCCCCGAGTGGGGACAGGCGGTGCTCGACCTTACCGGCGGCAGGGGCGTGGACCACGTCGTCGAGGTCGGCGGCCCGGGCACCTTGCCGCAGTCGATCGCCGCGTGCCGCATAGGCGGGCACATCGCCTTGATCGGCGTGCTGACCGGCATGGCCGGGCCGATTCCCACGGCGCTGATAATGGCCAGGCAATTGCGGCTGCAGGGCTTGATCGTCGGCAGCCGGCAGGATCAGAAAGACATGGTCCGCGCCCTCGAAAGCACCGGCCTGAAGCCGCAGATCGACAGCACGTTCGAGCTGGCCGAGCTGGCCGCCGCCTTCAGGCACGAAGCGTCCGGCGGGCACTTCGGGAAAATCGTCATCGCCGTCTGAGCCGCGGCCGGACGGCAAGCTAGGGTAGGTCCCAGGGCGGCGGGGGCTTTACGGCCTGCGCGAACGGGGCCTATCATGGGCTTATTCATAATTATGAATTACAGGCAAGCCGCGCCCATGACCCAGCCCATTGTCCGCCAAGCGCTGTACCTGGAAGTCGCCGACCGGCTGCGCGGCATGATCCATGCGCGCTCGCTGCGCAACGGCGAATGGATAGACGAGCTGCGTCTGGCGGGCGAGCTGGGCATCTCGCGCACGCCCTTGCGCGAAGCCCTCAAGGTGCTGGCCACCGAAGGCCTGGTGCGGCTGGAGCCGCGCCGCGGCTGCTTCGTCAACGAGCTGTCGGCGCAGGACCTGGAAGACATTTTCCCGCTGATGGCCATGCTGGAAGGGCGTTGCGCGTTCGAGGCCGCGCGCAAGGCCAGCGACGAACAGCTGGCGGCGCTGGAGCCGCTGCACGCGGCGCTGGCCGGCCATGCGCGGGCCGGGCGCATCGACGCCTACTACAAGACCAACTATCTGATCCACGAGGCGGTGCAGGCGCTGGCCGGCAACCAGTGGCTGTCGGACATGGTCGGCAACCTGCGCAAGGTGCTGAGCCTGTCGCGCCACCGCAGCCTGTCGCAGCCGGGCCGGATCGAGCAGTCCTGCGCCGAGCACCTGGCCATTTTCGAAGCGCTCAAGGCGCGCGACGGCGAGGCCGCGCAGGCGCTCGCGCATACCCACCTGATGCGGCAGCTGGAAGCGCTGCGCGCATTGAGCCTTGCGGAGGCCGGCGAGCCGGCGCCGCCGGAACCCATCGTCATCGAGGAGCCCGCCCATGTCCGCACCCGCCAATCTCGCACCCGCGCGCGGCGCGCGCACGCCTGAGCCCGAGACCGACGGCGCCGAGGAAGCCGCGGGCCTGATCACCCGGCTCGGCCGGCTCTGGGAGCGCGGCCGCCTGCCCAGCGAATCCGAAGTCCGCCGCCTGTTCGAGGCGCGCCTGACCGACGTGGCCGCCAACAAGCTGGCGCGCCGCTGGTGTGAGCAGTACGCCGCGGCCCAGTCCAAGGACCGGCGGCTGATGCTGGCCGCGCTGGCCCAGGTCCGCGGCAGTTTCGCGGAATCCGCCGGCGAGGGCGCGCGCCTGTTCAAGCGCTTCAACGCCCAGCCGCAGGGGCTGCGGTTCCTGGTGGAATTGCGCGCCGACATGCTGCGCTGGCGCAAGCAGGTCGCCGGCCTGCAGGCGCTGGACAAGGACCTGGAAGGGCTGCTGTCCGCCTGGTTCGACGTGGGCCTGCTGGAACTGCGTCCGCTGACCTGGGATTCGCCGGCCTCGCTGCTGGAAAAGCTGATCCTCTACGAGGCCGTGCACGAGATCACGTCCTGGGACGACCTGCGCCGCCGCGTGTCGCCGGACCGCCGCTGCTACGCCTATTTCCATCCGCAGATGCCGGACGTGCCGCTCATCTTCGTGGAAGTGGCCTTCGCCAGCCACATGGCCGACGACGTGCAGGTGCTGCTCGACAGCACGCTGCCGCCGCAGGACCTGGACAAGGCGCGCTGGGCCATCTTCTATTCCATCTCGAATACGCAGCCCGGCCTGAAGGGCATCAGCTTCGGCAACTTCCTGCTCAAGCGCGTGGTGGAGCAATTGCTGGACGAACTGCCCAAGCTCAAGTCCTTCGCCACGCTGTCGCCCATTCCGGGCTTCGCGGACTGGCTGGGCAAGCTGGAGGCCGATGCGGTCGAGGCCATCGTGCGCGAGGACAAGGCGCGCGCGCAAGCCCGCAAGCGCGAGGCCGCGCCCGACGGACAGCGCTGGGTCGCGCGCCTGGCGCGGGCCGCCCAGGGCAAGGCGCCGGACGTGGTCAAGCGGGCCGGACTGCGGCTGGCGGCCAGCTATCTGCAATCCATGAAGAACGGCCAGCCGCTGGACCCGGTGGCGCGTTTCCACCTGGGCAACGGCGCGCGCATCGAAAGGCTGAACTGGGCGGCGGACACCTCGCCCAAGGGGCTCAAGCAGTCCTGCGCCATGATGGTCAACTACCTGTACGACCTGGACGAACTGGACGACAACCTGGCCCGCCTGGGCGAGGGCAAGCCCCAGGTCAGCCGGGGCGTGGGGCGCGTGGCGAAACTACAAGATTGATCCGGTCCCGCGGCAGCCGCGGGACCATAGAGGAGGGGACATGACGGAAAACGCGGCTGGCCGCGTGCTGCTGGCGTGCGAGGGCCATCTGGCCTGGGTCACGCTGTCGCACCCGGGGCGCCTGAACGCCATCACGGTGGGCATGTGGCAGGAACTGCGCGAGGTCTTCGAAGACATCGCGGCCGACGACGGCGTGCGCTGCGTGATCGTGCGCGGCGCCGGCGGCAATTTCGCCGCCGGCGCCGACATACGCGAATTCCCGCAGCAGCGCGGCGACATGGCCGCGGTGCAGCGCTACCACCGCGAACTGCTGGCGCCGGCGCTGCGCGCGGTGGCGCTGTGCCCGCAGCCGGTGGTGGCGCAGATCGAGGGCGTGTGCGTGGGCGGCGGCCTGGAAATCGCCAGCCAGTGCGACCTGCGCATCGCCGGCAGTTCGGCGCGCCTGGGCGTGCCGATCAACCGGCTGGGCTTTCCCATGGCGCCCGACGAAATGAGCGGCCTGCTGGCGCTGGCCGGGCGGGCCGCGACCCTGGCCATCCTGCTGGAGGGCCGTGTATTCGGCGCCGAAGAAGCGCGCGAGCTGGGCCTGCTGACCCGCATCGTGGCCGATTCCGAGGTGGCCGACGCCGCCCGCCAGAGCGCCGAGCGCATCGCCCGCGGCGCGCCCCTGGCCGCCCGCATCAACAAACGCCTGTCTCGCAGGCTCGCCGCCGGCGGCGCGCTCAGCGAGGACGAATACCAGGATTACTTTTCCTACGCCGACAGCCGCGACCACAAAGAAGGCGTGCGCGCGTTCCTGGCCGGCACAGATCCCAACTTCTCCGGAGACTAGACAAGGTGAGCAACGCTAATCTATATGCCGTGCTGGAAGGCGGCTTTCCCGCGGACCGCAGCAAAGTCGCGCTGGAAACCCCCGAGCTGAAATACACCTGGGACGACATCGACCGCGCCACCGCGTGCCTGGCCAATCTGCTGGCCTCGCTGGACCTGCCCGACGGATCGCGCGTGGCGGTGCAGGTGGAGAAGTCGCCGGAAGCCTTGCTGCTGTACCTCGCCACGCTGCGCGCCGGCCTGGTGTACCTGCCGCTGAATACCGCCTACCGCGAATCGGAAATCGAATACTTCCTGGGCAACGCCGAGCCGGCCGTGGTGGTCTGCGCCAGCAAGAACCTGGAATGGGTGCGCCGCGCCGCCGACAAGGCCGGCTGCGCGCACGTCTACACGCTGGACGAGGACCGCACCGGCACCTTGCTGGAGGCCGCGGGCGGCCTGTCGCAGCGCTTCGAGACCGTGGCGCGCGAGCCCGGCGACCTGGCCGCCATCCTGTACACGTCCGGCACCACCGGGCGCAGCAAGGGCGCGATGCTGTCGCACGGCAACCTGGCCGCCAACGCCCGCGTGCTGCACGACTACTGGGGCTGGCGTAGCGACGACGTGCTGCTGCACATGCTGCCCATCTTCCACGTGCACGGCCTGTTCGTCGCCTCGCACGGCGCGCTGCTGGCCGGCGCGAAGATGATCTGGCTGCCCAAGCTGGACGCCGACCAGGCGCTGCGCTACCTGCCGCAGAGCACGGTAATGATGGGCGTGCCCACCTACTATGTGCGGCTGCTGGCCGACCCGCGCTTCGACCGCAAGGTCTGCGCGCGCATGCGCTTGTTCATCTCGGGCTCGGCGCCGCTACTGGCCGAGACTTTCTCGGAGTTCCAGAAACGCAGCGGCCACGCCATCCTGGAGCGCTACGGCATGAGCGAAACCGTCATGCTGACCTCCAACCCCTACGATCCCGCGCTGGGCGAGCGCCTGGCCGGCACCGTCGGCCGCGCGCTGCCGGGCGTGCAGGTCCGGGTGGTGGACGACGCGGGCGTCGCGCTGGCGCCGGGCGAGATCGGCAACGTGCAGGTGCGCGGCCCCAACGTGTTCTCGGGCTACTGGCGCATGCCGGAAAAGACCCGCGAGGAATTCACCGAGGACGGCTGGTTCAAGACGGGCGACGTGGGCCGCTGGGGCGGCGAATCCGCCGGCCGCGACGTGCCCGCCGATTACCTGTCCATCGTGGGCCGCAGCAAGGACCTGATCATCTCGGGGGGCTACAACGTCTACCCCAAGGAAATCGAGACCCTGATCGACGACATGCCCGGCGTGGCCGAGTCCGCCGTCATCGGGGTGCCGCATGCCGATTTCGGCGAAGCCGTGGTCGCCGTGGTGGTGCCCAGGAACGGCGCGGCGCTGGACGCGGACGCCATGCAGGCCGAGCTGAAGGCGCGCATCGCCAATTTCAAGGTGCCCAAGCGCGTGCACATCGTCGACCAGCTGCCGCGCAACACCATGGGCAAGGTCCAGAAGAACGTGCTGCGCGAAACGTACGGCACGTTGTGAGGCCGTCCGCCCGTCCCGAATCCTTTTCCCAGGAGCCCATGCCCAGATAAAGCCCCAAAGACCGAGCAGCATCATTCCATAAAAAAACCGGAAGACCCCAAGGGGCTTCCCCGAGCTGCAGCAAGAGGAGACAAAATGAAATATCGCACTATCGCCGCGGCCCTGGTCGCCATCTGCGCCGCGGGCTACGGCGGCGCGGCCGCCGCCCAATGGCCGGAACGTCCGATCACGCTGATCGTGCCGTTCCCGGCCGGCGGCGGCACCGACACCTTCGCCCGTCCGCTGGCCCAGCAACTGACCACCCAGCTGGGCCAGACCGTGGTCATCGACAACAAGGGCGGCGCCGGCGGCACCGTGGGCGCCGGCGTGGCGGCCAAGGCCAGGCCGGACGGCTACACCTTCTTCATGGGCGGCGCCCACCACGCGCTGGCCCCCTCGCTCTACAAGAACCTCAGCTACGACATCCAGAAGGACTTCGTGCCGGTCGCGCTGGTGGCGCAGCCGCCGCAGGTCATCGTCATCAATCCGGGCAAGCTGCCGGTCAAGACCGTGCAGGAGCTGATCGCCTACGTCAAGAAGCGTCCGGGCGAAATCAACTTCGGCACCGCCGGCAAGGGCAGCACCCACCACCTGGCCGGCGAGCTGTTCGCGATGCAGACCGGCATCAAGCTGGTGGACGTGCCGTACCAGGGCGCCAGGCCGATGCTGTCGGCGCTGATCGGCGGGCAGGTGGACCTGGCCTTCGACGGCCTGGGCTCCTCGGCCGGCCATATCCGCTCCGGCACGATCAAGCCGCTGGCGGTGGCCGCGGCCGAGCGCTCGCCTTCGCTGCCCGACGTGCCCACCGCCGCCGAGGCGGGCGTGCCCAACTACGTGGTCTCGACCTGGTACGCGATCTGGGCGCCCGCCGGCACGCCGCAGGAAGCGGTGGACAAGATGAGCGCCGAAATCACCAAGGCGTTGAACGCGCCCAAGATCAAGGAAACCTGGACCAGCAACGGCTCGGCCGTGCCGACCTTGACCGGACCGGCGTTCGGCAAGTTCGTCGACAGCGAAGTCGAACGCTGGGCCAAGGTGGTGAAGGACTCGGGGGTGAAGCTGGATTGAGGCATGCGCGGGCCGGATTTTGAATTAATATTGATAATCGTTATCAATTTTGAATTTGCGGTCCGGCCCGTCGAATGCCATGAGTCACAGCGGAACCCCAGCGCCCGTCGAAGGGCTCTACATACAGCATCAGTCATGGCTGCGCGACTGGCTGCGCCGAAAGACCGGCTGCCCCTTCGACGCGGCGGACCTGACCCACGATACCTACCTGAAAGTGCTGGTGCGCGAGGACGACACGCGCAGCCTGCGCGAACCGCGCGCCTATCTGACGACCATCGCGCACGGACTCATGGTCAACCTGTTCCGCCGCCGCGACATCGAGCGCGCCTACCTGGACAGCCTGGCGTCGCTCGAAGAGGCGGCCGCGCCGTCGCCCGAGCGCCGGGCCCTGGCCCTGGAGGCCCTGATCGAAATCGACCGCCTGCTCGACGGCCTGCCGCCCAAGGTGCGCAAGGCGTTCCTGCTGGCGCAGCTGGAAGGGCTGCGGCACGCCGAGATCGCCGGACGCATGCAGGTGTCGGTCAGTTCGGTGCGCCAGTACCTGGCCCGCGCCATGCAGCATTGCCTGGCGGCGTGGTGAGCGGGCGCGCCACGGGCCCGGCCGAGCTGCCGGCGTCGGTCATCCGCGAGGCCAGCCTCTGGTTCGTCCGCCTGGGCGCCGATGACGCCACCGCGGAGGACGGCGCCGCCTGCCGCCGCTGGATAGAAGCCAGCCCGGCGCACCGGCAGGCCTGGGAGCGCGTGGAAATGCTGGGCCGCCAGTTCGGCCTGATAGAACCGCACGCAGGTCTCGCGGCGCTGGAACGCGCGCCCCGGCGCGGCCGGAGGCGGGCGCTGAAGGCCTTGTCGCTGGTGCTGGGCGCGGGCGGGCTGGCGACGGCGGGCCTGCCCTGGACGGAATGGACTTCCGACTACGCCACCGCGGTCGGGCAGCGGCGCAGCGCGACGTTGCCCGACGGCAGCGTGCTCACCCTCAATTCCGACAGCGCCGCCGATCTGCGCTTCGATGCGGCGCGGCGCCTGGTCGTCCTGCGCCGCGGCGAACTGCACCTCGCCTCGCACGCCGATGCGCTGGCGCCGCCGCGGCCGCTGGCCGTGTCCACGCCGGCCGGCCGCGTCACCGCGTTGGGAACCCGATTCACGGTCCGGCTGGCCGATGAAGGCGCATGGATCGCCGTGACCGAAGGCGCCGTGCGGATCGAACCGGCGGCGGACGGGGGCGCGGCGCGCCTCCTCCAGGCAGGCTCGGGTGCGTACTTCGACCGGCGCGCGGTGCAGCCGGCCGTCCCTGTCGCGCAGGCCGAGGACTGGCTGCACGGCGCGCTGTACGCCGACGGCATGCGGCTCGATGCCTTCGTCGAGAAACTGGCCCGCTACCGGCCCGGCAGGCTGGCCTGCGATCCCGCGGTGGCGGCGCTGCGCATTTCCGGTTCGTTCCCGCTGGACGACACCGACCGCGCCCTGGCCGCCGTGGCGCGCACGCTGCCGGTGCGCGTGGAACGCCATACGCGCTATTGGGTGGTGCTGCGGCCAGCAGGCTGATCCGGCCGGCGTCGCCTGCCCGGTGGAACGGCTGTCACTTTCCGGTTTTCGATTGGCATACAGGTGAAGCATCGAATTACTTCGCCTGGAACCAACGATATGTCTCTGCCTTTTTCCTCCTCCCGTCCCGTCGCGCCGGCGCGCCCGCGCATGCAGGCCCTGGCCGCGCTGGCGCTGGCCGCGGCCGCCGGCGCCGCGGTCCTGCCCGCGCTGGCCCAGCCTGCGGGCGCCGTGCCGGCGCTGCATTCGGTGGACGTGCCGGCCGGCGCGCTCGGCGCGGCGCTGTCCGGTTTCGCCCGGCAGGCCGGCGTGCTGCTGTCCTTCGACCCGGCGCTGGCCGCGGGCATGGAGACCGCCGGGCTGCACGGCGCCTATGGCGTGGAGCAGGGCTTCGCGGCGCTGCTGGCCGGCACCGGCCTGCAAGCCGTGCGCCGCGCCGACGGCGATTATCTGCTGCAGCATGCCCCCGGCGCGCAGGCGGCCGAACTCGACGCCGTGGTGGTGCTGGGCGCCGGCGCAACCACCGAAGGCAGCGGCTCCTATACCGCGGACTGGATGCGGTCGGCCAACGGCCTGGTGCTGACGCAGCGCGACACGCCCCAGTCCACCAGTATCGTGACGCGCCAGCAGCTCGACGATCAGGCCATGGGCAGCGTGCGCGATGTCATGGAGCACGCCACCGGCATGAACGTCCAGCAAAGCGAGACCGACCGGCTCAGCTATTATTCGCGCGGCTTCCAGATGGACACCATGCAGTTCGACGGCGTGGTCAAGCCGCTGGACAATACCTACCAGTTCGGCGAAGGCAATCTGGACCCGGTCATCTATGACCACGTGGAAATCATCCGCGGCGCGACCGGCCTGATGAGCGGCACCGGCAATCCGGGCGGGTCGGTCAATTTCATTCGCAAACGGCCGACGCGCGAGTTCCAGGGCAGCCTGAGGGCCATGGGCGGCAGCTACGACACCTATCGCGGCGAGGTCGATTTGTCGGCGCCGCTCACCGGTTCGGGCGCGGTGCGCGCCCGCGTGGTCGGAGCCAAGGAGCGGCGCGGCGATACCCTGGATCTCTACAGCAAGAAGCGCGACGTGGCCTATGGCATCGTCGAGGCGGACATCGCCGAATCGACCACGCTCAGCGCCGGCGCGTCCGCGCAGCGCTCGCGTCCCAAGGGCGTGATGTGGGGCGGCCTGCCGATATTCGACACCAACGGCGAGCAGGTCGATTGGCGCAAGGGGCAGACGGTGGGCGCCAAGTGGACCACCTGGGACACCGACTCCACCGAATACTTCGCCCAGCTCGAACATGGTTTCGCCAACGGCTGGGAAGGCCGCCTGTCGTATTCGCGCCTGGACAACGATTTCGACGCCTCGTTGCTGTTCGCCGCGGACTTCCCGGTCGACGCCGAAACCGGCTATCTGTCTGGCACGCCGACCCTGCGCAAATACCGCGGCAATAGCGAACAGGACGTCTACGGAGGCTCTCTGAACGGCGACTTCGGCCTGTTTGGCGCAACGCATGAATTCAATCTGGGCTTCTCGCATTCCAGGACGCGCAGTCGCACCAAGGGCTGGAACTCTTCCGACCAGGCGAGCTATCCGATTCCCAACATCCATGACTGGAGCGGCGACTGGCCCGAACCGGTTTGGGACCAGGCGGTCTCGGACCAGCAGCTGCGCACCACGCAGACCGGCATTTTCGGCACGGCGCGTTTCAATCTCGCCAGCGGCCTGCATCTGCTGGCGGGGGCGCGCTGGACGCGCTGGGAGGCCGACGAATACCGCTGGAACCAATGGTCCCCGGAGGCGGTCCCGACCACGCTGTCGCAATCGCAGCGCTATTCCGAACTCACACCTTACCTGGGCGTGACCTACGATCTCGACGACACCTATACCGCCTATGCCAGCTATACCAACATCTTCCAGCCGCAGATGTACAAGACCCGAGACTGGGAAATGACCGGCCCGGCCTACGGCCACAACTACGAGGCGGGCATCAAGGCGTCTTACCTGGAAGGCCGCCTGAACGGTTCGTTCGCCGTGTTCCAGACCAACCAGAAGGACGTGGCCGAATACGGCGGCTTTGACGTCGCGCGCAACGAGTCCTGGTACGAGATGCTGGACGGCACCCGCACCCGCGGGTTCGAACTGGAACTGGCCGGCGAAATGACGCCCGGCTGGAACCTGTTCCTCGGCTATACCTACCGCGTGTCGAAGGACAACCAGGGCAGGAAGGTTCAGACCACGCAGCCCGAGCAGATGCTGAAGGTCAGCACCGCCTACCGGTTGCCGGGCGTCCTGAACAGGCTGGTGGTGGGCGGCGGGGTGCGCTGGCAGAGCCGCACCCGGGCGCTGGGGTACTACGGGGAGCAGTCCGCCTCGGTGGAGCAGGCGCCGTATGCGCTGTTCGACCTGATGGCCCGCTACGACCTGGGGCCGCAGACCCAGCTGCAGTTCAACGTGAGCAACCTCGCGGACAAGCGCTACTACCGCGCGATGGGTTTCTACAACTCGGTCTATTACGGCGAGGGCCGCACCGCGCTGGTCACGCTGACCCAGCGCTTCTAGCGTCCGGTCAACGCCACTCGCTGGCCTGGCTGAGCTTGGCCAGCTGCTCGTGCGTCAGCGTCAGGCTGGCGGCCTTGACCAGTTCGTCCAGCTGATCCAGCGAGGTGGCGCTGACGATGGGGGAGGTGATGCCGGGCTGCGCGATCTGCCAGGCCAGCGCGGCCTGCGCCGGCGTGCAGCCGGCTTCTTCGCAGACCTCGTCCAGCGCCTTCAGGATGCGCAGGCCGCGGTCGTTGAGATAGGTCTTGACGATCAGGCGGCCGCGCACGCTCTTGCCGGCGTCTTCCGGCGTGCGGTACTTGCCGCTGAGAAAGCCGCTGGCCAGCGCGTAATAGTTGATCGTGCCCATCTGCTGCGTCTTCACCAGGCTTTGCAGGCCGGATTCGAAGGTCTCGCGGCGGTACAGGTTGTATTCGGGCTGGATGCTCTCGTAGCGCGGCAGGCCGTGCCGTTCGCTGGCGATCAGCGCTTCCGACAGGCGCACCGGGGTGTAGTTCGAGGCCCCGATGGCGCGCACCTTGCCGGACTCGATGTGCTTGGCGTATTCGGCCAGCGTGTCGGTCAGGGGGGTGTCGGGATCGTCCTCGTGCGACTGGTACAGGTCCACGTAGTCGGTCTGCAGGCGCGCCAGCGACGCTTCCAGCGCGCGGCGGATGTAGGCCGGCGCCAGCCCCTTGGCGTCGGGTCCCATCTCCATGCCGACCTTGGTGGCGATGAGCACGCGGTCGCGCTTGCCCGAACGCTTGAGCCATTTGCCGATCAGGGTTTCGGATTCGCCGCCCTGGTTGCCCTTGACCCAGCGCGAATACACGTCGGCCGTGTCGATGAAATTCAGGCCTGCGTCGACCAGCGCGTCCAGCAGCGAGAACGTGCCGGCCTCGTCGACGGTCCAGCCGAAGACGTTGCCGCCGAAGGTCAGCGGGGGAATCTGCAGGCCGGAACGGCCCAGTGCGCGTTTGATCATGATGAGGCCTCTGTAGCGGTTGACGGGGCGCGGCGACATGTTTCGTCACAGGGATTCCCCGAAGTCATTTTGCTTGGCGGCAAGTTAGACTATACGGCTTTATGGTGGCCCGGCCGGCGGATAGCCGCCGGCGGCGCCGTAATAATCGACAAAAACCAAGGGTTCAAGGAGCTTACCTATGCTGATCGGAAAAAAACATTTTCTGACGGTTGGCGCCATGGCACTGGCGCTGGCTATCGCCGCGCCGGTGGCCGCGCAGCAAAAGTCGGTGGCAGTCACCGCCATCGTCGAGCACCCGGCGCTGGACGCCGTGCGTGACGGGGTGCAGGACGCCCTCAAGCAGGCCGGCTACGAGCCGGGCAAGAACCTGAAGTGGCAATACCAGAGCGCGCAGGGCAACAACGGCACCGCCGCGCAGATCGCGCGCAAGTTCGTGGGCGACCGCCCCGACGCCATCGTCGCCATCGCCACGCCGTCGGCTCAGGCCGTGGTGGCCGCCACCAAGGACGTGCCGGTGGTGTATTCCGCCGTCACCGATCCGGTCGCCGCCCAGCTGGTTCCCGGCATGGAAGCCTCGGGCACCAACGTGACCGGCGTGTCGGACCTGCTGGCCCTGGACAAGCAGGTCGAGCTGATCAAGCGCATCGTGCCCAACGCCAAGCGCGTGGGCATGGTCTACAACCCGGGCGAGGCCAATTCGGTCGTGGTGGTCAAGAAGCTGCAGGAAATCCTGCCCAAGTCGGGCATGAGCCTGGTCGAGGCCGCCGCGCCGCGCTCGGTGGACGTGGCTTCCGCCGCCCGCAGCCTGATCGGCAAGGTCGACGTCATCTACACCAACACCGACAACAACGTGGTGTCGGCCTACGAATCGCTGGTCAAGGTCGGCAACGACGCCAAGATCCCCCTGATCGCCTCGGACACCGACAGCGTCAAGCGCGGCGGCATCGCCGCCCTGGGCATCAACTACCGCGACCTGGGCGTGCAGACCGGCAAGATCGTGGTGCGCATCCTCAAGGGCGAGAAGCCCGGCGCCATCGCCTCGGAGACCAGCTCCAAGCTCGAGCTCTACGTGAACCCGGGCGCGGCCGCCAAGCAGGGCGTGACCCTGTCCGACGACGTGCTCAAGTCGGCTGCGGTGGTCGTGAAGTAAACCGGAACCGTACAAGCCCCGCCATGCTCCAGCAGCGTGAGCGGGGTTTTTCTTGCGTTTTTGTCTAGCCTGTCTCCCCGGATGATTCTGAGTTTCGCCGGCGTACTACGCCCGGCGCGGGAGAGCTTTTGGCAGGAAACGAGAGAAAATCGCGATTCGGGAAACGTTTATTGCGAAAGCTGGGGTAAAACTGACCCGCAAACGCAAGAAGTCCGACGTTTCAACTCTTTAATATGCTCGTTTCTTACCTCATCTGGATTTGACCCATGTCATTGTTTTCGTTGTTGGGCGCACTGGAGATCGGACTGATCTTCAGCCTGGTGGCCTTGGGCGTGTACATCTCGTTCCGCCTGCTGCGCTTCCCGGACCTGACCGTCGACGGTAGCTTCCCGCTGGGCGGGGCAGTCTGCGCCACGCTGATCGCGTCGGGCACCGACCCGTTCCTGGCCACCGTCATCGCCACCATCGCCGGCGCCTGCGCGGGCCTGGTCACCGGCTGGCTGAACGTCAAGCTCAAGATCATGGACCTGCTGGCGAGCATCTTGATGATGATCGCCCTGTATTCGGTCAACCTGCGCATCATGGGCAAGCCCAACGTGCCGCTGATCACCGAACCCACCGTATTCACCATCCTGCAGCCCGCATGGCTGTCGGACTACGTCGCGCGGCCGCTGATCCTGGTCGTCATCGTGATCCTGGCCAAGCTCGCGCTGGACTGGTTCTTCGCCACCCAGACCGGCCTGGCCGTGCGCGCCACCGGCTCCAACGGCCGCATGGCCCGCGCCCAGGGCGTGAACACCGGACGCATGATCCTGAGCGGCATGGCGCTGTCGAACGCGCTGGTCGCGCTGGCCGGCGCGCTGTTCGCGCAGACCCAGGGCGGGTCGGACATCTCCATGGGCATCGGCACCATCGTGATCGGCCTGGCCGCCGTGATCGTGGGCGAGAGCATCCTGCCGTCGCGCAAGCTGGTGCTGGCGACGCTGGCCGTCATCATCGGCGCCATCGTCTACCGCTTCTTCATCGCGCTGGCGCTGAACAGCGATTTCATCGGCCTGAAGGCGCAGGACCTGAACCTGGTGACTGCGGTGCTGGTGACGATCGCGCTGGTGATCCCCATGCTCAAGCGCCGTCTAGTCAGGAAGTAACCCCCCCGAAGCGCCTGCGGCGCCTCTCCCCCGGGGGGCGCCGCGCGGGGACCGGCAGAGCCGGCTCCCCGGCGGCCCCGATCGGGCCGTGCAGGGTTCAGGCGGTGAGTGTATTAATGGAGTACTGAAATGTTGTCCGCCAAAGATTTGAAAATCACGTTCAACGCCGGCACGCCCATCGAGACGCGCGCGCTGCGCGGCCTGTCGCTGGAAATCCCGCAGGGCCAGTTCGTGACCGTCATCGGTTCCAACGGGGCCGGCAAGTCCACCTTCCTGAACGCGGTGTCGGGCGACCTGTCGGTCGATTCGGGCCGCATCGACATCAATGGCGTGGACGTCACGCGCCAGCCCGTGTGGGCGCGCGCCGGCAGTGTGGCGCGGGTGTTCCAGGACCCCATGGCCGGCACCTGCGAAGACCTGACCATCGAAGAGAACATGGCGCTGGCGCAGATGCGCGGCGCGCGCCGCGGCTACAGCCGCGCGGTCAAGGCTTCGATGCGCGAGGGCTTCCGCGAACGCCTGGCCACGCTGGGCCTGGGCCTGGAGAACCGCCTCTCCGACCGCATCGGCCTGCTGTCCGGCGGCCAGCGCCAGGCGGTCAGCCTGCTGATGGCGGCGCTGCAGCCGTCGCGCATCCTGCTGCTGGACGAGCATACCGCGGCGCTGGACCCGCGCACCGCCGACTTTGTGCTGCAGCTCACGGCCCGCATCGTGGCCGAAAGCCACCTGACCACCATGATGGTCACCCACAGCATGCGCCAGGCGCTGGACGTGGGCGACCGCACCGTGATGCTGCACCAGGGGCAGGTGGTGCTGGACGTCTCCGGCGACGAGCGCCGCGGCATGGACGTGCCGGACCTGCTGCAGATGTTCGAGCGCGTGCGCGGCGAGAAGCTGTCGGACGACGCGCTGCTGCTGGGCTGACCGGCGGCCCGGGGCGGCCTACAGGAAGCGCCCCGGCCGGAAGGCCGCGTGGCGCGCCGCGTCGCCTTCGCCGGCCATCAATTCCCCCAGTATCCTGGCCGTGCCCGGCGCGGTGCTGAAGCCGATGTGCTGATGGCCCAGCGCCAGCCACAGGCCGGGATGGCGCGGCGCCTCGCCTATCATCGGGCGGCTGTCGGGCAGGGTGGGGCGCCGGCCCAGCCAGGCGCTGGCGTCCAGCCGCCGGTCCAGCGGGAAGGCCTCGCGCGCGCGGGCCTCGGCCAGCTCCAGCTGCACGCCGCGCGCCGGCGCCTCGCAGGCGTCGAGCTCGACGCCCGTGGTCAGCCGCAGGCCGCGGGCCATGGGCGAGAGCACGTAGCCGCCGCCGGTGTCGTACACCGGGCGCGACAGGCTGGCGCCGTTCAATCCGCTGTAGTGCATGTGATAGCCGCGTTCGAACGCCATCGGCAGGCCGATGCCGGCCGTGGCCAGCAGGCTTTTCGACCACGGGCCCAGGGCCACCACCAGCCGGTCGGCCGATAGCGCGGCGCCGTCGCCCCGCACCGTCCAGCGTTGCCCGTCGCGGCCGATGGCGCGGGCGTTCAGGCGGGTATAGGCGCCGCCGCGCTCGCGGTACAGGCGCGCGTAGGCGGCCGTGACTTCGTGCGGGTCGTCGACGGAATACGAGCCCTGTATCCATAGCGCGCGCGGAAAGATGGGCGCCAGCGCCGGTTCCATCGCGGCCAGTTCGGCGGCGTTCAGCGCCTGGGTCGGCACATCGAACTGCGCATAAGCGCGGCGCGCCGCTTCGGCGCCTTCCCAGGCCTGTTGCGAGCGGTACAGGAAGACCCAGCCGGTGTCGCGCAGGCGCGGCAAGGCGCCGGCCTCGCCCAGCAGGCGCAGGTGCTCGGGGGCGGACAGGCGGATCAGGCCGTCCAGCGCCGCGGCGGTTTCCTGGAACACGGCGGGCCGGGCGTTCAGCAGGAAGCGCGCGGCCCATCCCAGGTTGCGCGCCAGATAGCGCAGACGATAGCGGAATTGCACGCTGTCGTTTTTCAGCAGCCGCGGCAGCTGGGCCCACAGGCCGGGATGGTTGAACGGCATGAGCGAGCTGCGGGCGATCACGCCGGCATTGCCCAGCGAGGTTTCGCGCCCGGGCTCCTGCCGGTCGACCAGGGTGACCGACATGCCTCGGCGCAACAGTTCGAGCGCGCAGCACACGCCCACGATGCCCGCGCCGAGAACGATGACCTGCTTCGCTGCCATAGGGATTCCGCCAAAAGCCGCCGGGCCGCCGGCGGGACGCCGAGCATTGTATTGCAGCCCCCTCAGGCCGTGGGCGGCGCCTGCCCCAGGACGCGGCCGGCGGCGACCACGCCCCACCACGCGGCTTCTTCGAACACGGAATAGCCCGACAGGTCGGCATGCGCGAACAGCACCGGGCCGTCGACCTCGCGCAGCGCCGCCAGCCCGGCGTTGGACAGGTAGCCGCAAAGCGGCGAGGCCATCGCGTGGCCGCGCACCGTGATCTCCAGCGCCCGCGCGTTGCGCCAGAACGCCTTGCCGTAGGCCGCGATCAGGTCGGCGGCGGCTTCGTCGCGCAGGGCTTCGGGGCTGGCGGACGCCAGCCATTCGCGCGCGGCCCGCGGCGTCCGGCCGCTGAGCGCGTGATAGGCGCTGAACACGCTGCGCGGCGACGGCGCCACGCGCAGCAGCTGGTGCGTGGACACGACGTAGCCCAGCGCGCGTCCGCCGTAGACCACGTTGTCCCAGGACAGCGGCTCGCCCGGCGCCTCGGCCGGGTAGCCGTCCATGACGAAGTTCGACACCATCCAGGGCGCGTGCGAGGACGCGTGCACGGCCGGGTCGTAGCCGTAGGCGCGGATGTCGGGCAGGATGCGCTGGGCCACGAACAGCGGCATCGCGCACACCGTGCGGCGGGTCTGCACGCTGTAGGCCGAGGCCGCGGGGCCGGGCGCGAGGCAGGTGACCAGCGGGCCGGCGGGCGTGTCCTGGACGCGCACCGCGGCGCCAGCCACGAGCCATCGGTCATGGCCCAGCTTGCGCGTGACCGCGTCGCGCAGCCTGGCCGCCAGCACCGACAGGCCGCCGGGCCAGGTCAGCACCGCGCCCTCGGCGGCGTTGGCCGCATGGCCGTCGCGGCTGGCGAAATAATGCAGGCCGGCCCAGGCCGAGACCACGTCGTAGCGCGCGCCATAGTCGTCGCGGCAGCAGTAGTCCAGATACCAGTGCAGCGCCGGCGAGGTATAGCCTTCGCGCTGCAGCCACTGCTTGAACGTGATGGCGTCCAGCGCGCGCCACGCGGGATCGCGCGACGACAGCGCCAGCGGAATGCAGAAGAGCTTGCGGCCGTCGCTGCCGGTGGCGCCGCGCAGGCGTTCGATCAGGGCCAGGAAGCGCCGGTGCTGGGCCACGTCCGCCTCGGGCAGCCCGGTCATGGGCAGCAGGCCGTCTTCCCAGCGGCCGTCGCGCAGCAGACGTTCCTGGGGCGAGTGCGCCAGCACGGCCTCGTCGTAGTAGGGGCGCTCCTCGCCCGCGCCGCGCTGGATGACGCCGAAGTCGGCCAGCATTTCACGCACGTGCGAGGACGCCAGCGACGGCAGCGGCAGGTAGTGCGCGCCCAGCGGATAGTCCAGGCCGTCGCGGCGGCCGGCGGCGGCGTTGCCGCCGAACTCCGGGCCTTGCACCACGATGAAATCGGTATGGCCTTCGCGCGCCAGTTTCCAGGCGCAGGACAGGCCGGCGACGCCGGCGCCCAGGATCGCCACGCCGTGGCGGCGCACGGACGCCGGCTGCGGCCAGGATGCGCCGTCGCGCAGCGCGTGGCCGGCCTGCATGCCGGGGTAATGCACCTGGGGCGTGGTCTCGACGATGCGTGAGCGCCAGTAGCCGGCGGCGGCGCCGGCGACCGCGGCCGTGCCCGCGCCCAACAGGAAGCTGCGGCGGCGCATCAGCGGATGACCTGGCGCCAGTCCTCGTCGAAATAGCGCACGAGCGACTGCTCATTCAAGCGGTTGGGCGGCATCGCGAGCGCCGGCATGTCGGCCGGGAAATGGAACAGCTCGCGCGTCGTGGCGGGGTCGAGGTAGCGCGTGGCCACCGTGATCTTCCCGGGCGGCGCGTAGTCGCGGCGCTTGCCCGCCAGGATGAATCCCCAGTCGCCGAAAGAGGGCACGTAGACGTGGTAAGGCCAGGTGTTCAGCCCGGCCTCTTTCAGCGTGGCGTCCACGCTCCAGAACGAGCGCGGCGCGAAGTAGGGCGAGGTGGACTGCACCACCAGATAGCCGTTCTCGGCCAGGTGGCGCGCCATCAGATGGTAGACGGGCACCGAGTACAGGCGGCCCAGGCCGAAGTTCGACGGGTCGGGAAAATCCACGATGATGAAGTCGTAGACCTCGGCATGGGTTTCCAGCCAGCGGCCGGCGTCCTCGTTGACGACGGTGACGCGCGGGTCGGTGAGCGAGCCGCCGTTCAGCCGGGTCAGCGGCTCGGAGCGCGAGAACAGGCCGGTCATGGCCGGGTCCAGGTCCACCAGCGTCACGCGCTCGACCTGCTTGTACTTGAGCACTTCGCGCACGGCCAGGCCGTCGCCGCCGCCCAGCACCAGCACGTTGCGCGCCCAGGGCAGGGCCTGCAGGCCCGGATGCACCAGCGATTCGTGGTAGCGGTGTTCGTCGCGCGAGGAGAACTGCAGGTTGCCGTTGATGTACAGGCGCAGGTCGTCGTGCCAGCGCGTGACCACCAGGCGCTGGTACGGCGTGGTTTCGGCATGCACCACCTCGTCGCCGTACAGGCCTTTCTCGGCCCAGGCTGTCATGTTGCCGGAATACAGAAAGCCCAGGCCCAGCAGCCCCATCACCACGCTGGCGCGGATGGCGCGCTCGCCGGGGCGGCGGACCTCGCTGCGGAACAGCCAGGTGGTCCACAGCGCCACGCCGGCGTTGAGCATGCCGAACAGGAAGCTGGTGCGCAGCAGCCCCAGCTTGGGCGCCAGCAGCAACGGGAACACCAGCGAGACGGCCAGCGCGCCCAGGTAGTCGAAGGTCAGCACGCGGCTGACGATCTCGCGGAACTCGGCCTTGCGCTGGTTGAACACCCGCATCACCAGCGGGATCTCCATGCCGACCATCATGCCGATGACGAACACGCCCACGTACAACGCGGCGCGAAACGGCGCGGACAGCCACGCGAAGACCAGGAACAGCACCGCCGCCGATACGCCGCCGAGCAGCGCGACCAGCAGCTCCACGTCGATGAATCGATTCAAAACGTCTTCGTCTTTTACATATTTTGACAACCACGAGCCTATGCCCATGGCGAACAGGTAGCAGCCGATGACGGAGGAGAATTGGAGGATGGAATCGCCCAGCAGATAGCTGGCCAGCGCGCTGCTGATGAGCTCGTAGCCCAGGCCGCAGGAAGCGACGATCAATACCGAAAGAATGAGTACGCGGTCGCGCATGGGATGTCCGACACGAAGAGCGTTCGCAGTATATCGAAGCCGGCGTATATACTGCGCGCAATTGGAGGGCTGGCAATGGGAGAAGCAATGCATCCGGCGGTGACCTATCTGATCTACATGGCTTCGGCGCTCGCGATGCTGGGCGTCTTCACGGCCGTCTACACGGCGGTGACGCGCTACCCGGAATTCGAGCTGATCCACGAAGGCAACATCGCCGCCGCGCTGTCCTACGGCGGCGCGCTGGTGGGCTTCAGCCTGACGCTGGGCTCCAGCATCGCGCTGCACGCCAGCTTCGTCATGTTCCTGGTCTGGGGCCTGGCCGCCATGCTGGTGCAGATCGTCGTCTACGTGGTGGTGGCGCAGGCCATCCGCGGAATGAACGACGCCATCAGGGAAAACAATATCGCCATGGGCGGCCTGATCGGCTCGATCTCGATCGCCGCCGGCATCGTCAACGCCGCCTGCCTGACCTGATACGCAAGGCGCGCAGTCTCCGACCCGACAGGAGGACTTTCCATGAGTCTCGGTTCATTCATCCGCAAGCAGTTCATCGACATCCTGCAATGGAACGAGGATCGCGACGGCGTGCTCGCCTGGCGCCATCCGATGCAGGACTTCGAAATCCAGTACGGCGCCAGCCTGACCGTGCGCGAGTCGCAGATGGCGGTGTTCGTCAACGAAGGCAAGGTGGCCGACGTGTTCGGCCCCGGCATGTACAAGCTCACCACGCAGACGCTGCCGATCCTGACCTACCTGAAGAACTGGGACAAGCTGTTCGAGTCGCCCTTCAAGTCGGACGTGATCTTCTTCAGCACGCGGCTGCAGCTGGGCCGGCGCTGGGGCACGGCGCAGCCGGTCACGCTGCGCGACAGCGAATTCGGCATGGTGCGGCTGCGCGCGTTCGGCGTGTATTCCTACCAGATCTCCGACCCGGGCAAGTTCTACCGCGAAGTCAGCGGCACGCGCGACGAATACACCGTCGACGACCTGGAAGCGCAGCTGCGCAACATGGTGGTTGCGGCCATGACCACGGCGCTGGGCGGCTCCAAGGTGCCGTTCCTGGACATGGCCGGCAACCAGGGCCTGATGTCGCAAAGCATCGCCGAACAGCTCGCGCCGGTGTTCGACCGCTACGGCGTCAGGCTGGACAACTTCACGGTGGAAAACGTCTCGCTGCCGGAGGAACTGCAGAAGGCGCTGGACACGCGGATCTCGATGGGCATGGCCGGCGACCTCGGCAAGTTCACCCAGTACCAGACCGCCACCTCGATTCCGCTGGCCGCGCAGAACGAAGGCGGCATCGCCGGCATCGGCGCGGGCCTGGCCGCCGGCGCGGCGCTGGGCCAGACCATGGCGCAGGGGCTGGGCGCGGCGCAGGGCCAGCCGCCCGCGCAGCCGGGCCAGCAACCTGCGCAGCCCGCGGCAGGCGCGGACCCGGTGCAGCGCCTGCAGCAGCTCAAGGACCTGCTGGACAAGGGGCTGATCACGGCGGCCGACTATGACTCGGCCAAGGCCGAGGTGCTGAAGAAACTCACCAGCTAGGACCTGGCCCACGCATGCAACAGGTTCTGTGTCCGCAGTGCGGCGCTCCCGTCAAATTCACCTCCACGGCTTCCGTGATGGCGGTCTGCGGCGCATGCCGCAGCACCTTGCTCAAGGATGCGGACTCGGTCCGGCGCATCGGCGAAACGGCCGAGGTGCTGGAGGACTATTCGCCGCTGTGCCTGGGCGCGGCCGGCAAGTACGAGGACAAGCGCTTCGACGTCATCGGCCGCATCCAGCTGCGCTACGAAGAAGGCTACTGGAACGAGTGGTACCTGTGGTTCGAGGACGGCTCGGACGGCTGGCTGTCGGACGCTTCGGGCCAGTACGCCGTGACCCGGCGGCGCAAGGTCAAGGACGCGCACGGCATGCCGCCGTTCGAGGAAATCGCGCCGGGCGTGGAAATAAAGCTGGACGGCCAGCGCTACACGGCCGCCGACGTGCGGGTCAGCCAGGCCGGCGGCGCGCAGGGCGAGCTGCCCTTCGTGCCCGGCGACGGCTGGCAGGCCAGGGCCGCGGACTTCCGCAGCCTGGACACGTTCCTGACGCTGGACTATTCCGACGGGCCGGAGCCGGTGCTCTATATCGGCAAGGCGTTCGACCTGTCCGCCATGCAGGCGGCGTCGCTGCGCAGCCCGGAGCAGGTGGAGGAAACCGCCGGCCGGTTCCGCGGCCAGATCAAGGCGCTGGACTGCCCCAATTGCGGCGCCCCGATAAGCTTCGTGGCGGCCCTGGCCACGCAGGTGATCTGCCCCTCGTGCGCGGCGGCGGTCGATTGCTCGGGCCCCACGGCCGAGGTCATCGAGAAGGCGCGCAAGGTCGAGGCGATCCAGACCACGCTGGCGCTGGGTGCGCGCGCCGAGATCGACGGCGCCGCCTACACCATCATCGGCCTGATGAAGTGCGCCGATCCCGATCCCGAAGAGCCTTCGGACTGGATCGAATACCTGCTGTTCAATCCCACCAAGGGCTTTATCTGGCTGGTCGAGACGGACGAGGGCTGGGAGCGCGTGCAGGTCTGCGACAGCTGGCCCAGCCATAACGACGCGACCAGCGTGCGCTGGCGTTCCAAGCTGTACAAGAAGCTGTACGACTACACCTCGCGCGTCGAACTGGCGCTGGGCGCCTTCAACTGGCGCGTGAAAGTGGGCGACAGCACCGCGATCACGGATTACCAGGCCACCAGCCTCAAGCTCACGCGCGAACTGACCGACACCGAACTGGGCTGGTCGGCAAGCACGCCGGTGGGGGCCGCCCAGGTGGCGCGGTGGTTCGGCAAGCCCCAACTGGCCGGGCAGAAGGCCGCGCCGCGCCGCGCCGCGCAGGACGGCGGCTACCGCAAGTGGGCCTGGATCGCCATGATCGGGCTGGGCGCGCTCAACCTGGACGAGATTTTCAGCGGACACTTCATGCCCATCGTGATCGGCATGGCGTTCCTCTGGGTCCCCGCCGTGCTGGCGGACAGATTTTCCGGCAAGGACGAATAGCGCGATGGGCAAGATCCTGTATGCCATCTATGCCGTGGTGGTGGTGCTGGCCGCGACCAGCGCCGCCAGCTCCCCGGGCGGCGCCTATCGGGGCGGCGGCGGTTGGGGCGGCAGTTCGGGCAGTTCCGGCTGGTCTTCCGGCGGGTTCCACAAGTGACCGTGCACGCCACCGCCGGCCGCCACGTGCTGGCCGATTTCCGCGGCGTGCAGGCCGGGCGCCTGTCCGATCCGCAGGCGCTGGAGCGGCAGCTGGTCGACGCGGCCCGGGCCGCCGGGGCGCAGGTGCTGAGCGCCCATTTCCACCATTTCGGCGAGGGCGCCGGCGTGACCGGCGTAGTCATGCTGAGCGAATCCCACATCAGCATCCATTCCTGGCCCGAGCACCGCTACGCGGCCCTGGACATCTTCATGTGCGGCGCGGCCCGGCCCGAACTCGCGCTGGAACGGCTGCGCGAACTGCTGGCGCCCGAGTCGGTGAACGTCACCACGGTGGCGCGCGGCTGAGGCCGCCTCTCTGCTTGATCTGGCTCAATCTCCCGCGCAGAGCCAAATTGACGAGCGTTATATACCTATATATATTTCGTGAATCTGCACGGAGAAAACTATGTTCAAACGTCCCCTCGTCACGCTGTCCGCGGCGCTTGCCCTTGCCTGGGGCGGCGGCGTCCACGCCGGCGAGCTGGTGGTGTCGGCCGCCGCCAGCCTGACCAACGCGTTCAAGGAAGTGGCGCAGGGCTACGAGAAAGCGCACGCCGGCGCCAAGGTGATCCTGAATTTCGGCGCCTCCGACGTGCTGCTGCAGCAGATCGTCAAGGGCGCGCCGGCCGACGTGTTCGCCTCGGCCGACCAGAAAGCCATGGACAAGGCGGTCGCCGAGAAAGCGGTGCGGCCGGAGTCGCGGGTGGACTTCGCCGCCAACCAGGTGGTGCTGATCGTGCCGGCCGACAGCAAGGCGGGCATCGCGGCGCTCGAGGACCTGACGCGCCCGGAGATCAAGCGCGTGGCCTACGGCAACCCGGCCTCGGTGCCGGTGGGACGCTACACCAAGGGCGCGCTGGAGGCCGCCGGCCTGTGGGACGCGGTGCAGGCCAAGAGCGTGCTGGCCCAGAACGTGCGTCAGAGCCTGGACTACGTGGCGCGCGGCGAGGTCGACGCGGGCTTCGTGTTCGCCACCGACGCGGCCATCATGCCCGACAAGGTCAGGATCGCGGTGCGCGTGCCCTCGCAGACGCCGGTGACCTATCCCATCGCTATCACGGCGCGCGACGCGGCGGCCAGGCAAGCCGAAAGTTTCGTCGCCTATGTGCTGTCTCCCGCCGGTCAGGCGATACTGTCGCGCTACGGCTTCCAGAAGCCCTGAGACCTGTTGAATCGTAGGCGCCGATGACTGATCCGGTTTGGGTCCCGCTGCTGCTTTCCCTGAAAGTGGCGGGCTGGGCAACGCTATTGGCCGCCGTGTCCGGCACGGCCGCGGCCTATGCGCTGTCGCGCTGGCGCTGGCCGGGCCGCGACCTGCTGGACGCCATCTTCACCTTGCCGCTGGTGCTGCCGCCCACGGTGCTGGGCTATTACCTGCTGGTGTTGCTGGGCCGGCGCGGCGTCATCGGCGAGACGCTGGCCGGCTGGGGCATAGAGCTGGTATTCACCTGGCAGGGCGCGGTGATCGCCGCGTCCGTGGTGGCTTTCCCGCTGGTGTTCAAGTCGGCCCGCGCCGCCTTCGAGAACGTGGACGGCCAGCTGGAGAACGCGGCGCGCGTGCTGGGCGTGTGCGAGGCGGGCGTGTTCTTCCGCGTCACGCTGCCCTTGGCCGCGCGCGGCATCGCCGCCGGCGTGTTGCTGGCGTTCGCCCGCGCGCTGGGCGAATTCGGCGCCACGCTGATGATCGCCGGCAACCTGCCCGGACGCACCCAGACCCTGTCGGTGGCGATCTACGAAGCGGTGCAGGCCGGCGACGACGCCACCGCCAACCTGCTGGTGCTGGTGACTTCCGCGACCTGCATCGTGGTGCTGCTGCTGGCCGGCAGGCTGGTGCCGCTGGCCGGCGGGCGGCGCGAGGAGGGCGCGCGATGAGCGTCAGCATCCAGGTGCGCAAGCAGATGCAGTCGGGCGAACGGCGTTTTTCGCTGGACGTGGCCTTCGATTCCTCGGCCAAGCGCATCGCGCTGTTCGGCCCGTCCGGCGCCGGCAAGAGCCTGACCCTGCGCGCGGTGGCCGGCCTGCTGCGCCCGGACGCCGGGCGCATCGAGATCAACGGCCGCGTGCTGTACGACGCCGCGGCCGGCATCTGCCTGCCGGCGCAGTCGCGCCGCGTGGCCTATCTGTTCCAGGACTACGCGTTGTTTCCCCACCTGACCGTGGCGCAGAACATCGCGTTCGGACTGCGCCGCGGCTGGCTCAACCCGCCCAGACGCGAGGTCGGCCCGCAGGCGCGCCGCTGGGTGGAAGCGTTCGAACTGGGCGCCATCGTAGGCAGTTATCCCGCCGAGATTTCCGGCGGCCAGAAGCAGCGCGTGGCGCTGGCGCGCGCCCTGATGCTGCAGCCGGACATCCTGCTGCTGGACGAACCGTTCTCGGCCCTGGACGCGCAGCTGCGCGGCAAAATGCGGCTGGAGCTCAACGCCTTGCAGCGCCAGCTGGACGTGCCCATGCTGCTGATCACGCACGACCCCGCCGACGTGGACGCCCTGGCCGACGAAGTGTTCGAAGTGCGCGAGGGCAGCGTGCGCCGCTATGACGGGGACGTGGGCGTGTAGGATGGGTGCAGCGCGAGAGTCTTTAAGCAAGAACACCAATACCCAGCGCGCGAAACCCATCAGGCGGCGCCAGCCGCCGCCTTTCGTTGCAAGCCCAAATGCCGGCTGCCGCCGGCCGATGGGTTACGCGCGTTCGATGATCGGGTTCTAGCCCAGGAACTGCCGCGCTGCACCCATCCTACGCGCTGCACCCATCCACGCGCCTGGGCCGACACCCTTTAATCCAGCACCCCGAGAATCACGCTCGAAGCCTTGAAGATCGCCACCGCGTCCGCGCCGACGTCCAGCCCCAGGTCCTTGGCGCTTTCGTTGGTGACGATGGCCGCCAGCGTGACCCCGCCCTCCAGCGCAATCAGGATCTCGCTGTTGACCGCGCCCGGATGCAGCGCCGAGATCGTGCCCGGCAGCTGGTTGCGCGCCGACAGGCGCAGGCCCGGTCCGGGCGCGCCGACGATGACCGACGAGGCCTTGATCAGCGCGATCGCCTCCTTGCCCACGGCCAGGTCCAGTTCCTGCGTGCTTTCGCGGGTGATGGTGGCGGTGATGGCCTGGCCGCCGGCGATGCGCAGCACGATCTCGTCGTTGACGGCGCCGGCGCGCACCTGGATGACGGTGCCCAACAGCTTGTTGCGCGCGCTGGTCTTGAGCATGAAGCGCCTCATGAGGTCGATGTCGCCGCTGGCGTCCAGGCCGGCGCGGGTCAGGTTTTCCATGAACTTGCGGTGTTCCGCCTCCAGCGCCCGGAAGGTCGCGATCAGGCGGCGGGCGCGGTCGGTGAGGCGGGTGCCGCCGCCGCCCTTGCCGCCGGCCGCGCGGATCACCAGCGGTTCGCCGGCCAGGTTGTTCATGGCGTCGATGGCGTCCCAGGCGCCCTTGTAGCTCATGCCCACGGCGCGCGCGGCGTTGGTGATCGAGCCGGTGGCGTCGATCTGCGCCAGCAGGTCTATGCGGTTTTTTCCGCCCCAGGTCTGGGCGCCGGAACGAAACCAGATCGAGCCGTCGAGTTCCAACATCGGTAGCGGGCCTGTGCGGTGTGTAGACAGGCGCAGAGTGTACTGGACGGCGCGCGGCGCGGGCACGGTGAGAATGAGATTCTGTTGATATTTCGCGGGCTTCGCGGCACTATGTTTGCGCCTTGGGCTCTCGGAGAAAACGACATGAAAGCGTTGAAATGGCTGGCGGCGGGTTCCATGACGGGGTTGTTGGCGGCCTGCGCCTCGGGCCCCACGGTGAAAGGCGACTACGACCACCAGGCCGATTTCGCCCAGTACCGCACGTTCGGTTTCATGACGCCGCTGGGCACAGACCGGGCCGGCTACAGCACGCTGCTGACCGAGCGGCTCAAGAACGCCACGCGCAGCCAGATGGAGATGCGCGGCTACACCTATAGCGCCTCCAGTCCCGACCTGCTGGTCAACTTCGGCGCCAAGATGCAGCAGAAGACGCAGGTCACCCCGGCCGCCCCGATGGGGCCGTACTACGGCTACCGCGCTGGCTTCTACGGCGGCTGGCCCGGCTATGGCTGGGGCGAGGACGTCTATCAATATACTGAGGGCACCTTGAACATCGACCTGGTCGACGCGCGCCGCAGGCAGCTGGTGTGGGAAGGCGTGGCGGTGGGAGAGGTGCAGGACCCGGACAGCACCGGCTCCCCCCAGAAGGTGGACCAGGTCGTCGCCGAGATCTTCGCCAAGTATCCGTTCCGCGCCGGCGTGGCCGCGCCGCAGGTGCCGGACAAGCAGAGCAAACCCTAGCAGCAAGGAATTCCCGCATGAGCGCACGCCGCAAGGCACAGTCCAGGAACACCGGCGATACGCCGCCCTACGAAGTCGTCGCCCTGGTGCTGCAGGGCGGCGGCGCTCTCGGCGCCTACCAGGCCGGGGTCTACGAGGGGCTGCACGAGGCGGGCATCCGGCCCAACTGGATCTCGGGGATCTCCATCGGTTCCATCAATGCGGCCATCATCGCCGGCTCGCCCGAGGACGAGCGCGTGGAGCGGCTGCGCGGCTTCTGGGAAAGCATCTGCCGCCCGGCCGGTTTCGCCGCGCTGCCCTGGGGCGAGACGCTGGCGCAGATGTTCGCCGGCGTGCCGTTCGGCTTCGGCTCGCCGGTGCTGAACGGGCAGATATCGGCGATGCAGGCCCTGTTCTCCGGGCAGCCGGGGTTTTTCAAGCCGCGCGTGCCGCCGCCGTATCTGGTGCGCGGGCAGGGCGCGGCCTCCACCAGTTTCTACGACACCACGCCGCTGGCCGCGACGTTGCGGCAATTCGTGGATTTCGATCTGCTCAACAGCGGGGCGGTGCGCGCCAGCTTCGGCGCGGTCAACGTGCGCAGCGGCAACTTCGCCTATTTCGACAGCCTCAAGCACAAGCTGGAACCCGAGCACATCATGGCCTCGGGCGCCTTGCCGCCGGGTTTTCCGGCGGTCGAAATCGACGGCCAGCATTATTGGGACGGCGGCCTCGTCTCGAATACGCCGCTGGCGCAGGTGCTGACCACCGAGACCATGCGCGACACCCTGGCGTTCCAGGTCGATCTATGGCCGGCGCGCGGCAATTTGCCGGCCTCGCTGGAAGACGTGGCCGAGCGCCAGAAGGACATCCAGTATTCGAGCCGGACCCGCCTGGTCACCGACCAGCTGCGGCGCGTGCTGAAACTGCGCCACGGGCTGCAGCGGCTGCTCGAGCGCCTGCCCGAGGCCGAGCGCAACGCCGCCGACCTGGCGGAATTGCGCAAGCTCTCGCATACGCCGGCCACCAATATCGTCAACTTGATATACGAATCCAAGCACGAAGAGCGATTTTCCAAGGATTATGAATTCGGCACCGAGGCCATGCGCGAGCACTGGGAAGCGGGGCTGGCCGATATACGCCATACCCTCGCCAAGCCCGGCATCCTGGACCGGCCCACCGAGAACAGTTGCTTCGTGACCCACGACATACACCGCAATGGCACGCGCACCTGAGGGCGCAGATTGTTGATTCCATGCCGCAAACCGGCGCGCGCGGGCGATTTTGCGAGATGAAAATCCGTGGTTTCCCCGATAACTGAGTTACATTAACGGGCTATTCAAACACCTTGATGACGAATGCGTTATTTTGACCGCGGGCAAAAGTCGCGGAAAAATAACGCGCTTGCTTGTCGCGACTACGGATACCTACGCGGGGGTTTCAATGCGGTTTTCGCCTAAACGTGTTTCGAGGCTGGCTTTTTCGGGCGGCGTCCTCGCGCTGATATTGGCGGGTTGCGGCGAAAAGCCGCATATGAATCCAGGCATGCCGCAGGTAAGCGTCATCACGATCCAGCCGCAGCGCGCGCCCATCGTGTCGGAGCTGCCGGGCCGGGTCGACGCCGTGCGCGATGCGCAGATCCGTTCGCGGGTCACCGGCATCGTGCAGAAGATCACCTTCGAGCAGGGCGGCGACGTCAAGGAAAACCAGCTGCTGTTCAAGATCGACCCGGCGCCCTACAAGGCCGCCTACGATCAGGCCACCGCGCAGCTCAAGCAGGCGCAGGCCAACCTGTTCAGCGCCAAGCTGCTGGCCGACCGCTACGCGCCGCTGGTCAAGGCCAACGCCGTCAGCAAGCAGGAATACGACAACGCCGTGGCTTCGTACCGCCAGGCCGACGCCGCGGTCGCCGCTGCCAAGGCGGCGCAGGACAATGCCGCCATCAACCTGGGCTACACCGACGTCACCTCGCCCATCACGGGCCGCATCGGCAAGCCGCTGGTCACCGAGGGCGCGCTGGTCGAGGCCACGTCCGCCACGCAGATGGCCATCGTGCAGCAGCTCGACCCGATCTACGTGGACTTCACCCAGTCCACCGCGGAACTGGCGTCGCTGCGCCGCGCCTTCGCCAGCGGCAAGCTGCAGCAGGTCGGCAAGGACATGGCGCGCGCCACCATCGTGCTGGAAGACGGCACCGAGTACGACCATCCCGGCAAGCTGCTGTTCACCGGCATCACCGTGGACCCGTCCACCGGCCAGGTCAACCTGCGCGCCGAAGTGCCCAACCCCGACGGCATCCTGCTGCCCGGCATGTACGTGCGCGTGCGGCTGGAGCAGGGCGTCGACGACAAGGCGCTGATGGTGCCGCAGCAGTCGCTGCAGCGCACGGCCGACGGCATGCAGAGCCTGATGCTGGTCAAGGACAACAAGATCGAGCAGGTGCCGGTGACCACCGGCGGCGCCATCAAGAACCAATGGGTCGTCACCAGCGGCCTGAAGGCCGGCGACGTGGTGGTCGTGGAAGGCTTCCAGAAGGTCCGCCCGGGCGCGCCGGTCAAGGCCAGCCCCTGGACCAAGCAGCAGGGCGCGGCGCCCGCGCCGGGCGCCCAGCCCGCCGCAGCGCCGGAAGCCAAGCCCGAAGCCAAGCCGGACGCCAAGCCGGACGCCAAGCCGGCCGAGCCCGCAGGCCAGAAATCTTAAGCGGCACGCGGCGCTTGCGCCGCGTTCCTCTTTCGTGAGCATCGCTTTCAGAGTCAGCCCACATGCCGCAATTTTTTATCGATAGACCGATTTTCGCCTGGGTAGTCGCCCTGTTCATCCTGCTGGCCGGGATACTGGCCATCCCGAACATGCCGGTTTCGCAGTATCCGGACGTGGCGCCGCCGGCGATCACCATCACGGCCACCTATCCGGGCGCCTCGGCCAATGAAGTGGCCGAGCAGGTCACCAGTATCATCGAGGACCAGCTCAACGGCGCCAAGGGCCTGATCTACTACGAGTCGGTCAGCGACTCGTACGGCACTTCGACCATCACCGCCACCTTCCGGCCCGGCACCAACCCCGACCTGGCGCAGGTGGACGTGCAGAACCGCGTGTCCAACGTGGTCGCGCAGCTGCCGACCGCCGTGCAGCAGCAGGGCCTGCAATACGAGCAGACCAGCACGGGCTTCCTGATGGTGGCGGCGGTGTCGTCCACCGACGGCTCGCTGGACCAGACCGCGCTGGCCGACTACATCACCCGCAACATCAAGAACCCGGTGTCGCGCGTGCCCGGCGTGGGCCAGTTCCAGCTGTTCGCCGCCCCGCGCGCCATGCGCGTCTGGGTGGACCCGGCCAAGCTGGTGGGCTTCAACCTGAGCATGTCGCAGGTCAACCAGGCCATCGCCAGCCAGAACGTGGTGATTTCGGGCGGCAGCATCGGCGCGCCGCCCAATCCGGATTCGCAGCGCATCACCGCCACGGTCACGGCCAACGGCCAGCTGAGCACGGTCGAGGGCTTCGGCCAGATCGTGCTGCGCGCCAACACCGACGGCTCCAAGGTGCTGCTGCGCGACGTCGCCCGCATCGAGGTCGGCGCCGACAACTACCAGTTCGGCGCCCGCCTGAACGGCAAGCCCACGGCGGCCTTCGCCATCGTGCTGTCGCCGGACGCCAACGCGCTGGCCACCGCGCAGGGCGTGCGCCAGCAGATGGAAGAACTGTCCAAGTACTTCCCCGGCAACATCACCTATTCCATCCCGTACGACACCGCGCCCTACGTGAAGGTGTCCATCGAGCAGGTGGTCCACACCCTGGTCGAGGCCATGGTGCTGGTGTTCCTGGTGATGTACCTGTTCCTGCAGAACGTGCGCTACACCCTGATCCCGGCGCTGGTGGTGCCGGTGGCCATGCTGGGGGCGTTCGCGGTGATGCTGGCGCTGGGCTTCTCCATCAACGTGCTGACCATGTTCGCGATGGTGCTGGCCATCGGCATTCTGGTGGACGACGCCATCGTGGTGGTCGAGAACGTCGAGCGGATCATGGCGACCGAAGGGCTGCCGCCCAAGGAAGCGACCAAGAAAGCCATGCCGCAGATCAGCGGGGCCATTATCGGCATCACGTTGGTGCTGGTGACCGTGTTCCTGCCGCTGGCCTTCATGAGCGGTTCGGTGGGCGTGATCTACCGCCAGTTCTCCGTGGCCATGGCCGTGTCGATCTTCTTCTCGGCGCTTTTGGCGCTGACCTTCACGCCGGCGCTGTGCGCCACCATTCTCAAGCCGGTGCCCAAGGGCCACCACAACGAGAAGAAGGGCTTCTTCGGCTGGTTCAACCGCAAGTTCGACGCCACCACCCACGGCTACCAGAACTGGGTGTCGCGCATCCTGCACCGCGGCGGGCGCATGATGCTGGTGTTCGCGCTGCTGGTGGTGCTGCTGGGCTGGCTGTACCTGCGCCTGCCTTCGTCCTTCCTGCCCGAGGAAGACCAGGGCTACGTGGTCAGCAACATCGAGCTGCCTACCGGCGCCACCGCCAACCGCACGGTCGAGGTGATCGAACAGGTCGAGAAATACTTCTCCGAGGTGCCGGCCGTCGAGAACGTGATCGCGGTGCAGGGCTACAGCTTCAACGGCAACGGCCTGAACGCCGCCATCGCCTTCGTCACGCTCAAGGACTTCGCCGAGCGCAAGGAGCGCCAGGATTCCGCCGGCGCGATCGCGTTCAAGGCCTTCGAGACGCAGCTGATGGGCATCCACGACGCGCAGGTGTTCACCCTGGTGCCGCCGGCCATCTCGTCGCTGGGCAACGCCACCGGCTTCGACTTCCGCCTGCAGGACCGCGCGGCGGCGGGTTCGGCCGCGCTGGCCGCGGCCACCGGCCAGCTGATGGGCGAGGCCATGAAGAGCCCGGTGCTGTCGCAGGTGCGCATCACCGGCCTGGGCGCCGGCACGCAGCTGAACCTGACGATCGACCGGGACAAGGCGGCCGCGCTGGGCGTGGACTTCAACGAGGCCGCCTCGTTGATCTCCACGGCGGTGGGCTCAGCCTACCTGAGCAAGTTCCCCAACATGGGCCGGATGCAGAACATCTGGGTGCAGGCCGACGCGCCATACCGCATGCAGCTCAACGACGTGCTGCAGCTCAACGCGCGCAACGCCCAGGGCGGCATGGTGCCGCTGTCGACCTTCGTCAAGGCCGAATGGCAGCAGGGTCCGGTGCAGGTGGTGCGCTACAACAGCTACGAGTCCATGCGCATCAGCGGCGACGCGGCGCCGGGCTACACCACCGGCGAGGCCATGGCCGAGATGGAACGCCTGGTCGGGCTGCTGCCGCAGGGCTTCGGCTTCGAGTGGAACGGCCTGTCCTACCAGGAACGCCAGGCCGGCAACCAGGCCCCCATCCTGATGGGCCTGTCGCTGCTGGTCGTGTTCCTGGTGCTGGCGGCGCTGTATGAAAGCTGGGCGATCCCGCTGTCGGTGATGCTGGTGGTGCCGCTGGGCATGCTGGGCGCCGTGGCGCTGATCAGCGCGCTGGGCATGTCCAACGACGTGTACTTCCAGGTGGGCATGGTGACCGTGATCGGCCTGGCGGCCAAGAACGCCATCCTGATCGTGGAGTTCGCCAAGGACCAGTACGCCCGCGGCATGGGGCTGTACGAGTCCGCGGTGGAAGCCGCCAGGCTGCGTTTCCGCCCCATCCTGATGACCTCGCTGGCCTTCATCCTGGGCGTGGTCCCGCTGGCGATGGCGACCGGCGCGGGCGCGGCCAGCCAGCGCGCGGTGGGCCTGGGCGTGCTGGGCGGCATGCTCGCCGCCACGCCGTTCGCCGTGATTTTCGTGCCGACCTTCTTCGTGGTGGTGCTGGGCCTGTTCAAGACCCGCCCGCGCCTGCTGGGCGCCGAACTGCGCGCCTTCGAGGAAGAGCAGGCCGCCAGGAAGGCTGCCGGCGAGTCCGCGCAGGAACCCGCACAACCCAATGGTGGCCCGGAGGGCAAGCAATGATGGCCCTGAAGTTCAGACAGACCGCCTTGTCCGCCTGCGTGGCGGTGGCGTTGGCCGGCTGCTCGCTGGCGCCCGACTACAAGCGTCCCGATCCCCCGGTGTCGGGCCTGTGGCCCGACCAGCCCAAGGTGCAGTACGGCGGCTACGCCAAGCCCACCACGCTGGGCACCCAGCCGTCGACCGGGGTGATGCCGCAGGACGGCACGCCCGCGGCCGACCTGGGCTGGCGCGAATTCTTCCGCGATCCGCGCCTGCAAAGCCTGATCGAACTGGCGCTGGTCAACAACCGCGACCTGCGCGTGGCGGTGCAGCGCGTCGAAGAAGCCCGCGCCCAGTACGGCATCCAGCGCGGCGCGCAATGGCCCAGCATCGGCGCCGGCATCCAGGGCCAGCGCCAGCACCTGCCCGAAAACATGCGCATGCCGGGCGCCGGCTCGATCAGCAGCTCCTACCAGGCCGGCATCGGCCTGACGACCTTCGAGATCGACCTGTTCGGCCGCCTGCGCAACCTGTCCGAGGCCGCCTATCAGCAATACCTGTCGACCGAACAGGCGCAGAAAAGCGTGCACATCACGCTGGTGGGCGCGGTCGCCCAGTCGTATTTCAACCTGCGCGCCGCCGAGGTCCAGCTGGACCTGACGCAGCGCACGCTGGCCTCGCGCCAGGAGTCCTATGACCTGGTCAAGCGCCGCTTCGACGGCGGCGTGGCCTCGGAACTGGACCTGAACCAGTCCAAGTCGCTGCTGGATTCGGCCTCGGCCGACCTGGCGCAGCTGGCGCGCGCCCAGGCCCAGGCGACCAACGCCCTGGTGCTGCTGGTGGGCACGCCGCTGCCGCAGGACCTGCCGGCGCCGGCCACGTTCGGCCGCGACCAGCTGCTGGCCACGGTGCCGGCCGGCCTGCCGTCCGACCTGCTGGAGCGCCGCCCCGACATCGTCGCCGCGGAGAACCAGCTGAAGGCCGCCAACGCCAATATCGGCGCGGCGCGCGCGGCGTTCTTCCCGACCATCTCGCTGACCGGCCTGCTGGGCGTGGCCAGCCCGTCGCTGGGCGATCTGTTCAAGGGCGGGCAGGGGTACTGGAGCTTCTCGCCCTCGATCACCACGCCGCTGTTCGCCGGCGGCAGCATCCGCGAAGGGCTGAACCTGGCCAAGGCGCGCGACAATATCGCCGTGGCGCAGTACGAGCAGACCATCCAGCAGGCGTTCCGCGAAGTCTCGGACGCGCTGGCGGGCGAGGCCACCTATTCCGCCCAGCTCGACGCCCAGCGCGCGTTGCAGACCGCGTCGGCGCGCACCCTGGAACTGTCGAATCTGCGCTATACCAATGGTATCGACAGCTACCTGCAGGTGCAGACCGCGCAGGTGGACTTTTTCAATGCCCAGCTCGCGCTGGTCCAGACCGGCCTTGCGGCGCTGATCAACCGCGTGGAACTGTACAAGGCCCTGGGCGGCGGCTGGGAAGCAACGACGAAAGTGCAATGATAGAACTTGGTGTAAACATCGATCACGTCGCCACGCTGCGGCAGCAGCGCCACACGGCCTATCCCGACCCGGTGGCCGCCGCGCTGCGCGCCGAGGACGCCGGCGCCGACCTGATCACGCTGCATCTGCGCGAAGACCGGCGCCACATCCAGGACGCCGACGTCTACGCCATCCGGCCGCAGCTGCGCACGCGCATGAACCTGGAATGCGCGGTCACGCCCGAAATGCTGGAGATCGCCTGCGCGGTCAAGCCCGACGACGTCTGCCTGGTGCCCGAAAAGCGCACCGAGCTCACCACCGAGGGCGGGCTGGAAGTGGCCGGCGCCTTGGGCCCGGTGTCCGACGCCGTGGCGCTGCTCTCCGAAGCCGGCATCCGCGTCTCGCTTTTCATCGATCCGGACCCGGTCCAGATCGAGGCCGCGGCCAAGGCCGGCGCGCCGGTGATCGAACTGCATACCGGCGCCTACGCCGAAGCCGAAGGCCAGGCCGCCGAGTCCGAGCTGCAACGCCTGCGCGTGGCGCTGGCCGAGGGGCTGCGCCACGGCCTGCGCGTGAACGCCGGCCACGGCCTGCACTACGGCAACGTCGCGCCGGTGGCCGCGCTGGACGGCATCTCCGAGCTCAATATCGGCCACGCCATCGTGGCGCAGGCGGTGTTCGACGGCTGGGAGAAGGCCGTGCGCGACATGAAGGCGCTGATGGTGCAGGCCCGCCTGCAGGCGCTGCGCGGGCGCTGAGCCCCGGCTTCGCATGGCTGCTCCCGCTCCCGCTCCCGCAGGCGCCATCGCCGGCATCGGCATGGACCTGCTGCGCATCGACCGCATCGAGCGCGCGCTGGCGCGCCACGGCGACCGCTTCGCCGAAAAAATCCTGGGCGCCGAGGAATTGCAGAAATTCCACGCCCGCCGCGCGCGCGATCCGGCGCGCGGCCTGCGTTTTCTGGCCACGCGTTTCGCGGCCAAGGAAGCGTTTTCCAAGGCGATCGGCCTGGGCATGCGCATGCCCATGACCTGGCGGCGCGTGCAGACGCTGAACGCGCCCGGCGGACGTCCGGTGCTGGTGATCGCGCCCGAATTGCAGGACTGGTATGCGCAGCGCTTCGGCGCCGCCCATGTTTCCATTACCGACGAATCCGACATGGCCGCCGCCTACGTGGTGGTCGAACGCAAGCCCTGATTCCGGCTTCGCCGGCCGGCTTGCCGGACACAGACAGAAGGACAGCCTGACATGGCCAAGAAAAAATCCAGCAAGACGCTGCCGCCCGGCCCCGTGATGGTCGACGTGGCGGGCTACTCGCTGACCAAGGAAGAAAAGCAGCGCCTGCGCCACCCGCTGGTGGGCGGCGTGATCCTGTTCGCGCGCAATTTCGAGAACCGCCGCCAGCTCACCAAGCTGACGCGCCAGATCCACAAGGCCCGCAAGGAACCGCTGCTGATCCTGGTGGACCACGAGGGCGGGCGCGTGCAGCGCTTCCGCGAGGACGGCTTCACGCCGCTGCCGCCGATGCGCGAGCTGGGCGCGCTGTGGGAGCGCGACCCGCTCATGGCCATGCGCCTGGCGACCGAGGCCGGCTACGTGCTGGCCGCCGAGCTGCGCGCCTGCGGCGTGGACATGAGCTTCACGCCGGTGCTGGACCTGGACTACGGCGTGAGCAAGGTGATCGGCAACCGCGCCTTCCACCGCGATCCGCGCGTGGTGGCCATGCTCTCGCGCGCGCTGATCCAGGGCCTGCAGCTGGCCGGCATGTCGGCCTGCGGCAAGCATTTCCCCGGCCACGGATTCGTCGAGGCCGATTCGCACCACGAGATTCCCGTGGACGACCGCCCGCTGGAACGCATCCTGGAAGAGGACGCCGCGCCGTACGCCTGGCTGGGCGACGCCGTGCTGCCCTCGGTGATGCCCGCCCACGTGATCTATCCCAAGGTCGATTCCCAGCCGGCCGGCTTTTCGCGGCGCTGGGTGCAGGACATTCTGCGCAAGCGCCTGGCCTATGATGGCGTGGTGTTCTCCGACGACCTGACCATGGAAGGCGCTGCGGTGGCCGGCGACATCCTGGCCCGCGCCCAGGCCGCGCTGGGCGCCGGCTGCGATATGGTGCTGGTGTGCAACCGGCCCGACCTGGCCGACGACCTGCTGGCGCGCCTGGAATTCGAGCATCCGCCCGAATCCGTGGCCCGGATCCGCCGCCTGATGCCGCGCTACGCGGCGCCGGACTGGGACGCCCTGCAGGCCGAAACCCGTTACCAGAATGCCCGACGACTTCAATCTCAAATCGTTCCTGGCTGACCTGCCGCATCTGCCGGGCGTGTACCGGCACCTGGATGCGGCCGGGGAGGTCATGTATGTCGGCAAGGCGCGCGACCTGAAAAAGCGCGTCTCGTCGTATTTCCAGAAGAACCTGGCCAGCCCGCGCATCGCCCAGATGGTGGCGAAGGTGGCGCGGCTGGAGGTCACCGTCACGCGCTCGGAGGCCGAGGCGCTGATCCTGGAAAACAACCTCATCAAGAGCCTGAAGCCGCGCTACAACATCCTGTTTCGCGATGACAAGTCGTATCCGTACCTGCTGATCACCGGCCATGCCTGGCCGCGCATCGCCTACTACCGCGGCGCCACCAACAAGCGCGGCCAGTTTTTCGGCCCGTTCCCCAACGCCTGGGCGGTGCGCGAAACCATACAGATCCTGCAGAAAGTCTTCCGCCTGCGCACCTGCGAGGACACGGTTTTCGCCAACCGTTCGCGGCCCTGCCTGCTGCACCAGATCGGCCGCTGCTCGGCGCCCTGCGTGGGCGCGATCGAGGCCGCGGAATACGAACGCGACGTGCAGCGCGCCGTGCGCTTCCTGAACGGCGAAGCCAAGGACGTGATGGGCGAGATCGAAAGCCGCATGCTGCAGGCCTCCAGCGAACTGCGCTTCGAGGAGGCCGCGGCGCTGCGCGACCAGATGGGGTCGCTGGCGCGCGTGCTGCACCAGCAGACCATGGAAAACGTCAGCGGCGAGGACACCGACATCATCGCGGTGGCCATCGCCGGCGGCAAGGTCTGCGTGAATCTCGCGATGGTGCGCGGCGGCCGCCACCTGGGCGACAAGCCTTTCTTTCCCTCGCACGCCGAGGGCGAGGCCGCGCCCCAGGTGCTGGAGGCCTTCGTGGCCCAGCACTACACCGACAACGTCATGCCGCCCGTGCTGGTGTGTTCGCACGCGCTGCCGGACGCCGGCCTGATCGAACTGCTGATGGAGCAGGCCGGCGGACGGCCCGCCAGGGTGCTGACCCGGCCGCAAGGCACGCGCCGCGCCTGGCTGGAGCAGGCCGGCAAGAACGCCGAGATGGCCCTGGCGCGCGCGCTCACCGAATCCGGCGCGCGCGCGGCGCGCACGCTGGCGCTGGCCGAGGCGCTGGACCTGGACACCGACGAGGCCGCGCTGGACGCGCTGCGCATCGAGTGCTTCGACATCAGCCATACCGCCGGCGAGGCGACGCAGGCCTCCTGCGTGGTGTTCGAGCACCACGACATGCAGCCCTCGCTGTACCGCCGCTACAACATCGCCGGCATCACGCCGGGCGACGACTACGCCGCCATGCGCCAGGTGCTGACCCGCCGCTTCGCCAAGGTCGCCGACGGCGAGGCGCCGATGCCCGGCCTGGTGCTGATCGACGGCGGCAAGGGCCAGGTCGAGGTGGCGCGCAAGGTGTTCGCGGAACTGGGCCTGGACATCCAGACCCTGGTGGGCGTGGCCAAGGGCGAGGGCCGCAAGGTCGGCCTGGAAACCCTGGTCTTCGCCGACGAACGCCCGCCCGTCGCCCTGGGCGGCGAATCCGCGGCCCTGATGCTGATCGCCCAGGTCCGCGACGAAGCCCACCGCTTCGCCATCACCGGCATGCGCGCGCGCCGCGCCAAGGCGCGCAATGTCTCGCGCCTGGAAGAAATAGAAGGCGTAGGCGCCCGCCGCCGCCAGCGCCTGCTGGCCCGCTTCGGCGGCTTCTCCGGCGTGGCGTCGGCCAGCATAGAAGACCTGGCCTCGGTAGACGGCATCTCCTACGACCTAGCGATAAGAATCTATGAAGCCTTGCGTTAACCCCACAACGCTAAACTCCAAGCCCCCGACCTAGCCAAAGAACCCCACCCCCCGCAAGCAACCGCCGCCCCACAATCCAGGCCGCACAGATCCGGCTCCGCCGGTCTGTAGCGGCGCCCCCCTGGGGGGAAGCGCCGCAGGCGCTTCGGGGGGGTCTTGCTGTAGCATACGAACACTATGCCAATTAACGTACCCATTATCCTGACATGGCTGCGTATCGCCATGATCCCGCTGGTGGTCGGGCTGTTCTACCTGCCCGATAGCTGGATGTCCGTGCCCACGCGCGATACGCTCGCGGCCTGGGCCTTCATCATCGCGGCCCTGACCGACTGGTTCGACGGCTGGCTGGCCCGCCGCTGGAACCAGACTTCCGCGTTCGGCGCCTTCCTGGACCCGGTGGCCGACAAGCTCATGGTCTGCGCCGCGCTGATCGTGCTGCTGGACCTGAGCCGGGTGGACGCCTTCATCTCGCTCATCATCATCGGCCGGGAAATCACCATTTCCGCGCTGCGCGAATGGATGGCCAAGATCGGCGCCAGCGCCAGCGTGGCGGTGCACCGCCTGGGCAAGTTCAAGACCGCCGCGCAGATGGTGGCGATTCCCTGTCTGCTGTACAACCAGCCGATCTACGGCATCGACGCCAAGCTGCTGGGCGACGTGCTGATCGTCATCGCCGCGGTCCTGACCGTTTGGTCTATGCTGTATTACCTGCAGCGCGCCTGGCCCGCGATCCGCGAAAAGGCCATGTAGCGGCCGGGCCCGTCACGGCCCTGAACCTCAACCAGAATCCGACGCCGGGCCCATGCCGGACGTCGGCCGGAGACAACCCGCGCGGCGCCCCGGGCGCTGCGCACTTTGCCGCTATCGGCGGCCTTTTGCGATGAATACCGCTGCGAATACCCTGGCCGTGGACGCCGCCGTCCGCCGGCGCGACTGGAAAATCATTCTGCTGATCGGGGTGGCCCATGCCTCCTCGCACTTTTTCCAGCTGGTGCTGCCCTCGCTGTACGTTTCGCTGGGCAATGAATTCGGGCTGGACTTCGCCCGCCTGGGGCTGCTGGTTTCCACCTTCTACGTGGTGTCGGGCATCGGCCAGGCCTCCTCGGGCTTCGTGGTCGACCGGGTCGGCGCGCGGCCGGTGCTGTGGTTCGGGCTGGCCTGCTTCGTGCTGTCGGGGCTGCTGATCGGCTCGGCCACGGGCTACGCCATGCTGGTCGCGGCCGCCGTCGTGGGCGGCGTCGGCAACTCGGTATTCCATCCGGCCGACTATTCCATCATCAATCACCGCATCACCGCGCCGCGGCTGGGCCACGCGTTTTCCACGCACGGGCTGACCGGCAACCTGGGCTGGGCGCTGACGCCGGTGTTCATGACCACCATCACGCTGCTGGCCGACTGGCGCGTCGCGGCCTACAGCGCGGCCGGCCTGGTCGCGCTGGTGCTGCTGCTGACCGTGCTGGGACGCGACCTGCTCGGCGGCCCCTTGCCGCATGCCGAACAGGGCGAGGCCGAACCGAAGCCCGCCGCCGGCAAGACCTCGCCCAAGCCGCAGGAAGGCGTGCTGACCACGCTGGCCACGCTGCTGTCCAAGCCGGCGTTGTGGGGCGCGTTCCTGTTCTTCGCCTGCACCTCTATCGCGCTGTCCTCGGTGCAGAACTACACCATCCCGCTGCTGGGCCAGTTGTACGACTTGTCCAAGGTCGCCGCCAGCTCGGCGCTGTCGGGCTATATGGTGGCTTCGGCCGTCGGCATGGCCGCGGGCGGCTTCCTGGTGTCGGCCAATCCGCGCACCGAGCGCACGGTAATGGTGGCGCTGATCCTGGCGGGCCTGACCCTGGTGGTGCTGGCGCTGGGCCTGGTGCCGGCCGTGCTGGCCGCGCCCGTGGTGGGCCTTGCCGGTTTCTGCTCCGGCGTGGCCGCGCCTTCGCGCGACATGCTGATCCGCCGCGTCACGCCCAAGGGCGCCACCGGCTCGGTCTACGGCCTGGTCTATTCCGGCATGGACGTGGGCTCGGCCCTGGGGCCCCTGGCCTTCGGCCTGCTGCTCGACGCCGGTCTGCGCCAGGGCCCGTGGGTCGGCGCCGGCGTGGCGTTCGCGGCCGCGGCCCTGCTGGCGCAGTGGATCGCGGTGCAGGCGCGCCGCGCCGAACCCGCCGCCGCCGGCGGAGCGGTGGCGCGCCCCTGAGCGCACGGCCGGCGCCCGCCGGCCGCCTCTTGACACGACGCAAAGCCCGCCCGGCTTCAGCCTGATGTAATGACCTTGCAGTCATAAAGGTCATTACCCAGGAGAAGCAAATGAAGAAGGCAAGCGTGTTGCTGGCAGCGGGGATCGCCTTGGGCGGCTGGAACGCCCTGGCTTCGGCGGCCTCGCAGGAACCGATACAGCCGGTGGAACCCGCCGTCGTCAAGGACCCCGCCAAGGTCGAACTCGGCAAGAAACTGTTCTTCGATCCGCGCCTGTCGCGGTCCGGCGCGATTTCCTGCAACTCCTGCCACAACCTGGGCATGGGCGGTTCGGACAACCTCAAGGCCTCCATCGGCCACCAGTGGCAGAAGGGCGGGATCAATTCGCCCACCGTGCTCAATTCCAGCCTGAACATCGCGCAGTTCTGGGACGGCCGCGCCAAGGACCTGCGCGAGCAGGCCGGCGGCCCCATCGCCAACCCCATGGAAATGGCGTCCACGCACGAACTGGCCATCCAGGTGCTGAGCTCGATTCCCGGCTACCGCGCCGAATTCAAGCAGGTTTTCGGCAAGGACGGCATCACCATCGAGGAAGTGACCGGCGCGCTGGCCGCGTTCGAGGAAACCCTGGTCACGCCCAACTCGCGCTTCGACCAATGGCTGCGCGGCGACAAGAAGGCGCTGACCGTGCGCGAGCTGGCCGGCTACGAACTCTTCAAGAACAGCGGCTGCGTCGCCTGCCACAACGGCGTGGCGGTGGGCGGCAACTCGTTCCAGAAGATGGGCCTGGTCATGCCATATCAGACCGAGAACAAGGCCGAGGGCAGGGCGGCGGTGACCGGCAAGGACGCCGACCGCTTCAACTTCAAGGTGCCCACGCTGCGCAACGTGGCGCTGACCTATCCGTACTTCCATGACGGCGAGGCCGCCACGCTGACCGAAGCCGTGGACATCATGGGCCGGCTCCAGCTGGGCCGCACCTTCACGCCCGACGAGAACGGGCAGATCGTGGCCTTCCTGAAGACGCTGACCGGCGACCAGCCGGCGATCCAGTACCCGATACTGCCGCCGTCGGCCGACGACACCCCGCGGCCCGAGCCCTTCGTGAAGTAAGGCCCGGGCCGGGGCAGGGCGGCGCTACTGGCGGACCGTGCGCAGGTCCGCCGGCGGCGCCGCCTCGAAATTGCTGCGCCACGGATTGATGTCCAGCCCGCCGCGGCGCGTGTAGCGCGCATACACGGTCAGCTGCTCGGGCCGGCAGGCCTGCATGATGTCGGTGAAAATCCGTTCCACACAATGTTCATGGAATTCCGCATGCTGGCGGAACGACACGATATAGCGCAGCAGCGATTCGCGGTCTATGGGCGCGCCGCGGTAGCGGATCTGCACGCTGGCCCAGTCGGGCTGGCCGGTCACCGGGCAGTTCGACTTGAGCAGGCGCGAAGCCAGCGTTTCCTCGACCGGATCGCCGGCGCGCGTGCGCAGCAGCTCGGGCGCCGGCTCGTACGTGTCGATCTCGATGTCCAGCTTGTCGATATAGATCCCGTCCAGCTCGCCCATCCGCAATTCGGAAAAGCGCTGCGGCAGGAAGAAGTCCAGCCCGACCGGCGCGCCGGCCGCGGCGCTGAGGTCGCGCTCCAGGCGGCCGCGCAAGGCGGCCGAATTGACCAGCCGGGTCTGGTTGAACGAATTCAGGTATAGCTTGAACGACTTGGACTCGATGATGTTGGGGCTGTCGGCCGGCACCGAGAACGTGGCCATGGCGATGCGCGGCTTGCCCTTGGCGTCCAGCCACGACAGCTCATAGGCGTTCCACAGGTCCACGCCCTTGAACGGCAGCTTGCCGTCGGCCAGGTTCAGGGCGGCGCGGTTGTGCGAGCGCGCGATGGGAAACAGCAGCGTCGGATCGTATTGCGAGACGTAGGACACGCTCTGGCCGAGCGGACCGTGGGACAAGGTCATGGCGGTATCTGGAAAGCAGGGGAATGGGCGTATTTTAGGCGCTCCGCGGTGCCTTATTTTTCGTATCGTGAAATGTAACCCTCGCCATGTGAAAGTGCCTGCTGCGCAGCAGCGTCAGTGCATTTCACAGATGACAATTGCGTTTCGTGATACGAAATTGAGTTTATAACTTATTGATTATATTGAATAATATTTTTTGTCTTGTATAAGACATATGCCTACCTTGCTCTGCAGCACGGGCTTAGACTTTCTCCAACGATTCAAGCAATGCAGGACCCCGAATCCAGAAGTCTTTCCCATCACTGACCAGGAGCATCACCATGAGCAACCGCGAAACCGAAATCCGCAATCTGCAGAAGGACTGGGCCGAGAATTCCCGCTGGCAAGGCATCAAGCGCGACTACAGCGCCGAAGACGTGATCCGCCTGCGCGGCTCCGTCGCCGTGGAGCACACGCTGGCCCGCCGCGGTTCGACCCGCCTGTGGGAACTCCTGCACAGCGAGCCCTTCGTCAATTCGCTGGGCGCCCTGACCGGCAACCAGGCCATGCAACAGGTCAAGGCCGGCCTGAAGGCCATCTACCTGTCCGGCTGGCAGGTCGCCGGCGACGCCAACCTGGCCGGCGAAATGTACCCCGACCAGTCCCTGTACCCCGCGAATTCGGTGCCGCAGGTCGTGCGCCGCATCAATAACTCGCTCACCCGCTGCGACCAGATCCAGTGGATGGAAGGCAAGAACCCGGGCGACGAGGGCTACATCGACTTCTTCGCGCCCATCGTGGCCGACGCCGAAGCCGGCTTCGGCGGCGTGCTCAACGCCTTCGAGCTGATGAAGGCCATGATCGAGGCCGGCGCCGCCGGCGTGCACTTCGAAGACCAGCTCGCCTCCGTGAAGAAGTGCGGCCACATGGGCGGCAAGGTCCTGGTGCCCACCCGCGAAGCCGTCTCCAAGCTGGTCTCGGCCCGCCTGGCCGCCGACACCATGGGCACGCCCACCGTGCTGCTGGCCCGCACCGACGCCGACGCCGCCGACCTGGTGACCAGCGACGTGGACGAGAACGACCGTCCCTTCATCACCGGCGAGCGCACCGTCGAAGGCTTCTTCCGCACCCGCGCCGGCATCGACCAGGCCATCTCGCGCGGCCTGGCCTATGCGCCCTACGCGGACCTGATCTGGTGCGAAACCTCGACGCCCAACCTGGAATACGCCCGCAAGTTCGCCGAGGCCATCCATCGCCAGTTCCCCGGCAAGCTGCTGGCCTACAACTGCTCGCCCTCGTTCAACTGGAAGAAGAACCTGGACGACGGCACCATCGCCAAGTTCCAGCGCGAACTGGGCGCCATGGGCTACAAGTTCCAGTTCATCACCCTGGCCGGCTTCCACGCCCTGAACTACGGCATGTTCGAACTGGCCCACGGCTACGCCCGCCGCCAGATGAGCGCCTTCGTCGAACTGCAGCAAAAGGAATTCGCCGCGGCCGAAATGGGCTTCACCGCCGTCAAGCACCAGCGCGAAGTGGGCACCGGCTACTTCGACGCCGTCACTCAGACCATCGAAGGCGGACAGTCGTCGACCACCGCGCTGACGGGCTCGACCGAGGAAGCCCAGTTCGAGCACGGCAAGGCTCAGAAGGCTGCGTAAGGGAGCGTTATTGGAAAGTTATGTGGTTGTAGTGCTGTTGTAGGGTGGATTTGGGTGCCTGCGGGCACCCTTTTTTTGTCTGCGGGGGCAGGCGGCACATCAGGGTGGGTAAAAAGCTCACGCATCGCAGGATTGCGCGGCGTTCATACGCTATTTTCACATCGTAGTTGACCAGGCCTGCGTTCCTGGAATGCGGCAGGCCTTGAGATCTCCAGAAAATATGTATAAAATTTTATACGGCGATCGCGTATGCAGTGCATGAAGGAAATTCGTTGGGTCGGGTCCGCCTATGAAGATCTGGTGGCATTCCCCGACGAACCGCGGCGAGATGCCGGTTTCCAGTTGAGCCTGGTCCAGGCGGGGCTGGAGCCGGACGCCTGGAAGTCTTTCGATGCGATAGGCGCCGGAACGCGGGAAATCCGAATCCGCGACATGGTGAATGCTAGAAGAGGCAGGATATGAACGTCGACACGAAAATCCGCCATGTCACCAAAGCAGACGCGAACCTGTTCCTGGAACTGGGGTTTCCGGCCGAGGAAGCCGCGCGCCTGCAGGCTGCGGCGAAACAGCAGATCAATGACACGCAGCTGCTCAAGGAACAACTGATGTCGGCCTTGGCCGACTGGATCGAGCAGCACCATCTGAAGCAGGCCGAGGCCGCGCGGATACTGATGGTGTCGCGCCCGCGCGTATCGGACGTGGTGAACAAGAAGACGGCGAAGTTCACCATCGACACGCTGGTCGAGATGCTGAGCCGCGTCGGCAAGCCCGTCCGGCTGGCGATAGGCTGAGGCGGGCTTGACAGGTAAAGGCGACTAAACCCCAAAAAACGCCACATACACCAGCCGCTCCTCCACGATCCGCCGCTGGTGCTGCGCATTGCCGCGCCGCTGCGTGATGCTTGCGTCCGTGTAATACCGCTCATACTCCCGCACGGCGATACGCGCCGGCTTGCCGCCGGCGTCCGGGACCGCGACGCTGGCGGACCAGATGACGGGATCGAGCAGGTCGCCCAGCAGCGGGCCTTCCAGCACCGGCGGAAAGCGCAGGGCGCCGCCGCCGGATCGCAAGACTTCGCTGAAGGCGGCCGGCGTCGCGACTTCCCGCAGCGGCAGGTCGCGCCAGCGGTCGGGGATGACGGGCCTGTCCGGCGTACGCGCGGGACCGGACGGATCGAGCAGGCCGGAGGCCAGCACCTTGGCGTCGGTCCAGGCCAGGTCGCTTTCCAGCGCCGGGTCGCGGGTCTGCAATACCAGTTCGATGCGGTTGCGGCCGCTTTCGGGCGTCTGGCCGATGCCGGGGATGTATGAAATGTCCAGGTATTCCGAGTCCACCGGGAATTTCATCGGTCCATGCGCCGGCACCACGCCGCGCAGTTCGAATTCGAGTTTGCCGCGCTTGTGCTCGAACACGGCGCGGCGGCGCGGCAGCAGCTGGGAGAATTCGGCCAGCACGACGCGCGAGAGCTTGGCGCTGGCGATGGCGTTGGGCTGGTAGCGCGCCAGCGCCAGGCGCACGAAGGGCATGTAGGTGCGCCCGGGGTCGAGTTCGATGTCGCAGTACCAGCGGGCCCGGGACTCGTCCCAGTGCACGCGGTGGCCGACGACGTGGACGTTGGCGGGAAGCTCCTGGAGCCGGACGGCTTCGTCGGCCACGCGAGCGGGGAAGTCCGAGGCGCGCGCGCGGTGCTTGGGCTGGGCCGTGTCCCACAAGGGGTCCATGCCCCATTGCGTGACCAGCGGGACCAGGTTGTCGGGGATGTCGGTGAAGTTCCTGCCGTCTCCGCCGATCACGACGCCGAGCAGTTCGCCGTCGCCGGACGAGAACCAGGGGCGTTCGAGCCAGACGCGCAGGCCGTTGCCCAGGCGGGTCACGTCCAGGGTGCCCGGGCCCTGGGTTTCTTCCCAACGGAAGGTGGGCAGCACGTACATGAGGCGCGGGACGTCGGGCGGCGCGCTGGCGGGCACGACGGTGTTCTGCGCCGTGCCGGCGCGCACCTGCTGCGGCGCGCCGGGATCGTCGTCGGCGCCGGTCTCGACCACGGGGCCGTCGGCCACGGGACCCAGGCGCGTGACTTTGTCGGGCTGGGCGTACAGCGTCGGCGGCAGGTATTCGCGAAAGCGGGTGGCGGCGCGCAGGCGGTAGCGGATCAGCCGGTAGCGGGTGTCGCCGAATTCGTGGCGGTTGCCGGCCGCGCGCTGCTTGCCGCCTTCGGCCTGTTGTTCGGCCACGGCGTTGCTGAGGCTGAAGAGGTTGGGATAGTTCTCGGACAGCGCGATCTCGGCCAGCACGCCATGGCCGGCCACGCGTTCGGGGCGCGGCTTGTCCAGGTCGTCGACCCATTCGTGCCAGTCGGCTTCGATTTCGATCTTGCCGGTGGTGGGACCATGCAGCCGGACGCGGGCCTGCAGGTCGACGTGGGGCGCACCGGGATCGCGCGCCAGTTCTCCGGGCAGCAGCAGCACGGGATCGCAGATCGGCTGCTGGGTGGCGTGCACCAGCACCAGCGGGCGGTAGGGCGTGACCATCCAGCAGCTGCCCAGCATGGCGGCCAGGCGCAGTCCGGCGCTTTCGCCTTCGGCGCCGGCCCAGGCCGGGATGCCGAAGGCGTCTATCAGGCCGGGATTGACGAAGCTGGCGTAGCGCAGCCGGGCGATGCGGCCCTTGGGCAGGTACAGGGTGAGGACGCGCGCGGCCTCGTCCCAGGTGGGCGCGCCGTCGTCGGCGTAGCGTTCCGCGCAAGGCGGGTCGTCCAGCGTGGCCTTGCGTTCCTGCAGCACGATGCGGAAACCCTGGGTGTCGGGCCAGGCGCCGGCGTGGCGCACCAGCAGCACCAGTTCCTGGGACGGAGTCTGCGCGATGGCGGCGCTGGGGCCCAACGCCTTGGGGCCGGTCACGCCGGGCAGGGTATGGCCGGGTTGCGCGCGCAGCGCGAAGCCGCCGGCCGCCGGGTCGGGCAGATAGGGGGTGTTGACCTGCGCCTCGCGGTGGATGACGTACTGGCCTGCGGCCAGGCGTTCGCCGGCGGGATGTTCGGGCGAGGGCAGCTGCGGCGGCACGGCGTCGGTGGTGGCGACGTCGGCCAGCGCCTGCGGCGTGACCAGTTCGATCTGCGTGCCGGGGCCGGCGTCGTACAGCGTGGCCGCGTCGCGCGCGGCGATGGCATAGGCCTGCTTGATGCCGGCGGGGCTGTCCATCATGGCGTCGAACAGGCCGTGCGTTTCGCATTGCAGCTGCGAGGCCTTGGGCGGCACGACGTGGCGTTCGTTGGCGGGCGTGTCGTCGAAATCGGTGGGGCCGGACTGCTGGCGCGCGGCCTTGAAGTCGGGGCTGGCGAGCCAGGCTTCGGGGTCCATGCCGGCGTTGCTGCGGATCACCATGCGCTCCAGCGATTCGCCTTCGCTGACGCGGGCGCGGTGCAGCAGCGCCGGCGGGTCCACCGGTTCGAAACGCCAGTAGCCGACCGGCCGGGTGGCGTTGTCGTCGCGCTCCAGCGTGGGATCGTCGTGCGCCAGGCTGTTGCCGGCCAGGTCGACCAGCCGCGCGCGCAGGCGGTAAGACATGCCGAAGCGCAGGCGCGGCAGGCTGCCCTTGCGCGCGGCGAAGCTGACCGCCAGGCCGTTGCCCGCGCCGGCGGGCGCGGCGTCCTGCACGTCTTCGGGCGTCTCGCCCTGCACGCCGCTGGCGGGATCTTCGCGCGCGCGCAGCGTGCGCCCGGGGCGCGGCGCGACCAGGCTCCAGCCAGTCCAGCGGAACAGCGATTCGTGCAGGTAGTGGTCGTCGGGCTGCGCGCCGCCGCTGGTGGTGGACGCGCCCTTCACATAGCCTTCGTCGTCGGGCAGCTCCAGCGGCGGGCCGCCGTCGGCGCAGCGGTAGACCCCGGTGCGCAGGCACAGCGAGCGCCACGGTTCGGGATCGCCCGGCCCCTGCGCCTGCACGTCGACGCGGTAGCCGCGCAGCAAGTCTTCGGCGTAGAGCACGATGCTGCCCGGCGCGCCGCCGAGCGCGGCGTTCTTCAGGGCCGCGGCCGCGGCGTTCTGCGCCACCTCCCAGGCGCGCCCGCGCCGCGCCACGCCCAGGCCGCCGGAGCGCAGCGCGGCCAGCCCCTGCTTGTCGCCGGTGGTGTAGGTCACGGCGCCGTCGGCGCCCAGCGCCAGGCTGCGGGCGATCAGGTTCTGCGCGGTCAGGACGAAGTCCACGGTTTTCAGGGCGGCGCCGTCGGGGTCGACCTGGTAGACGTCGAACGGGCTGCGCGGCTCGTACAGGTCCCAGCTGTCGTCGGCGCGGCGCAGCTTGAGCATGCCGCGTTCGTGGTCGGGATTGCGCGGCCGCGTGACGAAGCGCTCGGGGTCCGCGGCCCAGGCGGTGGCGGGACAGGCGTCGTCGGCGGGATCGTGCGCGTCCTGCCAGCGCAGGACCAGGAAGAAGCGGCCCTGCGCCGCGCCGGCCGCGGCCAGTTGCCGCTCCAGCGGCGAGTCCGCCGGCAGCAGGCAGTCGATGACCAGGCCCAGCCGGCGCAGCAGCGCCGGATAGTCGGCGTAGGAGGCCACGATGGCGTGGAAATCCATGTCCGGCGCCGCGGGGGCGGGCGGCGTGGGGGAACCGTCGGGCCTGAGTATTTTCTGCTGTTCGATGCTGGGCGGTTCGCGGCGGTAAAAGCGGTTGGCCTGATACAGGGAGTACTCGGCTTGCGAATTCCATTGCTTCATCAGGTGCTGGTCGGTGTTGTTGAGCGCCGCGTCGTTCCAGCGGGTCGGCAGCGCACGCAGCGCGAAGCCGGAGGCGGGCAGCGGGTTGCCGTCGTGGTCCGCGCCGGGGGCGGCGGCGCGGCCATGGTAGATGCTGCCGGGGCCGTAGACCTGGGCGCGCAGCGCGCGTTCCGTGCCTTCGGCGCCATCGTCGAAGAAGCGGCCGAAGCCGGGCAGCGCCACTTCGATGCGGCGGTCGCCGATGGGCAGGATGGCGGTGCGCGTGCCGCAGTCGCTCAGCATGTCCTTCAGCACGGGATGCGCCTCGCGCCAGGGCAGCAAAGTGGGGTGGGTGCCGGTGGCCAGCACCGCCATCCGGCCGTAGTGCTTGCGCGCCAGCCCCAGCAGCGCGGCCACCGAATAAGAAAACAGATTGACCGTGCTCATGTCGCGGAACACGAAGCCGGCGACCGGCGTGGCTGCGGGCAGCAGCCGGTCCCACAGCGCCGGGTCGGCCTGCAGCTGCGGCTCCAGCTCGATTTCCTCGGCGCCGGTATTGAGCCCGAAGCGCAGGCGCTCGAGCGTGCGCGGCCAGTTGCGCCAGTCGGCGTAGGCGCCCAGCCGCTGTTCGTCCTCGGATTCCGGCGTCAGCCGGGGCGAGGCCACGATGGAGACGCGCAGCCGGCCGGCGTCGGCGCCGTCAGGCACGCGGCCGTGGGGGATCACGGTCCAGACGATGGTTTGCTTGGCCATGGAACGCTCCTCAGGCAAAGGCTTCGGCGTACTCGCGCCAGGCGTATTGCGTGTCGTCGTCGATCTGCGCCAGCTCCTGCGCCAGCGGCAGGTCGGGCCTGGGACCCATCAGGTCGCGCAGGCCGGGGTCGCCGTTGGAGCCGGCGAACTTGCGCTCGCACGACAGCGACACGCTGGTCGAGAACATAAAGACTTCGATCTCGACGGTGATGGTCGCGCGCCCGGCGCATTTGCCGCTCTCGAATTCGTAGCGCAGTTCCAGGTAGATCTCGATCGAGATGCTGACGATGCCCAGCACGCTGACGCAGCCGCCCATTCGGAAATAGCCGGCCAGCGAGCAGGCGTCTTTTTCCATGCGGAAGTAAATGCCCGCCATCACGTGCACGCCGCCGGAAGCCACGCCCAGGTTGACCGAGACGCTGGCGCCGAATTCGAACGCGGCCTCCAGCAGCTGGATGCCGGACGGGTCCAGCGTGACGCCGAAAAAGCCGCCGCCGCCGAACATGCAGACCGACAGGTTGAAAGGCTGTTCGCGCGTGCAGAAATTGAAGCGCACGGCCAGCGGCTGGCCGATGAAGGGCACGGTGAAGCCGGCGCCCAGGCTGAGGTTGGACAGGTTGAACACGCCGATGGCGATGGCCGGCAGCGCCACGTCGAAGCCCGCGTCCACGCCCTTGGCCGAGATGTCCAGATAGGGCGGATCGGAGAAACCGTCCAGCGGGATCAGGTCGCGCAGCGTTTCCACGAAGGACAGGGGACCGACGAACTTGATGTCGGAAAGCAGCACGTCCACGTCCATCTTGGCGGCCGTGTCGATGCGGAACTCGATCTTCTCGAAGTTCAGTTCGAGGAAGCTGGCCGGCGCGATCAGCACCAGGTCGAAGTGCTTGAGCGAGCAGGCGACAGAGAGCTTGGGCGCGCTCTGTCCGTTCTTGCGCACGCGCGCCTCGACCGCGATGCGCAGCCCTTGCGGGTCGTTGGCGACGAATATCGATTTGCCGGCTTCGGCCGGCCAGTTGCGGATCACCGGGTTCCAGTCGAAGCGCAGGGTCAGCTCGTCGCCGCACAGCAGGTCCAGCAGTTGGGCGCTGGCCAGCACGGCGTCGACCGCCAGCTGCACCGCGCGCAGCGCGCCCTGCGCGACCTGACGGGGCGCGCCTTCGAGCAGGCGCGCGGTGCCGATGGTCTGCAACAGGGGCTGGGCGGCATCGCCGATGGCCTGCAGGCGCAGCTTGAGCGTCGCGGCGTCCGAAAAAAGTTGATCCAGCTGGCCCGGCTGGCCGACGACGGCGTCGAGCGCGTCGTACAACGCCTTGCCCTGGACCAGCAGCGCGGGAATCGCGCCCAGGCTGTCCAGCAGTTCCTGCGCGGCGCCGGCGGCCTGCCGCAGCGACTGGCGATAGCCGTCCGGCAGGCCCACGCCGCCGACCTGGGCGTCGGCCGCGGTGCGCACGGCCGTGGCGGCGGCGCGCGCGGCGTCCAGCGCGGCGGGCAGCCCCGGCAGGGCGGGCGCGGCGTCGAAGGACTGTCCGGCAAGCAGTTCGATCTGCGCCACCACGTCCTGCATCGCCGCGCTCAGCGCGTCGACGCGGGTCCGGGCGCCGGCCACCAGGGCCGGCGCGTAGGCCAGGGCCTGGGCCTGCAGGTCCTGGAACCTGGCCTGCAGCGCTTTCAGGGCGCCCTGGGCGATGCGGCGGGGCTGCTGCGCCAGGTCCGCCACCAGGGCGTAGAGCCGTCCCATGTCGTTGGTCAGGCTTTCCAGCTGGCTGCAGCCTTCGGCCACGAAGCGCGGCACCCGCTCGGGCGTGTTGGCCGCGTTGGCCACGGCCTCGATCACCTCGCCCAGCGGGATACAGCCGAACAACAGCGGCAGGGGCAGGTCCGACAGCGTCTTGGGAAAGACGTCGTCGCCTTTCATGCGGCCGGCGACGAACTCCTGCACCGAGCCGCTGACCGGTCCGGCCAGCCGCGACAGCGCCGTGGGGCGCAGGTTGGGCTGCACGAAACCGCCCGCGCGGTCGCCCTGCCGGGAAAAGTCCAGCGCCGCGTTGCCGCGGTGCAAGGGGTCGGCGTCGATGTCGCCGAAGACCTGGCCGACGTTGGCGGCGTCGAAGCCGAAGCGGAGATAGTGCGCATTCCAGCTGAGGACGCTGTGGCCGTCGCCGCCGGCCAGCCCGGACAAGGCCGCGATGCGGATGGAGGCGCGCTTGACGCCCGGATAGAACAGCGCGTCGTTGAGCCCGTCGCTGTAGGCGCGCAGTCCGGCGTTGCCGGGATCGACCACGGCGTCGAACTCGATGGATTCCACCTCGGCCGCTGTGTCGCCGGCCTTCTGGCTGGGCGCCAGCGTGACGCGCTGGCGGTTGAGCTGCGCGACCCGCCGGCCGCTGCGGTCGGGCCGCCGCCAGGCCGTCTGCGCCTGCTGGGCGAAGGCCTCGGCCTGCGGCCACAGCGGCACCAGCGACTGCCCGCTCTGGCCGCGCGGACTGGCCTTGTCGCCAATCATGAAGATCATGGGCAGGCCGAACTGCACGCTGCGCCCGTCGGTGTCGGTGGCCGAACAGGCGAAGCTGAAAGGCGCGCCCGCCACGCAAGGCCAGAACAGCTTGATGTCCTGGTTGTCGATATTGCTGGCGGGGCTGCCGGCCGGGTCCAGGTTGGGCGTGACCGTGGTGAGGATGCGCACGCTGGAGAACGGCATCTGCAGGTTCAGTAGCATCGGGTCGCCGACGCCGCCGTCGCGCGCCGGCAGTTCGAGGTCGTACACGCGCTCGCGCTGGCGCACGATGATGAACTGGCGCTGGCGCAGATAGGCGACGTTTCCGGGCCGGCCCGGGTGGAACTTGCGTTCGCTGACCTTGATCAGCGCCGCGCGGTGGCCGAACGGAAACAGGAAGCCCTTGTAGACGATGCGCACGTAGTGGTCGCGGCCCATCGCGCCGCGGTGCGTCCATTCCTCCAGCGACAGCCCAGGGCCGTCCCAGTTGCCGCGCGAATCCAGCCAGGCGCCCAGCGAGGACAGCATCAGCAGGCGGGTGGCGATAGGCTGCGGCGTGTAGCTGGCGGCCGAGAAATTCGACGACAGGTGCGCGATCTGGTAGCGATCGTAATCGTTCATCGGCATGAGGAACGGCGAGGCGTCGGGCGCGGGCAGGCGCTGGTCGGCCGGCACCGGATAGGCCGACTGCATGGGCATGGACGAGCCCTCGCCGCTCAGCGCCCAGATCGCGCGCAGCGTGCGCCGCGCATCCGGCGCGGGCGGTTCGACCGCGTCGCCGTCCTGCGTCGCCAGCAGCCGCGTGTGCCACAGCTCGGTGTGCAGGGTGGCGGCCGAGGTGGCGGGAGACTTGGCGTGCCGCCAACTCGTCTGCGCGTGCGGGCTGAGGATCAGGCGCCACGGTAGTTCGATGGCGGTCTGCTGCGCGCCTGGGGCCGCGGGCCGGGGGCCGCGCTTGAGGATGTCGATGATGGCGCCGGCGCGCTGCGGCGTGCGGATCGCGGCGACCGGGCCGGGCCGCGGCGGGCGCAGGCCGACGCCGCCGCCGGCCAGGCGCCGCTGCAGCGCGCCGGGCGCGTCCTGGCGCATGGCCAGGCGCGCATTGCGCAAGGCGAAGCTCGACAGCGCCGCGCGTTGCGCCGGGCTGAGCTTGTCCAGGCGCTTGTCGAACAGATCGCGCAGGACCAGGCGCGGGGCGGGCGCGGCCGGGGGCCGGGCGTTGGCGGCCACGGCCGGCGGCAGCGATTCGATGGCGGCCAGCACGCCTTCCAGCGTGTAGGGCGCGTCGAAATCATCCGGGACCGCAAAGGCCAGCCGGGATTCGCCCGCGATGCGCGCCCGCACGGGCGGAGGAGCAAGCGAGTCCTCGTCCTGGCTGGCCGCGTTTTCCAGGAAGGTCTGTTCCGCGATCGACTGCGGCGGAAAGTGCACGATCAGCGTGGCCGCGCCGCTGCCGGTCTTGCGCAGCCGCGGCGGCTGGCCGGGCGAGATCGTCAGGTTGTGCAGCTCGATGCGCAGGGCCAGCAGGTCGGCCGGACGCAGCACGGGCTGGCCCGGACGGGTGCCGTCGAAGAAGTTGCGGTTGGGATTGGGGGCGAGGACGGGAATGTGCAGCCTTCTGGTGACCATGCCAGCTCTCCTGCAAAGAAGAAAACCTGGGAACACGACCAACTGCCAGCGTATAGAACTGCAATTCGCCGAAATCTATCGTTGTGTTGCGTTAGCGGTCAACAACGGCGCGTCCGTGCGCGAGGACGCCGCCGCGCAAGGCGGGATGTGGCTTTTGGATGTAGAAAGCGGGGGCGCGCAAGCCGGAATCCATATCGAAACCCAGCCGGCGGCAGCCATCCGGCACGGAGAACGCAGGATGGCGCGCACGGGCGCGGCGCGCGGATCGCGGCCGCGCGCGCCGGATTTATTTTGTACGTATTCGTAACGGCGGCTAGCCCGCCACGGCCGGCGCGCCGCCCAGTTCGGTCAGGCAGTCTTCCAGCGACGGGATGCCGCAAGCCAGGGCCTCGACGGTGGCGGCGTCGACCTTGGACAGCGGCGGGATCTCGGCCAGCACGCGCACGTTGCCGAAGCGCTCGATGGCTTCCTTGTTGCCGGCCGACAGCGGCCCGCTCATGATCACGCCGAGCACGGCGATGCCGCGCCGCCTGAGCGCCTCCAGGCTGAGCAGGGTGTGGTTGATGGTGCCCAGCCCGCTGCGCGCGGCCAGCACCACGGGCAGGTCCAGACGCGCGATCAGGTCGATCATCATGTGGGTGTCGTCGATCGGCACGTAAAGCCCGCCCGCGCCTTCCACGATGAGCGGGGCCTGGGTGGCGGGCGGGACGATGCTGGTGGCGTCGACCACGGCGTCTTCCAGCGTGGCCGCCGCCCACGGCGACAGGGGCGCCTGCAGCACGTAGGCGGGCAGATGCAGCCGCTCGGGCGGCAGCCCGGCCAGCTGGGCCACGGTTTCGGTATCGCCTGGTTCCTCGGAGACGCCGGTCTGCACCGGCTTCCAGTAGTCGGCGTTCCAGGCGCGCGCCAGGATGGCCGACACCAGGGTCTTGCCGATACCGGTGTCGGTGCCGGTCACGAATACGCCGGCGGGGCGTTGATCAGTTTTTTTCCACATGCCATAGGCCAGGTGATAGGTCACCGTGGCTCCTCTTCGATCGAATGCCGCCAGCACCCGCCGCAATCCGGCGGGGCTGAGCGGCTTGCTGCCGGGCGCCGGGCTGGTGGCGCCGATGCCCTTCAGGCCCTTCAGGAAATGCAGGCCGTCAGGATGATTATGTAGCAGCCGTTCGCCGCGCACGCCACCCGTCAGATTGCCCATGCCCGGACGGATGGCGTCCAGCGGCGGATAGGCCGGCGTGGCCGCGCTGAGCCCGGCCTCGCGATGGGCCGCGCGCCATTCCTGGAACGTGCCCGCAGCCAGGGTCGCCACCGCCAGGCGGCCGCCCGGAGCCAGCAGCGCGGCCAGCCGGCCCAGGCCGGCGTTCAGGTCGGAGAACCATTGCACCGCCAGACTGGAGCAGATCAGGTCGTAGCCCCCGGGCAGCCCTTCGGGGCGCTCGCCATCGAGCAACCGGTAGCGGACCGTGCCGGGCGGGGGCGGGCGGCTTTGCGCGGCCGCCAGCATGCCGGGCGAGATGTCCGTCACGGTCCAGTCGGCCGGCCCGATGCGGCGCGCCAGCGCCCGGGTCAGCAGGCCGGTGCCGCAGCCGATCTCCAGGATGCGCGGATGGCGCGGCAGCGGCAGCAGCGCGATGTCGTCGGCCAGGCGTTCGGCCGTGATGCGCTGCACCGGCGCATGGTCTTCGTAACGGCGGGCGGCCGCGCCGAAGCGCGCCGCGACGGGGACGGCCGTCATGGCGCGCCCGCCGCGCGGGCGATGAAGGCGCGCAGCGCGTCGGCGCACCAGCGCGCGTCCGAGACCGGTAGCAGATGCCCGCCGCCTTCGCGCCAGCGCAGCTCGCAGCCGGGCGCGCCGGCGAAGGCCGCCTGCGTCATGGCGGCCGGCACGATGGGGTCCTGCGCGCCGGCCAGGACCAGCAGCGGCGCCGGCAGCGCGGCCAGGGCGGCGCGCCGGTCCTCGTCGCGCAGGGCCCGCAGATCGCGTTCGAGCGGCTCCAGCCGGGGCGGACCGAACGGCGCGTCCGCGCCGCAGCGCTGGCGGAAGTCGCGCAGCACGGCCTCGGGGTCCGCGGCCAGGCGCTTCTGCATGCGGTCCAGCATGCGGGGCGGCACGCCGGCCTCGAAGCCGGGTCCGGCGGCGAAGCGCGCAAAGCCGTTGATGGCCGCCAGCCCCAGGCAGCCGGGCGGCAGGCGGCGCAGCAGGCGCAGCGCGCCCAGCGAGTGGCCGATGGCGATGACCGGGCCGTCGACGGCGGGGTCTTCGGGCGCGCCGAAATAGCCGGCGTCGAAGGCCGCCTGCGGCCAGTCGCCAAGCTCGGCGCGCAGCGGCGTCCAGACCGAGGCGTCGAAGGCCCAGCCGTGGACGAACAGCAGGGTGGGGCGGCGCGTCACGCCAGCACCGCGGCGAAGCCGTCGATCAGGCGCGCCACGTCGGCGTCGCGGTGCGCGGCGCTCAGGGTCACGCGCAGCCGGCTGGTGCCGGCCGGCACGGTGGGCGGGCGGATCGCCACCGCCAGCAGGCCGCGCTGTTCCAGGGCCGACGCCATCCGCAGCGCGCGGGCCGCGTCGCCGACGATGGCCGGCACGATCTGGGTGGACGAGTCGCCGGTGTCCAGCCCCAGCGCCTGCAAAGACGCGCGCAGATGGTCGCCGGCGGCCGCCAGCCGGGCGCGTTCGGCGTCCAGCGTGGGCACCAGGTCCAGCGCCGCGTCCATGGCGCCCAGCACCGCGGGCGGCAGCGCCGTCGTGTAGATGAAGCCGGAGCAGGCGTTGACGAGGTAGTCGCACAGCGCGCGCGAACCGGCCACATAGGCGCCGAATCCGCCTAGCGCCTTGCTGAAGGTGCCCATGGCCAGATCGATCCGGCCCGGCGCCAGCCCGGCCAGCCCCATGCCGTTGGGGCCCAGCACGCCGGTGGCGTGGGCTTCGTCCAGGTAGACGAAGGCGTCGTAGCGGTCGGCCAGGTCGGCCAGGCGCGCCACGTCGGTCCGGTCGCCGTCCATGCTGAATACGCTTTCGGTAACGATGAAGCGGGTCACGGGCTTGTCCGCCGGGTTTGCGGCGCGCGCGGCCAGCAGGCTTTCCAGGTGCGCCAGGTCGTTGTGGCGGAAGCGGATCTGGCGCACGCCGGCGGCCTGGCAGCCGTGGTGCAGGCTGGCGTGGTTGAGCTTGTCGGCGTAAAGCTCGACCTCGCCCCGGCCGGTGGCCGCGCGCAGCAGGGCGGGCAGCACGGCGGCGTTGGCCTGCCAGCCCGAAGCCAGCAGCAGCGCGGCCTCGGTGCCTTTGAGGCGGGCGAGCTTGGCTTCGACTTGTTCGTGCAGGTCCAGATTGCCGCAGACCAGGCGCGAGGCCTGGGCGCCGGCGCCGTGGCGGGCCGCCCATTCGCGCGCGCGCTCGACCAGCAGCGGGTGGCGCGCCAGCCCCAGGTAGTCATTGCTGGAGAAGTTAAGCATGGGCGCGCCGCCCAGCAGCAGATGCCCGGGGGCGGCGGCGCCGGCCGTGCGCAGGCGGCGCCTGACCTGGCGCGTTTCGGCGCGCGCCAGCTCGGAGAAAAACAGCGTATCCAGTTTCGACATCGACCCGTCCTGCGGCGGCCGGGCGGACCGTGAGGTCGGCGCCAGGCCGTAGAATGCGGGCCATTGTAGTGGAGGTGATTCATGCACACGCCCGACTGGATGGCCCGGGGCCATCCCCATATCTGGCTGCCCTATGCCCAGATGAAGACAGCCACGCCGCCGCTGCCGGTGGTGCGCAGCCACGGCAGCCGGCTCGAACTGGCCGACGGCCGCAGCCTGATCGACGGGGTGGCGTCCTGGTGGACCGCCTGCCATGGCTATAACCATCCGCACATCGCCCAGGCGGTGCGGGCGCAGCTGGACGCGATGCCGCACGTGATGTTCGGCGGACTGACGCACGAACCGGCCCTGACGCTGGCGCGCCGCATGGCCGCGCTGCTGGGGCCGGGCCTGGACCGCGTCTTCTATACGGACTCCGGCTCGGTGGCGGTGGAAGTGGCCATGAAGATGGCGCTGCAGTTCTGGCTCAACCAGGGCGAGCGCGGACGCACCCGCTTCCTGGCGTTTCGCGGCGGCTACCACGGCGACACCTTCGGCACCATGGCGGTGTGCGATCCGGAAGAGGGCATGCACAGCCTGTACCGCGGCATGCTGGCCGAGCACGACATCGTCGATCTGCCGCAAGGCGAGGCCGAGCTGGCCGCGCTCGAGGACCACCTGGAGCGCCACGCGCCGCGGCTGGCCGGCATCCTGGTCGAGCCGCTGGTGCAGGGCGCCGGCGGCATGCTGCTGCACGACCCGGAAGTCCTGCGGCGGCTGCGCCGCCTGGCCGACCGCCACGGCCTGCTGCTGATCTTCGACGAGATCTTCACCGGCTTCGGGCGCACCGGCAGCATGTTCGCGTTCGAGCAGGCCGGCATCCGGCCGGACATCCTGACCTTGTCCAAGGCCCTGACCGGCGGCACCCTGCCGCTGGCGGCCACCGTCGCCAGCAGCCGGGTGTTCGACGCCTTCTGGTCCGACGATCCTTCGCACGCGCTGATGCACGGCCCCACTTTCATGGGCAATGCGCTGGCCTGCGCGGCGGCCAACGCCTCGCTGGACCTGTTCGAGCGCGAGCCGCGCCTGGAACAGGCCCGCGCCATCTCCGAGGCCCTGGCGGCGGGACTGGCGCCGTGCCGCGACCTGCCCTGGGTGCGCGACGTGCGGGTGCTGGGCGCCATCGGGGTGGTGGAGCTGGACGGCATCGGCGACCGCGAGGCGCTCAAGCGGCGGCTGGTCGAGGCCGGCGTCTGGGTGCGGCCTTTCGGCAACGTGGTCTACCTGACTCCGGCGCTGACCATAGAAGAGGACGACCTTGCCGGCCTGATGCGGGCCGTGAACGAAGTGCTGGGGCGCCAGCGCCCCTGAACCGGGCGTCCCTGAGCCGGGCGCAACAAACCGCCAGGGGCGCCTTGATTCAGATCAAGGCAGGGCCGCCCGGCGCTGGGTACGATCGGCGCATGCGAGCCAAATCGATCTTTGCCGTCCCGGCGGGCCTGCCCCAGGCCGACCGCCAGTTGCGCCGCCATGCGCTGGTGCGCCTGTCGCTGGCGTGGCTGGCGATGATGCAGGTCATGATGTTCGCCTGGCCCGGCTACCTGCGCCACGACGGCATCCCGGCCGACGCGCTCGAGACGCTGGACTGGGCCATCGTGCTGATGAACTGGGCCAGCCTGGCGCTGACCGTGCCGGTGGTGCTGTATTCGGCCTGGCCCATCTGGCGCCTGGCCGGCGAGAACCTGCGGCGCGGCCGCGCCGGCATGGACGTGCCGGTGGCGCTGGGCATCGTCGCCGCCTTCATTCCCAGCGTCCACGCCACCTACACCGGGCGCGGCGAGGTGTATTTCGATTCGGTCACGATGTTCGTGGCCTTCCTGCTGACCGCACGCTATCTCGAACTGTGCGCCCGCCAGTCCTTCGGCGGCGCCGCAGGCGGGGCGCGCCACGAGCGCATCGAGGCCGAGCGGCTGGCGCTGGGCGCGCGCGCCGACCGGCTGGCCTCGCGCTTCGTCATGGTCCAGGTGGCGCTGGCGCTGGCCGCGGCCGCCGTCTGGGCCTATATCGACGCCGCCCACAGCATCCCCGTGATGGTGGCGCTGCTGGTGATGAGCTGCCCCTGCGCCATGTCGATGGCGGTGCCCACCGCCATGGCCTCGGCCCATTCGGCGCTGGCCGCCGACCCCGCCATGCCCGACGCCGCGCTGGACGCGCTGCTGGCCGAGGCGCGCAAGAAGGCCCGCCAGAACCTGCACGGCTCGGTGGTCTGGCACCTGCTCATGACGCCGCTGGCCGTGGTCGGCTGGGTCACGCCCTGGCTGGCCGCCATCACCATGCTGGTGTCGTCGCTGGCGGTGGCCTACAACTCCTGGCGCCTGTGCCGCCGCGACTGGTCCGGCGCGCCGCCGTCGGCCGCGTTCGAGGCCGCGCCGTGACCATCCTCTATCTGCTGCTGCCGCTGTCGCTGCTGTTCGTGCTGGCCATCGGCGTGTCGCTCTGGTGGGCCGTGTTCAACGGCCAGTACGACGACACCGACGAAGCCGGCAGCGCCATTCTGCGCGACGACGACAGCGGGCCCGCCGGACGGGGCTGAAGCCCCCATGCCCGCCGCGCCAGCCATAGATCTGTTGCGCAACCTGCTTGTTCCCCCGTACTGCCGACAGGGTTTGATTCATATCAACGTCCGTTTGGCCGCCAACCGCCATCATGGCAACTTGGATCTAATTGTTTCTCTTTAGGGGAAGGTGATGAACGATTGCGCCGCAATCGCAAACAAGGCCGATACCTTCAACTACCGGATCGTGAGGCAGTTCGCGCTCATGACGGTGGTCTGGGGCATCGTCGGCATGGCCGTGGGCGTATTTATCGCCGCGCAGCTCATCTGGCCGCAGCTGAATTTCGACACGGCGTGGCTGTCCTACGGCCGCCTGCGCCCGCTGCACACCAACGCGGTCATCTTCGCATTCGGCGGCAGCGCGCTGTTCGCAACGTCGTATTACGTCGTGCAGCGCACCTGCCAGGCCCGCCTGTTCTGTGGCCCGCTGGCCGCGTTCACGTTCTGGGGCTGGCAGATCGTCATCGTCGCCGCCGCCATCACCTTGCCCATGGGCTTCACCAGCAGCAAGGAATACGCCGAACTGGAATGGCCGATCGACATCCTGATCACGCTGGTGTGGGTGGCCTACGCCATCGTGTTCTTCGGCACCATCGTCAAGCGCCGCTCCAAGCACATCTACGTGGCCAACTGGTTCTTCGGCTCGTACATCCTGACGATCGCCATCCTGCACATCTTCAATAACATCGAGATGCCGGTTTCGATGTGGAAGTCCTACTCGGCCTACGCCGGGGTGCAGGACGCGATGGTGCAGTGGTGGTACGGCCACAACGCGGTGGGCTTCTTCCTGACCACCAGCTTCCTGGGCATGATGTACTACTTCGTGCCCAAGCAGGCCGGGCGTCCCATCTATTCCTACCGCCTGTCCATCGTCCACTTCTGGGCGCTGGCCTTCACGTACATGTGGGCGGGCCCGCACCACCTGCTGTACACCTCGCTGCCCGACTGGACCCAGTCGCTGGGCATGACGTTCTCGCTGATCCTGCTGGCGCCGTCCTGGGGCGGCATGATCAACGGCATCATGACCCTGCAGGGCGCCTGGTACAAGCTGCGCACCGATCCGATCCTGAAGTTCATGGTCACGGCGCTGTCGTTCTACGGCATGTCGACCTTCGAAGGCTCGATGATGTCGATCCGCACCGTCAACGCGCTGTCGCACTACACGGACTGGACCATCGGCCACGTGCACTCCGGCGCGCTGGGCTGGGTCGCCATGATCAGCTTCGGGTCGCTGTACTACCTGGTTCCGCGCCTGTACGGCCGCGAGAAGATGTACAGCGTCAAGGCCATCGAACTGCACTTCTGGATCGCGACCATCGGCGTGGTGCTGTACATCGCCTCCATGTGGATCGCCGGCGTGCAGCAGGGCCTGATGTGGCGCGACACCGCCGCCGACGGCACCCTGGTGTACAGCTTCGTCGAAGAGCTGAAGACGCGGGTTCCGTATTACCTGATCCGCCTGCTGGGTGGCACGCTGTTCCTGTCGGGTGTGTTCGTCATGGCCTGGAACGTGTGGATGACGGTGCGCGGCGCGCGCCCGGTCAACCCCGCCATTCCGCTGGACGATCCCCATGGCGCGCGTCCGTCGGTCGCTCCGACCGCCGTGCCGGCCACCGTTTGACGAGGACATCATGGCCAACAAGCAACGCGGCTTCTTTTCCCACGAGACGCTCGAGAAGAACATCGGCTGGATGATCATCGCCAGCATCCTGGTGGTGTCCTTCGCGGGCCTCGTACAGATCATCCCGCTGTTCTTCCAGCACAGCACGACCCAGGCGGTCGCCGGCGTCGAGCCCTACAGCCCGCTGCGGCTGATGGGCCGCGACATCTACATCCGCGAAGGCTGCGTGGGCTGTCACTCGCAGCAGGTGCGGGTGCTGGCCGCCGAGGTGCAGCGCTACGGCTCGTACTCCATCGCGGCCGAATCGGTCTTCGACCGTCCGTTCCTGTGGGGCTCCAAGCGCACCGGTCCCGACCTGGCGCGCGTGGGCGAACGCTATTCCGACGACTGGCACCGCATCCACCTGCGCGATCCGCGCAAGGTGGTGCCGGAATCCAACATGCCGGCCTATCCGTGGCTGGAGAAAACCGTCATCACCGGCGCCGACGTGGACCAGCGCATGCGCGCCCTGCGCAAGCTGGGCGTGCCCTACACGGACGAGGAAATCGCCGCGGCGCCCAAGGCCATCGAAGGCAAGACCGAGGAAGACGCGCTGGTCGCCTACCTGCAGGGCCTGGGCGTCGGCGTGCGCAAGGCCAGGCAGGCCGAAGCCGCCGAGGCGGCCAAGCGGGCGGCCCAGCCGCCCCAGCCCGCCGCTCAGCCCGCCCAACCCGCCGCGCCGGCCGCAACGGGAGAATGACCATGCTGGGCTACCTGAGCGCAATCGTCACCGCCATCTCGATGGCAACCTTTTTTGGCATCGTCTGGTGGGCCTGCTCGCGCGGCCGCCAGGGCGCCAACCGCGAATCGGCCATGCTGCCGTTCGCACTGCCCGATGAATTCGGGCCGGGACAACATGATGGAGCGAATCGGTCATGAGCGATTTCGTTAATGGCTTTTGGGGGTATTTCATCTCGATCATCGCCCTGGGCGGCGTGATCTGGTGCATCTGGCTGCTGTACACCCAGCGCCGCTGGCTCGGCACCAAGCCGGTCGCCGGCCAGGTCGAAGACACGGGCCACGTCTGGGATGGCGACCTGACCGAACTGAACAATCCGGTGCCCCGCTGGTGGACCTGGATGTACCTGCTGATGTGCCTGTTCGCGCTGGGCTACCTGTTCTTCATGCCCGGCCTGGGCGAGTACAAGGGCCAGCTGGGCTACAGCAGCACCGGCGAGGTCGCGCAGCAACAGGCCAGGATGGCCGAAGCCGTGCGCCCGATCTACGCGCGCTTCGAGACCATGGACATTCCGCAGATCTCGCAGGATGCGGGCGCGCGCGAAATCGGCCAGCGCCTGTTCCTGAACACCTGCGCGCAATGCCACGGCTCCGACGCCAAGGGCGGGCCCAGCTTCCCCAACCTGGCCGACGGCGACTGGCTGCACGGCGGCTCGCCGGAAGCCATCATGCAGACCATCACCAAGGGCCGCGTCGGCATCATGCCGCCCTGGAAGGGCACCATCGACCCCAAGACCGCCGGCGACATCGCCCAGTACGTGCGTTCGCTGTCGGGCCTGACCGCCGATCCGGTGCGGGTGTTCCGCGGCAAGCGCGAGTTCGCCAACTTCTGTGTCGCCTGCCACGGCGTGGACGGCAAGGGAAACCAGGCGCTGGGCGCGCCCAACCTGACGGACGACGTCTGGCTCTACGGCGGTTCCGAGGCCACCATCGTCAAGACCATCCTGGACGGCCGCGACAACCGCATGCCGGCCCACGAAGAGATCCTCTCGCCGGAGCAGATCAAGATCCTGACGGCATGGGTCTGGGGCTTGTCCAACAAGCCCGGCGCCGAGTCCGTGGCGTCCAACGAGGCGGCGAAATAAGGGCAGGGGGCGGGCGATCCCCGCCCCCCTATCACTGACTTAAAGCACGGAGCAGCATATGGAAGATGGGTCAACCGCAAGCGTCGGCGGCAATTCGCCTGGCGGTGACCCGCCACCCTGGCGGCCCCACACGAGGCCGCCGCGTCCCGGCCAGGAAACCCTGGAACAGACGCTGGCGGACGTGCGCAGCAAGATCTACCCGCGGTCGGTCAGCGGCATTTTCGCGCGCTGGCGGATCGCCTTCGTGTTTCTCACGCAGATCATTTTCTACGGCCTGCCCTGGCTGCAGTGGAACGGGCGCCAGGCGGTGCTGTTCGACCTGGGCGCGCGCAAGTTCTACCTGTTCGGCCTGGTGCTGTGGCCGCAGGACGTGGTCTACCTGGCGGTGCTGCTGGTCATTTCGGCGCTGGCGCTGTTTCTGTTCACGGCCGTGGCCGGGCGGCTCTTCTGCGGCTACGCCTGCCCGCAGACCGTCTATACCGAAATCTTCATGTGGATCGAGCGCAAGGTCGAAGGCGACCGCGTCGCGCGCATCCGCCTGGACGAATCGCCCTGGAGCTGGCGCAAGGCCCGCCTGAAGCTGACCAAGCATTTCCTGTGGATCGCCGTGGCCTGGTGGACCGGCTCCACCTTCATCGGCTATTTCGCGCCCATCCGCGAACTGGGCCACGAGCTGTTCACGCTGCAGCTGGGGCCCTGGCAGTGGTTCTGGATGCTGTTCTACGGCTTCGCCACCTGGGGCAACGCCGGCTTCATGCGCGAATCGGTGTGCAAATACATGTGCCCGTACGCGCGCTTCCAGAGCGTGATGGTGGACCCCGACACCTTCGTGGTCACCTACGACAAGGTCCGCGGCGAGCCGCGCGGCGGACGCTCGCGCAAGATCGACCACAAGGCGGCCGGCATGGGCGATTGCGTCGATTGCAGCCTGTGCGTGCAGGTCTGCCCCACCGGCATCGACATCCGCGACGGCCTGCAATACATGTGCATCGGCTGCGGGGCCTGTATCGACGCCTGCGAACAGGTCATGGACAAGATGCAGTACGAGCCGGGCCTGATCCGCTACACCTCCGAGCGCGCCATGCTCGACGGCCTGTCCACCAAGAGCGCGCGTTCGCATCTGCTGCGCCCGCGCGTGCTGATCTACGGCGCGCTGATCCTGGCGCTCGCCATCGCCTTCGTGGCCTCGCTGGCCATGCGCAATCCGCTGCGCGTCGACATCATCCGCGACCGCGGCGCGCTGGGACGCGAAGTGGCCGGCGGCCAGATCGAGAACGTCTACCGCCTGCAGATCATCAACACCTCCGACCAGCCCATGCGCCTGCGCCTGAGCGCCGAGGGCATGCCCGGCCTGACCGTGATGGCCGGCCAGCAGGGCGCCGATACCGTCGACGTCGAAGCCGCGGCCAACAAGCTGGTGCCGATGGTGATCCGCGCGCCCGCCGGCGCCGAGCCCGGCGCCCACCCCATCACACTGCGCGCGCGCGGCCAGGACGGCGAGCAGCGCGCCATCGAAACCGACGAAGCCGCCAGCTTCTACGTTCCCGAGTAAGCACAGAACAGGATATGTCCATGAACGCAGCCCAGCCCGCGCAGCCCGCCAAACCCTGGTACCGTGAACCCTGGCCCTGGATACTGATGGCCGGGCCGTTCCTGGCCATGATCGGGTGTTTCATCACCATCTATCTGGCCTACACGAATTTCAGCAACCAGCCGATCCAGGAAGGCGTGGTCAAGCGCGGCCTGGTCGTCGAACAGACCGCGCCGAACGCCAATCCGTAGAACGGGAGTGCACTGATGGGCTTGAGATCGTTGATGTGGATACTGTGGCCGTCGTTCCTGGCCGCCGCCGCCTGTAGCGTGCTGGTCTTCGCGTTGATCGACCCGCTGGACGTGGCGATTTTCGGCCACGTCCCGACCGGGCGCGTGGGCTTCTACACCATCTCGTTCTTCGTATTGTGGGTGATGGCCGGGCTGTCCAGCACGCTGACGGCCTATCTCATGCCCAAGCCCGAGGAAGACGAGGACCTCTAGCGAGGGCCTAGGCCTTCCTGACGAATTCCGACTTCAGGCTCATGGGGCCGAAGCCGTCGATCTTGCAATCGATGTCGTGGTCGCCGTCGACCAGGCGGATGCCCTTGACCTTGGTGCCCATCTTGATCACGCCGCCCGAGCCTTTCAGCTTCAGGTCCTTGATGACCGTGACGGTGTCGCCGTCCTGCAGCACGTTGCCGGCCGAGTCGCGGTAGACGCGGGCCTGCTCGGCGGCGTCGCCCGCCTGCGCCGACCATTCGTGCGCGCATTCCGGGCAGATGTAAAGGCCGCCGTCTTCATAGGTGAATTCGGACCGGCATTGCGGACAGGCGGGCAGGGTGCTCACGGGCAAATCTCTCTGGTAAAAGGCGCTATCGCGCAACCCGCAAGTATACGGCGCGGCGGCCTCAAAGGTCCGGGTCGCCGTGCAGCAGGCCGACGAAATGCCGGGCCGCCGCGCTCAGCGGCCGGTCGCGCGGCACGATGCTGCCGAAGGCCGTCAGGCGGTGGCGGATGCGGTAGGGCAGGATGGCGAGCAGCCCGTGCGCGGCATAGCGGCCGGCCACCGATTCCGGAATCACGCCCAGCATCGAAGACTTCATCGCCAGGTTGGTGGTGGTCAGGATCGACGCCGATTCGATCAGGCCCCGCGGCGGCGCGGCGTCGTGCGCGCGGAATTCCTGCTCCATCACGTCGCGCATCGGGCTGCCGTGCGGCTGCAGCACCCACGGATATTCCATCATGGCCGCGAAGTCCACGCGCTTGCGCGCGGCCAGCGGATGGTCCACCGCGGCGATCACCGACAAGGCCTCGTCGCCGATGGGGCGGAATACGTAATGGCGTTCCGGCAGCGTCAGCATGCGGCCGATCACCACGTCCAGCTTGCCCTCGGTCATGCGGCCGATCAGCAGGTCGCTGGTGCCGGTGGAGATCTCCACCGCCAGCAGCGGATAGGTCTGCTTCAGGCGCAGCAGCGCATCGGTCAGCGGCCCCGGCGAGGCCGCCATGATGCTGCCGATGAAGAGCTTGCCGGTGCTGCCCAGCCGTACCTCTTCCAGCTCGCGCGCCAGCGACGCCACCGTGCCGCGCATGCCGCGGAAGTACTCCATGACGCACTCGCCGGCGGCGGTCAGCGCCAGCCCGCGGCCGACCCGCCCGAACAGCGGCTGGCCGATGGCCAGCTCCAGTTCGTGCAGCATCTTGCTGGCCGCCGACTGCGTCATGTTGAGCTGGGCGGCGGCCGCGCGCAGCGTGCCGCGCTCCTCGATCGCCAGCAGCAGGACGATCTGGCGCATGCGCAGCCGCGACAGCAGCGCAGGGACGGAAATCGTACGTTCCATGATTGATCGCCTAAGGTGAACGGTTGGTACAAAAGTTTCATTTTACGGAAACTAAGCTTGTTTCTAAGATGGAGCCACAAAAACAGTAATGACCGCCAGGCGGCAAACCAGCTACCCAAGGAGACAACCATGAAGACTCGGCTATACGCAGCCATGGCGGCAGGGGCCTTGTGCCTGTCGGCCCTGGCCCCCCTGCAGGCGCTTGCCGGCGACTGGCCCAGCAAGCCCCTGCGGCTGCTGGTGGGCTCGGCGCCGGGCGGCGGCACCGACGCGATGGCGCGGGCCGTGGGCGACGAGCTCGGCCCGCTGCTCAAGCAGACGGTGGTGGTCGAAAACAAGCCGGGCGCGTCCAACACGCTGGCGGCCGACCAGGTCGCCAAGTCCGGCGATCCGCACACCATGGTGATGGGCGTCTCCACCGCGCACGCCATCGCGCCGCACCTGCTCAAGCTCGGCTACGACAACGACCGCGACCTCGTGCCGGTGGTGTTCGTGGGCGCCGTGCCCAATATCCTGGTGGTCAACAACGACCTGCCGGCCAAGTCGGTGTCGGAGCTGATCGCGCTGCTCAAGGGCAAGCCGGGCGCCTACAACTTCGCCAGCAGCGGCGCGGGCAGCACCCAGCACATCGCGGCCGAACTGTTCCAGGATGCCGCCGGCGTGAAGATGGTGCACATCCCCTACCGCGGCAGCGGCCCCGCGCTGGTGGACCTGATCGGCGGGCAGGTGCAGGTGGCCTTCGAAACGGCGTCGTCCGTCATCCCGCACATCAAGACCGGCAAGGTGCGTCCGCTGGCCGTGCTCAGCAAGCAGCGCAACCCGCAGATTCCCGACGTGCCCACGATGGAGCAGGCCGGCCTGCCGGGCGTGGAAATGAGCGCGTGGTACGGCATCTACATGCCCAGCGTCACGCCCTCCGCCGTCCAGACGCAGGTGCACGACCTGGTCAACCAGGTCCTGGCGCTGCCGGCCACCCAGAAACGCCTGCAGGCGATCGGCGCCGACCTCAACCCGATGAGCCAGGAGCAGTTCGCGCAGTTCCACAAGGCCGAGAACCAGCGCTACGCCGCCATCATCAAGAAAAACAATATTTCCGTGGAATGAGTCCCGAACCATGACGACTACGCAGCACAAACCCGTCATCGCCCTGACCCTGGGCGACCCCGCCGGCATCGGCCCCGAACTGATCGCCCGCCTGCTGGCCAGGCCCGAAGCCTGCCAGCACGCCAACATCGTGCTGGCGGGCGACGCCTGGCTGTGGCGCGAAGGCCAGCGCGTGGCCGGGGTGCAGGTGCGCACCCAGCCGGTGCCGGGCTTCGAGGCGCTGCGCGACCGCCCCGACAGCACGGTCCCGGCCTGGCTGGAGATGGATACGGTGCGGCAGGACGAAGTGCGCGTCGGCCTGGCCCAGCCGGCCGGCGGCGCCTCCGTGCTGTGCGTGCTCGACGCCTGTATGGATGCCGCGCAGGACGGCCACATCGACGCCATCTGCTTCGCGCCGCTGAACAAGTACGCGATGAAGCTGGGCGGCATGGCTCACAACGACGAGCTGCACCATTTCGCGAAATACCTGGGCGTGACCGGCTACTTCTGCGAGTTCAACACCCTGGGCGATCTCTGGACCTCGCGCGTGTCCTCGCACATTCCGCTCAAGGACGCGGCCGCCGCGCTCAGCGTCGACGGCATCAAGGACGCGGCGCGGCTGATCCACCGCTCGCTGCAGGCCAACGGCGTGGCGCAGCCGCGGGTGGCGGTGGCGGCGTTCAACCCGCATGGCGGCGACGGCGGCACCTGCGGACGCGAGGAAATCGACATCATCGCGCCGGCCGTGCGCCAGCTGAACGACGAAGGCCTGCCGGTGCGCGGCCCGTTCCCGGCCGACACCATCTTCCTGAAAGCCCAGGCGGGCGAGTTCGACGCCATCGTCACCATGTACCACGACCAGGGCCAGATTGCGCTCAAGCTGCTGGGGTTCTCGCGCGGGGTGACGGTGCAGGGCGGCCTGCCCATTCCCATCACCACGCCCGCCCACGGCACCGCCTACGACATCGCGGGCCAGGGCCGCGCCGACCTGGACGCCACCTGGCAGGCCTTTCTGATCGCATGCCGCATGGGCGCGTCGCACCGCGCCTCGCGCCTGGCGGCGGCCTGAGGCCCGCTTCTTCCCATCTTCTGCACGCAGGTAAGCTCCCATGAAAATCAAATCCGTCCGCGCTCGCGTCTACGAATGGACCGGCAAGACCGTTCCGCCCCAGGGCAACTTCTGCTCTAACGCCATGGATCTGCTGTATTCGCCGCAGGAAACCATGAGCACCTTCCGTTTCCACGGCTGGACCGTGGTCGAAGTCGAGACCGACGACGGCATCGTCGGCCTGGGCAACGTGGCGCTGGCCCCGCGCGTGGCCAAGGCCATCATCGACCAGTACCTGGCGCCGCTGGTGATCGGCCAGGACCCCTGGGACTACGAATACCTGTGGCAGCGCATGTACCGCGCCACCCACGCCTGGGGCCGCAAGGGCGTGACCATGGCCGCCATCTCGGGCGTGGACCTGGCCATCTGGGACATCCTGGGCAAGTCGGTGGGCAAGCCGGTCTTCAAGCTGCTGGGCGGGCGCACCAAGGAAAAGATCCCGGTCTACTACTCCAAGCTCTACCGCACCGACCTGGACGCCATGCAGCAGGAGGCCCAGACCTACCTGGACCAGGGCTTCACCGCCTTCAAGATGCGCTTCGGCTACGGCCCGGCGCATCTGCAGAAGGGCGTGGTCGAGAACCTGAAATCGGTGGAGGCGGTGCGCGAAGTGATCGGCTACGACACCGACCTGATGCTGGAATGCTATATGGGCTGGAACCTGGAATACGCCAAGCGCATGCTTCCCAAGCTCGAACGCTTCGAGCCGCGTTGGCTGGAAGAGCCGGTCATCGCCGACGACATCGACGGCTATGCCGAGCTGAACCAGCTGAGCTCGATCCCGATCTCCGGCGGCGAGCACGAGTTTTCGCTGTACGGGTTCAAGCAGCTGCTGGACCGCAAGGCGGTGTCGGTGGTGCAGTACGACACCAACCGGGTGGGCGGCATCACGGCGGCGCACAAGATCAACGCGCTGTGCGAGGCCTACAGCGTGCCGGTCATTCCCCACGCCGGCCAGATGCACAACTATCATCTGACCATGAGCACGCTGGCCTCGCCCATGAGCGAGTACTTCCCCATGTTCGACGTGGAAGTCGGCAACGAACTGTTCTACTACATCTTCGACGGCGAGCCGGTGGCCGAACGGGGCTTCATCGACCTGGACGACGACCGGCCCGGCCTGGGCCTGTTCCTGAAGACCGAATACCTCGACAGTTTCAACATCATCGAATAAGGCGCCATGACCCTCTCCAAGACGCCGCGCTACCGCGGCATATTCCCCGTCGTCCCCACGCCTTTCACCGAGTCCGGCGAACTCGACCTGCCCAGCCAGAAGCGGGCGGTGGACTTCATCATCGATTCGGGCGTGGACGGTCTTTGCATCCTGGCCAACTTCTCCGAACAGTTCGTGCTGTCCGACGAGGAGCGCGAGATCCTGACCCGCACGATCCTGGAGCACGTCGCCGGCCGCGTCCCGGTCATCGTGACCACGACCCACTTCAGCACCCAGGTCTGCGCCGCGCGCAGCCGGCGCGCGCAGGAGCAGGGCGCGGCGATGCTGATGATCATGCCGCCGTACCACGGCGCCACGATCCGGGTGTCCGAAGAGCAGGTGCACGGCTTCTTCCAGCGCGTGTCCGACGCGGTGGACATTCCCATCATGATCCAGGACGCGCCGGTCGCGGGCACGCCGCTTCCGGCCGCGACGCTGGCGCGCATGGCGCGCGAGATCGAGCAGGTGTCGTACTTCAAGATCGAGACGGCGGGCGCCGCCACCAAGCTGCGCGACCTGATCGAACTGGGCGGCGCGGCGATCGAAGGCCCCTGGGACGGCGAGGAAGCCATCACCCTGCTGCCCGACCTGGACGCCGGCGCCACCGGCTCCATGACCGGCGGCGCCTTCGCCGACGGCCTGCGGCCCATCATCGAGGCGCACCGGGCCGGACGCCGCGACGAGGCCTACCGCCTGTACGAGCGCTGGCTGCCGCTGATCAACTACGAAAACCGCCAGGGCGGCATCCTGACCGCCAAGGCGCTGATGAAGGCCGGCGGCGTGATCGATTGCGACGCGCCACGCCACCCGTTCCCCGCGATGCGGCCGGAAGTCAGGCAGGGGCTGCTGGAGACCGCCCGGCGTCTGGATCCGCTGGTGTTGCGCTGGGGGAGGTAAGAGGAAGGGCGGCTGGGGCTGCCTGATGGGTTTCGCGCGCAGCATGGCTGAGTTCTTGCGCAGGGATTCTCGCGCTGCGCCCATCCTACGGTCCCGCCATCGTAGGATGGGTGCAGCGCGAGACATCCGGGATAAAAAATCAAATATCGAACGCGCGAAACCCATCAGGCGGCCCCAGCCGCCACCCCCCCCCATTTCCAAAACAGACTGTTCCGCCACCTCGAACAAGCCGCGCCGGCGTGGCGAGTAAAATCCCTGGTTGTCTATCAAGTCGGGGGCGCGTGTGCAGCCGGTCATTTCAGTCCAGGACCTAACCAAGCGGTACGCATCGGGATTCCAGGCGCTCAAGAACGTGAACCTGGATATCCAGCGCGGCGAAATCTTCGCCTTGCTGGGGCCGAACGGTGCGGGCAAGACGACGCTGATCAGCATCATCTGCGGCATCGTCAATCCCACTTCCGGCACCGTGCTGGCCGATGGCCACGACATCGTGCGCGATTTCCGCGCGGCGCGCGCCAAGATCGGGCTGGTGCCGCAGGAAATCTCCACCGACGCGTTCGAGAGCGTCTGGAACACCGTCAACTTCAGCCGGGGCCTGTTCGGCAAGCCGACCGACCACGCCTACGTCGAGAAAGTGCTGCGCGACCTGTCGCTGTGGGATAAGAAGGACAGCCGCATCATGGCGCTGTCGGGCGGGATGAAGCGCCGCGTCATGATCGCCAAGGCGCTGTCGCACGAGCCCGCCATCCTGTTCCTGGACGAACCCACCGCCGGGGTCGACGTCGAGCTGCGCCGCGGCATGTGGGAAATGGTGCGGCGCCTGCGCGAAAGCGGCGTCACCATCATCCTGACCACGCACTACATCGAGGAAGCCCAGGAAATGGCCGACCGGATCGGCGTGATCCGCAAGGGCGAGATCATCCTGGTCGAGGAAAAGCACGCCCTGATGAAGAAGCTGGGCAAGCGCCAGCTGGCCCTGACGCTGAAGGCGGCGCTGCCCGGCATCCCCACGGCGCTCGACGGCTTCCAGCTGGACCTGTCGGCCGACGGCCACACGCTGGTCTATACCTACGATAACCAGGGCGGCGGCGAGATTTCGCGGCTGCTGCACGAGCTGGGCAGGCTGGAGATCGAATTCACCGACCTGAATTCATCGGAAAGCTCGCTCGAGGATATCTTTGTCAGCCTGGTGCACGGTCAATCATGAACTTCTACGCCATCCGCGCTATCTACCTGTTCGAAATGGCACGCGCGTGGCGCACGCTGATGCAAAGCGTGCTGTCGCCCGTGATCTCCACCTCGCTGTACTTCGTGGTGTTCGGCTCGGCCATCGGCTCGCACATGGTCGAGATCGACGGCGTGAGCTACGGGGCCTTCATCGTGCCCGGCATGATCATGCTGTCGCTGCTGACGCAAAGCATCGCCAACGCGTCATTCGGCATCTACATGCCGCGCTTTTCGGGCACCATCTACGAGATCCACTCGGCGCCCATCTCGTACGTGGAAATCGTCATGGGCTACGTCGGGGCGGCGGCCAGCAAGTCCATCATCCTGGGGCTCATCATGCTGGCCACGGCGCGGCTGTTCGTCGACTTCGACGTGGTCCACCCGTTCTGGATGCTGGCCTTCCTGGTGCTCACGTCCGTCACCTTCAGCCTGTTCGGCTTCATCATCGGGATCTGGGCCGACGGCTTCGAGAAGCTGCAGATCATCCCGCTCATGATCATCACGCCGCTGACCTTTTTGGGCGGCACCTTCTATTCCATCAAGATGCTGCCGCCGTTCTGGCAGGCCGTCACGCTGTTCAACCCCGTGGTCTACCTGGTCAGCGCGTTCCGCTGGGCGTTCTACGGCGCGGCCGACGTGAGCGTCGGCGTCAGCGTGGGCATGACGCTGGTGTTCCTGCTGGCCTGTCTGCTGGGCGTGCGCTGGATCTTCAAGACCGGCTACCGGCTCAAGACCTGATCAGGCCGCCGCGGTGGGCGCGGCGCGCGCCATGCCGTCGAAGGCGTCGAGCAGACGTTCGCGCCAGGCATGGACCGGATCGTCCGCGGCCAGCAGGTCCAGCGCGCTGGTGCAGCGCGCCCACATGAACATGCCGAACACGGCGTAGTCGGCATAGGCGGGCCGTTCGCCGGCCAGATAGGGCTGCCGGGCCAGCGTCTGGCGCAAGGGCAGCAGGGCGGCGCGCAGCGCGGCGATCTGCGCTTCGTAGCCGGCCGGCAGGTCTTCCAGCCTGCCGAAGCGCTTTTCGCGCGTGGCGCGGAAGTAGTCCTTGTCCTTCTCGTGGATCAGCCCGTGGATGCTGGGCAGGAGCAGGCGCGCCAGCGTCGGCACCAGCGTGCTGTCGGCCCAGGAATTGGCGAACAGGCTCAAGGCGCGGCCGGTCGGGCCGCCGAACAGCGAGGGGCGGTCGGCATAGGCGTCTTCGAGATAACAGGCGATCTGCCAGGAGTCGCTGACCACGCGGCCGCCGTCCACCAGTACCGGCACCAGCTTCTGGCCGGAAAAATCGATGGCTTCCTTCTCGGTGAAGCGCCACGGCACGGTCTGGGCCGACAGGCCCTTGTGGGCCAGCGCCATGCGCGTCTTCCAGCAATGCGGGCTGAACCGCAGCGACGGGTCGGCGCCCGCCAGGTCGTAGAGAGTGAGGTCCGGGGTCAAGATGTCGCGCTCCGCTAAGACAGGTCTGGGGAATTAGAGGATAAGGCCAAAACGGGAAAAGCGGGCTTGCCCTGTTGCTGCGGACAGGTCAGCGCTTGAACAGTTCTTCGACCATGAAGTCGATGAATACACGCAGCTTCGGAGCCAGATTCTTGCTCGACGGCCACAGCAGCCGGAAGGCGCCCTGGTGCTCGATGTGCGCATCCAGCACGGTGACCAGTTCGCCCCGCTCGATGGCTGGGCGCAGCATGTAGTCCGGCAAGCAAGCGATGCCGAGGCCGGCGAGCGCCACTTCCATCAGCGCCGCCGACGTGTTGCAGACCATCGAGACCGGCAGCCTCGCTTCCGCGGCGCCTTTCGCGCGCTTGAGCGGCCAGGATTCGAGCTTTCCCGTACTGGGGAATTTGTGTTGCAGGCAGGCGTGGTGGATCAGGTCGGCGGGAACCTCGGGCGTCCCGCGCCTCGCCAGGTAGTCCGGCGAGGCGGCCAGCTGCAGTCGGTAATTGCCCAGGGGCCGGGACATGAGGCGCGAGTCGGTCGGTTCGCCGGTACGCATCACCACGTCGAAACCTTCCTCGATCACGTCCACCAGGCGGTCCGAGAAATCCACATCCAGTTCGATAGCCGGGTAGCGGTGCATGAAGGCCGTCAGCGCCGGCATGACCAGCATGCCGACCAGGGGCAGGCTGATGCGTAGCCGGCCCCTGGGCGCCTGTCGGGTTTCGGACAGCTCCAGCTCGGCCGCCTCGACTTCGCACAGGATGCGCCGACAGCGCTCCAGGAACAGCGCGCCTTCGGCGGTCAGCGTGATGCTGCGTGTACTGCGGTGGAATAGACGCACGCCCAGGCGCTCCTCCAGCCGGGACACGCTTTTGCCCACAGCCGAAGAGGACACGCCGAGATTGCGCCCGGCTTCGGAGAAACTGCGGGTTTCCGCCGCCTGCACAAAGAATGCGATACCGCCGAGAGATTCCATGGCGTAGGTAATTTAGGAAAATTTGTCCGATATATTAAGAACATTAGCATTATTGTCTTGATCGGCACCTGCCTGCACCATGACTGCCTACATTCAATTCGTGCCGATTCCATGCCACATGGGCTCGGCATTCACAAAGGCAGATTCATGGCAATTTCAACCACAACGGCCCTCGGTGGCGTTACCCGATCCGCGCGCCTTCCCATCGCATCGCTTCTGGCCCTGGCGTTTGCCGGTTTCGTTACGATCCTCACGGAAGCGCTGCCAGCGGGCCTGCTGCCTCAGATCAGCGCCGGGCTGGGAATTTCCGAAGCACTGGCCGGCCAACTCGTGACCGTCTACGCCATTGGCTCGCTGGTAGCGGCGATTCCGCTAACCGCCGCCACGCAAGGCGCGCGCCGTCGCCCGCTGCTGCTTGCCGCCATTGCCGGTTTCTTCATCGCCAATACCGTCACCACGCTATCCAGCAGTTATGTCCTGACGATGGTGGCGCGCTTCCTCGCGGGTGTGTCGGCCGGCCTGTTGTGGGCGCTGCTGGCGGGCTATGCCGCGCGCATGGTGCCCGAGCACCAGAAGGGCCGGGCCATTGCTATGGCGATGGTCGGCACGCCGCTGGCGCTGTCGCTGGGCGTGCCGGCCGGCACTTTTCTTGGCGGCCTGGTCGGCTGGCGCATGTGCTTCGGCATCATGAGCGGGCTGGCGCTGCTGCTCATCGTGTGGGTACGCGTCAAGGTGCCGGACTTCGCCGGGCAGGCGGCCGGCAAACGGCTGTCGCTGCGCCATGCGTTCACCGTGGCCGGTGTGCGCCCGGTGCTGTTCGTGGTGCTGGCCTTCGTACTGGCGCACAACATTCTCTACACCTACATCGCACCGTTCCTGGCGGCGGCGGGGATGGCGCAACGGACGGACCTGGTGCTGCTGGTGTTCGGCGTCACGTCGCTGCTGGGCATCTGGATCGTCGGCGTGCTGATCGACCGGCACCTGCGTGCGTTGACGCTGGCCAGTACCGCTTTGTTCGGCCTGTCCGCACTGGCGCTGGGGGGCGCCGGCGATGCGCCTGCAATGGTCTATGCGGCGGTCGCCGTCTGGGGACTTGCCTTCGGTGGCGCGGCGACCTTGTTCCAGACGGCCATCGCCAAGACCGCAGGAGACGCGGCCGACGTGGCGCAGTCGATGCTGGTCACGGCCTGGAACATGGCGATCGCGGGCGGCGGCATCGTCGGTGGCGTGCTGCTGGACCGGCTGGGTGTCGTGGCCTTCTCACCCGCGTTGCTGGTGCTGCTGGCCGCCACCCTGGTCGTGGTGCGCGCCGCCAGGCAGCACGGTTTTCCAGCGGCGCGAGGATAAGACGCGATGGCGTTCCCGCATGTGCGTTGCTTCCTGGGCGGCCCTACGACAAAAAAACGCCACGCGCCCGAAGGCGGGTGGCGTTTGCCGCGGCGGGGGCAGCGGCGGCGTCAGCGGGCGGGCGCGCCCTTGGTCATGTTCATGACGCGCTGCTTGAGCTGCGGGTCCTGCTGCACGGCCTGGCCGATGCCGTTGAATTCCTCGACGCTCAGGCCGTCGGCGCGGACCAGCTGCACCATCTTGGCGTCCGCTTCCTGGACGACCTTCTGCTTGGCTTCGTCGGTCTTGGCGGCGTCGACCTTGGGACGGTATTCGTCCACGACGCCGGAGATTTTCTGCGAGGCCGACGCGTAGCGCTGCAATTGCTGCTCGGTCGGCTGGATCGCGGGCGGGGGCGCCATCTGCTGCTGGGCCTGGGCTTGGGGCTGGGCGGCCTGCTGGGCAAAGGCGGGGGCACCGGACAGCGCCGCCGTCAGCAGCACGGCGGGCAGGACTCCCCACGCCGCGCGCGCCTTGCGCGCTTGCTGCCCCGCGGCAATATGGAATGCATTAGTGGAACGCTGCATGAAACCTCCATGTTCCGGTTGAATGTCCGACCATGATGGCAACCGGCCCGGCCCAGGGGCAAGTTTCGCGATGTGTTTTCCTGTGTCGGCAGGCCACCGCGGGCGCGCGGCGCGCGGCAGGGCGGCCCCGGGGGCGGGGCGGAAACGTTTTGCGCGTTTTCGTAGTCGCTGCTGGCCGCGATGTTTCCGGGCGCAATCAGGCCGCGTACCAGAGCACGGCGAAGAAATGGCAGACGGTGCCGGCCAGCACGAAGAGGTGCCAGACGAAATGGCTGTAGCGCCAGCGGTTGTCGAGCACGAAGAAGGCCACGCCGCCGGTATAGGCCAGGCCGCCGGCGACCAGCCACCACAGGCCGCCGGTGGGCACTTTCTCGATGAGCGGATTGACGGCGATGAGCACCAGCCAGCCCATCGCCAGGTACAGTCCGGTGGATAGGGCGGGGCGGTTGAGCCGCTTGCTGGCCTTCAGGCCCACGCCCAGCAGGGCCAGGCCCCACACCAGGCCGAACAGCGTCCAGCCCCACGGGCCGCGCAGCGCGCCCAGGGCGAATGGCGTGTACGTGCCGGCGATCAGCAGGTAGATGGCCGAATGGTCCAGCAGGTTGAAGAACTCCTTGGCGCGGCAGCGCGGCAGCGCATGGTATATGGTGGAGGCCAGGTACAGCAGGCACATCGACGCGGCGAATACCGCGGCCCCCACGATGAAGGCGGCGTCGCCCTGGCGCACGGCCGCGACGATCAGGATGGGCGCCGAGGCCACCGCGCCGGCCGCGCCGACGCCGTGGCTGATGGCGTTGGCGATTTCTTCGCCTAGGGTCTGGGGTCTGTCGTCGGGAAACATGAATGCGTCTCGGTTGGGCAAGCCTCCACCATAGGCGCTTTGCGACGCCGTCTCAAGACCGCCGCAAGGCGGATACGGCGCAGATTTGATCTGGTGCAAGCCGGCGCTTGCCGCGGGGTCCGGGAGATCGCGCTGGCGCAGTTACCATACGATACATTCTCCAGGGGCTGACTGACCGAGGTTCGGATGGCGCGCAGTTTCACCAGTCTGATATTCAAGACCGCCAAGCGGCTCGGCCGGCTGCAGCGCGCCGCGTTGCTGGCGGCCGCGCCCAAGGCCGCCAGGCGGGCGGCCGTGCGCCGCAAACCGGCGAAACCGGCCGCCAAACCCGCCGCCAAGGCCGCGGCGGCGGCGTCCGCCGGCCTGGGAGCCGGGCGCTGGGAGGCCTCCCGCCAGTACACCGACGGGTCCGGCCGGCGCCTCGCCTTCGCGCGCTATACGCCGGTTTCCGCGCCGCGTACCGGCATGCCGCTGGTGGTGATGCTGCATGGCTGCCGCCAGACCAGCCTGGCGTTCGCGCGCGGCTCGCGCATGAACCAATGGGCCGATGCCGGCGGTTTCATGGTGCTGTATCCGCAGCAGTCGCTGGCGCGCCAGGTGCAGCGCTGCTGGCGCTGGTTCCAGCCGGACGACGCGCACGGCGGGGCCGAGGCCGACCTGATCGCCGGCCTGATCCGCTCGGAAGCGGCCCGCTTCGGGGTGGACCCGGAGCGCATCTACATCGCCGGCCTGTCGGCGGGCGCGGGCATGGCCGCGCTGGTGGCGCTGCGGCATCCGCGCCTGATCGCCGCGGTGGCCATGCATTCGGGGCCAGTGGCCGGCGACGCCCATAGCGCGGCCGGCGGCCTGGCCGCCATGCGGCGCGGCAGCGTCAAGCCGCTCGCGCCGCTACTGGAAAACATCGCGGACCCGGCCGTTTTCCGGCTGGGCATGCCCGCGCTGATCCTGCATGGCCATCTGGACCCGGCGGTGGCGCCGCGCAATGCGCGCCAGTTGTTCGAGCAGTTCCGCGCGCTCAACGGCGTGCCGGCCGACGCCGCGCCGGTCGAGCGCGTGCTGGGGCTGGGCACCGAGCGGGCCTATCGCCGGCTGGACCTGCTGCGCGGGCGCAGCACCGTGCTGCGCCTGTGCGAGATCATCCGGCTGGAGCACGCCTGGAGCGGCGGAGACGGGTCCGTGCGCTACCACTCGGCCAACGGCCCCGATGCCTCGGCGCTGATCTGGCGCTTTTTCCGCACCCAGCGCCGCGTAGCCAGCTGAAGGGCTCAGGGCTGGGGCTTCTTGGCGGGATCGCCGCAGCCCTGCATGTCTCCCATCTTGGCCATGTTCTCGCGGATTTCGTCCGGCGTCAGGTCGAACTTGTGCGTGGCGATGGACCAGCGGTGGCCGTAAGGGTCCACCACCTGGCCATAGCGGTCGCCCCAGAACATGTCGGCCGGCGGCATGGTCACCTGGGCGCCGGCGGCGACGGCCTGCTTGATGGCCGCGTCCACGTCTTCCACGTACAGGTGCAGCGTGACCGGCGTGCCCTTGAGGGCCTTGGGGCCCAGCGAGCCCCATTCGGGGAAGTCGTCCATCAGCATCAGCACCGAGTCGCCGATGCGCACGGCCGCGTGCATGACTTTGCCGTTGGGTCCGGCCAGCCGCGTGATTTCCTGGGCGTTGAACGCTTTCTTGAAAAAGTCGATGGCTTGCGCCGCGCCTTCGCACACGATGTGCGGGGTCAGCGTGTGCATGCCTTCGGGGATGGGCTTGCTTGCAGGGGTGTTCATGTGGATCTCCGATATTGGGTTCAGTCGCCGACCAGCGTGCGGAATCCCCCCCAGCACATCCGCTTGGTGTCGAACACGCCTTCGCAGCACATGTCCTTCAGGCGCGGATCGGCCATGACCTTGGCGTTGATGCGGTCCCGCTCGGCCCGGCTGGCGTACAGAATCCAGGCGAATACGACGGTCTCGCCTTCGCGCGCGCCGGCCGCGGCGGTGAACGAGCCGAAGCCTTCGCCGTCGATGTCGTCGGCCGCGCCTTCGCGGTAGTCCAGCGCGCCGTGCTCGAGCCAGATGGTCCGGGCCAGGCTGGACATCTTCTGGTAGGCGTCCAGGTTGGCCGTGGGCACGCTCAGTAGAAAGCCGTCTATGTACTTTTCCATGATGAACTCCTGGTGTTGTTCTGATGCGCCCGGCGGCCCCGCGAGCCGCCTCTGGGCACATGCCGGAGCGGGTTCCGGTGTATGTCACTGTATCGGGATCCGGCGCGCTTTCAGATAGGTAATTGCGACATTCTTGAGGGTGGATTGCGACAGCCGCCAGGCGTATGCTTTGCAGGATGAAAAACATCGCTTTCCTGCTGCCCCGCGGGGCCAACATCGCGTCCCTGGAAACCGCCCGGCACGGCTTCCTGGTCGCCAACGAATACCTGGCCGCGCACGGGCGCGAGCCCCGGTTCAAGGTATGCACGCTGGCCCTGACACGCGAGGTCAGCCTGGACGACGGCCGCATCACCGTGCAGGCCGACATGGTGCTGGACGAGGCGGCGGACATCGACATCTGCATCGCGCCGCCGCTGCTGGGTTCGGTGTCGGACGCGGTGCTGTCGAACCGCGAGCTGATCGAATGGCTGGCGCGCCACCACCGCGCCGGCGGCGAGGCCGCAAGCCTGTGCATGGGCGCCGCGCTGCTGGCGGCCGGCGGCCTGCTCGACGGCCAGCAGGCGGTGGTGCACTGGGTCGCGCAGAACCTGTACGCCAGCATGTTTCCCAACGTGCGCTGGGTCAGCGACCGCGTGGTCATGGCCGACAATGGCATCTACACCAGCGGCGGCGCGTTCTCGGCCGCGCACCTGGTGCTGCACCTGATCGAGAAATACACCGACCGCGAAACCGCCATCTGGTGCGCCAAGTACTTCCAGCTGGACTGGAGCCGCCAGAGCCAGCTGCCGTTCTCGGTGTTCATGGGCCAGAAGGCGCATGCCGACGAGGTGGTGCGCGCGGTGCAGGACTACATCGAAGGCCGCTACACGGAGAAGATCACGGTCGAGGAACTGGCCGGCCGCCACGCGATGGGCCGGCGCACCCTGGAACGGCGCTTCCGCCAGGCCACCGGCAACAGCATCGTGGAATACCTGCAGCGGGTGAGGGTGGAAGCGGCCAAGAAACGGCTGGAGACCTCGCGCAAAAGCGTGGCCGAGGTCATGTACGAGGTCGGCTACAACGACACCAAGGCCTTTCGCGACATCTTCAGCAAGTACTGCGGCATGTCGCCGGTGGGTTACCGCGAGCGGTATCACTTCCAGTAGGATGGGTAGAGCGCGAGAGCCTTTATGCAAGAACGCAAACAACCTGCGCGCGTAACCCATCGGTCCGCACCAAGCTATCTGGACGTTGTCGCCCACATCCGGTCTCTATACCACGCGGTGAACTTCATCGCCCCCGCAAGCGCGGCCAGCGTCACCGCGATCGCGATGCCCTGCGGCAGCTGCGGGCGGTAGACCAGCAGCGCGTCGGTCGCCGCCATCACGGCGAAGGCCAGCGCCCAGGCGGCGGCGATCGCGTATTTCATGCGCGCGAAGCTGCGGGCCTTCCAGACGTATTCGGGTTCTTTTTCGCGCGCGTAGGCCAGCGTGAACGGCCGGCGCAGCGCCAGGGTCAGCAGGATGATGAACAGCAGCCCGGTGTCCACCCGCAGGCGCGCCTCGGAGATGGTCCAGGATTCGCCGTCGACCATGGGCGCGTACAGCGTCAGCCCGGCGAACAGCACGAAGGTGCCGGTCTCCATCAGCTTGACGCGGCGCTCCGGACTGATCCAGTCGCGCAGCACCAGCCCGGCCGATACGATCGCGCCAGCGGCCAATCCTTCCAGCACCCCGACAGCCCTTTCGATGATGACAAACACGATGAAGGGCGCGAACGCCAGCAGGATGTTCATCTTGATTCCCCAACCCTTGAGCTTGAGCACGCTCATTGCGCGTTTGCCGCGCCACAGTGAGTATCAAGACGCGAACGGTGTCTATTTCTGTCTGTCGTCCAGGATGAAGCATGTCGGGCCGCTCGTCCATCGGCCGCCGGGACGCATACCCAAGGATGAAATCCGCCATGCGTAGCAATCGCCGGCGTCCTACATGCGTTCGCCGGGCAGTTCGCTGGCCTGCCTGACCCAGTCCAGGAACTGCGCCTCGTCCAGCGCATCGTTTTCGTGGATGTCCAGATAGCGCGTCGCGGGGTGCTTGGACGCGCCCGGCGGAATTGGACTCAGCGAAGCGCCGCGGAAGAAGGCCACCTTCACGTAGCGGGTGAAGCAATGGAAGCTGAGAAACCAGCCCTGGCCCTCGACCCCGTAAAACGGCGAATTCCATTTGACCGCCTTGTGCACGCCGGGCACGGCGCGCACGATCAGCGCGTCCAGGCGCCGGCCCAGCGCGCTCTTCCAGCCGGGCATGGCCGCGATATAGGCCTGCACCGGCGCGTCGCCTTCGCCCTTGGGGATCTGGGGATTGCCGCCGGACAGCAGCACGGGCTGTCCGGGGGCAACGGAGGCGCTTTTGGCGGCTCGCTTATCGGTCATGTTCGGCATCCTGGCGCATGCATGGATTAGACCTGGAGCATTAATCCCGCGATGCGGCTAGGCATCGTCGGGCATCTCGGCCTCGACCAGGCGCCTGAGCTGGTCCAGCGAATCCTGCCAGCCCAGGTAGCACATCTCCGTGGGGATGGCCTCGGGAATGCCTTCCTGGCGGATGGTGATTTCCGTGCCGCAGGATACCTGGCGCAGCGTGACGCTGGTCTGCATGTCGCCCGGCAGGCTGGGATCGTCGAACCGGTCCGAATAGCGGATTTTCTGGTTGGGGATCAGTTCCAGGTATTCGCCGCCGAAATCGTGGCTGTGGCCCGTGCCGAAATTGCGAAACGCCATCTTGTGCACGCCGCCGACGCGGGCGTCGAGCTGATGCACCAGGCAGGTGTAGCCGTAGGGGGGAAGCCAGCGCGCGACGGCGTCGGGTTCCAGGAAGGCCCGATAGAGGCGATCGGGCGTGGTGCGCATGACGCGATGGAGATTGACAGTACCGGTAGCCATGGTGAGTCCGCCTTTCGAAGAGTTTGCGTACTGACACGACGTACCAGTGAAGCGGAAATCGACACGGCAGGCCTAGGGGAAAACCCTGGAAATCCACAAACCGTTACGAAGTCGAGGCCGATTCGCCGCGGGCCGGTCGCTTGCGCCGCCGGCGCGCGGCCAGCCACTTGCCGGCCACGATGACCAGCAGCGCGCCCGCCAGCTCCACGCCCAGCTTGAGCGGCGCGGCCGGCTCGCCCCAGCGCTCGACGATGAAGATGTCGGTGATCAGCATGCCGCCGGCGATCCAGCCCAGCAGCCCGGCGCCGAAGGTCACCGCGATGGGGAAGCGGTCGATCAGCTTGAGCACCAGGGTGCTGCCCCACACGATGATGGGCACGCTCACGCACAGCCCGAAGATGACGTAATACAGCTGGTGGTCGGCCTGGGCGTTCTGCGCCGCGCCGGCGATGGCGATGACGTTGTCGAGGCTCATCGCGAAATCGGCCAGGATGATGGTCTTGATGGCCGACAGCACGCTGGTGCCCGCGGCGATGTTGCCGTGCGCGTCTTCCTCGGGGGCGAGCAGCTTGATGCCTATCCATACCAGCAGCAGGCAGCCCAGGGCCTTCAGGAAGGGGATGTCCAGCAGCACCAGCGCGAAGGCGATCAATAGCACCCGCAACAGCACGGCCCCCGCCGTGCCCCAGAGTATGCCCCGCATTCGTTGCCGCGGCGGCAGATTGCGGCAGGCCAGCGCGATCACGACGGCGTTGTCGCCGCCGAGCAGGATGTCGATGAGAACGATCTGGAATATGGCGCCCCAATGGAACGTCTCGATGGCCTCGAGCATAAGTCTCCCGCCGCGAAGAAACGATGGGGCGCAGTAGGCGACGCGTTGCCGCCGCTGCGGATTTTTCAACCATTCTAGGCAAGCGCGCGGCCCGGGCGGCCAGTACTGGCGCTGTGTTCATGGTTATGCGCGGCCCTCAGTACAGCTCGGGCACCTGCCTTACCGGACGGTCCGGCTCGCGGTAGTCGCCCGGCTTCTGGCGCTTGGGCAGCTTGACCTTGGGCCGCGGCACGGACTCGTACGGAATGCTGGCCAGCAGGTGGCGGATGATGTTCAGGCGCACCCGCTTCTTGTCGTCCGATTGGGCGACGTGCCACGGCGAAACGTCGGTGTCGGACGCCTCGAACATATCGTCGCGGGCGCGCGAATAGTCGTACCAGCGGCTGTACGAGTCCAGGTCCAGCCGCGACAGCTTCCAGATCTTGCGTTCGTCGTTGATGCGGGCCTGCAGCCGGCGCGTCTGTTCTTCCTGGCTGACCTCCAGCCAGTACTTGAGCAGCAGCACGCCGGAGCCGATGATGGCGCGCTCGACCAGCGGCACGGCCTTCAGGAAATTGTCGACGTCTTCTTCGGAGCAGAAGCCCATCACGCGCTCGACGCCCGCGCGGTTGTACCAGCTGCGGTCGAAGATCACGACCTCGCCCGCGGCCGGCAGATGCGGCAGATAGCGCTGTATGTACATCTGCGTTTTCTCGCGGTCGGACGGCGCGGCCAGGGCCACCACGCGGAACACCCGCGGGCTCACGCGTTCGGTGATGGCCTTGATGGTGCCGCCCTTGCCGGCGCCGTCGCGCCCTTCGAACAGGATGCAGACCTTGGCGCCGGTGCGCACGACCCATTCCTGGAGCTTGACCAGTTCGACGTGCAGGCGTTCGAGCTCACGGTCGTACTCCTTGGCCGAAAGCCTGGCCGGCGCCGACTTTTTATCCTTTTCTGCCTTCTTTCGAGCGTTCATGGCGGCACTCCGGAGTGCATGGCTGGAAACCTGCGTGCGCGTCGCGCGTCGCGGCGCGCAATCGAATTTAGCGCCGGACGGCGGGTTTTGTACATCGGCGCAACGGGGTCATCCCGACCCTCGTCTCTTCCTGTCCACACCCCTCTGGCGGGAAGCAAAAAAGGCTCCTAGAATCGATGCGCAAGTTGACATTCCGTCATGCAATCGCGGCATCCAGACCAGGAGACCCGTCTTCTTTGGATTTTGACCGCCCGGCCCGGGCGCCCGGCTGAAAATGCCAGGCCGCCGAGCCGGGTCCACGGGCGCCGCGCGCGCCGTTGCGGCTAGGTTCTGATCGATCCGATATCCATCGATGTCGCTGCGGACTTGTACGAATCGGCTGCTGCTGATGGGCGTGTTCTGCCTGGGCGGCTGCATGAAACTCGGGCCGGACTTCCAGCCCCAGCACGCGTTCTGGGCCGACGGCTGGGACACGCCGGCGCTGCAGCAGGCCACCCGCGCCGGGGTCGAGCCCGACGCGCGCCAGTGGTGGCGCATCTTCGACGATCCCGTCCTCGAATACCTGATCGGCCAGGCCGACGCCGGCAACGGCGGGCTGCGCATTGCCGGCCTGCGCATCATGGAGGCCCGCGCCCAGCTCGGCATCGCCCGCAGCGGGCTCTATCCCCAGGTCCAGGTGGCGGGCGCGGACGCCCTGTACACGCATCGCGCCTCGCGCTCGGCCCTGGGCACGCCGCAGCCCAGCAGCTTCTGGCAGTACAGCGCGGGATTCGATATCGGCTGGGAGCTGGATTTCTGGGGGCGTTTCAGTCGCGCCATCGAGTCGGCCGACGCGGCGTATTTCGAGGCCCAGGCCAACCGCGAGGACGTGCTGGTGCTGCTGCATGCCCAGGTGGCCGACAGCTACTACACGCTGCGCACCGCCGAGGCGCGGCTGCGCATCGCCCGCGGCAACGCCGCCATCCAGAAGCGCAGCTACGAGATCACGCAGCGCCTGTACGCCAGCGGCGAGACCGACGAGCTGGACCTGCAGCAGGCCAAGACCCAGTACCTGAGCACGCTGGGCACCATTCCCCAGTTCGAAAGCCAGATCATGCGCGCGCGCAACGCGCTGGCCGTCCTCATCGGCCGCCCGCCCGGCCCCATCCCGCAACTGGCCGAGAAAGAGGCGGTCGTCCCGCTGGTCGACCGCGCGGTGCTGCAGGACGTGCCCGCCAACCTGCTGCTGCGCCGGCCCGACGTGCGCGCCGCGGAATTGCGCATCGCCGCGCAGTCGGCCCAGATCGGCGTGGCCGAGGCGGACCTCTATCCCTCGCTGACCCTGCTGGGCAGCATCGCCTGGACCGCCACTTCGCTGGCCGGAACCGGCGGCGGCGCGGCCCTGCTGGCCGGACCCAGCCTGAGCTGGAACGTGTTCGACCACGGCCGGCTGCAGAACAACGTGCGCGTCCAGGACGCGCGCCTGCAGCAGCTGATCGTCGCCTACCAGGACGAGGTGCGCGAGGCCGCGCGCGAGGCCGACGACGCCGCCAGCGGCCTGATCAAGGCCGTGGAGCGCGACCGCATCCTGCAGCAGTCGGCGCAGGCCGCCGAGCGTTCGCTGGCGCTGGCCAACGCGCTCTATCGCGAGGGCTATACCGACTTCCAGCGCGTGCTGGACGCGCAGCGCGCCGTGGCCTCGCAGCAGGACGCCTACGTGGTCAACCGCGGCGGCGCGGTGGGCGACCTGATCGCCTTGTACAAGGCCCTGGGCGGCGGCTGGCACACCGGCGAGCCGGTGCTGGACGCGGCCACCCGGCAACAGATGGAGCGGCGCACCGACTGGGGCGACCTGCTGGCCGAACCGCAGGCCGCGCCGCTCGCGAAGAAGGGGAAAGCCGATGAATGAACCGCAGCCCGCCGCCGCGCCTGCGCCGTCCGACCCTGCCCGCAAGGGCGTGGGCTGGGTCGCGCTGCTCATCGTGCTGAGCCTGGCCTGGTATCTGCTGGCCGACCGCTATACCCCGTATACGCAGCAGGCGAGGGTGGAGGCCTTCGTCATCGCGGTGGCGCCGGAAGTGTCGGGACGCGTGACCAAGGTTTACGTGCGCAACAACCAGGACGTGCAGGCTGGCGCCGTGCTGTTCGACGTGGACCCGGAGCAGTACCGCATCGCGCTGGAGCGCGCCCGCGCGGACCTGGAATCCATGCGCAGGCAGATCGGCGCCAGCACCGCCGGCATCGATTCGGCCCAGGCCTCGCTGCGGGCCGCGCAGGCCAACGAACTGAAGGCGCGCCAGGACAGCGGCCGGCTCGAACGCCTGTACCGCGAGGACCGCGGCACGGTCTCGCTGCGCCGGCTGGAGATCGCCCGCGCCAGCCTGGAGCAGGCCGTCAGCCAGGTCGCGGCGGCGCGCGCCGAAGTGCAGCGGGCGCGCGAGCAGGAGGGCGGCAGCGACGAGGACAACGCCAGGCTGCGCAGCGCCGCGGCCGCCGTGCAGAAGGCCGAGCTGGACCTGGCCAACACGCGGGTGCGCGCCAGTTCGCCCGGATTGATCACCGACCTGCGCACCGACGTCGGCCAGTTCGCCGCCGCCGGCAAGGCCGTCATGACGCTGATCCCGATCCATGACGTCTGGATCAGCGCGGAGATGACCGAGAACAACCTCGGCCATATCGAGCCGGGCACGCCGGTGGGCATCGTGCTGGACGCGCGTCCCGGCCGCATCTTCGACGGCCGGGTGCGCAGCGTGGGCTATGGCGTCAACGTCGGCCCGGGCACGCCGCCGGGCGGCCTGCCGACGGTGCAGAACAGCCGCGACTGGCTGCGCCCGGCGCAGCGCTTTCCGGTCATCGTCGAGTTCGACCGGGACGACCTGCCCGAACTGCGCGACGTGCGCGTGGGCGGACAGGCCGAAGTGATGGCGTTTCCCAGCTCCGGCAATCCGCTCAACCTGCTGGGCCGCGCCTATCTGCGCCTGATGAGCTGGCTTTCCTATGCCTACTGACGCCATTGCCGACGGCCGCGATCCGCGCGGCGTGCGCGCCCTGCGCCTGGGCGTGGGCGTCGCGCTGTGCGTGGCGATCGGCTTCGGCCTGGACCTGCCCATACCGATGGTCGCGCCGGTGCTGGGCGTGTTCCTGCTGGCCGGCATGAACCAGCCCTTGTCGGCCCGGGCCGGGCTGGGGTTGGTGGCGGCGGTCGGGCTGGCCACGGCCACCGGGCTGCTGCTCAGCCCGCTGCTGCGCTATTACCCGCTGGCCGGCGTGCTGCTCATCGGCCTCTGTCTGTTCCTGGCGTTTCGCGCCGGCATGCGCGGGGCCAACGGCGTGCTCACGATGTTCCTGATCATCGGGCTGACCATCATCGCCGCGGCCGGCACCATCGATTTCCGGCTGGCGGCGCTGGCGGTCGAAGCGCTGGCCAAGGGCCTGCTCGCGGCCGTCGCCGTGCTGGGCTGTTGTCACTGGCTGTTCCGCGAGCCGGCGCTGGCGCCCAAGCCGCCGGCCGCGCCGGTCCTGCCGCCGGACCAGGCCGCCCGGATGGCCTTGCGCGCCACGCTGGTCGTGATGCCCGCCTTCCTGCTGGCGCTGACCGATCCGCTGGGCTACATGCCCATCATTCTGAAGTCGGTCAGCCTGGGGCGGCAGGCCTGCGTCACGGCGGCGCACGGCGCGGCGCGCGAACTGCTCGGCTCCACGCTGCTGGGCGGGCTGCTGGCCGTGCTGTTCTGGTGCGCGCTGAGCCTGTGCGTCAGCCTCTGGATGTTCTTTCTGTGGATGCTGCTGTTCGGCCTGCTGGCCGCGCGCAAGCTGTACCGGCTCAGTCCCACCCGGCATCCGCCGAGCTTCTGGCTCAACACGCTGGTGACGCTGGTCATCCTGCTCGGCCAGTCGGTGCAGGACAGCGTCGCGGGCAAGGACGTCTACACCGCCTTCGCCGTGCGCATGGGCCTGTTCATCGCCGTCACGCTGTACGCCTGCCTGATGCTGCGGCTGTTCGAACCGCGCCGCCGCGCGCCACGTCCGCCGGGGCCGTCAGTCCCGGCTTATTCAGACACCTGAAGAGGAGTCAGCCATGTCATCGCCGGAAAACACGTCTCAAGCCGCTCCCAGGGCGGGGTGGCGCTTCAAGTGCGGAATCGCGCTTTTCATCCTGGCCTTCGCGCTCTGGTTCCTCATCCCGATCGCCGCCGCCCTCGACGTGCCGGGCTCGCGCATCGCCGCGTTGACCGGCACCATCTTCATCGCCAACAAGGTGCTGCTGCTGACCTGCGTGGCCGTGATGGGCAAGGAGGGCTTCCAGCAGCTCAAGGCCATCGTCTTCGGGCATGCCAAACGGCTCGCGCCGGTGCAGAAGGTGGGTCCGGTGCGCCATGCCATCGGCCTGGCGATGTTCCTGATTCCCATCCTGACCTCGATGCTGGAGCCCTATGTGGATCAGCTGTGGCCCGGCCTCAGGCCCAATATGTGGCAGCTGCAGGTGCTGGGCGACGTGATGCTGATCGCCAGCTTTTTCGTGCTGGGCGGGGACTTCTGGAGCAAGCTGCGGGCGCTGTTCGTGAGGACGGCGTAGCCCCCCGCATCCGGGCAAAAACGGGTTGACACGATTTATGCTCAACACTAGCATAAATCGTGCCCTTTTTTTTGATCCACAAATACTCAAAATGAGTATATTGTGACGGAGACGCCCATGAATGCCCGGTCCAACGAATTTGACCTGCCCGCCGCCGCCGACCGCGTGCGCACGCTGCTGGCGCGCGAAGGCGCGGTGCTGGTGGCCCATTACTACGTGGACGCGGCCCTGCAGGAACTGGCCGAGCAGACCGGCGGCTGCGTCGGCGATTCGCTGGAAATGGCGCGCTTCGGGCGCGACCATCCGGCGCGCACGCTGGCGGTGGCGGGCGTGCGCTTCATGGGCGAGACCGCCAAGATCCTGAGCCCGGACAAGCGCATCCTGATGCCGGACCTGGAAGCCACCTGCTCGCTGGACCTGGGCTGCCCGGCCGCGGACTTCGCCGCGTGGTGCGACGCCCATCCCGACCGGACCGTGGTGGTCTACGCCAACACCAGCGCCGCGGTGAAGGCGAGGGCGGACTGGGTCGTGACCTCGTCCATCGCGCTGGACCTGATCGCCGCGCTGCACGCGCGCGGCGAGAAGATCCTGTGGGCGCCCGACCGCCACCTGGGCGCCTACGTCCAGCGCCAGACCGGCGCCGACATGCTGTTGTGGCAGGGCGCCTGCGTGGTGCATGACGAGTTCAAGGGCGTGGAGCTGGAACTGATGCGGGCCGAACATCCGCAGGCCCGGGTGCTGGCCCACCCCGAGTCGCCCGAGCCGGTGCTGGCGCAGGCCGACGTGGTCGGCTCCACCACGCAGCTGATCGACGCCGCCCGCCGGCTGGATACGGACACCCTGATCGTGGCGACCGACCAGGGCATTCTGCACAAGATGCGCGCGCAGGCGCCGGGCAAGACTTTCCTGGCCGCGCCGACCGCGGGCGACAGCGCCACCTGCAAGAGCTGCGCGCACTGTCCCTGGATGGCCATGAACGCGCTGTCCAGCCTGGCCGACGCGCTGGAACACGGGCGCAATGAAATCCTGCTGGACCCGGCGCTGGGCCTGCGCGCCAAGCGGCCCATCGACCGCATGCTGGATTTCGCCGAACGGCGCAAGCGCCGCGTGCAGGCCAGCGGCGACCTGGCCCGCGACGGCGCGCTGTACGCGCGCGTCGGTCCGGCCTGATTTCTAACCGGAGAACGGGCGCATGGAATTCGACGTCATCATCATCGGCAGCGGGTTGGCGGGCCTGGCCGCGGCGTTGGAGCTGGCCCCGCGCCGGCGGGTCGCGCTGGTGTCCAAGGGCGGGCTGGCCGACAGCGCCAGCAACCGCGCGCAGGGCGGCATCGCCGCGCCGCTGGCCGCCGGCGACAGCGTGCAGGCGCACGTGCGCGACACGCTCGTGGCGGGCGCGGGGTTGTGCGATGCGTCCGCAGCCCGCGCCATCATTGGGCAGGCCTGCGGCGCCATCGACTGGCTGCGCGAACAAGGCGTGGCGTTCAGCGCCGATTCCGGCGGCCTGCACCTGACGCGCGAAGGCGGGCACGGCCAGCGCCGCATCGCGCACGCGGCCGACGCCACCGGCCGCGCCATCGTGGCCGCGCTGGGCGCGCGGGCGCGCGCGACGCCGGGCATCACGCTGCTGGAGCGGCATTGCGCCGTGGACCTGCTGCTGCCGGGCGCGCCGGCGGCGTGCCGCGGCGTGCGCCTGCTGGATCTGCGCGGCGCGCGGGTGTTCGACGCCGCCGCCGCGCACGTGGTGCTGGCCAGCGGCGGCGCGGGCCAGGTCTATCGGACGACCACGGCGCCGCCGGCCGCCACCGGCGACGGCATCGCCATGGCGTGGCGCGCCGGCTGCCGCGTCGCCAATCTGGAGTTCACGCAGTTCCATCCCACCGGCCTGCATCATCCGCAGGCCGACGGTTTCCTGATTTCCGAGGCGGTGCGCGGCGAGGGCGGCCTGCTGCGCCTGCCCGGCGGCGAGCGCTTCATGCCGGCGCACGACCCGCGCGCCGAACTGGCGCCGCGCGACATCGTGGCGCGCGCCATCCAGGCGGAGATGTCCGGCCGCGGGCTGGACTGCGTGCAGCTGGACATCAGCCACCAGCCCGCGGAATTCCTGCGCGCGCACTTTCCCACCATCCACGCGCGCTGCCTGGCGCTGGGCATCGACATGGCCGCCGTGCCGATTCCCGTCGCGCCGGCCGCGCACTACACCTGCGGCGGCGTGGTCGCCGACGTGTCCGGCCGCAGCGATCTGCCGGGGCTGTACGCGGTCGGCGAGGCCGCCTGCACCGGGCTGCACGGAGCCAACCGGCTGGCCAGCAATTCCTTGCTGGAGTGCGTGGTGACGGGCAGGGCGGCGGCGCGGGACATCCTGCTGCATGGCGCGGCGTCCGGCCCGGCGGGCGGACTGGAACTGGCCGGCGACGCGGCGGCCGTCGCGCCGCCGGCCGCGGACCTGGCGCGGCTGCGGCACGAGCTGCGCGCAGTGATGAGCCGCGACGTGGGCGTGGTGCGCAGCGATGCGGGCCTGCGGCGCGCGGCCGCAACCACCGGCGCGCTGCGCGCCGAAATGCAGGCGCGCTTCGAGCGCGAGGGCGCCAGCCTGGAAATGCTGGAGCTGCGCAATCTGGCGCTGGTGGCCGACCTCATCGTGGCCGCGGCGCGCGCCCGCGCCGAGAGCCGGGGCGCGCACTTCAACCGCGATCGCCCGCCGGCCGAAACCGCCGACGCGCACTGCGCCGCGGCGCTTGCAATACCGTAGAATACCGGCGGCCAAGCCCGCTCATCGTCGAGCAAGGGCGTCTTGGCCGAACGGGATGCGCGGCGGGCATGGCATGCCGCGTCAGGGTGAAACAGGTGAAGCAAGCAAAGACCTCCTCCAGCACGGCCAAGTCAGCGGCCAAGTCCGCGGCCAAGTCGGACGACCAGGCCGCGCGCCCGGAACCGGGTTCCAGCCAGACGCTGATCCGCGGCCTGGACATCATCGAATCGGTCGCCGCCGGCATCGGCGACCTGGGGGAAATCGCGCAGCACACCGGCATGACCTACAGCACGGTGCATCGCATCGTGCTGGCGCTGGCGCGGCGCAACTACCTCAAGCGCGACCCGCAGCGCGGCTACCGGCTGGGCCGCAAGCTGCTGGAGCTCGGCTTTCACGCGTATTCCGAAGTGGAGCTGACGCGCATCGCGCGCCCCATGCTGCAGGCCCTGGCCGACAAGACCTCCGACACCGTGCACCTGGCCACCGTGGACCACGGCCTGGTGATCTACCTGGACAAGATATCCAGCCGCCGCGCCATCGAGATCAGTTCGCGCATCGGCGGCAGCAAGCCGCTGATCTCCACCGGCGTGGGCAAGGCGCTGCTGCTGGACGCGGGCGAGCAAGAGTGGGAAGCCATCTACGAACAGCAGCGCCATCTGCTGCGCCTGCCTGTGTCCAAGTCCGCGTGGATCAAGCTGATGCGCGGCTACGCGCAGGCCGGCTACGCCTACGACACCGGCGAGGACGAGCCGTCCATCCGTTGCGTGGCCGCGCCGATCCGCGACGGCAGCCGCAAGACCGTCGCCGCGATCAGCGTGTCCAGCACGCTCGAATACATGGATGAAAAACGCATGAAGGCGCTGGCGCCGGTGGTATGCGAGACGGCCCGCAGGATCAGCGCGGAGCTGGGCAGCAGCCAGGGGTAGGCGGCGCCAACCGCCCCGTTATCAAACCGCCAGAATCTTCCCCGGATTCATGATCCCGTGCGGGTCCAGCACCCGCTTCATCGCCGCGATCAACGACAGCTCCGCCGGATTGCGGCTGTAGTGCAGCCACGGCCGCTTGTGCAGCCCGATGCCGTGCTCGGCCGAGACCGATCCCGACAGGCTGCGCACGATGTCGTAGAACGCGGCCTCGATGCGCGCTTCGGTCTTGCGGCCGTCGGCCGGCAGCGGCCCCACCACGATATGCACGTTGCCGTCGCCCACGTGGCCGAAGTAGATCGCGCGCACGTCGGGGAAATCGCGCGCCAGCGCCTGGCGCATCCGGGCCACGCATTCCTCGATGCGCGAGATGGGCGCGGATACGTCGAAGTTGATGGTGGGCGCGAAAGTGCGCAGCATCTCGGAGATGGCGTCGCGCAGCTCCCAGAAGGCCTGGGCCTGCGCGTGGGACTGGGCGATGGCGGCGTCGGCGATCCAGCCTTCGGCCAGCGCGTGCTCCAGCACCGCCTCGAAGCGCGCCGCGTCCTCTTCGGGCGCGGCCGCCTGCAGGTCCAGCAGCACGTACAGCGGATACGTGGCCGGCAGCGGCGCGGCGATGCCGCCGGCGGTGGTGGCCGCGGCATAGTAGTCCTGCCACATCACCTCGAACGCGCTGACCCGGCCGCCCAGGCGGTGCTGCGCATGGCGCAGCAGCTTGATGGCCGAGCCGAAATCGGGCGCGGCCACCAGCGCGGTATTGGCGCCCGAGACGCCCGGATGCAGGCGCAGCACGGCCTGGGTGACGATGCCCAGCGTGCCCTCGGTGCCGATGAACAGATGCTTCAGGTCGGGGCCGGCATTGTTCTTGACCATCTTGTTCATCATGGACAGCACGGTGCCGTCGGGCAGCACGGCTTCCAGCCCCAGCACCAGGTCGCGCGCCATGCCGTAGCGGATCACCCGGTTGCCGCCGGCATTGGTGGCGATGTTGCCGCCGATCTGGCAGGAGCCGCGCGCGCCCAGGTCCAGCGCGAACAGAAAGCCGGCGGCCTGCGCGGCTTCCTGCACGGCCTGCAGCGGCGTGCCGGCCAGCACGGTCATGGTGGCGGAGGCGGGGTCCAGTTCGACCACGCCGGACATGCGTTCCAGCGAGACGAGCACGCAGCCTTCGATCGGCGTGGCGCCGCCGGCCAGGCCGGTCAGCCCGCCTTGCGGCACCACCGGGCAGCGTCCCGCGTGGCACAGCGCCAGCACGCGCGCGACCTCGGCGGTGTCGCGCGGACGCACCAGGGCCAGTGGCCTGCCGCCTTCCTCGCCGCTCCAGTCGTTCAGGAACCGGGCCTCGATGTCGGCGCCCGCCAGCACTTCGCCGATGCCGGCGTCGGCGCGCAGCGCGGCCAGCATGCTTTCAGGGTTCCAGGGGGCGGACGCTGTTTCCGATGCCGCAATGTTCATGCAGGGACTCCTCTTTCGGTTGTGGAATGGCCGGAGTGCCCGGCCTTTATTCTCATATGTTGAGAGCATCTATCATTATTTGAAAAAATTCTAGCATCAATCTAGAATGCGCCTACGGCATTCCCAGCCCGATTCACCCGAACAAGAACATGCCGCCTCCCACGGGAGCGGCGCAGCGTTGGAGACAAACCAATGACGAATCTCATCACCACGAAGCTGTTCCGGCTTGCGGCCATCGCCGCGGCGACGACCCTGTGCGCGGCCGGCCTTGCGGGCCGGGCGCAGGCGGCCGAAAAAATCGTGCTCAAGGCGGGCCACGCCGCCTCCACCAGCAACACCGGCCACCAGGCCCTGGAACACCTGGCCAAGGAACTCGCGGCCAAGACCGACGGGCGCATCACGATGGAGATCTTTCCCAATTCGCAGCTCGGCAGCGAACGCGAACTGGTGGAAAGCATCCAGCTGGGCAACGTGGACATGACCTTCGTGTCCTCGGCGGTGCTGGGCAACTTCAACAAGGAATTCTTCGCGCTGGATATCCCGTTCCTGTTCAAGGACCGGGCCAGCGTCTATCGGGTGCTGGACGGCGATATCGGGCAGGGCCTGCTGGCCAGCCTGGACAAGGTCGGCATCAAGGGCGTGGCCTACTGGGAAAACGGCTTTCGCCAGCTGACCAACAGCAAGAAGGTGATCAAGTCGCCGGCCGACCTGGAAGGCATGAAGATGCGCACCATGGAGAACGAGGTGCACATCGCGGCCTGGAAGGCCGAGGGCGCCAACCCCGCGCCGCTGGCCTTCGGCGAACTGTTCACGGCGCTGCAGCAGGGCACGTTCGACGCGCAGGAGGGGCCGATCAACCTCTTCTACGACATGAAGTTCAACGAAGTGCAGAAGTACATCACCAAGACCAACCACGTGTATTCGCCGTGGCCGCTGTTGATCAATCCCGAGGTCTACGAGCGCTTCAGCGACGCCGACAAGAAGGCGTTCCTGCAGGCCGTCAAGGACACCACCGCCTACCAGCGCGAACTGGCGCAAAAGGCCGATGAGAAGGCCGAGGCCGCCATGCCCACGGTCACCTTCACCAGCCTCACGCCCGAAGAGCTGGCGGCGTTCTCCAGCCGCATGGGGCCCATCCAGGAAATGGTGAAGAAGAAGGTCGGCGGCGACATCGTCGACCGCATCGTGGCCGAAACCGGCAAGACCGGCGGCTGAGCCCGGCCGGCGCCGGGCGCCGGAACCCTTCCAACGCGCGCGCAAAGCGCGCCTCCAAGCCGCCGCCGCGCATCGCGGCGGCGCGGCCGGCCGCGCGCCGGCCGTCTTCGGAACGACGCAATCATGTGGAAATTTCTAGACAAGCACCTGGAAGAAGTGCTCACGGTGTTCCTCCTGGCGGCCATGTCGCTGCTGATCTGCGCCCAGGTGTTCATGCGCTACGTCATGGACAGCTCCCTGGCGTGGTCGGAGGAACTGGCGCGCTATTGCTTCATCTGGGCCACCTATCTGGGCGTGAGCTACGCCGTCAAGCGCAATGCGCACATCTGCGTGGAGGCGGCGGTGTCGCGCCTGCCCGGCAGGCTGAAGGCGGGCTTCGTGATCCTGTCGCACGCGCTCTTCATCGTGTTCGCGGCGATGGTGGTCAAGGAAGGCTACGCGCTGACGCTCAAGATCTTCAAGTTCGGCCAGACCTCGTCCTCGCTGGGCCTGCCGATGGGCGTCATCTACCTGGCGCCCACCGTCGGCTTCGCACTGGTGATCTTCCGGCTGGTGCAAAGCATCTTCGTTGAACTGGGCGCGCTGCGCCACGGAGGCCGCGCATGATTTCGCTATTGCTGTTCGGCAGCTTTCTGGCGCTCCTGATACTGAGCGTCCCCATCGCCATCTCGCTGGGCCTGGCCTCGGCCGTCGCGCTGATCTACAGCGGCAAGGTCAGCAGCAGCTACATCGCCCAGGGGCTGGTGACCTCCATCGATTCCTTCCCGCTCATGGCGGTGCCGTTCTTCATTTTGGCCGGCGACCTGATGGGGCAGGGCGGGCTGTCGCGCCGCCTGCTCAACGTGGGCAACGTGCTGTTCGGGCGCTATACGGGCGGGCTGGCCATCATCGCCATCGTCACCTGCATGTTCTTCGCCGCGATCTCCGGCTCGGGGCCGGCCACGGTGGCCGCGATCGGCGGCATCATGCTGCCGGCCATGGCCCAGCAGGGCTACGACAAGGGCTATTCGGTCGGCCTGATCGCCGCGGCCGGCAGCATCGGCATCATCATCCCGCCCAGCATCCCGATGATCATCTATGCGGTGTCGGCCAACGTGTCGATCACCAAGATGTTCCTGGCGGGCATCATTCCCGGCCTGCTGATCGGCGTGGCGCTGATCGTGGTGGCCTACCTCAGCGCGCGCAAGCACGGCTACCGCGGTTCGGAGCGGCGCTACAGCGGCGCCGAGATCGCGGCCGCGGTATGGGACGCCAAGTGGGCGCTGCTGGCGCCGGTGATCATCCTGGGCGGCATCTACGGCGGCGTGTTCACGCCGACCGAGGCCGCCGCCGTGGGCGTGCTGTACGGCTTCGTGGTGGGCGCCTTCGTGCACAAGGAATTGAGCTTCAAGGGGCTGTACCAGGTGATCGCCGGTTCGGCGCTGACCTCGGCCACCGTGATCGTCATCGTCGGCACCGCGACCATCTTCGGCCGGGTGCTGGCGATCGAGCGCATCCCGTTCGTGATCGCCGACTACATCGTGCACCTGACCGACAACCCCATCGTCATCCTGTTGCTGATCAACGCGCTGCTGCTGTTCGTGGGCATGTTCATGGAGACCATCGCCGCCATCATCATCCTGACGCCGATTCTGCTGCCGGTGGTCACGGCGGTGGGCGTGGACCCGGTGCACTTCGGCATCGTGATCATCGTCAACCTGGCGATCGGCATGGTCACCCCGCCGGTGGGCGTGAACCTGTTCGTCGGCGCGCGCATCGGCGGCGTTGCGCTGGAGAAGGCGGCGGCCGGCTCCATCGCCTTCATCGTGGCCATGATCGCCACCCTGCTGGCGATCACCTACGTGCCCGGGCTGTCCCTGGCGCCGCTCGGCCTGATGGGCAATTGAGGCGGCGCGGCGGTTCTTTCGTTCAATCATCAAGGAGTAAACCATGTCACGCAAACTGCGGGCCGCCATCATCGGCTCGGGCAACATCGGCACCGACCTGCTGGCCAAGCTCCAGCGCAGCCCGGTGCTGGAGCCGGTCTGGATGGTGGGCATAGACCCGCAATCCGACGGGCTCAAGCGCGCGCGGGAAATGGGCCTGCGCGTCACCTCGGACGGGGTCGACGGCCTGCTGCCGCACCTGCAAGAGAACGGCATCGACTTCGCTTTCGACGCCACCAGCGCCTATGTGCACAAAGAGAACTCGGACAAGCTCACCGCGCGCGGCGTCAAGGTCATCGACCTGACGCCGGCCGCCATCGGCCCGTACTGCGTGCCGCCGGTCAACCTCAAGGACCTGCTGGGCGGCGGGCACAACAACGTCAACATGGTCACCTGCGGCGGCCAGGCCACCATTCCCATGGTCTACGCCGTCTCGCGCGTGCAGCCGGTGGAATACGGCGAGATCGTGGCCACCGTGTCGTCGCGCTCGGCCGGCCCCGGCACCCGCAAGAACATCGACGAATTCACCCGCACCACGGCCGGCGCCGTGGAACGCATCGGCGGCGCCAAAAAGGGCAAGGCCATCATCATCCTCAATCCGGCCGAGCCGCCGCTCATCATGCGCGACACGGTCCATTGCCTGACCGAGACCGAGCCCGACCAGGACAGAATTCGCGAGTCGGTACACGCCATGATCGCCGAGGTGCAGAAGTACGTGCCGGGCTACCGGCTGGTCAACGGGCCGGTGTTCGACGGCAGGCGCGTGTCGGTCTACCTGGAGGTCGAGGGCCTGGGCGACTACCTGCCCAAGTACTCGGGCAACCTGGACATCATGACCGCGGCGGCGGTGCGCAGCGCCGAAATGTTCGCCGAACAGATGCTGGCCGACGCCGCCGTCCCGGCCGCAAACTAGGAGATCAGGAACATGGAACTGAAAGGCAAGAAAGTCGTACTGCATGACATGACGCTGCGCGACGGCATGCATCCCAAGCGCCACCAGATCACGCTGGAGCAGATGGTGTCCATCGCCCGCGGCCTGGACGAGGCCGGCGTGCCGATGCTGGAGGTCACGCACGGCGACGGCCTGGGCGGCGCGTCGGTCAACTACGGCTTCCCGCTGCACACCGACGAGGAGTACCTCGCGGCGGTGGTGCCGCAGATGAAGCAGGCCAAGGTGTCGGCGCTGCTGCTGCCGGGCATCGGCACGGTCGACGACCTGCGCCGCGCCCACGCGCTGGGCGTGCACACGCTGCGCGTGGCCACGCACTGCACCGAGGCCGATACCTCGGAGCAGCACATCGGCGAGGCGCGCAAGCTGGGCATGGACACGGTGGGCTTCCTGATGATGAGCCACATGAACAGCCCCGAGGGACTGGTGCGGCAGGCCAAGCTGATGGAAGGCTACGGCGCCAACTGCATCTACATCACCGACTCGGCCGGCCATCTGCTGCCCCATACCGTCAAGTCCAGGATCGAGGCGGTGCGCGCCGCGCTGCGCCCCGAGACGGAGCTGGGCTTTCACGGCCACCACAATCTTGCGATGGGCGTGGCCAACAGCATCGCCGCGATCGAGGCCGGCGCGGTACGCATCGACGCGGCCGCCGCGGGCCTGGGCGCGGGCGCCGGCAACACGCCGCTGGAAGTGCTGGTGTCGGTGCTGGACCTGATGGGCGTGGAGACCGGCGTGGACGTGTTCAAGATCCAGGACGTGGCCGAAGACCGCGTGGTGCCCATCATGGACTTCCCGATCCGCATCGACCGCGACGCGCTCACGCTGGGCTATGCCGGCGTGTACGGCTCGTTCCTGCTGTTCGCCAAGCGCGCCGAGCAGAAGTACGGCGTGCCCGCGCGCGAGATCCTGGTCGAAATGGGCCGGCGCGGCATGATCGGCGGCCAGGAGGACATGATCGAGGACACGGCGCTGTCGCTGCTGCGCCAGAAGCAGGCCGCGGCCGCCTGAGCGCGGCTTCAGTCGACGCCGGTCAGCAGATGCTGCGCCGGCCCGGTCGCCGCGCGCCGGAAGCGCGACGGCGACACGCCCATGTGCTCGCGGAAAAAGCGCGAAAAATTGCCGGGCGTCGAGAAACCCAGATCCAGCGCCACCGAGGTCAGGGGCTGCTTCTGGTGCGCCAGCAGGCGCACGGCTTCCTCCACGCGCACCGCGCTCCAGAACACCTGGGGCGTGGTGTTGAGCTGGTCGCGGAACAGCGCGAAGAAGTGCCCGCGCGACAGTCCGACGCGGCTGGCGACGTCCTCCACGGCCATCGGCTCGTGGACGTGCTGGCGCATATAGGCGATGGCCGCGCGCAGCCGGCGGTCCAGCGCGGGCGCCGGCGAGACCGGGCGCGGCGCCCGGTCCGGCCCGGCCGACGATTCGATCGCGGCCAGCAGCAGGGCTTCGACCTCGGCGTCGATATCGGCGCCCGGGTGCTGGTGCGGCGCGACGATCTTGTCCAGCAGGCGCCAGCAGCTCTGCCGCACGGCGGCGTCGATGGGCACGCCGGGCGCGTCGAAATGGAACGGGCGGCCGGTGGCGGCGCGCCGTTCGTCCAGCCAGGGCTTGGCGACGTAGAGGACCAGGAAAATCGCCGGGCCCGAACGTTCGAGCAGCCGCGCGTCGTGCGACTCGTAGGGGTTGGCGCCCAGCGCCAGGTTTTCGCTGTAGGGCACCACGGTCTGGCCGACGCGGCCTTGCGCCCGCGAGCCGCCCAGCCACAGGGCGAGCTGCACTTCGGCGTGCGCGTGCGCGATCAGGTCATCGCGCAGTTCCAGCACGACGGCGCGGCCGAACGCGCCTTCGTGCAAGGCATAAGTCTCCTGCATCTCCGTCTCCTGTCTTTTCGTCCTCGCCTTGCGAGCCAGCTGGGCGAGTCCGTTGCGCGGCGGCGGCGCCTGCGGGAATTTTATGGGCGTTTGCGCGCGAATCCGGCGTAGGTGTATTCACCTAGCACAAGATCTGACTCTGCGATAAGTCCGCGCACCCGGCGATAAGCGCGCCGCGGCCGGCGCCTATAAAGTCCTCTGAACCTGCCGGCGCGCCACGGGCCCGCCGCGGGACTGTTCAGGTAGAAGAAGGAGACGGTAGTGCGCATTGCTAGCTTTATATTGAACGGCAGCCAGGAAGTGGGACTGGTGTCCGCCGATGGCGCGACGGTGGCGCCCCTGGCGTTCGACGCGGAACGCAAGCGCCTGGGCGCCCAGGCCGTGATCGACCTGCTGGCCGCGGGCCGCGAACTGCCCGCAACGGGAGCGGCGCTGCCGCTGGCCGAGGCGAGGCTGCTGGCCCCGCTGCCCAGGCCGCGCCGCAACCTGTGGTGCGTGGGACGCAACTACCACGCCCACGCCAAGGAGCTGTCGGCCTCGGTCTTCAAGGACAACGACGCGAATCCCGAGTCCTGGCCCATCGTCTTCACCAAGGTGCCCGAGTGCGTGGTGGGGCCGCGCGACGACGTGCTGCTGCCGGCCGGCGTCTCGTCGCAGATCGACTACGAGGCCGAGCTGGCGGTCGTGATCGGCAAGGGCGGCAAGAACATCCCGCGCGCCCGGGCGCTGGAGCACGTGTTCGGCTATACGGTCGTCAACGACGTCACCGCCCGCGACGTGCAGATGCGCCACCAGCAGTGGGACATGGGGAAATCGTTCGACACGTTCTGCCCCATGGGGCCGTGGATCGCCACCGCCGACGAGTTCGACGGCACGCGCACGCGCGTGCGCTGCTGGGTCAACGGCGAGCTGCGCCAGGACGGACCCACGGAGAACATGATCTTCGACATTCCGTTCCTGATCGAAACGATTTCGCGCGGCATCACGCTGTATCCCGGCGACGTGATCGCGACGGGCACGCCCGCGGGCGTGGGCATGGGCATGCAGCCGCCGCGCTATCTGGCCGCCGGCGACGTGGTGCGCGTGGAGGTCGAGGGTCTGGGCGTCATCGAGAACACGTTTGTCGAGGAGCAAGCATGAGCACGAACTACGTCAACGGTCTGGCGGTGGAAATCGACGGCGAGGGGCCGGCGCTGTTGTGCATACACGGCCTGGGCGGCTCTTCCAACACCTGGACGCCGGTGATGGGCGCGTTCGAGGGCTTGCGCGTCATCCGTCCGGACCTGCCGGGCAGCGCGCGCTCGCCGCTGGGTTCGCAGCCCTTGTCCATCCAGACCTACGTGGACGCGCTGGCCGGCATGCTGGCGGAACTGAAGATCGATACGCTGCACATCGCCGCGCATTCCCTGGGCACCATCGTGGCCCAGCATTTCGCCGTGGCGCACCCCGGCCGGGTCAGGTCGCTGGCCCTGTTCGGGCCGCTGGCCGCGCCGCCCGACGCCGGACGCGCCGGCATCCGCGCGCGCGCCGAGCTGGCGCGCGGCGGCGACGCGGCCATGCAGGAGATCGCGGACGCCATCGTCAAGGGCGCGACCAGCGCCCGGACCAGGCAGGATCAGCCCGCGGTTCTGGCGCTGGTGCGCGAAAGCGTGATGCGCCAGCCGCCGGAAGGCTATGCGCAAAGCTGCGAGGCGCTGGCCGGCGCGCAGCCCGCCGCCGTGGAATCGCTGGACGTGCCGGCGCTGCTGGTGACCGGCGACCAGGACGGCGTGGCGCCGCCGGCCAACGTCGAGGCGCTGGCCGGCCGCATCGCGGCAAGCCGTTACGTGGTGTTCGGCGATTGCGGACACTGGACGACCTATGAACAGCCCCAGGCCTGCGTGCAGGCCCTGCGGGAGTTCTACGCGGCGCAGCGTTAGCCGCTCTTTTCCTGGCGTTTCAACATAAGAAAGCCGGCCCGCGGCGCGGGCCGGAGGAGACTTGTCATGTCCAGAATTGCCATTACCAATGTCGCCATCTTCGATGGCAGCGGCGAAGCCGTGTTCAAGGGCGAGGTGCTGATCGACGGCGCGCGCATCGCCGAGGTCGCGCGCGCGCCGCGGCAGGTGAGCCGCGATGGCGCGCGCGTCATCGACGGCCGCGGCCGCTTCCTGATGCCCGGGATGACCGAGGCGCACACGCATTTCTCGTGGAACGACCAGCCCTCGCTCGCCGCCATCCAGTTCATGCCGCCGGAGGAACACATACTCTGGTGCGTGCGCGTGGCCAAGCGCTATCTGGAGATGGGCTGGACCTCGGCCGTCGGCGCGGCGGCCGCCAAGCCGCGCCTGGACGTGGTGCTGCGCAACGCGATCGACGCGGGGGAATGCCCCGGCCCCCGCTACCTGGCGGGCAGCCAGGAGATCACCACGATCGGCGCGCTGGGCGACAACACGCTGCCGCACATGCCGTTCGATGAACTCAGCTTCGGCAGCGTCTGCAGCGGCCCCGAAGAGATCCGGCGGTCGGCGCGCACCTTCATCAAGTACGGCGTCGACCACCTGAAGATCAATCTGTCGGGCGAGTACATCGCCGGGCTGCCGGCCGAAATGTCGCCGTTCTCGGAAGAGGAGATCGCCATGCTGGCGGCCGAGGCCAAGCGTTTCGGCAAGCGCGTGGCGGCGCACGCGCGTTCGAGCGAATCGGTCAAGCAATGCGTGCGGCACGGCATCGAGATGATCTATCACGCCAGCTTCGCCGACGAAGAGGCGCTCGACATGCTGGAAGCCAACAAGGACAGGCACTTCGTGGCGCCGGGCATCGGCTGGCTGGTTCGCACCGCCTTCCATGCTTCCGACTACGGCATCACGCCCGCCGCCGCCGAGCAGATGGGCTACAAGCGCGAACTGGAGATCGCCGCCGAATCGCTGCGCAAGATGCACCGGCGCGGCATACGCATCCTGCCTGGCGGAGACTATGGCTTCGCCTGGATGCCGCACGGAACCAACGCCTCCGATCTCCAGTATTTCGTGGATTATGTCGGCATGACGCCCACCGAGGCGCTGGTGTCGGCCACCCGGCTGGGCGGGGAGATCATGCAGCGGCCGCACGAACTCGGCATGCTGCGTCCCGGCTATCTGGCGGACGTGGTCATGGTCGACGGCAATCCGCTGGAGGACCTGTCGCTGCTGATCGACCCGGACCGCATCAGCCTGGTGATGAAGGACGGGCGGATCTGCAAGAACGCCTGCCCGCCGGGCGCGGAAGGCGCGCCGCCGCGCGCCGTCGAGCAGGACAGCAGGGAAGCGGTCGCGGCGCATTGAGCGCCGCAGGGCTCAGGCCCGGCCCATGCCCGCCTGGACGCTGGCCGCCAGCATCTGGGCGGTCGCGGCCGACAGCGTCCATCCCAGGTGGCCGTGGCCGGTGTTGTAGAACACCCCCGGCCGCTTGCCGGGGCCGACCCTGGGCATCATGTTCGGCGTCATCGGGCGCAGCCCGCACCACGGCACCACGCGCGCGGTGCGCACGCCGGGGAAGTGGCGGCGGGTCCAGTCCACCAGCGGCTGCACGCGTTCGGCGCGGATGTCCAGGTTGAAACCGTTGAATTCCGCCGTGCCGGCCACGCGGAAGCGGTCGCCCAGGCGGCTGGTGACGATCTTGGCGGCCTCGTCCAGCAGGCTCACGCAGGGCGCGGCGGCGCGGCTGGCCTCGTCGTCCAGGTGCACGCTGATCGAATAGCCCTTGACCGGATAGATGTTGAGCGAGTCTCCGAGCTGCCGCGCGAACTGGCGGCTGGCCGCGCCGGCGCAGATCACCACGGCGTCGGCCGATTCCTGCCGGGCCGGCAGCGCGCCTGCCGCCAGGTCCAGACGGTAGGCGCCGCCCTCGTGCGCGATGGCGGTGATGTCGGCGTCCTGCACGAACCGCACGCCGCGGCGCTGGCAGGCGCGGGCCAGGCCGCTGGTGAACTTGTGGATGTCGCCGGTGGCGTCCGACGGCGTGTAGAAGCCGGCGTGGCAGGCGGTCTGCAGGGCCGGCTCGATGCGGCGCGCTTCTTCCGCGGTCACCTCGTAGCGCTCCAGCCCGCCTTGCCGCAGCAGCGCGTTGGCGCGGCGCGCGGTGTCGAAGCTGGCCGCGTCGTGGTAGATATGCAGGATGCCGCGGCGCTCCAGGTCGAAATCGATGCCTTCTTCTTCGGCCATGGCGTAAAGGTGCTGGCGCGCCTCGATGGCCAGGCGGGTGGTCTCGATGGTGTTCTGGCGATAGTTGCGGATCTGCCCGATGAACTGGGCCAGCCAGGAATACTTGTGCCAGCCCGGACGCGGATTGAGCAGCAGCGGGGCGTCGTGGCGGCCCAGCCAGCGCAGGCCTTTCATGATGGTGGACACGCTGTTCCAGACCTCGGCGTTGCTGGCCGACAGCTGGCCGCCGTTGGCGTAGGAAGTCTCCATGGCGGGGTAGCGCTGGCGGTCGTAGACGGTGACGTCGAATCCCAGCTTGTTCAGGGCATGGGCGGACGTGACGCCGGTGATGCCGGCGCCGATGATGGCGATGCGGGGCATGGTCGCTCCAAGGGTAGGGTGGCCGCGGCCACCCGGCCGCAGCACCCCATCTGTCTTGGTACCTGAGAGTTTCACGCGCCGCGCGGAAGGCGGCGGGTTCCCCTTCGGTGGGCGCGCGCGGCGCCGCTCTCCAGATTGTCTAGACCGCGCAGTCCTGGTTGCCTGAGAGTTTCCGGGGCGGTTGCTCCGTCGGCGCCTGCCGCGGCGGGCAGGTCTCTTCTGCGAGGTTTTGGATCGACGCGGGCAGAATAGCCAAAATCCGGCGGCGTGGGACCAGGGGTTAGTCCCAGTAGCCGTTCGTTTTGTCCCTGTTATATCGCCTGTTACCTCTCTGTTGAACTGTTCATTCCTGGTAAAGGCTTGAGGCGGGGGGATGCGCTATAACCGACGTTCACGCATCACACTGCCGCAAGCCGCCGGCTCGCGGACGCCCATACATGCCTCGTATCACCCGCCGTTCGTCCCTGATCCTGCTCGCCGCCCTGACGGGCGCCGTGGCCGGATGCTCCTCCCCCAAGCCCGCGTATGAGAAGGAGGACTTCACCCAGAACGACACCTACTCGCGCAGCGTCGCCGCCAGCAGCGCGGCCGCCTGCGACGCGGGCCGGCGCGCCTTGCTGAGCCAGGGCTACCTGATCGACCGCTTCGAGTCGGCGCGCGTGACCGGGCACAAGAATTTCCAGGCCGAGGACGGCCAGCATACGCAGATCAGCTTCAATATCGAATGCGCCGCCGATGGCGCGTCGAACGAGCGCTCGACGGTGTTCGCCACCGCGGTGCAGGACCGTTATTCGATCAAGCGCACCGCCAATTCGGCCAGCGTGGGCGTGAGCGTGCTGGGCCAGGTGTCCATGCCGTTCGGCGCCAGCGACGATTCGCTGGTCAAGACCGCCAGCCAGACGGTGGCGCGGCCCAAGTTCTACGACGGATTTTTCCAGCTGTTGCAGCGCTTCCTGCCGGACGCGCAGGCCGCTTCGGCGCCGCAACCGGCGCCGGCCGGACGCGGCAAGACGCCGCCCAAGCCCGCGCCGGCCGAGCCCGCGGTGTCGCCGGATGCGCCGGCCGACACCTTGAACCCGGCGGCCGCCAGCGATACGCCGGCCGCCAATGGCAAGGCCGCGCCCGCGGATGGCAAGACCGGCGCGCCCGCGGACAGCAAGGCGGCCGCGCCTTCGGACAGCAAGGCGGCGCCGGCGGGCAGCCCGCCGCCGGCAGGCGCCGACGCCGCCAAGTAAGGCCGCTCCGGGCCGCCGCTTTGCCGTAGCGCAAATTGCCGTTGCAAGCCGGTTCGCCGCGGCGCGCGCCTGCGGCGATAATGCCGGCCATGACATACCAACTCCTGAAAATGCTCCACGTGGCGGCCGTGGTCGCCTGGCTGGGCGGCTCGCTGTTCGTGTCGCTGTTCCTGCTGTCCTCGCAACCCCAGGAAGGCGGCCAAGCCCCGAAAGAAAGCAGGATGCTCGGCGCGCTGCGCCGCTGGACCCTGTACGTGACCACGCCGGCCATGGTGCTGGCCTGGCTGGTCGGCCTGCACCTGGCCGTGACCTTCGGCTGGTTCATCATGAACTGGATCTGGGTGAAGATCGCCATCGCGCTGGCGCTGTCGGCGCTGCTGGGCGTCCAGAGCAAGGCCTTGCGCCGCATGGCCGGCGGCGGCGCGCAGCGTCCGCCGCTGATCGATTGGTACGCGCCGTTCACCGTGGTCGCGGCTTCCGCGATCGTCGCGCTGGTGGTCGTCAAGCCGTTCTGAACGCTGTCGGCGCGCCGCGCGCATATGCCGCGCGGCCATAACCAAACGCCCCGGCCATAAGCACCGAACGAAGTCTTCGTTCGCGCCGGGCGTGTCCGTCCCTAGAATCGTTTCTCTCATAACCGCTTAGAGGCGATTCCAAAATGACTCCCCGTATTTTCAAGAAGCTGCTTGGCGTGGTGCTGGCCTCGGCGGCGATGTTCCACGGCCCGGCCTTTTCGGTCGACGCCAAACCCCTGAAGGTCGGCGTGCGCGGGGGCGTCGACGAACAGATCTGGGAAGTGGTGGCCCAGGTCGCCAGGAAGAACGGTCTGGCCGTGGAGCCGGTGGTCATCACCGGCACCGCCAGCCCCAACGAGGCCCTGAACAACGGCGACCTGGAGGCCAACGCCTTCCAGCACATTCCCTTTCTGAACGACCAGATCCGCCAGCGCGGCTACAAGCTGGTGCCGGTGGCCAACACGCTGATTTCGCCCATCGCGTTCTATTCCCGCAAATACAAGTCGCTGAAGGACCTGCCGGAAGGCGCGCGCGTGGGCATACCCAACGATCCCAGCAACCAGACGCGCGCGCTGGTGGTGCTGCGCGACCAGGGCCTGATCACGCTCAGGAACGGGTTCGACCCGGCCACCGGCACGGCCACCCTGGCCGACGTGACCGCCAACCCCAGGAAGCTCCAGTTCGTGGAGAGCGCCTCGGTGGTGCTGGCGCGCTCGCTGCCCGACGTGGACGCCGCCGCCATCGTCAACAGCTTCGCCTACCAGGCCGGCCTGATCGCCACGCGCGACGGCATCGCGGTCGAAAAGAAGGAAAACAATCCCTACGTGAACATCATTGCGGTCCGCGAACAGGACCGGAACGCGCCGTGGGTGCCGGAGCTGGTCAAGGCCTACCACTCGGAAGAGGTGCGCCAGTTCATCCTCAGCAAGTTCGAAGGCTCCGTGATTCCGGTGTTCTGAGCCATGATGCAACATGAGTTTTCCATTGCCCAGCCGGCGGCCGCGCCGCCGCTGCCGGCGGGCGACGAGCACATCGTGTTCGAAGGGCTGCAAAAGCGCTACGAGGGCGCGCGCGGCGCGGTTGCGGCGCTGTCCGACGTGTCGTTCTCGATCGCCCGCGGCACGGTATTCGGCATCATCGGGCGCAGCGGCGCCGGCAAGTCCACGCTGCTGCGCTCCATCAACATGCTGGAGCGGCCCAGCGCCGGACGCGTGCTGATCGACGGCGTGGACGCGGGCGGGCTGGACGAGAACGCCCTGGTGGCGCTGCGCCGGCGCATCGGCATGATTTTCCAGCACTTCAATCTGCTGTCGGCCAAGACGGTGGCCGAGAATGTGGCGCTGCCGCTGCGCGTGGCCGGCGTGAAGCCGGCGGCCGCGCGGGCCCGCGTCGCCGCGCTGCTGGAGCTGGTGGGGCTGGGCGACAAGGCCGACGTCTATCCGGCCAGGCTGTCCGGCGGCCAGAAGCAGCGCGTCGGCATCGCCCGGGCGCTGGTGCACGAGCCCGAGATCCTGCTGTGCGACGAGGCCACCTCGGCGCTGGACCCCGAGACCACGCAGTCCATCCTGACCCTGCTGCGCGACATCAACCGCAAGCTGGGCCTGACGGTGGTGCTGATCACGCACGACATGGCGGTGATCCGCGAGATCTGCCACAAGGTGCTGGTGCTCGACGGCGGGCGCAAGGTCGAGCACGGCGAGGTCTGGCGTGTCTTCGGCAATCCCCAGGCCGAGGCCACGCGCGCCTTGCTGCGGCCCCTGCAGCACGGATTGCCGGCCGACCTGGAGGCCAGGCTGGTGCCCGACCTGCAGGGCCGCGACGGCGTGGCGGTGCTGAGCCTGCGCTTCACGGGGCAGGGCCGGCCGGGCGGCGTTTCGCTGCAGGCGCTGGCCGCCCTGGGGCCGGGCGCGACGCTGCTGCATGGCGGGCTGGACCGCCTGCGCGGCCACGCGCAAGGCAGCCTGCTGGTGTCGGTGCCGGCGGGCGCATTACGGGAAGAGGCCGCGCGCGCCGCGCTGGTGGCCGATCAGATAAAGGTGCTGGGCTATGTCGCTGCCGATGTTCGATAAATACCTGCAGGCGTTTCTGCAGACCCTGACCATGGTGGGCGTGGCGGCGGCCATCGCCATCGTCTGCGGGCTGGCGCTGGCGCTGGTCCTGACGGTCACCGCGCCGGGCAATCTCTATCCGCTGCCGCGTCTGAACAAGGCGCTGTCCATCGTGGTGAATACCTTCAGGGCCATTCCCTTCATCATCCTGCTGGTGGCCATGCTGCCGTTCACGCGCATGCTGGTGGGCACCACCCTGGGAACCTGGGCCGCCATCGTGCCGCTGTCGGCCAACCTGGTGCCGTTCTTCGCGCGCATCGCGCAGGTCAGCCTCAACGAGGTGGACCACGGCCTGGTGGAAGCCGCGCGCGCCATGGGCTGCCGGCGCTGGCACATCGTGCGCCACGTGCTGCTGCCCGAAGCGCTGCCCGGCATCGTCGGCGGCATGACGGTAAGCGTCATCGCCATGATCAATGCCTCGGCCATGGCCGGCGCGGTGGGCGCCGGCGGCCTGGGCGACCTGGCGATCCGCTACGGCTACGAACGTTATGAGACCCGCGTGATGTTCGAGGTGATCGTGATCCTGATCGCGCTGGTGTCCATCGTGCAATTCACCGGCGAATGGCTGGCGCGCCGCGCCGACCACAAACGCTGATATCCGAACAAGGAATCCCAGATGTCCGATTTTCCGCAACAGGGCTTCGCCACGCGCGCCATCCATCTCGGCTACGAGCCGCTGGACGAACAGGGCGCGCTGTCGCCGCCGCTCTACCTGACTTCCACCTACACCCAGGAAAGCCTGGAAGCCTTCGACCGGATCAGGCTGGGCGAGGCCCAGGGCTACGTCTACGGCCGCACCCGCAATCCCACGCAGGCGCTGCTGGAAGAACGCCTGGCCTCGCTGGAGGGCGCCGAGGCCGGTGTGGCGACCGCCTCCGGCATGGCCGCGATCTCCGCCACGCTGTTCACGCTGCTGCAAAGCGGCGACGAGATCGTGGTGGACCAGATCGTCTACGGCACCGCCTTCACGCTGTTCACGCAGGGCCTGGCCCGCTTCGGCGTGCGCGCGGTGTTCGCCGACTTCACCCGCCCGCAGGCCGTGGCCGACGCCATCGGCCCCAAAACGCGCGCGGTGTATTTCGAGACGCCGGCCAATCCCAACCTGCGCCTGGTGGACATCGCCGCCGTGTCGGCCATCGCCCGCGCCCGCGGCCTGCTGACCATCGTCGACAACACCTTCGCCACGCCGGTGCTGCAGCGTCCGCTGGAGCACGGCGCCGACCTCGTGCTGCATTCGGCCACCAAGTACCTGGGCGGCCACGGCGATCTGCTGGCCGGCGCGGTGCTGGGGCGCAAGCAGCACGTCGACGCGATCCGGCTGCAGGGCCTGCGCTATTTCACCGGTGCGACGCTGTCGCCGTTCACGGCCTTCCTGGTGTTGCGCGGCCTGAAGACGCTGGAACTGCGCGTGGAGCGCCACAGCGAATCGGCCAGGAAGGTGGCCGAACTGCTGCGCGGCCATCCCGCGGTGGCCGAGGTGTTCTATCCGGGCCTGGCGGACACGGCCGGCGCCGAGATCGCCCAGCGCCAGCAGTCGGCCGGCGGCGGGCTGGTGGCGTTCGAACTGAAGACCGGGCTGGCGGGCGGGCGCCGGCTGCTCGACAGCCTGAAACTGGCCCGCATCGCGGTCAGCCTGGGAGACCCCGAGACGCTGATCCAGCATCCCGCGTCCATGACGCACGCCAGCTACACGGCCGAGGACCGCGAGCGCTACGGCCTGTCCGAAGGGCTGCTGCGGCTGTCGGTGGGACTGGAGACGCCCGAGGATATCGTGGCCGATCTCAGGCAGGGCCTGGACCGGGTGTAGGCGCGGCGTCGGCGCGCCGCCAGGCTATCCAGTCGCCCTCGGCCTCGAAATTGTGCGGGCCGCGGCCGGCGGCGGCCAGGCCGGCGCGCAGCGCGCCCATGTCCAGCCCGGGCAGGTGGCGCAGCAGCGCGTCGGGCAGGCGCTCCGCGTCCAGCATGTCCTGGTCGAATTCCAGCGTCATCCGTCCGCCCTCGTCGCCGCAGACGCGGAAGATCCACAGGCCTTCCATGTAGTCGCCGGCCCAGGGATCGGGGTAGAGCGCCTGCGTGTAGCGAAAGCCGAATTCGTGGATCTCGTCCCAGGGCCAGAACTCGCGCTGGCGCAGCGCACGCAGCAGTTCGCTGGCGCGCGTCAGGCCGGCGTCGTCGAAACTCAGGGTTTCGCGCAGCGGATCTTCGGCCGGCGCGGGGCCGGCGAGCAGGCGCTTGATGAATGACCACATGGCGCGGATAACGGACGGCGCGGAGCCGGAGTCCGCAAAGATGCTACAACCTTTCATTCACGTCAATCCGCCGCGTCGCGAGGCGGACGACGCACATAACAAGGAGAGCACCCATGACGGACAAGATGCCAGACGCCATCGACCAGGACATGGCGCCCGCGCCCGCGGAGCAGATCCGCAGGCGGGCCGGCGCCCGTGTGCACGCCGCGCGCCAGGAGGCCGTGGCGCTGCTAGCCGACATCGCGCGCCGCCGCCCCGCCGGCGCGCCCGAACAGGCGCACGAGGCCTTGCGCTCGCTCATCGAGGCGCTGTCGCCCGACGATGCGCAGGCCGTGCACCGCGCGCTGCTGGAAGCCGGCGAGCAGGCCGAGGCGGCGCCGCGCAATCCCGACGACGAACTGGTCGCGCACTGGCGCGAAGGCATTTATCCGTACCGCCACCGCATGCTGCGGCGCAATTACGAAAAGCAGAAGTACCGTTTGCAGGTCGAACTGCTCAAGCTGCAGGCCTGGGTCAAGGCCACCGGCCAGCGTGTCGTGATCCTGTTCGAAGGCCGCGACGCGGCGGGCAAGGGCGGCACCATCAAGCGCATGATGGAGCACCTGAACCCGCGCGGCGCGCGGGTGGTCGCGCTGGAAAAGCCGTCCGACACCGAGCGCGGCCAATGGTATTTCCAGCGCTATGTGCAGCACCTGCCCACGGCCGGCGAAATCGTCATGTTCGACCGCTCCTGGTACAACCGCGCCGGCGTGGAGCGCGTGATGGGCTTTTGCACGCATGGGGAGTACCTGGACTTCCTGCGCCAGGTGCCCGACTTCGAGCGCCACCTGGTCAGCAGCGGCATCCACCTGATCAAGTTCTGGTTCTCGGTCAGCCGCGAGGAACAGCTGCGCCGCTTCGAGCAGCGCAAGGTCCATCCGCTCAAACAGTGGAAGCTGAGCCCGGTGGACCTGGCCTCCCTGGACAAATGGGATGACTACACCCGCGCCAAGGAAGCGATGTTCGCGCACACCGACACCGCCGACGCGCCGTGGGTGGTGGTCAAGTCCGACTGCAAGAAGCGCGCGCGGCTCAACGCCATGCGCTACGTGCTCAACCGCCTGCCCTACGAGGGCAGGAGCGACGACGCCACCCTGGCGCTGGATTCGCTGATCGTGGGCCGCGCGCTCTGACGCTACGGGCCGGCGGGTTCAGCCCAGCGCCTGCAGATCGAGCACATGGCTGCGCCCGATCCAGACGGCGCGGTCGCGGTGGTCGCGCAGCGAGTCGCCGGTGTTCGGGTGCAGGAACACGTCCAGCCCGCCGTGGTGCAGCGTGAGCCAGGTCGCGATCTCGGCGAAGTCCCCGGGCGCGAAGGCGATCTGGTAGCTCCAGCACGGATGCGGGCCGACTGGGCGCTCATGGAAGCGCCCCAGCTCCATCCGGCCGCCGAAGCGCGAGGCGATCCGTTCGCGCAGCGCCTGCGCGGCATCCCGGCTGGCTGCGTCGAAATACACGTGGGCATGCCAGCTGGCCACGTCGGCCAGCGATGAATCGTTCATGTGCTTTCTCCTAGCCGCCGGCGCGCTTGGCGCGGTAGCCCTGTTTCTGCAAGGCCTCCATGACGCGCTCGCAATGGTCGCCCTGTACCTCGATCACGCCGTCTTTCACGGTGCCGCCCGAGCCGCAGGCCGCGCGCAACTGCTTGCCCAGCGCGCCCAGCGCAACCGGGTCCAGCGCCAGGCCCTTGACCACGGTGACGCTCTTGCCGCCGCGGCCCTTGGTTTCGCGTGATACGCGCGCCACGCCGTCGCCGGCCGGCGCGGCGCGCGCCGCGTCGCAGCGGCATTGCGCCACGGGCTGGCGGCACTGCGGGCACATGCGCCCGCCATCGGTGGAGTAGACCAGGCCGCCCATCGGATTTTTCTTCATGGCGGCCTCACTTCCCGCGCATCTGGTCGATCAGGCGCCGGTCGCGCTTGGTCGGCCGTCCGGCCTCGATGCCCAGCGCCGGTTCGGGCGCGAGCCGGCGCATTTCCGCCGCGCGCTCGCGCGCCGCGATGCTGTCGGGCGTTTCCTCGTAGAGCTGGCGCGCCACCGGCGCCGGGCCGCGCACGCCGCTCACGCCCACGACCCGCACGCGCAGCGCGGGGTCTTCCTTGCGGATGGTGACGAGGTCGCCGGGCGCGACCTCGCGCGCCGGCTTGGCCGGCTGGTCGTTCACCTGCACGCGGCCCTTGCCGATTTCCTGCACGGCCAGGCTGCGCGTCTTGTAGAAACGCGCCGCCCAAAGCCATTTGTCGAGCCGGATCTTGTCCATCTCCTGTCCCTGCGGTAAAGCTGTGTCAGGGACGATGATAGCCGGGCCGGCCGGCCCGGCACCAATCAATCCAGGCTGAGGCCGGCCTCCTTGACCACGCGCTGCCATTTGGCGATCTCGGCGCGGCGGAAGCTGTCCAGTTCGGCCGGTGTGGAGCCGATGGGTTCGGCGCCGATGCCGGCGAGCTGCTCGGCGATGGCGGGGTCTTTCAGCACCTTGGCCAGCGCCTGCGACACCTGGTCGACGATGGCGGGCGGCGTGCCGGCCGGCGCGAACACGGCGTTCCATTCGTAGGTCTCGTAGCCGGGCACGCCGGATTCGGCGATGGTGGGCAGCTCGGGCGCGGTCTTGGAGCGCTCCAGGCCGCCGACGGCGATCGCGCGCAGCTTGCCGTTCTTCACATGCTGCCAGGACGAGCCCATGCTGGCGAACATCACGGGAACCTGGCCCGACATGACGTCTATCATGGCCGGGCCGCCGCCCTTGTAGGCCACGTGCTGCAGCTCGGTCTTGGCCAGCAGGTTGAACAGTTCGCCGGCCAGATGCTGCGCCGAGCCGGGGCCGGCCGAGGCGTAGTACACGTGCTCCTTGGCGCCCGGACGGCCCAGCCTGATCAGGTCGGCCACGCTGCGCACTTCGTACGAGGGCGTGACCACCAGCACGTTGGGCACGCGCAGCAGCAGGGACACCGGCGCGAACGCCGTCAGCGTGTCGAACTGCATCTTCGAATGCAGGGCGGGATTCTGCGCGTGGTTGGAGGCGTCCAGCATCAGCGTATAGCCGTCCGGCTTGGCCTTGGCCACGACCGCGCCGCCTATCATGCCGCCGGCGCCGCCGCGGTTTTCGATGACGACCGGCTGGCCCAGTTCCGCGGCCAGCCTGGGGCCGATCAGGCGCGCGACCACGTCCACCGTGCCGCCGGGCGGATAGGTGACGACCAGCGTGACGGCGCGTTCGGGATAGGCGGCGCTCGCGGCGCCGGCGGCGCCGGCGAGCAGGCCGGCGGCCGCGTACAGGGCGCCGCGGCGCGCCAGGCGTTGGAACAGGTGGGTCATGGTTTGTCTCCTTGGAATCTGAACAGCCGCAGCGGCGTGTCGGCAAGCACCATGCGCCGCTGCACGGGATCGTCGATCCAGGCGTCCAGCCACCGGACTGCGGCGGAATAGGACGCCAGATGGCGATGTTCGGTGTGAGGCCAGTCGCTGCCCCACATGAGGCGGGCGGCCGTGTAGGCGTCGAGCAGCTGCCGCGCGGCGATCCGCCCGGACGTCGTACAGGCGGACGCCGTCCAGTTGCGGTAGGGGGCCGACAGCTTGACCCAGACGCGGCCGCTGTCGGCCTGGCGCAGCAGGTACTGGAAGCCGGGATCGGCGACGCCCAGCGCGGGATCGGGGCGGCCGAAATGGTCCACCACCACGCGGCATTGCGCGGCCAGCAGCGCCGGCAGGATGTCCGGCAGGCGCGCGGCCGGCAGATGCACTTCGACGTGCCAGCCCAGCGCATTGACGCGCGCCAGCAGCGTGCGCCAGCCGGGCAGGCGCAGGTCCGGCACGGGCAGCCCGATCAGGTTCAGCCGGATGCCGACCACGCCCGCCTCGGCCAGCGCCAGCAGATGTTCGGCGGGGACGCCGGGCGCCACCACCGCGACGCCGCGCAGGCGCGCGGGCGCGGCGCGCAGGGCCTCGACCAGGTGGCTGTTGTCGGACCCCAGGAAACTGGGCTGCACCAGCACGCCGTGGCCGAGCCCGTGCGCGTCCAGCAAGGCGAGGTAGTCGGCCGGCGTGGCGTCGTGGTCGGGGCTGTGGCGGCGCGTGGCGGCCAGCGCCAGCCCGCGGTGGAATACGTGGGCGTGGGTGTCGACGGATTTCGGCTCGGTGCGTGTGTCCATAAGCCGGGATTCTAAGAACGCGCTGTATAGTTTTCTATTTGGTAAAACTGTTTTATGTATATCGAATCGATATGGAAACCAGGCACTTGCGTTACTTCCTGGCCGTGGTGGACCACGGCAGCGTCAGCCGCGCGTCGGAGTGGCTGGGCATCGCGCAGCCGGCCTTGAGCCAGGCGCTGGGCCGCATGGAGCAGGATCTGGGCGTGCGCCTGTTCGAGCGCTCGCGCCGCGGCGCCGCGCCCACGCCGGCGGCGCTGGCCATACTGGAGGACGTGCGGACCAGCGTGGCGCGCATCGACGCGGCGGCGCAACGGGCGCGCGAGATCGGCCGCGGCAGCGCGGGGCAGCTGACCATCGGCCTGGTGTCCTCGGCCCTGTTCGACACCTTGCCGCGCGCGCTGCGCGAATTGCGCCGGCAGGCGCCGGGCGTGCGCGTGATCCTGCGCGAAATGAGCAACGCCGAGCAGGCCGAAGCCTTGCAGACCGGCGAAATCGACCTGGGCCTGATGCACACGCCGGTCGCCGTGGGCGGGCGCATGCGCGAGCGGCTGCTGCTGCGCGACCGTCTGGTGGCGGCGGTGCCGGACGAGCTGGAGGTGGCCGAAGACGGCAAGGTCTCGATGGCGCAGATCGCCCGGGCCGGCCTGGTCATGTACCCGCAGGCGCAATTGCCGGCCTTTTACGCGGGCATTCTCGACGCCATGCGCAAGGGCGGCCACGACGCGCAGGTGGCGCAGGAGGCCAACCGCACGCTGACCGTGCTGGCCTGCGTGGCCGGCGGCTGCGGCGTGGCGCTGCTGCCCAGCTGGATACGCTCGATGAACTTCGCCGGGGTGCGCTTTTGCGAGGTGCGCGACGGCCAGCGCCTGCCCGCCTTCGACCTGAGCGCGATCTGGCCCGCCCGCTCCGTGCCCACGCTGGCCGATCTGTTCGCCAGCCTGGACCTGGGCGGCCGCATCGAAGGCCGCGCCGGCCGCAACGCTTAAGCCAGGCTTAAAGCGGCCGCCATCCCCGGAACCTGGCGGCAAGCTCCCGTCTAACCAGAAACGGTTGGAGGACTTTGCCCATGGATCTGAACTGGCAACAGCAACTTGCCGAAAGCGCGCTGTGGCTCGCGCAGGCGTTCGGCATCAGCGCCGTCGCCCTGGCGCTGGCCACGATGGCGCTGGCGCGCACCACGGACTGGGGCCGCAAGTTCTGGCGGCTGGCCTGGCCTTACCTCGATCCGCGCCGCAGCCTGCGGCCCTTGCTGACCGTGGCGCTGCTGCTGTTGCTGGCCATGTTCGCGGTGCGCATGACCGTGCTGTTTTCGTTCTGGTACAACGGCTTCTACAGCGCGCTGCAGGCGCTGGACCAGTCGGCGTTCTGGCGCTTTCTGGGCATATTCTCGGTGCTGGCCTGCGTGCACGTGGCGCGCACGCTGGTCGACAGCTACGCCGGCCAGGCCTTCGACATCCGCTGGCGCGTCTGGCTCAACGAGCGCCTGACGCGCGACTGGCTGGGCGCCGGCGCGTATTACCGCGGCCATTTCCTGGATGCGCCGGTGGACAACCCCGACCAGCGCATCGAACAGGACATCGCCATGTTCGTCACCGGCTCGCGCACGCTGGCGATCGGCGCGCTGAGCGCGGTGGTGTCGCTGGTGGCGTTTACGGCCATCCTGTGGAACCTGTCGGGCGCGCTCACGGTGGCCGGCGTGGAGATCCCGCGCGCCATGGTGTTCATGGTGTATCTCTACGTGATCGTGGCCACGCTGTTCGCCTTCAGGATCGGGCGGCCGCTGATCCGGTTGAACTTCCTGTCCGAACGTCTCACCGCGAATTTCCGCTATGCGCTGGTGCGCCTGCGCGAGAACGCCGAGAACGTCGCGTTCTACCAGGGCGAGGAAGTGGAGCGCGCCACGCTCTGGACGCGGTTCACGGCCTACGTCGCCAACCTGTGGGCGCGCGTGTACCGGGGCCTGAAGTTCGACGGCTTCAACCTGTCGGTCAGCCAGGTGGCCGTGGTGTTTCCCTTCATTCTGCAGGCGCCGCGTTTTTTCAGCGGCGCCATCAAGCTGGGCGACGTGATCCAGACCTCGCAGGCCTTCGGGCAGGTGCAGGATGCGCTGTCGTTCTTCCGCACCTCCTACGACACCTTTGCGCAATACCGCGCCACGCTGGACCGCCTCAATGGCTTCCTGGACGCCAACCAGGCCGCCCGCGCGCTGCCCGCCGTGCGGACCGAGACGCTGCCCGACGGGCTGGATATCGAGCGCCTGCAGCTGCGCCGGCCCGACGGGGCCGCGCTGCTGCGCGACCTGGACCTGCGGCTGCGGCCGGGCCAGGCCCTGCTGATCAAGGGGCCGTCGGGCAGCGGCAAGACCACCTTGCTGCGCGCGCTGGCGGGCCTGTGGCCATACGCCGAAGGCACGGTAAGGCGGCCGCAGGGCGCGAACGCGCTGTTCCTGTCGCAGCGGCCTTACCTGCCGCTGGGCGACCTGCGCGGCGCGGTGGCCTATCCCGGCCTGGCGCAGCCGGAGGACGATGCGCGCCTGGCCGATGCGCTGCGCCAGGTGAACCTGGGGCATCTGGCCGGACGGCTCGACGAAGTGGCGGACTGGGCGCGCACGCTGTCCATCGGCGAGCAGCAGCGCGTGGCGTTCGCGCGCGTGCTGTTCAACCGGCCCGCCATCGTGTTCCTGGACGAGGCCACGTCGGCCACCGACGAAGGCCTGGAGCACGCGCTGTACGGCCTTCTGCGCGGCGCGCTGCCGGACTGCATGCTGGTCAGCGTGGGCCATCGCAGCACGCTGGACGCCTTCCATACGCACAGGCTGGCGCTGGACGGCGCGGGCGGCTGGCGCATGGAACGCATCGAGGCGCGGGCGCGGCAGCCGGAGCCGGACCGCGCCGCGGCCTGAGCGGCGGGCGTCAGGTGCCCACGCGCAGAGGACCGGTCAGCTTGCGCAGCGCGGCCACCACGCTTTGCGCGGTGATGCGGCCGGTCTTGGGATTGGCCGAGGGAATGTTCTGGATTTCCATCGAGAACGAGGCCGAGTCGGATACGACCTCGACGCGGTGGACGTTGCGGTCCAGCGAGGGATCGGCCCAGATTTCCAGGGTGGTCTTGTCGGGACCGATGCCGGCCAGCGACACGCTGACCGCCACGTTCAGGTTGGCGGGAAAGCCCACAGCCGCTTCGCGCGGCGATCCGCGGAAAATCAGGCGCGGTTCGGCGATGTCCGCGATGTCGATGTTGTTGTCCGTCAGGTAAGGCGCGCCGAGCAGGCCGCGCACCGGCTTGCGCGTGATCATGGTGACGGAATGGATGACGCCTTCGGCCGCGGCGGTGATGGCGTCCAGGCCCAGGATGGCGCCCGACGGCACCACGATCTGGCCGTGATGGGCGCGGGCCAGTTCGATCAGGTCGTCGTTGCGCAGCAGGGCGCCGGAGCTGAGCACGACCAGCTTTTTGCCGGCGCGCAGCACCGGTTCGGCGATGTCGCGGAACACGGCGGCGGGCGCGCATTCCACCACTACGTCGCAATGCTCGTGCAGCGCGCCGATGGTGGTGAAGACGGGAGCGCCGCCGCTCCAGGCGTATGCCGGCGGGGCCTGCGGGTCGCGCACGGCGACGGCGGCCAGGGCCAGGCCGGGCAGCCCGGCGTCCAGGGATTGCGCCACGGCCTGGCCGATGGCGCCGAAGCCGGCGATGCCGACGCGGTAAGGGTTCATGGGATGGTCGCAGGGTAAGAGGTGAGGCCACTGTATCGACGGGCCGCGCCTGCGTCAATGCGGCCGCGGCTACACTGGGCGCCACAACCGCAGGAGCATCGCCATGCGCATACTTCCCGAGACGCCCCGCGACCGCGAGGCCATCTACGCCCTGACGCAGGACGCGTTCAAAGACCATCCCCACAGCCAGCACACCGAAGGCCGCATCATCGACGCGCTGCGCGAGGCCGGCGCGCTGACGCTGTCGCTGGCGGCGTGGGACGGCGACGAGATGGTGGGCCACGTCGCGTTCTCGCCGGTGGCGGTGAGCGACGGTTCGCGCGACTGGTACGGCCTGGGGCCGCTGGCCGTGCGGCCGGACCGGCAGCGCCGCGGCGTGGGCGCAGCGCTGCTGCAGGAAGGCCTGGCCAGGCTGCGGGCGCAGGGCGCGGCCGGCTGCGTGGTACTGGGCGAGCCGGACTACTACGGCCGCTTCGGCTTCGTCGCGACGCCGGGGCTGACGTATCCGGGCGTGCCGCCCGAGTACTTCATGGCGCTGGCCTTCACGCGTCCCGCGCAGGGCGAAGTCGCCTACCACGCGGCGTTCTACGTCTAGCGCCTTATCCCGTAGATGGGCCCGTTTACCGGGCGTAGGATGGGTGCAGCGCGAGATTCCTTGAACAAGCACGCAATCATCGAACGCGCGAAACCCATCAGGCGGCGAAAGCCGCCCGGCGTTCCACATTCAGCCGCCTTTCTGCGCCTCGGCCATGTAGTCCACCGCCAGGTTCGACAGCGCCCGCACGCCGTTGAGCAGGCCCGACTCGTCGACGTAGAAGCGCGGCGAGTGGTTGGGCGCGGCCTTGTCCACGTCCGTGCCCTTGGGCGTCACGCCCAGATAGAAGAACATGCCCGGCACCTTTTCCTGATAGAACGAAAAGTCCTCCGACGCCGTGGATTTGGGTTGCAGGCCGTAGTTGCCTTCGCCCGCGACGCGGCGCAGGGTCGGGCCCATCTTCTCGGTCAGCGCCGGATTGTTCACGGTGGCGTTGTACAGCTCGACCACGCGCACGTCCGCCTTGGCGCCCGCGCTTTGCGCGATCATGTCGGCGGTGCGCGCGATGCGCTGGTGGATGTCCTTCTTCATGCCCTCGTCGTAGGTGCGGATGGTGCCGGTCATGGCGAGGCTTTCGGGCACGATGTTCATGCGGTTGCCGCCGTGGATCGCGCCCACGGTGATGACGGCCGGCTCCAGCATGCTGTTGATCTGGCGGCTGGGAATGGTCTGCAGGCCCAGGATGATCTGCGAGCCGACCACGATGGGGTCGATGCCCGACCACGGCCGTGCGCCGTGCGTCTGCTTGCCGGTGACGTCGATCCAGAACTGGTCGGCCGCCGCCATGGCCGGGCCGCTGCGCCACGACAGTTTGCCCGACGGATAGGCGCTGGACACGTGCAGCCCGAAGATGGCGTCGACCTTGGGATTTTCCAGCACGCCTTCCTGCACCATCATCTTGGCGCCCCAGACCTTCTTGCCGTCGGGCTCGAATTCGGCCGGGCTTTCCTCGGCCGGCTGGAAGATGAACTTGACGCTGCCGGGCAGCTCGTCCTTCATGCCGGCCAGCACTTCGGCGGTGGCCATCAGGATGGCGGTATGGGCGTCGTGGCCGCAGGCGTGCATGACGTCCACTTCCTTGCCCAGGAACGTGCCCTTGGCCTTGGATGCGAACGGCAGATCCACCTGTTCCTTCACCGGCAGCGCGTCCATGTCGGCGCGCAGCGCCACCACCGGGCCGGGCTTGCCGCCCTTGAGCAGGGCGACAACGCCGGTGCCCGCAACGCCCGTCTTCACTTCCATGCCAAGCGCGCGCAGATGGTCGGCGACCAGCTTGGAAGTGCGCTGTTCCTGGTTGCCCAGTTCGGGGTGCTGGTGGATGTCGCGCCGCCACGCGATGAGCTTGTCTTCGATGGCCTTGGCGCGCTGGTCGATCTGCGCGGCCAGCGCCGGCGCGGGCGCCGGGACCGGCGGGCCCTGGGTGCCGGGCGCGCTCTGCGCGGCTGCCGGGCCGGCCATGAGCAGTTGTGCGGCCAGCGCCAGCGGCGCCAGGCGGAACACGGCTTTGGAATACGCCATGTCTGTTCTCCTCGTGGTTGTTAACCTGTTATTGGTCGAGGATCTTACCGGAGCGCCGCAGCCTCGTCGCGTCTGGTTACGGATGCTTAAAATCAGGCCGTTTTGATTCCGGCGAGTGGAATTTCGGGCACCGGAACCCGGCTTCAGGCGGCGCGCAGCAGGCGGCGCGAACCGCGCGCCAGAAGCGCGAGCAACAGCGCCGCCAGCAGCGCGGCGCCGCCGGCGGCGGACATGGCGGCGTGGAAGCCGCCGGTCAGCGCGTCGCCGAACAGGGCGGCCGCATCCGCGGGCTGCGCCGGCATGACGTGGCGCGTGACGGCGGCGTGCGCGGCGATCTCTGCCCCGGGCACGCCGCGGCGCGCCAGCGCGGCCGCCAGCGCGTCGATCGCGCGCGCGCTCATGAGCGCGCCCAGCAGCGCGATGCCTATGGTCATGCCGGTCTGGCGCAGCGCGTTCATGGTGGCCGAGGCCATGCCGGAACGTTCGCGCGGCACGCTGGCCATCACCGCCATGCTGGTCGAGGGCACGGCCAGCCCAGTGCCCAGCCCCAGCAGCACCAGCAGCGACCCGGTGACGGCGTAGGGCGTGCCCGCCTGCAGCAGCGTCATGCCCAGCATGGCCGCGCCGATGAACACGTAGCCGGCGACCATCAGCCGCGGCAGGCCGAAGCGCTGGTTGAGCCGGCCGAACACGATGGAGACCAGCCCCGCCGCGGCGAACTGCGGCGCCAGCTGCCAGCCGGCCGCCAGCGGCGACAGGCCCTGCACGTGCTGCAGATACAGCGAGAAGAAGAACAGGCTGCTGTAGGCCGAGAAACCCAGCACGAAGGACGCGACATTGGTGATGGCGAAGGCGGGGTCGCGAAACAGCCCCAGCGGCAGGATGGGCCGGGCGACGCGGTGCTCGACCCACAGAAAGGCCAGCAGCCCGGCTGCGGCCAGCGCCAGCGCGCCCGCGGCCTGCGGCGCGGCCCAGCCGTGTTCGCCGGCGGCGATCAGGCCGTAGGTCAGCGCGCCCAGCCACAGCACGCTCAGCGCCTGGCCGGCGGGATCGAAGGCGGCATGTTCGGGATGGGCGCTTTCGGCGATGCTCCAGGCGCCCAGCGCGACGGCCAGCGCGCCCACCGGCAGATTGATGAGGAAGATGCTTTGCCAGTCGAAGTGCGCCACCAGCACGCCGCCCAGCATGGGGCCGACGATGAGCGACACCGCGTTGCACGAGGCCCAGACGCCGATGGCCTGCGCGCGTTCCCTGGGGTCGGGGAACGCCTGCGTCAGCAGCGACAGCGCGCCCGGGATCAGAAGCGCCCCGGCCACGCCCTGCACGGCGCGGCCGATCAGCAGCGCCGTGAGGTTCTGCGCCATGCCGCAAAGCGCCGAGCCGGCCGTGAACAGCAGCACGCCCGCCAGCCACGAACGCTTGCGGCCGTAGCGGTCGCCCAGCGGCCCGGCCGACAGCATGAAGGCGGACAGGAACAGGGCGTAGGCGTCCACCACCCATTGCAGGCCGGCCATGTCGATGCGCAGCGCGGCCTGCATGGTGGGCAGCGCCACGTTGACGATGCTGATGTCGAGGATGGTGATGAAGCTGCCCAGGTTGACGGCCAGGACGAGCGCGCGGCGGCGTGCGGGATGCATGGAGGAAGCGGGAGTGGGAGTCGGGTCATTCTATATTTCACCCGCGTCCCGCTCCGTGATGCCCGCGCCCGGCCGCGGGTTATTGCAGCTTGATGCCCAGCTCCTTGATGAGCGGCTCCATCTCGGCCCGGTCCGAATCTATGGTGGCGGCCAGCGCCTGCGGCGTGCTGCCGATGGGGATCATGCCCAGCGTTTCCATCTGCGCCTTCATCTCGGGTTCCTGCAGGACGCCGGACACCGCCCGCTGGATCAGCGCCACGCGGTCGGCGGGCGTGCCGGCCGGCGCCATCAGGCCGATCCACGGCTGCGGCGCGTAGCCCTTCATGCCCGACTCCTCCAGCGTCGGCGTGCCAGGCAGGCCGGCGAAGCGCTGCGGACTGGTGATGGCCAGCGCGCGCAGGCGGCCGCCGTCGATCAGGCCCTTGGCGCTGGAAGGCGCGTCCAGGGCCACGTCGAGCTGCCCGCCGATCAGGTCGTTCTGGGTCTTGCCGAACGAGGAAGAGGGCACGTACAGGGCCTTGATGCCGGCGCGGCGCGCGGTCTGCTCCCAGACCAGGTGGAACGCCGTGCCGATGGAAGACGAGCCCAGGCTCAGGCTGCGGGCCTTGCTGGCGCGCACGAAATCCTCCCAGGTCTTGAGCGGGCTGTCCGTGGGCACGACGAAGATGAACGGCGTGCGCGCCACCAGCGAGATCGGCTGCAGGTCTTTCTGCGGATCGAAAGGCAGGCTGTCGACCGCGAACGGCACGATGGTGACCGACGAGGCCACCACCATGCCCAGCGTATAGCCGTCGGGCGCGGACTTGGCCAGCGCATTGGTGCTGATGATGCCGGAGGCGCCCGGCCGGTTTTCCACCACCACGGGCTGTCCCCAGGCGGCGCCCAGCTTGCCGGCCAGCACGCGCAGCATGACGTCCACCGGCCCGCCCGGCGGGTTGGACACGAAGATCTTCACCGGCTTGTCCGGATAGGCGGCCGAGGCGGCCACGGGCAGCGCGAGCGCCAGCGCCAGCATGGTTTGCTTGAACATGGATTCCCCTTGTTTGATTGATGTGGATTGCGTGCGGCTCAGGCCAGCGCCTGCAGATGCGGGGCCGCCGGCCAGTCGGGCGCTTCGCCGCGGATGAAGGCGATCCAGGCCGCCTGCGTGCGGCGCGCCAGCGACTCGGCCTGCGCCGGCGGCAGGCCGGCCAGCATGGGCGCGGCGGCGAAAGCCTGCCGGGTGTCGAACACGAAAGGCAGTTCGATGCAGTGGCAGGCGCCGAAGCGCGCCGTGGGCGCCACGTCGAAGCGGGCCAGCCAGGCCTGGCGGCCCTGGGCGACGGCGTCCTGCGCCCATAGGCGCGAGGGCGCGCCGAACAGCGCGTCGCCCAGTTTCTGGCCGGCCGCATCCGTTGCGTGTCCGGGGAAGGCGGCCATTTCGTCGCGCGTGTAGCTGACCAGCACGTCGGCGCGGGCGGCGGCGCGCCGCAGCGCCGGCGCGATCTCCAGCGGCAGCGTATCGCCGTCGACTACCGGGCCGAACAGGCTGCGGCTGCTGTCTTCGGCGCGCAGGGCCGCCATCACTTCGGGCGCCTGCTGCGCGGCCAGCAGCGCGGCCACCGGCAGCGCGCGCGCCGCTTCCAGGGAGTCGGCGCCGGCGGCGCGCAGAAACGCCTGGCCCAGGACCTCGGCCTGCTGCGCGCTGCGAAAACCGCGGCCCAGCGCGGCGCTTTGCAGGATGGCGCGCGAGAAGCGAGGCTTGCGCGCCAGCATGGCGCAGATCGAGGAAGCGCCGGCCGACTGCCCCATGAGCGTGAGCCGCTGCGGGTCGCCGCCCAGGGCCTCGATATTCTCCAGCACCCAGTCAATGGCGGCTTCCTGGTCCAGCAGGCCCACGTTGGCGGTCTGGCCCGGCACGTACAGCCAACCCAGCGCGGCCAGCCGGTAATTGACCGCCACCACGACCACGTCGCCGCGCTGCGCCAGCAGCGACCCGTCGTACCAGTCGAGCGCGCCGCCGCCGCTTTGCCAGGCGCCGCCGTGCAGCCACACCACCACGGGACGCCGCTTGCCGTCGGCCGCGGGGGTCCACACGGTGAGGTGCAGGCAGTCTTCCGATTGGGGGGCGTCGAAGTCGCCCATGGCCTCGCGCAGGCGCGAGGGCAGCTGCGGCGCGACCGCGCCGCGTCCGGTGGCGTCCAGATCGCCGCGCCACGCCGGCGGCTGCGGCGGCGCGAAGCGCAGCGGACCCACCGGGGCCTGCGCATAAGGAATGGCGCCATAGCGGCAAACGCCGCCCGCGCGTACGCCGGTCAGCGTGCCCACCTGCAGGGCCGCCTGAACGGTTTGACTCATATCCTGCCTCCTTGGTCCGTCGATCGGCCGCGGCGGATGCCGGGGCCGCCGGACTATGGTAGGGAGGAAAGGGCCGGACCGGACATTCCGGTTTTGAAAGAAGCCATGCGAAACGGGAATGGCCGGCTGCGCCTACCCGGCGATGCGCGCGTCCAGGCTGTTGTCGGCCAGCGCCTGGGCCTGCCCGCGGGTCATGCCCAGGTGTTCGTACAGGGCGTGGAAGTTCTCGTTCACGTAGCCGCCGAAGTAGGCGGGATCGTCGGAATTCACCGTCACCTTCACGCCCGCGTCCAGCAGCGACAGGATGTTGTGATGGCGCATGTGCTCGAACACGCGCAGGCGGATGTTCGACAGCGGGCAGACGGTCAGCGGGATCTGCTCGTCGATCAGGCGGGCGATCAGCCTGGGGTCTTCGGCGGCGCGCACGCCGTGGTCGATGCGCCGCACCTTGAGCAGGTCCAGCGCCTCCCAGATGTATTCGGGCGGGCCTTCCTCGCCGGCATGGGCCACGGCGGGCAGGCCTTCGGCGCGCGCGCGGTCGAACACGCGCTGGAACAGGCGCGGCGGGAATCCTTTTTCGCTGCTGTCCAGGCCCACGGCGATGAAGGCGTCGCGGTAAGGCAGCGCGGCTTCCAGCGTCTGCATGGCCTGCGCTTCGGGCAGGTGGCGCAGAAAGCTCAGGATCAGCCCGCTGCTGACGCCGAGCTGCCTGCGGCCGTCTTCGAGCGCCTGCCCGATGCCTTCCAGCACCGCTTCCAGCGGCACGCCGCGGTCGGTGTGGGTCTGGGGATCGAAGAAGGGTTCGGTGTGGACCACGTTCTGCTCGCGGCACTTCAGCAGATAGGCCCAGGTCAGGTCATAGAAGTCCTGCGCGGTGCGCAGCACGTCCGCGCCCAGGTAATAGAGGTCCAGGAATTCCTGGAGATTGCCGTAGTCGTATGCGCCGCGCAGGGATTCGACGTCGGGCCAGGGCAGGGCCACGCCGTTGCGCGCGGCCAGAAGGAACAGCAGCTCGGGTTCGAGCGAGCCTTCCAGGTGCAGGTGCAGTTCCGCCTTGGGCAGTGCGTTGAGCCATTCGTGCATGATGTCCGGGTCCAGAGGTTCAGGCCGCCAGCGCGATGCCGTCGGCGGCGATGGCGAGTTCGAGCTGCGCGGCGAACGCGCGCGCCTGCCGCGTGCTGGGCCGGTCGCGGCGCCAGATGGCGGCCAGCGGCGACTTGCGCAGCGCCGGGCGGGCCGGCAGCACCACCAGTTCGCCGCGCGCCTGGCGCACGGCCGCCACGCTGCCGGGCAGCATCCACAGATATTGGCCTTCCAGCAGCATCTCGCGGCCGAATTCCAGCGACAGGACGCCGATCATATCCGGTATCGGCAGCCCGGCCTGGCGCAGCGAAAGTTCCAGTTCGCCGCGGATGCGGCTGCCGGGCAGGGCGGCGATCCAGGGATAGGCCACGCAGTCGGCCAGCGTGGCCTCGGGCGCGCCGGCCAGCGGATGGTCGGCGGCGCAGGCCAGCACGATGGGGTCGTTGAGCAGGTTGATGGAGCGGTAGATCTGCGGATTGACCGCCGACGAGAAACGGCTGATCAGCACGTCGATGGCGCCGGCGTCCAGGTCTTCGATCAGCCGCTCGTGCGTGCCGATTTCTATGCTGAGCGTGATGCGCGGACAGGCCACGCGAAACGCCCGCGCCGCTTCGGCCATGGGCCAGCTGGCGAACATCGAAAAGCAGCCGACGGTCAGGCTGCCCTCGTCGCCGCGCGACACGGCGGCGAGGTCGGTCTCGGCCTTGCGCAGGCCGGTGAGCAGCTGGCGGGCGTGGCGGCACATGGCCACGCCCAGCGCGGTGCAGGTGGTGCCCTTGGCCGTGCGCTCGAACAGCCGCGCGCCCACCAGTTCCTCGATCTCGGCGATGGCGCGCGACAGGGCCGATTGCGTGCTGTGCAATTGCGCGGCCGCCTTGGACAGGTTGCCCAATTCGGCGACGGTCAGCACGATTTCCAGGTGCCGGATGCGTAGCTTGCCTCGGAAGGGTGTCATGGCGCGGACAGGGTGGCGATGGGGCGATTATTCTCCGTCGCAGCAGGCTTGGCAACGCGCCCGGCGTTCGATGGACAGGCCCGGATCGCGGTACGATCCGGGCTGACTTCGAATTTTCAGGATTGCCATGCGCCAGCGTTCCATTCGCTTTCGGATCGATACCTTTGCCCGTGTGCTGAGCGCCGCGGCGTTCGCGGCCGCGGCCGCCGGCGCCGCGCACGCCCAGTCGCCGTCCTCGGCCACCGGCTCGCGCGCGCAGCCGGCGGCGCCGGCCCAGCCGCTGCCCGCGCTGACGCCCAAGCGCAGCTTCGACGACGCGCCCGCGCCGGCCGCGCCCGCAGCCGCGCCGGCCGCAACCGCGCCGGCCGCCGCCGCGCCCGCCACCGCCGTGGCGGACCCCGCCGCAGCCGCGCCCGCCGCGCCGCAGGTCATCGTTCCGACCGAACTGGACACCAAGGCCTGCATCGCCAAACTGCGCAAGGGGGCCGCCGCCAACGGGCTGACCGTGGCGGACTGGGACAAGTACACCGCCAACGCCAAGCTGCTGCCCACCACCGTGGCCTCGGCCAAGGGCCAGCCCGAAGGCCGCGAAGCCTGGTGGGACTACATCGCCAAGACGGTGGACGACGAGCGCGTCAAGGACGGCCAGGCGGTGCTGTCCAAGTACGGCGCGCAGCTGGCCGCCATCGGCCAGCAGTACCAGGTGGACCCGGCCACGCTGGTCGCCATCTTCGGCATCGAGACCAACTACGGCCGCCAGGTCGGCAAGACCGACGTGCTTAACGCCTGGCTGACGCGCGCCTGCACCGAGAACAAATCGCTGTGGGAGAAGAACGCCTACGCCTCGGTGCGGCTGCTGCGCGACGGCACCGTGCAGCCCGACAGCTTCGTCGGCTCCTGGAGCGGTGCTTTCGGCATGACGCAGTTCATCCCGACCTCGTTCTACGAACTGGCCGCCGACGGCGACGGCGACGGCAAGATCGATCTGTACAACTCGCTGCCCGACGCGCTGGCCTCCACCGCCAACCATTTGCGCAAGCGCCGCGCCAAATGGACGCACGGCCTGCCGGCCGTGGTCGAGGTGCGCGTGCCCGCCGAGGTCGCGGCCGCCATTGCGCCCGAGCCCGACGCCGAGTACGTGGGGTCGCAGGACCGCCGCAGCATCGCGCAGTGGGCGCAGGCCGGCGTGAAGCAGGGCGACGGCTCGGCGCTCAAGCTGGCCGCCGGCAACGATCAGCAGGCCTATCTGTTCGCGCCCACCGGCGCCCGTGGCCCGGTGTTCCTGGCCACCGTGAATTTCGACGCCATCCTGCACTACAACCAGTCGCGCCGCTACGGCCTGGCGGTGTCGCTGCTGCTCAACCGCCTGCAAGGCGGCCCGGCCCTGGCCGCGGCCTGGCCGACCGACGATCCGGGCCTGTCGCGCGCGCAGATCAAGGAGCTGCAGGAAATGCTGTACGGCCTGGGCTACGAAGTGGGCGTGGCCGACGGTATTCCGGGCGCCAAGACGCGCGACGCCGTGCGCGAGGAACAGGCCCGGCGCAACCTGCCGCAGGACGGCCGGGTCGGCAAGCGCATTTACGACGCGATCAAGGAAACCTGGCCGCCCGTCGCGATCCGCACGCGTCCTCAGTAAGGTCCGGGCGGCGGCGTTAACATCTCTGTATGAGCACCAAACCTGTTCTCGACGACGATCCGCCGCCCGTGCCGCCCGAGCCGCCCGCGCCCGAAGAATGCTGCAACAGCGGCTGCATACCCTGTGTCTATGACGTCTACAACGAAGCCATGGACAACTACCGCGAAGCGCTCAAGGCCTGGCGCGCCAGGCATGAGGAAAAATCGGCGGGGTGAGGGGGGCGGGTGGATGCGGCGGCTTTCGCCGCCTGATGGGTTTCGCGCGTTCGATGATTGAGTGCTTGTTCAAGGAATCTCGCGCTGCACCCATCCTACGCCAGTTTCATATGGATGATGGGAAACGGCCGGCCCGAGTCGTCATGGTCTGAACGGCCGACGTCTTCGAACCCGTAGTGCTTGTAGAAGCCGTGGGCCTGCGGGTTCTGTTCGTTCACGTCCACCAGCAGGGTGCCGTGCAGCGAACGCGCGAAATTCAGCAGCCGGCGGCCGGCGCCCTTGCCGCGCTTGTTGGCGTCGACGAACAGCATTTCGACCTTGTTGCCGTTCAGGCCCATGAAGCCTGCGACCTCGCCGGTGTCGTCCTCGCAAACCCATACCCGCACGGACGGCAGGTAGGTGTTGAGCACCTGCGGGTACATGGCCTGGATTTCTTTTTCCGTCAGGAACGTATGCGTGGCGCGCACCGAACGAAGCCAGATGTCCACCAGGGCCAGATCGTCGCCGTGATTGCGTTCTCGGATATTCATTTCTTATTGATTGAGAGTCGGGTGCCGTTGCGGTCTTTGGCCGCGAGCGGCGCGTAGCCGCTAAAGTCCTACGCGGTAAAGGCCGGTGGCCGCCAGGACGGTTTCCATTTGTACAGTATGCGCGAAAACATAGCGCTCGCCATAGACGGTTTCATCCGGAAACTCCGAAATCAAGGTCAACGGGACCGCTTCGCGGTCGCTTTCCTCGATCTGCACGGGGATGCCGTGATGCAGGTCGAAACCGGTTTCGACCGCGTGCGCCTGAAAACGTTCAAGCTGCCGGGCATTGAACTCGACCAGGCCGGCCACGTCGCGGGCGAGCCGCGCCGTCACGCCCGCCACCAGGCGGCGGGCGCGGTCGCCCCAGCCCGGATGGTGGCGCATGACCAGGAAAAATCCCTTGGGTATGGTCCAGCGCTCGAAATGGCGCGGCAGGTAGCCCGATAGCGGACGGGTCCATTCGTGGGCCGGATAGCCGTGCAGGTTGATGTGCAGCTGCGCGCCGCTGATGGCCAGCGCCAGGTGCCGGCCCTCGCGCTCGAAGAACGGAGCGTTCTCGCGGTGCGCGATGTCGTCGCCCAGCGCGCTGTAGCGCGAGGCGTGCAGCATGTGGCGCGGATGCCGTTCGCGCAGGCGGTTGAAAAGCGCATAGCCATCGGGATTTTCGGCGGCGATCAGCGCGAAATGCGGGTCGCCGGCGGCCGCCAGCGCCTGCGCGGCGCGCAGGGCGCCGACGACGCCCGAGGTCTCGTTGGCGTGCTGCGCGCCCGAAATGAAGACGGCCGGCCCCGGGCCGCGCAGATAGGTTCCCAGCACCGGGCGGCCTTCGCGCGAGACAGCCTGGAAGGCGTCGCCGCCCAGGTCGGCCATGCAGCCGGCGATCTGCGCGGCCGACAGCGGCTCGCGCATCTGCGCCAGCGGCATGGCGGGGGCGGCGGGAACCAGCGGCGCGAGCGCGGCGAAAGGTTCCAGCGTCATGCGCACGCGCGCCGCGCCGTCGTTGCGGCGGATGTCGGGAACGATCTGGCCGGGCTGCAGGCCGCGGTCGCCGGCCGGGCGCCCGGAGTGCCGCTGGAAGAATTCCAGCAGCGAAAAATACAGGTCTTCGTGCAGCGCCTCGAAAGTGCTGACGATTTCTTCGTCCACCGGCAGCGCGTACTCGATGCCGGGCAGGTCCACGCGGATCTCCAGGCGTTCGAAAAAGGGTTCGTGCGCGCCCCAGGAACGGGCGCGGACCGTATCCACGATGCTGCGGAACACCTGCTGGTATTCGGTGAGATGCGCGGCGTCGGTATGCAGCGCGCCTTCGGCGTCGCGCACCCGCAGCCAGCCCGTGGGCGACAGTTCGGGCGTGCCGTCGGGGGCGTGCCCGAGCTGGTTCGGCGCGTAGACGCGCTGTTCGATCACGCTGCCGTCGGCATAGCCCAGCGCCACGTCGTAGTGCAGGTCATCCGCGCCCGCTTCCAGCGTGACGCGCACCCCGTCGAGCAGGCCGACCAGCGGATAGGCCTCCAGCGCGAAGCGCCTGGCGTGCGCGTGTTCGTGCACGGGATAGCGCACGCGGGCCGAAACCAGCCCGGCGCGTTCGACCTCTTCCAGGAAAAAATGCAGCAGCGGCTTGTAGGCGCTGCGAAAGCGGGCGGCGACCCCGGCCTGCGCCAGGCGGGCCTGGGCCGCGAGCCGCGCCTGCGGCCCTTCGAACAGCCAGCCTTCCACCGTCGCGCCGCGCCAGGCCGGCGCCATGTAGGCGTGGGTCCAGGCGTCCAGCGTGCGGTCGAATGTTTTTTCCAGCAAAGGCATCTTTCAAAATCCTTAAAACCTGTGACGGTTCACCCTTTCGGGTCGAGGCGGTCGCGCAGCCAGTCGCCCAGCAGGTTCAGGCCCAGCACCGTCAGCATGATGGCCAGTCCGGGAAACACGCTGACCCACCAGGCCGTCTGCATGTAGGTCCGGCCGTCGGCAAGCATACCGCCCCAGCTGGGAATCATGGGGTCCACTCCCAGCCCGAGAAACGTCAGGCTGCTTTCGAGCAGGATATTGTTGGCCACGTTCAGCGTCATCAGGATGACCAGCGGACCCAGCACGTTGGGCACGATGTGATGCCGCATCATGGCCGGGTCGCGCACGCCGAAGGCGCGCGCGGCCTGCACGAACTCCCGCTCCCGCAGCGTCAGCACCTGCGCCCGCACCACGCGCGCGTACTGCACCCATTGCGACGCGATCATGAAGACGATGACGTTGGACAGGCCGCCGCCCAGGATCGCGATGAACGTGATGGCCACCAGGATGAACGGCAGCGCCAGCTGCACGTCGGCGCAACGCATCACGATCACGTCCCAGAATCCGCGGTAGAAGCCCGCGACCAGGCCCATGACGCTGCCCAGCAGCGCGCCGCCGAGCACCGATGCGAACCCCACCAGCAGCGAGATTCTACCGCCGACGATGACGCGCGCCAGCACGTCGCGGCCCAGCGGGTCGGTGCCCAGCGGATGCGCGGCGGTGACGGCCGGCGCGGTCAGGCGGGCCGTCAGGTCCATGGCCGCGCCGCCGTCCGGGAACAGCCAGCCCGAGGCCAGCACCAGCGCCGCCATCCCGCCGGTCAGCAGCGCGCCCAGCGCCAGCTCCAGCGAAAGGCGCAGGCGCGGCCTGGCGCCCTCGGCGGCGGCGGGAGTGGACAGGGTCTGCATGCGGGACGGACGCGCGGGATCAGCGCGCACGGATGCGAGGGTCGACCAGCCCGTAGGCGATGTCGACGGCCAGGTTGACCAGCACGATGAGCGCGGCCAGCACCGTGACCGCGCCCTGCAGCACCGGATAGTCACGGCCGGCGACGGCGTCGAAGGCCAGGGTGCCCATGCCGGGCCAGTTGAAGACCATTTCGATGACCACGATGCCGCCGATCAGCCCGCCGAACTGCAGGCCCAGATAGGTGATGAGCGGAATCGCGCAGTTGCGCAGCGCGTGCTTGTACAGCACCACGCGTTCCTTCAGCCCCTTGCTGCGCGCCACCATGATGTATTGGGCCGACAGCGTGTCCAGCATGGTGGTGCGCACCAGCCGGATATTGGTGGCGCTGAGGATGATGGCCATGGTCAGGGCGGGCATTACCAGGCTGGCCGGGCCGCTCCAGCCGGACGGCGGCAACAGCGGAAACGTGATGGAAAGCAGCAGCACCAGCATCAGCGCCAGCCAGAAATTGGGAAAGGACAAGCCCACCAGCGACAGGATGCGGATGGCCTGGTCGGCGGCCCGCCCGCGCCTGACCGCGGCCTGGATGCCCAGCGGCAGCGAGATCAGGATGGATGCGGCGAGCGAGGCGCAGGCCAGCATCAGCGTGGCCGGCAGCGCCTCGCCGATCAGCCTGGCCACCGGCGTACCGCCCAGGAAGCTGCGCCCGAAGTCGCCGCGCAGCAGCCCTTGCATGTAGGACAGGTATTGCTCGTGGAACGGGCGGTTCAGGCCCAGCGCCTGGCGGATGTTGGCCAGGTCCTCTTCGGTGACGCCGCCCGCGCCTTCGCTCAGCATCAGCGCCGGATCGCCGGTCATCCGCAGCGCGTACGAGACCAGCAGCGTCACCGCGATGATGACGAACACCGCCTGCAACACCCGCTGGAAAATGAATCCGGTCATGGGATCAGTCCACGGCGGTTTCCAGGAAGCGGAAGCGGATGTCGCCGGGCAGCTCCAGGTTCCTGACCCGCTTGTTCACGCCCACGATGGTGTTCAGGCTGTACAGCGGCAGGTCCAGCGCCTGGTCGGCGACGTAGCCGGCGATCTCCTGCAGCATGGCTTCGCGGCGCTTGCGGTCATAGACGGTGCGTTGCGCCTCCAGCATGGCGTTGAGCTTGGGATCGTCGTCGAACGGGTTCCATTTCTGGCCCGAGTGATACATCAGGTAGGCGGTGTTGTCGTAGTCGTAGGTCCAGCCGCCCCACTGGCTTTGCCACATTTCGCCGGCCTTGCCGTTGGGAATGATGTCGTTGAGCAGCGCGCTGGCTTCGTGCGGCTTGATCGTGGCGCGCACGCCCACCGCTTGCAGGTAGCCGGCGACGGCCTGCGCCACTTCGCGGAAGTTCGAGGTGTTGCCGCGCACGTCGATCCGCACGGCGGCGCCCGGCTTCACGCCCGCCGCGGCCAGCAGCTTCCTGGCGCCCTCGGGATCGAAGGGCAGGGGCTTTTGCTCGGGGTTGTAGCCGAACGACAAGGGCCCCTGGAAACTGGCGATGGTCCGGGCCTGGCCCAGCAACAGCAGCTTGACGATGGCGTCGCGGTCCACGGCCATGGTCAGCGCGCGGCGCACGTCGCGGTCGCGGGTGATGCCGTTTCTGGTGTTGAAGCGCAGCGCGTGCACCACCGGGCCGGGCGTGGAGATGACGTCGGCCTTGCTCGATCCCTTGACGGTGTCGATCAGGCCCAGCGGAATGAGCGTGGCGATGTCGATGCGCCCGGCCTGCAGTTCGGCCACCTGGGTGCCGGGTTCGCCGATGAACCGGTAGATCACCTGGTCCAGCCTGGGCTTGCCGCCCCAGTAGTCATCGTTGCGCGCGAGCGTGACGCTGACCTTGGGCCGGTAGCCGGCGAACTTGAACGGGCCGGTGCCCACCGGGTTGGCGTTGAAGTGCGCTTCGCCTTTTTCCTTGATGTAGCGCGGCGGCACGATCATGGCGCCATAGCCGGCCAGCTTGGTCAGCAGGATGGGGTCCGGCCGCTTCAGCACGAAGTCGACGGTGTGCTCGTCCACGACCCGGACCTCGCCGATCGAGTCGTAGTTGGATTTCTGCGGGCCTTTCAGGCCCTCGGCGCCCAGCAGGCGTTCGAAGCTGAACTTCACGGCCTCGGCGTCGAAGGGTTCGCCGTTATGGAACTTGACGCCGGTGCGCAGCTTGAAGCGCAGACGCTGGTTGTCGTCCAGGAATTCCCAGCTGGTGGCCAGGCCCGGCTGCAGCGTCAGGTCGGCGCCGCGCATCGTCAGGCCGTCATACAGATTGCCGCCCACCGAGCCCCAGGCCGTCAGGAAGGTGTCGATGGGGTCCCAGCTGCCCGGGTCCAGGCTGATCGCGACGTTCAGCGTGCCGGCGGCCTGCGCGCCGCCCAGCGCCAGGGCCAGCGCGGCGGCGAAGCAGGGTTTGCGTAGGAATCGCATGGTTGCCTCCAGGGGGGCGAAATTCATGAGCGCCGGGGCCTGCTCAGGCGGCCTCGGCGACGAGATGGTCCGGCGCGAATTCGGCCAGGCGGACGATGGCGGGCTCGTCGCCGACGCGGCGCAGCGGGCTGGGGATTTCGCCCTCGATCAACGCGGTGTCGCGGCGCCGGCCCGGCGCGGCGACCGGCACCGCGGCCAGCAGCCTGCGGGTGTAGGCATGCTGCGGCGACTCGAAGATCTGGCGGCGCGTGCCGAGTTCCACGATCTGGCCCAGGTACAGCACCGCCACCCGATGGCTCACCTGTTCCACCACCGCCATGTCGTGCGTGATGAACAGATAGGACAGGCCGCGGTCTTGCTGCAGGTCCATCAGCAGGTTCAGGATCTGCGCCTGGATCGACACGTCCAGCGCCGACACCGATTCGTCGGCGATGATGAGCCGGGGATTGCTGGCCAGGGCGCGCGCGATGCACACCCGCTGGCGCTGGCCGCCCGAGAATTCGTGCGGATAGCGCGCGGCGTGGCGAGGCTCCAGCCCGACCTGTTCCAGCAGCGCGCCCACGCGGCGGGCGATGGCGTCTTCGCCCGCGAGCAGCCGGTGCGTACGGATGGGTTCGGCGATGCTGAAGGCCACCGTCTTGCGCGGGTCGAGCGAGGCGTAGGGGTCCTGGAAGATGTACTGGATTTCCTGGCGCAGGCGCCGGCGTTCGGCGCCTGCCAGGGAGAAAATGTTCCGGCCGTCATAGCGCACGGCGCCCGAGGTCGGCGCCACCAGCTGTTGCAGCGTCTTGCCGATGGTGGACTTGCCGCTGCCCGATTCGCCCACCAGCGCCAGCGTCTCGCCGGGATAGAGGTCGAAACTGACCTGTTCCACGGCATGCACGCGCCGCGTGACCCGGCCGAAGACATTGCGGCTTGCGTCAAAGCGCGTGGTCAGCCGCTCCACTTGCAGCAGCGGCTCGCCATAGCGGGCGGTGTCCTGCTCGCGCGTCTGGCCATGCTGGCGCAGCACGCCGCCTTCGAAATGCGCATGGGCTTTGCGCAGCGGCAGGTCGCGGCCGCGCAGGCTGCCCAGGCGCGGCACGGCCGCCAGCAGGGACCGCGTGTACGGGTGCCTGGGCGCGTGGAAGATTTCCCGCACCGCGCCTTGCTCGACCTTGCGCCCGCTCAGCATCACCACCACGTCGTCGGCCATTTCGGCCACCACGCCCATGTCGTGCGTGATGAAGATGACGGCCGTGCCCAGGTCGCGCTGCAACGCGCGGATCAGATTCAGGATCTGCGCCTGGATGGTGACGTCCAGCGCCGTGGTCGGTTCGTCGGCGATCAGCAGCCGGGGCTGGCACGACAGCGCCATCGCGATCATGGCGCGCTGGCGCATGCCGCCGGAAAGCTGGTGGGGATAGCGGTCCAGCATCTGCGCCGGATCGGGCAGGCGCACTTTTTCCAGCAGGCCGCGGGCGGCCTGGCGCGCCGCCGCGCGCGGCAGCCGCTGGTGCAGCACGATGGCCTCGGCGATCTGGTCGCCGATGGTGAAGACCGGATTCAAGGAGGTCATCGGCTCCTGGAAAATCATGGCGATGTCGTTGCCGCGGATGGCCCGCATGGTCTCGTCGCTGGCGGCGGCGAGGTCGAGTTCGTGGTCCGCGCCGTCGCGGAACAGGATGCGGCCGGCGGCGATGCGCCCGCCGGCGTAGCCTACGAGGCGCATGATGGCCAGCGAGGTGACCGACTTGCCCGAGCCCGACTCGCCCACGATGGCCAGCGTGCGGCCGCCATGCAGTTCGAAGTCCAGGTTCTCGACGGCATGCACGACGCCGTCCGCGGTATCGAAATCGACCGACAGGCCGCGCACCGACAGCAGCGCGGCGCAAGCTGCGGCATGGCTATCCAAGGCGCACCTCCTTCGCGCTTATCGGGCGCTGCATTTTGCCGAGATTATTCCGGGCTTCCGACAGCCGGCAAAAGTCGTAATCCGTCTTAAACGATTCCGGGCGCGGCCGGTGCGGCGATGGGGAAGGCTGCGAATATATTCGGGCCGGTTTAATAATCAGCCCGGTCCCATATTCCCTGCCCGTGCGCGTCGCTAACTTTTCTATCCTGGAAATGGCATGGAAAGGAAATCGGAATGCGCAAACTGCGCTATTTGCTGAAGAGGGCGGTGTTCAAGCTGTCTCCGCGTGCGGCCGAACGGCTGAACATCGATTTCAGGCTGCAGGCCGAAAACCGGCGCTTCCTGGAACAGGCGGTGTTCGGCTACATCAACACGATGGCCGTGGACGCCGGCGGTCCGCTGAAGACGCTGTTCGTGGGCCTGGACAAGCACAACTGGCATTACCGCCGGCTGCTGGACACCGAGTTCTACACGCTCGACATCGAGGCGCGCCAGGCGGTGTACGGCCGGCCGGGCCGGCATTGGACGGGCAGCGCCACGCGCATGGCGGGGCATTACGGCGGCAACGTGTTCGACGTGGTGGTGGCCAACGGGCTGCTGGGTTTCGGCATAGATGAAATCCGGGATTTCGAACAGCTGCTGGAAAACTGCGAGGCGGTGCTCAAGCCCGGCGGCCTGCTGGTGCTGGGCTACAACGACCTGACCGAACGCGTGCCGTACCTGGTGCTGCCCACGGCGCTGCGCCTGTTCGACGCGTTCCGCCCGCCCATCGCGGAAGTCAGCGGCGCGCTGCACCGCGTGGACGATCCGTTCCGTCACGTGTTCCTGTTCCTGACCAAGCGCTGGCCGCTGGTCCCGGCATAGGCCGCGGCTTCAGCCTTCCAGTTGGCGCAGGTCGGGCGGGCGGTTCTCGATGATGGCTTCCATGCTGAAGAAACCGGTCACGGTGGACAGTTCGAAGTCCGTGATCAGTTTCTGGTAGAAGCGGTCATAGCCGGCCATGCCGCGGCAGGCCACCTTGATCAGATAGTCCCAGTCGCCGCCGATGCGGTAGAACTCGGTGACCTCGGGCAGGCGTTCGACGTGGCGGCGGAAACCGTCGGCCCAATCCTTGGCGTGATGGCTGGTGCGGATCATCACGAACACCGTCAGGTCCAGGCCGAGTTCGACCAGGTTCACCTCGGCCCGCGTGCCGCGAATGATGCCGCAGGCGTTCAGCCGCTGCAGCCTGCGCCAGCAGGCGTTCTGCGACAGGCCGACCCGGTCGGCAAGCTCGCGCTGCGACAGCGAACCGTCTTTCAGCAGGCACGAAATTATGCCGATATCAAGTTTGTCTATTTTTTCCATTATTTAGATCAAATGACCCGTTTTAGGTGATTTTTGGCAAAAAATAGGTGATGTTTCACCGTTGCATCCATCGTATGATATTTCGAAACGTACCGGAATTCTCATCGCCATGAACGCCCCCGCCCAAGCCAGTTCCGCCGCGCAGCGGCCTTTGCAGCAGTTCGAAGCCAGTCTCCGCGCGGACGACGTGGTTGCGGCGCTGGCCGACGGGCTGATTGGCAAGGACGCGGTCGTCGACGGCCCCTACGGCGCCAAGCCCATGGTCTACGCGGATTACGTCGCCTCGGGCCGGGCGTTGATGCAGGTCGAGCGCTTCGTGCTGGAACAGGTGCTGCCGTATTACGCCAACTCGCACACCGAAGCCTCTTATTGCGGCGGCTACATCACCCGCCTGCGCCGCGAGGCGCGCGCGGCGATCGCCCGCTGCTGCGGCGCGGGCGACGAACACGCGGTGATCTTCGCGGGCTCGGGCGCAACGGCCGGCATCAACCGGCTGGTGCATCTGTTCGGCGTGCCGGCGGCGCTGGCGGCCGGCCGCAAGGTCCGGGTCATCATCGGCCCCTACGAACACCATTCCAACATCCTGCCCTGGCGCGAGTGCGGGGCCGAGCTGGTCGAGCTGGCCGAGGACGCCGCGGGCGGCCCCGACCTGGTCCAGCTGGACGCGGCGCTGGCCGGCGCGGATGACGCGCTGGTGATCTGCGCGCTGTCTGCGGCCTCCAACGTGACCGGCATCGTCGCCGACGTGGAAGGCATCACGCGGCGCGTCAAGCGCGCCGGCGCGAGGATGCTGTGGGACTATGCCGGCGGCGCGCCTTATCTGCCGGTGCGCATGTCGCCCGCGGCCGACGCCTGCATCGACGCCATCGTGTTCTCGCCGCACAAATTCATCGGCGGCCCGGGCGCCTCGGGCGTGCTGATCGTGCGCCGCGACGCGGTGCTCGACACCAAACCCACCTGGCCCGGCGGCGGCACCGTCAAATTCGTATCGCCGGCCGGCCACGACTACAGCGGCAGCCTGGAATCGCGCGAAGAGGCCGGCACGCCCAACGTCGTCGGCGACATCCGCGCGGCGCTGGCGCTGCTGGTCAAGGAGGCGCTGGGCGCCGATTTCATGCGCGAGCGCAACGCCCACTACGTGCGGCGCGCGCTGGCCCGCTGGGGCGACGCGCCGCGGCTCGAACTGCTGGGCTCGCTCACCGCGCAGCGCCTGCCGATCTTTTCCTTCCGCGTGCGCAACGGCCGCGGCGGCTTCGTCCACCAGCAGCTCGTGACCCGCATGCTGAGCGACCGCTACGGCATCCAGGCCCGCGGCGGCTGCGCCTGCGCCGGCCCTTACGTGCACCGGCTGCTGCAGATCGGCGAGGACGAATCCGCCCAGATGCGCCAGGCCATCCTCGAAGGCCGGGAAATCGAAAAGCCCGGCTTCGTCAGGCTGAACTTCAGCGTGCTGCTGTCCGACGAAAAGGCCGATTTCATCCTGGACTCGGTGCTGGCGCTGGCCGCCGACGCCACCGAGTTCGAGCACCGCTACGGCTTCGATCCCAGCCGCGCCATCTTCTACCCGCAAAGCGCCGAACAGCAGGCCGCCTGAGCGGCGCGGGCCGTTCAGGGCGTCAACTCAGGGCTTCATGTAGGGACCGCAGGTCCTGATCCACTTCGCCTTCAGGTCCGGCAGCTCGTCGGCGGCCTCGCCCATGTCGCGCGCCAGTTTCTGCGGAAACGCCACGCCGTCGCGCCGACAGGCCTCGAACTGGTCGGCCAGCGCGAAGCGGGCGTCCAGCAAATCCAGCCGGCCCTGGCACAGCTTGTGGTCCAGCTGCAGGTCGTTGGCCGCCTCGTGCGTGCGCTGCACGTCCTGGGCGCGCGCGATGCGGGCGCTCTCGGCTTCGACTTCGGCAACGCAATCCCCGGCCGCGTGCGCGCCGGCGCTGGCGGCGCAGATCAACAGGAAAGCGAAAAGTCGGCGGGGCAGTGCGGCCATGCGTGAAACCTTGGTGGGGGGAGGGAAACGGGTTGCATCATAACTGTTGCGCGCCGTCCATGTACTGGCTGGAAAACCAGTTTACGCACGTCCGAAACTCGCCTACCTTCGTCGTCATATCAGCGGCCCGTGATTGCCGAACCGCGCGCGGTCACCGGACGGCTGGTTATAGAAAGTTCTGTTTTATCAACACATTACGCTGGAGATGAAAGAGAATGACCGATACCCTCATCAGAGTCGACCTGGCTCAATCCCCCTACGAAAACGCGCAGATCCATAATCGCTGGCATCCGGATATTCCGATGGCGGTGTGGGTCAGGCCCGGGGATGATTTCATACTGGAAACCTATGACTGGACCGGCGGCGCGATCAAGAACGACGACAGCGCCGACGACGTCCGCGACGTGGACCTGACCACGGTGCATTTCCTGTCCGGCCCGGTCGGGGTGGAAGGCGCCGAGCCCGGGGACCTGCTGGTGGTGGACCTGCTGGACATCGGCGCCAAGCCCGAGAGCATGTGGGGGTTCAACGGTTTCTTCAGCCGCAACAACGGCGGCGGCTTCCTGACCGAGCATTTCCCGCACGCGCAGAAGTCCATCTGGGATTTCCACGGCATGTTCACGTCGTCGCGGCATATCCCCGGCGTGAGTTTCGCGGGCCTGATCCATCCCGGGCTGATCGGCTGCCTGCCGGACAAGAAGCTGCTGGATACCTGGAACCGGCGCGAGCAGGCGCTGATCGACACCAATCCCAAGCGGGTGCCGCCGCTGGCCAATCCGCCCGCGCCCAAGACGGCGCACATGGGCGCGCTGCAAGGGGCGGACCGCGACCGCGCGGCGGCCGAGGGCGCGCGCACCGTGCCGCCGCGCGAGCACGGCGGCAACTGCGACATCAAGGACCTGTCGCGCGGGGCCCGCGTGTTCTTCCCGGTCTACGTCAAGGGCGGCGGGCTGTCGGTCGGCGACCTGCATTTCTCGCAGGGCGACGGCGAGATCACGTTCTGCGGCGCCATCGAGATGGCCGGCTGGGTGCATATGCGCGTGTCGCTGATCAAGGGCGGCATGGACAAGTACGCGATCAGGAACCCGATCTTCAAGCCCAGCCCGATCGCGCCGGCCTACAAGGACTTCCTGATCTTCGAGGGCATTTCGGTGGACGAGTCCGGCAAGCAGCATTACCTGGACGTGAACGTGGCCTATCGCCAGGCCTGCCTGAACGCCATCGAGTACCTGAAGAAGTTCGGCTATTCCGGCGCCCAGGCCTATTCGCTGCTGGGCTGCGCGCCGGTGCAGGGGCATATCAGCGGGGTGGTCGACATTCCCAACTCCTGCGCCACGCTTTGGCTGCCGACGGAAATCTTCGATTTCGACATCCAGCCCTCGGCCAGCGGGCCCGTCAAGCATATCCAGGGCGGCGTGGACATGCCGCTTTCGCGCGACCGCTAGGAGACCGACATGCCCATGTACGACTATGCCTGCGGCCGCTGCGGCGAATTCGCCGCGCTCGTGCCCCTGGCGCGGTGGCGGGAACCTGCCGCGTGCCCGCAATGCGGAACGCCTTCAGGCCGCATCGTGGGCGGGGCGCCTGCGATTTCCGCGCTGTCCTCGGCGGTGAACCGGGCGCGCGCGGCCAATGAGCGCAGCGCGCACGAACCGCGCAGCTCGCGGTCCGGCCACGGCATGAACTGCGGATGCTGCGGCGGCGGCAAGGCGGGCAAAACGCGCACGACGCCGGACGGGGCCAAGTCCTTCGCGGGCGCCAGGCCCTGGATGATCAGCCACTGAAGGGCATAGAGCGCGCCGGCGATTGCCGGCGCGCTTTTTTTTACGCGTCCGAAGCCGCTTCCAGCGGCGCCACGGCCGCGCCCTGGATGCCGTGGCGCGCCAGCGCCTCGGCCACGAATCCCGATTTCTTCATCGCTTCGACGAAGGCGCCCAGGTAGGCGCTGGCCCGCTCGCCGCGGCGCTTGGGCACGCCCATGGCCTGGCGGATCAGCATGAAATGGCCGTCGAGCAGGCGCAGCCCGCCCAGGCGCTGGGCGTCGGCCTGGAGCTGTTGCCTGACGCCGGCGGCGACTTCCATGTTCTCGCTCAGGAAGGTGTCGACCACGGCGGGCGAGGTCGGCGCGCGGAAGATCTCCGCCTGCTTGAGTTCGCGCGTCAGGTAGAGGTCATAGGCGCTGCCCTTGCCGACCACGACGCGCTGGCCCTTGCGGTCGACCTGGTCCATGGCGGCGATGGGGGAGTCCTGCCGCACCAGGTAGGCGCCCTCGATGACCACGTACGGGGCGGTGAAGGCGATCTGCTCGCCGCGCAGCGGGTCGATGGCGAAAAAGCCCACGTCCGCCTGGTCGGCCGCCACCGCGTTGACGGATTCGCCGGCGGACTTGAACACCACCAGCTCCAGCCCGACCTGCAGGCGCCGGGCCAGCTCGGTCGCCAGGTCCACCGAGACGCCGCCGGGCTCGCCGGTGGCCGGATCGGCGTGGGCCAGGATGGGGTTGCCCAGGTTGATGGAGGCGCGCAGCACGCCGGTCGGCGCGAAGGCGGAGAGCAGCTCGTGATCGGTCTTCATGATTTCCTTGGGCGAAGAGGAGGGCGCGCCGCGGGCGCGGGGTTGCGGCAAGCATAGCCGCAAGCGCGCATGCGGCGCGAGGGCTTATTGCGCGCGGCGCAGGACGTAGTGCGGGGCCAGCGGACCGGTGGGGCGCGTACCGTCGCGGTACAGCATGGTCACCTGGTTTTCGCCCACGAAGTAGCGCTGGCTGTCGCCGGCGGCGTCGAGCCGGATGGTGCTGCCGTCGGACTCCCAGCTGAAACTGCCGGTCACGACCTCGGGCTGCGGCTGGCGGTCCAGGTACTGGGTCTGTCTTTCGTAGCGGTTGTCCTGGCTCAGGATCAGCCGGGTGCGGATGCCGGGGCAGTCGGCGCAAGGCAGCGTGCCTTCGTAACTGCCGGCCCAGTCCAGGGAGTTGCGGGCCGTATGGCCGTCTGGGGGCGCGCCGCGCCCGGACTGGGGCTGGGAAGGCGCGCAACCGGCCAAAAGGGCAAGCGTCAGGGCGCAGGTCAGGGTGAGTTTCATCATGGCGAGCTCCTGTGTGGAAAAGGCGTTCACGATAAGGACAGTAACCTGCCGGTGCTGAAACCGGATGTAAGGACGCGTGGGCGCGCGCCCATGCGCTACGCTTGATGTCCTTGCCGCCGGCGCGCCCGGCGGCGGACCCGCGAATCAGCCGACAGGACGACCCCTATGAATGGCGAACACCGCTACCGCGTCACCGTGGACTGGACCGGCAATACCGGCGCCGGCACGTCCAGCTACACCGCGTATTCCCGCGATCACCTGATCCGGGCCGAAGGCAAGCCCGACGTGCCGGGCTCGTCCGATCCGGCGTTCCGCGGCGATCCGGCGCGCTGGAATCCCGAGGACATGCTGGTGGCCTCGCTGTCGGCCTGTCACAAGCTCTGGTATCTGCATTTCTGCGCCGTCGAAGGCGTGACCGTGCTGGCCTACCGCGACGAGGCCGAGGGCGTGATGGTGGAGGACCGCGAGCGCGGCGGGGCGTTCGCCAGCGTCACGCTGCGTCCCGAGGTGACCATCCGCGCCGGCGACGATGCGGCGCTGGCCGCGGAACTGCACGATCGCGCACACCATTTCTGCTTCATCGCCAATTCGGTGAAGTTCCCGGTGCGCTGCGAGCCCCGCATCGTCCACGCAGCCTGACCCCCCGGTCTTACAATTTTTTCCGTCGGCGATGTCACGTCGCCCCGAGCTGCCTCGTCTTATGGATGACGGCGCCGCATCCCGCGGCGCGAACCTGCCGGAGAGCTATCCATGGCCACCGCCCGACTCAATGCTTATACCGCCGCACCCCAGGCCATGAAGGCCATGGTCGCCCTGAACGATTTCGTGGAGGGCTGCGGCCTGGAACACAGCCTGCTGGAGCTGGTGAAGATGAGGGCTTCCCAGATCAACGGCTGCGCCTATTGCCTGCACATGCACGCCAGCGACGCGCGCAAGCAGGGCGAAACCGAAATGCGCCTGTACCTGCTGGACGCCTGGCGCGAATCGTCGCTCTACAGCGAACGCGAACGCGCCGCGCTGGCCTGGACCGAAGCCTTGACCAGGCTGTCCGAAACTCATGCGCCGGATGCCGACTACGAAGCCATGGCCCGGCATTTCAGCGCGGAAGAACAGGTGAACCTGACGGTGGCCATCAATATGATCAACAGCTGGAACCGCATCGCCGTCGGGTTTCGCTCGCAGCATCCCAAGGGCTGAGGTCCGGGCGCCATGGACACTTCCGCCGCGGCCGATGCCGTCGCCGACTTCGAGCCCCATCGCCGCTACCTGCAGGGCCTGGCCTACCGGATGCTGGGCTCGTGGGCGGAGGCCGAGGACATGGTGCAGGACGCCTGGCTGCGCTGGCGCGACGTCGACCGCAGCCAGGTCGCGACGCCGCGCGCCTTTCTGTCGCGCACCGTCACGCGGCTGTGCCTGGACCACCTGAAGTCGGCGCGCGCGCGGCGCGAGGAATACGTGGGCCCCTGGCTGCCGGAACCCTTGCCCGATGCCGCCAGCTACCAGGCGCCGGGGGCGGGCGAGATCGCGCACGACCTGTCCGTGGCGCTGATGCTGGCGCTGGAACGCCTGTCCGCGCTGGAGCGCGCCGCGTTCCTGCTGCATGACGTGTTCGACATGCCGTTTTCCGAGATTGCGCTCACGCTGGACCGCAACGAGGCCGCGTGCCGGCAGCTGGCCGCGCGTGCGCGCAGCCGCGTGCGCGAGGCGCGGCCGCGGTACGCAGTGACCGAGCAAGACGGCGAGCGCATCGCCGCCGCCTTCTGGCAGGCCTGCCGCGCCGGCGACGTGGACGCGCTGCGCGGGCTGCTGGCGCAGGACGCGGTGCTGCACGCCGACGGCGGCGGCAAGAAGCTGGCCGTGTTCAAGCCCATCCTGGGCAGCGACCGGATCGCGCGTTTCTTCGCCGGCCTGTCGTCCAAGCGCGGCGGCCAATTCCTGGACGCGGTGGTGACCCGGTTGAACGGCATGCCGGGCGTGCTGGCGACCGAAATCGACGGCCTGCCGCGCTCCACCACGCTGGAGGTGCGCGACGGCAGGATCACGGCCATCTACATCGTGCGCAACCCTGATAAGCTGCGCCATGTCGCGGCCCTGGCGCCGCCGCCGAGCGCTCCCAGGGATGATGCCGAACCTCGTTGACGATCCGCAGGACCTGCCCGACCTTGGCGTGGCCGGTCTGCAGCTGCGTCCCCTGCGCGTGGACGACGCCGGCGCGTGGTATGCCTATCTCCGCGAAAACGTGGTGACGCGCCACACCAGTTGGCAGCTGGACGGGCCGGCAGACCTGGTCCGGCTGATCCACGCCTACGCCAGACCGATGGAGTCGCACTGCATGCGCCTGGCGATCGTGGCATCGGACGACGGGCTGGCGGGCACCATCGGCTTGAACGAAATCTCCATCCCTGCGCGGCGCGCGGAAATTGCCTATGACATCGCGCCGCAGTATTGGCGGCGCGGCATCGCCACGCGAGCCTGCGCCAGCGTGACCGCCTGGGCGTTGCAGCAGCTCGGCTTCGCCCGCATCCAGGCCACGGTGCTGGACACCAATCAGGCGTCGGTCGGCGTGCTGGAGCGCTGCGGCTTCGAGCGGGAAGGGCTGCTGCGCCATTACAGGCAGGTGCGTGGCGAACCCCGCGATTTCTGGATGTATGCTCGTACCTGTCCGCAGCAAGAGCGCGCTGCGGCAAGCCCAAGGAAAACATGACGTCCGCTTTGATCGTGATAGACGTGCAACGCGCGTTGTTCGAAACCTCTCCCGCGCCCGCCGAGGCCGCGACCATAATTGGCCGCATAAACAAACTGGCCGGGCGCGCCCGCGCGGCGGGCGCTCCGGTGGTCTATGTGCAGCATGAAAGCGCCGGCGGGGCCATGGTGCACGGCTTGCCGGGTTGGGAGCTGGACGAGCGGCTGGAGCCGGCGCCGGGCGATATCCGGATATGCAAGACCACCCCCGATTCCTTCCTGCGCACCGGGCTGGCCGACGCTTTGTCCCGGGCCGGCGTCAAGGAACTGGTGGTGTGCGGTTACGCCAGCGAGTTTTGCGTGGACACGACGGTGCGCCGGGCGGCGGCGCTGGGCTATCCGGTTACGCTGGCGGCCGACGCCCACACCACGCACGATAAGCCGCATGCGGCGGGAGCGCAGATCCGCGCGCATCACAACGCAACCCTGTCGTCCATTTCAAGCTTTGGCGTCAAGATCGCCGCCGTTGCCACGGCCCAGATCACTTTCGACACCGCATCCGCACGCTGACTGCCCATGGACCCCGAACTCCTCTCCCTGCTGGTCACCCGGACCATGCCTTTCGGCAAGTACCAGGGCCGGCTGATCGCCGACCTGCCGGGGCCGTACCTGGCGTGGTTCGCGCGCAAGGGCTTTCCGCCCGGCGAGCTGGGCCGGTTGCTGGCCTTGATGCACGAACTGGACCACAACGGCCTGTCGTCGCTGCTGGCGCCGCTGCGCCAGTCTGCGGGCAAGCCGGCGGGCAGGTCCTGAGCCGTCGGGCGCGAAACGACAAGAAACAACTCCGGCGTCCGGTGTAGCGTCCCGGCGCGCCGCGCGAGGATACGATAGTGCGGCGCGGCGGATCGCAATGCCCGTGCGCCGCGCGCCAGTTCATCGTAGATGAGGTAGCCATGAAAAAACTCCGAATTTCCGCGTTCCTGCTCGCCGCCCTGTGCGCGGCCGGCGTGGCGCAGGCGCAGAACGCCGCGCCGGTCACGCAGGAGTACCAGTACCCCAGCGTGCGCTCCAAGGACGGCAGCCTCTCGCCGCCTTCGACGCTGCGGGTGACGGTCACGCCCGGAGCCGGCTCGACGCCGGCGGCGGTCAGCGATACGCCGGCAAGCCGCGCCGAGTACGAGCGCTGCCGCGAGGTGTCGGACCGCGCCGCGGTGTCGAACTCGCAGATGCAGGCCGGCGTGGCGCAATGCCTGAAAGAGCTGGAGCAGCGCCGCCAGCAGCAGTAGCGCAAGGCCCGCCGGGCCGCCGAGGGCGGCGGTCCGGCTTTCCGATATGGGTTGATGGTAATAATATTCAATCTCATCAACTGAGACGGCCCCGGCGCGGGGCCTTTACCGTGACCCTTATCCATCCCGAACCCGATTGGACCGTTACGGCCGCCATGCCGGCGATGTCGCTGGCCGGCGGCACGCTGCGTTTCGGCCGCGAGGCGCGCGTGCATGAACGCCTGGAGCCGGGGCTGAAGCTGGTGCTGGTGCTCGACGGCGAGCTGCGCTATAGCGTGCGCGGCGCGCCGGCCACGCGCGTGAGCGGGCCGCTGCTGCACCTGAGCCTGTGCCAGGACGAGATGGGGATGGAGCACGAATTCGGCGCGCACAAGGCGCTGCGTTTCGTGTCCTTGCGCACGGGCCTTTCGCAGTTGCAGGAAGCGTTTTCGATGGAGCCCGCCGAACTGGCGGCGCGGCTGCGCGCGCCCGGCGGCCAGCCTTATGCCGACGCCAACCTGCGCGTGGCGCCGGCGGTCCAGGCGCTGGGCAACCAGATGCTGGCCTGCCCGGTGCAGGGGGCCCTCAAGCGCATGTACCTGTCGGGCAAGGCGCTGGAACTGGCGGCGCTGGCGTTCGGCGCGTTGCACGAGAGGCCGGGCCACGGCCTGGCGCGCGGCGACGTCGAGCGCCTGCATCATGCGCGCGACCTGGCGGCGGCGAACCTGCAGGACCCGCCTTCGCTGCCGGAACTGGCGCGCCAGGCCGGCATCAACGTCAACAAGCTCACCACGGGTTTTCGCAAGCTGTTCGGCATGAGCGTCTACGCCTATGTGCGCGAATGCCGCATGCAGCAGGCGCATGCGCTGCTGGCGGCCGGCGCGCTCTCGGTGTCCGAGGCCGCCTATGCCTGCGGCTATACCGACTCGCATTTCACCAAGGCCTTCCTGCGCCGCTACGGCGTGCTGCCCAGCAGCGTGGCGGCGCGCGGCTGAAACTTCCGCAATCGCCAGCAAGACTTCCGCGATCGCCAGCGGGCGCTCGCCGTTCTCCCTAGAATTCGTTGCGAATGGTTCTCAATAGCAACTCAAAAGGAACGGCAGTGCGCAAGGCATCGAAGGCGGGGGCGGGCGGCAGGACGGCGCGGGTGTGGCAGTGGCCATTGTGGCTGGCGCTGGCGGCCGGGCCGGCGCAGGCGCAGGATGCGCAGGCGCTGCCGGCGGTGACGGTCAGCGGCGAAGGCGTCGCGCCGGACGCGGCGACGCTGGGCAAGCTGCCGCTGGCGCTGCGCGAGATCCCGCAATCGGTCACGGTGATCGGGCTGGAGCGCATGCAGGAGCAGAACCTGCAAAGCCTGGACGAGGTCATGCAGCACGCCACCGGCATCACGGTGCAGCCTTATCAACTGCTGACCACGGCGTATTACTCGCGCGGCTTCAAGGTCGATTCTTTCGAGCAGGGCGGCGTGCCGGTGCTGATGGGCAATATGGCGGCCGCGCCGCAGGACATGGCGGTGTACGAGCGCGTCGAGATCCTGCGCGGAGCCAACGGCCTGCTGCACGGGGCCGGCAATCCGGCGGCCACCGTGAACCTGGTGCGCAAGCGGCCGCAGCGGGCGTTCGAATTCAGCGGCACGGCCAGCGCGGGCAGCTGGGACCGCTACCGCGCCGAAGCCGACCTGGGCGGCCCCTTGAACGACAGCGGCAGCGTGCGCGGGCGCATCGTGGGCGCGTACGAGGACCGTGGCTATTTCTACGACGTCGCCGATCAGCAGTCTGCGCTGTTCTACGGCATAGGCGAGGTGGACCTGGGTCCGCGCACGGTGCTGTCGGCGGGCCTGCAGCATCAGCGCATCCGGTCCACCACCAATATGGCGGGCGTGCCGCGCTACAAGGACGGCGGCGATATCGGGCTGCCGCGCTCGACCTATCTGGATGCGGCATGGGACCGCTTCAACTGGAATACGACCCGGGTGTTCGCCGACCTGGAGCATGGTTTCGGCCAGGGCTGGACGGCCAAGATCAGCGCCAACTACCTGACGGCCGACAGCAATCTGAAGTACGCCGGCGCCTATGGCGCGATCGACCGCGAAACCGGCCTGGGTTCGCGGCTGATGGGCGGCGCCTACAAATTCGACAACACGCAGGCCAGCATCGACGCCTACGTGAGCGGGCCGGTGCAGTGGTTCGGGCGGCCCCACGAACTGCTGCTGGGCGGCAATGCGCAGCGCACCACGTCCGAGCAGTACACGGGCATGCTGATCCCGGCGCTGAACGTGCCGGTCGACGTGTTCGACTGGGACCCGCGCGGCGTGCCCGAACCCGGCGTGGGGCCGTACGCCTCGCCCGGCGAAACGCGCCTGAAGCAGCAGGGCATTTATGCGATGGGCCGGTTTTCGCTGGCCGATCCGCTGACCCTGGTGCTGGGCGGGCGCATGAGCTGGTGGAACCAGAGCGCGCCGTCCGCGCGCCAGCGGATCGATCCCGAGTTCACGCCCTATGGCGGGCTGATCGTCGACCTGGACTCGCAATGGTCGCTCTACGGCAGCTATGCGCAGGTGTTCCAGCCGCAAAGCCAGCTGACGCGCGACGGCAAGCCGCTGGACCCGGTCACCGGCACCAACTACGAAGCCGGCGTGAAGGGCGCGCTGGCCGACGGCGCCCTGAACGTGTCGCTGGCCGTGTTCCAGATCCGGCAGAAGAACCGCGCGCAGCAGGACCCCGACTGGCCCTGCGTGGGCAACAACTGCTATTACATCTCGGGCGGGGAGGTCCGCAGCCGCGGCTTCGAGGCCGAGGCCAGCGGCCAGGTCGCGCCGCACTGGACGGTGGCCGCGGGCTACACCTTCAACACCAGCAAGTACGTCTCCGACTCCGTCTCCAACGGACAGCCGTACGCCAGCTTCACGCCCAAGCACATTTTCCGGCTGTGGACCAACTATGCGCTGCCGGTCATGGAACGCCGGCTGAGCGTGGGCGGCGGCGTGCAGATGCAGTCGGGCTTTTCGACGGTGTCCGGCCCGGTCACGCTGCGCCAGGGCGGCTACACGCTGGTAGACCTGCGCATGGCGTACCGGCTGGACAAGCACCTGACCGCCGCGCTGAACGTCAACAACCTGTTCGACCGCCGCTACTACCAGAGCCTGTCGGGCACGGCCTGGAACAACCGCTATGGCGAACCGCGCAACGTCATGCTGACGCTGCGCGCCCAGTATTGATTCCCATCCCGCCCGCTTTGCAGAGAGACATCACGATGAAGACAGAAACCGATTTCGCACCGCCGGTCTTCGACTGGCTCGATCACTTCATGGCGCTGGGCGGCGACGGCGCGCTGCGCGAGATCGGCGCGCGCCGCCGGCTGGCGGACGGCGAAGACTGGCTGGTCGGCGTCAAGGCCGTGGCCGACGACGCCGACGTGCACGGCGACGTGTGGGAACGCCATCCAGGCGGCGACGAAATGCTGTGCGTGCTGGAAGGCCGCGTGGTGTTGACGCTGGCCGCGGAAGACGGCGCCGAAACCGACGTGCTACTCGACACCCGGCGCTGCACGGTGGTGCCGCGCGGCGTATGGCACCGGCTGCACATCGCCTGTCCGGGAAAAATCCTGTTCGTCACGCCCGGCCGGGGCAGCGAACACCGCCGCGCGGCGGACCTGTCGCAAGGAAAGATCTGAAGATGAGACGCGAGAACAACGCACGCCTGTTCGTGATGGTGGCCGCCCTGTATTTTTCGCAGGGCATTCCGCTGGGCGTGGCGATGGAGGCCTTGCCCACGCTGCTGCGCCGCGACGGCGCGGACCTGGGCGCGCTGGCGTGGCTGCCGCTGGTGGGCCTGCCGTGGGTGCTGAAATTCCTGTGGGCGCCGGCGGTGGACAACCGCTGGAGCGGCGCGCTGGGGCGGCGGCGCAGCTGGATCGTGCCGATGCAGGCGGTGGTGCTGGCCTGCCTGGCGGGCGTGGCGCTGCTGGGCGTGTCGTCGGCCAGCGCCGCGTGGGTGGTGGCGCTGATGGCGGCGGCCTCGCTGGCCAGCGCCACGCAGGACATCGCCACCGACGGCCTGACGGCCGAACGCTTCGAGGGCCAGGCCCTGGCGCGCGCCAACGCCGCGCAGGTGGGCGGCACGATGATGGGCTTTTTCTTCGGTGGGCCGGGTTGCCTGATCCTGGCCGGCCACATCGGCCAGGCCGGCGCGCTGGCCGTGCTGGCGGGCGCGGCGGCGTTCAGCCTGATTCTGGCCGCGACCTGGCGCGAGGGCGAGGCGGATTGCGCGCCGCTGCGGCCGCGGGCCGCGCTTGCCGGTTTCGTGCGCCGGCCGGGGGCCTGGGCGCTGGCTGCGGCGGCGTTCCTGTCGGCGATGACGGCCGCGGCCGGCTACGGCCTGTCCAAGCTGTTCCTGGTGGACGCGGGCTGGCGCGTGGAGGAGATCGGCCGCCTCGGCATGGCGGGCGGCGTGGTGACCGTGCTGCTGGGCTGCGGCGGGGGCGCCTGGCTGATCGGCCGTCTGGGCGGGCGCGCGGCGCTGGGGCTGGGCCTGGCCGCCTGCGGCGCGGCGGCGGCGGGCTGGCTGGCGCAGGCCCAGGGCTGGGCCGCGCCGCATCCGGGCCTGGCCTATGCCTCACAGGCGCTGGGCTCGTTCGGCGCGGGAGCCGCGTCGGTCGCGCTGATGACGCTGGCCATGCGCTTCGCGCGCGCCGGCGCGCAGGCCGGCACCGACATGACGGCGGTGCAGAGCGCGCGCGACCTGGGCGAGATCCTGACTTCGTCGCTGATGACCGGACTGGCCGCGTATGCGGGTTATGGCGCGGGTTTCGCCGCCGGCCTGGCGCTGGCGGCCGCGACCCTGGTCTTCACCGCCAGGGCGCTGGCGCGCCCGGCGGGCTAGTGTGCAGCGGGTACACTAGCCCGCCGTTTTGCTTTTGGTCCCGAGTTTCCATGATTTCCACCGCATGCGGCGTCGACTTCGGCACGTCCAATTCCACCGTCGGCTGGAGCCGCGCCGGCCAGCCCGCACTCCTCGCGCTCGAGGATGGCAAGACCACCTTGCCTTCGGCCATTTTCTTCCACGACGAGGACGCCGAGGTCAGCTATGGCCGCGCAGCCATCTCCGATTACCTGGCGGGCTACGACGGACGCCTGATGCGCTCCATGAAAAGCCTGCTGGGCAGTTCGCTCATGGAGGGCTCCACCGAGGTCCAGGGCCGCTCGATTCCGTTTCGCGTGCTGTTGACGCGCTTCATCGCCGAGTTGAAGCGCCGCGCCGAAGCGGCGGCCGGGCGCGATTTCACCCGTGCGGTGCTGGGCCGGCCGGTGTATTTCGTGGACGACAACCGCGCCGCCGACCAGACGGCGGAGGACACGCTGGGCGAGATCGCGCGCAGCGTGGGCTTTACCGAGATCGAGTTCCAGTTCGAGCCGCTGGCCGCGGCCGTCGACTATGAATCGCAGATCGCGCGCGAAGAGCTGGTGCTGGTGATCGACATCGGCGGCGGCACCTCGGATTTTTCGTTGATCCGGCTGGGGCCGGGCCGCGCGGCCAAGGCCGACCGGCGCGAGGACATCCTGGCCTATGGCGGCGTGCACATCGGCGGCGTCGATTTCGACAAGCAGCTCAGCCTGGCGCACGTGATGCCGCTGCTGGGGCTGGGCAGCCAGCTGCGCAGCGGCAAGGACGTGCCGTCCACGCAATACGGCAACCTGGCGTGCTGGCACACCATCAACCAGGCCTACACGCGCAAGGCCGCCGAGCACTTCGCGTTCATCCGCGCCGAGGCCGGCGACCGCGCAAAAATCGACCTGCTGCTGGAGCTGGTGAAGCAGCGCGCCGGCCACTGGGTGGCGGTGCAGGTGGAAGAGGCCAAGATCGCGCTGTCCGAATCCGAGGCCGCGCGCATCGACCTGTCGCGCATCGCGCCGCAACTGGGCGTGGAGGTCACGCGGCCCTCGTTCGACGCCTGCGTGGAGCGGCTGATCGGCAAGGTCCAGACCACCGTGGGCGCGCTGCTGCGCGATGCCGGCGTGGCGACGGCGGACGTGGACACAGTGTTCTTCACCGGCGGCTCCAGCCGCGTGCCGCGCCTGCGCGAGGCGGTGTCGGCGCTGGCGCCGCAGGCGCGCAGCGTGGAGGGCGACCTGTTCGGCAGCATCGGCGCCGGCCTGGCGCTGGACGCGCGGCGCAAATTCGGCTGAGCGGAGCGGGGCGTCGGGGCGGCGATGGTAAGCTGCATTCCTCCGATACCGCCCACGCTCAGCCGGCCCAGGAACCCGTCATGACCAAACCCGATTCCCATCTCGTCGAAAGCCTGGTCGCAAGCGAAGCGCCCTACGAGGGCAGCTTCCTGAAGATCCGCCGCGACACCGTCAGCCTGCCCAACGGCAACACCGGCATACGCGAGTACGTGGTGCACCCGGGCGCCGTGGTGGTGATTCCGCTGCTTGACGACGGCCGCGTGCTGCTGGAGCGCCAGTACCGCTATCCCATCGGGCGCGTCATGACCGAGTTTCCGGCCGGCAAGCTCGACCCGGGCGAAGACCCGCTGGTCTGTGGCAAGCGCGAGCTGCTGGAAGAAACCGGCTACACGGCCAGCCAGTGGGCGCATGCCGGCGCCCTGCACCTGGCCATCGCGTATTCCACGGAAATCATCCACATCTTCTTCGCGCGCGGCCTGCGCGCCGGCGACCGGCAACTGGACCAGGACGAGTTCCTGGACGTGGTCAGCGCCCGCCCCGAGGAACTGGTGCAAGCCTGCCGCAAGGGCGAGGTCACGGACGCCAAGACCCTGACCTGCGTGCTGTGGATGCAGAACGTGCTGTCCGGCGCCTGGCAGCTGGACTGGCAGGACAACGCCGGCTGAGCCCGGGCCGCCATGCCTGCTTCGTTTCCGGTTCTGGTGCAGCCCGCGGGGCTGCGTTTCGATGCGCCCGCCGGCACGCCGCTGCTGCTGGCGGCGCAGGCGGCGGGCGTCAAGCTGCCCAGTTCGTGCCGCAACGGCACCTGCCGCGCGTGCATGTGCCTGATGCTGGAAGGCGAGGTGATGTACGGCATCGAATGGCCGGGCCTGTCGCGCGACGAAAAGGAAGAGGGCTGGATACTGCCCTGTGTGGCGCAGGCCGTGTCGGCGCTGGAAATCCAGTCGCCGCAGGCCGCGCCCATCGAGGATGCGCCGCCACCACCGCCGCGCCCGCTGACCGGGGCGCGCCGCTAAGGCGCGCCCACCGCCAGCAGGGCGGCGGCCATGCCGCCCGCCATGCCTACGGCCATCGCCGCGAACGGCGCCGCGCCCAGCGGCAAGGCCAGGGCCATGCCCAACTGCGCGCCGGCCACCATGCCCACGACCATCGGCAGCATGCAGGCCAGCCGCGCCGCGAACGCCGGCGCGCCCGGCCAGGGCGCCAGCGCCGCGGCCGCCATGGCCAGCGTGCTGACCGGCATCAGCGCGGCGTGGCGCCACGCCATTTCCGCCAGGTTGCCGGGGGCCGCGCAGGCGCTGGCCAGCACGGCGGCCGGCGTGCGCAGCGTGTCCAGCCACAGGCCGGCGGCCATGGCCGCCGTGCAGGCCAGCCATGCCAGGGCCGGCGCGCCGCCTTCAGCCGCAGGCGTGGCAGGCCTGCGCGGCGTCGTCGTAGCGGTCATGGTGGCGCACCCAGTCGCCCAGGTTGAAGTGCGGCCCGTTTTCGTTGCGTCCCAGCGGCGCCAGCTCCAGGTAGTTGTAGGCGCCCGCCAGCCGTTCCACGCCGCGGTCGAAGGCCGAGTAGGTGTGGAAGATCTCGCCGTCCGGGTCGAGGAAGAAGGCGCTGGCGCCGGGACGGTCCTCGATCGCGCCGTCGGGGGTGCGCAGCGAGGCGCCCAGGTCGAGATTGAAGTCGTCGCCCTGCGACGAATACCAGTCGAAACGCCAGCCCATGCGCCGCTTGAACGCGGCCAGGCTGGCGTAGGGCGCGCGCGACACGGCGGCCACCGTGACGTCGTGCTGGCGCAGGTGCATCAGCGCGCCTTCCATGTGATCGGCCAGGAACGAACAGCCCACGCAGCCTTCCTCCCATTCGGGGGCGTACATGAAGTGGTAGACGATGAGCTGGCTTCTGCCCTGGAACAGCCCGGCCAGGTCCAGCACGCCGTCCGGACCCTCGAAGCGGTACGGCTTGCTTACGCGGACCCAGGGCAGGGCCAGGCGCTCGCGCGCCAGCGCGTCCTGCGCCCGGGTCAGTTCTTTCTCGCGGCGCAGCAGCGCTTCGCGCGCGGCGTTCCATTGCGCCTGGGATACGACAGGATGATCGGTTTGCATCTGTGGCTCCTCTGGGGTGGGGCGGACGGCGCTCAGGCCGCGTCCGCCAGGTGGCCCGCCAGCCGGTCCATGGCGCCGGACCAGCCATGCTCGTGGCTGTCGCGGGTGGCCGGGTCGACGAACGGGGTCTGCAGGAAGGCGAGTTCGGTGCCGCCGCCTGCGGGCGTGAATTCCAGCGTGATGAGCGAGACCTCGGCCGGCGTGTCGCGCCAGGCCCAGGTGAAGACCAGCCGGCGCTGCGGCTCCACGACACGGTAGCTGCCGCTAGCGTGGTGCTCCAGCCCGTCTTCGGTGGCGAACCCGACCAGGTAGGCGCCGCCTACCCGGACGTCGGTTTCGGCCACCAGCACCCGCCGGGTCTCGGCGGGGCCGAACCAGCGCATCAGCGCTTGCGGGTCCGTCCAGGCGCGCCAGACGCGCTCGACCGGGGCGTCGAAGCGCCGCCGGAGCCGGAGTTCGATGGGGGCGTCGGCTTGTGGGGTGTCTCGGTTTTGCATGGGTGGATTTCCTCCTCGTGATAGAGGTAGCGCGCCAGCGAATCGAGCTGTCCGCTCCAGAACTTCTCGTAGCGGGCCAGCCAGTCGCTTGCCGTGCGCATCGGCTCGGGCGACAGGGTGCAGTTCACCACGCGGCCGTCCTTGGCGCGCGCGATCAGGCCGGCGTCTTCCAGCACCCGCAGATGCTTCAGGAAGGCGGGCAGGGACATGGCGTGCGGCCGCGCCAGGTCGCTGACCGAGGCCGCGCCCTGCTGCAGATCGGCCAGCACGCGGCGCCGGGTGGAATCGGCCAAGGCGGCAAAGATGCCGTCCAGCGTGTCTTCGTCAAAGTTAACCATAAGGTTAAGTGTCTAGCCGCCGCCGTCCGGCTGTCAAGCGGAAATTCGCGCCGGCGGCCTCGCGCTAGGGATCACCCCAATGGCATGGCCTTCCAGACGCATTACCATTTGCCCAAATATGTACTTTGATGAAAATGTACATATTCAAGCTGCCGCCCGTGCTGCGGGCGGTCCAGGTTCTCTACCCAGGGCAGGAGGTGCAGGCATGGCAAAGCAGATATTCGTGGCGTTCGGCGTCGACGTGGACGCGGTGAGCGGCTGGCTGGGCTCGTACGGCGGCGAAGATTCCCCCGACGACATTTCGCGCGGCATGTTCGCGGGCGAGGTCGGCTCGCCGCGGCTGCTCAAGCTGTTCAAGAAATACGGGCTGACCACGACCTGGTTCATCCCCGGCCATTCGGCCGAAACCTTCCCCGACCAGATGAAGGCGGTGGTCGACGCCGGGCACGAGGTCGGCATACACGGCTACAGCCATGAGAATCCCATCGCCATGACGCCGGAGCAGGAAGAGGCGGTGCTGGACAAAAGCATCGAGGTCATCACCCGACTGGCGGGCAGGGCGCCCACCGGCTACGTCGCGCCGTGGTGGGAATTCAGCCCCATCACCAACGAGCTGCTGGTCAAGAAGGGCATCAAGTACGACCACAGCCTGATGCACAACGACTTCCATCCCTACTACGTGCGCGTGGGCGACGCCTGGACCAAGATCGACTATTCCCGCCATCCCGACACCTGGATGAAGCCGCTGCAGCGGGGCCGCGAGACGTCGCTGGTCGAGATCCCGGCCAACTGGTACCTGGACGACCTGCCGCCGATGATGTTCATCAAAAAGGCGCCCAACAGCCACGGCTTCGTCAACCCGCGCGACATCGAGCAGATGTGGCGCGACCAGTTCGACTGGGTCTACCGCGAGCACGACTACGCGGTGTTTCCGATCACGCTGCATCCCGACGTGTCCGGCCGGCCCCAGGTGCTGCTGATGCTGGAACGGCTGATCGAACACTTCCAGAAGCACGACGGCGTGCGCTTCGCGACCTGCGACCAGATCGCCGACGACTTCCTGCGCCGCCAGCCGCGCAGCTGACCGATTCTTCCCGGGCCGTCCCGGCCCCTACTTTCCGCAGGCCGACCCCATGGATACCCTCGATTCCGCGCGCAGCGCCTCGGCGCTATGGACGCCGCCCGCCGTCACCAAGCAGCAAGTCAACTACGCCACCTGGGTGTGCTTTTTCGCCTGGGTTTTCGCTGTCTATGATTTCATCCTGTTCGGCACGCTGCTGCCGCAGCTGGGCGAGTATTTCCAATGGAGCGCCGAGCGCCTGGCCAGTCTCAACACCTGGGTCACCGTGGGCACGGCGCTGGTGGCGTTCGGCCTGGGACCGGTCACCGACCGTCTCGGCCGGCGCAAGGGCATCATCATCGCGGTGGCCGGCGCCGCCATCTGCTCGGGCCTGACGGCGCTGGCGGGCTGGATCATCGGCCTGTCGGCGGGGCTGGGCTTTCTGCTGCTGATCCTGGTGCGTTCGCTGGCGGGGCTGGGCTATGCCGAGCAGAGCATCAACGCCACCTACCTGACCGAGCTGTTCGCGGTGGCGCACGCCGATCCCGCGGCCCGCAAGCGTCGCGGCTTCATCTATTCGCTGGTGCAGGGCGGCTGGCCGATAGGCGCGGTGCTGACGGCGGCGCTGGTGGCCGTGCTGTATCCGCTGGGCGAGCGCTGGTTCGGACAGGGCGGCGGCTGGGGCCTGTCCTTCGTGTTCGCGACTTTTCCCGCGGTCGTCATCGTGATCCTGGGCCGCAGGCTGGTCGAGACCCCGCAGTTCCTCACGGCCCGGCGCATCGCCGAACTGCGCGCCCGGGGCGAGGGGGAACAGGCGCAAGCCCTGGCCGCGGCCCACGGCCTGGACGCCGGCGGCGGGCACCAGCAGGGCGTGGCGGCGATCTTCAAAGGCGCGTCGCTGCGCCCGACGCTGACCCTGTCGCTGGGCTTTTTCCTGAACTGGTTCGCCATCGTGCTGTTCGCGGTGCTGGGCACGTCGGTGCTGGGCGGCTCGGGCGGCACGCCCGGCAAGGGCGTGGACTTCTCCAACGCGCTGCAAGTGCTGATCGTGTCCAACCTGGCGGGCTTCCTGGGCTATCTGTTCCACGGCTGGCTGGGCGACCGCATCGGGCGGCGCAACGCCGTGGCCATCGGCTGGATTCTGGGCGGGCTGGCGTTCTACGCCATGCTGCAGGCGCCGCAGGGCGATTTCTGGAGCATCGTGCCGCTGTACTCGCTGGGCCTGTTCTTTCTTATCGGCCCCTACGCGGCGGTGCTGTTCCTGATCGGCGAGAGCTTCCCCAACCAGATCCGGGCGACGGCCGGCTCCTTCGTCAACGCGCTCGGGCAGGTGGGGGCCATCGTGGCCGGCTTCGGCAGCACGTACACGCTGTCCAGCGGCGCGGACTGGATCGAGGCGGCGCTGTACTGGGGCGCCATCCCGTGCTTCCTGTCCGGCATCGTCATGGTGCTGGTCCCGCACGTGGACCCCAGCACCGTCAAATAGGAGGTTGCCATGTCCGGATACGACAAAGCGGCGCTGGTCACCGGCGCGGCCAGCGGCATCGGCCAGGCCCTGGCGCTGGCCTACGCGCAGGCCGGCGTGGCGGTAGCCGGCGGCTACCTGCCCGGCGACGTTCACGATCCCTCGGCGACGGCGGCCCTGGTGGAGGCGGCCGGCGGCCAGTGCCTGATGCTGCCGGTGGACGTGACCCAGGCCGGCCAGGTCGAGGCGTTCGCCGCGCGCGCGGCCGGGCATTACGGGCGGCTGGATTACGCGGTGGCCAACGCCGGCCTGCTCAGGCAGGCCGCGCTCGCCGACATGAGCGACGCGCAATGGACCGAGATGATGGACGTGGACCTGGGCGGGGTGATGCGCGTGTTCCGGGCGGCGGCCCGGCACATGCGCGACGGCGGGGCGATGGTGGCGGTCTCGTCCATCGCCGGCGGCGTGTACGGCTGGCAGCAGCACGTGCATTACGCGGCGGCCAAGGCCGGCGTGCCCGGCCTGTGCCGCGCCGTGGCCATGGAGCTGGCGCCGCGCGGCATCCGCTGCAATGCGGTCATTCCGGGCCTGGTCGAGACGCCGCAGTCGCTGGACCCGGTCAATTCCCTGGGGCCGGAAGGCCTGGCGCGCGCGGCCGCCGGCATACCGCTGGGGCGCGTGGGCAGCGCCCGCGAGATCGCGCTGCTGATCCGCTTCCTGACCAGCGACGACGCTTCCTACATCACCGGGCAGTCCGTGATCGCCGACGGCGGGCTGACGGTGCGCTGGCCGGGGCTGCAAACCTGAAAGAGGCACTCATGATGCATACGAACGTTCTGGAGAACCGGCGCGCCGTGGTGACGGGCGCCGGCAGCGGCATCGGCGCGGCCATCGCGCTGGCCTATGCGCGGGCGGGCGCCGCGCTGCTGCTGGCCGACCTGGACGGCGCGCGGGCCGAGGCGGTCGCGGCGCGCTGCCGCGAGGCCGGCGCGCGCGCCGTGGCGCAGGCCGCCGACGTCAGCGACGAGCTGGCCGCCGCGCGCGCCATCGATGCCTGCGTGCACGCCTACGGCGGCATCGACGTGCTGGTGAACAACGCCGGCATCCTGACGCAGTCGCTGTGCGCCGACATGCCGGCGGCGATGTGGGACGAGATGATGCGCGTGGACCTGCGCAGCGTATTCCTGTGCTCGCGCCGGGCGCTGCCGCACATGACGGCGCAGCGCTGGGGGCGCATCGTCAACGTCGCTTCGCAGCTGGGCATCAAGGGCGGCGCGGAGCTGAGTCACTACGCGGCGGCCAAGGCGGGCGTCATTGGCTTCACCAAGTCGCTGGCGCTGGAAGCGGCGCCGGCCAACGTGCTGGTCAACGCCATCGCGCCCGGCCCGATCGAGACGCCGCTGGTCGACGGCATCAGCGAGAGCTGGAAAAAGCAGAAGGCCGCCGGCCTGCCGCTGGGTCGCTTCGGCCGCCCCGAGGAGGTCGCGCCCAGCGCGGTGCTGCTGGCGTCCGACCCCGGCGGCAATCTCTACGTCGGCCAGGTGCTGGGGCCGAACTCCGGCGACGTCATGCCCTGAAAGGAGGCGACCATGTGCGGCATCTGCGGTTTGCTGCAAGGCACGGCCCACTGGAGCCGCGCCGACGTCCCGCCCGAGCAGTCGCGGCGCGAACGCCTGCTTCAGGCGGCCCAGGCCAACCGGCTGCTGGCGCTGTTCCGCCTGGAGCTGCGCGACCTGCACGGGCAGTCCTATCTGCTGTCCGGCCCGACCGGCGCGAGCGTGCTGCTGCCCGACCTGGGCGGGCTGTGGGCGGCGGCCGAACTGCTGCTGGGTCGCCGCCTCGATCCGCTGGACATGCCCTGGCCGCAAGCCGTCCGGGAGGCCGATCATGGCGCGGGCTGACGCGGACACGCTGCCGGCGGGCGTGCTGACCGGCTTTCTGGGCGCGGGCAAGACCACGCTGCTGCAACGCTGGCTGCGCGGCGGCGAACGCGGCGAGACCGCGGTGCTGATCAACGAATTCGGCGCCGTGGGCCTGGACCACCTGCTGGTCGGCGCCGTCGATTCCGACACCTTGCTGCTGGAGAACGGCTGTATCTGCTGCTCCATCCGCGGCGAGCTCGACAGCGCGCTGGTCCGGCTGCACCAGCGCCGCCTGCGCGGCGAACTGCCGCCGTTCAAGCGCGTGGTGATCGAAACCACCGGCCTGGCCGCGCCCGGGCCGGTGCTGGCCACGCTGCTGGCCAGCCGCCGCTTCCATCCCGCGTTCGTCGCCACCGTGGTCGACGCGATGAGCGCGGCGGACCAGCGCCGGCGCTACGCGGAATGGACGGCGCAGGTGGCGGCGGCCGACACGCTGTGGCTGAGCAAGACCGACCTGGCCGGCACGGACGAGGTGGCCGCGCTGCACGCGCAACTGGCGCGGCTCAACCCGATGGCGCGGCGCATCGACCTGGGCGCGCCCGCGGACGACGCGCCCGACGGCTGGCTGGCCGCCGGCGCCGACGGCCCGGCGGCGGACCCCGCGCAATGGCTGCGCCGGGTCGGCGCGGCAGGCCGCGGCCCGCGCGGCGGCGCGGCGGCGGCCGACGGCGCCAGCGCCTTCTGCCTGAGCTTCGACGGGCCCTTGCGCTGGGCCGTGCTGACGCTGTGGCTGACGCTCCTGATGCATCGCCACGCCGACCGCATCCTGCGCCTGAAGGGCTTGCTGGAGGTGATTCCCGAAGGCGGTGGACCGGCGCGCGCCGTGGTCCTGCACGGCATGGGCCACCTGATGCACCCGCCGCGGCACCTGGACGCGTGGCCGGGCGCCGACCGCCGCTCGCGGCTGGTGTTCATCACCCGCGGCCTGGACGAGGGCGCCGTGACAAAGTCCTGGCGCGAGTTCGAGCATTTCTACACAATGGCCGGGCAGGATAGCCATTCATGTTCTCGATAGGTGCGCCATGGTCAGCCCGCAAGGCATATCGGTAAAGGCCCGTGAGCGGCGGGCGCTGCGCGTGCTGGGCACGTCGGTGACGCTGCTGGAATCGCTGCGCCGCGGCGCCGAGGAGGATCTGGGCATTCCCATCGAATACCAGGTGCTCAACGGGTTCGACGCCCAGCGCCAGGCCGTGATCGAACCCGGCAGCTTCGACGTGTACGACCAGTGGTTCCACAGCATCGACTATCTGTGGCCGACCGGCGCGCTGCAGGCCATCGACACCGATCGCATCGCGCGCTGGGACGAGATCAACGCGCTGCCGCGCACCGGCCGCCTGACGCCGGGCGCGCCCTACGGGCAGGGCTGCAATCCGGTGACGCGCCTGTACGTGCAGGCCGACAGCACCCTGGCCGACACGCCCAGCCGCCGGATCAGCATGCTGCCGCTGACGCACAACGCCGACAGCTTCGCCTACCTGCCGGCCGAACTGTCCCGGCTGATCGGCGACGCCCCGGAAAGCTGGTCCTGGCTGGTTTCGCCGCGCTGCACCGGGCGCGTCGCGCTGCAGGCCGACGCCGCCATCGGCGCGCTCGACGCGGCGCTGGCGCTGCAGGCCAGCGGCGAAATGCGGTTCGGCGACATCGGCAATCTCAGCATCGAAGAGATCGACGGCATGATCGAGCTGCTGATCGCCAAGAAGAAGGCCGGCCTGTTCGCCGGCTTCTGGGACGATTGCGCCGAGGCCGCGAGCCTGATGGCGCGCAGGCGCGTGGCCATACAGAGCCATTGGTCGCCGTCGGCCGACGACTACGCCAGCGCGGGCCTGGCCTGCCGCATCGCCAGTCCGGCCGAGGGCTATCGCGCCTGGTATGGCGGGCTGGGCATTTCCAGCCGGCTGCAAGGGCCCAAGCTGGAGGACGCCTACCGCTACCTGAACTGGTGGCTGTCGGGCCGCGCGGGCGCGGTGATGGCGCGCCAGGGCTTCTACATCTCCAACCCCGACCGCGCCCGCGCCTATCTCAGCCAGGCCGAATGGGACTACTGGTACGGCGGCCTGCCGGCCCGCGAGGACCTGCCGGGCACGGGTGGTAATATCCTCGTGCGCCGCGGCAGCGTCCGCGACGGCGGTTCGTATGAGCAGCGCATGAGCCGTGTGGCGGTATGGAACACCGTCATGGACGAGCACAATTACCTGGTCCGCAAATGGGCCGACTTCATGCGTACAGATTGAATCCCGGCCCGCAAGCTGGCCGGCCGCGCCACGACGATGAAAAGAGCACCGCGCCAGTCGCCCGTCCAGGATTCCGGCCTGCCCGCCGAGGCCGCGCCGCCGCCCGAGCCGGGGCCGCGCGAGCTGCGCTATGACGTGATCCGCAACCGCCTGCGCCAGGCCATCCTCGATGGCCGCGTGGCCGCCGGTCTGGTGCTGCTGGAAGGGCCGGTCGCGAAGGTGTTCGGCACCAGCCGCGTGCCGGTGCGCAAGGCCTTCGAAATGCTGCACGAAGAGAACCTGCTGCGCAAATTCCAGGGCCGCGGCTATCTGGTCGCGCCGCCCGGCGAGCAGCCCGCGCCGCGGCGCCTGCCCATCGACGAGGCCGCGCTGGGGCTGGACACCCCCGACGCCACCATCCGCATTCCCTCCGAGAGCGAGCGCATCTACGGCCAGCTGGAGCAGGCCATTTCCACCTGTGTGGTGTTCGGCCATTTCCGCATCGACGAGGCCCGCGCCACCGAGCATTTCCGCGCCAACCGCGCCGCCGTGCGCGAGGCGCTGGGCCGGCTGGTGGACCGCGGGCTGGTCGAAAAAAGCGTGTATTCCTCGTGGCGCGCCGGCCCGCTGACCGCGCGCGCCATCTTCCAGGATTTCGAACTGCGGCTGCTGCTGGCGCCGCAGGCGCTGCGCCTGAGCGCGCCGCAGCTGGACCCGGCGCTGCCGGCGGCGCTGCGGCGCGAACTGGCCTCGCCGTCGCTGGACCTGGAAGGCCTGCTGCGGGTCGAGCGCGCCATACACGTGGACTGCCTGGCGCATCACCAGAACACCAAGCTGCTGCGCATTCTGACGCGCTGCGAACTGCCGCTGATCGTGAACCAGCTCTTCTGCCGCATGTTCCGCCAGCCCGTCAATCCGGCGGTGGCGGCCGAGTACGCGCGCATCGTCGATTGCCTGTGCGAGGCGCGCTTCGACCAAGCGGCCGAGGCGCTGGCGGACCATCTGCGCGCGGCCAGCAAGCGCGCGCCCTCGCAGCTGAAGGCGTTGGCCGTGCTGCCCGAACCGCCCCTGCCGGACTACGTGGTGCGCATTACCTGAGGCGGCACGCCGGCGCTCAGGCGTGCCGGTGCATGGCCGACGCGTGCTTGGTGTCGCGCATGCTCGCATACACCAGCAGGGACAGCAGGATGATGCCCGCCAGGTAGTAGTAGAACCATTCCTCGTGCCCCTGCTGCTTGAAGAAGAGCGCGATGGCCGGCGCCGTGCCGCCGAAGATGGACACCGTTATCGCGTACGGCACGGCCACGCCGGTGGCGCGCACGTTGGTGGGGAACAGCTCGGCCTTGACCACGGCGTTGATGGACGTATAGCCCGCCGTGAAAATCCAGGCGCCGCAGATCAGCAGGAAGGCGATGAACGGCGAGCTGGTATGCGACAGCGTCATCAGGATGGGCACGGTGAGCGCCGCGCCGGCCACGCCGAAGAAGATCAGCAGCGGCTTGCGCCCGATGCGGTCGGACAGGGCGCCGTACAGCGGCTGCAGGAACAGCGCGAAGATCAGCGAGCCGGCGATGATGTAGGTGGTGACGATGTCGCTGAACCCCGAGGTCTGGCGCACGAAGGTTTGCATGTAGGTGGTGAAGGTATAGAAGGCCGCGGTGCCGCCGGCGGTCAGGCCCACCACGATCGCCACCTCGCGCGGGTACTGCAGCAGGCCGCGCAGCGAACTGGTCTGCGGTTTCGGGGCCTTGCTGGCTTCCTTGTACGAATCGGTCTCGGGCATGTCGCGCCGCATGACCGCGGTGATGATGGCGAGCATGGCGCCGATCACGAAGGGAATGCGCCAGCCCCATTCCAGCAGCTGTTCGTGCGTGAGGAACACGTTCTGCAGGAGCAGCAGCACCAGGATCGCGCAGAGCTGGCCGCCGATCAGCGTGACGTACTGGAAGCTGGAATAGAAGCCGCGGTGCTCGGGATCCGCGATCTCGGTCAGGTAGGTGGCGCTGGCGCCGTACTCGCCGCCCAGGCTCAGGCCCTCGACCACGCGCGCCAGCGCCAGCAGGGCCGGCGCGGCCAGGCCGATGGTGGCGTAGGTGGGAGTGACCGCGATGATCAGCGAGCCCACGCACATCATCCCCACCGAGACCATGAGCGACAGCCGCCGCCCGTGGCGGTCGGCCAGATGGCCGAACAGCCAGCCGCCCAGCGGGCGCACGATGAAGCCCGCCGCGAACAGCGTGGCGGCGTTCAGCTGCTGGACCACCGGGTCGTGGGAAGGGAAGAAGGCGGGGGCGAAGTACAGGGCGAAGGCGGTGTAGGCGTAGAAGTCGTACCACTCCACCAGATTGCCCATGGAGCCGACGAAAATGGCCTTGATGCGGCGCCGGGCGTCGGGCATGTCGAGATATGCGTGCGTCATATCCGTTCTCCTGCTGGCTGTCGGAAGCGCCGGCCATGCGAGCGCGGCCCGGGCCTGCGCCGCCGCCGATGGATCGCTCCAAGGCCTTATGTTGCGCTCGTCGGCGCGGAAATGCACCCCCTGCGATGGTTTTCAGTTTTCCGTCAGCGGACGTGCGGCTTGACGGCTTCGCAGGTGGCGGCGCCGTCGGCGCTGCGGGTGTCCTGGCCCAGCAGGGCGCGTGCGCCGCATTCCGAGCCGAACATGCCGGCGTGGTCGTGGCCGACGCCGGCGACCTGGTAGGCGCGCCGGTGCAGCGTGACGGGCCGGGCGCCGCGGGCGGCCAGCTGGTATTCGTACTGGACGTAGCCCATGCCGCGCGCGAGGCGGGTCGCGCCCTGGGCCTCGGCGCCGCAGGTCTTGTCGAGCAGGCGGTCTTCGGGATTGTTGTCCGCCGCGCCCAGCAGGTAGGTCACGTCGCGCGCCGCGTAGCGCACGAACAGCCGCGATTCGTCGGTTTCGCGGGCATAGGGCGGCAGCCGGTCCGGGCCGTACTTGTACTGGTTGTAGGTCGGGCAGATGCCGCGCTCGTACGGCGCATAGCCCTTGCCGTCGGGGCGCGGGCGCTCGTTGGTCAGGTACAGGTAGGACGAAGGATTGGCGATCACGTAGCGCAGCGCCACGCCGCCGCGGCGCAGCGGGCCGTCGATGTTGTTCAGCACCGCGTAGCGCTGCACCAGCTGCGCGCCGGCCGAATGGCCGGCCAGCACGATGCCCGCCAGGGCCGGCAGGCGCTCGTCGTCGTCCAGGCTGCGCAGCAGGTCGTCGAGCACCTGGAACGCGCTGACCGGCGCGGGCCGGCCGGCGGCCTGCACGCTGTCGGCGCCTTCCTCCCAGCTCGCCTTGCGCCAGGCCGCCATGCCGGCGTATCCCGAATCGATCGCGCCCGTGTAGCGCGGCGCCAGGATCAGCGTGTCGCGCGCCCGCGCCGGATTGCGCGCGAGCAGCTGCTCCACGGTTTGGTAGTAATGGTCGGCGTCGCGCTTGACGCCGTGGACGACGATGACGACCTGCTTGATATCGCGCAGGTCGTCGCGGTCGAGCCGGCGGTTGGCGTAGACCGGCATCCTGTACCGCTGCCCGGGCTTGCCCAGCTCCAGCGGCTGCCAGCGCAAGGGCGCCGCGCGCTTGGGCACGGGCACGGGTTCGTCGTAGTCGTAGGGGGGCGGCAGCGGCGTCTGGGCATGGGCCGCCAGGGGCGCCAGACAGGCCGTCAGCGCCAGCAGCGCGGCCAGGCCTTGCGCCGCGCCGAAGGCGGCGCGGCCCGGCGGCGCCGGACGGATGTGGGAAGCGGGTGCGCGGCGCACGGCGCAGCGGGCGTTCAGCAGCCTTCTTGGCCCAGGAGCTGCTTGAGCGCCGGCAGGTCCAGGATGCGTACTTCGCGCTGGTTGATCTTGATGAGGCCGTCGCGCGCGAAGCGCGAGAACAGCCGGCTGACCGTCTCCAGGGTCAGGCCGAGATAATTGCCGATTTCTTCGCGGCTCATGCGCAGCACGAACTCGGTGGACGAATAGCCCAGCGAGGCGTAGCGCTGCGACAGGTTGAGCAGGAACGCGGCCAGGCGCTGCTCGGAGCGCATCGAGCCCAGCGAGGCCAGCATCTGGTGGGAGCGGTTGATTTCGCGGCTCATCAGGCGGCGGAACTGCTGCTGCAGCGAGGGCAGGTGCGCCGCGACGCGGTCGATGTCGGCCAGGCGGATGACGCAGACCTCGGAGTCTTCCAGCGCCACCGCGGTCGAGACGTGCTTGCCGTCGAGCATGCCGTCCATGCCGACGATTTCGCCGGGCAGGTGAAAACCGGTGACCTGGATCTGGCCGGTGGCGTCTTCCAGCTGCGTCTTGAGGCTGCCGAAGCGCACGCTGTAGACGGCGTCCAGCGGATGGTTCAGCGAGTAAAGCGATTTGCCCTTTTCAAGGCGCACGCGCTCCTTGACCAATTCGTCCAGCTTTTCCACTTCGGCGGCTGCCATGCCGACCGGCACGCACACGTGCCCCAGCATGCAAGTGGAACAGTGGGCGGCATCAGGGGCAACGGGGACCCGTTTTTGCATATGATGACCTTTGTAGTGCCCATAGATCGGGTTACGACCAGAATGGGAGGTGAAGCGCGAAGATGCTTGCTATTGTAGTCCGTTGTTACTACGACGTCTTATCGATGTGGCGCGCCTGCCTCACCATTCGGTAACGAATCCAGTCATCGGCCGCGATGTCCACCGCCGCGCCGCGTAACGCCGGGTCAATGGGGTAGTACTGGCAAGCCAGGCTGCGCACCGGCGACGGAGGCTCCAGGCGCGCGCGGACCTCGCGCCGCACGAAGCAGCCCGGCAGGGCGGGATCGTATTCCTCGATTTCGTCCATCAGGGCGAGCAGGGGCGGTTCCACCAGGAAGACGTCGCCGCGCACCCGGCGGCCGTCCTCCACGGGGATCAGGCCCGGCCAGTCGCCGAAATCCACCAGGCGGCCCGGCACGCTGGCCGGACCGACGTAGCGGGCCGCGGGCAGGCCGCGGCGGGCGGCCGCCAGCGCCAGGTCGTTGATTTCGCCGGCGCGTAGCGTGCCGTAGACAAAAACGTATATGCTCATGAACGACATTATGGCTGCAGGTCGAAGAAACCATGGCGCGCGCACGGTGTTGAAATTCGGGCACCCGGCCGCATATTCAGCTTATCGAGCCCGCCGGCATGTATCGGTCAGGCTCCCCCACAAGCCAATAGACCATTATGCGATTCGACAAACTCACCACCAAGTTCCAGCAAGCCCTGGCCGACGCCCAGAGTCTGGCCGCGCGCAATGACCACCCCTACATCGAGCCCATCCACGTGCTCTCGGCCCTGCTGTCGGATGCCGACAGCGGCGCCGGCAGCCTGCTGGCGCGGGCCGGCGTGGCGGTGAACCGGCTGCAGCCGGCCATCGACAGCGCCCTGAAGTCCCTGCCGCAGGTGCAGGGCGAAGACAACGTCCAGGTCGGCCGCGACCTGCAGGGCGTGCTCACCCGCACCGACAAGGAAGCCGCGCGCCGTGGCGACACCTACATCGCCAGCGAGCTGTTCCTGCTGGCCCTGGCCGACGACAAGGGCGAGGCCGGCCGCATCCTGCGCGAGGCGGGCCTGCAGAAAAAGGCCCTGGAAGCCGCGATCGAGGCCGTGCGCGGCGGCGAGAACGTGTCCGCCGCCGAAGGCGAATCCAACCGCGAAGCCCTGTCCAAGTACACCATGGACCTGACCGAGCGCGCCCGCCAGGGCAAGCTCGACCCGGTCATCGGCCGCGACGACGAAATCCGCCGCACCATCCAGATCCTGCAGCGCCGCACCAAGAACAACCCGGTGCTGATCGGCGAACCCGGCGTGGGCAAGACCGCCATCGTCGAAGGCCTGGCGCAGCGCATCGTCAACGACGAGGTGCCGGAAACCCTGCGCGGCAAGCGCGTGCTGTCGCTGGACCTGGCCGCGCTGCTGGCCGGCGCCAAGTTCCGCGGCGAATTCGAAGAGCGCCTGAAGGCCGTGCTCAAGGAGCTGGCCCAGGACGACGGCAGCAACATCGTCTTCATCGACGAGCTGCACACCATGGTGGGCGCGGGCAAGGCCGAGGGCGCGATGGACGCCGGCAACATGCTCAAGCCGGCGCTGGCGCGCGGCGAGCTGCACTGCATCGGCGCGACCACGCTGGACGAATACCGCAAGTACATCGAAAAGGACGCGGCGCTGGAGCGGCGCTTCCAGAAGGTGCTGGTCGACGAACCGGACGTGGAGTCCACCATCGCCATCCTGCGCGGGCTGCAGGAACGCTATGAAATTCACCACGGCGTCGAGATCACCGACCCGGCCATCGTGGCCGCGGCCGAGCTGTCGCACCGCTACATTACCGACCGCTTCCTGCCCGACAAGGCCATCGACCTGATCGACGAGGCCGGCGCGCGCATCCGCATGGAAATCGATTCCAAGCCGGAAGTGATGGACAAGCTGGACCGCCGCATCATCCAGCTCAAGATCGAGCGCGAGGCCGTCAAGAAGGAAACCGACGACGCTTCCAAGCGCCGCCTGGGCGCGATCGAGGACGAGCTCGAAAAGCTGCAGCGCGAATACAACGACTTCGAGGAAATCTGGAAGGCCGAGAAGGCCGCCGTGCAGGGCACGCAGGCCATCAAGGAAGAGATCGACAGCGTGCGCGCCGAGATGGCGGAACTGCAGCGCAAGGGCCAGTTCGACAAGCTGGCCGAGCTGCAGTACGGCAAGCTGCCCGACCTGGAGGCGCGCCTGAAGGCGGCGGAAGTGGGCGCGGCCGAAGCCGCCGAGGAAGCCGAGGGCGGCGAAGGGCGTCCGCGCCTGCTGCGCACCCGCGTCGGCGCCGAGGAAATCGCCGAGGTCGTGTCGCGCGCCACCGGCATCCCGGTGTCCAAGATGATGCAGGGTGAACGCGAGAAGCTGCTGCACATGGAGGAATACCTGCACAAGCGCGTGGTCGGCCAGGACGAGGCCGTGCGCCTGGTGTCCGACGCGATCCGGCGTTCGCGCGCCGGCCTGGCGGACCCGTCGCGCCCCTACGGCTCGTTCCTGTTCCTGGGCCCCACCGGCGTGGGCAAGACCGAGCTGACGCGCGCGCTGGCGGAATTCCTGTTCGACTCCGAAGAGCACATGATCCGCATCGACATGAGCGAATTCATGGAGAAGCACTCGGTGGCGCGGCTGATCGGCGCGCCGCCGGGATACGTGGGTTACGAAGAGGGCGGCTACCTGACCGAGGCCGTGCGCCGCAAGCCGTACAGCGTGGTGCTGCTGGACGAAGTGGAAAAGGCGCACCCGGACGTCTTCAACGTGCTGCTGCAGGTGCTGGACGACGGCCGCCTGACCGACGGCCAGGGCCGCACCGTGGACTTCCGCAACACCGTCATCGTGATGACTTCCAACCTGGGCTCGCACCATATCCAGAGCCTGGCGGGCAAGCCCTACGAAGTGGTCAAGGAAGTGGTGTGGGACGAACTCAAGCAGACCCTGCGTCCGGAGTTCCTCAACCGCATCGACGAGGTGGTCGTGTTCCATGGCCTGGAAGCGCAGCACATCGAATCGATCGCCCGTATCCAGCTGCGCCGCCTCGGCGAGCGCCTGGAGCGCCAGGAAATGCGCCTGGAGGTCAGCGAACCCGCGCTGGCCGAACTGGCCCGCTCCGGCTTCGATCCGGTGTTCGGCGCGCGCCCCTTGAAGCGCGCGATCCAGCAGCAGATCGAAAACCCGGTCGCGAAGCTGATCCTCGAAGGCCGCTTCGGCCCGCGCGACGTGGTGCCGGTGGACTGGCAGGACGGCCAGTTCGTCTTCACGCGCACCTTGCAGTAGGATGGGTGCAGCGCGAGAGTTCCCGTAGAAGAACTCTCGCGCCGAACGCGCGAAACCCATCAGCCGGCGTAAGCCGGCTTTTTTTTCTTGCCACGAAAGGCGGCGGCTTTCGCCGCCTGATGGGTTTCGCGCGCTGGAAGATTGGGTTCTTGCTCAAGGATTCTCGCGCTGCACCCATCCTACGGGAGACCGCCAAAACGCGCGTAACCCGTCGGTCGGGCTTTTTGCGCTTGCGACGAAAGGCGGCGGCTGGTGCCGCCTGATGGGTTTCGCGCGCTTGATGGTTGAGTTCTTGCTTAAGGATTCTCGCGCTGTACCCATCCTACGGGGAGGCGTTCTTGGGCGTAGGATGGGTGCAGCGCGGCAGGGTAAAGGCGAGAACGCGGACGCCGAACGCGCGAAACCCATCAGCCGGCGTAAGCCGGCTTTTTTTTCTTGCCACGAAAGGCGGCGGCTTTCGCTGCCTGATGGGTTTCGCGCGCTGGAAGATTGGGTTCTTGCTTAAGGATTCTCGCGCTGCACCCATCCTACGCCGGGTACACCACCCCCGCCGCAATGCGCACCGGGTACGGGTCCAGCGCCGCGCCCTGGCATGGGCCTTCTATGCACTGGCCGTCCTCGAAGCGGAACAGGGCCGAATGGTGGGCGCACATCATCACCCGGCCTTCGTAGGTCAGCACGCCGCCATGCGCCGCGCCCAGCGTGATGGAGAAGTGCGGGCAGCGGTTCAGGTAGCCCCATACCGCCTCCCCCCGCCGCACCAGGATCACGGACTGCGCGCCCGCGCTGACCGTGTGCGATCCGCCGTCGGGCACGTCTTCGACCCGGCATAGCGCCCCGGCGCGTTGTTCAGGCTCGCGGCAGCACGAAGTCATATTGCCCCTCGTGGAACCCCGACCGGAATCCGTAGCGCGCCGCCAGCGGCGAGTCCGCGCCGCGCGGCTCGTACTGCACCACCAGCGACGGCTTGACGCCGAACACGGCGTCGGAGGCGAGGTAGGGATCGCCGGCATTGAACAGGTGCGTGACCAGCGTCTGGTGGTCCGGCGCCTCGATCATGAAATGCAGGTGGGCGGGCCGGAAGATGTGCCGGCCGGTGGCCGCCATCATGCGGCCCACGGGCCCGTCTCCCGGAATGGGATAGGACACCGGCAGGATGGTGCGTATCGCGTAGTAGCCGGTGTCGTCCGCGCGATAGCGGCCGCGCAGGTTGCCTTCGGGCTGGGCCGTGTCCTGGCCGGAGTACATGCCGTTGGCGGCCGTCTGCCACACATCGAGCACGGCGCCGGCCAGCGGCCGGCCCTCGGTGTCGCGGACGTACCCATGAACCAGCGCCGGCTCGCCGGGCGTCTGCGCCATGTCTTCGCCCGCGGCCCGGTCCGGCATGCCGGCGATGTAGAAGGGGCCGAACACGGTGCTTTCGGTGGCGTGGCCCGGCTTGCGGTGGTTGATGGCGTCGACCAGCATGGAGACGCCCAGCGTGTCGGACAGCAGGATGAACTCCTGCCGCACCACGCCGTCACAGATCTGCCCCGTTTCGGTCAGAAACCGGATGGCCGCCATCCATTCGGCTTCGGTCGGTTCCACGTCCGAGACGAAGGCATGCAGGTGGCGCACCAGCGACTGCATCAGCTGGCGCAGCCGCGGGTCCGGCGTCCGGGCGAAGGTGTCGAGGACGGTTTCGGTGAGGACGGCTTCCGGGTCTCGGGTGGCGGTGTTCATGGGAGACTCCTGTCGATGGCTCAACGCTTGAAGTAGGGCGGCACCGCGGCGTCCACATTCACCCAGACGGATTTGGCCTCGGTGTAGTCGTGCATGGCCTCGAAGCCCATCTCGCGGCCATAGCCGGACTGGCCCATGCCGCCGAAGGGACTGCCCGGATTCACCCGTTTGTAGCAGTTTATCCAGCACATGCCGGCGCGGATGGCGTCCGCGACCTTGTGCGCGCGCGCCAGGTCGCGCGTCCACAGCCCGCTGCCCAGCCCGTAGTCGGTCGCATTGGCGATGGCGACGGCTTCTTCGTCGCTGCCGAAGCGCAGCACGGTGACGAAGGGGCCGAAGACTTCTTCCTGCGCGACGCGGTCCTGCGGTTTGGCCTCCACCACCGTCGGGGCCACGAAATAGCCCGCGGACAGCGCCCCGTCGGGCGCCTTGCCGCCGGCCAGCACGCGCCCGCCCTGTTCGGTGGCGATCTGCACGTAGGACAGCACTTTGTCGCGATGCTGCGCCGAGGTCAGCGGGCCCATTTCCGTGTCGGGCGAGCGCGGATCGCCCAGGCGGATGGAGTTCGCCAGCCGGGTGAAGCGTTCGAGGAATTCGTCGGCGATCCTGTCGTGCAGCATCAGCCGCGAGCCGGCGATGCAGGCCTGGCCCTGGTTGTGGAAGATGGCCCAGGCTGCGCCGTTGACCGCGGCGTCGAGGTTGGCGTCCTCGAAGACGATGTTGGCGCCCTTGCCGCCCAGTTCGAGCTGCACGCGCTTGAGGTTGCCCTTGGACGCCTCGACGATGCGCCGGCCGGTGGCGGTCGAGCCGGTGAAGGCGATCTTGCCCACGTCCGGATGCTCGGCCAGGCGCTGGCCGGCGGTATGGCCATAGCCCGGGACCACGTTGACGACGCCATCGGGAAAGCCGACCTCGGCCATGAGTTCGGCGATGCGCAGCGTCGACAGCGGCGTGAGCTCCGACGGCTTGATCACGACGGTGTTGCCGGCGGCCAGCGCCGGGCCCATTTTCCAGCTGGTGAACATCAGCGGGAAGTTCCACGGCACGATCTGGCCCACCACGCCGATCGGCGCGCGCTGCACGTAGTTCAGAAAGCCCGCTTCCACCGGGATGACGCTGCCCAGCAGCTTGTCGGCCATGCCGCCGAAGTAGCGGAAGCAGGCGGCGGTCCGCGGCACGTCCAGGCCGCGCGTATCGCGGATGGGATGGCCGGTGTCCAGGGTTTCCAGCTGCGCCAGCTCTTCGGCGTTGGCTTCGATCCTGTCGGCGAGCTTGAGCAACAGGTGTCCGCGGTCGGCCGCCGCCATCCGCGACCAGGCGGGAAACGCGCGCTGCGCCGCTGCGACGGCGCGGTCCACGTCGGCCGCCTCGGCGGCGGCGATGGCGGTGATGAGGGCGCCGTCGTAAGGATTCAGCACATCGATGGTGCCGCCGGCGGCCGCGTCCACGAACTTGCCGTCGATGAAGAGTTTGTTCTGCATGGTTGATGATTCGCTGAAGAGTGTGGGTAAGGCTCAGAAGGCGACCGGATACGGCGGGAGTTCGCCGCTTTCGTAGCGCTGGGGCAGGTCGGGCGTGGCGTTCTCCCAGACCAGCAGCATGGAGCGCTTGGTCGAATAGCCCTGGTGGCGGATGTCGGCCGGCATGGCGCAGACGTCGCCGGCGCGCATCGTGACCCGCGCGCGCGGCGCGCCGGTTTCCTTGTCGCCGATGTCCCAGACGATCTCGTCGGACAGCTGCAGGAACCATTCCACCCGGTCGTTGCCGTGGAACACCGGCAGGATGAACTCCTCGGTCGTGGGGCAGAACAGGCTGGCGCCGCACACCGAGGTGACCGAGGGGTTCCAGGTCACGTCCGAGCGCGACAGGTACTTGAACAGGTTGAAGGCGTGCAGCTGGCCTTCGAAGCCGGGTTCGACGTGGACCTCCGGCTCTTCCTGGGTCACGTCCGCGAACGCGCGGTTGACCGGCAGGTCGTCGCGCAGGGGCGAATCCCCGGGCAGGCCGGGCATGCGCCGGGTGGCGATCCGCGAACGTTCGATGGCGTCCGCGTTGTCGCCGCGCTTGCGGCCGAAGGCGGTGCCGGTTTCTTCCGGCGCGGCGAAGGGATCGAAACCTTCGTTGGTCCAGTCGTGCAGCATGGCCTTGAACGTGGCCATGATGAGCGGGGTGTCGAAGGTCTCGGTGTAGTCCACGCCGGCCGCCTTCATGACGCCGTTGAACGAGCCGGCGTAGACGTCGACCTTGCCGTAGTGGTTGCGGGTGCCGAATACGTGGTCGAAGTTCACCCAGCCGTAGAAGAAGCCCCAGGCCACGTCCCGCATCAGGGCGCGCAGGAACGCGTCGGCGGGCATGGCGTGGGTGCGCGTCTGGCCGTTGGCCGGCCAGTGAATCTTGGCGAAGTATTCGTCGCGGGTGAAGGTGAAGGCGCCGAGATCGAAGCGCTTGTAGCCGGTCGCGGCGTCGGCGGCGCTGGCCTGGACCTTGTCGGCGGCGAAAGCGGGGGCGGGGGTATCGGTGGCGAGCTGGGCCATGTCGGTTCTCCAGATGGAAAGAATCGTGGGGGAGGGCGGAGGGCTACTGCAGGCAGATGTCCGCCCACTTCTCGACGGACAGTTCGCCCAGGCGGGTGTGCAGCAGCAGGACGCCCGGCAGCGCGGCGGTGAAGCGGTAGGCGCAGCCCGCGGGCAGCAGGCACTGGTGTCCGCGGCCCAGCTTCACGTGTCCCATCGGCCGGCCGGCGGGGTTTTCGCCCGCGAGCACGGCGCCTTCGCCCGCGGCCGGCGGCTGGTCCAGGGCCAGGAATTCGACCTGCGCCACGCCGTCCATGAGGATGGCGAACTCGTCGTGGCTGCAGACGTACCAGGGCGACACGCCTTCGGCCCGCACGGTCTCGATGACGTACTCCAGGTTCTTGCCCACGACGATCTTCTCGTAGGGCGCGGCGCCGTCGGCCACTTCGAATATGTTGGAAAAAACATAGTGGCGGGGCGATCCGGTGGTGATCTCGATAGAGCCTTTCCGGTAGTTCTTCAGCGAGCCGAAGACGGTGGGCGTTGCGGTCGTGTTCATGGGGTCTCCAATATCGTTCAGGTTCAGTTCACCTGCAGGTGAATCTTCTGGATGACGGCGTTCCATTTGGCGGTGTCGTCGCGCAACCGGCTGGCCGTCTGCTCGGGCGATTCCGGACGCGGGTCCAGGTCGTTGGCCTGCAGCTTCTGCTTGACGTCCGGCCGGGCCAGGGCCTGCGCCACCGCGTCGTTCATGCGGTTGACGATGGCCGCCGGCGTGCCCTTGGGCGCGAACAGCATTTCTCGGAAGGTGGCGTCGTAGCCCGCGACGCCGGCCTGCTGCATGGTGGGCACGTCCGGCGCCTGCACCGAGCGCGTGTCGCCCGATACCGCCAGCCCGTTCAGCTTGCCGGCGGACACGTAGGACGCGACCACGGGCGAGGCGAGGTAGCCGCAGGGCACCTGGCCGGCCAGCACGTCCTGGGTGGCCGGCGACGGCCCTTTGTACGGGACGTGCATGACGTTGAGGCCCGCGCCGGACAGGTACAGCTCCATCGCCAGATGGCCGGGCACGCCCTGGCCGCCGGACGCGTAGCTGAGCGCGCCGGGCGCCTTTCTGGCCTCGGCGTCGAGCTGGGCCAGCGTGCGCAGGCCCGACGAGGGGCCGCACACCAGCATCTGGTTGAAGTTGGCCAGCGCCACGACCGGCGTCAGGTCCTCGGCCTTGAAATTGAGCTTGCGATAGATGGCCGGGTTGATGGTGACCACCGTATCGGGCGCCTGCAGAAAGGTGTAGCCGTCGGCGGCCGCCCGGGCCACCGCTTCCGCGCCGATATTGCCGCCCGCGCCGGGGCGGTTTTCCACGACGAGGGGCTGCTTGAGCGTCTGTCCGACCGCCTCGGCCACGATGCGCGCGGTCGTGTCGCCGGGCGAGCCCGCCGGAAACGCCACCACCACGCGGATGGGGCGCGCCGGCCAGTCGTCCTGCGCATGGGCGTACGGTCCTGTGCCGGCGGCGATACAGGCCGCCAGCGCAAGTAGCTGCGATTTCATGTTGTCTCCTTCCGTATGTTTTTTTCAGGCGCCCTGGTACGGGCGCGCTGTGTCACCACCTGCCGATATGGATGCCTGTCGACTCCTCCTTGCGCGTCCATGCCGCCATCGTCTCGCCGCTGACCGTGGGGTGTATCCGGCGGTTGCGCAGCCACTCGAACAGCAGGGCCTGGTAACGCTCGCGAACGGCGGCGTAAGCGGGGTCCGCGCCCAGGTCGTCGAATTCGTCGGGGTCGGCGCGCAGGTCGAAGAGCTGCGGACGCAAGCCCTCGAAATGCACGTACTTCCAGTCGTGGTCGCGCACCATGTAGGCGTGGCAGCCGTCGGCGGGCCGGTTCAGCGGTTCGCGCACGCAGTCGCGGAACGCATAGTCGTTTTCCGAGTACACGGCGTTGCGCCACTCGGCCGGGGCATTGCCCTGCAATAGCGGCAGCAGCGAACGTCCTTCCAGAATGTGGCCGGGGATGTCCGCCTTGTAGGCGTCCAGGATCGTGGGGACCAGGTCGATGGCTTCCACCAGCCGCGATTCCACGACGCCGCGCGGCACGCCGTCGCCCGGCAGGCGGATGATGAGCGGCACCTTGGCCACGCAATCGTGGAAGAGCTCCTTCTCGCCCATGTAGTGGTCGCCCAGGTAGTCGCCGTGGTCGCTGCTGAAAATGATCATGGTGTCCCGGTCGCGCCCGCTGCGCCGCAGGTAGTCGAACAGCACGCCCAATTGGTCGTCCACCTGCTTGATGAGTCCCATGTAGGTGGGGATGACGGTCTCGCGCACTTCGTCGCGGGAGAAGCTCTGGCTCACCTCCGTGCGGCGGTAGCCCTGCAGCACGGGGTGCGCATGCTCCAGTTCGCGGGGGCTGCGCTTGACGGCCTGCACGTCGTCTTTCGAGTACATGGCGTGATAGGGCGCCGGCGCGACGTAGGGCCAGTGCGGTTTGATGTAGGACAGGTGCAGCACCCAGGGCCGGTCGCCGCTTTCTTCGATGAACTCGATCGCGCGCCGCGTCATGTAGGGCGTTTCGGAGTCCTCTTCGCGCACGCGGGCGGGCAGGGCGGCGTGGCGCATGTTCCAGCCCGACAGAATCTCGCCGTTCTGGCCCAGCGCCGAGTTGGCGTGATCGTGCCAGGGATTGGCGCCGTCATAGCCGCGCTGGCGCAGGTATTGGCCGTAGCGGTGCGCCTCGGTGCTGAAGCCGTCGGGCCAGATGCCGTCGTCGCGGTCGTAGGGTTCGAATCCGCCTTCCATCGCCAGCGTGCCGATGGCGCTGGCGGGGTCGATCCCCAGGCGGCGCAGGCCGGCCATGTCCGGTTCCATGTGCGTCTTGCCGGCCACCGCCACGCGCACGCCCAGCGGGTTCAGGTAATCGCCCAGCGTCAGTTCGCTGACCGGCATGGGCACGAAGTTCCATACCGCGCCGTGGCTGGTGACGTAGCGGCCGGTGTAGTAGGACATGCGCGACGGGCCGCAGACCGGGCCCTGCACGAAGGCGTTGTCGAAACGCACGCCCTCGGCGGCCAGCCGGTCGATGTTGGGGGTGCGCAGGCGCGGGTGTCCATAGCAGGACAGATAGTCCCAGCGCAGTTGGTCGCACATGATCCACAGCACATTGCGTACAGCCTGTCCGCCCATTCCAGCCTCTCGTCCCGGTTCGCCAGCCACATCGGCCTGCGATAGACGCCACGATATTTGGAGCGGGCTGGGCGGCTCAAGCAGGTTTTGCTAGAGTTTCACCGAGTGAAATCCGCGGATGCGCGGAAAAAGGGAGACGCAATGACCCGCTGGGCCCCGAAGGTGAAGACGATAGACGCGCTGGAGCGCGGCCTGATCGTGCTGGACGAGGTGCGCGCCTCGCAGGGCGCGAGCCTGCAGGAATTGCACATGCGCACCGGCTACGCCAAGGCCACGCTGCTGCGCATCCTGGCGACGCTGCAATTGCGCGGCCTGATCTGGCGGCGGATCGCCGACGACTATTTCTGTCCGGCCAGCTCGCTCAACGAACCCAGCCGGCGCGCGCGCGTGCTGGACCTGCTGGGCCAGTGCGCGGCGCCCGAACTGGACCGCCTGCAGGCCAAGGTGCTGTGGCCGTCGGACCTGACGGTGCGCCGCGGCAGCGCGATGATCGTGCGCGAGACCAACCGCAGCCAGTCGTACTTCACGATACGCAGGGACAACATCGGCTTCCAGATCAACATGCTGCGCTCCGCCGTGGGCCGCGCCTATCTGGCGTTCTGCGCCGACAAGGAGCGCGAGTCGATCCTGGCGGCGCTGCGCCGCAGCCGCCGCGAGGGCGACGCGCTGGCGCACGATAGCGCCGCCGTGGACAGGATGCTGGAGCAGACTCGCCGCCAGGGCTACGGGCTGCGCGAGCAGCGCTTCGGCGGCGACTACGACAAGCCGCGCAGGGACCAGAACGACAGGCTGGAGGCCATCGCCGTTCCCATCATGGCCGCGCCGGGGCGGCTCTACGGTTGCGTGAACATCGTGTGGATACAGGGCGTGCGCACCGCCGACCAGATGGTCGAGCAGTGCCTGGAGCCGCTGTGCCGCACGGCCCGCGCCATCTCGGCCGGCATGACTCGCCGCGCTTGAGGCAATATTGTTTTTTTAATGTATTAAACCTACGGGTTATTACTGATAAGTTTCTGCGTATTTTCGTTCTATAAACGCATCATTGTATTTTTTATGTATTTATAGAAATGAAAATCGCCTTGCTGGGTTGCGGTGAAGTGGGGTCCTGCTACGCGCAGGCGTGGACCGATGCCGGCCATCGAATGGCCGGCATCTGCGATCTGCGCCAGGACGAGGAAATGACCGCGCGCGCGCGCCGCTATGGCGCCGGACTGCACGCGGCGCCCGGACCCTGGCTGCGCGAGGCCGACATCGTGGTGTCGGCCGTGTACGGCCACGCCGCGCGCGAGGTGGCGCAGCAGAGCTTCCCCCACATGCGCGCCGACGCCGTCTACGCCGACTTCACCACGGCCGGCGCGGCCGACATGCAGGCCGCCGCGGCGGCCGCCGCCGCGCAGGGCATCGATTTCACCGACGTGGCGATCATGGGCGCCATCGCCTTGCTGGCCGAGCGCACGCCCTTGCTGTGCGCCGGCACGGGCGCCGACGCCGTGCTGCGCCTGGCCGAGAGCGGCGGGGCGCCGGCGCGCGCCATCGCCGGCGCGGCGGGCGACGCCGTGCGGCTGAAGCTGCTGCGCAGCATCATGACCAAGGGCATGGAAAGCCTGGCGGTGGAATGCCTGGTGGCGGCCGAATCCATGGGGCTGCGCGCCTCGCTCTACGAAGTGCTGGCGGACATCGACCGCACGCCGCTGACCGCCTTCATGGATTCCTTCATCCGTTCGCACGTGCTGCACGCCGGCCGCCGGCATGCCGAAGTCCGCGAGGCGCGCGAGCAACTGGTCGAGGCCGGGCTGGAACCGCTGGTGCTCGACGGCGTGGAGCGGCTGTTCGCGCGCACCAGCCGCGGCATAGACGCGGCCCGGGCCCAGGGCGATTTCGACGTGCCGGATTCGGTGGACGCGCGCCTGGCCTGGCTGGCGCCGTTGGCGCAGCGGCGCTGAGCGCGCCGCGTGGAACTGCCAGTCAAAAAAAATCAAACCGTGTGAGGAAGACGATGAAACGCTTGAAGAACCTGTTGGCCGCCACGCTCGTGCTGGGCTGCGCCGCTGTGAACGCCGCCGACATGGGCGCGGCGCCCATTACCCTGATCTCCCCGTTTCCGCCCGGCGGCGGCACCGACACGCTGACGCGCATGATGGCCAGCGCAATCGGCCAGGACCGCGGCTGGAACATGGTGGTGGAGAACAAGCCCGGCGCCGGCGGCAACCTGGCGCTGGACGCCACCGCCCGTGCCCGCCCCGACGGCCACACGCTGGTGATGGCCCAGACCGACAACATCGTGCTGAACCCCTGGCTCTACAACAAGCTCAGCTACGACACCTTCAAGGATTTCAGGCCGGTCGGGCCAGTGGCGACTTCGCCCAGCGTGTTCGTGGTGCTGCCCGACTCGCCGTTCAAGACGGTGGCCGACGTGGTCAAGGCGGCGCAGGCCCGTCCCGGCCAGGTTTCGCTGGGCATTCCCGGCATCGGCGGCACCGGCGACCTGACCGGCTATCTGTGGCGCAAGGCCGCGAACATCGAATTGATGCACGTGCCGTACCGCGGCTGGGGCCAGGCGTTCCCGGACCTGGCCAGCGGCCGGATCGACATGTACGTGGGCTCGGTGGCTTCGCTGCTTCCGCAGATCCGCGGCGGCAAGGTGCGCGCGCTGGCCGTGGTCGCCAAGGACCGCGCGCCGGCCTTGCCCGACGTGCCGACGTTCGCGGAGAACGGATTCAAGGGCCTGGACCAGTCGATCTGGTGGGGCCTGATGGCGCCGGCCAAGACGCCGGACGACGTGGTCGCCACGCTGAACCAGGCCCTGCAGGCCGTGCAGTCCAACCCCGAACTGGTGAAGAAGCTGGAAGACGCCGGCTACAGCATCCTCAAGGGCACGCCCGACGACCTGGCGCGCCAGCACCGCGCCGACCACGAGATCTTCGGCAAGGTCGTGCAGGACGCCGGCATTCCCAAGCAGTGACCGCGAGCCATCGCAATTTTCCAGACAGGAGCAAAGATGATCGGTTTTGAGATCCATGCCCGCAAGCGCGCGGTGAGCAGGCAGACCGTGGAGAAGTTCAGCGGCATTCCGGTGGCCAACATCAGCGATTGCATGTCGCGCATGGCGGCGGGCGGCGCGCGCCTGCGGCCCATGCACGACGGCCGTCCGATGGCCGGCCCGGCCCTGACCGTGCGCACCCGGCCCGGCGACAATCTGCTGGTGCACAAGGCGCTGGAGCTGGCCCAGCCCGGCGACGTGATCGTGGTGGACGCGGGCGGCGACCTGACCAACGCGATCATCGGCGAAATCATGACCAGCTATGCGCAGGCGCGCGGCCTCGCCGGCATCGTGATCAACGGCGCCATCCGCGACTGCGGCGCGATACGGCGCGGCTCGTTCCCGGTCTACGCGGCCGGCGTGACGCACCGCGGACCCTACAAGGACGGGCCGGGCGAGATCAATGGCGTCATCGCGCTGGACGGCATGACGATCGCGCCGGGCGACCTGATCGTCGGAGACGACGACGGCCTGCTGTCGATCCCGTACGAGCAGACCGAGGCGCTTTATCAGGCGGCCTCGTCCAAGCACGAAGTGGAAACCAAGATGCTGGCGGACATCGCCGCCGGCAGGCTGGATACCTCGTGGATCGACGCCAGGCTCAAAGCCCTGGGCTGCACGGAGCGGCAGGCATGAGCGCAGCGCCGCGGCCGAAGGACACGATGCGCGTGGCCCGGCTGGATCTGTGGATCGACCCGGCGTTCGACGCGGACATCGGGCGCGAGCCGGGCCTCGCCCTGCAGGTGCTGCCCGCGCATGGCGACGCCGTCACGGCGGCCGGCTTGGCCGGCGCGCACGCCTACCACGTCAGCGCGGCCAAGGACGAGGTGCCCGCGCGCTGGCAGGTGTCGGAAAGCCTGCTGGCCGCATGCCCGCGGTTGCTGTGCGTGTCCTCCGGCGGCGCCGGCTACGACACGGTGGACGTGGCGGCCTGCACGCGGGCCGGCGTGGCCGTGGTCAACCAGGCCGGCGCGAATGCGGCCTCGGTGGCGGAAATGACCTACGCCTTGCTGCTGGCGCTGGTCAAGCGCCTGCGCGCCTCCCAGGCCGCGCTGCTGGCGGGAACCGCCGCCACGCGCGAGGCGCTGATGGGGCATGAAATCGAAGGCCGGGTGCTGGGCCTGGTGGGCATCGGCGAAATCGGCGCCAGAGTGGCGCGCGCCGCCGCCGGTTTCGGCATGCGCGTCCTCGCCTGCGATCCGCTGCTGCCGGCCGGGGAAATCCGACGCCGCGGCGCCGAACCGGCGGACCTGGCGGCGCTGCTCGACGCGGCCGACGTCGTCAGCCTGCACTGTCCGTTGAACGGCGAGACGCGCGGCATGTTCGGGGCCGAGCAGTTCGGGCGGATGAAGCCAGGCGCGCTTTTCATTTCCACCGCGCGCGGCGGCATCCACGACGAAGACGCGCTGCTGGCGGCGCTGCGGGACGGACGGCTGGCGGGCGCCGGCCTGGACGTCTGGAGCCAGGAGCCGCCGCCGCCGGACCACCCGCTGCTGCTGCGTCCCGACGTGGTGGCGACCTATCACACGGGCGGCGTGACGCACGAAGGCCGGCGCAAGGTGGCGCAAGGGTCCGCGGCCCAGATCGCCGCGATGCTGGCGGGCCGCCGCCCGGCGCGGCTGTTGAATCCGGAGGTCTGGCCCAGGTTCCTGGAGCGGCTGGCGCAGCGCCATGCCCCGCATGGCCTTCCGGTATAGTTCGACTACCTTGTTCCGGAGCCTCGCGCCACCATGTCCAGCGCCCGCGATTACGTCTATGGAGAGCTGCGCCGCCGCTTGATGGCGGGCGCTTTCATGCCGGGCGAGCGGCTGCGCGAAGAGCATATCGCGGCCGAGCTTTCCGTCAGCCGCACGCCGGTGCGCAGCGCCATCGAGCGCCTGGTGGCCGACGGCCTGGTCAAGCACGAAGGCCGGCGCGGCGCGGTGGTGCTGGGCTGGCAGGACCGCGACATCGACGAAGCGTTCGAACTACGCATGCTGCTGGAACCGTATTCGGCCAAGGCGGCGGCCGAACGCGCGACCCCTGAACAGATCCTCGAACTGGAGCGCATCAACCAGTGCATGCTGGACGCGGTCAATTCCAACGACCCCGACAGCGTGGCGCGCGTGCAGCACTACAACAACCAGTTCCATCACGCGCTGCTGAACGCCGCGCAATCGGCCCGGGTGCGTTCCATGGTGGAAAGCCTGCTCGATATGCCGATCATCATCGGCTCGTTCTACTTCTACACCAGGGACGACATGCTGCGCAGCGTGGAGCATCACCGCCAGATCATCGCCGCGCTGCGCGCGCGCGACGCGGAGTGCGCCCAGATCGCGGTGCGCTTCCATCTGGCTTCCACGCACCTGCTGTTCCGCAGCCACCGCAAGTCGCGCGCGTAGCCGGGCTACTTCCCGCGCCCATCCGCTTCGGCCAGCGCCTGCTCGATGATGGCGCGGGCCGTCCAGCGCGCGACTTCGGTGACCTCGGGCAGCTCCAGTTTCCAGATGTCCTTCAGCACCAGGAACACCTCGGTGCCGTACACCAGCGACAGCGCCTGGGCCACGCGGTCCTGCTGCGCCGGCGTGAGCCGGCCGGCCAGCGGCGCGATGGCGCGCTTCAGGATGTCGACGCGGTGGCCGCGCACCAGCCGGGGTTCCGCGCCGGCGCGTCCGGCGCTGGCCTCGGCGTGCTGCTGCAGGGACACCATGATGGCGGCGCGCAGCGGCGCCTCGTGCGATTCCAGCCGCGGATAGGCGAAGCGCAGCAGCTCGTCCACGCGCGTGGACGCGTCGGGCGCGGCCGAGTCCCAGGCCAGGATGGGTCCCAGGCTTTCGTCCACCACCGCGGCGATCAGCGCGCTCTGGCTGGGGAAATAGCGGTAGGCGGTGGCGCGCGAGACCTGGGCGTGCCCGGCCAGTTCGGCCACCGAAGGCGTGATGCCCTGCGCCATCAGGCGCTGGGCCGTGTCCAGCAGGGTTTTGCGCATGCGCGCGCGCGGGCCGTGCGGAGGCTCGCCGCTGGCCGCGGCCTGGGGGCTGGCGGGGGCGATCAGGCGGGCCGCGGCGGCCCCGGCGGGCGCTTTGCGGGCGGGGGATCGGGTTTGACGTAAGACAGGTGTCTCAGTATGATTCTTTCGTCTCATTTCTAGATTCTACAGGCCTCGCGGCCCCACATATCGAGGCGCGCACCGAGTGTAGCCGCCCGCGGAGGAGTCATGACGCATTCGAACCGGCGGGTCTACGTGGCCGCCACTTACGACACCAAGGGCCAGGAAGCCGACTACGTGGTGGCGCTGCTCAAGGGGCAGGGGCTGGACGTGGTGTCGGTGGACGTGTCCACCTCGGGCGCGGCCAGCGCCGCCCAGGTGCAGGCCCGGGAGGTCGCCGCCAGCCACCCGCAGGGGACGGCGGCGGTGTTCACCGGCGACCGCGGCACCGCCATCGCCGCCATGGCGCAGGCCTTCGAACGCTACGCCGCCGGGCGCGCCGATATCGGCGCCATGCTGGGGCTGGGCGGATCGGGCGGCACCGCGCTGATCACGCCGGCCATGCGCGCGCTGCCCATCGGCACCCCCAAGCTGATGGTCTCGACCATGGCGTCGGGCAATGTGGCGCCCTATGTGGGGCCGTCGGACATCGCCATGATGTACTCGGTGACCGACGTCGCGGGGCTGAACCGCATTTCGCGGCGGGTGCTGGGCAATGCCGCAGGCGCCATCGGCGGCGCGTTCCGGCAGGCGGCCAGCGCCGCGCCGGACGACGGCCGGCCCGCGCTGGGCATCACGATGTTCGGCGTGACCACGCCCTGCGTGCAGCAGGTGGTGCCGCTGCTGGAATCGCGCTACGACTGCCTGGTGTTCCATGCCACCGGCACCGGCGGGCAGTCGATGGAAAAGCTGCTCGACAGCCACCTGCTGGCCGGCGTGCTGGACCTGACCACCACCGAAGTCTGCGACCTGCTGTTCGGCGGCGTGCTGGCCTGCACCGAGGACCGCTTCGGCGCCGTGGCCCGCACGGGCGCGCCCTACGTGGGTTCCTGCGGCGCGCTCGACATGGTGAACTTCGGCGCGATGGAGACGGTTCCGGAACGCTACCGGGGACGCAAGTTCTATCCCCACAACCCGCAGGTGACGCTGATGCGCACCACCGTCGAGGAAAACGAGCGCCAGGGCGAGTGGATCGCGGCCAGACTGAACCAGTGCCAGGGGCCGGTGCGCTTCCTGATCCCGGAGGGCGGGGTGTCCGCGCTGGACGCGCCGGGGCAGGCGTTCTGGGACCCGCAGGCCGACGCCGCGCTGTTCGGGGCGCTGGAGGCCAATCTCAAGCAGACCGGGCAGCGCCGGCTGGTGCGCGTGCCTTGCCACATCAACGACCCGCTGTTCGCCAAGACGGCGGTCGAACACTATCTTGAAATCGCTACACACTGAGGATTGCCGCCATGCCGCGTTTTGACCGCAACGAGCTACTGGACAAGTTCCGCGCCATGGTGCGCGCGCGCACGCCCATCGTGGGCGGCGGCGCGGGCACCGGCCTGTCGGCCAAGTGCGAGGAAGCGGGCGGCATCGACCTGATCGTGATCTACAACTCGGGCCGCTACCGCATGGCGGGCCGCGGCTCGCTGGCCGGCCTGCTGGCCTACGGCAACGCCAACGAGATCGTGGTGGAGATGGGGCGCGAAGTCCTGCCGGTGGTCAAAAAGACGCCGGTGCTGGCCGGCGTGAACGGCACCGATCCGTTCTGCGATTTCGACGTGTTCCTCGACGACCTCAAGCGCCAGGGCTTCGCCGGCGTGCAGAATTTTCCCACCGTGGGCCTGATCGACGGCAATTTCCGCGCCAACCTGGAAGAGACCGGCATGGGCTACGCGCTGGAAGTGGACATGATCCGCCTGGCGCACAAGAAGGGCATGCTGACCACGCCCTATGTGTTCAATGAAGACGACGCCGTGGCGATGACGCGCGCGGGGGCCGACATCATCGTGGCCCACATGGGCCTGACCACCGGCGGCTCGATCGGCGCGGAAACGGCCCTGACGCTGGACGACTGCGTGGCGGCCATCGACCGCATCGCCGCCGCCGCGCTGGCCGTGCGCCCGGACGTCATCGTGCTGTGCCATGGCGGCCCCATCGCCACGCCCGCCGACGCCCTGCACGTGCTGCGCGCCTGCAAGCACTGCCACGGCTTCTACGGCGCCAGTTCCATGGAGCGCCTGCCCACCGAACAGGCCCTGACCGCCGCCACGCGCGAGTTCAAGAACCTGACTTTCTGATCCCGTCACCACACAGGGCCGCGCGCCCGCAGGAGTCCGTATGCCGCACACCGTGCACGTCAGCGCCATCATCCATGCGCCGCTTCAGAAGGTCTGGGCCAGCTTCCGCGACTTCAACGGCCTGGCCGCCTGGCATCCCGGCATCGCCGAAAGCCGCCTGGAAGAGGGCGGCCGCCACGACGCCGTGGGCAGCGTGCGGTACCTGACGCTCAAGCCCTCGGGTTTCGTGCGCGAGCAATTGCTGATGCTGGACGATCCCGGCACGGCGCTGCGCTATTCCATCATCGAGACCGACCTGCCCATGCGCGACTACGTCGCCGGCGTGTCGCTGCATCCCGTCACCGAAGGCGGCCAGACGCTGGTGCAGTGGTGGGCCGATTTTCGCGTCGAAGGCGCGGAACTGAGCGACGTGGCCAAGGCCGTGGGCCAGGGCGTGTTCGCCGCGGGCCTGGCGGCCCTGGACGAGAAGCTGCGCGCGGCCAAGTAAGGAGTGCGGGCGGTCACCCCACCCGCCTGCACCCCGCCGGCAGCTCCGCCGTGCGCAGATAATCCCGGATCGCCCCGATCAATCCCTCGGCGGCCGGGCTCAGCGGATATTCCTTGGGCCGGATGATGCAGACCGTGCGCATCACCGTGGGCCGCGCCAGCAGCGCGTAGGCCAGCCCCGGCTCCAGCACGCGCTGGGCGGCCAGCGCGGGCAATAGCGCCACGCCCAGCCCGGCCTTGACCAGCGCGGCCTGCGAAGTGGTGCTGGACGCCTCGTAGAACGGCGCGGCCGCTTCGATCGGCAGGTCGGCGCGGGCGCGCAGCAAGGCCATGATGCCGGTCTCGTCGACCACGCCCACCAGCTTGCGCGGCGCCAGGTCGGACCAGCGCATCGTGCCGCCGCGGCCGGGGCGCAGCGCCGGGTCGTCCTCGCGGTACAGCACGCCGAAACGGTCTTCCAGCACGGCGTCGAAATGCAGCCCGGGCGCGTCGGCCCAGCGGCTGGTCAGGCCGAAATCGACTTCGCGCGCCGCGACCTTGCGCTGGATGCGGCCGGAGTTGTCGTCGCTCAGGTACAGGCGCACGCCGGGATGCCGGGCGCAGAACGCGGCGGACGCCGGCGCGATGATCTGGGTAATGGCCGACGGCGCGGCCGCCACGCCCACGCGTCCGCGCTCCAGCGCGCCGAAGCGCACCACGTCCTCGATCACCCCGTCGAAATCCGCCAGCAGCCGCATCACGCCGGGCAGGAAGGCCTCGCCCGCCGCCGTGAGCAGCACGCGCCGGCTGGTGCGCGCGAACAGCTGCGTGGCGAGCGCTTCCTCCAGCTGCTGCACCAGGCCGGTGACCGAGGACTGGGTCTGGAACAGGCGCTTGGCGGCATGCGTGAAGCTGGATTCCTGCGCCACCGCGACGAAGGCGGTCAGGTGCTTGAGCGTGACGTGCTTGGGCAGGCGATTCATTTCAAATCACGATAGATGGATCAATAAAAACAATTTTCCCAGATTGATCCGTGCGCCGATACTAGACCTTTTCACCTCCCGGCAGGATAGCAATGCGGCAGCACACTCTGGACCTCATCATCGAAGGCGGCTGGGTCATCGACGGGCTGGGCGGCCCGCGGCGCCGGGCCGACGTGGGCGTGTCGGGCGACCGCATCGCCGCGATCGGAGACCTGGCCCAGGCCGCCGCGGCGCGGCGCGTGGACGCCCGCGGCAAGATCGTGGCGCCCGGATTCATCGACGTGCACGGCCATGACGACCTGATGTTCGTGGAGCGGCCCGGCCTGGAATGGAAGACCAGCCAGGGCATCACCACGGTGGTGGTGGGCAATTGCGGCGTCAGCGGCGCGCCCGCGCCGCTGCCCGGCAATACCGCGGCGGCGCTGGCGCTGCTGGGCGAGACGCCGCTGTTCGCCGACATGGACGCCTATTTCGGCGAACTGCGCGCGCAGCAGCCCATGATCAACGTGGCGGCCCTGGTGGGGCACGCCAACCTGCGCCTGGCCGCCATGCGCGACCCGGCGGCCCAGCCGACGGCCGAGGAACAGCAGGCCATGGAGCGCATGCTGGCGGCCGCCCTGGAAGCGGGCGCGGTGGGGTTCAGCACCGGGCTGGCGTACCAGCCGGGCGGCGCCGCGCAGCCGCCGGAGCTGGAAGGGCTGGCCCGGGTGGCGGCCGCGCGCGGCGCCATGCACACCAGCCATATCCGCAACGAGGGCGACGAGGTCGAGGCCGCGGTCGAAGAGGTGCTGTCAGTGGGCCGCAGCACCGGCTGCGCCACCGTGCTCTCGCACCACAAGTGCATGCTGCCGCGCAACTGGGGCAAGAGCCGCGCGACGCTGGCCAATATCGACCGCGCGCGCGCCGAGGGCGTGGACGTGGCGCTGGACATCTACCCGTATCCGGGCAGCTCCACCATCCTGATTCCGGAGCGCGCCGACCTCATCGACGACATCCGCATCACCTGGTCGACCCCGCATCCCGAATGCGGCGGGCGCTACCTGAGCGACATCGCGGCGCAATGGGGCTGCGACAAGACCACGGCGGCGCGCCGCCTGTGCCCGGCGGGCGCGATCTACTTCGCCATGGACGAAGCCGAGGTGCAGCGCATTTTCCGGCACGAGCGCTGCATGGTCGGCTCCGACGGCCTGCCCAACGACGCGCATCCGCACCCGCGCCTGTGGGGCAGCTTCACGCGGGTGCTGGGCCGCTACGTGCGCGAGGCCCGGCTGCTGACGCTGGAGGAGGCGGTCGCCAAGATGACCGCCCTGCCGGCGCGCGTGTTCGGCCTGGCCGGGCGCGGCCAGCTCACGGAGGGCGCCTGGGCCGACATCGTGGTGTTCGACGCCGACACCGTCGAGGACCGCGCCACCTGGGAGGCGCCGACGCTGGCCTCGGCCGGCGTCGAGCAGGTGCTGGTCAACGGCCGCCAGGTCCATCCGCCGCTGGCCGGGCAGCCGCGCCCCGGCCGCATCCTGCGGCGCGAGGCGATGGCGCAGCCCGCGGCCGATTCCCACCGATAACGACATCCACCATCCTTCACAGGAGACAAGCATCATGTTGCGCAAGACCTGCATCGCCCTGGCGCTGGCCGCCGTGCTGCCCGCCGCCCAGGCGGCCTTTCCCGACCGTCCCATCACCCTGATCGTGCCGTTCCCGGCGGGCGGGCCCACCGATATCGTCGGCCGGCTGGCGGCGGCCAAGGCGGGCGAGATCCTCGGCCAGCAGGTCGTGGTCGAGAACCGCACGGGCGCCTCCGGCACCATAGGCATGACCGCCACGGCGCGCGCCAAACCCGACGGCTACACCGTGGGGCTGGCCACCGTCAGCACGCACGGCACCGCGCCGCACCTGTTTCCCAAGCTGGCCTACGACCCGGTCAAGGATTTCACGCCCATCAGCAACCTGGTCACCAGCCCCAACATCCTCAGCGTGAACCCGGAATATCCGGCCCGCACGCTGGCCGACTTCGTGGCGCACGTGCGCGCCAATCCCGGCAAGGACGGCTACGCCAACGCGGGCGCCGGCGGGGTCAACGACCTGGGCATGATCTGGTTCCTGCAGCTCATCGGCGGCAAGATGAACAGCATCTCGTACCGCGGCTCGGCGCCGGCGCTGACCGACACCGTGGGCGGCGTGGTGCCGGTGATCTTCGACAATTTCCCGTCCTCGCTGCCGTACCTGAAGAGCAACCACCTGCGCGCGCTGGCCATCACGGGCACGCAGCGCAATCCGCGCCTGCCGGACGTGCCGACTTTCGCGGAGCAGGGCTACAAGGACTACGACGTGACCGCCTGGTACGGCGTGGTGGGGCCGGCCGGCATGCCCGACGAGGTGCGCGACAAGCTGGCGCAGGCCTTCGCCCAGGCGGTGCGCGATCCGGCGACGGCGGCCAAGATGGAAGAGACCGGCGCGTTCCCGCTGGGCAACACGCCGGCCGAGTTCGGCGCGCAGATCCGCACCGAGCGCGACCGCTGGAAGACGGTGATCGAGCGCGCGCAGATCAAGCTGCAGTAAGCCCGGCCGTTCAGTACACGTCGCGGCGGTAGCGGCCGTCGTGCTGCATGGCCTGCAGGCGCGCCGCGCCCAGGATGTCCTGCAAGGCGGCGTCCACGCCGCCGGCCATGCCCTGCAGGCTGCCGCAGACGTAGACCGCCGCGCCGGCATCGATCCAGGCGCGCACCGCGTCGGCCTGTTCGCGCAGCAGGTGCTGCACGTAGCGGCGCTGCGGCTGGTCGCGCGAGAACACCGCGTCCACGCGCTCCAGCGTGCCGTCTCCGCGCCAGGCGTCGATCTCTACGCGGCAGAACCAGTCGTGCGCGGCGTTGCGCTCTCCGAACACCAGCCAGTTGCGCCGCCGGCCCGCGGCGCGGCGCGCCTTGATCAGCGCGCGCAGCCCGGCCAGGCCGGTGCCGTTGCCCACCAGCAGCAGCGGGCGGTCGTCGGCCGGCGCATGGAAATTGCGGTTGGCGCGCACGCGCAGATCGATGGCATCGCCCGGCTGGGCGATGTGGGTCAGCCAGCCGCTGCCCAGGCCCAGCGCGCCGTCGGCGCCGCGCATCTGGCGCACCAGCAGTTGGATCGAGCCGTCCTCGGGCAGCGAGGCGATCGAGTATTCGCGGTGCGCCAGCAGCGGGCCGCCGGTTTCGCGGCGCGGGCCGATCTCGGCGATGTCGCCCGCCTGCCAGCCGGGCGCGACGCCGGGCGGCGGGGTCAGCGTCAGCAGATAGCAGGGGCCGCCCTGGCTGCCTGGATTGAGGTGGCGGCGCTCGGCCAGGCGCCAGGATTCGTAGACCGGCGCCTGCCAGTCGGGCAGGTCGCTGCGGCCGGCCAGCAGGCCCAGGTGGTGCTGCCAGTGCCGCAGGGCGGCCGGATCGCCGTTGTCGACTTCGACCAGGTCGAACAGCGGCGTCGCGCCCTGCGCGTGCAGCCACTCGTCCAGGCGATGGCCGAAGCCGCAGAAGTGCGCGTACTCGCTGTCGCCCAGCGCCAGCACCGCGTACTGCGAGCCGGCCAGCGCCGGCGCGGCCTGCTGCATGCGCTGGGCGAAGGCCGCGGCGGCGTCGGGCGGATCGCCTTCGCCATAGGTGCTGGCCACGAACAGCATGCGGCGATATTCGGCCAGGCGCCTGCCGTCCAGCTGTTCCAGCGCGGCCACGCGCACCGCCAGGCCGCCGGCGCGCAGCGATTGCGCGGTCTGTTCGGCCAGGATCTCGGCGTAGCCGGTCTGCGTCGCGTAGGCGACCAGCAAGGTGTCGTCGGGGACCGGCGCGTCCAGGGCCTGCCGGGCCAGCGCCTGCTGCACGCGGTGGAGGCGGGCGCGGCGCCAGGCCCAGGCGCACAAGAGCAGCCAGGCCCCCACCACGCATGCCGCCGCGATCAACCGGGTTGCTGCCATGGCGTCAACGCAGACCGGCCAGCGCCTGGAACGCGGGGGTGGCCACGACGCGCCAGGCGTCGCGCGCGCGCAGGATGAACAGGGCCGCCAGGTCGTGGCGGCGGGCGTAGGCCAGGCCGTCGGCCTCGCCCAGCACGGTCAGCGCCGTGGCGTAGGCGTCGGCCTGCATGCAGCCGGCATGCAGCACCGTGACCGAGGCCAGATTGTTGCGCACCGGCTGGCCGCTGCGCGGATCGATGGTGTGGGCGTAGCGCTGGTCGCCGCTGCCGGCGTGGCGGCGGTAGTCGCCCGAGGTGGCGATGCTGCGGTCCGTGAGCGGCAGCGCCAGCGCATGGCCGTCGCTGGCGTCGGGCACTTCGATGGCGACGCGCCAGGGCTGGCCGTCGGGCCGCGCGCCCCGGGCGCGCAGTTCGCCGCCGACTTCGACCAGGTATTGGGTGACGCCCAGGGCGTCGAGCGCGAGCGCGGCGCGGTCCACGCCGTAGCCCTTGGCGATGGAGGACAGGTCCAGGTAGGCGCCGCCCGGCTGCAGCGCCGCGCGGCGTTCGGCGTCGAGCTGCACGCGGCGCCAGCCGCAGCGGGCGCGCGCGGCCTCGATGGCGCCGGGCGAGGGCGGCTCGAAGGCGCGCTGGTGCGGCCCGAAGCCCCAGGCGTTGACCAGCGGCCCGACGGTGGGATCGTAGGCGCCGCCGCTGTCCTCGGCCAGCGCCAGCGCGTGGCTCAGCACATGAAAGAACCCGGCCGGCAGCGCCTGCCAGCCCGGCTGCGCCCGGTTGTAGCGCGTGATGTCGGTGTCGGCTTCCCAGGTGCTCATCTGGGCCACCACGTCGTCCAGCGCGCCCTGGATGGCCTGGCGCGCGGCCGCTTCGGTGCGCCCGGCCGGCAGCGCCATGCGCGCCGACCAGGTCGTGCCCATGGTGGCGCCGGCCAGCGCCGCCGGGCGCGCCGGCATGGCGCCGTAGGCGACGCTTACGGCCGCGGCCGGCGCGCCGCGCGGGGCGTAGGAAGAAGAGGCCATGCGCCGGCTGACCGTCAGGGTTGCAGCACTTCGACCGTGCCGGCGTAGGACAGGCGGCGCTTCTTGGCCTGCTCCACGGTGACCTTGGCGTCTTCCATGCCGGCTTCGATCCAGTACAGGCCGGGCTGCGGCCACTTCACCGTGAACTTACCGTCCTTGTCGGTCTTGAGCTCGATCTCGCCGACCTTGTCGCGATAGCGGCTGCCGCCGGGCACGACATTGACTTGCAGTTCCGCCGCGGGCTTGCCGTCGAGCAGCATCTGGAAGGTGGCGGGCTCGTCGGTGAACAGGTCGTTCGGGTGCGTCACGGGCGCCAGTTCCAGGCCGCGGCCGACCGGCTTGACGGCCGACGGCTTGCCGGCGGTGACGAAGGTTTCGACGCGGCCCACGCTCTGGGAGATCTCCAGGCCGTCGGCCTTGGCCGGCACCGCCTGCGCCAGGCCTTCCGGCTTGCCGAAGTAGCGCTTGTTCTTGCCGTCTTCCTTCCAGCGCGCGAACACGCCGTCGTTGACCACGGCCACGCGGTAGGTGCCGCTTTGCTTGAGCTGCAGGTCGAAGGTGCTGCGCAGCTTGCCGCGGTTGAGGTTCTCGGCCTCGGCCGGCTTGCCGTCGGGCGCGGTCACGGCCAGGCCGTCCAGGCGCAGCGGCGCGTGGTTGAAATAGAACTTGTCGTTGCCGACGGCGGCGTCGACCGTGACCCAGCTGTCGGTGCCCGACAGCACCGTCGAGGACGGCACCATCCAGACGTCATGGGCCTGGGCGGCGAAGGGCAGGCACAGGGCCAGGGCGGCGGCCAGTTTGGCGGTGGATTTCATCGTTGCGTTCCTAATCAGGGTTTCAGGTCGAGCGCGACGGCGCCCAGTTCGTGTTCGCCGCGGGCGGTCAGCTGCTCGGCCTTCTGCGGCGGCCATTGGAAGGGGATGCGCAGCAGCTCGCGGCCGCCGACTTCGCGCGCCGCCTCGACCACCACGGCGTACTGGCCGGGCTTGAGCTGCGCCAGCGGCTTGCTGGCGGCGTCGAAGCTGAGCGCGTGCTTGCCGACGGGCTTGGTCGCGCCGCTCACGCCGTCCACCGGAAACTGCTGGTTGCGGCCGCTGCGGCGCCACCACTGGCGCATGTCCTTGAGCCATTCGGTGCCTTCGTTGTTCTTCTTGGCCACGTCGTACCAGACGGCCAGGTCGGTGGCCACGCTCTGGTCGGGATTCTCGATCCAGATCGCCACGTAGGGGCGGTGGTACTCGGCGACGTCGAGGCGCGGCACCTCGATGGACAGGCCGATGTCGGCCGCTTGGGCCGTTCGGGCGATCAGGCCGGCCAGCAGGGCCGACAGCAACAGCTTGCGCATGGAAGTCTCCAGGGGCGGATCAATGGATGAATAGCAGGGCCAGCACGACCGGGATCACCACGCCCAGCCCCACCATCGGCCAGGTCGCGCTGCGGTTGCCGGCGTGCATCTTCAGCAGCACCAGCCCGGTCAGCGAAAACACCAGACAGGCCACGGCGAAGATGTCGAGGAACCAGCTCCAGGCCAGGCCGGTGTTGCGGCCCTTGTGCAAATCGTTCAGGTAGGAGATCCAGCCGCGGTCGGTGCGTTCGTACTCGACCTCGCCGCTGGCCAGGTCGATGGACAGCCAGGCGTCGCCGCCGGCGCGCGGCAGCGACAGATAGATTTCATCGGCGGACCACTCGGCCTGGCGGCCCGCCGCGCCGGCGTCGAGCGTGTCGTCCAGCCAGCGCGCCACGGCGGCCGGCAGCGGCGCCTTGTTGCGGTCCAGGGCGGGGGGAGGGGACAGTTGCGCCAGTTCGGCGGGAGGAAGCTGGACCTGGCGGCTGGTGACGACCGGCTTGGCCTCGATGTGCGAGGCGTTGTTCAGCGTGAGGCCGGTGATGGCGAACAGCAGCATTCCGAGCAGACACAGCGCCGAGCTGATCCAGTGCCATTGGTGCAGGGTCTTGAGCCAGTAGGCGCGGCGGCGGGGAGTGGTTGGGCTGTCCATGGGGTTTCGGATGAAAGCCCGCGGATTCTAACACTTAATGAGAATGACTCTTATAAGTGCCACGCGCGCGACCGCAAGAGGATTTCAATCGGTTTCGCCGCCGCGTGGCGCCCGGAGGGCTGCGGCGATAAGATAGGCCACCCTTGGCAAACCCCCGGAGGTCGTCATGCTCGAACGGCAAGTCGCAGATCACATCGGTCGTCATTGGGGATGGGTGGCGCTGCGCGGAGTCGTCGCCATCCTGTTCGGCCTCATGGCCATGTTCATGCCCGCCATCACGCTGTCGGCCCTGGTGCTGGTGTGGGGCGCCTTCGCGCTGGCCGACGGCGTGCTGGCGCTGGTGGCCGGCGTGCGCATCCGGGACAACGGCAAGCCGCTGTGGGCGCTCATCGTGGTGGGCCTGCTGGGCGTGGCGGCCGGCATCGTCACGTTCCTGTGGCCGGGCCTGACGGCGCTGGTCCTGCTCTACATCATTGCGCTGTGGGCGCTGGTGTCGGGCGTGTTCCAGCTGATCGCGGCGGTCCGGTTCCGCAAGGAGATCCGCAACGAATGGCTGCTCGGCCTGTCCGGCCTGGTGTCGGTGCTGTTCGGCGCCATGCTGGTCATGCAGCCCGGCGCGGGCGCGCTGGCGCTGGTGTGGGTGATCGGCATCTACGCCGTGTTTTTCGGCATACTGCTGCTGGTTTTTTCCCTGCGCCTGCGACAGCACAAGGCGCCCTGATCCGATGTCCGCATACCAGACCCTGATTCCCCTCAATTTCCTGGCCGTGGGCCTGGGCGCCATGTTCGGCGCCTGGGCGCGCTGGCTGATCGGCCTGTGGCTGAACGTCGAGTCCTGGCCCTGGGGAACCATGGCGGTGAACCTGGCGGGCGGCTACCTGGTGGGGCTGGCGCTGGCGCTGGTGGCCGCGCATCCCGAATGGCCGGCCTGGATACGCCTGGGCGCGATCACGGGTTTCATGGGCGGGCTGACCACGTTTTCCACGTTCTCGGCCGAAACCGTGGCCATGCTGGAACGCGGCGCCTACGGCGGCGCGCTGGGCTACGCCGGGGCCAGCCTGGCCGGTTCGCTGCTGCTGACCGCGGCCGGGCTGGCCAGCGCCAGCCTGTTCCGCTAGGCGGGCGCTTCGGCGCTTGCGCGGGCCAGCACGCTGGCGGCCTGCAGGCCGCTGCGCACCGCGCCTTCCAGCACGCCGGGATAGCCGGTGTCGGTCCAGTCGCCGGCCAGCGCCAGCGTGGGCCAGGGCGTGGTGTTCAGCGGACGGGTCAGGCCCGGCACGGCCGCGAAGGTCGCGCGTTTTTCGATGAACAGTTCCGCCGCCGTCACTTCGGGCATGGCGGACATGCGCGCCGGATGGCTGGCGGCCTGCTCGGCCACCTGGTCGATCAGCGCCTCGATGGCCTGGCGCCGGTTGCGCTCGGCGATGCCGACCGCATTGCTGGCCACCACGGCCAGCTCGCCCGCGCGGGTGTCGCCGGCCAGTTGCGCGCGGTCGAACAGCCACTGCCCGACGTGGCCGCGGGCGGCTTCCTCGCGCAGCATCATCATGGGCTCGGGCAGGCGCCAGGGCTCGGCGAGCCGGAGGTTGAGCGTGGCGATGGGCAGGTAGTCGAAAGCCTTGAGCGCGTTCAACAGGCCGGCGGCGCCGGCCTCGCGCAGCGGCGCGTCCAGCAGGCGGGCCGCGAACGTGGGCGGCACGGCCAGCACCGCGGCGTCGAAGCGTTCCTGGTTGACGTCGATGCCGTCGTCCGACGGGCGCAGCTGGCGCACCGTGCTGCCGTAGCGCATGGTCACCTGGCGCGCGGCGGCGTCGGGCCACAGCGCCGACAGGTCGGTGCAGGGCATCAGCATGTCGCTGTCTTCGCGGCGGCCGGCCAGGCTGTCGCGCAGCACCCGCGCGAACAGCGCGGCGCTGGCCGCGGCCGGCGGCGTGTTGAGCGCGGCCAGGCACAGCGGCTCCCAGAGCTGGCCGATGAGCGCGTCGGACTGCGCGTGGTAATGCAGCAGCTGCTGCACGGTCCAGTCGCGCGGCGGCGTCCAGGACATGGCCTTGAGCCCGCGCATCAGGCGCAGCATCGCCAGCCGGTCGGCCCAGGACAGGCCGCGCGCGCCCAGGATGGCCACGGCCATGTGCAGCGGCGCCGGCAGGCGCGGGGCCGCCAGGCGGAAGCGCCCGTCCAGGCTGGCCAGCCGCAGCGGGCGGCGCATCAGCAGCGCGTCCGGGTTGCGGCCCACGCGCCGCATCAGCGCCAGCGTCTGCCTGTAGGCGCCGCAGAGCAGGTGCTGGCCGTTGTCCAGCGGCGCGTCGAATTCGGTGTGGAAGACGCGCCGGGCGCGCCCGCCCGGCGTATGGCCGGCTTCGAATACCGTGACCTTGGCGCCCGCCTCGCGCAGGGCGACGCTGGCCGCCAGCCCGGCCCAGCCCGCGCCGATGACCGCGGCCTTCACCGCGCCAGCCGGCGGACGAGTCCGCGTCCGCCGCCCACCCAGGTTTTCCAGGCCAGCCACAGCTTGCGCAGCGGCGTGAGCGAAATGCGCTGGTGCAGCACCTGCCAGTCGTCGCGCTCGATCTCGTCGAGCAGCGCGTGGTAGATGGCGGCCATCATGAGGCCGGGCCGCTGCGAGCGGCGGTCGGCCTCGGGCAGGTTGCTCATCGCTTCGCGGTACAGGCCGCGGGCGCGCTCGGCCTGGAACTTCATCAGCGCGCTGAAGCGTTCGGAATATTCGCCGTTGAGGATGTCCGAGGCCTTGACCTCGAACTGCTGCATGTCGTTGACCGGCAGGTAGATGCGGCCGCGGCGGGCGTCGTCGCCCACGTCGCGGATGATGTTGGTCATCTGGAACGCCAGGCCGAGCTTTTCCGCGTACACCAGGGTCTTGGGATCGGAGTAGCCGAAGATGCCGGCGGACAGTTCGCCCACCACGCCGGCGGCGTGCCAACAGTATTTGCGCAGCCCGGGCCAGTCCAGGTAGCGGGTCTGGTCCAGGTCCATTTCCATGCCGTCGATCACGGCCAGCAGGCGCTCCCGCGTGATGGCGCAGCTTTCCAGGTGCGGCTGCAGCGCGCGGGTGACGGGATGGTCGGGCTTGCCGTCGTACATCTGGTCGACCTGGGTGCGCCACCAGGCCAGCTTGACGCGCGCCAGCGAGGGATCGGTGCATTCGTCCACCACGTCGTCGACTTCGCGGCAATAGGCGTACAGGGCCGTGATGGCGCGCCGCCGCTCGGGCGGCAGGAACAGGAAGGCGTAGTAGAAGCTGGAGCCGCTTTTGGCGGCTTTTTCCTGGCAATATTCGTCAGGGGTCATATCAGGTAATTGCGCGCCACAACATGATGGCCCAGTCTTTGGCGCCCAATTCGGGGCGATTCATGAATACATCGTAGCCGCCCGCCTCGATACGCTCCAGCACGCGCAGCCCGCCTTGCACCACCAGGCGCAGCTCCAGGCCCATGCGGCCCGGCAGGCGGCGCGCCAGCGGAGCGCCGAAGTGTAGCAGCGCGCGGGCGCGTTCGACTTCGAAGGCCATCAGGTCGCGCCACGCGGGCGTCAGCCGGCAGGCGGCCAGGTCCTCGTCGGTGACGCCGTGGCGGCGCAGGTCTTCCTGGGGCAGGTAGACGCGCTGCTTGCGCCAGTCCACCCGCACGTCCTGCCAGAAATTCACCAGCTGCAGGCCGGTGCAGATCGCGTCGGCCTCTTCGACGTTGTTGGGATTGGTGGCTTCGAACAGGTGCAGCATGAGCCGGCCCACGGGGTTGGCCGAGCGCGTACAGTAGTCGGCCAGCGCGGCGTAGGTTTCGTAGCGCTTGACGCCGATGTCCTGCTCGAAGGCCGACAGCAGGTCGAAAAACGGCGTGATCGGCAGCTGGTGGCGGGCGATGGTGGCCGCCAGCGGCACGAAGATGCCGGCCAGCTCGGGCGAGCCGGGCTCGGGCGTGGCGCCCGGCTCGGCGCCGATGCGGTGCAGTTCGGCGCGGAAGGCCGCCAGCTGCCGCAGCCGTTCCTCGTCGGTGGCGCTGCCTTCGTCGGCGATGTCGTCCGCGGCGCGGGCGAACCGGTAGATATCGGTCACGGCGCCGCGCAGCCTGCGCGGCAGCAGCAGCGAGGCGACGGGAAAGTTTTCGTAGTGATCGATGGGCATAAAGCGGATGAGCGATGACGGCCCCGCGGGAGCCGGGACCGGATCATTTTAAGGTGTACGCGCCCGCGCGGCGGCGCCATGCCGCCGGGGGCAAGGATCAGTTAGACTTAAGCGCCACAGGATTGCACACCATGCCGCGCCCAATTTCAGCCACCGTCTCCGTTTCCGCCCTCGCGCACAATCTGGCCGCCGTGCGCCGCCATCTCGACCTGACCGCCGCCGCCGCGTCCGGGCAGGCGCCCTCGATCTGGGCCGTCATCAAGGCCAATGCCTACGGCCACGGCATCGAGCAGGCGGTGGCCGGATTCTCCAAGGCGCAGGGCCTGGCGATGCTGGACCTGGACGAAGCCGTGCGCTGCCGCGAGGCGGGCTGGGGCGGGCCGATACTGCTGCTCGAAGGTTTCTTCGATCCGGCCGACCTGGACGTGGTCGATCGCTACCACCTGAGCGCCACGGTGCACAACCGCGAGCAACTCGACATGCTGGCGCGCGCGCGCCTGTCGCGCCGCGTGGACATCATGCTCAAGCTCAACAGCGGCATGAACCGCCTGGGATTCAGCCCGGCGGCCTATGCCGCGGCGCACGAACGCGCCATGCTGCTGCAGCAGCAGGGCACGCTGGGCTCGGTGGGCAAGATGACCCACTTCGCCTGCGCCGACGGCCCGCAGGGCGTGAACGAACAACTGGGTATCTTCAATTCGGTGACGCATAAGCTGCCGGGCGCGATCAGCGTCTGCAATTCGGCGGCCACGCTGCGTTTCGCCGAGATCGCGGTCGGTTCGGAATCGCAGGCGCACTGGGTGCGCCCCGGCATCTGCCTGTACGGCGCCTCGCCGTTCGCCGACGCCGACGCGGCGTCGTTCGGCCTGAAGCCGGCCATGTCGCTGCGCTCGGAAATCATCGCCGTGCAGGAACTCAAGGCTGGCGATTCGGTCGGCTACGGCGCGATTTTCCGCGCCGAGCGCGCGATGCGCATCGGCATCGTGGCCTGCGGCTACGCCGACGGCTATCCGCGCCACGCCGCCACCGGCACGCCGGTGGTCGTGGCCGGCATCCGCACCCAGCTCGTGGGCCGGGTCTCCATGGACATGCTGATGGTCGACCTGGACCCGGTTCCCGCCGCCGGCGTGGGCACGCCGGTGTCGCTGTGGGGCGAGGAAGGCCCGTCGGTCGACGAGGTCGCCCAGGCCGCGGGCACCATCGGCTACGAGCTGCTGTGCGCCCTGGCGCCGCGCGTGCCGGTCACCCGGGACGCCTGACCAGGCCGTCCGGCGTGCAAGAATTGCTACGCAATTTACAAGACAGGTAACGCCGGATGGTGTCTACTTGAAAGACCGGGCGCTCAGGCGCCCGTTTTTTCCTAGAAAACTGAAGCGAGGTTTGGATCCATGAAGGACAAATGCGTGCTCATCACGGGCGCTACCAAAGGCATCGGCTGGGCCCTTACCCAGCGGCTGTCCGACATGGGCTGCCATGTGGTCGGGATCGCGCGCAACACCACCGACGTGGATTTTCCCGGCTATCTCTACGCCTGCGACCTGGCCGACGCCGGCCGCACCGAGGAAGTGCTGCGCGAGATCCGCGAGAAATTCCCGGTCGACGCCGTGGTCAACAACGTCGGCATCGTGCTGCCGCAGCCGCTGGGCGAAATCGACCTGGCCACCCTGTACAACGTGCTGGACCTGAACGTGCGCGTGGCCGTGCAGGTCACCCAGGCTTTCATCGAATCCATGAAAGTGCGCCGCGCCGGGCGCATCGTCAACGTGGTCAGCCGCGCCGTCCACGGCGGCGTCGACCGCAGCGCCTATTCGGCCGCCAAGAGCGCGCTGGTGGGCTGTACCCGCAGCTGGGCGCTGGAGCTGGCCGAGTACGGCGTCACCGTCAACGCGGTGGCGCCCGGCCCGATCGAAACCGAAATGTTCCGCGCCACGCGGCCGGCCGGCAGCGACGCCGAAAAGCGCGCCCTGGCCTCGGTGCCCATGAAGCGCCTGGGCACGCCCGCCGAAGTGGCGGCCGCCATCGCCTTCCTGCTGTCGGACGACGCGGGTTTCATCACCGGCCAGGTGCTGGGGGTGGACGGCGGCGGCAGCCTGGCCGGGCGTTCCTGAGCCGCCGGCTCAGCCGCGCACCGCGCTGCGGAAAGCGGCCGCCAGGGCCGTGAGCGCATCGTGCGCGCGGCCGTCCCGGACCCGCGTATGCAATAGCACCGGCAGCTGCGGCAGCGCGGGCAGCCCCAGCCTGGGGCCCGCGTCCACCGCGCCGAACGGCAGCATGCGCGGCGCCAGCGCCGCCACGCCCAATCCCGCCATGACGGCGGCCGTCACCGCCATCACGCCGCCGCCGACGAACACTTCGGTCCAGGGGATGCCGGCGGCGTCCAGCAGTTCCCCGGCCAAGGCGCGCACGCCGCAGGGCTGCGCCATCGTGGCCAGCGGCAGCGGCTCGCCCGCCCGGTGCTGCCAGCCCGGCGCGGCGAACCAGCCGAATTTCTCCTTCGCGATGAGCTTGCCGTCGCTGCGCCCGGCGTGCAGCCGGACGATTGCCGTGTCCAGTTCGCGGCGGTCGTAGCTCTGCAGCAGATCGGCCGACGAGGCGATCCGGATTTCGATCAGCAGCTGCGGGTCCTGCGCGTTCATGCGCGCGATCAGCGAGGGCAGTTCAGGGCCGGCGACGTGGTCGCTGATGCCGATGGCCAGGCGCTGGCGGGTCGCGGCCACCGCCGACAGCGCGCGGTCGTGCGCGGCCAGGAGTTCGCGGGCGTGCTCCAGGAAGCCCGCGCCGCGCGCGGACAGCTCCACATAGCGCGGCGTGCGTTCGAGCAGGCGGAAACCCAGCCGGTCTTCGAGCCGCTTCAGCTTCAGGCTGACCGCGGCCTGCGTGGCGCCCACCGCCTCGGCGGCCAGGGTGAAGCTGCCGAGTTCGGCGATGCGCACGAAGGCCTTGACGGCATCCAGGTCCAGGGCTCTGTCGGTCATTTCAAATACTTATCAATGATATATGGGCAAATAGCGTATCAGAATAGATAACATGAAGCGGCACAACTTGGAGAACCGCCATGCCGCTAGTCCATATTTCATTGCGCACGGGCAAGCCCGAAGCCTACCGCCAGGCGATTTTCGACGGCGTCTATCAGGCGCTGCGCGAAACCTACGACGTTCCCGACGACGACCAGTTCATGGCCATGACAGAACACGACGCCGCCAATTTCCGCTATGGCGCGACCTACCTGGGCGTGGACCGCAGCGATGACGTGGTGTTCATCCAGATCACGGCAAGCAACACGCGCAGCGCGCAGCAGAAGAAAGCGCTGTTCGCGCGGATTGCCGAGCGGCTGGCCGCCAGCCCCGGCATGCGCGCCGACGACGTATTCGTGAGCCTGGTGGAAGTGGCCAAGGAGAACTGGTCGCTGGGCCGCGGCCTGGCGCAATACGCCTGAGGCCCGCGCTTCACGCGCCCAGCGCGCCGGCTTCGATGCGCAGCGCTTCCAGAAAGCGCTGCAGCGCCGGCGCCGCCTCGACCTCGGCGCGCTGCACCACGCCGACCGGCGGCAGGGTCCAGTCGGGACGGAACTTCAAGATGGCCAGCACGCCCAGCGCGGCGTAGTGCTGCGCCACCGCGCGCGGCATGGCCGACAGCACGTCGCTGGTGCGCAGCAGCACCTCGTTGGCCAGCAGCGAAACCGACTCGGCCATGGGCGCGCGCAGCGTCAGCCCGTGTTGGGCGAAGTAGGCGTCGATGCGCTGGCGCAGCGGCGCCTGGGGCGGCGGCAGCAGCCAGTCCTGCCGCGCCAGCGCGGCGGCGGTGATGCGGCTGGATTTCGCCAGCGGGTGGCCGACGCGCGCCACGACGCATATGGGCTCCTCGTACAGCACTTCGGTGCGGAAGATGGGCTGCGTGGCATCCAGCATGAGGCGGCCCAGCACGCAGTCGAACTCGCCGCGCGCCAGGCCCGCCAGCAGCGTGTCGTGCGCCTCTTCCTGCAGCATGACGGTGACGCCGGCGTGCTCGGCGTGCAGGCGCTGCACGGCGCGCGGCACCAGCACCGGCAGCGCCACCTGCTGCACGCCGACGCGGATGCGCCCGCTGGCGCCCACGGCCAGCGCCGCCATTTCATTGCGCGCGCCGGACAGGTCGGACCAGAGCACGTCGGCCTTGCGCGCCAGCGCGTGGCCGAAGCCGGTGGGCACGATGCCGCGGCGCGTGCGCTGGAACAGCGGCACGCCGAACATGTCCTCCAGTTCCAGCAATTGCTTGCTGGCGGCCGGCTGCGTCATGCCCAGTTCGGCCGCCGCCTTGTGCACGCTGCGCAGCGCGTACAGCGCGCGCAGCAGCTCCAGGTGGCGCATGCGCAGGCGTCCGCCGATGTGGCGCAGCTCGGGAATGCGGGGCGGGGAGGGCATGGTTTCGTGTAATTCCTGTTGGTTATCACAGCATTCTAATAATTGATTAGATCGTATGCACTCCGTGCCTATACTGGGTCGCAGTCCAACCGTCTTGCGACACACAAGGGGAAACCATGAAGATCACGATGCTGGGGACCGGCGCCGCGCTGCCCGATCCCGACCGCGGCCAGTCCGCCATCCTGCTGACCCTGGATGACGATACGCACTATCTGTTCGATTGCGGCGAAGGGGCCACGCGCCAGATGGTGCGCGCCGATGTCGACCCGGCCAAGGTCGGCTTCGTGTTCCTGACGCACATGCATCACGACCACATCTGCGACTATCCGTACTTCGTGATTTCCAGTTGGATGCTGAACAAGAAGGGGCCGCCGCTGGTGCTGGGGCCCAAGGGCACGCGCCACTTCGTCGATCATCTGTTCGAGAACGGCGCCTTCCAGATCGATTTCCAGGCGCGCAGCGCCTATCCGGTGCGCCAGGCCAATATCGAGGCCATCCGGCCCGAGGTGCGCGAGGTCAGCCCCGGCGTGGTGTTCGACGACGGCCGGGTGCGCATTTCGGTCGACTGGGTCGAGCACATTCCGCGCGAGATCTGCGAATGCTTCGGCGTGCGGGTCGAGGCCGAAGGCAAGGTCATCGCGTTCAGCGGCGATACCGCGCCCTGTGAGGCCATGGTGAAGCTGGCGCAGGACGCCGACCTGCTGATCCACGAGTGCACGTTTCCCGAATCGTTCATCGCGCACCGCGCCAAGACCGGCGTGGGCACCTATGCGCACACCAGCCCCACCGACCTGGGCAAGATCGCGCAGCGGGCCAATGTGAAGAGCCTGGTGGCCACGCACTTCGGCCACTTCGATTCCACCAGCCCGGTGCTCAAGCGCGCCGCCGCCAAGCACCTGCCGGTGGAGCTGATGGGCCCGCACCTGATGGACGAGATCGTGGCCGACATCCGCAAGAACTACTCGGGTCCGCTGCGCCTGGCGCACGACCTGATGCGCATCGACCTGTAGCACCAGCAACGACTACGGCCGGCCGACGCGCCGGGATGTCGCGGGCGCGCCGCCTGCCGGCCAGGGGAGGACATCATGACGTACCGGACTTGCGCCGTATCCGTTTTGCTTGCCCTGTGCGCGGCGGCGCTGCCGCCGTCGGCTTGGGCGGAATATCCCGATCATCCCATCCGGGTCGTGCTGCCGTATGCGCCGGGGGCGGCGGGCGACGTCGCCATGCGCCAGATCCAGCCGCTGCTGGAAAAGCGCCTGGGCCAGCCCGTGGTGGTGGACTACAAGACCGGCGCCGGCGGCAACATCGGCGCGCAGGACGTGGTGCGCGCCAAGCCCGACGGCTACACGCTGCTGCTGGGGGCGACCAACAACTTCGTCATCAACCAGTTCCTGTACCGCAAGCTGGGCTTCGATCCGCTGACCGACCTGGAGCCGGTGGGCAAGATGGTCGACATACCGGCGTTCGTCTACATCAGCGCCAAAGTGCCGGCCGAGGATTACGCGCAGTTCGCGCAGTACGCCCGCGCCCACAAGGGCAAGCTCAACTACGGCTCGCCGGGCATGGGCACCACGCCGCACCTGTCGGCCTACAGCCTGTCCGAGGCGATGGGCGCGGGCATGATGCACATCGCCTACCGCGGTTCGGCGCCGGGCGTGCAGGCCCTGCTGGCCGACGAGGTGCAGCTGTACATCGGCGGCTACAGCGTCGCGGCGGCCTATCTGCCGCAGAACCGGGTGCGGGTGCTGGCGGTGGCCTCGCCCGAGCGCTTCGGCGGGCTGCCGGACGTGCCCACCGCGGCGCAGGCCGGCATGCCCGACGTGGTCAGGAGCAACTGGTTCGGTTTCGCCGCGCCCAAGGGCACGCCGGTCGACCGCATCGCGCGTTTCGCCGATGCGCTGCGCGAGGTGCTGAGCCTGCCCGAGGTGCGCCAGTCCTATCTGGCCAACGGTTTCGTGCCGGCGCAGGACACCCCGGCCCAGTTCGCCCAGACCTTGCGCAGCGAGGCAGGCAAATGGCAGGAGGTGGTGCGCGCCTCGGGCGTGGTGCTGGAGTCTCAGTAGGGGCCCTGGGCGGCCCGGGCCGCGGGCGCGGCGACGTCCTTGAACTGGGCCGCCAGCCCTTCGGCCGCGCGCGCCAGCAGAATCGCGTCGACGCCCACGGCGACGAAACTCGCGCCCAGCGACAGGTAGCGCCGCGCCTGTTCGACCCTGCCATGCAGGATGCCGGCGGCCTTGCCGCTGGCGACGATGCGTTCGATGGTGCGCTCGATCACTTGCGCGACCGCCGGATGGTCGGGCTCGCTCAGGTAACCCATGCTGGCCGCCAGGTCGGCCGGGCCGATGAAGGCCCCGTCCACGCCGTCCACGGCGAGGATCTGTTCCAGCGCCTCGACCGCGCGCGGCGTTTCGATCTGCACCAGCACGCACATCTCGTCGTTGGCGCGCCGCAGGTAGTCGGGGATGCGGTTCCAGCGCGAGGAGCGGGCCAGCGCGCTGCCCACGCCGCGTATGCCCTGGGGCGGATAACGCACGGCGGCGACCGCAGCCGCGGCTTCCTCGGCCGATTGCACCATCGGGACCAGTATGGTCTGCGCGCCCGCGTCCAGGATCTGCTTGATCTGGACGGCGTCGTTCCAGGCCGGCCGCACCACCGGCGCGACGGGATAGGCGGCCACGGATTGCAGCTGCGCCAGCGTGCTCTGCAAGGTGTTGGGCGCGTGCTCGCCGTCGATCACCAGCCAGTCGAAGCCGGCGCCGGCGACGATCTCGATGGAGTAGGCGCTGCACAGGCCGGCCCACAGGCCGATCTGCGGCTTGCCCTGGAGCAGGGCGCGTTTGAAGGTATTGGTCAGGATGTCCATGGACGAGTGGAGTCAGGATTGCGTTTCGCCGGGCTCTTGCGGCGCATCGGGATCGCGCTTGATCAGTTCGACCATGGCGTCCACGTCCCGGTACATGCGGTCCAGCAGTTCCTTGCCGATCCTGGATTCCAGCTCCAGGTATTTCGCGTCCACCATCGGGCGCATGCGGTCGATCAGCTTGTGGCTCTTGGGCGTGAGCGAGATTTCCTGGCGCCGCTGGTCGGCGCGCGAGCGTTCGCGCTTGATCAGGCCCTGGTCCTGCATGCCGGCCAGCATGCGCGTGAGGCTGGGGCTGAGCAGCTGACAGCTGCGCGCGATCTGGTTGGGCTCCATCGGCCCGGTTTCGCTCAGGGTGCGCAGGACCCGCCACTGCTGTTCCGTGACGCCGGCCTCGTTCAGCAGCGGGCGGAAATGCGCCATCAGCGTTTCGCGCGCATGCAGCAGCAGGTGAGGCAGGTTGCGGTGGTGAAAGCTCGGGCTCATGCGGCTATGTTAGCAAGAAGCCCGGGGGCGGCCCGGCGGGCTCAGGCCGGGTTGCGGTCGGCCAGTTCCTGCAGGTCGTCGGGCAGGGCCAGGTCGGGCGCGCCCTGCTGCAGCTCGCGCAGCGCCTGCACGGCCTCTTCCTGTTGGCCGGCCTGCATCAGGGCGCGGATATGCGCGGCGCGGGCCTCGATGTCCTCGTCGCTGAAAGGCGCCGGCTCGGCGGCGGCGGCCTCGCCTTCGGCGGGCGCGGCTTCGGCCTGCGGCTGGGTGTCGGACGCCGTTTCCTGGGCGGGCGGCTCGACGGCCTCGCGCTGCATGGCGGGGGCGGCCGGCGCGGGCGCTTCAGCCGCGGCCGCAGCGGGCGCTTCCTGGCTTGCGGCGGATTCGTGGGGCGCGGTCAGCTGCGCGGCCGGATCGGCGTATTCCTGCTGCGCTTCGCGCATGTCGGTCCAGGCGAACAGGCCGGCGACCATGGCGGCGCAGGCGGCGGCGCCCCAGGCCGGGTGCCAGCTGTGGCCGGGATGCCAGCTGCGGCGCACCGCCGCGTCCAGTTCGGGGCTGGCGCCGGGGTCGGGCCGACGGTACAGGGCGCGCAGATCCCGTTCATCGTCTTCGTCGAAAGGGGGGCGGTAGGCAATGCTCATGCGCGTACTCCTTGCGCAGTTTCGGGAGGCCGCGTGGGGCGGGCGGCTCGATCTTGCGCAGCACTGTCTGATTATGCGCGATTTGAAGGAATCCGGCAGGAAATTTCGTAAATTTGCATCATGTAACGGCGCTGGCCCTCGGGGCCGCGGCGATGCCGGTAAACTTCCGCGCATGGCCAAATCCCGAACCGTATACGTCTGCGCCGACTGCGGCGGCACCACCCCGAAGTGGCAGGGCAAATGCCCGCACTGCAATGCCTGGAACACGCTGGAAGAGACGGTCGAGTCTTCGACCCCGGCGGCTTCCGCCCACCGCTACGCGCCCCTGGCCTCCAGCAGTCCGGTGCGCAGCCTGTCCGAAATCGAAGCCCGCGAAACCCCGCGCCAGCCCACCGGGCTGGACGAATTCGACCGCGTGCTGGGCGGCGGCCTGGTGGCCGGCGCGGTCGTGCTGATCGGCGGCGACCCGGGCATCGGCAAGTCCACGCTGCTGCTGCAGGCGCTGGCCTCGCTGTCGGCCACCACCAGCGTGCTGTACGTCACCGGCGAGGAATCGGCGGAGCAGGTGGCGCTGCGCGCGCGGCGCCTGGGCCTGCAGACCGGTAACGTCAACCTGCTGGCCGAAATCCGCCTCGAAGCGATCCAGGCCGCGGTGTCCGAGCAGAAGCCCACGGTGGCGGTCATCGATTCGATCCAGACGCTCTACAGCGGCGAACTGAGCGCGGCGCCGGGGTCCGTGTCGCAGGTGCGCGAATGCGCGGCGCAGCTCACGCGGCTGGCCAAGCAGACCGGCATCGCCATCGTCATGATCGGCCACGTCACCAAGGACGGCGCGCTGGCCGGGCCGCGCGTGCTCGAGCACATCGTCGACACCGTGCTGTACTTCGAGGGCGACACGCATTCGTCGTTCCGGCTGGTGCGCGCGTTCAAGAACCGCTTCGGCGCGGTCAACGAACTCGGCGTCTTCGCCATGACCGACCGCGGGCTGCGCGGCGTGGCCAATCCGTCGGCGCTGTTCCTGTCGCAGCACGAGCAGCAGGTGGCCGGCTCCTGCGTGATGGCCACGCAAGAGGGCACCCGTCCGCTGCTGGTGGAGATCCAGGCGCTGGTGGATTCCTCGCACGCGCCCAATCCGCGCCGGCTGACGGTCGGGCTGGAAGGCAACCGCCTGGCGATGCTGCTGGCCGTGCTGCACCGGCACGCGGGCGTATCCACCTTCGACCAGGACGTGTTCGTTAACGCGGTGGGCGGGGTGCGCATCACCGAGCCGGCGGCCGACCTGCCGGTGCTGCTGGCCATCATGTCGTCGCTGCGCGACAAGCCGCTGCCGCGCGGCCTGATCGCGTTCGGCGAAGTCGGCCTGGCCGGCGAGATCCGGCCCGCGCCGCGCGGCCAGGAGCGCCTGCGCGAAGCGGCCAAGCTGGGCTTTTCGATCGCCCTGATCCCCAAGGCCAACGCGCCGCGCCAGCCGATAGAAGGCCTGGAAATCTGGGCGGTGGACCGCCTGGACGCCGCGCTGGACAAACTGCGTTGAGGCCGCCGGCCGCGCCACATCCGTATACTGACGGCCCGCCCGCGCTCGGCCGGGCCTGCTGGAGCAAGACTTGAGTCTGTTAATTATTGCCGCCTGCCTGGCAGCCGGCGGCATGATCGGTTTCCTGGGAGGCGTGCTGGGCATAGGCGGCGGCCTGATCGCGATTCCCGCGCTGGTGCTGCTCATGGGCATGTCGCAGCAGCTGGCGCAGGGCACGGCGCTCATCATGGTCCTGCCCACCATCATGATGGCGGTGCGCAAGTACAACCAGCAGGTGCGCATCGACAAGCGCGTGGCGCTGGCGGGGGCGGCGGGCGCGGTGGTGTTCACCTGGGTCGGCGCGCGGCTGGCGCTGGGCATAGACTCCAGCCTGCTGCGGCGCAGTTTCGCGGTGTTCCTGTTCTTCATCGCGCTGTTCTACGTATGGCAGACCTGGCGCGCCTCGCGCCCGGCCGCCAAACCCGCGCCCGCGGCGCGCGGCCCGGTTCCCGTGTTCACGCCGCGCCGCGCCAGCGTGCTGGGCATGCTTTGCGGCACGCTGGGCGGTTTCTTCGGCGTGGGCGGCGCGGTGCTGGCCGTGCCCATCATCACCACCGTCTTCCGCCTGCCCCAGACCACCGCGCAGGCGCTGGCCCTGAGCATGGTGATTCCCGGCTCCACCATCGCGCTCATCACCTACACCTGGGCCGGCCAGGCCGACTGGCTGGTGGGCGCGCCGCTGGCCATCGGCAGCCTGCTGTTCGTGCCGGTGGGCGTGAAGCTTGCGTACAGATTGCCTGAACGCAAACTGAGAGCCTGCTTCGCGCTCATGCTGTTCGCCACCGTCGCGCTGCTGGCTTTCGAAAGCTGAAGCTTGCAAACGGATTACGAATCCTTTTCGAAGCGTTAGCGGCCGAAAATTTGTGGTTCGGCGTTGAACCTTCGGCAGGGCGCAGCCTCCAACCGACACGGGTTCAGCGGCGATGTCGCCGCCCCGTGTCGGAGTAGGGACCGGGCCCCGGCCCGGTCCCAATCATTCAGGAGGTCACCACATGACGACTCACTCCCGTATCGCTGCGTTCCTGTCCACCTCGGCCTTGTGCCTCGGTCTTGCCGCCGCGCCCAGCGCGTTCGCGGCCGGCGCCGACGCCTCGGCCAAGACGGGCGAAAGCAAGACCCACGCGCAGCAAAAGCATCACAAGTCCGACAAGACGTCCGCCAAGCACCAGGCGGGGAAGGCGGGCGGGGCCGCCAAGATGGACAAGTCCGGCGCCACGCCGGCCAAGTGACCGCGACGGGCCGCAAGGCCCGGTTCCTTTGCGTAACCGGCTTTAGCCGCCCGTCAGGGCCGGAAAGTCGAAAGCCTCTCGGTATGGGCGCCGAGAGGCTTTTTTTTGGGAGAGTCCGCTTACTCGGCGGGAGTAACGACTTTGCCCGTCTCGAAGAACGCCTGCAGGTTCTCCAGCACCAGGTTTTCCATGCTCAAACGCGTCTCCAGCGTGGCGCTGCCGATGTGCGGCAGCACCACGGCCTTGTCGCTGGTCATCAGGGCTTCGGGCACCTTGGGTTCGTGCTCGAACACGTCCAGCGCGGCGCAGCCCAGCTTGCCGGCCTGCAGCGCGGCGACCAGCGCGGCTTCGTCGATGACGGGGCCGCGCGCGATGTTGACGACGATGCCGTCGGGACCCAGCGCTTCCAGCACGTCGCGGTTCACCAGATGGCGCGTGCCCGCGCCGCCCACGGTGGCCACGACCAGGAAGTCGGCCCATTCGGCCAGGCCGGTCAGCGAGGCCTCGTAGCCGTACGGCACGTCGTCGCGCTTGCGGCGGTTGTGGTAGCGGATGTCCATGTCGAAGCCGGCGCCGCGGCGCGCGATGGCTTCGCCGATGCGGCCCAGGCCGACGATGCCCAGCTTCTTGCCGCTGACGCGCAGGCCCAGCGGGATGCTGCCGTGCACCTGGCCCGACCCCCACAGCCCGGCGCGCACGAAGCGTTCGCCCTGGCCCATGCGGCGGGCGCCGGCGATCAGCAGGCCCCAGGCCAGGTCGGCCACGCAGTCGGTCAGCACGTCGGGGGTGTTGCTGACCTGCACGCCGCGCTGCTTGGCGGCCTGGATGTCGATGGTTTCATAGCCTACCCCCCAGCTGCAGATGGCTTTCAGGTCGGGCAGGGCGTTGATGAGTTCGGCGTCGGCGCCGTGGTTGGCGGAGGTGACGACCGCGGTGATGCCCTTGCCGTGCTCGGCCAGCGCGGCCTTGCGGTCCGGGTACTTCCACAGTTCGACGACGTCGTAGCGTTCGGCGAGGTTCTGGTTGGCGGTGGGGGAACCGGCCAGCGAGCCGACCTGGATGATGCGATGCTTGGTGGTCATGTTGTCGTACAGGTGTGGGTGGCTAAATCTCGATGCTACTTGATCCGGCGGGGGAACGGGCCGGGGCCGCGCCCCGGCCCGCATGGCGCGATCACTCCAGCTGGATGTTGGCTTTCTTGATGACGTCCTTCCAGCGCTTGACCTCGGCCTGCTGGAACGCGGTGAACTGCTGGGGCGTGTTGGCCACGACCTCGAAGCCCAGGCCTTGCAGCGTCTGCTCGGTCTTGGGATCGCGCAGCGCGGTCTGCAGGGCCTTGGACAGTTGCTGCACAATGGGCGCCGGCGTGCCCTTGGGCACGGCGAAGCCCTGCCACGAATACACCACCATGTCCTTGATGCCGGCTTCGGCCAGCGTGGGGACGTCGGGCAGGTCGGCGGCGCGCGCGTCGCCGGTGATGGCCAGCGCCTTGAGCTTGCCCGCCTTGATGTGGGTCTGGACCGCGCCCAGGTTCTGGAACGACACGTTGACCTGGCCGCCGATCAGGTCGGCGATCGCCGCGCCGCCGCCGCGGTACGGCACGTCCACGCCGGTGCTCTGCGTGCGCTGGCGAAACAGCACCGCCGACAGGTGGTCGGACGAGCCCGTGCCGGACGAGGCGTACGACACCTTGCCCGGGTTCTTCTTGGCGTAGTCCACCAGTTCGGCCACGGTGGCGGCGGGGAAGTTGGGCGCGGCCACCAGCACGTTGGGATTGCGCACGGCCTGCGTCAGGTATTCGAAGTCCTTGCTGGGGTTGTACGACAGGTTCTTGTACAAGGCTTCGTTGATGGCGAAGGTGCCGATGGAGCCCACCATCATGGTGTAGCCGTCCGGCGTGGAACGGGCCAGCGCCTGGGCGCCGATGGCGCTGTTGGCGCCGGGCTTGTTCTCGACCACGAAGGTCTGGCCGAGCAGCTTGGTCAGGCCGGGCGTGACCGACCGGGCGGTGATGTCGGATGAACCGCCGGGCACGAAGGGTACGATCATCGTGACGGGCTTGTCGGGATAGCCGGCCGCCTGCGCGGCCGGCGCGCCAAGCAGGGCGGCGCCCGCCGCGGCCGCCACTGCAAGGGCGCTCAGTCGTCTGTTCATGGTGTCTCCAGGTTCGCGCGATGATGTGATGGGCCCGCCGCCCACGCGTTGCATGCGGGCCCGGATCGGCGCCGGGTCAATCGACCTTGGCGCCGGATTTCTTCACGACTTCAGCCCATTTGGCGGTCTCCTGCGCCATGAACTGCTTGAACTGGGCGGGGGTGTTGCCCGACGGCGTGGCGCCCTGCGCCTGCAGCTGGGCGCGCACGTTCGGCTGCTGCAGCGCGGCGGCCACGTCGCGCTGGATCTTGTCGACCACCGCGGCCGGCGTGCCGGCCGGCGCCAGCAGGCCGAACCAGCTGGAGGCGTCGTAGCCGGCCACGCCGGCCTCGGCCATGGTGGGCACGTCGGGCAGGGCGGGCGAGCGCTGGGCGCTGGTCACGGCCAGCGGGCGCAGCTTGCCGCTCTTCAGAAAGCCCATGGACGAAGGCAGGTTGTCGAAGATCAGGTCGGCCGAGCCGGCCATCACGTCGGTCAGCGCGGGGCTGCTGCCCTTGTAGGGCACGTGCGTCATGCGCGTGCCGGTCATGCTCTGGAACAGTTCGCCCGACAGGTGGGTGGAGGTGCCGTTGCCGGTGGAGGCCATGTTGACGCTGCCGGGATTGGCCTTGAGGTACTTGATGAGGTCGGCGACGTTGCGGATGCCGTGGCGGTCGGCGAAGGCGGGATTCAGTTCGAGGATGTTGGGCACCGGGATGACCAGCGTCACCGGCACGAAGTCCTTGACCGGATCGTAGGGCAGCTTGGCGTAGACGGACTGGTTGATCGCGTGCGTGCTGACCGTGCCCATCAGCAGCGTGTAGCCGTCGGGCGCGGCGCGCGCGGCCTCGGCCGTGCCCACGTTGCCGCCGGCGCCGGCCTTGTTGTCCACCACCACGGGCTTGTTCCAGGTCTTGCCGAGTTCGGCGGCGACCACGCGCGCGGCGATGTCGGTGGTGCCGCCCGCGGGGAAGGGCACCACGATCCTGGCTTCGCGTTCGGGGTAGTCGGCCAGGGCCGGCGCTGCCGGCACGGCGGCGGCCAGGACCGCGGCAAACAGGGCGGCCGTGACGGACCGGCCTCGCGCAAGGGCTGCATGCATGGAATTCATCTCCTCGGTGTGCGCGTGGCCGCGCATCGTTGATGGGGTATTCCGCCCCTGGCATGGCCCGAGGCTACAAGCCGCGGGACGCCCGCGTTGATGCTGCCGGTCTACTTGTAAAACAAATATATGTATTGAGCTTATGCTTGTCAACCAAGTATACTTTTTTCACCTTAATCCGACCCAGCCAGGAGCCCGTCCATGAAAACTTCCCCGGTCACCGCGCAGGACTTGCAGCGTTCGGTCATCGCCGTGCCGCCGCTGGCGCGCCACGACGACCTGTCCCTGAACGTGGAGGCCAACCAGGCCCTGCTCGGCCACCTGGAAGCCGGCGGGGTGCGCAACGTGATGTACGGCGGCAACGCCAATTTCTACAACGTGGGCGTGGGCGAGTACGCGCGCATCGTCGACATGCTGGCCGGCATGGCCGGCCCCGACACCTGGATACTGCCTTCGGTCGGCCCCGACTACGGCAAGATGATGGACCAGGCGGCGATCCTGCGCTCGCGCGCGTTTCCCACCGCCATGCTGCTGCCCATGGCCTTTCCCTACACCGACGCGGGGCTGGCCGACGGCGTGCGCCGCTTCACCGACGCGCTGGGCAAGCCCGCGGTCATCTATCTCAAGTCGGCCGACTACCTGGCGCCGGCCACCGCCGCGCGCCTGATCGAAGAAGGCCGCATCGTGGCGTTCAAGTACGCCGTGGTGCGCGAAGACCCGTCGCGCGACGCCTATCTGTCGGCGCTGCTGCAGGCCGTGGACACGCGCTGGGTCGTCAGCGGCATCGGCGAACGTCCGGCCATCGTGCATTACCGCGACTTCGGCCTGAAGAGCTTCACCTCGGGGTCGGTCTGCGTGGCGCCGCGCGGCTCGATGCGCCTGCTGCACCTGCTGCGCGACGGCCGCTACGACGAGGCCGAGGCGGTGCGCGCGAAGTACCTGCCGCTGGAAGACTGCCGCGACGGCATCAGCCCGATCCGGGTGCTGCACGATGCGGTGACGCTGTCCGGCGTGGCCGACATGGGGCCGATGCTGCCGCTGCTGACCGGCCTGTCCGAAGCCGAGCGCGAGCGCGTGGCGCCGGCGGCGCGCGAGCTGGCCGCCTGGGACCGGCAGGCCGCCGCGGCCTGACCCTGTGCGCGCGGCCGGACGCGGCCGCGCGCACAGGCGGTACGATGTGCGCTGTTTCGCCCCCAGCATCGAGGTAAATCCGTGGCCCGACCCAAAGCATCATCCCAGCCCGCGCCGCAGGCGCCCGCCGAGCCGGACGCGCACGGCGCGCTGGTGCTGGAGCGCGGCCACCGGGTGCGGCTGGCCGACCAGCTGTACGGGCAGATCTTCGAACAGATCGTGTCCGGCGGGCTGAACGTCGGCGACAAGCTGCCGTCGGAAAACGAGATATCCGAACGCTTCGGGGTGTCGCGCCCGGTGGTGCGCGAGGCGCTGCTGCGCCTGCGCGCCGACGGCCTGATCACCGCGCACCAGGGGCTGGGCACCTTCGTCAGCCATCAGCCCGCGCCGCGCCTGAAGACCTTCAACGACGTGCAGAACGTCAGCGCCTATCTGCGCGCCCAGGAGGTGCGGGTCGCGCTGGAAGGCGACGCCGCGCGCCTGGCCGCGCTGCGCCGCACGGACGAACAGCTCAAGAAGATCGAGGACGCGCACGCGGCCTTCGCCGACGCGCTGTCGCGCGGGCAGGTCTCGGCCGAGGCCGACCTGGCGTTCCATGCCAGCATCGCCGAGGCCAGCGGCAACGATTTCTACCTGGGCGTGCTGGAGAGCATCCACGAATCCATCAGCGGCTTCATGCGCCTGACCCTGAACCTGACCCGCACCGGCTCGCGCCAGCGCGCGCAGCGCGTGGTGGACGAGCACGCCGCCATCCTCGACGCCGTGCGCGAACAGGACAGCGAGCGCGCCCGCGTCGCGATGCAGTTCCACCTGGGCCAGGCGCGCCACCGGCTGGTGGACCGGGACCGGGACTGAACCCGCCGTCCGGCCCGCCCTGACCATAACGACGACAGGAGACCAAGAGAGTGCGAGGCAAGGAAGCGACAGTGACGGACGTGCCGGTGGAGCAGGTCCGGGCGCAGATCCTGCAGGTGCTGCAGGCATGGGGCATGGCGCCGGACCTGGCGGCCACCACCGCCGAGCTGATGGCCGGCACCGACCTGCTCGGGGTCGATTCGCACGGCATTTCGATGCTGCCCGCGTATGAAGACAAATGGCGCGCCGGCACGCTGCGCCTGGATGCGCGGGCGCGCATCGTGCGCGACGGCGGGGCCAGCGCGCTGATCGACGGCATGGGCGGGCTGGGCTATCCGGCCGCCGCGCTGGCCATGAACCTGGCGGTGGACAAGGCCCTGGAACACGGCGTGGGCGCGGTGTCGGTCTGCAACTCGCATCACTTCGGCGCCGCCGGCATCTATGCGCGCATCGCGGTCGAGCGCGGCGCGGTCGGGCTGGTGGCCAGCAGCGCCAACGGCATCATCATGGTGCCCACGCGCGGGGCCATGCCCATGCTGGGCACTAATCCCATCGCCTTCGGCGCGCCGGCCGCCTATCACGAGCCCTTCGTGCTGGACATGGCCACCACCACGGTCGCGGCCAACAAGGTCAAGGTCTACGACTTCCTGGACAAGCCGTTGCCGCCGGGCTGGGCCGTGGACGGCCAGGGCGAGCCCGTGACCGACGCCGGCGCCGCCATGCAGTTCATCTTCGACCGCCCCGACGGCGGGCTGACGCCCCTGGGCGGCACGGCCGCCATGAGCAGCCACAAGGGCTACGGCCTGGCGATGATGGCGCAGATCCTGGGCGGCACGCTCAGCGGCAGCGCGCTGGCGGTGCGCCGCGCGCCCACGCGCCGTCCCGGCGAGCCGGACGACGTGGGGCATTTCTTCCTGGCGCTGAATCCGGACGCGTTCCGCGCGGCCGGTTCGTTCGAGTCCGACATGGACGAACTGATCGATACCATGCACGATACGCCAGCTGCCCGGCCCGACGAGCCCGTGCTGGTCGCCGGCGAGCCCGAGGCCGCCGAGCGCGCGCGCCGGCTGCGCCAGGGCATTCCGATTCCCGCCGCGCTGGCCGAACGCCTGCGCGGCATATGCGTACGCGCGGGCGTGCCCTATCTGCTGGACGGCGCCTGACTTCTTTTATTCCTATAACCCTAGCCAAAGCGCAGAGGAACCGAGACATGAGCAATTCAGACAAGCGCAAGAAGCCCGAGGAGCTGCGCAGCCACCGCTGGTACGGCGTGCGGGACCTGCGGTCCTTCGGCCACCGTTCGCGCACCGCGCAGATGGGCTACCACCGCTCCGACTACGCGGGCAAGCCGGTCATCGCCATCATCAATACCTGGAGCGACATCAACCCCTGCCACAGCCACTTCAAGCAGCGTGTGGAAGAGGTCAAGCGCGGCATCTGGCAGGCCGGCGGCTTCCCGGTGGAAATGCCGGCCATGAGCCTGTCCGAGCCGTTCCAGAAGCCCACCACCATGCTCTACCGCAACCTGCTGGCGATGGAAACGGAAGAGCTGCTGCGCTCCTATCCGGCCGACGGCTGTGTGCTGATGGGCGGCTGCGACAAGACCACGCCCGCGCTCATCATGGGCGCGATCTCCATGAACCTGCCCACCATCTTCATGCCGGCCGGCCCCATGCTGCGCGGCAACTGGAACGGCAACACCCTGGGCTCGGGCTCCGACACCTGGAAATACTGGGCCGAGCTGCGCGCCGGCAACATCACCGAGGAAGACTGGCAGGGCGTGGAGGACGGCATCGCGCGTTCGCCGGGCCATTGCATGACCATGGGCACCGCTTCCACCATGACGGGCGCGGTCGAGGCGCTGGGCCTGTGCCTGTCGGGCGCGTCCTCGATCCCGGCGCCGGATTCGCGCCACGCGCAGATGGCCAGTCTGACCGGCAAGCGCATCGTGGAAATGGTGTGGGAGGACCTGTCGCCTTCCGACCTGCTGACCGCCGCGTCCTACGACAACGCGGTGCGCACGGTGCTGGCCCTGTCCGGCTCGACCAACTCCGTGGTGCACCTGATCGCGATGGCGCGGCGCAGCGGCTTCGACCTCGACCTGGACCGCTTCGACCACCTGGCCCGCACCACCCCGGTGCTGGCCAATCTGCGTCCTGCCGGCAAGTACCTGATGGAAGATTTCTACTACGCGGGCGGCCTGCGCGCGATGCTGGTGCAGCTGGGCGACCTGCTCGACACCGCCCAGCGCACGGTCGACGGCCGCACGCTGGGCGAGAACATCGCCGGCGCGCGCATCTTCAACGAGGACGTGATCCGCACGCGCGAGCAGGCGCTGATCGAGCGCGACGGGCTGGCGGTGCTGCGCGGCAACCTGGCGCCGGACGGCGCGGTGATCAAGCCGCCGGCCATGGAGGAGCGGCTGCAGGTGCACACCGGCCGCGCGGTGGTGTTCAAGGATTACAACGACATGGCCGCGCGCATCGACGATCCCGAACTGGACGTGGACGCCGACAGCGTGATCGTGCTGCAGAACGCCGGCCCGCAGGGCGCGCCCGGCATGCCGGAATGGGGCCAGCTGCCGATTCCGCAAAAGCTGTTGAAGCAGGGCGTGCGCGACATGGTGCGGATTTCCGACGCGCGCATGAGCGGCACCAGCTACGGCGCCTGCGTGCTGCACGTGGCGCCCGAGGCCTATGTCGGCGGCCCGCTGGCGCTGGTGCGCGACGGCGACCGCATTTCGCTGGACGTGCCCGCGCGGCGCCTGGAACTGCTGGTGCCCGAGGCCGAGCTGGCCGCGCGCCGCGCCGCCTGGCAGGCGCCGCCGCCGCGCTTCGAGCGCGGCTATGGCGTGCTCTACCTGAAGCACATCGGCCAGGCCGACACCGGCTGCGATTTCGATTTTCTTCAGACCGAAACGCGCGCTGCGGCCGCGGGCGAGCCTGAAATTCACTGACCCGGACACCGGGCACCGAGGAGACAAGCATGGGACATAACAATCACCGGGCGCGCAGACGCCTGATCACCCTGGCCGCGGCGGCGGCCGGCGCGCTGGCTTTGCTGCCGGTGGCGGCGACCGCGCAGGGCGAGGCCTGGCCCGCCAGGCAATTGAAGCTGGTGGTGCCTTTCCCGGCCGGCGGCAGCACCGATTCGGTGGGCCGGCTGCTGGCCGCGGAGCTGTCCAAGGAGCTGGGGCAGACCGTGGTGGTCGAGAACAAGGGCGGGGCCAACGGCAACATCGGCTCCGACATGGTGGCCAGGGCGCCGGCCGACGGCTACACGCTGCTCCTGTCCGGCGTGGGCTCCAACGCCATCAGCTATTCGGTCTACAAGAACATGCCGTACCGCAACAGCGACTTCGCGCATATTTCGCTGCTGGCCACCGGCCCCAATGTGCTGGTGGCCAACAACGAGTTCCCCGGCAAGACCTTCGCCGAATTCATCAAGCTCACGCGCGAGAATCCCGGCAAGTACACGCACGCCAGTTCCGGCAGCGGCTCGTCCGGCCACCTGGCGATGGAAATGCTGGAGCAGGCCGCCAAGATCGACCTGGTGCACGTGCCCTACAAGGGCGGCGCGGCGGCCATCACCGACATGATCGGCGGGCGCGTGTCGGTGATGTTCCTCAACCAGGACACGCTGCTGCCGCAGGTCCGGTCGGGCAAGCTGCGCGCGCTGGCCGTGGCCAGCGCCAAGCGCAATCCCGCCTATCCCGACACGCCCACGGTGGCCGAATCGGGCTATCCGGGCTTTTCGGCCGAGTCCTGGTTCGGCCTGTCCGCGCCGGCCAACACGCCGCCGGCCGTGATCCAGAAGCTGAACCAGGCGACCGTCAAGGCCTTGTCCTCGGCCGAGATCCGGCAGAAGCTGGAGAGCGTGGGCTTCGTGGTGGTGGCCGACGATCCCAAGTCGTTCTCGGCCTTCGTCGAGGCCGAGATCGCCAAATGGGGCAAGGCGGCCAAGGCCTCCGGCGCCAAGCTCGATTGAGCGGACATTCATTTTTTCTGACGAAAAGGCAGCAATGAATTCACCCTTACCCAATCGCTTCCGCCAGCGCATCCTGGCCCGCGAGCGGCTCATCGGCTTCTGGATGAGCATGTCCAGCCACATCACCGCGGAACTCGCGGGGCTGGCGGACTTCGACTGGCTGCTGCTGGACGGCGAGCACTCCCCCAACGAGGTGCCGATGTTCCTGCAGCAGCTGCAGGCCCTGCAGGGCAGCGCCAGCGCCGTGGTGGGCCGGCCGTCCTGGAACGATCCGGTCGAGATCAAACGGCTGCTCGACATCGGCTTCTACAACCTGCTGATTCCGTTCATCGAGTCCGCCGAGGACGCGCGCCGGGCCGTGGCCGCCACGCGCTATCCGCCGCAAGGCATGCGCGGCGTGGCGGGCATGCAGCGCAGCAACCGGTATGGCACGGTGCCGGACTACCTGCAAACGGTCAACGACAACATCTGCGTGCTGCTGCAGATCGAAAGCCGCCCCGGCATCGAGGCGGTCGACGAGATCGCGGCGGTCGAGGGCGTGGACGGCGTGTTCATCGGCCCGTCCGACCTGGCCGCCGCGCTGGGCCACCTGGGCAATCCCGGCCACCCGGAGGTCCAGGAAGTCATCCGCCACCTGTACCAGCGCGTCAGTGCCCGGGGCAAGGCGGTGGGCATCCTGGCGCCGGTCCAGGCCGACGCCAGGCGCTACCTGGACATGGGCATGCACTTCGTGGCCGTGGGCACCGACCTGGGCGTGTTCAAGCAGGCCACCTTCGCCCTGCGCGAGGCCTTTCTCAAGTAGGCGTTTCTTCCAGCGCCAGCAGCTCGGCGACGGTCTGGCGGCGGCGGATGAGCCGCGCCTGGCCGCCGTCGAGCAGCACCTCGGGCGCCAGCGGCCGGCTGTTGTAGTTCGACGACATCGACGAACCGTAGGCGCCGGCGCTATGGAACACCAGGAAATCGCCGATGCGCGGGCGCGGCAGCAGCTGGTCGGAGACCACGCCGCCGGCATCCTGCGTGAACACGTCGCCCGATTCGCACAGCGGGCCGGCCACCGCGATGCGGACGGCCGGCGACTCCGGGGTCTGGCCGTCCGGCGCGTGCACCGAAATGCGGTGATAGCTGCCGTACATGGCCGGGCGCATCAAGTCGTTGAAGCCCGCGTCCACCAGCGCGAAATCGCGCTCGGGGCGGCGGTTGATCGAATGCACCTCGGCCACCAGCGCGCCGGCCTCGGCCACCAGGAAGCGGCCGGGTTCGATCTCCAGGCGCACCGGATGGCCCAGGCGTTCGGCGATGCGCCGGCGCGCCGCGTCCCATTGCTGGAAATAATGGTCGCAGTCGATGCGCGGCTCGCCGTCGCGGTACGGAATCGACAGGCCGCCGCCGGCGGAAATGGCTTCGATGTCGTGGTCCAGCGAGGCCACCACGTCGACCATGGCGTTGCACACGCTGGACAGGTGGGCGTAGTCCACGCCCGAGCCGATGTGCATGTGGATGCCGACCAGCTTCAGGCCGTGGCGGCGCACGATGGCCATGGCCTGCGCCAGGTCGCCGATCCAGATGCCGTGCTTGCTTTGCGGGCCGCCGGTGTTGGTCTTGTTGCTGTGGCCGTGGCCGAAGCCGGGGTTGATGCGCAGCCACACGCGATGGCCCGGCGCGGCCTGGCCGACGCGGTCCAGCATGTCCAGCGAACCGGCGTTGACCGTGATGCCGTGCTTGAGCACGGCGGCCAGCGTGGCGTGGTCGATCAGGTCGGCGGTGAAGACGATGCCTTCGGGCTCGCCACGGGGCTGGAAGCCGGCCGCCAGGCTGCGTTCGATCTCGCCCAGCGAGACCGCGTCCACCACCGCGCCTTCGGCCCGCATCAGGCGCAGGATGTGCAGGTTCGAGCAGGCTTTCTGCGCATAGCGGATGGTGTCGAAGCGGCGCAGCTGAGCGATGCGTTCGCGGATGACGGCGGCGTCGTAGACCCATAGCGGCGTGCCGTGTTCGGCGGCGAGTCGGGTGAGTTGGCGCGGATCGAAAGCCATGGCGGGCGTAAACCTCAAGCGGAATGTGAAACCAGGCGGCATGATGCCCGGCTTCGGTCATCCAGTAAAATGCTTTGATTTCGTGGGTCGATTCATTCTGGATATGAGTAAGGCATGCTGACGCATCGGCATATCGAAGTCTTCCGCGCGGTGATGATCGCCGGCGGCGTGACCAAGGCGGCCGAGCTGCTGGGTTCGTCCCAGCCCACCGTGAGCCGCGAACTGGCGCGCCTGGAGCGCGCCGTAGGCTTTGCGCTGTTCCAGCGGGTGGCGGGGCGCCTGCGGCCCACCATGCCGGGCCTGGCGCTGTATGACGAGGTGCGCCAGTCCTATGCCGGCCTGGAGCGGGTGGCCTCGGCCGCGGCGCGCCTGCGCGCGTTCAAGGGCGGGCAGCTGTCGCTCATCGCCTTGCCGGCGTTCTCGCATTCCATCCTGCCCGATGCGTTCCGGCGCTTTCACGAGCGCCACGACGGCGTGAGTCTGACGGTGGAGACGCAGGAGTCGCCGCTGCTGGAGGAATGGCTGAGCGCCCAGCGCTACGACCTGGGCCTGACCGAGCACGACGCGGCGCCGGCCGGCACGCGGGTGGAACTGCTGCTGCAGGTCGACGAGGTCTGCGCGCTGCCCGACGGGCATCCGCTGCTGGCGCGGCCGCGCATCGCGCTGGCCGACTTCGAGGGTCAGGCCTTCGTCAGCCTGTCCTCGACCGATCCCTACCGCATCCAGATCGACGAGGCCTTCGCCGCGGCCGGCGTGCTGCGCCGCTCCATCGTGGAGACGCCCACGGCGGTCTCGGTCTGCACCTTCGTGCGCCAGGGGCTGGGCGCGGCCATCGTCAATCCGCTGACCGCGCTGGATTTCGCCGGGCGCGGCCTGCACATCCGGCCGCTGGCGCATTCGTTTCCGTTCCGGGTCAACGTGGTGTTCCCGGAGCACCGGCCGGGTAATCCGCTGGTCGGCGCGTTCATGGCCTCGCTGCGCGAGGCGGCCGCGGCGATCGAGGCGCGCCTGGGGTCCAGCCTGGAGGCCAGCCTGCGATAGGGGCGGGCGCCGGACGCAAAAAAGGATGCCCGCGGGCATCCTTTTTCATTTGCCGTATTCGTGACGCCCCGTAGGCCGGGGCGGCAGAATGGCTTAGGCCAGCGCCTTGATGGCGGCAGCCAGGCGGCTCTTGTGGCGAGCGGCCTTGTTCTTGTGGATGATGTTCTTGTCGGCCACGCGATCGATCACGCTCGAGGCCTTACGGAACACTTCGCCTGCCGCAGCCTTGTCGCCAGCGGCAATGGATTGGCGAACGCGCTTAATCGCAGTGCGCAGCATCGAGCGCAGGCTGGAGTTGTGCTTGTTGCGCTCAACGGATTGGCGAGCGCGCTTGCGGGCTTGGGCGGTATTGGCCATGTTGCTATATAAGTTGAATTCGGCAAAGTCGAACATTGTAGCAAGTCCCGGAGGGAATGCAAGCTTTTAATGTCAAGTCTGCCGATGGAGCGCCCGTCAACCGGGCGGGGGGCGCTGCGAGCGAAGTCCCGGGGAGGAACCGCGGCGCCTACTGGATAAAAACACTGTGATGAGTATACAACGAAGCGCCCGGCTGCGGCGCGGCGGGAACGGGCGGGCGTTGTCAGGCCGCGACGTTGATGGACACGAACCAGGGCGTGAAACGGCGCACGTTGATGGGCATCATGTCCCTGAGCGTGTCGAGCGCGGCGTCGGTGTCGTCCAGCGGGAAGTGGCCCGAGACGGGCAGGCCGCCGGCGGCCATGGACACGCGCAGCGTGCCGCTGCGATACGGGCGCAGCGCCGCGATCACTTCGGCCAGCGGGCGGCCGCGGGCCTCGACCCAGCCGGCTTCCCAGGCCGCCTCGGCCATGAGCTCGGCGCGCGGGGTGTCCATGCGGGAGGCGTCGAAACGGGCGCCGGTGCCGGCGCGCACGGTGCCGTGGGCCCCCGACATGGTTTCGACCTCGACCTCGTGCTCGTGCACCACCACCAGCGTGCGCTGGGCCTGCTGCCGCACCATGTAGCGCGTGCCCAGGGCGCGCACCGTGCCCTGCGCCGTGTGCACGAGGAAGGGGCGGCGCGCGTCGGGCGCCACCGACACCGTGACGGCGCCGTCCAGCAGGTGCACCTGGCGGTAGGCGGGCGTGAAATCGAGATTGACCCGGCTGCGCGCGTCCAGCAGCAGCTGGCTGCCGTCGGACAGCACGTAGCGGCGCCGTTCGCCGGTGGCGGTCGCGGCGTCGGCCGCGACATTGCCCAGCGGATAGAAGGCGTTGCCCACGTAGGCCGCACAGGCGCCGGTGCCGGCGAGCGCAAGCGCGCCGGCCAGGAAACGGCGGCGCGGCGGCGCGATGGGAGCGGGGGACGGCGCAAGCAGGGCCGGCGCGGCGGCCTGGCCGGCGCTGGCGTAGCCGGCCGGATAGGCGTCGCCGAGCCGGCCGAACGACGACCCTTCGAGCGTGCCCGTCAGTTGCTGCCAGGCAGTCTCGTGGGCCGGATCGGCCGCGCGCCAGGCCAGGAAATCGCTGTAGTCCTGCGCCGTCGCCTGGCCTGAGCGCAACAGCAGCAGCCAGTTGATGACCTGGTCCGCCATGGGTTGTCCTTGGGCGTACTTCACTTCATGTCCCGCATGAGGTCCCTGGGGTTCCGTTCGATGGCAATTTGTAAATAATAAAGGTTTTTTACCAAAGATTACCGGTAGCTTGTCAATTCTTGACGGGACTAATGCAAAAAAAGCCGGTGCTCGACCGGCTTTTTGTGGAGATGCCGGTCGATACCGCCGGTTTCAGCTCGCGCGGCGCCGCCCGAAGTCCCGCGGGCGGAAGCCAAACAGTAACAAGACGCCGAAATAGACCGCGCCGCTGGCGGCCAGCACGCCGGCCAGCCAGGCCACGCGCAGCCAGGAATGGGCCTGCAGCGCGATCCAGTCGATGCGCCCGTCGGCGAACCACAGCAGCGCCGCCAGCGCGGCCAGCGCCGGCAGCAGCCGCAGGGCGAACGAGGTCCAGCCCGGGCCGGGCTGGTAGACGCCGCGGCGGCGCAGGCCGATCAGCAGGGCCAGCGCATTGAGGCAGGCGCCCAGGCCGATGGCCAGCGCCAGGCCGGCGTGCGCCATCAGCGGCACCAGCGCCACGTTGAGCAGCTGCGTCACCACCAGCACGCCGATGGCGATCTTGACCGGGGTGCGGATGTCCTGCTTGGCGTAGAAGCCGGGAGCGAGGATCTTGACGGCCAGCAGGCCGATCAGGCCCGCCGAGTACGACACCACCGCCAGCCGGGTCTGGGCCACGTCCTCGGCCGCGAAGGCGCCGTAGTGGAACAGGGTGGCGACCAGGCCGTCGGACAGCAGCGCCAGGCCGACGGCGGCCGGCAGGCCCAGCAGCAGCACCAGGCGCAGGCCCCAGTCCAGCAGGCCGCTGTAGCCGTCGCGGTCGTCGCGCGCGTGGGCGGCCGACAGGCTGGGCAGCAGCACGGTGCCCAGCGCCACGCCGAGCAGGGCGGTGGGGAACTCCATCAGGCGGTCGGCGAACGACAGCCAGGTCACGCTGCCGGGCCGCAGCCAGGTGGCGATATTGGTGTTGATGAGCAGCGAGAGCTGGGCCACCGATACGCCCAGCGTGGCCGGCGCCATCTGCTTGAGGATGCGCTGCACGGTGGGATCGGCCCAGGCCTGGCGCAGCCGCAGCGAAAAACGCGGGGTCAGGCCCAGCCGCGCCAGCGCCACCCATTGCACCGCCAGCTGCGCCACGCCGCCTATCATCACGCCGACGGCCAGCGCGTAGATGGGCACGTCGGCGCGCGGCGCCAGCCACAGGCAGGCGGCGATCATGGACAGGTTCAGCAGCACCGGCGTGAAGGCCGGCACGGCGAAGCGGCGCCAGGTGTTGAGCACGCCCGAGGCGAAGGCCACCAGCGACATGCAGAAGATGTACGGGAACATCATCCGCGTCATCCAGACCGCGGCGCCGAACTCGGTGTCGCGGTCGGCGCCGCGCAGGCCACTGGCCATGGCCGACACCACCCAGGGCGCGGCGATGATGCCGGCCAGCGTGATCAGCATCAGCGCCGCGGTCAGCAGCAGCGCGACGCGGTCGAGCAGGGCGCGGACTTCTTCGGGGCTGCGGTTGTTGCGCGCCGCGCCCAGGATGGGCACGAAGGCCTGCGCGAAAGCGCCCTCCGCGAACAGCCGGCGCAGCAGGTTGGGAATGCGGAAAGCGACCCAGAATGCGTCGGTAAGCGGGCCGGCGCCGAAGGCGCGCGCCACCAGGATGTCGCGGATCAGGCCGGAAATGCGCGACAGCAGCGTGAAGCTGCTGACCGTGGCCGCCGAACGGAACAGGCTCATGGGAAGCTGGGTAATGAAAAAGGGGCCGACTGGCCCCGCAAAACATGGATACTGGGGGAAAGCCGCCGTCTTCGCAAGAAAACGCGCCTTTCCCCGTGAAAGAAAGTCTCTTTATTTGGGAGGCATGCGGATGGCGCCGTCCAAACGGATGGTTTCGCCGTTGAGCATTTCGTTGGTGATGATGCTGTGGACCAGCTTGGCGTAGTCTTCCGGGCGGCCGAGGCGCGAAGGGAAGGGGATGCTGGCGGCCAGCGAATCCTGCACTTCCTGCGGCATGCCGAAAACCATGGGCGTGCCGAAGATGCCCGGGGCGATGGTCATGCAGCGGATGCCGGTGCGGGCCAGGTCGCGCGCGATCGGCAGGGTCATGCCGGCCACGCCGGCCTTGGAGGCGGCGTAGGCCGCCTGGCCGATCTGGCCGTCGAAGGCGGCGACCGAGGCCGTGTTGATGAGCACGCCGCGCTCGCCGGTGGGCTCGGGCGGGTTGGCGCTCATGGCCTCGGCGGCCAGGCGCATCATGTTGAAGCCGCCGATCAGGTTGATCGAGATGACTTTCTGGAACAGATCCAGCGGATGCGCGCCGTTCTTGCCCACGATCTTGGCGGCGGGCGCCACGCCGGCGCAGTTCACCAGGCCGAAGAGGGCGCCCAGTTCCTGGGCCGCGGCCACGGCCTTCTTGCCGTCGGCTTCCTGGGTGACGTCGCAGTGCACGTAGCGCTGGCCCAGTTCCTTGGCCAGGGCCTCGCCCGGCTGGTCCTGGACGTCGGCGATGACGACCTTGGCGCCGTTTTCCGCCAGCATGCGCACGGTGCCCGCGCCCAGTCCGGAAGCGCCACCCGTAACAATGAATACCTTGTTCGCGATTTCCATGTCTCTACCACCAGATCAATTCAAGGGATAAAAGCGGCGCGGCTCGCGCCGAACATAAAAACTGAAAGGCCCCCGGGCCGGGACCGGAACGCATTGCGTCCGGCCGGCGCCGAGGGCCGTCTAGCCATCGAAACGCCGTATCAGCTCTTGACGGCCTCGAACAGGCGCGACTTGATTTCGTCGACCGCGCCGACGCCCGAGATCTTGCGGTACTTGGGCGCGGCGGCCGGGTCCTTCTGGGCCCAGGACGAGTAGTAGTCGACCAGCGGGCGGGTCTGCTCGCGGTACACCGACAGGCGGTTGCGCACGGTTTCCTCGCGGTCGTCGTCGCGCTGGATCAGCTCCTCGCCGGTGACGTCGTCTCGGCCTTCGACCTTGGGCGGGTTGAAGCGCACGTGGTAGCTGCGGCCGCTGGGCTGGTGCACGCGGCGTCCGCTCATGCGTTCGATGATGTCCTCTTCGGGGACTTCGATTTCCACCACGTAGTCCAGCTTGACGCCGGCGCTCTTCAGCGCGTCGGCCTGCGGGATGGTGCGGGGAAAGCCGTCGAACAGATAGCCGTTGGCGCAGTCGGGCTGCTTGAGGCGGTCCTGCACCAGGCCGATGATGATCTCGTCGGAGACCAGGCCGCCGGCGTCCATGACCTTCTTGGCTTCGATCCCCAGCGGCGTGCCCGCCTTCACCGCCGCGCGCAGCATGTCGCCGGTGGAGATCTGGGGAATGCCGAAGTGCTGGGTGAGAAACGCGGCCTGGGTGCCTTTCCCGGCGCCGGGAGGTCCGAGCAAGATGAGACGCATGAGTGCTCCTGAATGGGGTTTATTTTTTGTGATCCGGGGAATTATGCCGCAATGCAGCAGCCGCTGCGGGGCCGCGCCATAGGAAATAACCCTAGGTTTGGCTGGCGTAAACCTGGCGCACGCGCTCCAGGTCGGCCGGGGTATCTACGCCGGCCGCAGGAGGGTGGGACGCCCGATGGACGACGATGACGTGGCCGTGCTCCATGGCGCGCAGCTGTTCCAGCGCTTCGAAACGCTCCAGCGCGCCCTGCGGCAGCGCCGGATAGCGGCGCAGGAAAGAAACGCGGTAGGCATAAAGGCCGATGTGATGCCAGGCAGGCAGGCCCTGGGCCAGCACGCGCTCGCCGCCGGCCAGGGCGTCGCGGGCCCACGGAATGGGCGCGCGCGAGAAATACAGGGCGCGGTCGTCCGCGCCGCAGACCAGTTTCACCACGTTGGGGTTGAACAGCGCTTCGGCGTCGGCCAGGGGGCAGGCGCAGGTGGCGATGTCGGCCTGCGGGCTGGCCTGCAGCTTGGCGGCCACGGCGTCGATGAGCGTGGGTTCGATCAGCGGCTCGTCGCCCTGGACGTTGACCACGATGGCGTCGTCGGCCAGGCCGAGCTGCTCCACCGCCTCGGCCAGGCGGTCGGTGCCGGTGGGGTGGTCGGCGCGGGTCATCAGCGCCTGCAGCCCGTGGGCCTGCGCGGCCTGCATGACGCGGGCGTCATCGGTGGCGACGTAGACGCGCTCGGCGCCGGACCGGGCGGCGCGTTCGGCCGTGCGCACCACCATGGGCTTGCCGGCGATGTCGGCCAGCGGCTTGTCGGGCAGGCGGGTGGAGGCGGTGCGCGCCGGGATGAGGGCGATGAAGCTCATGCTGCCGGGGCGTCGTCGAGCGCGCGGGCTTCCGATTCCAGCATGACGGGGATGCCGTCGCGCACGGGGAAGGCCAGGCGATCGGCGCGGCAGACCAGTTCGGCCTGCTGCCGGTCGTGTTCGAGGCGGCCCTTGCACAAGGGGCAGACGAGGATGTCGAGAAGGCGGGATTCCATGACCGGAATTCTAAAGCAGTTTGCCGCCGGCCGGACCCGCTCCTGAAGGGTGGCCGGCCCGCAGGGCCTGCGCCAGCCAGTCGAAGAGCTGCGGGTCGGAAAAGCCGGCCTGCACCGGCACTTCCCACAGGCGCGGATCGCCCAGGGCGGCGCATTTGATCGCGTCCTTGGACGTGACCAGGATGGCGTCGGCCGCCAGCGCGCGAAACGGCGATTCGGCGTAGTCGTGATGGTCGGGCAGGGCCAGGGTGGCCTGCGGCGCGACGCCGGCGGCGCGCAGCGTGGCGAAAAAGCGTTCCGGGTTGCCGATGCCGGCGGCGGCCGCGATGCGCGGCTGGCCGGCGAAAGACGCCAGCGGGCGCGTGGCGCCGCCTTCGATCTGGCGCGCCGCGCCCGGCTCCAGCCACATGCTGACCTGGCGCGGGCGGCCGCCCGGCGCGCCGGAAGCGGCTTTTGCAACGCCGACGTTGGTCACCACGGCGTCGACTTCCTGCAGGCGGCTGGCGGGTTCGCGCAGGGGGCCGGCCGGCAGCAGCCGGCCATTGCCCACGCCGCGCTCGTCCTGCACCACGATTTCGATGTCGCGGGCCAGCGCCAGATGCTGCAGGCCGTCGTCGGACACGATCACGTCCACTTCGGGATGGGCCTGCAGCAGGGCCTGGGCGGCCAGCGCGCGTTTGGGATGGACCGATACCGGCGCGCCGGTGGCGCGCGCGATCAGCGCCGGCTCGTCGCCATAGCGGTCGGCCTCCAGCGCGCCGGTCCCGACCCGCGGCTGCGGGCCGACCTTGACGCCATAGCCCCGGCTGACGACGCCCGGCGTGTAGCCGCGCGCCCGCAGGCCTTCCACGGTGGCGATGACCATCGGCGTCTTGCCGGTGCCGCCGACGTAGACGTTGCCGATCACCACCACCGGAACGGGGGCGCGGTAGCCGGGAAGCCGGCCTTGCCGGTAGCGGCTGCGCTTGCGCGCCACCGCCCAGGCCGTCAGGGCGGACAGCGGGCGCAGCAGCGTGGAGAGCCAGCCGCCGTGCTGCCATTGGCGAGCCAGCAGCGTGGAGGCGCGCTTGGCGGTCACCGGGCGGTCTGCGCGGCGAAGTTGACGCGGCCGATGCCGGCCAGGCGGGCGGCTTCCATGACGTTGATCACGGACTGGTGGGTGGCCTGGGCGTCGGCGTTGATGACGACCAGCGGCTCGGTCTTGCCTGCCGCGGCCTGGCGCAGGGCGTCGGCGATCTCGGGCGGCGTGGAGACGTCGATGAGCGTGCCGTTGAGCGCGTAGCGCCCGTCCTGGCTGATGGCGACCTCCAGGGCCGGCGGCGTGTCCTGTTCCATCGAGGCCTGCGGCAGCGTCACCTTGAGCTGGGTGAAGCGCGCGAACGAGGTGGTCGCGGCGAGGAAGATCAGGATGACCAGCAGGACGTCGATGAGCGGGATCAGGTTGATGTCCAGCTCGTCGCGCTCGCCCCGGGAGCCGCGGAAATTCATGGACGGCCCTCGCGGGCGGGGGCGTGGTGCGAGACGGCGCGCACCAGGCGCGAGGCGGCCTGCTCCATGGCGTGCAGGTAGCCGTCCACGCGGCCGCGCAGGTAGCGGTGCGCGATCATGGCGGGAATGGCGATGAGGATGCCGAAGCCGGTGTTGTACAGCGCGATCGAGATGCCGCGCGCCAGCTGGGCGGGGTCGCCGCCGCCGGGGGTATAGGAGCCGAAGATCTCGATCATGCCGACCACGGTGCCGAACAGGCCCATCAGCGGCGCGATGACGGCGATGGTGCCGATGGCGGAGATGTAGCGGCTGAGGTCATGGGCGACGGCGCGGCCGGCGTCCTCGACCACGTTGCGCAGCTCTTCGCGGGGCAGGTGGCGGTGGCGCATGACTTCCGCCAGCACGCGGCCCAGCGGGGAATTGCGTTCCAGGCGGTTGATGGATTCGGGGGTGTCCTGGCGGTTGCGCAGCATTTCCGCGACCTGTTCGGTCAGGCCGCGCGGCATGACCAGCCCGCGGCGCAGCGAGAGGAAGCGCTCGAAGATCAGCGCCAAGCCCAGGACCGATGTCGCCAGCAGGGGCCAGATGGGCCAGCCGGCCTCGCGCAAGATGGAAAGCAAAGCGTTCAACTCCCGGGGAGCGCCGGATGCGCGCGCAGGCCGCGCGCCGGCAACTGATCAAGCCGAAACTGTAACGGGGCGGCCCGGGCGTGGCAAGTCGGAACGATCCCGAAGCTATCCACAGATCTTGTGGATAATTCTGTGTAAAACTTCGCCGGAAGGCTTGCGCACGCAGGGTTTGCACTTGTTTGCTTCAATTGCGAGCAGCTGTTTTTTCAAAAAAAGCATATACAAATCAGTTAGTTGCTACGATTTTGCTGGCTGTCAGGCCGATTGCGGCAAACAAGCGGGGACAAGGTATGATGGCGCCCCGCTACGCGTGCCCTGTGGACAGGTTATGCATCGGAAAGCCCCATGACAATTGAATTTGCAGTCACAAACAACGCATTTACGCGGGATATCCTGACGGTTGGCCAGTTGAACCAAGCCGTGGGGCAGTTGTTGGAGCGCAGCATCCCGGCGTTGTGGGTGCGCGGGGAGATTTCCAACTTCACGGCCGCGGCTTCCGGGCACTGGTACTTCACCTTGAAGGACAACCGGGCCGCCGTGCGCGCCGTGATGTTCCGCAGCCGCGCCAGCGCGGTGGGTTTCGTGCCGCGCGCCGGGGACCAGGTCGAGATCCGCGCCCGCGTCTCGCTGTACGAGCCCCGCGGCGACTACCAGCTGCAGGCCGACGCCATGCGCCGCGCCGGCGTCGGCAATCTGTACGAAGCCTTTCTGCGCCTGAAAGAGCAACTGGCCGGCGAGGGCCTGTTCGACCCCGCCCGCAAGCGCGAGCCCGTCCGGCTGCCGCGCGCCATCGGCGTGATCACTTCGCTGCACGCGGCGGCCCTGCGCGACGTGCTGTCGGCGCTGGCGCGGCGCGCGCCGCAGGTGCCCGTGATCATTTATCCGGCGCCGGTGCAGGGCGCCGACGCCGCGGGCCGGCTGACGGCCCAGCTGCGGCTGGCCAACCAGCGCGCCGAAGTGGACACGCTGCTGCTGGTGCGCGGCGGCGGCAGCATCGAGGATCTCTGGAGCTTCAACGACGAAGCCCTGGCCCGGCTGGTGGCCGCCAGCGAAATCCCGGTGATCTGCGGGGTCGGGCACGAAACCGATTTCACCATCGCGGACTTCGTGGCCGACGTGCGCGCGCCCACGCCGACGGCGGCCGCCGAGCTGGCCTGCGTGCCGCGTTCCGAACTCATGGGCCGCGTCATGCACGCGGCGCAGGCGCTGGCGCGGGGCCAGCAGCGCCGGCTCGAACGCGCCGCCCAGCGGCTGGACCGCGCGGCCGCGCAACTGGTGTCGCCGGCCCAGCGGCTGGAGCACCAGCGCGAACGGCTCAACAGCCTGCGCTTCAGGCTGGCCACGGCCTGGGCCGGGCCGCAGGGGCGGCGCGCGGCGCGGGTCGACCTGCTGAAGCAGCGGCTGGCGCATCGCGCGCCGGACACGGGCCGCGCCGCCGACCGACTGGGCGGCGCGCTGCGCAGGCTGGGCCAGGCGCAGGCGCGGCTGCTGGCGCAGCGCCGCGACCGGCTGGCCGCGGCCACGGCGCAACTGCGCGCGCTCGATCCCGGCAACACGCTGGCGCGCGGCTACGCCATCGCGCGCGACGCGCAGGGCCGCATCGTGCGCGACGCGGCGTCGCTGGCCGCGGGGCAGGCGCTGGACCTCAGCTTCGCGCAGGGCGGCGCAAACGTCGAAGTCAAGCAGACGCGCGCCACGCGCGAGGCTTCCTGAGTCCGCGCGACGGACACGTTTGTTAACCCCGCGCCTGCACGGGGTTAACGCGGTATCCTCAGGAGTTGCCGATACAATTGAACGGCTTGATCGTGCATTCAACAGAAGGAACTTTCACATGGCACATACTCTTCCCCCCCTGCCTTACGAACTGGACGCGCTGGCTCCGCACATCTCCAAGGAAACGCTGGAGTTCCACTATGGCAAGCATCATCAGACCTACGTCACGAACCTGAACAACCTGATCCCCGGCACCGAATTCGAATCGCTGTCGCTGGAAGACATCGTCAAGAAGTCCTCGGGCGGCATCTTCAACAACGCGGCCCAGGTCTGGAACCACACGTTCTACTGGAACAGCCTGGCTCCCAAGGCCGGCGGCGCGCCCACCGGCAAGCTGGCCGACGCCATCAACGCCAAGTGGGGCAGCTTCGACGCGTTCAAGGAAGCGTTCAACAAGTCGGCCGCCGGCAACTTCGGTTCGGGCTGGACCTGGCTGGTCAAGAAGGCCGACGGCACGGTCGACATCGTCAACACCAGCAACGCCGCCACCCCGCTGACCACCGCCGACAAGCCGCTGCTGACCTGTGATGTGTGGGAACACGCCTACTACATCGACTACCGCAACGCCCGTCCCAAGTACCTGGAGAACTTCTGGGCCCTGGTGAACTGGGAATTCGCGGCCAAGAACTTCGCCTGAGCCCTGGCTTCAGGCTGACGGGCCGGCTGGCGCCGCGCCCCGCAAAAACCCTTCGCTTGCCGGCGAAGGGTTTTTTTATTCCGCGTCCGGTTCATTGCCCGGATATCGAGAATAAACATGCCCTTCCTCAGGGTTATCCCCAAGTGAGCGAGCCGCTATCGTTGCGCCCGGTCTGCGGCCGAACCACGGGGTCCAGGACTGCGGCATGCCCGCCATGAGCCGGGGGAACTACAGGGAAGGGAAACATGTTGCGGTTATTTTCGGGCATGCGCATCGGTGCGCGTCTGTCGGGGGCGTTTCTGCTGGTCGCGGCCATAGGCGGCGCGATCGGGGCCTTCGGGGTCTGGGGGCTGGCGCGCATCAACGCCATGAACGATCAGCTTTACAACACCGAGCTGCGCGGGCTTTCGGACCTCAAGGAAGCCAATATCAACCTGATCTACGCGGGCCGCGCGCTCAACGGCTATCCGGCCGCCGCGACCGAGCAGGAACGCCAGGCGCAGCGCAAGCAGTTCGACACCGCGCTCGCCAACATGGACGCGCTGCTGCAGAAGGCCAGCGCCAATTTCCATGCGGAAGAGGGCAGGCGCGTGCTGGCGCAGTTCGCCGAGACCGAGCAGGTCTGGAAGCGCGAGACCAGCGCCTACTTCGCCGCGGTCCAGGGCGGGGCCGGCGCGGCCGAGATCAAGGCGCGCGTGATCGCCGCCTCACAGAAGCTCGACGACCTGATGACCACGCTGGCGCAGGGCAAGGAAGGCGTCGCCGCGCAGACGGTGCGCCAGGGCACGGAGCTGTACGGCACGATGCGCGCCATCATGATCGCGCTGGCGGTCGCCGGCGTGGCGCTCGGCGTGCTGCTGGGCTGGCTGGTCACGCGCGGCATCGTGCGTCCGCTGGACCAGGCCGTGAAGGCGGCGCGCCAGGTGGCGGCGGGCGACCTCACCACCGACATCCAGGTGGTTTCGCGCGACGAGACCGGCGAACTGATGAGCGCCTTGAAGAGCATGAACGAAAGCCTGGCCCGCATCGTCAAGGACGTGCGCGATGGCTGTGAAAGCATCGCCTCGGCTTCGTCGCAGATCGCCCAGGGCAACGCCGACCTGTCGCAGCGCACCGAAGAGCAGGCCTCCTCGCTGGAGGAGACCGCGGCCTCGATGGAGCAGCTGACCAGCACGGTGCAGCAGAACGCCAACAACGCCGGCGAGGCGGACCGGCTGGTCAACCTGGCCTCCAGCGTGGCGGTGCGCGGCGGCGAAGTGGTCGACGGCGTGGTCCAGACCATGAGCGCGATCTCCGACAGTTCGCGCCGCATTGCCGATATCACGGGCGTGATCGACGGTATCGCGTTCCAGACCAACATCCTGGCGCTCAACGCCGCCGTCGAGGCGGCGCGCGCGGGCGAGCAGGGCCGCGGCTTCGCGGTGGTGGCCGGCGAGGTGCGCACGCTGGCGCAGCGCTCGGCGGTGGCGGCCAAGGAAATCAAGGCCCTGATCGACGAATCGGCCGCGCGCGTCGAGGGCGGCACGCGCCAGGTCGACGAGGCCGGCCGCACCATGCGGGAAGTGGTCGACAGCGTGCGCCAGGTCGCCACGCTGGTGCGCGAAATCGCCAGCGCCTCGGAAGAGCAGTCGGCCGGCATCGGCCAGGTCAACCAGGCCGTGGCGCAGATGGACACCGTGACGCAGCAGAACGCGGCGCTGGTGGAAGAAGCCGCCGCGGCCGCGGCCAGCATGCAGGAACAGGCCGGCCGCCTGGCGCAGGAAGTGCGCCGCTTCAAGGTCGAGGCCGGCGGCACGGCCAGCGCGGCGCAGGCGCGGCTGGCGCACGCGGTGCCGGCCGCGCGCAAGCCGGCGCTGCCCGTGGCGCGGCCGGCCCTGCAAGGCGCGGGCGAGGACTGGTCGGCTTTCTGACCCGGCGAGGCTGCGGCAATGTTAAGGTTGGCGGCGTTGCAAACCCGCCAGCCATGCCATGACCCACTCCGATTTCCTGCGCCGGATACTGGCCGCCCCGCGCCGCTGGATGCACCGCAAGGTGCGCCAGATCAACCGTCTGTCGCGCAAGAGCGTGCAGCTGGGGCTGCTGCTGGGCGGGGCCGGGCTGGTGGCGCTGATGTCGCTGGGCTTCGCGTCGCTGGCCGATCTGGCGCTGGAATGGAACCGCGCCTGGGTCTCGCATAACGGCTGGCTGGCGCTGGTGGTGCTGCCGCTGGCGATGGCGGCCTTGCGCTGGCTGACGCTGCGCTACGCGCCGAATGCCTCGGGCAGCGGCATTCCCCAGGTGATCGGGGCCTTGTCGCTGCCGCCCGGTCCGGGCCAGAACAGCCTGGTGTCGCTGGCGCAGACGCTATGGAAAATCCCGCTGGCGTTCTTCGGCATGCTGGCCGGCGCGTCGATCGGCCGCGAAGGGCCTTCGGTGCAGGTCGGCGCCGCGCTGATGCTGGCCTGGGGCGACTTCTGGAAACGGCGCGGCGTGCAGCTGCGCGGGTTCCATGCCAACGAGCTGATCGCCGCCGGCGCGGCCGGCGGCCTGGCCGCCGCCTTCAACGCGCCGCTGGCAGGCGTGATCTTCGCCATCGAGGAACTGGGCCGCGGCACCGTGCTGCGCTGGCAGCGCCTGGTGCTGATCGGCGTGCTGGCCGCCGGTTTCCTGGTCGTGGCGGTGGTGGGCAACAACCCGTATTTCGGCGTCTTCGGCGGCGCGCCGCTGGCCCACGGCATGGTCACCTGGGTGCTCATCTGCGCGGCGCTGAACGGCGCGGCCGGCGGCCTGTTCGGGCGCCTGCTGGGCAAGGGCGCGGCCGGCTGCTCGCCGCAATCCTGGCGCGCCTGGATGCGCGCGCATCCGATCTGGGTGGCCTTCGCCATGGGCCTGCTGCTGGCCGCGATCGGGCTGGCCACGGCCGGCACGGTGTACGGCACCGGCTATGGCGTGGCGGCCGGACTGCTGTCGGGCGAGGACACCGCGCCTGCCAGCTTCGGGCTGGCCAAGCTGGCGGCCACGGTGGTGTCGTACTGGGCGGGCATTCCGGGCGGCATCTTCACGCCGGCCCTGACCACCGGCGCGGGCATCGGCCATCACATCTGGCAATTGGCCGGCGACGGCGTGGACCATCGCGTGCTGGTGCTGCTGTCGATGGCCGCCTTCCTGGCCGCCGCCACCCAGGCGCCGCTGACGGCCAGCGTGGTGGTGATGGAAATGACCGGCAGCCAGCCCATGCTGTTCTGGCTGCTGGTGGCCTCGCTGCTGGCTTCGGTGGTGTCGCGCCAATTCTGCCCGCTGCCGTTCTATCACCTGTCCGCCGGGCGGTTCCGCCGGCAGGCCATCGTGGACGCCGCGCGCGCGGCCCGCCAGCCGGTGAAGTAGGAAGGTGAACATCCGCTGGACACTGTCCGTGCCGCGGACATCCAGCGGGCGCGCCAACTTGGTGCGCGGCCCCTGCGTTAAGATCGTCCGATCCGGTTTTTCCTCACTTACTTCGAGCTTCCCATGACCGTGCATGCTTATATCTGTGATGCGATCCGCACCCCCTTCGGCCGCTATGGCGGCGCGCTGGCGCCGGTGCGCCCCGACGATCTTGCTGCCGTAGCCATCAAGGCGCTGGTCGCGCGCAATCCCGGCGTGCGCTGGGAAGAACTGGACGACGCCATCATGGGTTGCGCCAACCAGGCCGGCGAAGACAACCGCAACGTCGCCCGCATGGCGACCCTGCTGGCCGGCCTGCCGATCGAAGTGCCCGGCGCCACCGTCAACCGCCTGTGCGGTTCGGGCCTGGACGCCATCGGCACCGCGGCCCGCGCCATCCGCGCCGGCGAAGCCGGCCTGATGCTGGCCGGCGGCGTGGAAAGCATGAGCCGCGCGCCGTTCGTGATGGGCAAGGCCGACAGCGCGTTCTCGCGCAGCGCCGCCATCTACGACACCACCATCGGCTGGCGCTTCATCAACAAGCTGATGAAGGCCCAGTACGGCGTGGACTCCATGCCCGAGACGGCCGAGAACGTGGCCGACGATTTCAAGATCAGCCGCGAAGACCAGGACCTGTTCGCGCTGGCCAGCCAGCAGAAGACCGCGCGCGCCCAGAAGGAAGGTTTCTTCGACGCCGAGATCGTGCCGGTATCCATCGCCCAGAAAAAGGGCGACCCGGTGCTCGTCAGCAAGGACGAGCACCCGCGTGAAACCAGCCTGGAAGCGCTGGCCAAGCTCAAGGGCGTGGTCCGCGAAGGCGGCAGCGTCACCGCCGGCAACGCCTCGGGCGTGAACGACGGCGCGGCCGCGCTGCTGCTGGCCGACGAAAAGGCGGCCGCGCGCCACGGCCTGACCCCGCGCGCCCGCGTGATCGGCATGGCCACGGCCGGCGTGGCCCCGCGCATCATGGGCATCGGCCCGGCGCCGGCCACGCTCAAGGTGCTGGCCCAGACCGGCCTGAAGCTGGAACAGATGGACGTGATCGAGCTGAACGAGGCGTTCGCCGCCCAGGGCCTGGCCGTGCTGCGCCAGCTGGGCATCGCCGACAACGATCCGCGCGTGAACCCCAACGGCGGCGCCATCGCCCTGGGCCATCCGCTGGGCGCCAGCGGCGCGCGCCTGGCCACCACCGCGATCAACCAGTTGCACCGCACCGGCGGACGCTACGCGCTGTGCACCATGTGCATCGGTGTGGGCCAGGGCATCGCGATGATCATCGAGCGCGTCTAAGCCAGCGCGGACCGGACCCGCACGCCTCGCCGGGTCCAACGAAAAAGGGAGCTCGCGGAGCTCCCTTTTTCATGGGCGGGCGCGGCGCGCGCGTCAGGGCAGGCCGTCGAGCTTCTTGCCGGCTGCGATGCCGTGATCTTTGAACCAGCCCTGCGCCATTTCGAGGGCGTAGCGCACCGGCTTCTTGGCGCAATGGGGGTCTTCGGTCTGGGGCGCCATGTCCTCGATGTTGACGATCGTGCCGTCGTCGGCGATAAAGGCAATCGAGAGCGGCAAGAGCGTGTTGCGCATCCAGAAGCACTGCACGTCCGGTTGCTCGAAGACGAACAGCATGCCGTCGTTGCCCGGCAGTTCGCGGCGGAACATCAGGCCGTCGCGGCGGGTTTGGTCCGAATCGGCCACTTCCGCGCGGATAATATGGATGCCGGCGGAGATCTGGACGGTGGGCAGCGGAGGCTGCGGGCCGGTCTGGGCGGCCGCGGGCAGCGCGGCGGCGGTGGCCAGCATGAGCGCGGCGGCCCTGAAGAACGGTGATGCGGACAGCGTACGACCTAGGGAAAACAAAGCAGCGTTCTTGAACATGGGCCAGGCGGAGGAAGAAAATAACAAGGCGGGGCCCGTGAGCCCCGCCCGATAATGGCGCAACCTGTGGTTGCGCTTTAAGGGTAAATCAGGCGGCAGTGATATTCAGCGCCTGTTTTCCTTTGGGCCCCTGAATAATCTCGAAGGCCACTTTCTGGCCTTCTTTCAGGGTTTTAAAACCATTCATCTGGATGGACGAAAAATGGGCGAACAGATCTTCACCGCCGTCGTCGGGCGTAATGAAGCCAAACCCCTTTGCATCGTTGAACCATTTGACGGTGCCCGTCGATTTGGGATTGTCCCCTTGGACGGCGGTAGCGGTCGTATCAGACATGCGGACTGCCTCATTGAATCGTATGTTGACAGAAGGGCATTGCGGTCTAGACCTCTGTCCCCCCTCCGGCTTCCTGGCAGATTTTCGATGCGTTGAAAACCCCAGAATGCGTGGATAATGCGCCGCTTTTCTTCGCGGCGTCAAGTATGGAAACTACGCATTTCTGCATGTAATTTTCCGTAAGTTACATGCTAGCCGTCCCCAGTTTAAATAGAATAGCGGCCCTATGAGTTCTACCTTGGATACCCAGCACGATTTGGCCGTCGAGAAGGCGCCGGCGCGCGTTGCGCCGCCTCCGATGTACCAGGTTTTGCTGCTCAATGACGACTACACCCCGATGGAGTTCGTCGTGAAAGTACTGCAGAAGTTCTTCAATAAAAATCACGAAGAAGCGACGCGGATCATGCTGCAGGTGCATCACGAGGGACGCGGCGTGTGCGGCGTCTATCCGCGCGATCTGGCGGCCACGCGCATCGCGCAGGTCGCGCAGTACGCGCGGGCGCGCCAGCACCCCCTGCAGTGCGTAATGGAGCCGGTCTGAACTCCCGAATCGACCACGCCGCCTGTCATGGCGGCGTTGTTCTGCCGGACTAAGGTGTCCGGCGGCGTTGCCCGCGCGCCGTCCAGGCGCGCGGGATAGTCGGCCGGCAGCTTCGCCGTAAAGAAGCTGCGCAATATTAAAAGTAAGCGGGAGATTTGCCGTGAGTGGAAAGATCAGCAAGACCTGGCTGGCGACGGCCGGGGTCGCGGTATTGGCGGGCGCCATCGGCCTGGGCTGGTGGATGGGCCAGGAACGCCAGGCGGCCCCGCCCGCGCCGGCGGCGGTATCGCAGCCGGCCCCGGCGCCGGGCGTAAGCGACGCCAAGCCGGCCTTGCCCGCCGCGGCGCAGGTCGGCCAGGCCGATCCGTTCGCGGCGCTGACCTGCCAGCCGCGGCAGTACAACGACGCGCTGGCGCTGGCGGTGACCTTCACCCAGCCCGTTGACGCCAAGGCCGAGCTGGACGCTTTCCTGCAAGTGACCGATACCGGCGCGGCCTCGGGCCAGGCCGACGAAGACAGCGAATCGGCCGCCCAGCCCGGCGACCAGCCCGCCTCGGTGCGCCCGGGAGACCCGGCGCCCAAGGGCAAGATCGTCAAGGGCAACTGGGTGGTCGGCGACAATCCGCGCGTCCTGTATTTCCCTTACGTGCAGCCGCAGCGCTCCTACGCCGTGACGCTGCGCGCCGGGCTGCCCGGCGCGGGCGCCTCGGGCAAGCTGGCCCAGGTGGCGCATTGCGAGGTGCAGACCCAGGCCATGCCGCCGTCGTTCTATTTCGCCAGCCGCGGCGTGGTGCTGCCGGCCGGCCAGAACGGCGGTCTGCCGGTGGCCACGGTCAACGTGTCCGAGGTCGACGTGCAGTTCCTGCGCGTTGCGCCCGAGCGCGTGCCGGAGCTGTTCGACACCGTGCTCGGCATCGGCCGCAACACCGCTTCCTCGTCCGACGACGAAGGCAGCGACTATGAAGACGAATGGCGCTATTCGGACAACCGCAGCCTGAAGGGCTCGGTCAGCAACTGGGATCTGGACCGCCTGAATACGCTGACGACCAGCGTCTACCAGGGCCGCTTCCTCACCGACGACAAGCCGAACCGGCGCCATGTGACCTTCCTGCCGGTCGAAGGCATCAAGGAATTGCAGGAGCCGGGCATCTATGTGGCGGTGATGAGCCAGCCCGGCCGTTTCCGCTATGAATACCAGGTGACGTATTTCTACGTCAGCGACATCGGCCTGCATGCGCGCCGCTATCTGGACCGCATCGAGGCCTATTCGGTTTCGCTCAAGAACGGCACCGCGATCTCCGGCGCCGTGTTCGAACTGGTCGACGGCGCCGGCAAGACGCTGGCCAAGGCCGCCGCGGACGGGCAGGGCCACGTCCGCTTCGATGGCAGCTTCGCCAATGCGCGCGTCATCCGCGCCTCGCGCGACAAGGAAATGACGGTGCTGGCGCTGGGCGAACCGGCCCTGGACCTGTCCGAGTTCGATACCGGCGGCCACACCTCGCGTCCCAACAACCTGTTCGTCTACGCCGGACGCAATCTGTACCGTCCCGGCGAAACCTTCAACGTTTCGGTGCTGCCGCGCGACCTGGACGGCCGCATGCTGAGCCCGTCGCCGCTGACCGCCACGCTCAAGCGGCCCGACGGCCGCACCGTGCTGAGCACGCTGTGGCATCCGGCCAAGGACCTGCCGGGCTACGTCGAACGCAGCGTCGAGCTGCCGCAGGACGCCCAGACCGGCACCTGGCTGCTCGAGCTGCGTGTGGACCCCGCCTCGCGCGCGCCGGACGCGTCCTGGAAGTTCCAGGTCGAGGAATTCCTGCCCGAACGCATGAAGATGACGCTGACCTCCAAACAGGAGGTGCTGCGTCCGGAAGAATCGCTGACGGTGGATGTGCAGGGCGACTATCTGTATGGCGCGCCCGCGGCCGGCAACCGGCTGCTGTCCAGCTTCCAGGTCAAGCGCGACCGCTACGCGCTGCCCCAGCAGTGGCCCGGGTTCATCTTCGGCGACGTGGCCGACGATGCCCGCCGTCATTTCGAAGAGCTGCCCGAGGCGGCCCTGGACGACAAGGGCCGTGGCCAGCTCGAAGTCGATCCGCGCACCGGCGGCACGCATTCGCCGATGAAGGTGCGGGTCTCGGCCAGCCTGCTGGAATCGGGCGGCCGCCCGGTGGTGCGCTCCATCGAGCGCAGCGTCTGGCCCGCCGACCGCCTGATCGCCGTGCGTCCGCAGTTCGACAGCGACGTGGCGCGCGAGGGCGCGCCGGCCGGCTTCGAGGTGCTGCGCGTGGACGCCCAGGGCAAGATCGCCCCGCTGGCGCAGGCCCAGGTGCGCCTGTTCCGCGAGGACCGCCAGTACTACTGGCGCTTCGACGACCAGCGCGGCTGGAACAGCGGCTATACCGAAACCGAGGAACTGGTGGATTCGCGCGAGATCGCGCTGAAGGACCGCGCCCAGCTGACCCTGCCGGTCAAGTGGGGCCGCTACCGCCTGGAAATCGCCGACCCGGAAACCGGCGAGACGATGCGTTACCGCTTCTACGCCGGCTGGAACGCGCAGGACGCCGACGCCATGGGCAACCGCCCGGACCGCGTGCAGATGAAGCTGGAAGGCGCGCCGGCCAAGCCGGGCGACACGGTCAAGCTGACCCTGACCCCGCCGCATGACGGCCAGGCCCTCATCACGGTGGAAGGCGACCGCATGCTGTGGTCGTCGTGGGTGGCCGTGAAGGCCTCCGGCACGCAGGTCGAGATCCCCGTGGACAAGACCTGGAAGCGGCATGACCTGTACATCGCCGCGGCCGTGTTCCGGCCCGGCAGCGAGGGCGACCGCGTGACCCCGGCGCGCGCGCTGGGCCTGACCTTCCTGCCGATCGCCAGCGCCGACCGCAAGCTCGACGTCAAGCTCACGGCCGCCGCCAAGACGGTGCCCGAGACCAAGACCAACGTGCGCGTCAAGGTCGACGGCGCCCAGGGCAAGCAGGCCACGGTCACGCTGTCCGCGGTCGACGTGGGCATCCTCAATATCAACCAGTACAAGACGCCCGATCCGCTGGACTACTTCTTCGGCAAGCACCGCTACGCGCCCGAACTGCTGGACATGTACGGCAAGCTGATCGAGAAGATGGACGGCACCAAGGGCAAGCTGAAGTGGGGCGGCGACGCCGCCATGCGCGGCGACAGCAAGAGCCTGCCCAAGAAGGTCAAGCTGGTCGACCTGTTCTCCGGCCCGGTCAGGCTGAACGAGCAGGGCGAGGCCGACATCCCGCTGGACCTGCCCGATTTCAACGGCACGCTGCGCCTGATGGCGGTGGCCTTCACGCCCGACAACTACGGCAGCGCCGATGCCGAAATGGTGGTCGCCGCGCCCATTGTGGCGGAACTGAACACCCCGCGCTTCATCACGCCGGGCGACCAGGCCGCGATTGCGCTGGACGTCACCAACATGAGCGGCGCCGAGCAGAAGGTGACGGTCAAGCTTGAGGCGCTGGACCCGCTGGCCATCGTCGACGGCGTCAAGAGCGTCACGCTGAAGGACAAGCAGCGCGCCACGCTGCGCTTTACCGCCAGCACCACCGGCTCGTACGGCCTGGGCCTGATGCGCCTGACCGTCGACGGGCAGGGCGGCGGCAAGCCCGTGCACATCGTGCGCGAATCGGTGCTGCAGGTGCAGCCGGCCTACGCGGCCGAGCGCCAGGTGCGGCGCCTGCGCCTGAATCCGGGCGAATCGAACACGCCGCAGGCTTCGTGGGTGGCTTCCTATTACCCGGACTCCACCACCGTCAGCATGTCGGTGTCGAACCGTCCGCCGTTCAACGTCAACCGCCTGGTCGAAGGCCTGCTCAACTATCCCTACGGATGCACCGAGCAGACCATCAGCGCGACCCTGCCGTGGGTGCTGATCGACGAGGACGGGGCCAAGCAGTTCGGCCTCAAACCGCGCAGCCAGACCGAACGCGCGGCCAAGGTGGCCGGCGCCATCGGCCGCCTGGCGGGCATGCGCAACGCGGCCGGCTCCTACAACCTGTGGAGCAGCTCGTCCTCGCGCGACGTGTGGCTGACGGCCTACGCCGTGGGCTTCCTGCAGGACGCCCGCGACCACGGCTTCGAAGTGCCGGAGGCTTCGCTGGAGCGTTCGCGCCAGTGGCTGCTGGAACAGGTGCAGCAGAGCGCCGGCGCGTTCGGCACATGGTCGGCCAACCTCAAGCGCAACCTCGAATCGGGGCGTCTCGACGCCAGCGACGCCAACATCCTGCGCGAAGACCACCGCCGCTTTGCCGGCCTGGCCACCGCGGTGCTGGCGCTGGCGCGCGACAACAAGGCGCCGCTGTCGACCGTGCGCCAGCTGTTCGACAACTACCAGGAACGCGCGCGTTCGCCGCTGCCGCTGATCCAGCTGGCGGCCGCCTTCAAGCTGATGGGCGACGAAGGGCGCATGAAGTCCGCGCTCGACCTGGCCGTGTCGCGCGACTACGGCATCCACCAGCGCCGCAACAGCGCCTACTACGACGAGTGGCTGGGGGACTACGGCAGCAGCGTGCGCGACTACGCGCTGGGCTATGCGCTGGCGCAGCAGTACCAGTTGCGCCACGACGGCCTGGACAATATGGTCGGCCAGCTGGCCAGCCGCCTGGGCAGCCGCTCGTACCTGTCGACCCAGGAGCAGATGTCGCTGCTGCTGGCCGCGCGCGCCCTCGGCGGCGACAAGTCCACGCCCTGGGAGGCCGCGCTGACGGTCAACGGCGTGCGCAAGCCGCTGGCCGGCGGCAAGAGCGACCAGACCGTGGCGCTGTCGGTGGCCGACCTGGCCGGCATGCAGCTGACCAACACCGGCAGCCAGTCCCTGTTCGTCGAGTACGACATCCAGGGCAGCCCGACCTCGGCGCCGGCGCCGCGCAACGACATCATCCAGCTCAAGCGCGGCTGGTACCGTCCGGACGGCCGTCCGTGGGACGGCGGCACCTTGCAGACCGGCGACATGCTGGTGGTCTGGCTGCAGGCCGGCGCCAACCAGAACATCCCGGACGCGCTGCTGGTCGACCGCGTGCCGGCCGGCTTCGAGGTGGAAAACCTGAACCTGTCGCAAAGCCCCGAGATGCAGGACTGGACCATCGGCGGGCGGCGCGTGGCCGACGCGATGGCCGATCCCAATATCAAGCACCGCGAGTTCCGCGATGACCGCTACGTGGCCGCGGTGGCGCTGGGCCGCGGCAAGGTGGACGTGTTCTACCTGGTGCGGGTGGTGACGCCGGGCCGCTACGCGGTGCCGTCGACGGTGGCCGAAGACATGTATCGGCCGGAAATCCGGGGCGTAGGCGAGCAATGGAGCACGGTAGAGATCCGCGACCGCGGCGCCAGGCGTCCTTGAACGCCGCCGCCACCCCGGCGGCGGGCGCGCAGCGTGCCCGCCGCTGGCGGCGGCGCGGAATCTTCGCGGCCAGCGCGTTGTTTGCGCTGGCCGCGTTGCTATTCGCGTTCGACCGCCTGTATCCCCTGCCTGCCGTGGACTCGGGCGGCGCCGCCGTGGTGGTGGCCGCCGACGGCACGCCGCTGCGCAACTATCCCAGCCGCGACGGCATCTGGCGCTATCCGGTGCGGCCGGAACAGGTGTCCGGGCGCTATCTGGAAACCCTGCTGACCTACGAGGACCGCTGGTTCTACTGGCACCCCGGCATCAATCCGGTGGCGCTGGCGCGCGCCGGCTGGCAGTGGGCCACCAACCGGCGCATCGTCTCGGGCGGCTCGACGCTGACCATGCAGGTCGCGCGCCTGATCGACCCCGAGCTGGCCGGCAAACCCTCGCGTTCGCTGTCGGCCAAGCTGCGCCAGGCCTGGCGCGCGGTGCAGCTGGAAATGCACTACAGCAAGGACGAGATCCTGTCGCTGTACCTGACCCACGCGCCGATGGGCGGCATCGTCGAGGGCGTGGAGATGGGCTCGCGCCTGTGGCTGGGCAAGCCGGCGCGCGACCTGAGCCCCGCCGAGGCGGCGATGCTGACCGCCTTGCCGCAGGCCCCGTCGCGGCTGCGCCCCGACCGCCATCCCGAGGCCGCGCAGGCCGCGCGCGACAAGGTCCTGGACCGCATGGTCGAGCTGGGCCGCTGGACCCCGGCCGAAGTGGCCGACGCCAAGATCGAGCGCGTGGTGGCGCCGCCGCTGCGCGCCCGCTGGCTGGCGCCGCTGGCCGCGCAGCGCCTGTTGCAGGAGGCGGGCGCCGGCGCCCGCCGGACCGGCGCGCGTCCGCCCCTGGTGACTTCCACCCTGGACGCCGACATGCAGACCTCGGTGGAGCACATGCTGCTGGACCGGGTCGACAGCCTGCCGCCCAAGGTGTCCATGGCGGTGCTCGTCATGGACAACGACACGCTGGAGGTCAAGGCCTACGCCGGTTCCGCCGACTTCTCGGACGCCACCCGCTATTCCCACGTGGACATGGTGCGCGGCGTGCGTTCGCCGGGTTCGACGCTCAAGCCCTTTTTGTACGCCCAGGCGCTGGACGAGGGCCTGATCCATTCCGAAAGCCTGCTGATCGACGCCCCGATGTCCTTCGGCGGTTACGCGCCGGGCAATTTCCAGGCGGCCTTCGCCGGGCCGATCAGCGTGGCGCAGGCCTTGCAGCGCTCGCTGAACGTGCCGGCGGTGGATCTGCTGGACCGGGTCGGCCCGACCCGTTTCGCCGCGTCCATGCTGTCGGGCGGGGTGCGGTTACGATTGCCGGCCGGCGCCGAGCCCAATCTGAGCTTGATTTTGGGCGGGGGCGGCACCACATTGGAAGAACTGGTGGGCGCATATCGCGCCCTGGCACGGGGCGGCATTTCGGGCCGTCCCCGCCTGCGGCCGGAGCAGCCGCGGGTCGAGTCCCGTATGATGAGCCCTGGGGCCGCCTGGATCGTCCGCGATATTCTGGAAGGCGGCGGCCACCCCGACCGGCCGTTCTACAACGCCGGCAGCCCGGCCCGGCAACTGGCCTGGAAAACCGGGACGAGTTTCGGATTCCGGGACGCCTGGGCCGTCGGAGTGACCGACAGGTGGACGCTGGGCGTCTGGGTCGGCCGTCCCGACGGCACGCCCAACCCGGGGTTTTTCGGCGCCAACGTGGCCGCGCCGCTGCTGCAGGACATCGTGGCGGCATTGCCGGAAGGCGCGCCCCAGGCCCGCGTCCGGCCGGCGACGGTGCAGTCCGCCGTGATCTGCTGGCCGCTGGGTTACAGACTGGGCAGCGTGCCGTCCGGCGAATGTCCGGAACAGCGGGCGGCGTGGATACTGAACGAAACCGCGCCGCCGTCGTTCGCGGGCTACGCCGACACCTCGCAGGCGCCCGTGCGCCTGCAGGGCGTGGCGACCGGTTCGGTGCTGCGGCCCGTGCCCGGCGGGCGCGAGGTGGCGGTAGATGTGGATGTGCAAGGAGCCGAGGGCGTTGTATGGTGGATGCTCGACGGGCGCGTGGTGAGCGAGGGCGCGTCGGGTCATCCATTCAAGTTAGTGCTGGCCAGAGACGGCCGGTATACGCTTACTGTCATGGATGCGCACGGCCGCCACGACAGCGTGGTTTTTGAAATCGCTGGCGTTACGCCCTGATCGGCATAGAATATGAATCGTGTATTTGACCGCTTCGATGCGTCACGGAGGAAGCGTGATTTCCCAAGAGCTTGAAGTCAGCCTGCATATGGCTTTTGTCGAGGCCCGTTCGGCCCGGCACGAATTTATTACCGTCGAGCACCTGCTGTTGTCGCTGCTCGACAACGCTTCGGCTGTCGAGGTTCTGCGCGCCTGCGCCGCGAACCTGGACGAGCTGCGCCGCAACCTGCGCCAGTTCGTCTCGGAAAACACGCCCGTGATTCCGAGCGGCGCCGAAGTAGACACCCAGCCCACGCTGGGTTTTCAGCGCGTGATCCAGCGCGCGATCATGCACGTGTCGGCCGGCGGCACCGGCAAGAAGCCGGTAACCGGCGCCAACGTGCTCGTGGCCATTTTCGGCGAAAAGGATTCGCACGCCGTGTACTACCTGCAGCAGCAGGGCGTCACCCGGCTCGACGTCGTCAACTTCCTCTCGCATGGCATTACCAAACAGCCCCAGGTGGAGTCCGCCGCCGTGCAGAAAGAGCAGCAGACCAATGGTGAAGACCAGGGCGACTCGCGCCAGTCGCCGCTGGACCAGTACGCGACCGACCTGAACGCGGCCGCGCTGGCCGGGCGCATCGACCCCCTGATCGGGCGCGAGCACGAAGTCGAGCGCGTGATCCAGGTGCTGTGCCGCCGCCGCAAGAACAATCCGCTGCTGGTCGGCGAGGCCGGCGTGGGCAAGACCGCCATCGCCGAGGGCCTGGCCTGGCGCATCACGCGCGGCGAAGTGCCCGAGGTCCTGCAGGCCGCCCAGGTCTATTCGCTGGACATGGGCGCGCTGCTGGCCGGCACCAAGTACCGCGGCGATTTCGAACAGCGCCTGAAGGGCGTGCTCAAGCAGATCCGCGGCAATCCCGACGCCATCCTGTTCATCGACGAAATCCACACGCTGATCGGGGCCGGTTCGGCCTCGGGCGGCACGCTGGACGCGTCCAACCTGTTGAAGCCGGCCCTGTCGTCCGGGCAGCTCAAGTGCATCGGCGCGACCACCTATACCGAATACCGCGGCGTCTTCGAGAAAGACCACGCGCTGTCGCGCCGCTTCCAGAAGATCGACGTGCCCGAGCCCAGCGTCGAACAGACCGTGCAGATCCTGCGCGGCCTGAAGAGCCGCTTCGAGGAACATCACAGCGTGCGCTACTCGGCCGCGGCGCTGTCGGCCGCCGCCGAACTGTCGGCGCGCTTCATCAACGACCGCCACCTGCCCGACAAGGCCATCGACGTCATCGACGAGGCCGGCGCCGCGCAGCGTCTGCTGCCGCGCTCGCGCCAGAAAAAGGTGATCGGCAAGGTCGACATCGAAAATATCGTCTCCAAGATCGCGCGCATCCCGCCGCAGTCCGTCTCCAACGACGACCGCAGCAAGCTCGCCACGCTGGAGCGCGACCTCAAGACGGTGGTGTTCGGCCAGGACAACGCCATCGAGGCCCTGTCGGCCGCCATCAAGATGGCGCGTTCGGGCCTGGGCAAGCCGGAAAAGCCCATCGGCGCCTTCCTGTTCTCCGGCCCCACCGGCGTGGGCAAGACCGAAGTGGCCCGCCAGCTCGCATTCACGCTGGGCGTGGAGCTGCTGCGCTTCGACATGTCGGAATACATGGAACGCCACGCCGTGTCGCGCCTGATCGGCGCGCCTCCCGGCTATGTCGGGTTCGACCAGGGCGGGTTGCTGACCGAGGCCATCACCAAGCAGCCGCACTGCGTGCTGCTGCTCGATGAAATCGAGAAAGCGCATCCGGACGTGTTCAACATCCTGCTGCAGGTCATGGACCACGGCACGCTGACCGACAACAACGGCCGCAAGGCGGATTTCCGCAACGTGATCCTCATCATGACCACGAACGCGGGCGCCGAGACGCTGAACCGTCCGTCCATCGGCTTCGCCAACTCGCGCGTGGTCGGCGACGAAATGGCCGAGATCCGCCGCATGTTCACGCCCGAGTTCCGCAACCGCCTGGACGCGATCATTCCGTTCGCGGCGCTGGACCGCGAGATCATCCTGCGCGTGGTGGACAAGTTCCTGATGCAGCTCGAAGACCAGCTGCACGAGCGCCGCGTGGAGGCCGTGTTCACCACGCGCCTGCGCGATCATCTGGCCAAGGAGGGTTTCGACCCGCTGATGGGCGCGCGTCCCATGCAGCGCCTCATCCAGGACACCATCCGCCGCGCGCTGGCCGACGAGCTGCTGTTCGGCAAGCTGGTCGAGGGCGGCACGGTCACGGTGGACCTGGACGACGAAGGCAAGGTCACGCTGAGCTTCGACGACAACGGCAAGCCGCCGTCCTCGGACGCGCCGGACAAGCAGGAAGTCGAGCTCGTCGACTAGGGCAACGCAACCCCCTCTATGACCGCGGACCGCCAGCCGCTGATCGAGTGCGAACACTGCGCGAGCATCTATCGCCGGCATCAGCTCGAACCTGACGAGACTGCCAATTGCGCCCGCTGCGGCGCCACCCTGTGGCGCTACAGCGGGCTTAGTTTGTCCAATTGGCTGGCTCTCGCCATCGCCGCCCTGATCGTGTTCGGGGTGGCCAACGCCTATCCCGTCGCCGCCATGTCCGTGCAGGGCATGACGCAGCAGGCCTCGCTGCTGGACGCCATTTCCATCACCTGGCGTCAGGGGCACTGGGTGGTGGCCGTCATGACCGGCCTGGCCGGCTTCGCGTTGCCGCTCTTGCAGCTGGGAGTGCTGCTGTGGGTGCTGGGCCCGCTCTCGCGGGGCCGCGAGCCGCTGGCTTTCCGTCCCGCCATGCGCTTGCTGGGTATCTTGCGTCCCTGGTGCATGGTGCCGGTGTTCCTGCTCGGCGTGCTGGTGGCGGTGGTCAAGCTGGCGGGCATGGCGGCCGTGTCGCCCGGGATCGGGCTGGGCGCTTTCGGCATACTCACCATCCTGCTGACCATGCTGGGGCGGTTGTCGCCGCATGCGCTGTGGCGCTACGCCGAAGACACCGGCGTGGTGCCGGTGCACGTGCCGCAGGCCGGCCCCGACCGGGTGCTGACCGGCTGCCACGTCTGCGGCCAGGTGCAGGCGCTGCCGCGCGAGGCCGACCCCGAGGCGCTGCATCATTGCGTGCGCTGCGACGCGCTGGTGCACCACCGCAAGCCCGACCACCTGGCGCGCACCTGGGCGCTGCTGCTGGCGGCCATCGTGTTCTACATTCCCGCCAACGTGCTGCCCGTCATGAAGGTCAGCTCGGTGCTGGGCGACAGCGCCCACACCATCCTGGGCGGCGTGGTCGAACTGTGGGAGATGGGCTCCTGGGACATCGCGCTCATCGTCTTCATCGCCAGCGTGGCGGTGCCGCTGACCAAGCTGCTCGCGATCATCCTGCTGCTGCTCACCGAGCAATGGCGCAGCACCACCAACCTGCGTCCGCGCACCCGGCTCTACCAGATGGTGGAATTCATCGGCCAGTGGTCCATGCTGGACGTGTTTGTCGTTATATTGCTGGCGGCGCTGGCGGATTTCCAGGGCCTGATGGAAATCAGCGCGGGGGCGGGCGCGGCGGCCTTCGGCGTGGTGGTGATCCTGACCATGCTGTCGGCCATGAGCTTCGACCTGCGCCGCAGCTGGGACCTGGAAACGCAAAGTGAAATAGAATCGGCGCCGGTCGAAAGCCGGCGCCGCCCGACGACTGGCGCGGGCCAGGAAACGGGCTAGGAAATTGGGCGGGGACGGGGGCCGACCCTCGGCTCCCCCCACTAAAAAGGAAGAATAGATGTCCGAGCAAGCACCCGGATCGGGCGAGGAACCGTTCGCTTCGCCCTCGATCTCGCGCAAGCAGAAAAGCCGGGTCTCGTGGATCTGGCTGGTGCCCATCGTGGCCGCGCTGATGGGCCTGTCGCTGGTCGTGCGGACCTGGATGCAGGCCGGGCCGGACATCTCCATTTCGTTCAACACCGCCGAAGGGCTGGAAGTCGGCAAGACCCAGCTGCGCTACAAGGACGTGACCATCGGCACCGTGCGCGCCATCGGCTTCAACGAAGACCGCAGCAAGGTGGTGGTGCGCGCCGAACTGGCCAAGGAAGTCTCGGACCTGGCGCGGGAAGGCACCAATTTCTGGGTGGTGCGCCCGCGCCTGGACGTCAGCGGCGTCTCCGGCCTGGGCACCTTGCTGTCGGGCGCCTACATCGGCGTGGACGCCGAGGAAGGCAAGAACGGCAACAAGGCCACCAAGCTGGAATTCGAAGGGCTGGAAGTGCCGCCCGCGGTCACCCACGACCGCGCCGGCAAGCGCTTCAAGCTCAAGGCGGCCGACCTGGGGTCGCTGGACATCGGCTCGCCGGTCTATTTCCGCCGCATCAACGTCGGCCGCGTCATCGGCTATGCCCTGGACCAGACCGGCAAGGCCGTCAACGTCGAGGTGTTCGTGGACGCGCCCAACGACAAGTTCGTCACCAACGCCACGCGCTTCTGGAACGCCAGCGGCGTGGATTTCAGCGTCAACGCCGACGGCCTGAAGGTGCGCACCCAGTCGCTGGTGTCGATGGCGATGGGCGGCGTGGCGTTCGAGCCGGTGCTGAACACGCGCGATTCCGGCACGCCGGCCGCCGACGATACCGAATTCGAACTCTATCCCACCGAGACCGCGGCCAAGGCCAACCCGGACGGCGAGGCCTTCCCGATCCGCCTGCGCTTCGACCAGTCGATCCGCGGCCTGACGGTGGGCGCGCCCATCGATTTCAGCGGCATCACGCTGGGCAACGTCACGCAGATCAACCTCGATTTCGATCCGCAGGCCAAGCGCTTCTACTCGCTGGTGGACGCCACGCTGTATCCGGAACGCCTGGGCCGCGTGTTCGACGAGGTGCGCGAGCGCGCCGTCCAGAACGGCGACGTGGCCGGCAACCGCCTGCTGGGCAGCATGATCAAGCACGGCCTGCGCGCCCAGCTGCGCACCGCCAACCTGCTGACCGGCCAGCTTTACGTGGCGATGGACTTCTTCCCGAACGCCAAGCCGGTCGAGTTCGTCGATTCCGAGCCGGCGCAGATTCCGACCGTACCGGGCAACCTCGACCAGCTGCAGCAGCAAGTCAGCAACATCATCGCCAAGGTCGAGAAGATTCCGTTCGACAAGATCGGCGAAGACCTGCGCGCCACGCTGGCCAGCACCTCCAAGCTGATGGGCCGGCTCGACAAGCAGGTGGCGCCCGAGGCGCAGAAGATGCTGAAACAGGCCAGGGATTCGATGGCGCAGATCAACTCGCTGCTGGCCTCCGACTCCTCGCTGCCGGTGAACACGGAGCGCGCCATGCAGGAGCTGGGCCGCGCCGCGCGTTCGCTGCGCGCGCTGGCCGATTTCCTGCAAGCCAACCCCGAGGCCCTGCTGCGCGGCCGCGGTCCAGACCCGATTCCAGGCGCCGGTCCTGTCAGGAACTGATACCCATGAATAGACGCCCATTCCGCTGTACCCGCCCGCGCGCGGCCCTGTCCTCGCTGCTCCTGTCGGCCGCGCTGGCGGGCTGCGGCGCCTCGGCGCCGGTGAACTACTACACGCTACAAGGCCCGGCTGCGCCGGGCGGCGCCGGCGCCGGCGCCGGCGCTTCCGCTCCCTACCTGATCGACGTGCAGCCGGTCAACGTGCCGACCCAGGCCGACCAGCCCCAGCTGATGGTGCGCACCGGCGATGGCAGCCTGTCGGCGCTGTATTCCGAGCGCTGGAGCGCGCCGCTGGGCGACGAACTGCGCGGCGCGCTGTCAGACGCGCTCAAGCGCGAGCTGGGCGCGCTGGACGTGCAGATGGTCAAGCCCGGGCCGGGCGCCGCCACCTGGCGGGTGCAGACCGACGTGCAGCGCTTCGAACTGGTCTCGGGCCGCATGGCGCAGCTCGATGTCACCTGGCGGGTGCGGCCGGTCAACATGAAGGGCACGGGGCTGCTGTGCCGCAGCGTGGTGACCGAAACCGTGGCCGACGCCGGCGTGCCGGCGCTGATCGCCGCGCAGCAGCGCGCCGTGGCCGCCCTGGGCGGGGCCATCGCGACGGCCATCCGCGGGCAGGCTCCGGCGGGATCGGGCGCGGTCCAGATGTACGGCTGTTCGGCGCTCAAGGACTGACTCCCGGATTTTTCCGAAATCCGGTAGTTCTCAAGCGGTTAACCTAGGGTTAACCGCAATATATGCGCGGTTGCAACCTGTCTAGCATACGGTTCGAATCCGGCTCCAGTCCGGTTCCACTCCCAGGGCCCGGTCGGGCCCGAACGAACTCTGCCCTGTGACAGGAAGCAATCTCTCATGGCCAGCACGACCCTAGGCGTCAAAGTCGACGACGCGCTGCGCGACCGGCTCAAGGCCGCCGCGCAAAAGCTCAACTGCACCCCGCACTGGCTGCACAAGCAGGCGATACTCGCGTACCTGGACCGCATCGAGCGCGGCCAGCTGCCGGCCGAGATGTCGCACCTGGGCGCCGACGGCGACGGCGAGGACGAGTCGGGCGACGGGCACGCCGCGCCCACGCCGCCGTTCTACGAGTTCGGCCAGGACGTGCAGCCGCAATCGGTGCTGCGCGCGGCCATCACGGCGGCCTACCGCCGTCCCGAACCGGAATGCGTGCCGCTGCTGTTGGGCCAGGCGCGCATGCCCAACCTGGAAAAAATCCACGCGATGGCCGCCGACCTGGTCAGGAAGCTGCGCGGCAAGCGCAGCGGCGGCGGCGTGGAGGGGCTGATCCAGGAATTCTCGCTGTCCAGCCAGGAGGGCGTGGCCCTGATGTGCCTGGCCGAGGCGCTTTTGCGCATCCCCGACCGCGCCACGCGCGACGCGCTGATCCGCGACAAGGTGGCGCGCGGCGACTGGAAGTCGCACATGGGCGGCTCGCAGTCGCTGTTCGTCAACGCCGCCACCTGGGGCCTGATGATCACCGGCAAGCTGGTCGCGGTCAGCAGCGAGCAGTCGCTGTCGCGCGCGCTGACCCGCCTGATCGGCAAGGGCGGCGAGCCGCTGGTGCGCAAGGGCGTGAACATGGCCATGCGCATGATGGGCGAGCAGTTCGTGTCGGGCCAGACGATTTCCGAGGCGCTGGCCAACAACCGCAAGATGGAATCGCGCGGTTTCCGCTACTCGTACGACATGCTGGGCGAGGCCGCCACCACGGCCGAGGACGCCGAGCGCTACTACGCCTCGTACGAGCAGGCCATCCACGCGATCGGCAAGGCCGCCGCCGGCCGGGGCATCTATGAAGGCCCGGGCATCTCGATCAAGCTGTCGGCGCTGCATCCGCGCTATTCGCGCGCCCAGCGCGAGCGCGTCATGGCCGAGCTGCTGCCGCGCGTCAAGGCGCTGACCCTGCTGGCGCGCAGCTACGACATCGGCCTGAACATCGACGCCGAGGAAGCGGACCGCCTGGAAATCTCGCTCGACCTGCTGGAAGCGCTGTGCTTCGAGCCGGAGCTGGACGGCTGGAACGGCATCGGCTTCGTGATCCAGGCCTACCAGAAGCGCGCGCCCTTCGTGATCGACTACGTGATCGACCTGGCCCGCCGCAGCCGCCACCGCGTGATGGTGCGGCTGGTCAAGGGCGCGTACTGGGACACCGAAATCAAGCGCGCCCAGGTCGACGGCCTGGAGGGCTATCCGGTATACACGCGCAAGGTCTACACCGACGTGGCCTACCTGGCCTGCGCCCGCAAGCTGCTGGGCGCGCCCGAGGCGGTGTACCCGCAGTTCGCCACGCACAACGCCTACACGCTGGCGGCCGTCTACCACCTGGCCGGCCAGAACTACTATCCCGGCCAGTACGAGTTCCAGTGCCTGCACGGCATGGGCGAACCGCTCTACGACGAAGTGGTGGGGCCGCTGGCGCAGGGCAAGCTGAACCGCCCGTGCCGCATCTACGCGCCGGTGGGCACGCATGAAACCCTGCTGGCCTACCTGGTGCGCCGCCTGCTGGAAAACGGCGCCAACACCTCGTTCGTCAACCTGATCGGCGACGACAGCATTCCGGTGGAGCAGCTGGTGGCCGATCCGGTCGAGGCCGCCTCGCGCATCGCGCCGCTGGGCGCGCCGCACGAGAAGATCCCGCTGCCGCGCGAACTCTACGGCGATCCTCAGGCCGGCGCGCGCGCCAACTCCGCCGGCCTGGACCTCAGCAACGAGCACCGCCTGGGCTCGCTGTCGGCGGCGCTGCTGGCCAGCGCCTCGATGCCGTGGCGCGCCGCGCCCATGCTGGGCGAGGGCGGCGAGACCTGGGACGCGGCCCGCGCCGTCGAGGTCCGCAACCCCGCCAATCTGCGCGACCTGGTGGGCCACGTCATCGAGGCCAGCCCCGAAGAGGCCGAGGCCGCGCTGCGCGACGCCGCCAACGCCGCGCCCATCTGGCAATCCACGCCGGTGGCCGAGCGCGCCCAGTGCCTGCGCCGCGCGGCGCAATTGCTGGAAGAGCAGATGCAGACCCTGCTGGGCCTGATCGTGCGCGAAGCCGGCAAGTCGCTGCCCAACGCCATCGCCGAGGTGCGCGAGGCCGTGGACTTCCTGCGCTATTACGCCGACCAGGCCGAAAGCGAATTCGACAACGACACGCACCGCCCGCTGGGCACCGTGCTGTGCATCAGCCCGTGGAACTTCCCGCTGGCCATTTTCACCGGCCAGGTCGCGGCCGCGCTGGCCGCCGGCAACACGGTGCTGGCCAAGCCGGCCGAGCAGACCCCGCTGATCGCGGCCCAGGCGGTGGCCATCCTGCGCGCCGCCGGCGTGCCGCCCGGCGCCGTGCAGCTGCTGCCCGGCCGCGGCGAAACCGTGGGCGCCCAGCTGGTGGCCAGCCCCGGCGTGCGCGGCGTGATGTTCACCGGCTCCACCGACGTGGCGCGCATCATCTCGCGCACGCTGGCCGAGCGCCTGGACGACGCCGGCCACACCATTCCGCTGATCGCCGAGACGGGCGGCCAGAACGCCATGGTGGTCGATTCCTCCGCGCTGGCCGAACAGGTGGTGTACGACGTGCTGACCTCGGCCTTCGACTCGGCCGGCCAGCGCTGTTCGGCGCTGCGCGTGCTGTGCGTGCAGGAAGACAGCGCCGACCACGTGCTGACCATGCTGCGCGGCGCCATGCGCGAACTCAGCGTGGGCAATCCCGACCGCCTGTCGGTGGACGTGGGGCCGGTGATCGACGCCGAGGCCCGCAACGGTATCCAGCGCCACATCGAAACCCTGCGCACCGCCGGCCACCGCGTGGACCAGGTGGAGCTGAACGGCGAATGCCGCCACGGCACCTTCGTGCCGCCCACGCTGATCGAGATCGACGACATCGGCGAACTCACGCGCGAAGTGTTCGGCCCGGTGCTGCACGTGGTGCGCTACAAGCGCGACGAGCTGGACGGCTTGCTCGAGGCCATCAACGGCACCGGCTACGGGCTGACCTTCGGCGTGCATACCCGCATCGACGAGACCATCGCGCACGTGACCGGCCAGGTCATGGCGGGCAACGTCTACGTCAACCGCAACATCGTCGGCGCCGTGGTGGGCGTGCAGCCCTTCGGCGGCGAGTGCCTGTCCGGCACCGGCCCCAAGGCCGGCGGCCCGCTGTATATGTACCGTCTGCTGGCCACCCGTCCGGCCGGCCTGCCGCCGGCGCTGGACGCCTCGGCGCCGCTGCCGCAGCGGCTGGCGCTGCCCGGCCCGACCGGCGAGACCAATACCTACGTGGTCGAGCCGCGCGGCGCCGTGTATTGCGTCGCCGCCACCGAGGCCGGCGCGCGCGCCCAATGGTCGGTGGCCCGGCTCACCGGCAACCATGCCTGGTTCGCCGATACGCCGGCCGCGCAGGCGCTGCTGCAGAGCCTGGACGCCGAGCAGCGCGAACGCGCGGGCATCCTGGCCGACGAAGACGTGGACCAGGCCGACTACCAGGCCGTGCTGTTCGAAGGCGACGGCGACGCGCTGCAGGCGCTGAACCGGCGCATCGCGCAGCGCCCCGGGGCCATTCTGTCGGTGCAGGGCCTGACGCCGGACGCGATCGCGGCGGGCGCGGCCTACGTGCCGGAACGCCTCCTGGCCGAGCGTTCCGTCAGCGTCAACACGGCCGCGGCCGGCGGCAACGCCAGCCTCATGACCATAGGTTGACGGCCGGGAGAGGGCCTTTGGACATCCAAGGGTTATCTCCAATATCGGGCAAGGTTGCACTGGAAGCAAAATCCGGTCGCACCGCAAATCCGGATGTCGCAACCCGGCATCCGGACGCAACAAGCCAGGCAGGCGCAGCGTCCCGCCACCCTCGGGACCTGCCTCGTAAAAAACCAGAAACCTGGCTAAAAGCTCAGGTATAACAAGGTCTAACGTCCGACACACCGGAGGATACCCATGAAGTTCCGCACCACTTTGAAGCTCGTCGCCGCCAGCCTCGCCGCCGCCGGCATGGTCGCCGCCGCGCAGGCCGCCGACATCAAGTTCGGCTTCGCCGCGCCGCTGACCGGCCCGCAATCGCATTACGGCGAGGACATGCAGAACGGCCTGAACCTGGCCCTGGAAGAGGCCAACAAGAAGGGCATCAAGGTCGACGGCAAGCCGGCCACCTTCGTGCTGGTGTCGCGCGACGACCAGGCCGATCCGCGCGTCGGCGTGCAGGTCGCCCAGCAGCTGGTCGACCAGGACGTGGTCGGCATCCTGGGGCACTTCAACTCCGGCACGACGATCCCGGCTTCGCGCGTCTACCATGACGCCGGCCTGCCGCAGATCGCCATGGCCACCTCGCCCGAATACACCAAGCAGGGCTACGAGACCACCTTCCGCATGATGACCAGCGACACCCAGCAGGGCGCCGCGGTCGGCAAGTTCATGGTCGAGAAGCTCAAGGCCAAGAAGATCGCCATCATCGACGACCGCACCGCCTACGGCCAGGGCCTGGCCGACGAGGTCGAGAAGGCCGTCAAGGCCGCCGGCGGCCAGGTCGTGCGCCGCGAGTACACCACCGACAAGGCCAACGACTTCACCGCCATCCTGACCAACATCAAGGGCGCCGCGCCCGACGCGATCTTCTACGGCGGCCTGGACGCGCAGTCCGGCCCCATGAAGCGCCAGCTCGCGACGCTGGGCCTGAAGGCGCCGCTGGTCTCGGGCGAAATGACCCGCAGCGACACCTTCATCAAGCTGGCCGGCGACGCCGCCGACGGCACCTACGCCTCGCTGGCCGGCGTGCCGCTGGACAAGATGGCCGCGGGCAAGGACTTCGCGCAGCGCTACGAAGCGCGCTTCAAGAAGGCGCCCGGCGTCTACGCCCCGTACGCCTACGACGGCGCATGGAACATGATCACCGCCATCGAGCAGGCCGGCTCGGCCAAACCCGAGAAGTACCTGCCGGCGCTGGCCAAGCTCAACCGCAAGGGCGCGACCAGCGAGCACATTTCCTACGACGCCAACGGCGACCTCAAGGAAATCTCGGTCACCATCTACGAAGTCAAGAACGGCAAGTGGGAGATGGTCGAGACCATGGTCAGCCAGGCCAACTGACGGCTGCTGACCGGGGCGGACGCGGCCGGGCCGCGACCGCCTCTTCATAAGCGCGCGCCCCGCGGCGCGCGCTGCGCGGCGACGCGGCGGGCCCGACGGCCCGCCCGGCGCGATTCTTCCAGGCTCAAAGCGCGGCCCCTATGGACATCTTCATTCAACAACTGATTAACGGCGTCACGCTAGGCAGCGTGTACGCCCTGGTCGCCCTTGGCTACACCATGGTGTACGGCATCATCGGGCTGATCAACTTCGCGCATGGCGACGTCGTCATGATCGGGGCGATGGCCGCCACCACGGCCGCCATCGCGCTGGTCGGCGGCGACCCGGGCACCTCGGCCTTCGTGGTGCTGGGCGTGGGCCTGCTGGTCTCGGTGCCGTTGTGCATGGCGGTGGGCTGGACCGCCGAGCGCGTGGCCTACCGGCCGCTGCGCCGGGCGCCGCGGCTGGCGGCGCTGATCACCGCCATCGGCGTTTCCATCATCCTGCAGAACGTGGCGATGATGAGCTGGGGCCGCAACTACCTCAACTTTCCGCAAGTGCTGTCGCCGCGGGTCTTCGAGATCGGCGGGGCCCGCATGAGCACGCTGCAGATCGCCATCGTGGTGATCGCGGCGCTCATCATGGGCGGGCTGCTGGCGGTGGTGCACAAGACCCGCCTGGGCACGGCCATGCGCGCCACGGCCCAGAACCGCGAAGTCGCGGGGCTGATGGGCGTGAACATCAATACCGTGATCTCGGCCGCCTTCCTGATCGGCTCGGCGCTGGCCGCGGTGGCCGGCATGATGGTCGCGACCTACTACGGCGTGTCGCAATACACCATGGGCTTCATGCTCGGCCTGAAGGCGTTCACCGCCGCGGTGCTGGGCGGCATCGGCAACCTGGTGGGCGCCATGGCCGGCGGCCTGCTGCTGGGCATCATCGAATCGCTGGGCGCCGGCTACATCGGCGACCTGACCGGCGGATTCCTCGGCAGCCACTACCAGGACGTGTTCGCGTTCTTCGTGCTGGTGCTGGTGCTGATCTTCCGTCCGTCGGGCCTGCTGGGCGAACGCGTGGGGGACCGGGCATGAGCGCGCAAGCCAACCGCAGCGGGTTCTCGACCCGCAACCTGATCGGCATCGCGCTGATCGGCATCGTGCTGGCGGTGCTGCCCTTCGTGCTGGGTATGGCCGGCCAGAGTTGGGTGCGCATCCTCAATTTCGCGCTGCTGTACGTGATGCTGTCGCTGGGCCTGAACATCGTGGTGGGCTTCGCCGGACTGCTGGACCTGGGCTATATCGCGTTCTACGCGGTGGGCGCCTACGCCTGGGCGCTGCTGGCCTCGCCGCACTTCGGCCTGCACCTGCCGTTCTGGGCGATCCTGCCGATCGCGCTGGCCGTGGCCTGCCTGTTCGGCGTGCTGCTGGGCGCACCCACGCTCAAGCTGCGCGGCGACTACCTGGCCATCGTGACGCTGGGCTTCGGCGAGATCATCCGGATCTTCCTGAACAACCTGAACGCGCCGGTCAACATCACCAACGGCCCGCAGGGAATCAACCGCGTCGACACGTTCAAGATAGGCGAATTCGCCTTCGGCCGCACCGAGAGCCTGCTCGGCATCCGGGTGACCGGGCCCGAGAAGTACTACTACCTGCTGCTGGCGCTGACGCTCATCATCGTGGTGGTGTGCGTGCGCCTGCAGAACTCGCGCATCGGGCGGGCCTGGGAAGCCATCCGCGAAGACGAGATCGCCGCCAAGGCGATGGGCATCAACACCCGCAACATCAAGCTGCTGGCGTTCGCGATGGGCGCGTCCTTCGGCGGCGTGGCCGGCGCGCTGTTCGCCTCGATGCAGGGCTTCGTCAGTCCCGAGAGCTTCTCGCTAATGGAATCCATCTCGATCCTGTGCATGGTGGTGCTGGGCGGCATGGGCCACATCCCGGGCGTGATCCTGGGCGCGCTGATCCTGGCCGCCTTGCCCGAATTCCTGCGCGCGGTGGTCGAGCCGGTGCAGCACATGCTGTTCGGCGCCGTGGTGCTGGACCCCGAAGGCATACGCATGCTGCTGTTCGGCCTGGCCATGGTGTGCGTGATGCTGTTCCGGCCCGCCGGCCTGTGGCCGTCGGCGGTGCGCCGCCGCGAACTGGCCAGCAAGACCCAGGGAGGCGCGGCATGAGCAATAAACTGCTGCAAGCCCAGGGGCTGGGCAAGCGCTTCGGCGGCCTGCAGGCCTTGTCCGAAGTGAGCTTCGACATTGAGGAAGGCGAGATCTACGGTTTGATCGGGCCCAACGGCGCGGGCAAGACCACGCTGTTCAACGTGCTGACCGGCCTGTACATCCCGGAGGAGGGCTCCTGCACCTTCAACGGCGTGTCGCTGTCGGGCAAGAAGCCGCACGAGGTCGCCTACGCCGGCCTGGCGCGCACCTTCCAGAACATCCGCCTGTTCGCCAACCTCAGCGCCATCGAGAACGTCATGATCGGGCGCCACATGCGCACCCGCTCGGGCGTGTTCGGCGCGGTGCTGCGCACGCGCGCCACGCGCGCCGAAGAGGCGGCCACCGAGGCGCGCGCGCACGAACTGCTGGAATACGTCGGCATCGGCCATCGAGCCAACGACGTGGCGCGTTCGCTGCCCTACGGCGACCAGCGCCGCCTGGAGATCGCGCGCGCGCTGGCCACCGATCCCAAGCTGCTGGCGCTGGACGAGCCGGCGGCCGGCATGAACGCCTCTGAGACGGTGGTGCTGCGCAAGCTCATCGAGAAAATCCGCGCCGACGGCATCACGGTGCTGCTGATCGAACACGACATGAAACTCGTCATGGGACTGTGCGACCGCGTGCTGGTGCTGGAATACGGCAAGGTGCTGGCCATGGGCAAGCCCGCCCAGGTCCAGCGCGACCCCAAGGTCATCGAAGCGTATCTGGGCGCGGGCGCCGCCCAGGACCCGCTGATTCACCAGGAGCGCCCGGCATGACGGCAGCAGCATCCCAACCCTTGCTCGAATTGCGCGGCCTGCAGGTCGCCTACGGCGGCATCCGCGCGGTGCGCGGCATCGACCTGCGTGTCGACGAAGGCGAGCTGGTGTGCCTGATCGGCGCCAATGGCGCCGGCAAGAGCACCACCCTGCGCGCCATCTGCGGCCTGGTGCCGCTGGCCGGCGGCGAAGTGGTCTACGCCGGGCAATCCATCGGCGGCCAGAAATCGCACGAACTGGTGCGCCGCGGCCTGGTCATGGTGCCCGAGGGACGCGGCATCTTCGGCCAGCTCACCATCGAGGAAAACCTCGCCATGGGCGGCTACGTGCGGCGCGACGCGGCGCAGGTGCGCCAGGACACGGACCGGGTCTTCACCCTGTTCCCGCGCCTGGCCGAGCGCCGCAGGCAGGCGGCCGGCACCCTGTCCGGCGGCGAACAGCAGATGGTGGCCATGGGCCGCGCCATGATCGCGCGCCCCAGGCTGCTGCTGCTGGACGAGCCCTCGATGGGGCTGGCGCCGCTGATGGTCGAGAAAGTCTTCGAGGTGGTGCGCACCATCGCCAGCGAAGGCGTCACCATCCTGCTGATCGAGCAGAACGCGCGCCTGGCGCTGGAGAACAGCCATCGCGGCTACGTGATGGAGTCGGGCGAGATCATCCTGTCCGGTCCGGCAGGCCAGATGCTGCACGATCCCAAGGTCCGTGCGGCTTATCTGGGCGAGACGGAGTAGGGCGCGACGCTAGACGGTGGCCGGCTCCCGGCCCACCGCCGCGACCACGCCGGCTTTGATTAGCGCGCCGATCTCGTCCTCGCCGTAGCCGAACTCCCCCAGGATCGCGATCGTGTCCTCGCCCAGGCGGGGCGCGGCGCGATGGTACTGCGCGGGCGTGGCCGACAGCTTGACGGGCATGCCGACGGTGCGGACCTTGCCCGCCACCGGATGGTCCTGTTCCACCACCATGCCGCGCGCCAGCGTCTGCGGGTGCGACAGCGCCTGCGCGATCGAGTGCACCGGGCCGGCCGGCACGCCGGCCGCGTCGAAGATGTCCAGCCACGCCTGCGCGGGGCGGGTTTTCAGGATCGCCGACATTTCCTCCACCAACTGCTCGCGGTTCTGCATGCGGTCGCGGTTGCGCGCGTAGCGCGGGTCCTCGGCCCATTGCGGCTGGCCCAGCGCCTGCGCGATGCGCTGCCAGTTCTTTTCGTTGGCCCCGCCGATGATGATCCAGTCGGTGGCGGTGGGGAATGCCTGGTAGGGCGCGCTCAGCACGTGCGCCGAGCCGGTGGGGCCGGGCGAGACGCCGCTGCCGAAGTAGATGGCGGCATGCCAGTAGAGCTGCTGCAGGCTGGCTTCGAGCAGCGAGGTCTCGACGATCTGGCCTTCGCCGGTGCGCTGCTTGTGCTGGTAGGCCGCCAGCACCCCGAAGGCCGCCAGCAGGCCGGCGTTGATGTCGGCCACGGAGTTGCCGGTGCGCAGCGGCGGGCCGCCAGGCTCGCCGGTGATCGCCATCAGGCCGGAGAAACCCTGCGCCACGAGGTCGAAGCCGCCCTTGTCGGCGTAGGGGCCGGTGGTGCCGTAGCCCGACACCGCGCAATAGATGAGGCCGGGGTTTTCGCGGCGCAGGGTGTCGTAGCCCAGGCCCAGCTTTTCCATCGTGCCCTTGCGGAAGTTCTCGGTCACCACGTCGGCGTCGCGGATCATGCGCAGCAGGATTTTCTTGCCCTCGGGATGCTTGAGGTCCAGCGCGATGGCGCGCTTGTTGCGGTTGAGCATGAGATAGGGCGCCGAGATGCCGTTGATCTGCGGGTCGCGGTACTGGCGCGAATCGTCGCCGCCGTCGAGCTTCTCGACCTTGATGACGTCGGCGCCCAGATCGGCCAGCATCATGCCGCAGGTCGGGCCGGCCATGATCTGCGACAGCTCGATCACGCGCATGCCGGCCAGCGCGCCGGCCGGACGCCGGGTATCGTCGTTATGCATGTGGACTCCTAGCGCCGCGTTCAGCGGCCGTTGAATTGCGGCTTGGCCTTGGCCAGGAAGGCGCGGTAGCCCGCGCGGAAGTCTTCGGTGTCGAAACAGTCGAACGCCTCGTCGCGGTCGGCGTCGGTCAGGGCCTTGCCGCCGACCAGGTTGCGGACGAATTTCTTGTGCCAGCGCGCCACCAGCGGCGCGCCGTCGGCGATGCGCCGGGCGGTGGCCTGGGCCTGCGCGGCCACCTGGTCGTCGGGCTCCACACGCGTGACCACGCCCAGCCGCAAGGCCTCCCGGGCGTCGAAGATGCTGCCTTCGAGCAGCACCTGCAGCGCCGCCGACGGGCCGACCAGCCGCACCAGCGGCGCCAGCTCCGAATACGACATCACCAGGCCCAGGTTCTTGATCGGCACGCCGAAGCGCGAGCTTTCGCCGCAGATGCGGATGTCGGCCAGGCTGGCGATCTCCAGCCCGCCGCCCACGCAGATGCCGTGGATCTGCGCGACCACCGGATGGCGGCACCCGCCGATGGCTTCGATGGTGCGGCGCATGACGGCGCCGTACTCGATCGCCTGGCGCTTGTTGCTGCGCGCGGTTTCGAATTCGCCGATGTCGTTGCCCGGCGAAAAGGCCTTTTCCCCGGCGCCGCGCAGCAGCACGCAGCGCACGCTGTCGTCGGCGTCCAGTTCCAGGAAGGCGTCGCCCAGCAGCCGCCAGCTGTCGATGGTGAAGGCATTGAGCTTGTCGGGGCGGTTCAGCACCACCGTCACGATGTCGCCGTCGCGCTGGCGCAGGATGAGGGAGGCGTCGGAAGAGGGGGATGCGCTCATGGCGTTCCTTTGCATGGGCGGGGGCGCGGCCCCCGCGGGGTTACTGTTTGCTCAGGCCCAGGCTGGCGGTGAGCTTGCCGTACTTGCTCCATTCGTCGCGCACATAGCTGGCGAAGGCCGCCGGGGTCTGCGGGCCGCCGCCCAGGTCCATGCCCTGTTCGGCCAGCTTGGACTGGATCTCGGGATCGGCCAGGGTCTGGGCCAGCGCGCGGTCGAGCTTGTCCAGCACCGGCTGGGGCAGCCTGGCCGGGGCCAGCACCGCGTACCACTGCACCACGTCCAGGCCCTTGATGCCGGACTCGGCCAGCGTGGGCACGTCGGGCAGCCGCTTGCTGCGCTCGGCGCTGGTCACGGCCAGGGGCCGCAGCTTGCCGGCCTGGATCTGGTTGATGGCGCCCGGCAGGGTGTCGAAGTTCAGGTCCACGCTGCCGCCCAGCAGGTCGGTCATGGCCTGGCCGCTGCCCTTGTAGGGCACGTGCTCCATGGTGACGCCGGCGATCTGCGAGAAGCGCGCCGCGCTCAGGTGCTGCGGGCTGCCCATGCCGGAGGAGGCGTACAGCAGCTGCTTGGGCTTGGCGCGGGCGTCGTCGACCAGGTTCTGCACGCTGGTGTAAGAGTGCTTGGCGGGATTGACCACCAGCACGTTGGGCACCGAGCCGATGTAGCGCACCGCGGTGAAGTCCTTGATCGGATCCAGGTTGGACTGCACCACATACGGCGCGGCGACGGTGGACTGCATATTGGCCAGCAGCAGGGTGTAGCCGTCGGCGTCGGCCTTGGCCACGTAGTCGGCCGCGATCAGTCCCGAGGCGCCGGGCTTGTTCTCGACCACCACCTGCTGGCCCAGCACCGTGGACAGGCGGGCGGAAAGAATACGGGCCGATACGTCCGTGCCGCCGCCGGGCACGAAGCCGACGATCAGGCGCAGCGGCCGTTGCGGCCAGGCGGATGCGTCCTGGGCCAGGGCGGGGCCGGCGGCGGCCAGGCCGGCGCCTAGCGCCAGTGCGCCGGCCCAGGCGCGAGCATGCTTGTTCATGAAGGTCTCCTTGGTGGGGGGATACCTGCCCGCGTGTTGCTTGCTCTATGATGGGGTCAGGTTGGTATTCCGGTGGTGTCTGGTATACCAGATACAAAAATAATCGAGTCAGCGAGCACGTACAACTCATGGCTAACCCTGAAGTCCTGGATCAATCCGTCCCCGATCTGGCCATCCATCACCCGACGCTGCCGGCCGTGGTGGCCGAAAAACTGCGTCAGCTCATCATCGACGGCACCTTCAAGCCGGGCACCTGGCTGAACGAGCGCGACCTGTGCGATCAGTTGAAGATTTCACGCACGCCGCTGCGCGAGGCCTACCGCATGCTGGCCTCGGACGGGCTGCTGGCGTTGCAGCCCAAGCGCGGCGCGATGGTGATCGAGTTGTCGGCCGACGACGTCGAGAACATTTTCGATGTGCTGTCGGTGCTGGAAGGACTGGCGGTGCGCAGCGCCGCCGAACGCGCGAGCGACGCCGAACTGGCGCAGATCGCGCAATTGCACGCGCAGATGCGCGAGAACTATGAAAAGCGCGACATCCGCGCCTATTTCGCCGCCAGCATGGGCACCCACATCGCGATCAACCGCGCGGCGCACAACCCGGCGCTGACCCATGCCTATGACCGCCTCAACCTGCAGGTGCAGGCGCTGCGCTACAAGTCCAATTTCGACAGCGACGAATGGACCGCGGCGGTGGCCGACCACGAGGCCTTCGTGCAGGCGCTGATGCGGCGCGACGGCGCGCTTGCCGAATCGCTGATCCGCAAGCACGTGGGCAGCAAGAAGGCCTACAACCTGCGCGCCCGGCACGCGGGCGCGCCCCAGCGCTGAGCGGCGCCGGGACGCGCGCGCTTCAGGCCGGCTGCGCCGCCGCCTGGCGGCGCCGGCCTATCATCAGCGCGATGACGGCGGCGATCAGGCCGGTGGCGCCCGAGATCACGAAGGCCATCAGGTAGCTGCCCTGCGCGGCGCGCAGCGCGCCCGCCATCCACGCGGCGCTGGCCGCGCCCAGCTGGTGGCCGGCCACGATCCAGCCGAACACGATGGCGGCGTCGCGCTCGCCGAAGGCCTCGGTGGTCAGGCGCAGCGTGGGCGGCACGGTGGCGATCCAGTCCAGCCCGAAGAAGATGGCGAAGATCGACAGGCTGTAGAACGAGAAATCGGAATAGGGCAGGTAGATCAGCGACAGGCCGCGCAGCCCGTAGTAGACGAACAGCAGCTTGCGCGGATCGTAGCGGTCGGTCAGCCAGCCGGACGCGGTGGTGCCGATCAGGTCGAAAACGCCCATCAACGCCAGCAGGCCGGCGGCCTGCACCTCGGGCATGCCGTGGTCGCCGCAAAGCGCGATCAGGTGCGTGCCCACCAGGCCGTTGGTGGTGAAGCCGCAGACGAAGAAGGTGGCGAACAGGAACCAGAAGGTGCGCGTGCGGGCCGCGCGCGCCAGCACGCCGAAGGTGGTGGCCAGCAGGCCGGGGCGCGGCGCCGGCGCGGCCGGCGCGGCGTGCGGATCGCTGCCGTACGGCGTCAGGCCCACGCTGGCCGGGCTGTCGGGCACCAGCCACCAGGCCAGCGGCACCAGCGCCGCGGCGGCGGCGGCCACCGCCCACACCACCCGGGTCCAGTCGCCGGACGAGGCCAGCGCCGCCAGCACCGGCAGGAACACCAGCGTGCCGGTCGCGGTGCTGGCCGTCAGCAGGCCCATCATGACGCCACGGTGGCGGGTGAACCAGCGGTTGACGACGGTGGCGCCCAGCACCACGGCGACCGCGCCCGAACCGATGCCCGAGAACACGCCCCAGGTCATGAGCAGGTGCCAGGGCTGGGTCATGAACGCGCTGGCCGCGCTGGAGGCGGACATCAGCGCCAGCGCGCCGATCAGCACGCGGCGCGGTCCGAAGCGCTCCATCGCCGCGGCCGCGAACGGGCCGACCAGGCCGTACAGGAAGATCCCCATCGCGGCGGCGAACGAGATCGTGCTGCGGCTCCAGCCGAAAGCCTCTTCCAGCGGCACCAGCAATACGCCGGGCGAGGAGCGCAGGCCGGCCGAGACCAGCAGGGACAGGAAGATCACGGCGACGACGACGAACGCGTACTTCTGGCCGACGCGCCGGAAAGGCATGGGGGGTTGGGCTATACTCATGTTACTTACCGGTACGTATGAAGAGTCGAGAAGCGCATAGTACGTACCGGTCAGTAACACAGTCAAGCGCTTTTTGTGGCGCTGTCAGCCAGACAAGGAGCACGAGCATGGCCAGCAAGACCGCCGATACCCGGCCCGCCGCCAAGCAGCCGCTGGCGGCCGACCGCATCCGCAAGACGGCGCGGGAAATGTTCTACCGCGACGGCATCCGCGCCGTGGGGGTGGACGCCATCGTCAACGAGGCGGGGGTGACCAAGCCCAGCCTGTACCGCAGCTTTTCGTCCAAGGACGAGTTAGCGGCCGCCTACCTGCGCGATTACGACGCGGAATTCTGGGCCCGCTTCGACGCGGCCTGCGCCGCCCATCCCGGCGATCCGCGGGCGCAGATCCTGGCCTACCTGTCCGGCCTGGGCGCGCGCGCCGTGCAGAGCGGTTATCGCGGCTGCGGCCTGACCAATGCGGCGGTGGAATATCCGGAATCCGACCACCCCGCGCGTGCCGTGGCGGTGGCCCACAAGGCGCAATTGCGCACCCGGCTGGCGGCGATGGCTAGGGAAATGGGCGCGGCCGATCCCGACGCGCTGGGCGACGGGCTGCTGCTGCTGCTGGAAGGCGCGTTCGTGTCCAGCCAGCTGTTCGGGCAGGGCGGGCCGGCCGGCCGCGTGGCGCAGATGGCGGACAAGCTGATCGAGGCGCACCTGGCCCGCTGAGCCGGCGCACCCGGATGGTGCGCAACACGGTGCCTCATGCACCAGAATTTCGCGTTTGTACTCATTGTGCAACGAACAAAAAAATGCTTGGAGATTCTTATTGCGACGCAGCAGACTCAGGTCTAAGATGAGTTCGTGCTGTTCCACATCGCGCTTTCTCAAGGAGAGAATCATGAGCGATACCGCATTGAAGAACACCCGGGAACACTCTGTGGCCGGCAAGGGCGCAAAAGCGCAGGCGCTGGGTCCGACCGGCGGCTGGCGGCGGCTGAAGCTGCGCCTGGCGGCCCTGGGCGGCGCGGTAGGCGAAGTGCTGCACGATATGGACGAAGGCCGCCGCCAGCATCCGGTGATTTCGGCCTACCACTAGCAGCACGCAGCAAGCCAAAAAAAGCCAGCAGATGCTGGCTTTTTTGCGTCTGGAGCGCTCGATCAGGACTTGAGCTTCGCGTCCATCGTGATCTTGGCGTTGAGCACCTTGGAGACCGGGCAGCCCTTTTCGGCCTTGCGGGCCGCCTCTTCGAAGGCCTGCGCGCTGGCGCCGGGAATCACGGCTTCGACCGTCAGGTGCACGGCTGAAATCGAAAAGCCGTCGGCCACCTTGTCCAGCGTGACCTCGGCCTTGGTGTCCAGGCTTTGGGCCACCATGCCGGCCTCGCCCAGGATGGCCGACAGCGCCATGGTGAAGCAGCCGGCATGCGCGGCGCCCAGCAGTTCTTCGGGGTTGGTGCCCGGGGTGTCGCCGAAGCGCGTGTTGAAGCCGTAGGGTTGGTCCTTGAGTACGCCGCTTTGGGTGGAAAGGGTGCCCTTGCCGGTCTTCAGGTCGCCCGACCAGGCGGCGGTTGCGGTTTTCTTCATGCGTGACTCCTGTAAGAAGGGCGCCCGTTGCGGGCGCATCCGGTGGGTGGGAGCGGGCCGCGCGGGCCGCCTTGTCGATGATACGGCCCGCGGCTTGCGGCGGCTTGCGCGCATCGGCAAGCCGATGTAACGGCGGCGTGGGCACGGGGCGCTACGCGGATAAGGCAGAATACGGGGATTCCCTTCAATTCCTTCAATCTTTCCGAGAAACGTAGTCATGTCTGCCGCATTCCTCCGCTGCGCCTGTGCCATTGCGCTGGCCGTTCCCGTCTTTACCGCCCAGGCCGAAGTCGTCATCGGCGTGGACGTGTCCACGACCGGTCCGGCCGCCGCCATCGGCATCCAGACCAATAACGCGATCCGCCTCTGGCCCGCCACGCTGGGCGGCGAGCCGGCCCGCTACGTGGTGCTGGACGACGGCACCGACGTCAGCCGCGCGGTGAAGAACATGCGCAAGCTGACCTCGGAGGACAAGGTCGACGCCATCGTCGGCCCCAACACCACCGCGGCGGCGCTGGCCGGCCTGGACGTGCTGGCCGAGACCGGCACGCCGATGATCGCGCTGGCCGCCTCCAGCGTCATCGTCGAGCCGCTGTCCGACCCCAAGCGCGCCTGGGCGTTCAAGATGCCGCAGAACGATTCGCTGATGGCGACCGCGCTGGTCGAGGACATGAAAAAGAAGGGCTTGAAGAACGTGGCCTTCATCGGCTTCGCGGATTCGTACGGCGACAGCTGGTGGAAGGAGTTCAGCGCCGCCGCCGGCGACGACCTGAAGATCGTGGCGCAGGAGCGCTTCCAGCGCACCGACGCCTCGGTGGTGGGCCAGGCGCTGAAAATCATCGCCGCCCATCCGGACGCCGTGCTGATCGCCGGCGCGGGCACGCCCTCGGCGCTGCCCCAGAAGACGCTGCTGGAGCGCGGCTACACCGGCGCCATCTACCAGACCCATGGCATCGCCACGCTGGAATTCCTGCAGATCGGCGGCGCCGACGTGGAAGGCACGCTGTTTCCGACCGGCCCGGGCGTGGTGGCCCGCGAGCTGCCCGACGGCAATCCGGTCAAGCCGGTAGCCGTGGCCTTCGCCGACAAATACGAAGCCCAGTACGGCAAGAACACGATGACGCAGTTCGCCGGCGACGCCTATGGCGCGTGGATGCTGCTGGATTCGGCGGTGGCGCGCGCGCTCATGACCGGCGCCAAGCCGGGCACGCCGGCGTTTCGCGCCGCGCTGCGCGACGCCATCGAGGACACCCGCGACCTGGTCGTGCCCAACGGCGTGCTGAACATTTCCAAGGAAGACCACCAGGGCTTCGACGAACGCGCGCGGGTCATGGGCGTCATCAGGAACGGCCGGTTCTCGTACGCGCAATAGCCATCCGGCGGCCGGGTCATGGACGCCAACGGTTCGTAACCAGTCCTAACGTCCCATAGGGGCAGGGCAGGGAAAAGCAGGCTGCGGCCTGCTTTTTTTCGTCCATATCATTAGCGTCGAAATGATTTAGTGTCGTATCATTTTTAGTGCATTCATGAATCTAGAAATAAATCAGGGAGAAAACGACCCATGAACTCGACCTCGATCCGATCCCGGCGCCTGCTGGCGGCGCTGAGCCTGGGGCTGCTGGCCGCCTGCTCCGATTCCGGCTCAGACAAGCCCGCCGCGGCCGCCGCCGACAAGCCGGCCGCCGCCTCCACGCTGGAAGCGGCCAAGGCGGCCGGCAAGATACGCATCGGCTATGCCAACGAAGCGCCGTTCGCCTACATGGACAGCAAGGAAGCCAAGGTCACCGGCGAATCCGTGGAAATCGCCCGCGTGGTGCTCAAGCGCATGGGCATCGACGAGGTGGAAGGCGTGCTGACCGAATTCGGCTCGCTGATTCCGGGCCTGCAGGCCAAGCGCTTCGACATCATCGCGGCCGGCATGTACGTCACGCCCGAACGCTGCCAGCAGGTGGCGTTCTCCAATCCCACCTATGGCGTGGGCCAGGCGTTCCTGGTCAAGCAGGGCAACCCCAAGAACCTGCACAGCTACGAAGACGTGGTCAAGAACCCCGACGCCAAGCTGGGCGTGGTGGTGGGCGCCATCGAGGGCGAGTACGCCTCCAAGTCCAAGGTGCCGCCCGCCCAGGTGGTGGTGTTCCCGGACGCGGTCAGCGCGCTGTCGGGCGTGCAGGCCGGCCGCGCCGACGCCTACGCCGCCACCGCGCTGACGGTCAACGATCTGATGGGCAAGACCAGCGCCGCCAGCGGCCTGCAGAAGGCCGAGCCGTTCACCGACCCGGTCATCGACGGCAAGAACGTGCGCGGCTATGGCGCCTATGCGTTCCGCAGCGACGACAAGGCCTTCGCCGATGCGTTCAACGCGGAACTGGCCAAGTTCATCGGCACCGAAGAGCACCAGAAGCTGGTGGCGCCGTTCGGCTTCACTTCAGAGGAGCTGCCCAAGGGCGTGACCGCCGCCCAGCTGTGCGCCGGCCAGTAAGGGGCGGCCATGCAGCTGATCTTCGAGCATTTCGCCGAGCTGGCGCCGCCGCTGCTGGAAGGCCTGGGCGTCACGCTGCAGGTCATGGCGGGCGCGGTGGTGCTGGCCGTCCCGCTGGCGCTGGCCGCGGGCATCTGCCGCTTGTCGAGTCTGGCCCCGGTGCGCTGGATCGCCTCGATCTACGTGGAGGTGTTCCGCGGCACGTCGGCCCTGGTCCAGCTTTTCTGGTTCTATTTCGTGCTGCCGCTGTTCGGGGTGCAGCTGCCGGCCATGCTGGTGGGCATCGTGGTGCTGGCGCTCAACGCCGGCGCCTACGGCGCCGAGGTGGTGCGCGGCGCGATCCGCGCGGTGCCGCCGGGCCAGCGCGAGGCGGGCATCGCGCTGAACCTGACGCGCGCGCAGATCATGCGCCGCATCGTCGTGCCGCAGGCGGTGCCGGCCATGCTGCCGCCGGCCGGCAACCTGCTGATCGAACTGCTGAAGAACACGGCGCTGGTGTCGCTGGTCACCATTACCGACCTGACGTTCCGCGGCCAGCTGCTGCGCAGCGAAACCCTGCGCACCACCGAAATCTTCACCCTGATGCTGCTGCTGTACTTCGCGGTGGCCTTGCTGATCACGGCCGGCGTGCGCCTGCTGGAGCGGAGGGTCCGGGTCCGATGACACCGATATTCGACTGGTCTTTCGCCCTGGAAATCCTGCCCACCCTGGGCTCCGCCCTGGTCGTCACCATCCAGGCCACGCTGCTGGGCATGCTGGTGGCGGTCACGCTGGGCCTGGTGCTGGCCATGCTGCGGCGTTCGCGCCTGCACATCGTGTCGCTGCCGGTCGGCTTCGTGATCGAGTTCGTGCGCAGCACGCCGCTGCTGGTGCAGATGTATTTCCTGTTCTACGTGCTGCCCCTGACCGGCGTGCGCATGTCGCCGCTGGCCACCGGCATTCTCGCGCTGGGCCTGCACTACGCGACCTATTGCGCCGAGGTCTACCGCGCCGGCATCGAGGCGGTGCCGCGCGGCCAGTGGGAGGCCGCCACCGCGCTCAACCTGTCGCGCTGGCGCACGGCGGTCGACGTGGTGCTGCCGCAGGCCATACCGCCCGTGGTGCCGGCGCTGGGCAACTACCTGGTGGCCATGTTCAAGGACACGCCGCTGCTGTCGGCCATCACCGTGGTCGAGCTGCTGCAGCAAAGCAAGATGATCGGCTCGGCCACGTTCCGCTACACCGAGCCGCTGACACTGGTGGGCCTGCTGTTCCTGGCGCTCAGCCTGGTGGCGGCCTGGGGCGTGCGCGGCCTGGAGGCCCGTTTGCAACGATATGGAGGAAGGCGATGAGCGCCAGCGTAAGCATCAAGAACCTGCGCAAGCAGTACGGCGACCTGGAGGTGCTGCGCGGCATCAACCTGGAGATCCCGGCCGGCCAGACCGTGGCCGTGATCGGGCCGTCGGGCTCGGGCAAGTCCACGCTGCTGCGCGTGCTGATGACGCTGGACCGCCCCAGCAGCGGCGAGATCGAGATCGACGGCGTGCCCATGTGGACCGACGCCCAGGGCCGGCCGGTCGGCCCCAACTCCGAGCACCTGCGCAAGGTGCGCGGCAAGATCGGCATGGTGTTCCAGCACTTCAACCTGTTCCCTCACATGACCGCGCTGGGCAACGCCATGGAAGCGCCGCTGCGCGTGTTGGGCATGTCGCGCGACCAGGCCCGCGAGCGCGCCGTGGAGTACCTGGAAATGGTGGGGCTGGGCGACAAGCTCGACGTCTATCCCGCGCAGCTGTCGGGCGGGCAGAAGCAGCGCGTGGGCATCGCGCGGGCGCTGGCCATGTGCCCCGGCATCATGCTGTTCGACGAAGTCACCTCGGCGCTGGACCCGGAACTGGTCGGCGGCATCCTGCAGATCCTGCGCGACCTGTCGGCGCGGCGCAGCATGACCATGATCATCGTGACCCACCAGATGAAGTTCGCCGAACGCAGCTCGGACCGCACGCTGTTCTTCGACGCCGGCAACATCGTCGAGGACGCGGAGTCGTCGGTGCTGTTCAGCCAGCCGCGCGAAGAACGCACGCGCCAGTTCCTGGACTCCGTGATCGAGGGCCAGTAGGGCTGCGGCGCAGGCGGTATGCTGTGGTATCCCCTGACACGGAGGTTCCTCGCATGTCCCTGCTTTTCAGCCCCGCCGCCATCGGCAACCTGGAACTGGCCAACCGCATCGTCATCGCGCCCATGTGCCAATACTCGGCAGAACAGGGCCGGGCCGTCGACTGGCACATGATCCACCTGGGCCACCTGGCGCTGTCCGGCGCCGGGCTGATGTTCATCGAAGCCACGGCGGTCGAGCCGGAGGGCCGCATCTCGCCCGGCGATCTCGGCCTGTGGTCCGACGACACCGAGGCCGCGCTGGGCCGCGTGGTGGCCGCCGTACGGCGCCATTCGCCGATCAGGCTCGGCATACAGCTCGGCCACGCGGGCCGCAAGGCCTCCAGCGAGGCGCCCTGGAACGGCGGTCAGTTGGTCGCGCCCGAGGCGGGCGGCTGGCAGCCCTGGGCGCCTTCGGCCCTGCCGCACGGCGCGGCCGAGCCGGCGCCCCGGGTCCTGGACCAGGCCGGCCTGGCGCGCGTGCGCGAGGCCTTCGTCGACAGCGCCCGCCGCGCGCTGCGCCTGGGGCTGGACGCGATCGAGCTGCATGCGGCGCACGGCTATCTGCTGCACCAGTTCCTGTCGCCGCTGGCCAACCGTCGCGACGACGCCTACGGCGGCTCGCTGGAGAACCGCATGCGCTTCCCGCTGGAGGTGTTCCAGGCGGTGCGCGAAATCACGCCGCGCAATGTGGCGCTGGGCGTGCGCGTCTCGGCCACGGACTGGGTCGAAGGGGGCTGGGACCTGGAGCAGACCCTGGCCTTCGCGCAGCAGCTCAAGGCGCGCGGCTGCGAGTTCATCGACGTGTCTTCCGGGGGCGTGTCGCCGCAGCAGAAAATTCCGGTCGGGCCGAACTACCAGGTGCCGTTCGCCGAGCAGATCAAGCGCCAGGTGGGCATGCCCACCATCGCCGTCGGCATGATTACCGAGGCGCAGCAGGCCGAGGACATCCTGGCGCAGGGCCAGGCCGACATGGTCGCGCTGGCGCGCGGCATGCTGTATGACCCGCGCTGGCCCTGGCATGCCGCCGCGCAGCTCGGCGGCCAGGTCGCCGCGCCGCACCAGTACTGGCGCTCGCAGCCGCGCGACCAGAAAGCGCTGTTCGGCGAAACCCGCTTCGGCGCGCGCTAGCGGCCGGCCGCGTCGGGCCGGCGGCCTTCGTAGGCGTCCTGCAGCAAGGCGCGCAAGGCCGCGCGTTCCAGCGGACGCGGGTTGGGATAGGGCGTGCGCAGCGCGATGTCGCAGGCCTGGTCCAGGTCCTGCTCGCGCATGCCGATCTCGCGCAGCGCCGTGGGCGCGCCCAGCGAGCGGGCCAGGTCGTACACGCCCTGCGCGGCGTCGGACGCGCCCAGCGCGGCGGCGATGCGCTGCATCGCCTGCGGCGCGGCCGACGCGTTGTAGGCCAGGGCATGCGGCAGCACCACGGTATGCACCTCGGCGTGCGGCAGGTTGAAGCTGCCGCCCAGCGTATGGCAGAGCTTGTGGTGCAGGGCCATGCCCACACTGCCCAGCACGGTCCCGCAAAGCCAGGCGCCGTACAGCGCGTCGCCGCGCGCCGCCTGCAGGGCCTGGCCAGCCGCGCCGCCGCAGATGACGGGCAGCGCCCGGGCCAGCGCCCGGATGCCTTCCTGCGCCATCAGGTCCATGATGGGATTGCCGTCGGCCGAGTACAGCCCTTCGGCGGCGTGGGCGATGGCGTTCATGCCGCTGGTCGCGCTCATCGCCGCCGGCAGCGACATGCTCAGTTCCGGGTCGTAGACCACGCTGCGCGGCAGCACGCGCTCGTCCTTGCCGGTCTTTTTCAGGCCGGCTTCGGTGATGCCGTAGATCGGCGTCATCTCGGAACCGGCGTAAGTGGTGGGCACCGCGATCACGGGGAGGCCAGCCTCCAGCGCGATGGCCTTGCCCAGTCCGATGGTGGAGCCGCCGCCCACCGCCACGGCGCAATCCGCGCCATGCTCGCGCGCCGCCTGGCGCGCCTGGCGCGCGACCTCGATGGGCACGTGCATCGCCGCCTGGTCGAATATGCCGGCGACGCGGTCGGCGCCGAGCAGCGCGGCCACGCGCTCGGCCTGGGCGCGCTGCGGCGCGGTGCACAGCACCAGCGCCCGCCGCAGGCCCAGCGCGTCGAGCTCGGCCGCCAGACCTTCCAGGCTGCCCGGGCCGAAGACCACGCGCTGCGCGCGGCTGGTGTAGACGAACGGCGAGACGGCGTTCGGGTAAGCGGTGTCGGTCATTGCGGTTCCTATTTTTGTGCAAATTGCCAAACTGCGGCCATGCACGCTATCGTAAGTGCCAGCGCCAGCAGGAAAGCACGCGCCACACGCCAAAGCCTTTTGCGCCATATGCACAAATGAAAGCCGTCAAATTCGCCGAAAACCTGTCGATCTTCGTCGACGTCGCGCGCGCGCAGAGCTTCTCCGAGGTGGCGCGCCGCCGCGGCATGGTGGCCTCGTCCGTGGCGCGCCAGATCGGGGCGCTGGAGTCCGAACTGCAGGTGCCGCTGTTCCTGCGCTCCACCCGCGCCCTGGCCCTGACGGAGGCTGGCGAAGTGCTCTACGAGCGCGCCGTGAAGATCCTGCACGACATGACGGAGGCCCGTTCCGAGGTCATTTCGCTGGAACAGAGCGTCCAGGGCCAGCTGCGCGTGAGCTGCCTGCCTGCTTTCGCGCGGCGCTACGTGGTGCCCATGCTGCCGCGCCTGGGCCTGCGCCATCCGCAATTGCGCGTGGAACTGGAGCTGACCGAGCGGGTGGTGGACCCGGTGGTCGAGCGCATGGACGTGGTGGTCAGGGTGGGGCAGCAGCCCGACAGCAGCCTGATCGGGCAGCGCATCGGCAGCCACCGCTACCTGATCTGCGCGGCGCCGTCCTATCTGGAGCGGCACGGCGTGCCGCGCACGCTGGCGGACCTGGCGCGCCACCGCCTGATCGACCGGCGCCACAGCACCAGCGTGCGCGGCTGGCGCGAGGTGGGCGGCGGGCTGTGGGCGCAGGACGCCCGCTTCGTGCTCGAATGCGACGATTGCGACGCGCGGCGCCAGGCCGCGCTGGAAGGCCTGGGCATCGCGCTCATGCCGAACTGGTCGGCCGGCCCGGACATCGGCGCCGGCCGCCTGGTGCAGCTGGCGCTGCGGGACGCCGTGCCGGCGCCGGACAGCGGCATTTATCTGTTGCGGGCCATGCCGCGCGCCAACGCCAGGATACGCGCCTTCACCGAAGCGCTGCGCCAGCAGGTGGGTTCGCCGTCGGTGTGGGACGTCGCGATCGATTCGGTGGCGGGGCCCGTGGCCCGCAGCGCCTAGAGAGCGGCGTAAGCCTGTTCCAGCCGGGCCTGCAACTGTTCGGCGAAATCGGCCTGGGCCGGGTCCAGCGCCGACATCAGCCGCGCCAGCACGACGTTGTCTTCTTCGCCGTTCCAGATCTTGACGTAGGTGCCTTCCTTGTAGCCGTGGCGCTGGCGGAAGATGTTCAGCACGTTCTTGGAAACGTACTGCGTGTAGGCGTCGTTCCAGCTCATTTCGCAGGCCGTCATGGCCTGCTCCAGCACCTTGAAGCTGGCGCGCCCGCACACCGCCAGGCCGCCGATCAGTTCGAGCAGCTCGGGCACGTTCAGCGTGTCCAGCGCGTAGGCCTTGCCGTCCAGCGACACCGAGGCCGGCCCGGCCAGATCGGCCACCAGCGCGTCGGCGGCCTGCCCGGCGCTACCGCCGGCCGCGACGATGGTGTGCGACAGATAGAAGTGCAGGATGTCCACCAGTTCCATCTGCACCTGGGGCAGGTCGATGGTCTGCTTCTTCCACCATTTCCAGCCGTAGTGCTCCAGCGCCTCGGCCGATTCGACGAAGGCGGCCCGCAGGAAACGGGCGCCGCCGTTGACCCAGTCCGGATTGATCATGCTGTTCAAGTGGTCCTGCAACTTGAGCATCGTGGCCGCCTGGGCCTGGTTCAATCCGACTACGTTATTCACTTTCACTCCGGGTTCGTGGGGTCTGTTGGACAGCGGCGGAAATGTTAGCACCATTGCCGCCGCGTCCCGGCCTCACGCGCTACCGTCCTTGCGGTACGCGGAGGTCTTCAAGGGCGGCAGCTTGGCCAGCGGCGGCCGGCGCGGATTGCGCGCGCCGGCGGCGGCCTTGAACAGCATCACCGCGAAGAAAACCAGGAAGGCCGCGGGCATCAGCTCGTCCAGGTCGAACTGCGGGCTGCGCAGCACCTGGAACACGATGCGCGCCGCCGCCCAGCCGGCCAGCACGCCGCCTATGGTCAGGATGATGCCGATCTTGCGCTGGCGCGCGCGCCGCGCCAGCGAGTCCGCGGCGGGGTCTTCCTGGCCGGCGGGGGCGGCCGCCGCGGGCTTGCGCGCGGGCGTGGGGAAAGGTTCGGACAACTGGCCGGCGTCGACGCGCTCGGCCTCGACCCTGCCGCGCGCGGCGCCGCCGGCGCGCGTCAGGTTTTCGATATAGCGCACGAAATCGCCGTCTTTCGGCTCGCCATCGATGGCCATGGAGCTCTCCGGTTCAGTTGCCGCGGCGCTGGCGAGCCGGCACGCGGCGTTTGCGCAGCATGGCCACCAGCAGGCCGCCGCCCAGCAGCACCGACAGGCCGGCGCCTATCATCATGGCGATCTGCTGCGCGTTGTCCGCCGTGCCCAGGCTGCGCGCCGTGATGTAGCCCGGCGCCAGCATCAGCGGCAGCCACAGCGCGGCGGAAATGACATTGGCCAGCTGGAAGCGGCCGTGGGCCATGCCCATCACCCCGGCCACCGTGGGAATGGTGGAGCGGATCGGGCCCAGGAAGCGGCCGACCAGCACCGAAGCGAAACCGTAGCGGTAGAAAAACAGGCGGGCGCGCGCGACGCCGGAGCGCTGCTGCTTCAGCGGCCAGCGGCGCAGCACGTTCGGCCCGGCCCAGCGGCCCAGCCAGTAAGACAGCGCATCGCCCACGATGGCCCCGGCGATGCCCCAGGCCAGCACGATCCACGGGCTCAGCGTACCCGCGCCGATCAGCCCGCCGGTCAGCAGCATCAGCGCGGTGGCCGGGATGAAGAGGCCCACCAGCACCAGGGACTCGCCCAGCGTCAGCAGGAAAGTGATCGGACCCGCCCATGCCTGGTTGGTCTCGATGAACGCGGCGATCTGGTCGATGTATTGGTCCACGTATAGGCTCACAAAGGCAAACTTGAAAATAAGCTGAATGCAATCGGGTATCTTAACGCCTGCAAGAGCGGACGCGCAGGCCCTAGTCCGTACGGTTGAAGTCTACAGTCAGGGAATTATGGATTCGGTTACGCAAGCGGTGCTGGGCGCCGGAATACAGGGCGCGCTGATGGGACGCTTCCAGGGACGCCGGGCGCTGATCTACGGCGCGGCCCTGGCCACCGTGCCGGACCTGGACGTGCTGATGAGCTACCCCGACCCGGTCTCGCTCATGACCTACCATCGCGGCTTCTCGCATTCGGTCTTCGTCCTGACCGGCCTGGCCGCCTTGCTCGCCTGGCTGATCCGCAAATACTGGCCGCAGGCGCCCTACAGCGGGCAGCGGCTGTTCCTCACCTTGTGGCTGGTGCTGGTCACGCACCCCGTGCTGGACGCGTTCACCGTCTACGGCACCCAGCTCTTCTGGCCGCTGGCGCGCATACCGGAAAGCTGGTCCGCCGTCTTCATCATCGACCCCATCTACACCGTGCCGCTGGCCGCCGGCGTGCTGGTGGCGATCGCCTGCGGCATGACCCGCGGCGCGCGCCGCCTGCTGGCCGCCGCCCTGGTGTTCAGCACCGCCTACCTGGGCTTCGGCCTGGCCGGCCGCATGGCCGCCGAGCACCGCGTGCGCGAAGCCATGCAGGCCCGGGGCATCGCCGTCACCGACCTGCGCGCGGTCAACATGCCATTCAACACCCTGGTATGGCGCGTCATCGCCAAGACCGCCGACGGCGACTATTACGAATCCGTCAGCAGCCTGTTCGACCGCGACCCGCCGGAATGGCTGCGCCAGCCGCTGAACCTGGACCTCGGCCAGGCCCTGGCCGGCGTGCCGCTGCACCAGCGGCTGCGCTGGTTCACCGACGACTGGCTGCGCTACGACGCCATCGGCGACGCCCTGGTCGTCACCGACCTGCGCATGGGCGTGGCGGGCCACTACACCTTCCGCTTCAAGATGGCGCAGCGCGCCGCCGACGGTGGCTGGACGCCGGTCACTCCGTCGAGCTGGCCCACCGCGCGCGGTGGCTGGGCCGAATTGAAACTGGTGCTGGCGCGCATCCTGCACGAACAACCGCCGCTGCCGCTGGCGCAGTGGGCGGAGATGGCGGAGCGGTAGGGAAGGGGCCGTCGGTCTTTCATCGGATCGGCGGACAATTTCGCCTCATCCCAAGAGCGCGCAACCACGCGTCCACTTGTCCGAAAGCGTCCTGCTGCCACTGATCCGCGGTACGTTCGCCCAACACTTGCGTATTCTCGACAAAGCGACGTACGCACGTCGGTCCGAAGCCATCGACCGCATCGAATTTTTCGGCGATGTAAGCATAGCCCGCTACAGCGCTTGCATGGTCCAGCAACGGGCGGCAATGCTCTGCCAGAATCTCGGCGCCGCCCGAATAATTGCGTATGCAGTAGTAGATGTCGTAGGCATCTTTCTGTTTGTAGCGGCCTTGCAAGGCGTGGCCCTTCATCGCAAGCAGGGCAGGGATCGAGCAGACGGCAATTTCGACGCGATTCGTCCCGCCGTTGGGCATCGGCCCAGTGATGGCGACCATTTGGTAGAAGCGCAGGGCGAGGTCTGCGCCGTCGGCGCGCTGTACCGCGAAATCGCTGATCAATGGCGGGGTGTTTTTCACGATTCCGGCATCCCTGGGCATCAGGAAATCGATCACGATGTCGATGGGAGACGCTTCATCTTCCGTCTGGAGCCGGCGCACGAGTTGAAACCGCTTGAGCCCGTTGCGCTGAGCGTATCCGTGCCCTTGCAGTGCTTCGACCAGGCGGGCGTATTCACCGTCTCCGAGCGCTGCGGCGTTCAGGCCCAGATCTATGTCCAGGGTGCCGACGTGAGGCATGTCTTCGTTGCCAAGCAGCAGCCAGGGTACGGCGCCGCCGACGACGGCAAATCGCCCTTTGAAGCTGCCAAGAATCTGGCCGATTTCGATCAGGACGGATTTGACGGCGGTTGTCGTGCGGTCGTCATACTCGCTGGCATGCTGTGCTTCTCCGGGCGTCAATCCTGCCATTGCAGCCATTCCTGTCGAAGATGGTCGGCGGCCTCCTGACCGCGTTCGCCCGATGCGGCAAGGTCCAGATAGGTCTGGACCGGGCTCGTGCAGACTACACCTGGCGCGGGCTGCACCGTGTCGCGGAACAGTCCTGGATCGTCCAGCACCGTCACCATCACGTTTTCCCCTTTACCCGCGGTGGACAGTTTCAGGCTCGTGCGTAGGAATTCAGCGCCAGCTGCATCGGCATAGAAATACTGAGTGCCGGTCCGTCCGAACGGCGCCAGCCACTGGGCGGCCGAAAACGACGCGAGCGCGATGTGCCCACTCCTCGCGGAAGGCTGGCCCCGCAGGGCCACATCGAACGCCTGGCCGTGCAATGCGGTGTAGTAGGCATGGCGGCTGCCCATCGGCGGTTCGTATGCCCTGCGCCACGCGTCGAGCAGCGTGTCGGGGGCGTTTAGGTACATGCCGTCGCCGGATAAGCCGGCCCATTCCCGATCCAGCAGTGCCGTGCGCACGTTGCTGACGAGGCCCAGGCTCACCCCTGCGGCCTGCGCCAGAGGGGCGACCCGCCAGGCCAGCGAGGGTTTGCGCAGCATGATCTTGAGCACCTGGGCCGACTTGGGCTTGAACAGCGAACGCAGCGCGCGCCGCTCCACGGGCGGTTTCGCCGCAGATTGGCGCGACAGGAAAAAGGTGCCGAACGCCAGGCGCGCATTGCCTTCCAGGTCGAGATAGGCGACATCGAATCGCCGGCACAGATCTTGAGCCTGAGAGGACAGGTAGGGGGCGATCAGGATCGGCGTCATCGGGTCGGGCTGCCTGCGCACGTGATCCTGCAGCGACAGCAAGGCAGCACGCACATGCCGGGGCTGGCCGCTGGGAATTACGGCAGCCGCCAACCTGTGGCGTTGCCCGAAGGCCGTCAGGTGAACAAGGAGGTCGATGGCAGAGCGGGCGGCGTGCGCGCCTACGCGACGCACGTCCACACGTTCGATTGCGGCAACCTCGGCCAGCAATTGGGCAAGCGCTTGTTCGGCGGAGGGCAGGATGTTCACCAGGCTCGGCATTCCAGCGGACCTCAAAGTGGCTCTCCCTACGCAGTGTCTTCATGTTTTCACCAAAAATCAAATTTTCAGCAATCGTTGAAATCGAATTCACTGATGAAATCTCATGAGATTCCAAGGGCGGCTATGGCAAGCGCGGCATAGGCCCGTATTCGCATCTGTATTGACCGCCATCCACCCCGTGCTTTATTCTTGTTCGTCTATTAGGAACTTGAGTTCCATAATTCGGAACCAATATGAGCATTCTCGACGGAGTCCAGCGCGTCTTGTCGCTGTATGCGGACGGCGCGACGGAATTGAGCTTCACCGATGTGGCGGCGCGCCTTGCGCTGCCCAAGAGCACGGCTTCGCGCCTGCTCAACCAGATGCAGCATTACGGCCTGCTGGACCAGGACCCCGCCACGCGCCGCTACCGCGCAGGGGCCTTGCTGGCCCAGGCGGTGCGCGCCGGCATGGCGGCCACGCCGCTCGATGACGCCTGCCGCGCCGTGCTGGCGCGCCTGTCCGACGAAAGCGGGCTGACCGCCTATCTGTCCACCCTGAACCAGCGCGAGACCGTGGTGCTGCAGCGCCTGAACGGCTCGCACCCGGTGCAGGTGCTGTCTTCGCCCGGCTCGCGCCGCGCGGCCTCGGGCACCGCCATGGGCCGGGCGCTGCTGTCGCGCCTGAGCGATGCCGAGTTCCAGGCGCTGTACGGCGCCGACCCCGGCCAGTCGCTACCCATGGAGGGACGCGATTGCCCCGCCACCGTGGGCGAACTGGCCGGCCTGGTGGCGCAGGTCCGCGCCGACCGCTGCGGCGTCGCCATCGACCAGGCCATGCCCGGTATCGGCGCGGTGGCCGCGGCGCTGCGCGATCCCGCCACCGGCGAGCTGCGCGGCCTGTGCCTGTCCTTCGTGTCTTTCCAGGTCGACGCCGAGCGCGTCGCGCGGTTGCGCCAGACCGTGCTCGAGCAGGTGGGGGCGCTGGGCCGCGAACTGAACGATCCCTATTGGCTAGCCTGAATCTCCAAACTTCCTTACGGAAATCGCTTTCATGAACCTCCTGCTACTCAGCAATTCCAGCAGCGACGCCGGCTATCTGGTGCATGCGCTGCCCGCCATCCGCGAACTGATCGCGGCGCTGCCGCCGGGCGCGCCGGCCGTGTTCGTGCCGTTCGCGGGCGTGACCCGCAACTGGGACGACTACACCGCGCTGGTGGTCTCGGCGCTGGCCGACACCGGCCTGGACATCCAGGGCCTGCACCGCGCCGAAGATCCGGTGGCCGCGCTGGAAGGCGCCGCCGTGATCATCGTGGGCGGCGGCAACACGTTCAACCTGCTGGGCCAGCTGCGCCGCCAGGGCCTGCTGGGCGTGGTGGCGCGCCGGGTCCGCCAGGGCGCGGCCTATCTGGGCTGGAGCGCCGGGTCCAACCTGAGCTGCCCGACCATCTGCACCACCAACGACATGCCCATCACCGACCCGCAGGGCTTCGACGCACTGGGCCTGCTGCCGTTCCAGATCAATCCGCACTACACCAACGCCCATCCGCCGGGCCACCGCGGCGAGACCCGCGCGCAGCGCCTGGCCGAGTTCTGCACCCTGAACCCGGCGATGCCGGTGCTGGGCCTGCCGGAAGGCTCCGGGCTGCGGGTGAGCGGCGGCGAGATGACCCTGATCGGCCCGCACGAGGCGCCGCTGTTCCTCGGCCAGCAGGAACCGCGCGTATTCCGCCCGGGTCCGGTGGAGGTCCAGGCATGAAGCAAGTCATCGACACGATCGAGCTGCTGTCGTCCGCCCGCGTCACCGGCGAGTCGGTGGCGCAGCGGCTGCGCGAGGCCGGCGACTGCGAAGTCGAGGTGACCCGGCTCGAGCGCGACGGCGCCGCCACCGAATTCCTTTCCATCGTCATCCCGGGCGCCGACGAGACGGCGCCGCAGCTGGGCATCGTGGGCCGCCTGGGCGGCATCGGCGCGCGCCCGGCCGTCACGGGCCTGGTGTCCGACAGCGACGGCGCGGTGGTCGCGATCGCGGCGGCTTTCAAGCTGATGGCCATGGCCCGCGAGGGCGACGTGCTGCCCGGCACGGTGCGCATCCGCACGCATATCTGCCCGCGCGCCGGCACGCGTCCGCATCATCCGGTGCCGATGATGCGCTCGCCATTCCCGATGCGCGAGATGATGTCGCATGAAGTCGATCCGCGCATGGACGCGATCCTCTCGGTCGACACTACGCGCGGCAACCGTCTCGTCAACAAGCGCGGCGTGGCGCTGACGCCGGTGGCAAAACAGGGCTATCTGCTGCGCATTCCCGAGACGATGCTGGACGTGATGGGCTGGGTCAGCGGCGAACTGCCCGTGACGCTGCCGCTGACCACGCAGGACATCACGCCCTACGAAAACGGCCTGTGGCACGTGAATTCGCTGATGCAGCCCACCATCGTCACCGACGCGCCCGTGGTGGGCGTGGCGCTGACCGCCCAGACCACGGTGCCGGGCTGCGCCACCGGCGTGACCAACGCGGTGGACGCCGACGTCGCCATGCGCTTCTGCATCGAAACCGCCAAGCTCTTCGGCCAGCGCGCCATGACGTTTTTCGACGAGGCCGAATGGGCCGCGCTGCAATCGCGCTACGGCTCCATGGCGCACCTGCAGACCGTGGGCCGCGAAACCGGAGACGCGGCATGAGCGCGCAACCGCGGCGGCGGGTGGCGTTCTTCACCATCGGGCAGTCGCCGCGCAGCGACGTGGTGCCGGAAATCGCGCCGCTGCTGGGCGCGCACGTGCAGGTCGACGAGTTCGGCGCGCTGGACGGCCTGGACGCGGCGGCGTTGGCCGCGCTGGCGCCCAAGCCGGGCGCCTACCGCTTCGCCACGCGCATGCGCGACGGCTCGCAGATCGAGCTGGACGCGGCCGCCGCCGAGGCCCGGCTGGCCCAGGTCATGAGCCAGGCCGACGCCGCCGGCTACGACGTGCTGGTGCCGCTGTGCACCGGCACGGCCATCGCGCCGATGCGCACGCTGGTGGTGGAGCCGCAGCAGGTCGTGGATCACCTGGTCGCGGCGCTGGCGCAGCACTGCCGCAAGGTGGGCCTGGTGGTGCCGCTGGCCGCGCAGGTCGACGCCTTCCACATGGCCGTGCCGCTGCCTTGCGACGTCCAGGTGGCGCACGCCTCGCCTTATGAGGCCGACGCGCAGCAGGCGGCGCGAAATTTCGAGCAGGCCGGCCGCGAGCTGGCCTCCTGTGACCTGATCGTCATGCACTGCATGGGTTACGCCGAGCGCATGCGCGCGGCCGTGGCCCAGGCGTCCGGCCGTCCGGTCCTGCTCTCCAACCGCCTCGTCGCGCAGACGCTGGCGCAAATCCTTGGTCCGGGTGTCTGACACCCAATCTCTACCCGAAGGCCTGGCGCGCCGGGCCTTCGGTGAATCAAATATCGCAGGGAGTTTTTCGTTATGTTCAGCCGTACCCTAAACCGCGCCGTCGGCGCGCTGTTCGCCGTTTCGGCGCTTGCCGCCACGCCGGCGCTGGCCGCCGACGCCTGGAAGCCCGCTAAACCCGTGCGCCTGCTGGTGGGCTTCGCCCCGGGCGGCTCGGCCGATACGCTGGCCCGCCTGCTGGCCGACCCGCTGTCGCAACGCCTGGGCCAGCCTGTCGTGGTCGAAAACCTGGCCGGCGCCGGCGGCAACATCATGGCGTACCGCTTGAGCCAGTCGCCGGCCGACGGCTACGCCATCGGTATCGGCGCCGCCGGCTCCATGGCCATCACCCACGTGCTCAACCCTAAGGGCACCAACTACAAGCCCACTGACTTCACCCCGATCACGCTGGTCGCGGTGCAGCCCAACGTGGTCATCGTGAACAAGGACGTGCCGGCCAACAACCTGGCCGAGCTGAAGGAATACTTCCAGAAGACGCCGACCGCCACCTACGGCACCGCCGGCGTGGGCATCTCCAACCACCTGATCGCCGAGACCATGCTGTACAAGCTGGGCGTGAAAGTGCCGCACGCGCCGTACCGTGGCGCGGCGCCTGTCATCACCGACCTGCTGGGCGGCCATATCGCGATGACGATGGACAACATCTCCACCGCGGCCCCGCTGGCCACGCAAGGCAAGGTCAAGGCCATCGGCGTGGCCTCGCTCAAGCGCGCGCCGCAGCTGCCCAACGTGCCCACGCTGGACGAGCAGGGCCTGAAGGGCTTCGACATGCCGACCTGGCAGGGCGTGTTCGCGCCCGCCGGCCTGCCCGCCGACGTGCTGGCCGCCTACTACGCCGCGCTGCAGGACGTGCTCAAGCAACCCGCCCTGGTCGAGAAAATGGCCGGCCTGGGTTCGGAGCCGGTCACGGGCATGACGCCCGAGCAGTTCGGCCAGTTCCTGGAGAAGGACCGCCAGCAGTGGGCGGACATCGTGAAGGCCGCCAACATCAGCCTCGATTGAACGCGAGGCGCCAGCGCTCGGCCAGCGTTCGCGCTGGCCGAGCGCCCGCCGGTTGCCACACTCCGCCCTTGACTCTGAAGCTGCTTCAGGCTTTGTCATGATGCCTGGCAATACGCCGCGATCGCGGCTCGGAGGCTGATATGGGCATACTGAAACATCTGCTGGGCGGGCGCGCCGGGCATCGCGGGTACGGCGGCCATCATGGCTATGACCGTCGCGGCGGCGGGGCCTATGGCGGCGCGCCGCAGGGCGCCGCCGTCGTCTGCAACGGTTGCGGCGCCTCCCAGGCCGCGGGCGGGCGCTATTGTTCGCAATGCGGCGTCTCGCTGGCGCCGCTGGCCTGCTCGCAGTGCCGCGCGGCCATCGCTGCCGGAGCGGGTTTCTGCGCGCAGTGCGGCACCGCCGTCGCGCCGTCGAACCAGCCTTGATCCGCGGACACCAATGAGCGATAGCCATCAGCACGGCGACGTGCGCACCTTACCCGAATCCCGCCTCTGGATCGCGCTGGGCCTTACCAGCACCTTCATGCTGGTGGAAATCGTCGGCGGGATCATGACGGGCAGCCTGGCGCTGATTTCCGACGCCATGCACATGATGACCGACGCCATGGCCCTGCTGCTGGCGCTGGTCGCGATCCGCGCGGGCCGCAAGGCGGCGGACCTGATGCGCACCTACGGATACGCCCGCTTCGAGATTCTGGCGGCGGCGGTCAATGCGCTGGTGCTGCTGGGCATCGCGTTCTACATCCTGTACGAGGCCTATCAGCGCCTGTCGGCGCCGTCGGATATCCAGTCCGTGGGGATGCTGGCCGTCGCCGTGGTTGGCCTGATCGTCAACCTGATCGCGATGCGGCTGCTGGCAAGCGCGAAGGACGAAAGCCTGAACGTGAAGGGCGCCTACCTGGAAGTGTGGGCCGACATGCTGGGCTCGATAGGCGTGATCGTCGGCGCCGTGGTGATCTGGTTCACGGGCTGGCGCTGGGTGGATTCGGCGCTGGCGGTGGGCATCGGCTTCATGGTGTTCCCGCGCACCTGGACGCTGTTGCGCGAGTGCGTGAACATCCTGCTCGAAGGCGTGCCGCCGGGCATGAGCCTGCAGGCGGTGCGCGACGCCATCGCCGGCACGGCCGGCGTGGCCGCCATCCATGACATCCACCTGTGGGCGGTGACGCAGAGCAATCCGATGCTGACGGGCCATGTGGTGCTGGAGCCGGGGGCCGACGGCGAGGCGGTGCGCCGCGCCATCGAAGACCGCCTGCAGCAGGACTTCGACCTGCACCATACGACGCTGCAGATGGAGCGTGACGACCGCTCGGCGCAGGAGCACATACACTGAGCGCGGCCGCGGCGCGGGCGCGCAAACAAAAACGCCAGGCCGCGACGCCTGGCGTTTTTTTCGAGCGCGCAGAGGACTACTTCGGCGGCACCCGCGCCGCGATCTCGGCGATCAGTCGGCGCGCCGCGTCCAGCTTGCCGGCGGCGGGCAGGGGATGCACGCCCTGTTCGTCGAACAGCACCAGTTCGGTGGTGTCGGCGTCCATGACCTTGTGTGCGAGGTTGCCCACCAGCAGGGGGATGCCCTTGCGCGCGCGCTTGGCTTCGGCGTGCTCGGCCAGCTTCTCGGTTTCGGCCGCGAAGCCCACGCACCAGGGGCCGTCGGCCAGCTTGGCGACTTCGGCCAGGATGTCGGGATTGGGCTCGAACTCCATGACGGGGGCGCCGCCGCCCTCGCTGGTCTTTTTCAGTTTCTGGGTGCTGACGTTCTTCACGCGCCAGTCGGCCACGGCGGCCACGGCGATGAAGATGTCGGCGTCGGCCGCGCTGGCCATCACCGCATCGTGCATCTGGCGCGCGGTGGTGACCGACAGCGCGGTGACGCCGCGCGGCACCGGCAGGAAAGTGGCGCCGGTGATCAGCGTGACGCGGGCGCCGGCCTCGCGCGCGGCGCGCGCCAGCGCGTAGCCGGTCTTGCCCGAGGAGCGGTTGCTCAGCACGCGCACCGGGTCCACCGGCTCGGACGTGGGGCCGGCGGTCAGCAGCACGTGGCGGCCGGCCAGCAGCTTGGGCTGGAAGAAGGCGATCAGGTCCGTCAGCAGTTCGTGCGCTTCCAGCATGCGGCCGTCGCCGGTCTCGCCGCAAGCCTGTTCGCCGGCGGCGGGTCCCAGCACGCTGACGCCGTCGGCGCGCAGTTGCGCGACATTGCGCTGCGTGGCCGGGTTGGCCCACATTTCGCGGTTCATGGCGGGCGCGACCAGCAGCGGACAAGCGCGCGCCAGGCACAGCGTGGACAGCAGGTCGTCGGCCATGCCGTGGGCCAGCTTGGCCATGAAATCGGCGCTGGCGGGCGCGATCAGCACGGCGTCGGCGCCGCGCGTCAGGTCGATGTGCGCCATGTTGTTGGGCACGCGCGCGTCCCAGGCGTCCACGAACACCGGGCGGCCCGACAGGGCCTGCATGGTGACGGGCGTGATGAAGTGCGTGGCCGCCTCGGTCATCACCACGTCGACCGTGGCGCCCTGTTCGGTCATGCGCCGCACCAGCTCGGCGATTTTGTAGCAGGCGATGCCCCCGGTCAGGCCGAGGACGATGCGTTTGCGGGCGAGGTCGAGCATGGGGGCGGGGCGGCGGGTTCAGCGCCGCGTAAACGAGGAACGGACAGTGATTTTATTCTGCATTGCGGCATCGCGCCGTTCGCCATCCGTTCAGGGGGGATCAAACGCGGCGAAACTCAGGCTTGCGGCTTGCGCGAGCGCAGCAGTTCGTCCAGCACCAGCAGCACGGCGCCGCAGGTGATGCCGACGTCGGCCAGGTTGAAGGCGGGGAATTGCCAGTTGTTCCAGTAGAACAGCAGGAAGTCCACCACGTGGCCATGCACCACCCGGTCGATGACGTTGCCGATGGCGCCGCCCAGGATCAGCGTGAGCGCCAGGCAGAAGCGCGGCTGGCCGTGGGTGCGGCGCAGGATGATGGTGATGACCACGGCCGCCACGCAGCCCAGCCCGGTGAAGAGCCAGCGCTGCCAGCCTTCCTCGGACGCCAGGAAACTGAACGCGGCGCCGCGGTTGTACACCAGGGTGAAGTCGAAGAACGGCAGCAGGTTGACGCGCTGGCCGTACTGGTACGCGGTGTTGAAGTAGATCTTGGTCAGCTGGTCCAGCACGATGATGGCCAGCGCGATGGCCAGCCAGCGCCCCACGCGCGCGGGCGCGGGGCGGGTGCCGGACTGGACGCCGGTGGGGGCGGGCCCGGCCATGTTCAGGCCTTGTCGCGGGCTTCGCCCGAGCCGAACAGGTTGGACACGCAGCGGCCGCAGATCTCGGGATGATCCGCGTCCTGGCCCACGTCCAGGCGCCAGTGCCAGCAGCGCTCGCACTTCTTGTGCGCCGAGGGCGTGACTTCGATGCGGGTCTCGCCTTCGCCGGCGTGCACGGTGGCCCGCGAGACGATCAGCACGAAGCGCAGGTCGTCGCCCAGGCTGGCCAGCAGTTCGCGGTCCGCGCCGCTGGCGTAGAGGTCGACCTCGGCCTGCAGCGACGAACCGATGTCGCCGGCCGTGCGCACTTCTTCGAGCTTGCGCTGGACTTCGGCGCGGATGGCGCGCAGGCGCGTCCACTTGGCCGTCAGCGCCTCGGCGTCGGCGTACGGCGGCAGCGCGTGGTAGACCTCGGTGAAGATCGTGGTGCGGGCGGCGTCGGCCTGGTTCTTCAGGGCGGAGTCGACCAGTTCCTTCCAGGCTTCTTCGGCCGTGAACGACAGGATCGGCGCCATCAGCTTGAGCAGCGTCTGGGTGATGTCGAGCAGCGCGGTCTGGGCCGAGCGGCGGGCGCGGCTGTCTTCGGCCGAGGTGTACAGGCGGTCCTTCAGGATGTCCAGGTAGAACGCGCCCAGGTCTTCCGAGCAGAAGGTCTGCAGGCGGGCGACGGCCGGGTGGAAATCATAGCGTTCGTAGTTGGCCTGGACCTCGGCCTGCATCTGCGCCGTCATGGCCAGCGCGTAGCGGTCGATCTCGAACAGTTCGCCGTAGGGCACGGCCTGCGACACCGCGTCGAAGTCGGCCAGGTTGGCCAGCAGGAAGCGCAGCGTATTGCGGATGCGGCGGTAGCCTTCGACCACGCGCTTGAGGATCTCGTCGGAGATGGACAGTTCGCCCGAGTAGTCGGTGGAGGCCACCCACAGGCGCAGGATTTCGGCGCCCAGCGAGTCGGACACCTTCTGCGGGGCGATCACGTTGCCCACCGACTTGCTCATCTTGCGGCCCTGGCCGTCGACCACGAAGCCGTGCGTCAGCAGCGCCTTGTAGGGCGGCTGGCCGTAAAGCATGCAGCCGGTCAGCAGCGAGGAATGGAACCAGCCGCGGTGCTGGTCCGAGCCTTCCAGGTAGAGGTCGGCGGGCCAGCCCAGTTCGGCGCCGTGCGAGCCGGCGAAAGCGCCGTCCTTGCCGCCCAGCACCGTGGCGTGCGTGCTGCCGGAGTCGAACCACACGTCCAGCGTGTCGCGGTTCTTCTCGTACTGGTCGGCCTCGTCGCCCAGCAGTTCGCGCGGGTCCAGCGCCTGCCAGGCCTCGATGCCGCCTTTTTCGACGCGCTGCGCCACCTGTTCGAGCAATTCGATGGTGCGCGGATGCAGCTCGCCGGTCTCCTTGTGCACGAAGAAGGCCATCGGCACGCCCCACTGGCGCTGGCGCGACAGGGTCCAGTCCGGACGGTTGGCGATCATGGCGTGCAGGCGGGCGCGGCCCCAGGCCGGATAGAAGGCGGTGGCGTCGATGCCGGCCAGCGCCGATTCGCGCAGGGTCGGGCCGCCGTCCTTGGGGGCCACGTCCATGCCGGCGAACCACTGGCTGGTGGCGCGATAGATGATGGGCGTCTTGTGGCGCCAGCAGTGCATGTAGCTGTGCTTGTGCTTTTCCACGTGCATCAGCGCGCCGGCTTCCTTCAGCGCCTCGACGATCTTGGGGTTGGCGTCCCAGATCGACAGGCCGCCGAACAGAGCCAGGCTGTCGGCATACTTGCCGTCGCCCATCACCGGGCTGATGAAGTCGGTGTCTTTCATGCCGTGCGCCTTGCACGAGATGAAGTCCTCGATGCCGTAGGCCGGGGCCGAGTGCACCACGCCCGTGCCGGAGTCGGCGGTCACGTAGTCGCCCAGGTAGACGGGCGCCTTGCGGTCGTAGGCGGCGTCGAACTGCGCCAGCGGATGGCGGAACTGGATCTCGGACAGCGCCGCGCCCGGGGCGGTGGCGATGATTTCGCCTTCCAGCTCCCAGCTCTTCAGGCAGTCCTCGACGCGTTCCTTGGCGATCAGCAGCAGAGGGCCGAACTTGAGCGCCGGCGACACGCGCACCAGGGCGTATTCGATTTCGGGATGCACGTTCAGCGCCTGGTTGGACGGGATGGTCCAGGGCGTGGTGGTCCAGATGACGATGGCGCCGTCGTCCACCGAATCCAGGCCGAAGGCCGCGGCCAGCCTGGCGTGTTCGGCGAACGGGAAGGCCACGTCCACCGCCGGGTCGACGCGGTCGGCGTATTCGACCTCGGCCTCGGCCAGGGCCGAGCCGCAGTCGAAGCACCAGTTCACGGGCTTCAGGCCGCGGAAGACGTAGCCCTTGTCCAGGATGCGGCCCAGCGCGCGGATCTCGTCGGCTTCGTTGCTGAAGTTCATCGTCATGTAGGGACGATCCCACTCGCCCAGCACGCCCAGGCGCTTGAAGTCCTTGCGCTGGCGGTCGATCTGTTCGAGCGCGTAGGCGCGGGCCTTGGACTGGACTTCGGCCACCGGCAGGTGCTTGCCGTACTTTTTCTCGATCTGGATTTCGATCGGCATGCCGTGGCAGTCCCAGCCCGGCACGTAGTGCGCGTCATAGCCGGCCATGTTGCGGCTCTTGACGATGATGTCCTTCAGGATCTTGTTGACCGCGTGGCCGATATGGATGTCGCCGTTGGCGTAGGGCGGGCCGTCGTGCAGCACGAAACGCGGGCGGCCGCGGCTGGCGGCGCGGATCGCCTGGTAGACGTGGTTTTCCTCCCACTGCGAAATCCAGGCGGGCTCGCGTCGGGCGAGGTCGCCCCGCATGGGGAAAGGGGTATCGGGCAGGTTGAGGGTCTTTTTATAGTCCATGGACGGCAAAATAGGCGCGCGCGTTTCGCGCGTCTTCGGCGATGGCGGCAGTCAGGGAAGGGAGGTCAGGGAATTTTTCTTCGTCCCGCAGCTTTTGCAGGAATTCGACGCGTACGAGTTTACCGTAAGCGTTGATGGTCTCGTCGAGCAGGTGCGCCTCGAGCAGCACGCGGCCGCGGTCTTCGACCGTGGGGCGCACGCCCAGGCTGGCCACCGCGGGCAGGGCGCGCTCGCCCAGGCCGTGGACCTGCACCACATAAATGCCCGAGCGCGCGGCGCAGCGTTCGGCCACGCGCAGGTTCATGGTGGGAAAGCCCAGCGTGCGGCCCAGCTTCTGGCCGTGTATGACGTGGCCGCTGATGTGATACGGATGGCCCAGCAGGTGGCGGGCGCGCTCCAGGTCGCCCACCGCCAGCGCGGTGCGCACTTCCGAGCTGGAGATGCGGTGCCCGTGCTGGTCGGTTACGTCGGCCAGCGTCTGCACCTCGAAGCCGTGGCGCAGCCCGGCTTCGCGCAGCAGGTCGATGTCGCCGCTGCGCTTGTGGCCGAAGCGGAAATCCTCCCCCACCAGCAGCCATCTGGTGTGCAGGCCCTGCACCAGCAGCTGTTCGATGAAGGCGTTGGCCGACATCTCGGCCAGGCGGGCATTGAAACGCTCGACCACGACCTGGGAGATGCCGTAGCGCGCCAGCGCCGCCAGTTTGTCGCGCAGCCCGGAGATCCGGGTGGGCGCCAGTTCCGGGCGCTGGTGCAGCGTGGCGAAATATTCCCGCGGATGCGGCTCGAAGGTCATGACGGCGGGCGCCAGCGCGCGTTCGCTCGCGACCTGGCAGACGCGCGCCAGCATGGCCTGGTGTCCGCGATGGACGCCGTCGAAATTGCCGATCGTCAGCGCGCACGGGGCGCGCCGCTCGGGCGGGGGCAGGGATCGGTAGATATGCAGCGATGGTTTCACGAGCGAGAGTTTACAATTTTGGATTCCGGGTTTGTTCCCATCCCGCCCAAATCGCGCGGGACTCGCGCGCACAAACCCGATTTCCCTTGGAATTCCTTATCTTGCCGGAAATATCTACCACCAAGCGCCGCCTGGTCATCCTGATCTCGGGGCGGGGCAGCAACATGCGGGCGCTGGCCGAAGCGTGCCGCGACCAGGGCTGGCCGGCCGAAGTGGCCGCCGTGATCGCCAGCCGGCCGGACGCCGCCGGCCTGGAATGGGCCGCCCACCAGGGCATTCCCACTGCGGCCCTGTTCCACAAGGACTACGCCAGCCGCGAGGCCTTCGACGCCGCGCTGGCCGCCGAGATCGACCGCTACGAGCCCGATTACGTCATCCTGGCGGGCTTCATGCGCGTGCTGACGCCGGGCTTCGTCAACCATTATGCGGGCCGGCTGGTCAACATCCATCCTTCGCTGCTGCCGGCCTTCCCGGGCCTGCACACCCACGCCCAGGCGCTGGCCACCGGCGTGCGGGTGCACGGCTGCACGGTGCATTTCGTGACCCCGGTGCTGGACCACGGCCCCATCATCGCCCAGGGCTGCGTTCCGGTGCTGGCCGGCGATACGCCGGAAGCGCTGGCCGAGCGCGTGCTGACGGTCGAGCACCAGGCTTTCCCGGCGGCGGTGCGCTGGCTGGCCGAAGGCCGGGTTACCCTGACGAGCGACCACCGCGTGAACGTGGCGGGCGATCCCGAGCGCCTGTTCACCTGGTCGCCGGCCGCCTGACCGTCCGCGCAACGCGCGCTGCAACGCATTTACCGGGCGGCAAACCTCCGCCCCACTGGAATACGCCATGACTAAATCCCAACCCCCGCGTTCCCGTCCGGCCGGCGCCCCGCGCGCCGCCGAAGGCCGCGACGGCCGGAGCTTCTTTTCGCGCCCCAAGGGCGAGGCCCGGCAGGCGCTGGAGCGCGGCCGCGACGGTCGCCGCGACGAGCGGCGCGAAGGCCGTCCCGACGGCAGGCGCGAAGAACGCCGCGACGAGCGGCAGGGCGAGCGCGCCTCCTACGGCGCCGAGCGCCGCGAAGGCCGCCCCGGCCAGCGTCCGTCCTACGACGCGCCGCGCGGCGGCGAGCGCGCCTCCTACGGCGCCGAGCGCCGCGAAGGCCGTCCCGGCCAGCGTCCCCACGACGCCCCGCGCGGCGAGGCCCGCGCGCCGCAGAAGCCCCAGTACAACCGTCCGCGCCAGCCGTACGCCGCCATCCGGATCGAGCAGGTGCAGCGCGCCCTGGGCGAAATCCTGCAATGGACCCACCCGGCCGACGCGGCGCTGTCGCACTGGCTGCGCAGCCATCCCAACCTGGGCGCGCGCGACCGCTCCGAGGTCGCCGAGGCCGTCTACGACGTGCTGCGCCATCTGCGCCGCTACCGCCAGTTCGGCGAAAGCGGCGTGGGCCCGGCCTCGCGCCGTCTGGCCATCCTGGGCCTGGCGGCCACGCTGGGTGCCGGCGAGCTGGCCGAAGGCCTGGACGCCGCCGAGGCCGAGTGGCTGCGGCGCGTGTCGCAGATCGACCTGGCGACGCTGCCGCGCGCGGTGCGCGGCAGCATCCCCGACTGGCTCGACGAGCGCCTGGGCGCGATGGACAGTCCCGAAACGCTGATCGAGGCGCTCAACCGCCAGGCCAGCCTGGACCTGCGCGTCAATCCGCTGAAGGCCGAACGCGACGCCATGCTGGCCGAGCTGCAGCAGGGCGCCGGCCGCTACCAGCCCGTCGCCATGCCGTATTCGCCCTGGGGCATCCGCATGGAAGGCCGGCCGGCCATCAACCGCTGGCCGCAATTCGAAAACGGCAGTATCGAGGTGCAGGACGAGGGCAGCCAGCTGCTGGCGCTGCTGGTCGGGCCGCGCCGCGGCGAGATGATCATCGATTTCTGCGCCGGCGCGGGCGGCAAGACGCTGCTGCTGGGCGCGCTGATGCGTTCCACCGGCCGCCTGTACGCTTTCGACGTGTCGGCGGCGCGCCTGGCGCGCGCCAAGCCGCGCTTCGCGCGCAGCGGCCTGTCCAACGTGGTGCCGGTCGTCATCGATAACGAGAACGACGCCCGCGTCAAGCGCCTGGCCGGCAAGGCCCAGCGCGTGCTGGTCGACGCCCCGTGCAGCGGCATCGGCACGCTGCGCCGCAATCCCGATCTCAAATGGCGCCAGCACCCCGAGGCGCTGGCCGAGCTGGGCCAGTTGCAGGAGCGCATCCTCAAGAGCGCCGCGCGCTGCGTGGCGCCCGGCGGCCGCCTGGTCTACGCCACCTGCAGCCTGCTGGCCGAGGAAAACGAGGTGCAGGCCGAGCGTTTCCTGGCCAGCCACCCCGATTTCGAACGCCTGGACGCCGCCGCCATCCTGGCGGCCCGCTGCGAGAACCTTCAGCTCGACGGTCCTTATGTGCAGCTGCGCCCCGACGTGCACGGCACCGACGGCTTCTTCGCCGCGGTGTTCGAGCGCAAGAAAAAGGGGGCCGTAGCCGAATCCGAGGAATCGGCCGAGGCGGCGCAGGCGTCGGATCAGGAACCCGGCGTGACGCCCACCGTGGCGCTGTAGCGGCGGGTGCCGAGCGTCTTGTCCTGGTACTTCACCTCCCAGGCCAGGGAATCCTGGCCCGGCCGGTCGGCCTGGTACACGAGTTGCGACACGGGCACCGTCTTGTAGGCGCAGCGCCCGGAGGCGCCCGACTGGCCGCGCGTCTGCATGACGCTGGCCTTGCCCAGGCGCGGCGCCAGCGTGATGGACAGCCGCGGCGCGCGCAGGGCCAGGCAGTCCGACCCGCGGATCTCGTAATAAGAGGCCAGCACCACCACGTCGCCCGGCTTCAGCGTCTGCGACGCGGCGGGCGCGGACAGGCCGGCGCCCACCAGGGCCAAGGCGCAAGTAAAATGGGGACGTATTTTGAGGCGGGGTTTGTTCGGCAACATCAGTGGGGCAAAAGAGACAGTCGGGGCGTGGCGGACGGCAGTGCGCGCGGCCGCGCGGCTGACAGGAACTTTAATGCCAAAACCTGGCCCAAACCACTTGTCCCGGCGATTGCGCTACCCTTGTTACAGGGTAGATGCAGGGTCGCAGGGCCTGGCCTCGCGCTCGTCTTTTATGGTCGCGAGTAGGGATGTTTACGTGTCAAAACCCTGGCTTAGTCCTTGATTTCTCTCAAAAACTATTTTGAAACTCCCTTGTCATAAGACGGCAAAGGTAAGCTAAACTTCACGCACTTCTCAAGCGAGGCTCATAACAGCTTTATGGATTACATCCTCTCCTTCATTGCCGGCGGTCTGACGCAAGCCACCTGGTGGCAGATCGTCGTGTTCACCCTGGTGATGACGCACATCACGATCGTTTCGGTCACGGTATTCCTCCATCGCAGCCAAGCGCACCGCGGCCTGGATCTCCATCCAGCCGTCATGCACTTCTTCCGTTTCTGGCTCTGGATGACGACCGGCATGGTCACCAAGGAATGGGTTGCCATTCACCGCAAGCACCACGCCAAGTGCGAAAAGGAAGGCGATCCCCATTCGCCCATCCTGTTCGGCATCTGGAAAGTGCTGTTCCGCGGCGCCGAGCTGTACCGCGAGGAATCGTCCAACAAGGAAACCATGGCCAAGTTCGGCCACGGCACGCCCGACGACTGGCTCGAGCGCAACATCTACAGCAAGCACAGCCTGTGGGGCGTGCTGACCATGCTCGCCATCGACATCGCCCTGTTCGGCGCCATCGGCGTGACGGTGTGGGCCGTGCAGATGGCCTGGATTCCGTTCTGGGCCGCCGGCGTGGTCAACGGCATCGGCCACTACTGGGGCTACCGCAACTACAACAGCCCGGACACCAGCACCAACGTGTTCCCGTGGGGCATCGTGATCGGCGGCGAAGAGCTGCACAACAACCACCACGCCCACGGCACGTCGGCCAAGTTCTCGGCCAAGTGGTACGAGTTCGACATCGGCTGGTGCTACATCAACATCCTGAAGTTCTTCGGCCTGGCCAAGATCAAGAAGGTCGCGCCCAAGCTCAAGCTGGACGACAGCCGCACCGGCATCGACCTGCGCACCCTGCAGGGCGTGATCACGCACCGCTACGAAGTCATGGCCCGCTACGCGGACGTGATCAAGAGCGCCGCCCGCGAAGAACTCGCCAAGCTGAAGGATTCGCGCAAGAAGGGCAGCGCCGAATGCGACTGGACCCAGTTGCACCGCGTGCGCCGCGCCATCCACCGCAACGAGGACATCCTCCAGCCCGAACAGGTTGCCGCCGTGGACCAGGCCATCGCCCGCAACAAGTCGCTGGCCACGCTGGTGCAGATGCGCCGCGAACTCGGCCGCATCTGGGAAAGCTCCAGCGCCAGCAGCGAACAGCTCCTCAATGATCTGCAGGCCTGGTGCCAGCGCGCCCAGCAAAGCGGCATCGCCGGGCTCGAGCAATTCGCTCAACGTCTGCGCCGCTACGCGGCATGATGCTAGAGAAGCTCAATCCTGAACAACGCGCCGCAGTAACGTTAGAACCGCAGCACGCCCTGGTCCTGGCCGGGGCGGGCAGCGGCAAGACCCGGGTGCTCACCACCCGCATGGCCTGGCTGATTCAAACCGGCCAGGCCTCGCCTTTTGGGCTGCTGGCGGTCACGTTCACCAACAAGGCCGCCCGCGAGATGCTGGCGCGCATGTCGGCCATCCTGCCCATCGATATGCGCGGCCTGTGGATAGGCACCTTCCACGGCCTGTGCAACCGCATGCTGCGCGCCCATCACCGCGATGCCGGCCTGCCGCAGAGCTTCCAGATCCTGGACGTCACCGATCAGCTCGCGGCGATCAAGCGCCTCATGAAGGCCAACGGCGTCGACGATGAAAAGTACCCGCCGCGCGACGTGCAGCGCTTCATCAACGGCGCCAAGGAAGAGGGCCTGCGTCCGGCCGACGTCGAAGCCTACGACGCCCACCGCCGCCGCCTGATCGAGATCTACCAGCTCTACGAGGCCCAGTGCCAGCGCGAGGGCGTGGTCGACTTCGCCGAACTGCTGCTGCGCGCCTATGAACTGCTGTCGCGCAACGCGCCCGTGCGCGAGCACTACCAGCGCCGTTTCCGCCACATCCTGGTCGACGAGTTCCAGGACACCAACACGCTGCAGTACAAGTGGCTGCGACTGCTGGCCGGCGGCGGCGCCGCCATTTTCGCGGTGGGCGACGACGACCAGTCCATCTATGCATTCCGCGGCGCCAACGTCGGCAACATGGCCGACTTCGAGCGCGACTACGCGCGCGGCACCGTGATCCGCCTGGAGCAGAACTACCGCTCCTACGGCCACATCCTGGATTCGGCCAACGCGCTGATCGGCCACAACACCGGCCGGCTGGGCAAGAATCTCTGGACCGAGCAGGGCGAGGGCGAGCCGGTGCGCGTCATCGAGCAGCCGTCCGACGGCATGGAGGCGCAATGGATCGTCGACGAGATCCGCGCGCTGATCCGCGACGGCAGCCTGCGCCGCGAGATCGCCGTGCTCTACCGCAGCAACGCGCAGTCGCGGGTGCTGGAACACGCCATCTTCTCGGCCGGCATTCCCTACAAGGTGTACGGCGGCCTGCGCTTTTTCGAGCGCCAGGAAATCAAGCACGCGCTGGCCTACCTGCGCCTGATGGCCAACCCGCACGACGACACCTCGTGGATGCGGGTGGTGAATTTCCCGACCCGCGGCATCGGCGCGCGCACGCTGGAGCAGCTGGCCGACGCCGCGCGCGCCCATGACACCAGCCTGTATTCGGCGGTGGCCCTGGTGGGCGGCAAGGGCGGCTCCAACCTGGCGCAGTTCGCCCAGCTGATCCACCGCCTGATCGAGGAAACGCGCGACCTGCCGCTGCCGGAGATGGTCGAACACATGCTCGAGGCCAGCGGGCTGAACGCCCATTACAAGGCCGAGCGCGAAGGTGCCGAGCGCCTGGAAAACCTGAACGAACTGATCACGGCGGCCGCCGTGTTCGCGTCCGAGGAAAACTACGACGGCCTGCCGGCCGGCGTCGTGCCCGAGCAGGACGCTTCCTCGACGCTCATGCCGGGCGTGGTGGACGCGCCGGCCATCGGCGGCGACGGCCTGACGCCGCTGGCGGCGTTCCTGTCGCACGCGGCGCTGGAGGCCGGCGACAACCAGGCCCAGCAGGGCCAGGATGCGGTGCAGCTCATGACCGTGCACGCGGCCAAGGGCCTGGAGTTCGACGCGGTCTTCATCACCGGCCTGGAAGAGGGCCTGTTCCCGCACGAGAACAGCATCCTCGAGCCGTCCGGGCTGGAAGAAGAGCGCCGCCTCATGTACGTGGCCATCACGCGCGCCCGCCAGCGCCTGTACATCAGCCTGGCGCAAAGCCGCATGCTGCACGGCCAGACGCGCTACGCGATGCGCTCGCGCTTCCTGGACGAAATTCCGGAGCAGCACCTGAAATGGCTGACCCCCAAGGCCGGCCTGGCGCAGGTCGGCGCCACCAGCGCGAGCTGGGGCGGCGGCAACCGCGGCGACGCGTTCGGACGCAAGCCCACCAACACCATTGCGCCGCGTCAACCGCGCAGCGTGGCCAGCGGCGTCACCGTGGGCGACAAGCAGTATCGTGTAGGTCAGGGCGTGCGCCACGCGCGGTTCGGCGAGGGCACGATCATCGGCCTGAGCGGCGCAGGACAGGACGCCCAGGCCCAAATCCAGTTCCGCGACGTGGGCGCCAAGACCCTGGCGCTGGGCATCGCGAAACTCGATATCGTTCAGGGTTGAAAAACATGGCCGAGCACGAATCCCCCGAAGACGAGCTGGCGTCGCTGCGCGCCGAGATCGACGAGATCGACCAGCAGATCATCCTGCTGCTGGGCGTGCGCTTTCGCTGCACGGACATGATCGGCGAACTGAAGCAGGCCCACGGCATGGACCTGCTCGACACCCGGCGCGAGTCCCAGCAGGTCGCGCGCATCCGGCGCCTGGCCGAGGAAGCGGGCGTGCCGCCCGAACTGGCCGAAAACATACTGCACGAAGTGATCGATACGGTGGTCGCGCACCATACCCGGCTGCGCGAACGCCCTTATTCGTAAGGCGGCGCAAGCCGCCATCCCTTCAAGGCTCCGACTGCTCGATCTCCTCGAGCGAGCCCTGGATCTCCAGCCACTGCTCTTCCAGCTCGTCCATGCGCTTGCCGTGCTCGCCATGCTCGGCCATGACCTTCTGGCGTTCCGCGCGGCGTGCGTCCGAATACAGGTCCGGGTCGGCGATGACGGCGTCCAGCGCCTGCAGCTTGGCGCGCAGTTTTTCCATCTCGGCATCCACCTTGGCGAGTTTCGCTTCCAGCGGCTTGCGCAGCGCCGACAGGCGCTGGCGCTGTTCGGCCTCGGCGCGGCGCTGCGCCTTGCGGTCGATGACGGGCTCGCCGTTGGCCGCGTTCTCGCGCGCCGCTTCGGCGCGTTCGCCGGCGTTGCGCGCGGCCAGCCAGTCGCGGTAGTCCTCCAGGTCGCCGTCGAATTCGCGCACCGCGCCGTCGGCCACGATCCAGAAGCTGTCCACCGTGGTGCGCAGCAGGTGCCGGTCGTGAGACACCAGCAGCATGCTGCCGCCGAAGTCCGCCAGCGCGGTGGCCAGGGCCTCGCGGGTTTCCACGTCCAGGTGGTTGCTGGGCTCGTCCAGCAGCAGCAGGTTGGGCTTCTGCCAGACGATCAGGGACAGCGCCAGGCGCGCCTTTTCTCCGCCGGACATGGGGCCGACCTTGCTGGTCACCGTGTCGCCTGAAAAGCCGAAGCCGCCCAGGTAGTTGCGCAGCTCCTGCTCGCGCGCCTCGGGCGCCAGGCGCGCCAGGTGGGCGATGGGTGTGCTGTCCACGTCCAGCATGTCGAGCTGGTGCTGGTGGAAATAGCCGATGGCCAGCCCGCGCGAGGCGCGGCGCTCGCCGGCCTGCACCGGCAGTTCCTCGGCCAGCGTCTTGATCAGCGTGCTCTTGCCGGCGCCGTTGGCGCCCAGCACGCCCACCCGGCTGCCGGCGCGCACCATCAGCGTCACGTCGCGCAGGATGGGAACGGCATTGCCGGCCGCGTCGGTATAGCCGGCCGACAGGTGCTCCAGCGTCAGCAGCGGGTCGGGCACCTGCTCGGGCGACGGGATGCGGATGTCGATGCCGGCCTCGGCCTGCAGGGGCGCCAGCACCTGCATGCGGGCCAGCGCCTTGACCCGGCTTTGCGCCTGCTTGGCCTTGGAGGCCTTGGCCTTGAAGCGGTCGATGAAGCCTTGCAGCCGCGCGGCTTCGCGCGTCTGGCGTTCGTAGGCGATGTTGCTCTGGCGCAGGCGCTCGGCGCGCTGCGTCAGGAAGTCGCCGTAGCCGCCGCGGTAGCGCACCAGCTTGGCGTGGTCGAAATGCAGGATGGACTTGGCCACCGCGTCCAGGAACTCGGTGTCGTGCGAGATCAGCATCACGGTGCCGGGGTAGGCGCCCAGCCACTTCTCCAGCCACAGCATGGCGTCGAGGTCCAGGTGGTTGGTGGGCTCGTCCAGCAGCAGCAGTTCGGACGGCGCCATCAGCGCGCGCGCCAGCGCCAGGCGCATGCGCCAGCCGCCCGAGAAGCTCGCCACCGGCTGCATCCATTCGGCGGGCTTGAAGCCCAGGCCGGCCAGCAGCTGCTCGGCGCGCGAGGCCGCGCTCCAGGCGCCGGCTTCCACCAGCGCCGCCTCGACCTCGGCGATCTGCGTGCCTTGCTCGTCCGTCAGCGCCGCGCGGCGCGCCTGCAGCTCGCGCAGATGCACGTCGCCGTCGATGACGAACTCGCGCGCCGGGCGCTCGTCGGCCTCGATTTCCTGCTTGACGCTGGCGATGCGCCAGCCGGCCGGCATGGCCAGCGTGCCGGCGTCCACGTCCAGCGCGCCGGTCAGCAGCGCGAAGAGGGACGACTTGCCGGCGCCGTTCTTGCCGACGATGCCGACGCGCTCGCCCGGGTGCACGACGAATTCGGCGCCGTCCAGCAGCACTTTCGTGCCCCGGCGCAGGGTCAATCCAGTAGCGCGTATCACGTTGTCAATTGCTCACGGGTAAACAGCAGGATCTGGTCGGACGCCTGCTCGGTATCCAGCCACATGGGCGACAGTTCGGGGAAGGCCGCTTCGAAGAAAGGCCGCTCGTGGCCGATCTCCAGCACCAGCACGCCGTTCTCGCTCAGGTAGCGCGGGGCGGCCTCGAGGATGCGGCGCACCAGGTCCATGCCATCGGCGCCGCCGGCCAGCGCCAGCTGCGGCTCGTGGCGGTATTCCTCGGGCAGCACCTCCATCGAGCCGCTGTTGACGTACGGCGGATTGCAGATGATGACGTCGTAGCGCTGCGCGGGCAGGCTTTCGAACAGATTGCTCTGGTGCAGCGCCAGCCGGTCCTCCAGCCCGTAGTCCTCGACATTGCGCCGCGCCACCTCCAGCGCATCGGAGGACACGTCCACCGCGTCCACCTGCGCATGGGGAAACGCCAGCGCGCCCAGGATGGCCAGGCAAGCCGAGCCGGTGCACATGTCCAGCACGCGCCCGACCTCGGCCGGGTCCGCGACCCAGGGCGCCAGGCCCTGGTCCAGCAGTTCGGCTATCGGCGAGCGCGGCACGATGACGCGCTGGTCCACGTAAAAGCGGTGGCCGCGCAGCCAGGCCTCGTTGGTCAGGTAGGCGGCGGGGAGCCGCTCGGTCACGCGGCGGTCTATCAGGTCCAGGACGCGGGCGCGCTCTTTGTCGAGCACGCGGGCGTCGAGGAAGGGTTCCAGCGTGTCCAGCGGCAGGTGCAGGGCGTGCAGGACGAGGTATACCGCCTCGTCCCAGGCGTTGTCGCTGCCGTGGCCCAGCGCCACCCCGGCGGCGTTCAGCCGGGAGACGCCGTAACGGATCAGGTCGCGCAGGGTCAGCAGTTCTAGGCGGGCGGATGGTTGCATGGCTGGCATTCTTGATGAATTCGCCCCTCGGGAAACGGCGTCTCCCGAGGGGCGCAGGGCCCGCGCGATCGGCGCGGGACGGATTACGCCTTGGCGGGCAGGAGGTTTTCCAGCGTGCGCCGGTAAATATTTTTCAGCGGCGCGAGCGAGGCGATCTCGACGCGTTCGTTGACCTTGTGGATGGTGGCGTTGCACGGGCCGAACTCGATCACCTGCGGGCAGATCTTGGCGATGAAGCGGCCGTCGGACGTGCCGCCGGTGGTCGACAGCTCGGTCGTCACGCCGGTCTCGTCCTTGATGGCCGAGGACAGCGCCTCGCTGAGCGTGCCGCGCGGGGTCAGGAAAGGCTCGCCGCCCAGCTCCCAGTCCAGCGCGTATTCCAGGCCGTGGCGGTCCAGCACCTCATGCACGCGCGCCTTCAGGCCGTCCGGCGTGCTGGCGGTGGAGAAGCGGAAGTTGAACAGCGCCACCGCCTCGCCCGGCACCACGTTGGTGGCGCCGGTGCCCGAGTTCAGGTTGGACACCTGGAATGTGGTGGGCGGGAAGTACTCGTTGCCCTGGTCCCATTCGATCGCGACGATCTCGGCCAGCGCCGGCGCCAGCTGGTGCACCGGGTTGCGCGCCAGGTGAGGGTAGGCCACGTGGCCCTGGATGCCCTTGACCGTGAGCTTGCCCGACAGCGAGCCGCGGCGGCCGTTCTTGCAGATGTCGCCGAGCGCCTCGCCCGAGGTCGGCTCGCCCACGATGCAGTAGTCCAGCTGCTCGCCGCGCGCCTTGAGCGCGTCGCAGACGATGGCGGTGCCGTCGATCGACGGGCCTTCCTCGTCGGACGTGATCAAAAGCGCGATGGAGCCGCCATGCTGCGGATTGGCCGCCACGAATTCCTCGGCCGCCACCACGAAGGCGGCGATCGAGCTCTTCATGTCGGCCGCGCCGCGGCCGTACAGGTAGCCGTCGCGTTCGGTGGGCACGAACGGATCGCTCTCCCACTTCTCGCGCGGCCCCGGGGGCACCACGTCCGTGTGGCCGGCGAACACCGCCAGCGGCGCGGCGCTGCCGCGCCGGGCCCACAGATTGGTCACGCCGCCCTGGGCGATGGTTTCGCACTTGAAGCCGATGCGCTCCAGGCGCGCGGCAAGCGTGGCCTGGCAGTCTTCATCGGCGGGCGTCACCGACGGGCGGGCGATCAGGTCCTTGACCAGATCCAGTACGGCGCAGGCCGACGCGGGTGTGCTCATCAGGCCCTCAGCAGATCGTTGATGCTGGTCTTGGCGCGGGTCTGCGCGTCGACACGCTTGACGATGACGGCGCAGGCCAGGCTGTGCGTGCCGTCGGCCGACGGCAGCGAGCCGGGCACCACCACCGAGCCCGAAGGCACGCGGCCGTAGGTGATCTTGCCGGTGGCGCGGTCATAGATCTTGGTGCTTTGCGACAGGAACACGCCCATGGCCAGCACCGAGTTCTCTTCCACCACCACGCCTTCCACGACTTCCGAGCGCGCGCCGATGAAGCAGTTGTCCTCGATGATGGTGGGGTTGGCCTGCAGCGGCTCCAGCACGCCGCCGATGCCCACGCCGCCCGACAGGTGCACGTTCTTGCCGATCTGGGCGCACGAACCGACCGTGGCCCAGGTGTCGACCATCGTGCCTTCGTCGACGTAGGCGCCGATGTTCACGTAGGAGGGCATCAGCACCACGTTGCGGGCGATGTAGGCGCCGCGGCGCGCCACCGCCGGCGGCACCACGCGGTAGCCGCCCTGCTTGAAGGCGTTGTCGCCGTATTCCGAGAACTTGAGCGGCACCTTGTCGTAGAACTGCAGCGGCGCCTGGCCCATGATGGCGTTGTCGCTCAGGCGGAACGACAGCAGCACGGCCTTCTTGATCCACTGATGCACGACCCAGTCGTCGCCGATCTTCTCGGCCACGCGCAGGCGGCCCAGATCCAGGCCGTCGATGGTGTGCTCGACCGCTTCGCGCACTTCGGCGCTGGCGTCGGTGGGCGACAGGTTGGCCCGGTTTTCCCAGGCTTGTTCGATGGTGGTCTGCAGGTCGAGAGTCATAGCGGCTCAGCTTTTAAGGGTTGATCAAACAGAAGTATGCACAAAATGGGCAATGCGTTCGGCCGCCTGCACGCAGTCGGCCAAAGGGGCCACCAGGGCGATGCGGATGCGGCCCTGGCCGGGATTCGTCCCGTGCGCCTCGCGCGCCAGAAAGCTGCCCGGCAGCACGGTAACACCGGTACGGCCGTAAAGGTCGCGCGCGAACGCCGTATCCGAACCGGGCGTGGCCGCCCACAGGTAGAAAGAGGCCTGCGGACGGGTCACGTCCAGCACGTTTTGCAGGATCGGCACCACGGCGTCGAACTTTTCGCGGTACATGCGGCGGTTGTCCTTGACGTGGGCCTCGTCGGTCCAGGCGGCGATGCTGGCCGCCGACACCAGCGGGCTCATCGCGCTGCCATGATACGTCCGGTACAGCAGGAAACGGCCGATCAGGGCGGCGTCGCCCGCCACGAAGCCCGAGCGCAGGCCCGGCACGTTGGAACGCTTGGACAGGCTGGAGAACGCCACCAGGTTGCGGTAGTCGTCGCGGCCCAGGCGGCGCGCCGCCTGCAGGCCGCCCAGGGGCGGATTGGCTTCGTCCAGGTAGATCTCGGAATAACACTCGTCCGAGACGATCACGAAATCATGGCGGTCGGACAGCTCGAACAGCGTCTTCCAGTCGTCCAGCGACATGACGTTGCCGGCCGGGTTGCCCGGCGTACAGACGAAAACCATGCGCGTCCGCTTCCAGACCTCGGCCGGAACCCGGTTCCAGTCGCTGCCGAAATCGCGCACCGGGTCGGCGTTCACGAAGTAGGGCGTGGCCCCGGCCAGCAGCGCGGCGCCTTCGTAAATCTGATAAAAAGGATTGGGGCAGATCACCACCGAGCCGGCCGACGGGTCGATGACGGTCTGCGTGAACGCAAACAGCGCCTCGCGCGAGCCCAGCGCCGGCAGCACCTGGGTTTCCGGGTCCGGCGCCGGAATGCTGTAGCGGCTGGCCAGCCACTGCGAAATCGCCTGGCGCAGCGCCGGGTCGCCCTTGGTGGACGGATAGACCGACAGGCCCGCGAGGCTGTCGCGGATCGCCTGTCCGATGCGCTCCGGCGCGGCGTGCTTGGGCTCGCCGATCGACAGATTGATGGGCGTCAGGCCGTCCGGCTGCTGGGCGGCCGAAGCCAGCAAAGCCCGCAGTTTTTCGAACGGATAGGGGTGTAGGGCATCGAGGCGCGGATTCATGACGCAAGATTTTAACAAGCAAGCTACAATAGCGGGCTTGGCTTTGCGAAGGTGGCGAAATTGGTAGACGCACCAGGTTTAGGTCCTGACGCCGTAACAGGTGTAGGGGTTCGAGTCCCCTCCTTCGCACCACTTATTGTCTGACGCTGTCTGGCGGTGCGCACAGCGGTGCGCCAACAGTGTCTACAGCACCCCGAGAACCCCCGAGGCGTCGAATGCCTCGGGGGTTTTCTTTTCGACAGCTGGCGGATTCCTTGCTGCCTGTATTTCGTAGCGTCCCGGGGAGCATCAGGGGAGGCCATGAACGATGGCCACTCCGTCCTGCTCCTCCACCTGCACTTCGTCGTCATGCCAAAGCAGGGGGCGCTTTTCGGCGAGTTTCTTTGCCTCACTGTCTGTCATCCCCTTGAGCACGAAGAAATCGCGCTGCTCGGTGTGGTCGCCAATCTTGCGGCTGATCGTCCTGCGCACGTACTGCTCCAGTCGCAACGGGTCGGCCGGAAAATCGTCGGCGCCCTTATATTGGACCATTGCAGTCTTCGGATGTCCCGCCACGTACAGTTGGATACCGTCCATCGAGCCGCCGATGTACGCGATCTTGGGGCTGTAGGCCGCACGTAGCTTTTGGTCTATCCGGGTTTGCCAGCCGCTTCCTTTGCCTTTGGCCAACGCCAGCACGTCGGGTGACAGCCGGATCGAGATCCGCTCTTTCGTGATCTCTGCCTTGGGACGTCCGACTCGTGTCATTTTTTTCAGGTCGGCTGCTCCGAGTTCGTAGGTGTCCGGATCGGCGGCGATGCCACGGTTAATGACCTCGTCCTCTTCGCGGTTGGGAACGATCGTCCCCGGCTTAAGTTTCGGCATACAGGTTCACCTCTCTCGAGTTTGCCTTGCGAAGGCTGATGATGCGCCGTTCGTCGTTGCGGTCCACGTACACCACGCAATACAGGCGCACATCGATATAGCCCAAGGCGATCATGCGGCGCTCGCCGTACTCTCGGCGCATGTCCTCGCGCACCAGGGCTTCATCCCATTCGAACCATTCAGCGGCCGCCAGCGAAACGCCGTGCTTGCGCTGATTGCTCAGATCTTTGGCGGTGTCGAAGGTGATGATCATTTATTTATTGTATGTACAGAAAATAAAGGGTGCAACGATTTTTTGTGCATACATTTAATGTGCCCTCGCGCTATCGAAGGTGGGGCGCCGGGCAAGGCAAGTCGGGACGCCCCCTTACGGGTATACGCCAGTGCGAATATCCCGATTTTTGCTATATCGTCGCGCTCTTCAGTGGATGCTTGCCCATAAACAGCACGATAAGGAGAGCCTTCCGTGGCACTCAAGTACGCTGCATTTCTGGATGTCATCGATCTGCGCGCCCCGAATCCGAGCGTCCGTACGCGTTCCCCGCGAGGTGTGCCGTGCACGAGTTGCTGGCGGACTGGTGCGAACTACTGAACCTGCTGCTGCGGGTCGCGGCCGATACGCAGGCCACGGCGCAGGCGCGCGATGACGCGCTGCGCGATGCTCACCGGCATTCCTGCCAGGCGCCGATCTGTTTCCGGATGTCCGGCGCAACCGTCGGCCTCCTGGCGGAAACGCTGAACTGCGCCGTGCGCGCCTCCTGCGTCAGGCATGACGACAGCGCCTGGATGCGGGCGTTGGACCGGGCCTACGCGCAATTCCTGCAATACCTGATCCGCGACGTGCAGCGCTGGACCAGCGGCGGCCCGCAGGAGAATGCGGCCCGTTGCCAGTCGCCGCATCCCCTGCCTGGCCGCCCGGGCTAGCTGGCCGCGCGGGCGCGCACGCGCCGCTTGTCGACCTTGGCCTCGGTGTCGCGGCCCAGTTCGACGTCGCGCTGAATGGCGGCATGGACCTTGGCGCGGCTGGCCTCGATCCGTTGCACGCAGGACCAGCCGCGCTGGCTGGCGACGACGAGCTTGCGATCCAGCTCCTGGTGCCGGCGGCGCTTGCTCTCGGTGGACATGGTGTTGAGTTCCTGGTCGGTGATTAACCGCATGTGACGCTCCTTGAGTCGGTCTATGGGTGTGTCGGCCTCTTGACGGGTCTGCACGAAGAAAGTCCTCACGGCGCATGCGGCCGCGAAAGACGGGAAACGGAATCAGAAGGGGGAGGGAAGCCGGACGGCCGGTTCCGCGAGGAACGGCCGCGGCCGATCGCTACCGCATGGCGGCAGACGCGATTGCGCGGGGAAGGTGGCGCGGGGAGGGCATCGGCAAGGCGGCAGCGGGCCGTGACGGCACCCGCCTGTTTTGATGAAGAGGATTCATGTCCCGGACATCAGACACCGCGCACTCCTACCGCAGACTCGGCCGCAAGGGGTTTGCAGCCGGCCGGATGAGGCCTTGCGTGGCAAGGCCATACTTTCGAATGGCCGTAGTGTGCCTGTTTAAATATTTATTGCAAGCCGCAGGACCGATGGGGCCGCCATGGGTTCGCCCATCCGGCCGATCCCCGAAGCCTTTTCGCGCCGTTACCTTGTGTGGGGCGGAGCTGCCGGCGCTCGGGCCGCGAACAAGAACTGTCAAGATTTGCATTGCTTTAACGTTGCAATTCCCGCCGCGCGATACCGTTGGGTTTTCGTTTTTGGGGAGTGGAAATGTATTCGCTATCGAAGCGTTGCGGCGCGGAATTCTTCGGCACGTTCTGGCTGGTGCTGGGCGGCTGCGGGGCGGCGGTGCTGGCCGCCGGTTTTCCCGAACTGGGCATAGGCTTCGCCGGCGTGGCGCTGGCTTTCGGCCTGACGGTGCTGACCATGGCGTTCGCCGTCGGCCATATTTCGGGCGGCCATTTCAATCCGGCGGTCACCGTCGGCCTGGTGGCGGGCGGCCGTTTTCCGGCCAGGGAAATCCTGCCTTATGTCATCGCGCAGGTGCTCGGCGCCATCGCGGCGGCCGCGGTGCTGGCCTGCATCGCCAGCGGCAAGCTGGGTTTCGACCTGAAGGGCAGCCATTTCGCGGCCAACGGCTATGACGCGTATTCGCCGGGCAAGTATTCGATGGCGTCGGCCCTGATTACCGAAATCGTCATGACCGCGGGCTTTCTGTTCGTGATCCTGGGCGCCACCAGTAAGCGGGCGCCGGCCGGCTTCGCCGCCATTCCCATCGGCCTGGCGCTGACGCTGATCCACCTGATCAGCATTCCGGTGACCAACACGTCGGTCAATCCCGCCCGTTCCACCGGACCGGCGCTGTTCGTCGGCGGCTGGGCGCTGGAGCAGTTGTGGCTGTTCTGGGTGGCGCCCATCGTCGGCGCCATCATCGGCGCCATCGCCTACCGGCTGGTGAGCGATCCGGGCCAGGAGTAAGCGGCCGGCGTCCGGAGCGCCCGGACGCGGGCGATAATGGCAGGCTTGCCGTCACCTCAAGCCTGCCATGACCGGACTTTCCATCGCCACCCATCTCACGCTGGCCATGCTGCTGGGCGCCGCCGTCGGCCTGGAGCGCCAGTGGCGCCAGAACTACGCCGGCGTCGTCACGCACGCGCTGGTCGCGCTGGGCGCGGCCGCCTACACCGCGCTGCCGGCGCTGCTGGACGCAGGCAGCGACATGCGCCTGGGCAGCCAGGTGGTGACCGGCATCGGTTTCCTGGGCGCGGGCCTCATCATGCGCGACGGACTCACCATCCGCGGCCTGAGCGCCGCGGCCACCATCTGGGCCACCGGCGCCGTCGGCGTGCTGGCGGGCTACGGCTTTCTGGCCGAGTCCGGCGCGGTGGCGGCGCTGATCCTGGTGACCAACGTCGTGCTGCGCGGCGGCGCCAGGCTGGTCGACCGCTACGTGCCCGAGGCGGAAACCGAGGAACGCTACTACAACATCGCGCTGACCTGCGCGTCGGCCGACGAAGCCCTGGTGCGCGCCGAACTGCTCAACGCGCTGGGCAAGCACAGCCTGCGCTTGCGCGGCGTGGAAAGCCAGCAGCGCGACGCCGGCCGCTCCGAGGTGACGGCCGTGGTCTATTCCATGCGCCAGGAAGACGAGCGCGTGGAAAAGCTGGTGGGCAGCCTGAGCCTGCTGCCGCAGACCTTCTCGGCCAGCTGGACTTCCGACACCGGCAACGCCTGAGCCGCGCCGGCCAAGGTTGTACATTACGCACTATCACCCGCTACATCTCTACAGGATTCACCCGCCATGACCGCGCCGCAAGTCGTCATTTCCCCTTCCATCAACTGCGCCAACGATCTGCCCTTCGTGCTGTTCGGCGGCATCAATGTGCTGGAATCCCGGGAGCTGGCGCTGCGCGCCTGCGAGGAATACCAGCGCGTGACGCGCAAGCTGGGCATCCCCTACGTATTCAAGGCGTCCTTCGACAAGGCCAACCGTTCTTCGATCCATTCCTACCGCGGTCCGGGGCTGGAAGAGGGCATGCGCATTTTCGAAGAGGTCAAGCAGACCTTCGGCGTGCCGGTCATCACCGACGTGCACGAGCCCTGGCAGGCCGCGCCGGTGGCCGAGGTCGCCGACATCCTGCAGCTGCCGGCCTTCCTGGCCCGGCAGACCGACCTGGTGGTGGCGCTGGCCAAGACGCAGCGCGTGGTCAACATCAAGAAGCCGCAGTTCCTCAGCCCGACCCAGATGCTGAACATCGTGGAAAAATTTACCGAGGCCGGCAACGACAAGCTGATCCTGTGCGACCGCGGCACCTGCTTCGGCTACGACAACCTGGTGGTGGACATGCTGGGCTTCGGCGTCATGAAAAAGGTGACCGGCAACCGCCCGCTGATTTTCGACGTGACCCACGCGCTGCAGCAGCGTTCGGCGCTGGATGCGGCCTCGGGCGGACGCCGCGAGCAGGTCGCCGAACTGGCGCGCGCCGGCATGGCGGTCGGGCTGGCGGGCCTGTTCCTGGAGGCGCATCCCGATCCCAGGAACGCGAAATGCGACGGCCCCAGCGCATTGCCCCTGGACAAGCTGGAGCCCTTCCTCACCCAGCTGAAGATGCTGGACGACCTGGTGAAATCCTTTGCCCCGATCGACATCGAACCCTGAGCCCGGCGGCCGTCATGGCCGCGCCAAGTTGTTATACGATCCTGGCCACGTTCTATCAGGGAGGCCCGGATGTCTTTGTATGTAATCGTCGCCGTCCGCAAGGAGCCCGTCAGCGGGCATGTGGCCTATGTGCGCTGGGGGCAGGCCGAGCGCGGCGTGCCCGGCTGGGTCACCGAGCCGGTGACGGCGGCGGCTTCGGAAGTCATCGAACTCATCAAGGACGGCGCCCAGGTCGAGACCGCCATGAGCCTGGACGGCATGAGCGTGGCCTCGCGTCCGGTGCGCGTGCTGGTCGACGATGACGGACGCGAGCATCTCGCGTCCGTGCCCGTGCCCAGCTCCACGCTGCACACGCTGTTCGACCTGCCGGAATTCTGAGCCGGCCGCTCAGCGCCGGCCCTGCGCGAAGTTCTGCAGCGCTTCGCCGGCCAGGCGGTAGCGCACCCATTCATCCTGCGGCAGCGCCCCGATCGAGCGGTAGAAATCGATGGCCGGCTCGTTCCAGTCCAGCACGCTCCATTCCAGCCGGCCGCAGCCGTTGGCCACCGCTTCCTGCGCCAGGTGGCGCAGCAGATCGCGTCCGGCGCCGATGCCGCGGTGTTCCGGCGTGACGTAGAGGTCTTCCAGGTAGATGCCGTTGCGGCCCAGCCAGGTCGAGTAGCTGTAGAAGTACACGGCGTAGCCGATCACCTTGCCATCCAGCAGGCACATCAGCGCCTTGGCCGGCGCGCCCTCGGCGAACAGCGTGCGCCGCACGTCCTCGACGCTGGCGATCACCTCGTGGGCGGCGCGCTCATAGATGGCGAGTTCGGTGATGAAGGCATGGATCTGGGCCGCGTCCGTAGGGGCGGCGGGGCGGATTTCGAGAGTCACGGGATATTCCTGCTGTATTTCTGCTTTTAGGGACGCTTATCCTACCGCGAACCCCGGCCTCGGGATTTCCCTTACTTGCGTGGCGGGCGGCGGGGGGCGATTCTTGGGACGGATCTTGCCCGCGCGTCCGGATGGATACTACAGAGAGCGTTCTCTATGCCTGAGCCCGGCCCTGCCTCCGCCCATGCGCCAGCCGCCGGGCGCAAACGGCGTCGCCTGTCATGGATCTGGCTGGTGCCCATCATCGCGGCGGTCGGCGGCCTGTTGCTGGTGGTGCGCGTCTGGATGGAGGCGGGCCCCACCGCCACCATCGGCTTCCAGACCGCCGAAGGCCTGGAAGCCGGCAAGACGCAGGTGCGCTACAAAGAGGTCAATGTCGGCCTGGTCGAACGGGTGGCGCTCAACCCCGACCATTCCGGCGTCATCGTCACCATACGCCTCGACAAGGAAGCCGCCAGCCTGCTGCGCGAAGGCACCCGGTTCTGGGTGGTGCGCCCGCGCCTCGGCCTGAGCGGGGTGTCGGGGCTGGGCACCCTGTTGTCGGGCGCCTACATCGGCGTCGATCCCGCCAGCCGCCCGGACCCGAAGAATGAGCGGCACACGCCGCAATCGACCTTCACAGGCCTGGAGATCCCGCCCGAAGTCACGCAGGACCGCGCCGGCAAGCGCTACACGCTCAAGGCCCGCGATCTGGGTTCGCTGGACGTGGGCTCGCCGGTCTACTACCGGCGCATACCGGTGGGGCAGGTGGTGGGCTACCAGCTCGACCGCACCGGCGAAGGCGTGGACGTGCAGGTGTTCATCGACGCGCCCAACGACGCCTACGTCAATGCGGCCACGCGCTTCTGGAACGCCAGCGGCGTGGACTTCAGCGTGGACGCGCGCGGCCTGCAGATGCGCTCGCAATCGCTGCTGTCGGTCATCGTGGGCGGCGTGGCCTTCGATACGATCGAGCAGCGCGAACGGGTGGTCGCCAAGGCCGACGACGAATTCGTCATCTTCCCATCCGAGAGCGCCGCGCGGGCCCAGCCCGACGGCGTGCCGCTGCATATCCGTATGCGTTTCGACCAGTCGGTGCGCGGCCTGACGGTCGGCGCGCCCATCGACGCCTATGGCGCCACCATCGGACAGGTCGATTCCATCGGCCTGGAGCTGGACCGCGAGACCAACCAGTTCTATGCGATGGTCGGCGCCACGCTGTATCTCGAGCGCCTGGGCGCCAAGACCGTGGGCGAGATCCGCGAATACTCCGGCTCCTCGCTGGAGCATCCCAGCGGCAAGCTGCTGAGCGCCATGATCGAGCGCGGCATGCGCGCGCAGCTGCGCATCGGCAACCTGCTGACCGGCCAGCTGTACGTCGCGGTGGCGGTGTTTCCCGACGCCAAGCCGGTGGCGTTCAAGATGGAGCCCAGGCCGCTGATCCCCACCGTGCCGAACAACCTGGACCAGCTCCAGCAGCAGGTCAACAGCATCCTGGCCAAGCTGGAGCGGGTGCCGTTCGAGGCGCTGGGCACGGAACTCAACCAGTTGCTGCGCGGCACGGCCAGCCTGGTCAGGCGGCTGGACACCAGCCTGGCGCCGCAGGCGCAGACCGTGCTCAAGCAGGCCAGCCGTTCGCTGGCGGCGGTCGGCGGCGTGCTCAGTCCCGAGGGCGACCTGCCGGTCAGCGCCGGCACGGCCTTGCAGGAGCTGGCGCGCGCGGCCCGCTCGCTACGGGAGCTGGCGGACTACCTGCAGGCCTATCCCGACGCGCTGCTGCGCGGCCGCGCGCCGGACGGCCAGGTCCAGCGCCAGCCCGCCGCGCGCTGATCCCCGTCCGGGCATGGCGCTTGCTGACGGGGCGGGCGGCCCCTACGCCGGCGCTCATGGCGGCGGCGGGGCGTCCGAGAGGGTCAGAGCATGGATCATAGTGAAATGATGGCGCGCATGATCACGCAGCCCGTCGCGCCGGGCAGGTTCGACCATTGGGACGGGATACTGTCCGCCTACGCGGATTGCCTGATACAGGTGCAGGCCAAGCTGTCGGACGCCGACCTCAAGCGTTTCCTGGACGTGGGGGCGCTGGTGTTCCGCAGCTGCTGCCAGGAAGAGGCGCGGCAGCGCTGGACCGCCGAGGAACTGGCGCTGTATCACCGCAAGCCGCCGCAGGACGCCTGACCTCAGAACAGGCAATGGCGCAGGGCGAACTTGCGTCCGAAGGCGCGGACTTCGTCGCCGTCGACCGAGGCCGTCACGTCCCAGCGGCCGCCCCGGGTGATCAGGATGGAGCGGCTGGCGCACGCATGGCGCAGCGCGAACCTCCAGAAGTCGGCCTCGGAGCCCAGCGGCTCCAGGTCGTGGGGGCCGATCAGCAGCCTGGCGGGCCGCGGCGTGGCGCCCAGCGTCCATCGCAGCGCGATCCCCAGGAACGCGAAACGCGCGGAGAACGACGATGGCTGCACGCACAGCACGCGGATTCCATTGTTCATGGCCGGTACCCTCCAGGTAGGAGCAGCGTAGCAAACCCGCCCGCGCGCTTCCATACCGCCTTTGGCGGACCGGCCCGCTAGCGCCGGCGCGCGATCCGCGCCTGCAGCAGCAGGGCCGCGGCGGGCGCCAGCGCGAACGCGCCGAACAGCCATTGCGCGGCGCGCTGCGCGCCAGTGACGCCGCCCGGATCGGCCAGGCCCGCGCTGTTGGCGATGACGCCGGCCAGCGCCGCGGTCAAGGCCGTGGCGTACAACTGCACCGTGGTGATGGACGAGGAGGTCAGGGTCTCCTCGCCGGGCGGCGCCGCGTTGAAGATGCGGGTCAGCAGATGCGGCCAGCTCAGGCCGATGCCGAAGCCGACTCCGGCCAGCGCCAGCACGTAGACGGCCAGCCCCGCTTGCGACTGCAACAGCGCCGTGCGCGGCGTCATGAGGGCCAGTGCGGCCAGCGCGGCCAGGATGACGGCCGGGCTCAGGCGCACCAGGAAGTCGGCGGCCGGCCCGCTGCGGGTCGAGCTGGGCATGGCGGCCAGCGTCCAGCCCGCCGCCATCGCGGCCGTCATGTAGCCGGCGGCCAGCGGCGACATGCCGTGGATCACCTGCAGGAAGTACGGCACGAAGATCTCGGTGGTGATGGCCGCCACCACCAGGCACATCAGCGCGTACAGCGCGCCCAGCGGCGAACCGATGCGGTAGGCGCCGGTGGGCAGCAGCCGTTTGGCGGCGCGCGTATCCACCGCCGCGATCAGCGCCGCGATCGCCAGCCCGGCGGCGATGCCCGCCAGGTTCCAGCCCAGGCTGGTGGACAGGCTGGCCGCGGTGATCGCCAGCACGCTGACCACCAGCAGGCCCAGCGTCGACCAGGGCAGCGACGTCGGCCTGGCCGGCCGCGAGGCGCTCTTGCCGCCCACCTTCAGCGCCACGATCAGGGCCAGCGCCGCCGCCGCGGGCAGCAGCGCCCAGAAGGCCAGCCGCCAGTGCCCGGCCTGCGCGAAGATGCCGCCGATGGCGGGGCCGCACAAGGTGGCCACTCCCCACATGCCGGACACCAGCGCCATGGCGCGCGACCACAGCGCCGGCTCGAACACCAGCCGGATCAGCGCGTAGCTGAGCGCGAACAGGATGCCGCCGCCCAGGCCCTGCACGCTGCGCCCGGCCAGCAGCCAGGGCATGGACGGCGCCAGCGCGCAGGCCGCCGATCCCACCGTGAACACCAGCACCGCCAGCAGGTACGCGGCGCGCGGCCCCAGCGCCTCGATCAGCCGGGCCGACAGCGCCGACCCGACGATGGACGTGACCACGAACAGCGTGGTGTTCCAGGCGTAGTACTCCAACCCGCCGATGTCCTGGATCACGCTGGGCAGGATGGTGGTGACGACATACACGTTGATGGCGTGCAGCGCCACGCCGCCGGCCAGCGCAATGGAGCGCAGCGCGTTGCTTCCGCGCAGCAGCGCCGCCCAGGAGGCGCCTGTGACCCGGGGCGTGCCGGAGGGTGTGCGGGTGTTCACGCGGTCTGTCCGCCTTGCATGAAAATGATTGAACGGGAAATCGATGGGGGCCGATGGTATGCGCGTCGCCGGCCGGCCGCAAATCGCGGGTGCGGCAAGGGCCGCATGGCCTGCGCGCGGCGGCGCCGGGACCCGGGCAGATAGAATGGCGGGACCCGAGTGTCCCAGGAGCAGGCCATGTCCCGAACCGTCGTCAATCCCGATACCGTATTCGACTCCGTGCAGTACGGCTTCAGCCAGGCCGTGATCGTGACCGGCCAGCGCCGCATGCTGCTGTCGGGCCAGGTGGGCGTCGACGCCCAGGCGCGCACGGTGAGCCCCGGCCTGCAGGGGCAGACCGAGGCCGCGCTCGACAATGTCGAGCGCGTGCTGGCCGCCGCGGGCGGCAGGCTGGACCAGGTCATCATGCTGCGCATCTACATCTGCGAGACGGTGCGCGAGGACCAGGAGGTGATCGCCCAGGCGCTGCGCGACCGTTTCCCTCAGGACCCGCCGCCGTCGTCCTGGATCATTGTCAGCGGCCTGTCGCTGCCGGAATGGCTGGTCGAGATCGAAGCCGAAGCCATGCTGGACTGACGCGGCCTAAACCTGGGCGCGCCACGGCGGCGTGGCGAAGGCCGCCCGCAGGTGTGCGAGGAATCCGGCGGTGCGCGCGGCCAGTTCCTGGCGCGATTTCACCAGGGCCACCACGTTGGCCTGCGGCAGGGTCCAGCCGGCCAGCAGCGGCACCAGCCGGCGCGCCTGCAGGTGCGCCGCCACGTCCCATTCCGAACGCACGATGATGCCGTGCCCGGCCAGCGCCCACTCCACCGCGGTTTCGCCGGCGTTGCTCGACAGCACCGGCGCGATGCGCACGCCGACCGCTGCGCCGCGCCCCTGCCTGAAGCGCCACAGCGTCACGTCCTCGTCGTTTTCGCGCAGCGCGATGCAATCGTGCCCGCGCAGGTCTTCCGGCTTGGCGGGCGCGCCGCGGCGCGCCAGGTAGGCGGGAGCGGCGCATAGCAGGCGGCGGTTGGGCGCCAGCGGATGGGCCACCAGCGTCGAATCGCGCAGTTCGCCGATATGGACCATGACGTCCCAGTCGTCGGCGGCGAGCCGGGGCGGGCCGTCCGACAGCGTGAGGCTGGCGGTGAGGTTCTCGCTGCGCTCGCGGAATTGCGCCACCAGCCCGGCGACGTAGCGCTGGCCGAAGCCCAGCGGGGCGACCACGCGCAGATGGCCCGCCACCACGCCGCGCCGGCCCGCCAGTTCGTCGGCCAGGTCGCCCAGTTCCGCGCAGATCTGCTCGGCCCGCAAGGCCAGCAGCCGGCCCTCGTCGGTCAGCGCCGTGCCGCGCCCGGAGCGGTTGACCAGCCTGACGCCCAGGCGCTTTTCCAGCGCATGCAGGCGCTGCGTGACGGCCGGCGGGGTCACGTCCATCATGCGGGCCGCCTCGGCCAGCGAGCGGGTCGCCGCCAGGCTCAGGAAAAAGCGCAGGTCGTCGGTGGTAATCATTCAGCGTCGCGTTAATGGATGATTAAGTCGATATTAAACACGGGAGGGCGCCGCCGCGCCATACTGGCAGGCATTCCAATCCGCCATGCCGAGACGCCCATGACCGCCGCCGCCCCATCCACCGTGGACTCCCTGGACACCCCGTGCCTGCTGCTCGACGAGACCCGCATGGCGCGCAACATCGAGCGCCTGAACGCCTTGATGGCCGGTCATGGCGTGCAGTTGCGCCCGCACCTCAAGACGCCCAAGTCCATCGAGGTCGCGCGCCGGCTGATGTCCACGCCGCAAGGCCCGGCCGCGGTGTCGACGTTGCAGGAGGCCGAGCAGTTCGCCGCCGCCGGCGTCACCGATCTGCTGTACGCCGTCGGCGTCTCGCCGGCGAAACTGGACCGCGTGCTGGCGCTGCGCCGCCGCGGCGTCGATCTGACGGTGGTGGTCGACAGCATCGAGGCGGCGCAGGCCGTGGCGCGCCGCGCCCGCGACGCCGGCGACCCCATTCCCGCGCTGATCGAGATCGACTGCGACGGCCACCGCGCCGGCGTGCAGCCCGGCAATACCGAGCAGCTGCTGGCCATCGCCAGGACGCTGCATGAGCAGGGCGCCTGCCTGCGGGGCGTGATGACCCATGCGGGCGAATCCTATGGCTGCGACAGCATCGAGGCCATCGCCGACATGGCCGAGCAGGAAAGGCAGGCCGCCGTCAGTTGCGCCGAGGCCATCCGCAAGGCCGGTCTGCCGTGCCCGGTGGTCAGCGTGGGCTCCACGCCCACGGCGCATTTCGCGCGCAGCCTGGACGGCGTGACCGAGGTGCGCGCCGGCGTATACGTGTTCTTCGACCTGGTGATGGCGGGCCTGGGCGTGTGCGAGGTCGACGACATCGCGGCCACCGTATTGACTACGGTGATCGGCCATCAGCCCGACAAGGGCTGGATACTGGTGGACGCCGGGTGGATGGCCATGTCGCGCGACCGCGGAACCGCCAGGCAGCGCGTCGATCAGCTGTACGGACTCGTCTGCGACGCCTCCGGCAAGGTCTATCCCGATCTGCTGCTGGCCGAGACCAACCAGGAGCAGGGCATCATCAAGGTGCGTCCCGGCAGCGCAGCGGCCCTGCCGGACCTGCCGCTGGGCGCCAAATTGCGGATCGTCCCCAACCATGCCTGCGCCACCTGCGCCCAGCACGACGCGTATGAAGTCGTGCGCGACGGCTCGCCCGAGGTGGTGGCGCACTGGGAACGCTTCCGCGGCTGGTAGGGCGGCGCGGGGGCGCGCCTATAATGCGTGCGCCTCAATGCCTTCGGGGAGATGGTTCGCATGCAGTACGAATATCTGTTCTGGTCCATGGCCGCGGTGGTGGCGGCGGCGCTGGCCGGCGGCGCGCTGTGCGGCCGCCTGGGTTCCGTCAAGCATGCGCTCGCGGGTGTCGCCGCGCTGGCGGCGGCCGTGTTCGTGGCGGTGTTCGTGCTGTCGCGCCGCGGCGGCTTCAGCGATCTGTCGGTGATGCTGTCGATCGCCGCCTTCATGTTCAGCCTGGTGATCGGCGCCGCCGCGTCGCTGCTCACGCGGCGCATTCTGCGGCGCCGCTGAGCCTGCCGGCGCCTCATTCCTCGGCGTCGAAATCCTCGTCTTCGTCTTCCTCGTCCTGCTCCAGGGCGTCATAGCCCTTCCAGGTGATGCGCCAGCGCGTCGCGCCCGCATTGGCGGCGGTTTCGCTGACCTGCTTGACCAGGCCTGCATCCTCGAGCAGGTCGAGATGATGCGCGACCAGCTGCAGGGCTTGTTCTTCGGGATGCGGCGCCAGGGCCGCGTTCTTGATGTCGTGCGTGCTCAGGTTGGGGCCCGGCGCGTCGCGCAGGGCGCCCAGAATCGTGACGACCAGATCGAAATCGCGTTGCATGATGTCCACCATGTAGGGAAGGGATCAGTCCGACGATAGCAGAGTTCGGCGGCGGCAATGCGACAGCGGCTGCGCCCGGGTTACAGTCCAGGCTTTCCGATAACCGACAGTGCATACACCATGAAAAAACCCGCAGAACGCGATTGCCTCGCGGTGGTCCCCGGCTATTCGGGCCAGGCCGCCAAGCTGTTCCTGTCGCGCGGCGACGACGAACGGATCGACGGCGTGACCGTGTTCGACCTGCTGGGCCACGTCAAGCAGCAGGGCAGCGCCGAGGCGGCCGCCGCCTGGATCGGCGACTGGCTCGCGCAGGAGGCCGGCAACCGCAAGGCCCGCCGCACCCAGCTGCAGGCGCAGTTGTTCGTCTGCAAGCTGGCGGACGATGAAAAGTCCGCATTCCTGGCCGCCCAGAAGCCGCTGCGCGATGCGCTGGCCGCCGCAGGCGTGCAATGCCGCAACGTGGCGGCCACCTCGGGCGCGGCGCGCCGCTCGCTCGGTCCGAATGTCAGGAAGCCCTAGCCCAAGGCTGTTATAGTCGCGCCTGGGCGTGCGTGTGCACCCGCGAGGTGCGTGCCCGGGCGGGCCTGTCCCGCGAATTTAGGAAGATGGAACATGGAAATTGTAAGTCGGCAGGTTGCCGACGTGGCGGGCGGCGTTGAGCTGCACACCACGCTGGACGGCGAAAGCATCAGCGTCTACGTGGTCGTGGGCGTGACCGATCTGAATGCGATCGCAGACATTGTGCCGCGCGCAAAGGTCGATGCGGGGGCGGATATACACGCCGCGAATGTCGACAATGTTGATAATGCGCAAGAACAAATCGACCAGGTCCTGGAAAATATGAATCCCGGCGACGTGGCGGTTTTCCTTTGCTCGGGTCCCGATGCTTTTGGCGCGGCACTCGATTTGTTGGGTTTACCTATCGACGAGTAAGCCTGGCGGCAAACCAAAGTGCTAGTCCAAACGGCGTATGCAGGGTGTGCGCAGGTGGGGACGGCATTTATATAAGCCTTGATTGTTTTTTTATGATGTATGGGTGTTTACACCTATGCAGGACCTCTTATTGCCTATGAATTCGTGTGTATTTTGTGCGCCGTTTCCCTTTGTTGCATTATTGGCACGCAATTTTTAGGATTATGTTGACTTATGAGGGGAACCTAACGATAGTGTCGGCACACGATCACAAGCGTTGCGATTTTCGTTCAGTGCCGTGCCTTTTCCGGCTCAGCGTTATTGTTCTACTGTCCCCTCCTTGATTGATTCGTGACCTCCGGGCATTTGCCCATTATCTCTAGGAAATACAGTATGGAAACCGGCGTCGTTAAGTGGTTCAACTCGGAAAAGGGCTATGGCTTCATCACTCCGGAAGCGGGTGGCAAGGATCTGTTCGCCCACTTCTCCGAAATTCAGGGTACGGGCTTCAAGTCCCTGGAAGAGAACCAGCGCGTCAGCTTTGTGACGGCCAATGGCCCCAAGGGCCCGCAAGCCACGAAAATCCAGGTCCTGTAAGGTCCTGAGTTTTTCGAAGAAGCCCCGCTAGCGGGGCTTTTTTGTTTTTCGGCCGCGGCCCCGGCGCCGCGGGCGCGTTATTCTCTGGCTATTCCCACCGCCGCCAATCAAGCAGGATCGCGCCCACATGACCGAATCCACCGCCACGCCGCTCGCCATCCGACCGCAGGACGTCGTTTCCTTCTGGGTCGATGCCGGGCCGCAAAAATGGTTCAGCAAGAATCCCGAGTTCGACGCCGAGTTCCGCGTCCGTTTCGAGGACGCGCACCGCGAGGCGGCCGCGCGCCGGCTGGACGGCTGGCTGGATGACGCCACCGGCGCGCTGGCGCTGATGATCCTGCTGGACCAGTTCCCCCGCAACGCCTACCGGGACACGGCGCACATGTACGCCACCGATCCTCTGGCCCAATACTTCGCCGAGCGCGCCATCGCGGCCGGCCACGACCTGGCCGTCGACCGGCAGCTGCGCCCGTTTTTCTACCTGCCGTTCGAGCATGCCGAAAACCTGGCGGCGCAGAACCGCGCCGTCGCGCTGATGGAGCCGGTGGACGCGGATTCACTGCATTGGGCGGTCCTGCATCGCGACATCATCAAGCGTTTCGGACGCTTTCCGCATCGCAACGGCGCGCTCGGCCGGCAGACTACGCAGGCCGAACAGGAGTTCCTGGACGCCGGCGGATTCGCGGGCTAGCCACTTGGTATCTTTATGTTTCCTGACGTGGCAACTTGAAAAATAAACCGGTGCGCGCATTTGTTTGACGATTTTCGAGGTTCGCCAATACACTGGGTTCAGCGAGATTTTCAAGCGACGCGGTTTGCGTTTCTCTTGTCGCCGTCAGTGGTGCAGCGGTTGTTTCCTCTCCCATCCTTGATGATCTGGCGCCCCGCGAGCAATCGCTTTTCATAGGTCAAGGACACTCCATGGCAACCGGCATCGTTAAGTGGTTCAACGCCGAAAAGGGTTATGGCTTCATCATGCCCGACGACGGCAGCAAGGATCTTTTCGCGCACTACTCCGAGATCCGCAGCGAAGGCTACAAGTCGCTGCAGGAAAACCAGCGCGTCACCTTCGACGTGGGCACCGGGCCCAAGGGGCCCAGTGCGAAGAACATCAAGGTCGCGGCCTGATCTCAGCGGCCGCATGAAAAAACCCCACGCGCATGCGTGGGGTTTTTTTTCGCCTCCGCGTAGCCGCGGCGCCGTCAGTGCTTGGCGTGGCTGGCGGGCGTGGAGAGCTTGTCGACCAGCGCGATGCCCAGCGCCGAGAAGATGAACAGGGCATGGATGATGGTCTGCCACATGACGCCGGCTTCGGTGAAGCGCGCGTTGGCCGTGCCCAGCGTACCGGCCTCGATGAAGGTGCGCAGCAGGTGGATCGACGAGATGCCGATGATGGCCATGGCCAGCTTGACCTTGAGCACGCTGGCGTTGACGTGGCTGAGCCACTCCGGCTGGTCGGGATGGCCTTGCAGGCGCAGCCGCGAGACGAAGGTCTCGTAGCCGCCGACGATCACCATCACCAGCAGGTTCGAGATCATGACCACGTCGATCAGGCCCAGCACCAGCAGCATGATCTCCATCTCGCCGAAGCTGGTGGCGTGCGTGAGCAGGTGCCACAGCTCCTTCAGGAACAGCATGACGTAGACGCCTTGCGCCACGATCAGGCCCAGGTACAGCGGCAGCTGCAGCCAGCGGGAACTGAAGATCAGGCCGGGCAGCAGGCCCAGGCGGGGAGGGGAGTTATGAATCATGTTGGGTGCGAGCCGTAGATGTGTGCGAAAAAAGCGGGCGCAATTCTATCAACGGCATGTGGCGGCGTGCATCCGTTTTCATGACGGCGGGCTACGGCCGGTAGCACGATTGCCCGCTGTCTGCCGGGGTTTTATGTAAGAAAAACTGGCATTTGCGAAACTGTGTGCCGAAACGTTCGGAGCACATTGGCCATATATAGAATTGCCGCCTCGTTGGCATAGAGCCACTCAAGAGGAGTTTGTTCCCATGAAGATCCGCTACACCGTGGCCGCGTTGGCCGTCGCGCTTGCCCCTTATTCCGCCTCGCATGCGCTGGACATCGGCGGACTGGTCGGCGCCGGCAGCAAGGTCGTGCAGGCCGCCACGTTGAGCGACGCCGAAATCAAGACGCTTTCGGACAAGTCGTGCGCCCAGAGCGATTCGCAGGAGAAGATCGCCGCGCCCGGCAGCAAGTACGACGCCCGCCTGCAGAAGATCGCCAAGGCGCTGGGCGGCACGGTCAACGGCCAGAAGGCCAGCTACAAGGTCTACATCACCAAGGACGTGAACGCCTGGGCCATGGCCAACGGCTGCATCCGCGTCTACAGCGGCCTGATGGACATGATGACCGACGACGAAGTGATGGGCGTGGTCGGCCACGAAATCGGCCACGTGGCGCTGGGCCACAGCAAGAAGGCCATGCAGACCGCCTACACGGTTTCGGCCGCGCGCGACGCCGCCGGCGCGGCGGGCGGCGCGACGGTCGCCGCCCTCAGCTCGTCGCAGCTGGGCGACCTGACCGAGAAGTTCATCAACGCGCAGTTCTCGCAATCGCAGGAAAGCGCCGCCGACGACTACTCGTTCGACCTGCTGCAGTCCAAGAAGCAGAACACCCGCGGCCTGGTGACCGCGTTCCAGAAGCTGGCCGAACTGGACGGCGGCAAGAGCGATATGATGAGCTCGCATCCGTCCTCGGCCAAGCGCGCGCAGCACATCGAAGAGCGCATCGCCAAGGCCAAGTAAGGCGCCGGCAGGCGTTTTTCCGCCCCATGCGGAGTGGAAAACGGGGCGCGAGTATCCGGACTTATCCGGGTGCTCGCGCCTCTTTGCGTCAGCGGTCCGGAACTTTCCGGTAAAATGGCGTGTTTATCCGCCCGTTATCTCTTATCTCTCGGAATATAGGTCTTTTAATGCAGCCTGTGGTTGAAACCCTCTCCGGCCTGGAGCGCCGTGTTGATCTGGCCGTCTCGGTGGCCGACGTCGAAAAGGAAGTCCAGGCGCAATTGAAGCGCGTGGCCCGGACCGCCAAGGTCCCCGGCTTCCGTCCGGGCAAGGCCCCGCTCGCCATGCTCGAGCGCAGCCATGGCCCCGGCATCCGCTACGACGTGATCAATAGCCAAGTCGGCCGTGCCTTCGAGCAGGCCGTGGACGGCGCCAAACTGCGCGTCGCCGGCGCCCCGAACCTCGAACCCAAGACCGAAGGCGTCGCCGACGACACGCTGGCGTTCACCGCCACGTTCGAGGTCTACCCCGAAGTCGCCGTGCCCGACCTGTCGGCGCTGGCCGTCACCCGTTACGAAACCGCCGTCACCGACGCCGAAGTCGAAAAGACCCTGGACGTCCTGCGCAAGCAGCGCGCCACGTTCGAAGCCCGCGAAGGCCGTGCCGCCGCCGACGGCGACCGCATCACACTGGACTTCGCCGGCACCATCGACGGCGTGCCGTTCGAAGGCGGCAAGGCCGAAGACTTCCCCTTCGTGCTGGGCCAGGGCCGCATGCTGCCCGAGTTCGAAGAAGCCGCGCGCGGCCTGAAGGCCGGCGACACCAAGGTCTTCCCGCTCAAGTTCCCCGATGACTACCAGGGCAAGGAAGTCGCCGGCAAGACCGCCGAATTCACGATCACCGTGAAGGAAGTGGCCGAAGGCGTGCTGCCCGAACTCAACGGCGAATTCGCCAAGTCCCTCGGCCAGCCCGAAGGCGACCTGGAAAAGCTCAAGGCCGACATCCGCAGCAACATCGAACGCGAAGTCAAGGTGCGCTCGCAAGGCCGCACCAAGTCCAGCGTGATGGACGCCCTGGTCGAAGCCGGCAAGTTCGACGTGCCGAAGGCCCTGGTCGACAACGACGTGCAAGGCCGCGTGGCCGCCGCCCGCGAAGAACTGAAGCAGCGCGGCATCCCCAACGCCGAGTCCGTGCCGATCCCGGCCGAAGCCTTCACGACCGAATCCGAGCGTCGCGTCCGCCTGGGCCTGCTGGTCTCGGAACTGGTCAAGCAAGCCCAGCTGCAGGCCAAGCCCGAGCAGGTGCGCGCGCGCATCGAAGAGTTCGCCCAGAACTACGAACAACCCGCCCAGGTTGTCAGCTATTACCTGGCCGACCGCCAGCGTCGTGCTGAAATCGAGGCGATCGTGCTGGAAGACAATGTCGTCGCGCACGTGCTGGAAAAGGCCAAGGTCACCGAAGAGAAGGTGCCTTTCGATCAGTTGATGGGGATGGCGTAACACTATGCAGAGATTCACCGATTTCTATGCGGCAATGAACGGCGGGTCGTCGGTGACCCCTACCGGCCTGGGCTACATTCCCATGGTGATCGAGCAGTCGGGGCGCGGCGAGCGCGCCTACGACATCTATTCGCGTCTGCTCCGCGAGCGGCTCATTTTCCTGGTGGGACCGGTCAACGACGCCACGGCCAACCTGGTCGTCGCGCAGTTGCTGTTCCTGGAATCGGAGAATCCTGACAAGGACATTTCCCTGTACATCAACTCGCCCGGCGGGTCGGTGTACGCGGGCATGGCCATCTACGACACGATGCAGTTCGTCAAGCCGGACGTGTCCACGCTGTGCACCGGTCTGGCGGCCAGCATGGGCGCGTTCCTGCTGGCGGCGGGCAAGAAGGGCAAGCGTTTCACGCTGCCCAACTCCCGCATCATGATCCACCAGCCCTCGGGCGGCGCCCAGGGGCAGGCCTCGGACATCCAGATCCAGGCCCGCGAAATCCTGGACCTGCGCGAGCGCCTGAACCGCATCCTGGCCGACAATACCGGCCAGACGATGGAGCGCATCGGCATAGACACGGAGCGTGACAACTTCATGTCGGCCGAAGATGCGGTATCGTATGGACTGGTGGACAAGGTAATGAGCTCCCGCACGGAAGGCTGACTTCCCGGTTGATATTCGAACCCGCTGCCACCATATTTGAGTAAGCGCATGCGCCAGACCTTCGCTGGGCTGGCGCATCTTTACCTGAGATACGAAAGAAATATGCCTGAAAAAAAGGGATCGGCAGACGCAAAAGTGCTGCATTGCTCGTTTTGCAATAAAAGCCAGCATGAAGTCCGCAAGCTGATCGCGGGTCCGTCGGTATTCATCTGCGATGAATGCATAGATCTGTGCAACGACATCATCCGCGAAGAGGCGCAGGCCACCGCGCGCGCGGCGATTCGTTCCGAGCTGCCCACTCCGGCTGAAATCAAGACCTTCCTCGACCAGTACGTGATCGGGCAGAATTCGCCCAAGCGCATGCTGGCGGTGGCGGTCTACAACCACTACAAGCGCATCCGCCACGGCGAGATCAAGGGCGACGAGGTCGAGCTCTCCAAGAGCAACATCATGCTGATCGGCCCCACCGGGTCGGGCAAGACGCTGCTGGCCCAGACGCTGGCGCGCATGCTGAACGTGCCCTTCGTCATGGCCGACGCCACCACGCTGACCGAAGCCGGCTACGTGGGCGAAGACGTCGAGAACATCATTCAGAAGTTGCTGCAGAACTGCAACTACGAAGTGGAAAAGGCGCAGCGCGCCATCATCTACATCGATGAAATCGACAAGATCTCGCGCAAGTCGGACAACCCGTCCATCACCCGCGACGTGTCGGGCGAGGGCGTGCAGCAGGCCCTGCTCAAGCTGATCGAAGGCACGGTCGCCTCGGTGCCGCCGCAGGGCGGGCGCAAGCACCCCAACCAGGACTTCGTCCAGGTCGACACGACCAACATCCTGTTCATCGTCGGCGGCGCCTTCGACGGGCTGGAAAAGGTCATCCGCGACCGTACCGAGAAATCGGGCATCGGCTTCTCGGCCTCGGTGCGCGCCAAGTCCGAACGCGGCGTGGGCGAGCTGTTCTCCGAAGTCGAGCCGGAAGACCTGATCAAGTTCGGCCTCATCCCCGAGCTGGTCGGCCGCCTGCCGGTGGTCGCCACGCTGGACGAGCTGGACGAGGCCGCGCTGGTGCAGATCCTCACCGAGCCCAAGAACGCCCTGCTCAAGCAGTTCCAGAAGCTGTTCGCCATGGAAGGCGCCGAGCTCGACGTGCGGCCCGCCGCCCTCAAGGCGATCGCCCGCAAGGCGCTGCGCCGCAAGACCGGCGCCCGCGGCCTGCGCTCCATCATCGAGCAGGCCCTGCTCGACACCATGTACGACCTGCCTTCCCAGGGCAACGTCAAGCGCGTGGTGCTGGACGAAGGCGCCATCGACGGAGACGGCAAGCCCTTGCTGATCTACGCCGACGAAGCCGCCGCGACGGACAAGCCGGAGCGGGGAGAAGTCAGGGACGCCGCGGCCTGATATTTCAAAAAAGCCCGTTCTCGTAACGGGTTTTTTTGTCTCCAGGCGTACCGTCGGGGGAAATCCGCTTTTCTCCCGGCCCTGTCCCCTGCATACTGAAGGTGCCCCCGCGGGGTTTTTTTAACCTTTGGGCTATCGAGGCGCCGAGATCTTGAATTTTCGGCTATTGTTCCCATAACAGACGTAACTGACGTGCTTGGTCCGAAAATCGGGCCAACCGTCCCCGATACGCCGAGTCATACCGAGGAACCTCCTATGTCTGCCAGCCAGACCCTGCCTTCCGACCCGATCGACCTGCCCCTGCTCCCACTGCGCGACGTGGTGGTGTTCCCGCACATGGTCATCCCGCTGTTCGTCGGCCGTCCGCGCTCGATCCGCGCGCTCGAGGTTGCGATGGAAGCGGGCAAAAGCATCATGCTGGTGGCCCAGAAATCCGCCGGCAAGGATGATCCCACGCCCGAAGACGTCTACGAGATCGGCTGCGTCGCCGGCATCCTGCAAATGCTCAAGCTGCCCGACGGCACCGTCAAGGTGCTGGTCGAGGGCACCCAGCGCGCCCGCATCAACAGCATCGAAGACGCCGATTCGCACTTCACCTGCCAGGTGTCGCCGATCGAACCCGACGCCATGCAGGGCTCCGAAACCGAGGCCCTGCGCCGCGCGATCGTCGCCCAGTTCGAGCAGTACGTAAAACTGAACAAGAAGATCCCCCCGGAGATCCTGACCTCGCTGGCCGGCATCGACGATGCCGGGCGCCTGGCCGACACGATCGCCGCGCATCTTCCGCTGAAACTCGAGCAGAAGCAGAAAATGCTCGAGATCGTCGGCACCTCCGAGCGCCTCGAAGGCCTGCTCACGCAGCTCGAAACCGAAATCGACATCCTCCAGGTCGAGAAGCGGATTCGCGGCCGCGTGAAGAAGCAGATGGAAAAGAGCCAGCGCGACTACTACCTGAATGAGCAGGTCAAGGCCATTCAGAAGGAGTTGGGCGAGGGCGAAGAGGGCGCGGACATCGAAGAGCTCGAAAAGAAGATCATCGCCGCGCACATGCCCAAAGAGGCGCGCAAGAAGGCCGATGCCGAGCTCAAGAAGCTCAAGCTCATGTCGCCCATGTCGGCCGAAGCCACCGTGGTGCGCAACTACATCGATACGCTCATCAATCTTCCCTGGAAGAAAAAGAGCAAGATCAACAATTCCATCAGCAACGCCGAGGCGGTGCTGGACAACGACCACTATGGCCTGGAGAAGGTCAAGGAACGCATCCTGGAATACCTTGCCGTGCAGCAGCGCGTGGACAAGGTGAAGGCGCCGATCCTGTGTCTGGTCGGCCCTCCGGGCGTGGGCAAGACCTCGCTGGGGCAGTCCATCGCCAAGGCCACGAACCGCAAGTTCGTGCGCATGGCGCTGGGCGGCGTGCGCGACGAAGCCGAGATCCGCGGCCACCGCCGCACGTACATCGGCTCCATGCCGGGCAAGATCGTCCAGAACATGTCCAAGGTGGGCGTGCGCAATCCGCTGTTCCTGCTCGATGAAATCGACAAGCTGGGCATGGATTTCCGCGGCGACCCCTCGTCGGCCCTGCTCGAAGTGCTGGACCCGGAACAGAACCACACGTTCCAGGACCACTACATCGAAGTCGACTTCGACCTGTCCGACGTCATGTTCGTGGCCACCAGCAACACGCTGAACATTCCGCCGGCCCTGCTGGACCGGATGGAAGTGATCCGCCTGTCGGGCTACACCGAGGAAGAAAAGATCCACATCGCCCGCGACCATCTGCTGCCCAAGCTGATGAAGAACAACGGCGTCAAGGATAGCGAGCTGACCGTCGACGACAGCGCGCTGCGCGACATCGTGCGCTACTACACCCGCGAAGCCGGCGTGCGTGCGCTCGAACGCGAAGTGGGCAAGATCTGCCGCAAGGTCATCAAGCAGCTGCTGACCCAGGCCGACCGCGCCAAGGCCGAGGGCAAGACGCCCGAGGTCAAGCCGGTCAACGTGACGGGTGAGAACCTGAACGAATACCTGGGCGTGCGCCGCTACGCCTTCGGCATGGCCGAGAAGGAAAACCAGATCGGCCAGGTCACCGGCCTGGCGTGGACCGAAGTCGGCGGCGACCTGCTGACGATCGAAGTCGCCGACATGCCCGGTAAGGGCGTCATCCAACGCACCGGTTCGCTGGGCGACGTGATGAAGGAATCGGTCGAGGCGGCCCGCACGGTGGTGCGCTCGCGCGCCCGCCGCCTGGGCTTTGCCGACAGCGTGTTCGAGAAGCACGACATGCACGTGCACGTGCCGGAAGGCGCGACGCCCAAGGACGGCCCGTCCGCCGGTATCGCGATCACCACGGCCATGGTGTCGGCCCTGTCGCGCATCCCGGTGCGCGCCGACGTCGCCATGACCGGCGAGATCACGCTGCGCGGCGAAGTGCTGCCCATCGGCGGCCTGAAGGAAAAGCTGCTGGCCGCCCACCGCGGCGGGATCAAGATGGTTCTGATCCCGGAAGAAAACGTCAAGGACCTGGCGGAGATTCCGGACAACGTCAAGAACCACCTCGAGATCGTGCCGGTGCGCTGGATCGACAAGGTGCTGGAGCTGGCGCTGGAACGCCTGCCCGAGCCCCTGGCCGAGGAAGAAGCGGTCAAGGAGCCCCTGGTGGCCAAGCCCGCCGAAGGCTCGACCGATCCGGTGCTCAAGCACTGACCGGTTCGGCCGCCCAAAAAGAAACCCGCCTAGGCGGGTTTCTTTATGCCTGCGCGCAGGCTCAATGCAGCGCGTGCGTACGAATCAGCCCCACCGCGATGCCTTCCAGCGCGAAATCCTGGTCGGCCCCGACCACGATGGTCTGGAAGTCCGGATTTTCGGGCAGGAGCTCGATATGGCCGTTCTGGCGCTGCAGGCGCTTGACCGTGACGTCGTCGCCGAGGCGGGCCACCACGATCTGGCCGTTGCGGGCCTCGGATGCTTTTTTGACGGCGAGCAGGTCGCCTTCGAGGATGCCGGCGTCGCGCATGCTCATGCCGCGCACCTTCAGCAGGTAGTCGGGCGCCTGGGCGAACAGGTTGGGGTCCACGCCGACCTCGCGTTCGACGTGTTCGGCCGCCAGGATGGGGCTGCCGGCGGCCACGCGGCCCACCAGCGGCAGCAAGAGCTGCGCCAGGGCGGGCATGGGCAGGGATGCCTGCGCGGGCGCGCCGGCGGCGTCCTTCAGGCGGATGCCGCGCGAGGCGCCCGCGGTGAGCTCGATGGCCCCCTTGCGCGCCAGCGCCTTGAGGTGGTCTTCGGCTGCGTTGGGCGAGCGGAAACCCAGGGCCTGCGCGATCTCGGCGCGTGTGGGCGGAAAACCCGTGCGCGCGACGGTTTGCCTGATGAGATCCAGGATTTGCTGTTGGCGATCGGTGAGTTTGCTGGCCATGGCGATGATCCGTTGCTGGCGGACTGTACATATATACAGCGGCCATTCTGGGGGACGCAGCGCAAAAAAGCAAGCCGTGGGCGGGCGTCCATAAAAAACGGGACCCGCGGGTCCCGTTTGAGGCCGGATGGCGGGCCGTTTACAGCACCGCGGCGATGCTCTTGGCGACCTTGTCGATGTTGCCGCTGTTGAGCGCGGCCACGCAGATGCGGCCGCTGGACACGGCGTAGACGCCATGCTCTTCGCGCAGGCGGTCCACCTGGGCGGCGGTCAGGCCCGAGTACGAGAACATGCCGCGCTGGCGCAGCACGAAGCTGAAGTCCTGCTTGCCGCCGTGTTCCTGGATCTTCTCGACCAGCTGCTTGCGCATCAGGCGGATGCGGTCGCGCATGCCGGCCAGTTCCTGTTCCCACATGGCGAACAGTTCGGGCGTGTTCAGCACCGTGGACACCACCGTGCCGCCGTGGGTGGGCGGGTTGGAGTAGTTGGTGCGGATCACGCGCTTGAGCTGGCTCAGCACGCGGGCGGCTTCGTCCTTGCTGCCGGCCACGACCGTCAGCGCGCCGACGCGCTCGCCGTACAGCGAGAACGACTTCGAGAACGAGGAGCTGATGAACATGGTCAGGTCCAGGTCGGCGAACATGCGCACGACCGCGGCGTCTTCCGTCAGGCCGTCGCCGAAGCCCTGGTAGGCGATGTCCAGGAACGGCACCAGATTGTTTTCCTTGACCACGGCGGCGATCTGCTTCCACTGGTCCATGGTGGGGTCCACGCCGGTGGGGTTGTGGCAGCAGGCGTGCAGCACGACCACGGTCTTGGCCGGAGCGGCCTTCAGGTCGGCCAGCATGGCGTCGAAGTCCAGGCCGCGGGTGGCGGCGTCGTAGTAGGCGTAGGTGCCGACTTCGAAACCGGCGCGCTCGAACAGCGCGCGGTGGTTTTCCCAGCTCGGGTTGCTGATCAGGACCTTGGAAGAGGGCAGCAGCTGGCGCAGGAAGTCGGCGCCGATCTTCAGCGCGCCCGTGCCGCCCAGGGCCTGGGTGGTCAGCACGCGGCCGGCGGCGGCCAGCGCGGAATCCTTGCCCAGCAGCAGGGCCTGCGCGCCGGCGTTGTAACCGGCGATACCTTCGATCGGCAGGTAGCCGCGGGCCGCGGCGGCCTCGATGCGGGCGGTTTCAGCCTTGCGCACCGCGCCCAGCAGGGGGATGCGGCCCTCGTCGTCGTAGTACACGCCCACGCCCAGATTGACTTTACCGGGACGCGTGTCGGCGTTGTATTGTTCGTTCAGGCCAAGAATGGGGTCGCGCGGCGCGAGTTCGACGGAATCGAAAAGGGTGCTCATGGGAGTCTGATGAGGTGGGTGGACGCAGTCCGGGGTGCTGTGGATAATGGGGGGTTTACCCTGGAAGAGTCTAGCATGCCTAAGCCCACAATAGACCCGAGCGTGGAAGCCGTCGTCGCCGGGGACGATGGCGTGCCAGCCGTTGCCGGCGGCGGCTTCATCGACTTTCCGGGCAGCCCGTTTCACCTGTACCAGCCATATCCGCCGGCCGGCGACCAGCCCGCCGCCATCGACGGCCTGGTCCAGGGCGTCGAAGACGGCCTGATGTTCCAGACGCTCCTGGGCGTGACCGGTTCGGGCAAGACCTACACCATGGCCAACGTCATCGCGCGCCTGGGCCGGCCCGCGCTGGTGCTGGCCCCCAACAAGACGCTGGCCGCGCAGCTCTACGCCGAGATGCGCGAGTTCTTCCCGAAGAACGCGGTCGAGTACTTCGTCTCGTACTACGACTACTACCAGCCCGAGGCCTACGTGCCGACGCGCGACCTGTTCATCGAGAAAGACTCCTCCATCAACGAGCACATCGAGCAGATGCGGCTGTCGGCCACCAAGAGCCTGCTGGAGCGCCGCGACACCATCATCGTGGGCACGGTGTCGTGTATCTACGGTATCGGCAATCCTGGCGACTACCACGCGATGGTGCTGATCCTGCGCGCCGGCGACCAGATCTCGCGGCGCGAGATCCTGGCGCGCCTGGTCGCCATGCAGTACACCCGCAACGACGCCGATTTCACGCGCGGCACCTTCCGCGTGCGCGGCGAGACCATCGACATCTTTCCGGCCGAAAGCCCCGAGCTGGCGCTGCGCCTGACGCTGTTCGACGACGAGGTCGAAAGCCTGGAGCTCTTCGACCCCCTGACCGGCCGCATCCGCCAGAAGCTGCCGCGCTTCACCGTCTATCCCGGCTCGCACTACGTAACGCCGCGCGACACCGTGCTGCGCGCCATCGAGACCATCAAGGAAGAGCTGCGCGAACGCGTCAGGCGCTTCACCGACGACGGCCACCTGGTCGAGGCCCAGCGCCTGGAGCAGCGCACCCGCTTCGACCTGGAGATGCTGCAGGAGCTGGGCTTCTGCAAGGGCATCGAGAACTACTCGCGCCACCTGTCGGGCGCCGCCCCGGGCGAGCCGCCGCCCACCCTGATCGACTACCTGCCGGCCGACGCGCTCATGTTCATCGACGAAAGCCACGTCACCATCGGCCAGCTGGGCGGCATGTACCGCGGCGACCGCTCGCGCAAGGAGACGCTGGTGCAGTACGGGTTCCGGCTGCCCTCGGCGCTGGACAACCGGCCGCTGCGGCTGGAGGAGTTCGAGGCCCGCATGCGCCAGTGCGTATTCGTCTCGGCCACGCCGGCCGCCTACGAGAAAGAGCACGCCGACAACGTCGTCGAGCAGGTGGTGCGTCCCACCGGCCTGGTCGATCCGCTGGTCGAGGTGCTTCCGGCGCGCACCCAGGTCGACGACCTGCTGGGCCGGATCAAGGAACGCGTGGCGCGCAGCGAACGGGTGCTGGTCACCACCCTGACCAAGCGCATGGCCGAGGACCTGACGGACTTCCTGAGCGAGCACGGCGTGCGGGTGCGCTACCTGCACTCCGACATCGACACGGTCGAGCGGGTGGAGATCATCCGCGACCTGCGCCTGGGCACCTTCGACGTGCTGGTGGGGATCAACCTGCTGCGCGAAGGCCTGGACATTCCCGAAGTGTCGCTGGTCGCCATCCTGGACGCCGACAAAGAGGGTTTCCTGCGTTCCGAGCGCAGCCTGATCCAGACCATCGGGCGGGCCGCGCGCAACCTGAACGGCCACGCCATCCTCTATGCCGACCGCATCACCGATTCGATGCAGCGCGCCATCGAGGAAACCGGCCGCCGCCGCAACAAGCAGCTGCAGTTCAACGAGGACCACGGCATCACGGCGCGCGGCGTGCAGAAGGCGGTGCGCGAGCTCATCGACGGCATCGTCGCGCCGACCCAGCACGACGCGCTGGAAGCGGCGGTGCCGGCCGAATTCATGAAGGACGAAAAGGCCATGGCGCGCGAAATCAAGCGCCTGGAAAAGCTGATGATGGACCACGCCCGCAACCTGGAATTCGAGCAGGCCGCGGCGGCGCGCGACGCCCTGACCGCGCTGAAACAGCGGGTGCTGCTGGACGGCGCCGTCTGACGTATCTTGTTGTGTCTTTTTGCTGACACCTTGCTGAATAGGCCGCCGATCTGTTGCGTTGCAATCGCCCGCCTGCGGCGCCGTCGATTATCCCGCCCCGGAGTTCAAGCATTGCTTTTGATTGTTGATGTAAGCCATTGAATCATATGAAAAAGTGATGGGGACATATTTGCCCTGAGCCATTTACGCAAACGCAAAAAAAACTTGCCTTATCTCGGGTTTTCCCGCACACTTACACCCATGATGACCAAGGTACTTTTCGTTTGCATGGGCAATATCTGTCGCTCGCCGAGCGCAGAGGGCGTGTTTCGCCATTTGGTGAATGACGCGGGTTTGAGCGATGTGGTTCGCATCGACTCCGCGGGCACGCACGCGTTTCACATCGGCGAGGCGCCTGATGCCCGGGCGCAGGCCGCAGCGCGCAAGCGCGGCTACGAGATCACGCACTGCGAAGCGCGTCAGGTCACCGCGGAAGATTTCCGCGATTTCGACCTGATCCTCGCCATGGACTGGGACAACCTCTCGGCCATGCAGCAGCAGTGCCCCAAGGCCTACCAGCACAAGCTGATGCTGCTGATGCGCTTTGCCAACGAGTTCGAAGAGGCCACCGTGCCCGATCCCTACTATGGCGGCGCCGACGGTTTCGGCAAGGTTCTGGACTACCTCGAAGACGCCTGTCAGGGTGTGCTCGAACTGGTGCGCAAGCGCGCAACCCAGTACCAGGCAGCCTGATTCCGTACTCGGAACCGCCTGTGTGCGGTTCCCGGAAGTGCCTGGCAATGAAAAAGCCGCGCATATGCGCGGTTTTTTCTAGGCCGGTGCCATACCAAATTAGTCGGGATTAGGCTATACTTGAGCCAATTACTCGGGTATTGGCCGCTGGATTCGCCGGCGGCCGTTGCCGAATCACTGGGAACCTACCATGCGGCTAACTACCAAAGGGCGTTTCGCCGTGACTGCCATGATCGACCTGGCTATGCGGCAGCATAGCGGTCCGGTCACGCTTGCGGCCATCAGCCAGCGTCAGAATATCTCGTTGTCCTACCTGGAACAGCTGTTCGGCAAGCTGCGCCGCCACGAGCTCGTGGACAGCGTGCGCGGCCCGGGCGGCGGCTATTCGCTGGCCCGCCTGGCGCGCAACGTGACCGTCGCCGACATCATCTTCGCCGTCGACGAGCCGCTGGACGCCACCAGCTGCGGCGGCAAGCGCGACTGTACCAGCGGCAACGACGGCAAGCCGGGCAAGTGCATGACGCACGAACTCTGGGCCACGCTCAACCGCAAGATGGTCGATTACCTGGACTCGGTGTCGCTGCAGGATCTGGTCGATCAGCAGCGCGTGCGCCAGCTGCAGGAAGCCAACAATCAGGCACAGGCCTGCGCAGTCCGCGTCAACCGGGTGGGGGGCGCCAACGCCGCCAATGCCCCGACCGCGACCGTCGCCGCCAATGCCACCGTATAAGTAGTAGGAGTTGTAGAAATGACCACCCGCCCGATCTATCTGGACTATTCCGCCACGACGCCCGTCGATCCCCGCGTCGTTGAAAAGATGGTGCCCTGGCTGTACGACAACTTCGGCAACCCGGCTTCGCGCAGCCACGCGTTCGGCTGGGAGTCGGAAGAGGCCGTCGAGCGCGCCCGCGAAGAAGTCGCCAAGCTGGTCAACGCCGACCCGCGCGAAATCGTCTGGACCTCCGGCGCCACGGAATCCGACAACCTGGCCATCAAGGGCGCCGCGAACTTCTACTCCGAGCGCGGCAAGCACATCATCACCGTCAAGACCGAGCACAAGGCCGTGCTCGATACCTGTCGCGAGCTGGAGCGCCAGGGCTTCGAAGTGACCTACCTGGACGTCAAGGACAACGGCCTGATCGACCTGGACACCTTCAAGGCCGCGCTGCGCCCCGACACCGTGCTGGTGTCCGTGATGATGGTGAACAACGAAATCGGCGTGATCCAGGACGTGGAAACCCTGGGCGAAATCTGCCGCGAGAAGGGCATCATCTTCCACGTCGACGCCGCGCAGGCCACCGGCAAGGTGGAAATCGACCTGCAGAAGCTCAAGGTGGACCTGATGTCGTTCTCGGCCCACAAGACCTACGGCCCTAAGGGCATCGGCGCCCTGTACGTGCGCCGCAAGCCGCGCATCCGCATCGAAGCGCAGATGCACGGCGGCGGCCATGAGCGCGGTTTCCGCTCGGGCACGCTGGCCACCCACCAGATCGTCGGCATGGGCGAGGCCTTCCGCCTGGCCCGCGAGGAAATGGGCACCGAGAACGAGCGCATCCGCATGTTGCGCGACCGCCTCTGGAAAGGCCTGTCGCAGATCGAAGAGGTCTACCTGAACGGCGACATGGACCAGCGCGTGCCGCACAACCTGAACGTCAGCTTCAACTATGTCGAAGGCGAGTCCCTGATCATGGCGATCAAGGAACTGGCCGTCTCCAGCGGCTCGGCCTGCACCTCGGCCAGCCTGGAACCGTCCTACGTGCTGCGCGCCCTGGGCCGCAACGACGAGCTGGCGCACAGCTCGATCCGTTTCACGCTGGGCCGCTTCACCACCGAGCAGGAAGTCGACTTCGCCGTCGAGCTCATCAAGAGCCGCGTCGGCAAGCTGCGCGATATGTCGCCGCTGTGGGAAATGGCCAAGGAAGGCATCGACTTGAACACCGTGCAGTGGGCCGCGCACTAAGCGCCCGCGCCAAGAAATCCGTGGAGAAATAGCATGTCTTACAGCACCAAAGTTCTGGATCACTACGAAAACCCCCGCAACGTCGGCTCGTTCGACAAGTCGGACGAATCGGTGGGCACCGGCATGGTCGGCGCGCCGGCCTGTGGCGACGTCATGAAGCTGCAGATCAAGGTCAACGAAGCCGGCGTGATCGAAGACGCGCGCTTCAAGACCTACGGCTGCGGCTCGGCCATCGCCTCCAGCTCGCTGGTGACGGAATGGGTCAAGGGCAAGACGCTCGACGAGGCCATGAAGATCCGCAACACGCAGATCGCCGAAGAGCTGGCCCTGCCGCCGGTGAAGGTGCACTGTTCCATCCTGGCCGAAGACGCGATCAAGGCGGCGGTGCAGAACTACAAAGAAAAGCATTCGGTTGCGGCCGAAACCGTGGCGAGCTGAACATGTCCGTTACCCTGACCCAACAGGCCGCCACCCATATCGGCCGCTACCTGCAGAAGCGCGGAAAGGGTATCGGCTTGCGGCTCGGCGTTAGGACCACGGGCTGCTCCGGCATGGCCTACAAGCTCGAGTACGTGGACGACGCGGCGCCCGAGGACCAGGTGTTCGAGAGCTTCGGCGTGAAGGTTTTCGTCGATCCCAAGAGCCTGTCCTACCTCGACGGCACCGAGCTCGACTACGCCCGCGAAGGCCTGAACGAAGGCTTCAAGTTCCGCAACCCCAACGAGAAGGCGACCTGCGGCTGCGGCGAGTCGTTCACGGTGTAGTCTTGGCTGGAGACGACCACTTCAGCCTGTTCGGCTTGCCGGCACGCTTCGACCTCGACGCCCGGGCGCTGGAAAGCGCGTGGCGCGCCGTCGCCGCCCAGGTGCACCCCGACCGTTACGCCACCGCCAGTCCGGCCGAACGCCGCGTCGCCATGCAATGGGCGGCGCGCGCCAACGAGGCCTACCGCCAGCTGCGCGACCCGCTGCTGCGGGCCCGCTACCTGTGCGAACAGGCCGGCGTGGACCTGCAGACCGAAAGCAACACCTCCATGGACGGCGCCTTCCTGATGCAGCAGATGACCTGGCGCGAGATGCTGGACGATGCGCGCGGCGACGCAGCCGCCCTGGCCGCCTTGCAGGCCGAGCTGGAGCAGGCGCGCGCTTCCATGCACGCCACGCTCGCCCGCCTGCTGGACCAGGAGCGCGACTACGCCGCGGCCGGCGCCAAGGTGCGGGAATGGATGTTCGTGGAGAAGCTGGCGCAGGAACTGGCAGAAGCCCAGCCCGCCGGATAGCCCAAGGCGCGCGGCCGCGCCGCCGCCCACAGATCAGAAGAACCGAATCACATGGCCTTATTGCAGATATCCGAACCCGGTGAATCGCCCGCGCCGCACCAGCGCAAGCTGGCGGTCGGGATCGACCTGGGCACGACCAATTCCCTCGTCGCGGCGGTGCGCAGCAGCGTCGCCGAAGTGCTGACGGATGCGCAGGGCCAGGCCCTGCTACCGTCGGCCGTGCGCTATTTCCCCGACGGCAAGGTCACCACGGGCCGCGAGCCGCTGGCCCAGCAGGCGCAGGACCCCCACAACACCGTGGTGTCGGTCAAGCGCTTCATGGGCCGTTCGCTGGCGGAGGCCCAGGCCATGCGCGCGCCCTACGAATTCGTGGACGCGCCCGGCATGGTGCGCATTCGCACGGTGCAGGGCGACCTGAGCCCGGTCGAGGTGTCGGCGCAGATCCTGGCGGTGTTGCGCCAGCGCGCCGAAGACGTGCTGGGCGACGACCTGGTGGGCGCCGTCATCACGGTGCCCGCGTACTTCGACGACGCCCAGCGCCAGGCCACTCGCGACGCGGCCCGCCTGGCCGGGTTGAACGTGCTGCGCCTGCTCAACGAGCCGACCGCGGCGGCCATCGCCTACGGCCTGGATCATGCGGCCGAGGGCGTGTACGCGGTGTACGACCTGGGCGGCGGCACCTTCGACATTTCCATCCTGCGCCTGACCCAGGGCGTGTTCGAAGTGATCGCCACGGGCGGCGACACGGCGCTGGGCGGCGACGATTTCGACTCCCTGATCGCCGACCGCGCCCTGGCCGGACTGGCCGCCGGCGGCGAGCTGACGCCGTCGGACCGGCGCGGCCTGCTGATGGCCGCGCGCGCGGCGCGCGAAGCGCTGTCCGATGCCGACGAGGCCCGTGTGCAGCTGGCGCTGTCGGACGGCCGCAAGCTGGACGCGGCGCTGACCCGCGCCGAATTCGAAACCCTGGCCCGGCCCCTGATCGAACGCACCCTGGACTGCGCCCGGCGCGCGCTGCGCGACGCCGCGCTCGCGCCGGCCGACGTGCGCGGCGTGGTGATGGTGGGCGGCGCGACCCGCATGCCGGTGGTGCGCGCGGCGGTGGGGCAGCTGTTCGGCACCACGCCCCTGACCGACCTGGACCCCGACCAGGTGGTGGCGCTGGGCGCGGCGCTGCAGGCCAACCTGCTGGCCGGCAACCGCGCTCCGGGCGAGGACTGGCTGCTGCTGGATGTGATCCCGCTGTCGCTGGGACTGGAAACCATGGGTGGCCTGGTGGAGCGCGTGATCCCGCGCAACAGCACCATTCCGGTGGCGCGCGCCCAGGAATTCACCACCTTCAAGGACGGCCAGACCGCCATGAGCATCCACGTGGTGCAGGGCGAGCGCGACCTGGTCGCCGATTCGCGCTCGCTGGCGCGCTTCGAGCTGCGCGGCATTCCGCCCATGGTGGCGGGCGCGGCGCGCATCCGCGTGACCTTCCAGGTGGACGCCGACGGGCTGTTGAGCGTGACCGCCCGCGAGCAAAGCCAGGGCGTCGAGGCCATGGTGTCGGTCAAGCCGTCCTACGGCCTGTCGGACGAGGAAATCGCGCAGATGCTGGCCGACAGCGTGGCGCAGGCCGATTCCGACGCGCAGGCCCGCATGCTGCGCGAGCAGCAAGTCGATGCCCGCCAGCTGGTGGAATCCGTGCAGGCCGCGCTGGCCGTGGACGGCGACCTGCTGGACGCCGAAGAGCGCAAGCGCGTGGACGAGTGCCTGCAGGCCGCCACCGCGGCGCAGGACGCGACCGACGCCGATACCGTGAAGGACGCGGTGCAGGCCCTGGCGGCGGCGACCGACGAGTTCGCGGCGCGCCGCATGGACCGCAGCATCCGCGCCGCGCTGGCCGGCCGCAAACTAGATGAGATCGCCTGATAACACGTTATGCCGAAACTGACCGTATTGCCTCATCCCGATTACTGCCCGGAAGGCGCCGTGATCGAAGACGCGCCCAAGGGCGTGTCGATCTGCCGCGTGCTGCTGGACAACCACATCGACATCGAGCACGCCTGCGAACTGTCGTGCGCCTGCACCACCTGTCACGTGGTGGTCAAGCAGGGTTATGCTTCGCTCGAGGACGCCACCGACGACGAAGAGGATCTGCTGGACAAGGCCTGGGGCCTGACCCCGACCTCGCGCCTGTCGTGCCAGGCGCTGGTGGCGGACGCCGACCTGACGGTCGAGATTCCCAAGTACACCATCAACCACGCGAAAGAGGGCCATTGATGAAGTGGACCGACACCTACGAGATCGCCGCCGCGCTGGCCGATGCGTATCCGGACGTGGACCCCAAGACGCTGCGCTTCGTGCAGCTGCGCGAATGGGTCCTGGCCTTGCCGGGTTTCAGCGACGATCCCGCCCATTGCGGCGAGAAAATCCTGGAGGCCATCCAGATGGCCTGGATCGACGAAGCCGACTGAAGGCCGGCTTCGGACAAGCTCCCCCTGAGGAGCTTTTTTTTCGCCGGCAGGTAATGCGGGCCACGGTATCATCGGTATCTCCGCCGTTTCTTTTGCCCGAGTCTATCGATGCCCGCTGCCCAATTGCGCTTTGGCCTGGCCGCCAACCGGCTCCACCACGAAACTCCCGACGCCGCCCTGTTCAGCTGGCTGCGCGCCTGCTCGTCCACCATCCGCGAACTGGGCGTGCAGCTGCACACCGTGGGCCGCACGCACGACGCCATCGTGCGCGAAGGCATGCTGCAGGGCTATAGCGGCCTGATCCGCTATCCCTATGGCCGCGAGGGCGGCCTGATGAAGCTGGTGGCCCGGGTCACCGAGGGCCGCGACGGCGACGCGCCGTTCGACGGCGCGATCTACCTGATCGATCCGGTCGACCCGTCTTCGATTTTTCCCGAGGCGCTGGCCTTGAAGCGCCAGTGCATCACGCATGGCCGGCCGTTCATCTCGACGCTGGCCGGCGCCATCGAATGGATGGAGGTCGAGCGCGTGCACGCCGGGCTGGCGCCGGACGCTTCGGTCTCGCGCCTGTTCAACTTCACCGGCCAGACCCTGGCGCTGATCGCCCACGACGCCCTGAAGGACGAAATGGTGGCGTTCGCGGCCGAGCACTTCGACGTGCTGTCGCGCTTTGCGCGCCGCGTGGCCACGGGCACCACGGGCGGGCGCCTCAACGAGCTGGCCTGGTCGCGCGGCTGGCCCAAGGACACGCCCTGGGTGCACCGCTACCTGAGCGGCCCGCTGGGCGGCGACGCGCAGATCGCCGAGCTGGTGCTGGAACACCAGTGCCAGCGCGTGATCTTCTTCGAAGACCCGCACGTGGCGCGCCAGCACGAGGCCGACATCCAGCTGCTCGAACGCGCGGTGCGTGTGGTGACGGAATCGGCCACCTGCGCCACCTCGCCGACGGTGGCGCGGCGCTGGGCGCAGGCGGTCGAAAAGCGCGTCGTCTAGTTTTCCTTGTGCTTTATCTGCCGCTGAATGTTGGCGGCCGTTTCTCGCGGAAGGCCTGCACGCCTTCGGCGAAATCGGCGCGCGAGGCCGAGTCCAGGAACCGCGCGGTCTCTTCGGCCAGCTGGGTTTCCAGCGGGGCGTGTTCGGCAGCGCGCAGCAGCGCCTTGGCGCCGGCGATGCCGTGCGGGGCGTTCGCGGCCAGGGCGCCGGCGTAGGCCCGCGCCGCTTCGGCCAGATCCCCGGCGGGCGCGGTGCGGGTGACGATGCCCCAGGCCAGCGCCTCGGCCGCGCCGAAGGGGTCGGGACGCAGCAGCAGGTCCAGCGCGCGGCGCGCGCCCAGCACCCGGGTCAGGCCATGCGTCATGCCGGCGTCCGGCGTGGCGCCGAGTTTCAGGTAGGCGGTCAGGAAGCGCGCATCGGCCGCGGCGATGGCCAGGTCGCAGGCCAGCACCAGCGACAGGCCGGCGCCGGCGGCGATGCCATGCACCTGGGCCAGCCACAGCTTGTCCATGCGCGCGACGCGGGCGACGAAATCGTTGAGCGGCGTGAACAGGTCCAGCAGCGTGGCCCGCACGTGCGCGGGCTCGCCTTCGAACATGGAGATGTCGCCGCCGGCGCAGAACGCCTTGCCCGCGGCCCGCAGCAGCACCACGCGGACGTCGTCGCGGGCTTCCAGCCATTGGGCCGCCTGCTGCAGGTCGCGGGCCATGGCCACGTCGATGGCGTTGAGCGCGTCGGCGCGGTTGAGCGTCACCGTCGCGATGGCGCCGTCGGTTTCCAGAAGCAGCGTCCGCAGGGCCGGAAGTGCAGGGGTCATGGGGGAGTCTCCGTTATCGGGTAAATACCAGCTGTCGATCCAAAAAACGCGATGCTATGGTCTGAACCGAGCGCTTGCTTGGTTTTGTTTTGAGCACGCTTAGCGTAACGCATTGAACGAAGCATTGAACGATTTTCCGGCGCTGTACTGGCGTGGGTAAAGACAGGTTCGCTGCATCGCCTGCCTCGCGGGTTCGCCAGACTGACGCCGACAACCGATAAAAACTTCGCATCGAAAGCGGGGAGACAAATGGTGGATCGGTCGGACAGCCCTCCGTTGCTGGAGGTCGATGGCGTCACGCTGTCGTTTGGCGGGGTCAAGGCGCTCACGGACGTGGGGTTCCGCGTGGAGCCCGGCTCCATCACCACGGTCATCGGCCCGAACGGCGCCGGCAAGACCTCGCTGTTCAACACCATTTCCGGTTTCTACAAGCCCTCGGCGGGACAGATCCGCTTCCTGGGGCGCGACATCACGCGCGTGGCGGCGCCGGAGCGTGCCAGGCTGGGCCTGGCCCGCAGCTTCCAGAACATCGCGCTTTTTCGCGGCATGACGGTGCTGGACAACATCAAGCTGGGCCGCCATGCCCATCTGCGCAGCAACGTGCTGGACGCGCTTTTCTACCTGGGCCGGGCGCGTCGCGAAGAGATGGCGCTGCGCGCCGATATCGAAGAACGCATCATCGATTTCCTGGAGATCGACCACATCCGCCACGCGCCGGTGGCGGCGCTGTCGTACGGCCTGCAAAAGCGCGTGGAGCTGGCGCGCGCGCTGGCCATGAACCCCAAGGTGCTGATGCTGGATGAGCCGGTGGCCGGCATGAACCGCGAAGAGACCGACGACATGGCGCGCTTCATCCTGGACGCGCGCGCCGAGTGGGGCGTGACGGTGCTGATGGTGGAGCACGACATGGGCATGGTGATGGACCTGTCGGACCACGTGGTGGTGCTGAACTTCGGCCAGGTCATCGCCGACGGCACGCCGGCGCAGGTGCAGGCCGATCCGCAGGTCATCCAGGCCTACCTGGGCGCGGGCGACGTGGGCGATCTGCGCCGCCGGCTGCGGGAGGCGGCCTGATGGACATGCTGTTCTTCCTGGAGGTCTCGCTGGCCGGGCTGGGCAGCGGCGGGCTGTACGCGCTGGCGGCGCTGGCGTTCGTCATCGTCTACAAGGCCACGCGGGTGGTCAACATCGCCATCGGCGAATTCCTGATGCTGGGCGCCTATCTGTTCTATGCGTTCGCCGCGGGCATGGACTGGCCGATATGGCTGGCCATCGCCGGCGCGGTGCTGGCCTCGGGTGTGTTCGGCGCGCTGGTCGAGCGGCTGACCATCAGGCCCATGCTGGGCGAATCGCCGATCTCGGTGTTCATGATCACGGTGGGACTGGCGTCCATCCTGGTGGGCGTGGTGGAGCTGATCTGGACGGCCGACCAGCGGCGCCTGCCGGAATTCATGCCGCGCGCGCCCGTGATGGTGGGCGAGGCCTTCGTGGCGCCCAAGGTGTTCTACGGGTTCTGGGTGGCCGTGGCGCTGGCGCTGCTGGTGCTGGTCGTGTTCCGCTACTGGCGCGGCGGGGTGGCGCTGCGCGCCACGGCGTCGGACCAGGGCGCGGCGTATGCGATGGGCATCAACGTGCCGCGCGTGTTTTCGCTGGCCTGGGTGGCCGCCGGCGCCATCGCCGCGGTGTCCGGCGTGATCGTGGGCGCGATCGGCGGGATCTCGTCGTCGATGGGCGTGTTCGGCCTGTCGGTGCTGGTGGTGGTGATCGTGGGCGGGCTGGACAGCGTGGCCGGCGCCCTGGTGGGCGGCGTGTTCATCGGGCTGCTGGAGGCCTGGGCCGGCGCCTACCTGGGCGGCGAGTACAAGCTGCTGGCCACTTTCATCGTGCTGGTGGTGGTGCTGATGGCCAGGCCCTACGGCCTGTTCGGCACCCGTGAAATCGAGAGGCTGTGACCGATGCGCATCGCGACTGCCAAAGAGACCTATCTTGCCGACGAAGCGCTGTTCGATACCGCCACGCAGCGGACCTGGCTGGCGCTGCTGGCCGCCGCGCTGGTGCTGTTTCCGTTCATGGCCGACGCCTATTGGCTGTACCTGGCCTGCCTGGTGGCGATCAACATCGCCAGCGCCACGGGCCTGAACATCCTGACCGGCTATACCGGCCTGGTCAGCCTGGGGCAGGCCGCGTTCATGGGCCTGGGCGCATATACGGTGGCCGTGATGGAGCTGCGCCTGGGCACGCCGGTGCTGGTGAACCTGCTGGGCGGCGGCGTAGTGGCGATGCTGGGCGGCCTGTTCGTCGGCATCCCGTCGCTGCGGGTCAAGGGCCTGTACCTGGCGATCTCGACCATCGCGGCCTCGTTCATCGCGCATTTCATTTTCGCCAACTGGGAGTTCACCGGGGGCACCACCGGGCTGCAGGTGCCGCCGGCGCGGCTGCTGGGCGTGGACCTGGACACCTCGTTCAAGATCTATTGGCTGATCGTGCCGGTGACGGCGCTGATGGTGCTGGGGGCGGCCAATCTGTTCCGCACCCGCATCGGGCGGGCCTTCATCGCCATCCGCGACCGCGACATCTCGGCCGAGGTGCTGGGCATCCGGCTGCTGCGCTACAAGCTGCTGTCCTTCGGCCTGTCCTCGTTCTACGCGGGCGTGGCGGGCGGGCTGTGGGCGTATTTCTTCCGCGTGGTCACGCCGGAGAGCTTTCCGCTCATCATGTCCATCTTCTTCCTGGCGGCCATCATCGTGGGCGGAATGGGTTCGATCCTGGGCTCCATCCTGGGCGCGATCTTCATGACCATGGTGCCGGAGCTGCTCAAGCTGGTCGTCGGCTGGCTGCCGGTGGGCGGCGACGCGCTGCGGCTGATCTCGCCGGTGCGCACCATTGTTTTCGGCCTGCTGATCGTGGGCTTTCTGATCTTCGAGCCGCACGGGCTCGCGGAAATCTGGCGGCGAGTGCGCCGCTTCTTCCACCTCTGGCCGTTTCGCACCTGAAGGCCAGCCACAAGACCCACAGGAGACTCACCATGAAGCGCATCCGGATCGGTAGCGGTTTATCCAGGTTGCTGGCCCCGCTGGGCCTGGCGGCGGCACTGGCGGCGGCGCCCGCCGCCCAGGCGGCCGAGGACCTGGTGCTGGGCGGCTCGATCCCGCTGAGCGGGGTCTTCGCCTTCGCCGGGCAGGGCATCCACGCCGGCATCACCGACTACGTGAAGATCGTCAACGACCAGGGCGGGGTGAACGGACGCAAGCTGCGCTACGTGCCCGAGGACACGGCGTACAAGGTCGACGCCTCGGTGGCGGCCTTCAAGAAGATCACCAGCCAGAACAAGGTGAATTTCTACTACGGCGATTCCACCGGGTTCTCCAAGACCATCAACGCCGAACTGAACCGCAGCGGCGACATCCTGATGACCGGCGCTTCCTTCGCCACCGAACTGAACGACCCGGCCAAGTATCCGGCGCAATTCATGCTGGGACCGGACTACACCGAAATGTTCGGCATCCTGCTGCGCTACATCGCCAAGGAACAGCCGGGCGCGAAGGTCGCGTTCGTGTACTCGGACACCGAGTTCGGGCGCGACCCGATAGCCAGCTCGCGCGCGGTCGCCGAGAAGCTGGGGCTGAAGGTCGCCACCGAGATCATGACCCCGCCGGGCAGCGTGGACGTGTCCACCGAAGTCATCAAGCTGCGCCGCGCCGATCCGGACTACACGATCTTCCACGGCTACGTGCTGGCGCCGATTCCGGAGTTCGTGGGGCAGGGCAAGCGCATGGGCCTGAAGACCCGCTACATGGGCACCTTCTGGACCATGGACAACTCCACCGTGATGCAGATGGGCGAGGACGCCGAGGGCTTCATGGGCGTGATGCCGTACCGCTATTACTACGACACCGAGGGCGACGCGCCCATGCTGAAGAAGATCCGCGAAATGCGTCCGCAGTACCAGAGCACCGGCTACATGCAGGGCTTTCTGGCCGCCATGCTGTTCACCGAAGTGGCCAAGCGCACGCTGGACGCCGGCAAGGAGCTGACCGGGGCCAACATGAAGGCGGCGCTCGACGGCATCAAGGACTTCGATACCGGCGGGCTGATCGGCGTGCCCATCACCATCAAGGGCAATTCGATTCCGGTGGGCCGCATCTACCGCGCCGACGTCAAGCAGAAGCAGATGGTGCCGGCTTCCGACTGGATCGTGCTGAAGTGAGGGCGGCGCACGCGGCGGTGCTCGATATCAACAACATCGAGGTCGTCTACAACAAGGCGGTGCAGGTGCTGCGCGGCCTGTCGCTGTCGGTGCCGGCGGGCAGCATCGTGGCGCTGCTGGGCAGCAACGGCGCCGGCAAGTCCACCACGCTGAAGGCCGTGTCCGGCCTGCTGGACCTGGAGGACGGCGCGCTGGTGCGCGGGCGCATCGTCTTCGACGGCGGCGACACGGCCGGCGCGCGGCCCCAGAACCTGGTGCGTGCCGGCCTGGCGCACGTGATGGAAGGGCGCCGCGTGTTCGAGGACCTGACGGTGGAGGAGAACCTGGTGGCCGCGACCTACGCCCTGACCGGCAGGGCCGGGGCGCGCGCGGACTTCGACCTGGTCTACACCTATTTCCCGCGCCTGTTCGAGCGCCGGCGCGGCCTGGCCGGCTACCTGTCGGGCGGCGAGCAGCAGATGCTCGCCATCGGGCGCGCGCTGATCGCGCAGCCCAGGCTGATGCTGCTGGACGAACCATCGCTGGGCCTGTCGCCGATGCTGGTGGAGAACATCTTCTCCATCATCGCGCGCATCAACCGCGAGCAGGGCGTGTCGATGCTGCTGGTGGAGCAGAACGCCTCGGTGGCGCTGGCGGTGGCGAACTACGGCTACATCATGGAGACGGGCAAGGTGGTGATAGACGGCAGCGCCGACAAGCTGGCGGCCGACCCCGACGTGCGCGAGTTCTACCTGGGCGTGGGCGGCGGGGGCGAAGCCCGCGGCTTTCGCGACATCAAGCACTACAAGCGCCGCAAGCGCTGGCTCTCATGACGGAAAAGGAACGCAATCTTCCCGCGGCCGGGGCATGGCCGGCGCTGACGCTGCCGCAGATGCTGCGCGAGCAGGCGCGCCGCCAGCCGGGCGCCATCGCCATCCGGCAGAAGGATTTCGGCATCTGGCAGCCGATATCGTGGTCGCAATACTGGCAGCGGGCCTGCCGGGTCGGGATGGGCCTGCGCGCGCTGGGCCTCGGGCCGGGCGGGCGGGTCGCCATCGTGTCCGAGAACCGCGTAGAGTGGCTGCTGGCGCAGATGGGCGCGGGCGCGGTCGGCGTCGTGGCGGTGGGGGTGTACGCCACCAGCCCGGCCGAAGAAATGGGCTATGTGCTCGAGCACGCCGACGTGGAACTGGTGGTGTGCGAGGACCAGGAGCAGACCGACAAGGTGCTGCAGGTGGCCGACAGGCTGCCGCTGTTGCGCCGCATCGTGGTGATCGAGAGCAAGGGCCTGCGCTCCTACGCGCCGGCCGAGCGCGCGCGCATCGTGACCTTCGCCGAGGTCGAGGCCGACGGCCAGCGGCGCGAGGCCGCCGAACTGGCCGCGCTGGACTCGGCGCTGGACGGCCAGCGGCTGGACGACACCGGGCTCATGATCTATACCTCGGGCTCCACCGGCAAGCCCAAGGGCGCGATGCTGAGCTACCGCAACATGCGCGCGGTGGCGCCGGGCATCGCGGACCGGCTGGCGATGGACCGGGCCAGCGTGCACCTGTCCTACCTGCCGCTGTGCCACGTGGCCGAGCAGATGCTGTCGACCTTCGTGCCCATCTACCTGGGCACGCAGGTCAATTTCGGCGAATCGATCCGCACCGTGCAGGAAGACCTGCGTGAAGTCGCGCCGACCATCTTCCTGGGCGTGCCGCGGATCTGGGAAAAGCTGCACGCCGCCATCTCCATCAAGATGCAGGAAGCCGGGCGGCTGCAGCGCTGGCTGTACCGGCGCGCGCTGGCGGCGTGCGAGCCCTTTCTGGAGAAGTCGCCGGCGCAGTACACGGCCGGCGAGCGGCTGACGCGCTGGCTGTGGTACTGGCTGGTGCTGCGCGCCTTGCAGAATTTCATCGGGCTGCGCCGGGTGCGGGTGGCCATGACGGGCGCCGCGCCGATTCCGCCGGACGTGGTGCGCTATTTCCGCAAGCTGGGCGTGCCGCTGGTGGAGGTCTACGGCCTGACCGAATCGGCCGGCATGATCTTCGGCCAGCATCCCGACCGGGTCAAGGTCGGCACGGTGGGCGAGCCGATACTGGGCGTCGAGTGGCGCATGGGCGAGGCCGGCGAACTGCAGGTGCGCGGCGAGATGGTGTTCCAGGGCTATTACAAGAATCCGGACGCGACCGCCGACGCCGTGCGCGAGGGCTGGCTGCATACCGGAGACGTGGTGGCCGAGGACGACGGGCGCGTGCGCATCGTGGACCGCCTGAAGGACATCATGATCACCGCCGGCGGCAAGAACCTGACGCCTTCCGAGATCGAAAACGCGGTCAAGGGCAGCCCGTACGTGAAGGAATGCATCGTCATCGCCGACGGCCGCAAGTACGTGTCGGCGCTGATCCAGCTGGAATTCGACACGGTTGGAAAATGGGCCGAGTCGCGCCGCATCGCGTTCACGCATTTCCGCTCGCTGGCCGAGTCCGCGCCGGTGCGCGAACTGATCCAGCAGGAAGTGGCGCGGGCCAACGCCGGGCTTGCGCCGGTGGCGCAGATCAAGCGCTTCCATCTGCTGACCAAGGAGCTGGACCATGACGACGGCGAAGTGACCGCGACCATGAAGGTCAGGCGCGCCAGCATCTACCGCAGCTATGCGGGCGAGATCGAGGCGCTCTACGCCGAGGAGACGGCGGCATGAAGCAGCGGCGGTGAGCGGCGATGCAAAAGACGGCTAGCGGCGCGGCGCGGGACGACCGTTCGGAGTCCGAGCGCCGGCGCGAGGTGATCCTGACGGCGGGGCAGCTGTTCTGCCGCCACGGCTACGAGCGCACCACGGTGCGCGAACTGGCGCGCGCGGTGGGCCTGCAGTCGGGCAGCCTGTTCCATCATTTCCGCAGCAAGGAGGAAATCCTGGTGGCGGTGATGAACAATGGCATCCAGGAAGTGATAGACGGCGGCGGGCAGGCGCTGGCGCGCTACGACGAGCCCGCCGACCGGCTGGCCGCGCTGTTCCGGGTGCATATGTGGAGCATGCTGCACGGCGCCGGCGGCGACGCCATGAACGCGCTGGTCTACGAGTGGCGCAGCCTGTCGCCGCCCAGCCGCGACGCGGTCAAGTCGCTGAGCGACCGCTACGAGCAGATGTGGCAGGACGTGGTGGCCGGGGCGGTGGACGCGGGCCTGCTGCAAGGCGATGCGCGCATCATCAAGCGTTGCGTGCTGGGCGCCATGAACCTGACGGTGCAGTGGTACAAGCCGGGCGGGCGCTTGCAGCCGGCGGAATTCATCGACGCCATGCTGCAGGCTTCGCTGCCGGCGCTGCCGGCGGGCGCCGGCAGATGGCCGTTATGAACAGGGAAATCAGCCGCGCCGCTTGAAGAAGGCGCCGACCGCGCAGGCCACGGACAGGGCCAGCAGCACGCCGGAGACCGGCAGCAGGAAATCCGCCTCGCCGCGGTAGCCGCCGCCGGTGACGCCGCCGGCCACGCTGCCCATCCACAGCACCGCGGTCAGCAGCGCCGCGATCGCCGCGATGGCGGCGGCGATGCACAGCGCGATGAAGGCCGGCCGGCGCTGGCGCGCCGGCGCGTAGGCGACCGGCTGGACGCCGCGGGGCTGTTTGATCCAGTAGATCAGCCCCGCCACGACCAGCAGCAGCATCAGGATCTTGAAGATCATGACGCCGTGCGCCCGTCAGTCTTCACGGCGCAGGTGCGGGAAGAGGATGACGTCGCGGATGCTGGGGCTGTCGGTCAGCAGCATCACCAGGCGGTCGATGCCGATGCCGCAGCCGCCCGTGGGGGGCATGCCGTATTCCAGCGCGCGGATGTAGTCGGCGTCGTAGTACATGGCTTCCTCGTCGCCCGCGTCCTTGGCCTCGACCTGGGCGCGGAAGCGCTCGGCCTGGTCCTCGGGGTCGTTCAGCTCGGAGAAGCCGTTGGCGATTTCGCGGCCGGTCATGAAGAGCTCGAAGCGCTCGGTGATGCCTTCGCGGGTATCGGAGGCGCGCGCCAGCGGCGAGACTTCCACCGGGTAGTCGATGATGTAGGTGGGGTTCCAGAGCTTGGCTTCGGCGGTTTCCTCGAACAGCGCCAGCTGCAGCGCGCCCAGGCCGGCGCGCGCCAGCACCGGGCCGTCGGCGTCGGCGCCCAGCTTCTTGAGCTCGGTGCGCACGAAGGCCGCGTCGTCCAGCTGCGCCTGGGTGTAGCCCGGGGCGTACTTGAGGATGGCTTCGCAGATGGTCAGGCGGTCGAACGGCTTGCCCAGGTCCAGCTCGCGCTCCTGGTAGGTCAGCACCGCGCTGCCGGTGGCCGAGATGGCGGCCTGGCGGATCAGTTCCTCGGTGAAGTCCATCAGCCAGCGGTAGTCCGCAAAGGCCGCGTAGAACTCCATCATCGTGAATTCGGGGTTGTGGCGCGGGCTCACGCCCTCGTTGCGGAAGTTGCGGTTGACTTCGAACACGCGCTCGAAGCCGCCCACGATCAGGCGCTTGAGGTAGAGCTCGGGCGCGATGCGCAGGAACATTTCCATGTCCAGCGCATTGTGGTGCGTGACGAAGGGCTTGGCCGCCGCGCCGCCCGGGATCGGGTGCAGCATCGGGGTTTCCACTTCGAGAAAGCCCGCGTTCAGCATGAACTGGCGGATGCTGCCGATGGCCTTGCTGCGCGCCTCGAACGTGCGGCGCGTGGCGTCGGTCATGATGAGGTCGACGTAGCGCTGGCGGTAGCGCAGCTCCTGGTCGGCCACGCCGTGGAACTTGTCGGGCAGCGGGCGCAGCGACTTCGACAGCAGGCGCGCGCTGGCGGCGTGCACCGACAGTTCGCCCTTGTTGGTCTTGAAGACCGACCCTTCGACCGCGATGATGTCGCCGATGTCCCATTGCTTGAACGCGGCGTAGCTGTCTTCGCCCAGCGTGCCGCGGTCCAGGTAGATCTGGATGCGGCCGGTGCTGTCCTGCAGCGTGGCGAAGCTGGCCTTGCCCATCACGCGCTTGAGCATCATGCGGCCGGCGACCTTGACGGCCACGGGGTTGGCGGCCAGGGCTTCCTGCTCCTGGCCGTCGTATTTGTCGTGCAGCGCGGCGGCGCGGGCGTCGGGAACGAAGTCGTTGGGATACGCGACCCCGGCTTCGCGCAGTTTGGACAGCTTGGCGCGCCGTTCGGCGATCAAGCGGTTTTCATCCTGGGCGGGCGCCGCGGCGGTCGATTGGTCGGTCATGGTAGGGAAATCAGTCGTAATTGCGGATGTCGTCGATCTCGGTCGTGCCGAAATCCGAGCGATCCAGGTAGGCGAGGATGCGGGTGGCCACGTTGGCGGGCGAGGACAGCTTGCCGCTGGCGTGGAAGTCCTGGAACTTGGCCAGGGCGGGGAAGTCTTCCGGATCGCTGGAGCGGATGGCGACCTGCATGTCGGTGTCGACGATGCCGGGGGCCAGCGCCACGATGCGCGCGCCGCCTTCGCCCTGCTCGGCCTTGACCACGCGCGTGTACATGTCGAGCGCGGCCTTGGTGGCGCAGTACACGCCCCAGCCGGCGTTGGGGTTGCGGCCCGCGCCGGAGGAGATGTTGAGCACCCGGCGGTCGGCGTCGAGGCCCTCGACGGCGGCCAGGAAGCGCGCCGTCAGCAGCATCACGGCCGAGACGTTCAGGTTGAAGGCGGCCGCGATGGCCGCGCCGTCGGTCAGCGTGCCGGTGGCGGCGATGGGGTGCACCGTGCCCGCGTTATTGATCAGCAGGTAGCGCCTGGCGTCGCGCGGCAGCGAGGCGCAGATGCGCTCGGCCGCCGCGCCCGCCGCGGCCAGGTCGGAGAGGTCCACGGAGAGCTGTTCGAGCTGCGCGCCCTGGGCGCGCGCGTACTCGGCCAGTTCGGGATCTTCGCGGCGCGCCAGCGTGATCAGGCGCGTGCCCGGGCGGGCCAGGCCGCGCGCCATGGCGGCGCCGATGCCGCGCGAAGCGCCGGTCAGGATTGCGATGGTGTCGGACATTCGTGAACCTCGGGAAGCGGTGGAAGGGAGTGTCGCGAAACTCAGATGCCTTGCTTCAGGCTGGCCTGGATGAACGGGTCCAGGTCGCCGTCCAGCACCTTCTGGGTGTTGGAGATTTCGACGTTGGTGCGCAGGTCCTTGATGCGGCTCTGGTCCAGCACGTACGAGCGGATCTGGTGGCCCCAGCCCACGTCGGTCTTGGAGTCTTCCAGCTTCTGCTGTTCGGCCATGCGGTTGCGCATTTCCAGCTCGTAGAGCTTGGACTTCAGCATCTGCATGGCTTCGGCGCGGTTGCGGTGCTGGGAACGGTCGTTCTGGCACTGCACCACGATGCCGGTGGGCATGTGGGTCAGGCGCACCGCCGAGTCGGTCTTGTTGATGTGCTGGCCGCCCGCGCCGCTGGCGCGGTAGGTGTCCACGCGCAGGTCGGCGGGGTTCACTTCGACTTCGAAGGAATCGTCGACCTCGGGATAGACGAACACGCTGGCGAACGAGGTGTGGCGTCCGCCCGAGGAGTCGAACGGGCTCTTGCGCACCAGGCGGTGCACGCCGGTTTCGGTGCGCAGGTAGCCGAAGGCGTACTCGCCTTCGAGCTTGATGGTGGCGGACTTGATGCCGGCGACTTCGCCTTCGGATTCTTCCAGCACCTCGGCCTTGAAGCCCTTGCGTTCGGCGTATTTGAGGTACTGGCGCAGCAGCATGGAGGCCCAGTCCTGCGCTTCCGTGCCGCCGGCGCCGGCCTGGATGTCCAGGAAGCAGTTCAGCGGGTCGGCCGGGTTGGAGAACATGCGGCGGAATTCCAGCGCTTCCAGCTTTTCCTGGAAGGCGTCGGCGTCCTGCTCGATGGATTCCAGCGTGGCGTCGTCGTCATCGGCGGCGGCCAGCTCGAACAGCTCGTTCGAGTCCGCCAGGCCGGAGCCCAGCGCCGTCAGCGTCTCGACCACGTCTTCGAGGGATTTCTTCTCGCGGCCCAGGTCCTGGGCGTGCTTGGGGTCATTCCAGACCGCCGGGTCTTCGAGCTCGGCGTTTACGACTTGCAGGCGTTCGGATTTGGCATCGTAGTCAAAGATACCTCCGTAGAGCCTGTTCGCGCTCCGCGTAGTCGGCGAGGCGGGCTGCGAGCTGGTTCTGACGTTCGGCTTCCATGATTGATCCTGTCTTGATGACTTTTGTGCGAAACCTGGCATTTTAGCGCGCTTGGCAGCGCCGCGTGGGGCGATCTCGGCGGGGTGGGGGACGGATCCGTGGCCGGCGATTTCCGGCCGTCCAAAGTTGTTCAGTTTTTTGTCAACTCTGCGGCTCTAGGCTGCGGGTAGCGGCCGACCGGAAGTCGGCCCATCCCGTCAGAGGAATGGAGACAAAGATGGAAAATGCGATGGCCCCCGGGGTCTCGCCGGCGATCCCGGCGACGGAGGAGGACAGGATTTACCGCAAGGTCGGCTGGCGGCTGGTGCCGCTGCTGGTGGTCTGCTATGTGGTGGCCTACCTGGACCGGGTCAACGTGGGATTCGCCAAGCTGCAGATGCTGCAGGAGCTGCAATTCAGCGAGACGGTGTACGGGCTGGGCGCGGGCATTTTCTTCATCGGCTACTTCCTGTTCGAGATTCCCAGCAACATCATCCTGCACAAGGTGGGCGCGCGCGTCTGGATCGCGCGGATCATGATCACCTGGGGCATCATCTCGGCCTGCATGATGTTCGTGACCAGCGTGCACATGTTCTACGCGCTGCGCTTCCTGCTGGGCGCGGCCGAGGCCGGTTTCTTTCCCGGCATCATCCTGTACCTGACCTACTGGTATCCGGCGGCGCGCCGCGGACGCATCACCACCTTCTTCATGACCGCGGTGCCCATGTCCGGGCTGACCGGCGGCCCGATCTCGGGCTGGATCATGAGCACCTTCCACGGCGACCACGGCCTGTCGGGCTGGCAATGGCTGTTCCTGCTGGAAGGCATACCCTCGGTCGTGATCGGCGTGCTGGTGCTGATCTACCTGGACGACCGCATCAACCGCGCCAAGTGGCTGACCGCCAGCGAAAAGGCCGTGCTGATCCGCAACATCGCCGCCGAGGAACAGCAGAAAGAGGACCCGCCGATCCGCGCCGCGCTCACCCGGCCGCGCGTCTGGGCCATGGCGCTGATCTATTTTTCCTTCGTCATGGGGCTGTACGGCGTCGGCTTCTGGATGCCCACGCTGATCAAGAGCAGCGGCGTGCAGAGCCCGCTGGCGATCGGCCTGCTGACGGCGGTGCCCAACCTGTTCGCCGTGATCGGCATGATCCTGATCTCGCGCAACTCCGACCGCCACCGCGAACGCCGCTGGCACGTCGCGCTGCCGGCGCTGTTCGGCGCGGTCGGCCTGCTGCTATCGGCGCTGTGGAGCGGCAACACGGCCCTGGCCATCGTGGCCCTGACCGTGGCGAACATCGGCATCTGCACCGTGCTACCGCTGTTCTGGAGCCTGCCCACCGCCTTGCTGGGCGGCACCGCGGCGGCGGCCGGGATTGCGCTGATCAACTCGGTGGGCAATCTGGCCGGCTTCGTCAGCCCTTATCTGGTGGGGTGGCTGAAGGACCTGACCGGGACCACCAACACCGGGCTTTATATGCTGTCGGGCTGCCTGGTGGTGGGGGCGTTGGTGGCCCTGGCGCAGCCGGCGAGGCTGGTGAACAGGTAGGGTGAGTGTGGATGCCGATCCCGCAGAGCCGGGCCACGCGGAGCCGGCTTCGCCGGTCCGCAGTGGCGCCCCCTTGAGGGGGAAGCGCCGCAGGCGCTTCGGGGGTGGGCCTCTACCCAGCGTGTTCGATGACCAGCTGCACCGACACCATCCCATTCCAGACATTCTGTTCCAGGCGGTAGGCGGCCTGGATGCGTTCGGGCAGGGACTGGTCGTGGCCGAACCAGATGGCGTCGAAGCGCTGGTGGCCGCGTTCCAGCGACAGCTTGAGGTGTTTCTCGCCGACCAGGCGCTGGTTGCGCACCACGAACTCATCCAGGAACAGGGGGGCGGCGAAGCCCGCGCCCCAGACCTGCTGCTGCAGCATGCCGGCCACGTCGGCGTTGGCGTAGCCCGATTCCAGGGAGCCGTCGGTTTCGATCACGGGTTCGAACGTGTCGCGGCCGGTGAGTTCGCGCACCGCGGCGTCGAAGGCCGGGGCGAAGGCGGCGAAGTCGGATTTGGCCAGGGTCAGGCCGGCCGCCATGGCGTGGCCGCCGAATTTGCGGATCAGGTCGGGGTGGCGCTTGGACACCAGGTCGAGCGCGTCGCGCAGGTGCACGTCCGGGATCGAGCGGCCGGAGCCGCGGATCTCGTCGTCGCCGGCCGGCGCGAAGGCCAGGGTGGGGCGCCAGAATTTTTCCTTCAGGCGCGAGGCCACCAGGCCCACGACGCCCTGGTGCCAGCCCGGGTCGAACACGCAGACGGTGGCGCCGGCGGCCGCCTCGGGCGCTTCCATGGCGGCCAGCGCCTGTTCGCGCATCTCGGCCTCGATCGTGCGGCGTTCGCGGTTGATGTTGTCCAGCTCGCGCGCCATCTCCAGCGCCTGGGCCTCGTCGTCGGTGGTCAGGCAGGCGATGCCCAGGCTCATGTCGGCCAGCCGGCCGGCGGCGTTGATGCGCGGCCCGAGCGCGAAGCCCAGGTCGAAGCCGTTGGCGCTGCGCGGCTCGCGCCCGGCCACGGCGAACAGCGCGCGCAGCCCGGGTTGCAGGCGTCCGGCGCGCATGCGCTGCAGGCCCTGGGTGACCAGCAGGCGGTTGTTGGCGTCGAGCTTGACCACGTCGGCCACCGTGCCCAGCGCCACCAGGTCGGACAGCGCGTCCAGGCGCGGGCCGCCGTCGGGCGCGTACACGCCGCGGCGGCGCAGCTCGGCGCGCAGCGCCAGCATCATGTAGAAGATCACGCCCACGCCGGCCAGGTTCTTGGACGGAAAGCCGCAGCCGGGCTGGTTGGGGTTCACGATGGCCAGGGCCTGCGGCAGGGTGTCGCCGGGCAGGTGGTGGTCGGTGATGACCACGCCGATGCCGGCGGCGTTGGCCGCGGCCACGCCGTCCACGCTGGCGATGCCGTTGTCCACGGTGATGATGATGTCGGGCTTGCCGGCGCGGTGGCGGCAGGCCAGTTCCACCACGGCCGGCGACAGGCCGTAGCCGGTCTCGAAGCGGTTCGGAACCAGGAAGTCCACGTCGGCGCCCATGGCCGACAGGGCGCGCAGGCCGACCGCGCAGGCGGTGGCGCCGTCGCAGTCGTAGTCGGCCACGATCAGCAGCTTCTTGCCGGCCTGGATCGCGTCGGCCAGCACGCCGGCCGCGTGGGCCGAATGGGTCAGGCCGGCCGGCGGCAGTAGCGAAGGCCAGGCCAGCCGGGTCTGGTCGGGATGGGTGACGCCGCGCGCGGCCCACAGGCGGGCCAGCAGCGGATGGATGCCCGAGGCTTCGAGGACGCGGCAGGCGTCCAGGTCGGACGGGCGGACAGTCAGGCGGGGTGTGACCACCAGGCGCTCCAGTTTTTCTTGGGCGCGGGCAGCAAGCCGAGCAGGCCCCCGCGCGGTTTCAGGGTAAGGGTGACCTGGCGGTCATCGCCCAGCAGCAGCAGTTCGGCGGGCTGGTCGGGCAGGCCGTGCTTGCCGGCCAGCGGACGCAGATGCCGCGCGTCCAGCGCCGCCAGGGCGTCGAGCCAGGCGGCCCAGTCGCCGCCGCGCTGCGCGGCGTCCAGCTCGGTGTATACGCGTTCGGCGCCGGGCGCCGCGGCCGTCCAGGGCGATCCGCCGCCGTACAGCCAGAGCCCGTTGACCGGCGGCAGGCCGCGGGCCGCGCGCGCATCGTTGACCGGGTGATCGTGCCAGGCCATCTGTATTTCATTGAGCAGCCGGCGCCAGGGACGGGTCTGCGCGTCCTGGCGCCACCAGTCGTTCAGGCGCTGCCCGGCCACCGCCAGCGGGCTGGCGGTCTGGGGACGCAGATCGCCGGGCAGGCGCAGGCGCCAGCGCTCGGGCGCAAGCGCTTCGACCGTGAAGCCCGTGTCCTGGAAGAGCGGGCGGGCCGTCTCCAGCAGGGCGGCGGTTTCCTCGGCGCGCAGGTCCATCAGGCCGGGGTCCAGCAGGGTGGCCTGGTCGGTGCCCAGGGCCAGATGGACCAGCTCGGCCAGCCAGACGGGTTCGCCGCCTTGCGCCTGGCCGCCGGCCAGCAGCGGGCCCAGGCCGGCGCTTTGCAGCAGGCCGGCCTCGGGCGTGTAGCCGGCGCGGGCCAGCCGCCAGGACTCGAACGCGGTGCAGCCGTGGGCGCGCACGTCGTAGGCCTGGGGCCGGGCGCTGCCGGCCTGCAGCCAGGCGTGCAGGGTGGGCGCGCGTTCGGGCAACAGCTTGGCCAGCTCGCCGGCCACGGATAAGGCGGGCAGGGCGCCCGGTAGAACAATCAGCATGGTGTGGGGGATTGTAAGGCCATGCCCGGGACCGGAACGGATACAACCCGTTTCGCGCGACGGCGCCTCGCCCCGTTAATGCCATAATGCGCACGTGCTGAAAATACCTTACGAACTCTGGATAGGCGCCCGCTACGCCGGGCTGGCCCGAATCCGCCAGCGACGCGGCCGCCGCGATCGCTTCATTTCATTCATCGCCGCCAGTTCCATGGCCGGCATCGCGCTGGGCGTCGCCGCCCTGATCGTGGTGCTTTCGGTCATGAACGGTTTCCAGAAGGAAGTGCGCGACCGCATGCTGTCGGTGCTGCCGCACATCGAACTCTATATACCCGGCGCGGTGCCGGAGCGGGTGCTGGAGCAATGGCAGCAGTTCGCCTCGGCGGCCGAGAAGAACAGCGAGGTCAAGGCCGGCGCGCCGTTCGTCGCGGCGCAGGGCATGCTGGTGCGCGGGCAGGCCTTGCGCGGCGTGCAGGTGCGCGGCATCGATCCGCAGGCCGAGGGCAAGGTCTCGGACCTGCCCAGGCAGATGGTGTCGGGCAGGCTTACCGACTTGAAGCCGGGCAGCTTCGGCGTGGTGCTGGGCAATGAACTGGCCGACGGCATGGGCGTGAAGCTGGGCGACACGCTGCTGATGATGGCGCCGCAGGGGTCGATCAGCCCGGCGGGTTTCACGCCGCGCATGCGGCAGTTCACCGTGGTCGGCGTGTTCTCTTCGGGCCATTACGAATACGATTCCTCGCTGGCCTTCGTCGACGACGAGGACGCCGCCCGCGTGTTCCGCGAAAGCGGCACGGCCGGCGTGCGCCTGCGCGTGGCCGACATGCAGCGCGCGCCGGAAGTGGCGGCCGAGCTGCAGAAGGTGCTGCCGCCCTACGTGATGGCTAGCGACTGGTCGCGCAACAACCGCACCTGGTTCGCCGCCGTCAAGACCGAAAAGCGCATGATGTTCCTGATCCTGGCGCTGATCGTGGCGGTGGCCGCGTTCAACCTGCTGTCTTCGCTGGTCATGGCCGTGAAGGACAAGCAGTCCGACATCGCCATCCTGCGCACGCTGGGCGCCGGGCCGCGCGAGATCGCCCGCATCTTCCTGGTGCAGGGGGCGCTGATCGGCGTGATCGGCACGCTGCTGGGCGTGGCAGGCGGCATCGTCATCGCCTATAACGTCGACGTGATCGTGCCTTTCATCGAGCGCCTGCTGGGCGTGCATTTCCTGCCGCGCGAGATCTATTTCATCAGCGCCTTGCCCTCGGACCCGCAGGTGGGCGACATCGTGACCATAGGCGTGACCTCCCTGGTGCTGTCGCTGCTGGCGACCCTGTATCCCAGCTGGCGCGCCTCGCGCCTGCAACCCGCCCAGGTGCTGCGCCATGACTGATATCCGGACCGAGAACACGACCCCGGCGCTGCAGGCCGAGAACATCGTCAAGATCTACGACGAAGGCCCGGCGCGCATCGAGGTGCTGAGCAACGTCAGCCTGTCGGTGGCGCGCGGCGAGATGGTCGCCATCGTCGGCGCCTCGGGCTCGGGCAAGAGCACGCTGCTGCACATCCTGGGCCTGCTGGACGTGCCGACCAGCGGCTCGGTGTCGGTCGACGGCCAGCTCGCCATCGGGCTGTCCGAGAGCCGCAAGAGCGCGGTGCGCAACCGCAGCCTGGGCTTCGTCTACCAGTTCCACCACCTGCTGCCGGAATTCTCGGCGCTGGACAACGTGGCGATGCCGCTGATCGTGCGCCGCGAAAACCGCGAGCGGGCGCGCGAGGCGGCGCGCGAAGTGCTGGGCCTGGTGGGCCTGGCCGCGCGCGAAGGGCATTTCCCGGGGCAGTTGTCCGGCGGCGAACGCCAGCGCGTGGCGCTGGCGCGCGCGCTGGTGACCCGGCCGGTCTGCGTGCTGGCCGACGAGCCCACCGGCAACCTGGACCGCCACACCGCGCACAATATGTTCGAGCTGCTGACCCGGGTGAATCGGGAATCGGGCACGGCGTTCGCCATCGTCACGCACGATCCGGAACTGGCCGCCCGCGCCGACCGCCAGCTTCTCATGGAAAACGGCCGCCTGGTTTCGGGTTGAGCGGGACGGGCGGATAATCGGCGCAAGGAGGCCGCGCCCATGCTGATCGACACCCATTGCCACCTGGACGCCGCGGAGTTCGACGCCGACCGCGAGCAGGTCGCCGACGAGGCCCGCGAAGCCGGGGTCCAGTCCATCGTGATCCCGGCGATCGAACGCGCCAATTTCCCGGTGGTGCGCGAACTGGCCGGCCGGACGGCGGGCGGCGCCTACGCGCTGGGCATCCATCCCCTCTATGTGCAGCGCGCCGACGACGCCGACCTGGACGCGCTGCGCGCGGCCGTCAAGCAGTCGCTGGGTGACCCGCGCTTCGTCGCCATCGGCGAGATCGGCCTGGATTTCTTCGTGCCCGAGATCGCCAGCGGCGAACCGCGCGCGCGCCAGGAGCGCTTTTACGCGGCGCAGCTGGCGATGGCGGCCGAATTCGGCCTGCCGGTGCTGCTGCACGTGCGCAAGTCGCAGGACATCCTGCTGAAGTACCTGCGCCGCCATCCGCGCATCGGCGGCATCGCCCACGCTTTCAACGGCAGCGCCCAGCAGGCGCAGGCTTTTATCGACCAGGGATTCGCGCTGGGGCTGGGCGGGGCCATGACCTATGAGCGCGCGCTGCAGATCCGCCGCCACGCCGTCGAGGTCGATCTGGCGCACCTGGTGCTGGAAACCGACGCGCCGGACATCCCGCCGGCCTGGCTGCATCCGCCCCAGCGCCGCAACCGGCCGGCGGAGCTGGCGCGCATCGCGCAGGTCCTGGCGGAACTGCGCGGGCTGACCACGGCCCAGGTGGCGCACGCCACCACCGCCAACGCCTTGCGGGTGCTGCCGCGGCTGCCCGCCGCCATCCTGGCCGACGCCGACTGAGCGGCGGCTTCAGGCCGGCGGCAGCGGCAGTTCCATGCGCACGCTCAACCCCCGCGGCGAAAGATTGCGAGCCGATATGCGGCCCCGGTGCGCGGCGATCGCGGCCTGCGCGATGGACAGCCCCAGGCCGGCGCCGCTGCCCGGCTTGCGCGCGCCCGAAGGCGTGCGATAGAAGGGCTCGAACAGCGACTCCAGTTCCTCGGGCGCCACGCCCGGCCCCCGGTCCTCGATCTCCAGGCAGGCCTCGCGCGCGCCGGCCTGCAGCCGCACGCGTATGGCGCTGTGCGCGGGGGCGAAGCGCAGGGCGTTGCGCAGCACGTTCTCGATGGCGCTGGCCAGGCTGCAGCGCTCGCCGATGAGCGCGACCGGCGGATGCCCGTCCCAGACGATGCCGACCTGGCGGCCGCCGGCCTCGTAGCGCGCGTCCTCGACGACGCCGGACACGATTTCGGCAAGATCCACCGTGTCGGACGGCGCGGGCAGGGCGCCCAGCCGCGCCAGCCGCAGCGTGTTGCCGATCAGCGCGTCCAGCCGCTCGCACTCGTGTTCGATGCGGTCGAGCTGCAGGTCCTGGCGTTCGTCCTTGCGGCGAGCCAGCTCGGCCGCCAGCCGCAGCCGCGCCAGCGGCGAGCGCAGTTCGTGGGCGATGTTGTGCAGCAGTTGTTCGCGGGTATCGACCAGCGCCTTCAGGCGATCCGCCATGGCGTTGAAGTCGCGCGCGAGCAGGCCCAGTTCGTCGCGGCGGCGCGCCAGCCTGGCGGGCGTGTGGGCGTCGAGCCGGCCGGCCGACAGCGACTGCGTGGCCTGGCGCAGCTGCGCCAGCGGCGCGGCGACGTGGCGGGTCAGGGCCCAGCACAACGGCGCGGTCACGGCCAGCGCGAACAACAGCAGCGCCAGCGCCACCGGCGACAGCGCCAGCACTTCCCAGCGCGAGGAATCGAAGGGCAGGAAGCGCATCAGCAGCCGCGAGCCGTCCGGCAGCGTCAGCAGCTGCGGGTCCCACCAGGACACCCGCTCGCTGGCCGGATCGGGCGGCGGGTAGTCCACCTGCGCACGCTCGGGCGCCGCGCGGTACGCGCCCAGCCAGTCGTGCACGCGGGCGGGCAGGCGGCGGCCCAGGATGTCGGCGTCGCGCGCGTCCACGATGTAGATCTTGAGGGCGGTGTAGCGCTGGTCCATGGCCTGCACCCAGCGCTTGAGGCCTTGCTTGCCCTGAAGGCGCGCGATCTGCTCGGCGTCGTGCGTGAGGCTGGCGGGATTCAGGCCGTCCAGCGAGTTGAAGCGGTACCAGGCCACCGCGGCCGTGAGCATCATGGCGCAGACCATGATGATGGCCATGGCGCTCCAGAAAGTCAGGAAGGCGCGCCAGAACAGCGAGCGGGCGGGCAGCCAGGCCATCAGGCGCCGCCGGTGAGCACGTAGCCCAGGCCGCGCAGATTGCGGATGGAGAGCGCGGCCGCGCCGTTGTCCAGGCTCAGCTTCCTGCGCAGCGCGCTGATGTGGGTGTCGATGCTGCGGTCGTAGCGGTCGGGCTTGCGGCCCAGCGCGTACTGGCCGATCTGCTCGCGCGCGACCACCTGCCCGGGCGTGCGCATCAGGATCTCCAGGATGCGCTGCTCGGCGCCGGTCAGCGCGATTGCTTCGTCGCCCAGCCGCGCGAGCCCGCTGGCCGGGTCCAGCGACAGGTCGCCCAGCGCCAGGGGGGCGGACGGGGCCTGCGGCAGTTCGTCGAAACGCCGCTGCACCGCCGTGATGCGGGCCTTGAGCTCGCGCGGGCTGAAGGGTTTGGCCAGGTAGTCGTCGGCGCCGAACTCCAGGCCCAGCACGCGATCGGTTTCGCCGCCGTGGGCGGTGAACATGATGACCGGGCGGCGCGAGCGCTGCCGGTATTGCTTGAGCAGGTCCAGGCCGTTGCCGTCGGGCAGCATCAGGTCCAGCAGCACCAGGTCGAAATCGTCCTGCGCCAGCAGGTCCAGCCCGTGCGCGCCCGTGTGCGCGAGGGTGAGCCGGCAATGAGCGGATTCCAGGTATTCGCGCAGCATCTGCGCCAGTTCGACGTCGTCGTCGATCAGCAGGATGCGGCGCGGCGCCGGGGTATGGAAAAAAGGCATGCGTCAAGAAGTGCAAAGAAGATAAAAGTTGCGGAAAGCGTGTTGCCGCTGTCCGCCAGCTCCAATTCTAATATGAGAATAGTTTTCATTCATAAATTGGAAGCGGGCGGGACGCGGCACGCGGGGTGGCGCGGCGCCCGGGACGGGAGAAATCGAAGATCATGAGCAGCAAAGAACTGGCCGGCGCCAGGCGCGCAACGGGCTCGCGCACACGGCTGGCGGCGGCCCTGTGCGCCGCGGGTTTCGGGGCGGCGCCGGCATGGGCGCAGAGCGATGAAACCGCCAAGACGCTGGACACGGTGGTGGTCACCGCCTCGGGCTACGAGCAGCAGATCCAGGACGCGCCGGCTTCGATCAGCGTCATCACCCGCGAGGACCTGGACAAGAAGTTCTACCGCGACCTGAACGACGCGCTGGTCGAAGTGCCCGGCGTCATCGTCACCGGCGGCGGCGACCGCCAGGACATCAGCCTGCGCGGCATGGGCCCGAAGTACACGCTGATCCTGATCGACGGCAAGCGCCAGAACTCTCGCGAGACCCGCACCAACTCGGATTCGACGGGCGTGGAGGGCGGCTGGACGCCGCCGCTGTCGGCCATCGAGCGCATCGAGGTCGTGCGCGGCCCCATGTCCTCGCTGTACGGCTCGGACGCCATGGGCGGGGTGATCAACATCATCACCCGCAAAGTGCCCGAAGCCTGGGGCGGCGAGATCCGCCTGGACACCACGATCCAGGAAAGCAGCAAGTCGGGCGACATCTACCAGGGCAACTTCTACCTGGCCGGCCCGATCAAGACCGACCTGCTGGGCCTGCAGATCTACGGCCAGGCCACGCAGCGCGACGAGGACGACATCGTCGACGGCTTTCGCAAGCGCAACGCCGAGAGCGTGACCGCCAAGCTGGCGCTCACGCCCAACCGCGACCACGACATCGTGCTGGAAGCGACCACCATGCGGCAGAAGCTGCAGGAAACGCTGGGCAAGACCGTCGCGCCGCTGGCGCCGGGCGAGGCGTGCTCGCGCAATGGCTGCCCGGCGTCGTCCGAGACCGATTACCGCAGCAACAAGTGGGCGCTGTCGCACACCGGGCGCTGGGGCTGGGGCGTGTCCGACAGCTATGTGCGGCAGGAAGAGTTCGACAACCGCTCGCGCCAGATGAAGATCAAGAACCTGGACCTGCAGACCAGCTGGACGCTGCCGCTGGGCTCGCACATGCTGACCCTGGGCGGCAGCTACCTGAACCAGCGCCTGAACGACCAGACCGGCAACCAGCTGGCCGGCGGGCCGAGCAAGGTCGAGCGCTACCAGTGGGCCTTGTTCGCCGAGGACGAATGGCGCCTGACCGAGCGCTTCGCCCTGACCACCGGCCTGCGCATGGACGAGGACGAGAACTTCGGCACGCACTTCAGCCCGCGCCTGTACGGCGTCTGGCACATGGCCGAGCGCTGGACCCTCAAGGGCGGCGTGTCCACGGGTTTCCGCGCGCCCGACCTGCGCCAGACGGTGGCCGGCTGGGGCCAGGTCAGCCGCGGCGGCAATATGTACGGCAATCCGGACCTGACGCCGGAGAAGTCGGTGACCGAGGAAATCGGCATCCTGTATGACGACGGCGAAGGCTTCAACGCCGGCCTGACGCTGTTCAACAACGACTTCAAGGACAAGATCACCCGCGTCGCGTGCCCGGCCACCCAGTGCACCGACGGTCCCAACCAGTTCGGCTCGGACCCCACCACCTACATGAACGTGGACAAGGCCAACTCGCGCGGCGTGGAAGCCAGCATGCAGTTCGCGCTGTCGCAGGCCTGGTCGATGACCAGCAGCTACACCTACACCAAGTCGGAGCAGAAGTCGGGCCAGTACCAGGGCCAGCCGCTGAACCAGCTGCCCAAGCACCTGTTCACCACCACGGTGAACTGGCAGCCGTCGGACGCGCTGCAGGCCTGGGCGCGGCTGAACTACCGCGGCAAGGAAAGCCAGCCCATCACCGGCCCGTCCTCGTCGTCGCTGGTGGCGCCGTCCTACACCTTCGTGGACCTGGGCGGTTCCTACCAGCTCAACAAGACCGTGTCGGTGTACGCCGGCATCTACAACCTGTTCGACAAGCAGGTCGCCTACGACGACTACGGCTATGTCGAGGACGGCCGCCGCTACTGGCTGGGCATGGGCGTGAAGTTCTGAGACAGCAGGGCGCGTGGCGCCCGCCACATGAAGAGGTACGCATGAAAAAGCAGATACGAACGGGCCGCGCCCGCCACTGGCTGGCCCGCGCCGCAACCGCGCTGGCGCTGGGCGCCACGGCCGCCGTGTGCGCGGCGCAGGCCACGGTGCCGGTCAAGCACGCGCGCGGCGAGACCGCGGTGCCGGCCAATCCGTCCAAGACGGTGGTGATGGACCTGGCGGTGCTGGACACCCTGAACGCGCTGGGCGTGGAAGTCGCGGGCCTGCCCAGCGTGGCCAAGCTGCCGCCGCAGCTCGCGCAGTACGCCGACAAACGCTACCTCAAGGTAGGCACGATGTTCGAGCCCAACTACGAGGTGATCCACGCGGCCGCGCCGCAGGTGATCTTCGTGGCGGGCCGCTCCGCGCCCAAGTACGACGAACTGGCCAGGCTGGCGCCCACCGTCGACCTGACCGTCGACGCCAAGGATTTGGTCGGCAGCATCACGCGCAACACGCACACGCTGGCGGCCATCTACGGCAAGGAGGACGTCGCGCGCGGCAAGCTCGACGCCTTGAACGCGTCGATCTCGGCCCTGCGCGAGCGGGCCGGCGGCGCGGGCACGGCGCTGATCGTGCTGACCACGGGCGGCAAGATGAGCGCCTACGGCCCCGGCTCGCGCTTCGGCGTGATCCACGACGCCTTCGGCATCAAGCCGGCCACCACCGGCCTGAGCGTGTCCAACCACGGCCAGGCCATTTCCTTCGAGTTCATCGCGCAGACCGATCCGGACTGGCTGTTCGTGATCGACCGCGACGCCGCCATCGGCCGCGAAGGCGTGTCGGCCCAGCGCATGCTGGACAACGAGCTGGTGCGCCAGACCAAGGCCTGGAAGCACAAGCGCGTGGTGTACCTGAACGGCTACAACTGGTATCTGATGGGCAGCGCCGGCCTGACGGCCATGCAGCAGAGCGTCGACGAAATCGCGGGCGCGCTGGCGGCGGCCAAGTAGCGCCGCATGTCGGGAGCAGGAGTCGGGCAGGTGGGTTGGCGGCGGTCGATGCGCGGTTGGGGCGGTCTGGCGGCGGTGATGGCGTTGCTGTTGCTGCTGTGCGCGGCCAGCATCAGCCTGGGCGCGGGCCAGTGGTCCTGGGGCGCGTTATGGAGCGATGACGACGCCCAGCGCGCCTGGCGCCTGTTGCTGGTCAGCCGGGTGCCGCGCACGCTGGCGCTGCTGCTGGCCGGCATGTCGCTGGCGGTGGCCGGCCTGATTATGCAGATGCTGGTGCGCAACCGCTATGTCGAACCTTCGACCGCCGGCACCGTCGAATCCGCCACGCTGGGGATACTGGTCATCACGCTGCTGGCGCCGGACACGCCGGTGATCGGCAAGATGCTCACGGCCACGGGCTTCGCCCTGGCCGGAACCCTGCTGTTCCTGGCGCTGCTGCGCCGCGTGCCGCTGCGCACGCCGTTCATCGTGCCGCTGATCGGGCTGATCCTGGGCGGCGTGATCCAGGCGGCGACCACCTTCGTCGCCTACCGCTACGACCTGCTGCAATCGCTGCATGCCTGGACCACCGGCGATTTCTCCGGCGTGCTGCGCGGGCGCTACGAGCTGCTGTGGATAGGCTTCGCGCTGGCCGGCGCCGCCTATGCGGCGGCCGACCGCTACACGGTGGCCGGCATGGGCCGCGAGTTCGCCTCGAACCTGGGCCTGAACCACGCGCGCCTGACGCTGGCGGGCCTGCTCATCGTGTCGGCGATTTCCGCCGTGGTGGTGGTGACGGCCGGCGCCATTCCCTTTCTGGGCCTGATCGTGCCCAACGCCGTCAGCCTGCTGCTGGGTGACAACATGCGCCGCTCCATTCCGTGGGTGGCCGCGCTGGGCGGCATCTTCGTGCTGGCCTGCGACATCATCGGCCGGCTGGTGATCCACCCGTACGAGATTCCCATCGGCACGGTGGTCGGGGTGCTGGGCAGCATCCTGTTCCTCGGCCTGCTGCGCGTGCGGAGGAACCGCCTTGGCTGAGACCGTCATCCGGGCGCCGGCGATGCGCGCGCAAACCTGGCGGCTGGGCCTGCTCGGCATCGCCGCGCTGGCCTGCGTGGCCGCCTTCATGACCCTGGGCGCCAACGGGCAGTGGTCGTTCGTGATTCCGTTTCGCGGGGCCAAGCTGGCGGCCATGCTGCTGGTGGCCTATGCCGTGGCGCTGTCGTCAGTGCTGTTCCAGACCATCACGCACAACCGCATCCTGACGCCGGCCATCATGGGCTTCGACGCCCTGTACCTGCTGATCCAGGCGGTGGTGGTGTTCGGCTTCGGGCAGGCGGCAGCCAGCATCGAGCATCCCGTGGCCGCCTTCCTGCTGGAGGTGGGCGCGATGACGGCGTTCGCCTGCCTGCTGTTTCGCTGGCTGTTCGCCGACGGCGTGCGCAGCCTGCACCTGATGATGCTGGTGGGCATCATCTTCGGGCTGCTGTTTCGCAGCCTGTCCAGTTTCGTGGTGCGGCTGATCGACCCCAACGAATTCCTGGTGCTGCAGGACCGCATGTTCGCCAGCTTCAACAGCGTGCGCGTGGGCCTGCTGCCGATCGCGCTGGCCGCCGTGTGCGCCGCCTCGCTGCTGGTCTGGCGCATGCGGCGCCGCTACGACGTGCTGGCGCTGGGCCGCGAGATCGCCGTCAACCTGGGCGTGGACTACCGCCGCACGCTGCTGCAGACGCTGGCGGCCATCGCCGTGCTGGTGTCGGTGTCCACCGCGCTGGTCGGCCCGGTGACCTTCTTCGGGCTGCTGGTCAGCAACCTGGCCTACCAGGCCATGGGCTCGGACCGGCACCGCCATACCATTCCCGCCGCGACGCTGCTGAGCGTGATTTTCCTGGTCGGCGGCCAGACGCTGCTCGAGCGCGTGCTGAAGTTGAACACCACGGTCAGCGTGGTCATTGAATTCGTGGGCGGCGTGATGTTCCTCGTCCTGATCCTGCGCAGGGGGCGCCGATGATAGAGATCCAGCAAGTCAGCAAGCATTACGGCGACAGCGTGGTGGTCGACGGCGTGTCCCTGTCGCTGCCGGCCGGCGGCGTGACCGCCATCATCGGCCCCAACGGGGCCGGCAAGTCGACGCTGCTTTCCATGGTCAGCCGGCTGCTGCCGATGTCCGCGGGCTCGGTGTCGGTCGATGGCCTGGACGTGACCCGCGCCGACAGCCGTGAACTGGCCCGCCGCCTGTCCATCCTGCGCCAGGACAACCATCTGCCGCTGCGGCTGACGGTGAGGGACCTGGTGGCGTTCGGCCGCTATCCGCACAGCGGCGGGCGCCTGACGCTGGCCGACAAGGAACACATCGACCGGGCCATCGCCTACCTGAACCTGGAGCCGCTGGCCGGGCGCTACCTGGACGAAATGTCCGGCGGCCAGCGCCAGCGCGCCTTCGTCGCCATGGTGCTGTGCCAGGACACGCGCTACGTCCTGCTGGACGAGCCGCTCAACAGCCTGGACATGAAGCATGCCGTCGCCATGATGGGCACCTTGCGCCGGGCGGCCGACGAACTGGGCAAGACCGTGGTGCTGGTGCTGCACGACATCAACTTCGCCTCCACCTACGCCGACCGCATCGTCGCCATGCGGGCGGGCCGCATCGCCTGCCAGGGCGCGCCGTCCGAGCTGGTGCGGGCCGAGGTGCTCAGCGAACTGTATGAATTACCCATCGAGGTGCATGAAATCGGCGGCAGGCGCATCTGCGTCTACTACCGCCAGCCGCAGGGGGAATAGGCCACAACTTGTATGCGGAACCACAGATCCATGAGCAAATAATAAAAATATTGCGACAGATTCGCATTTGCAGAATAATGCCGGACCGTTTTATCCCCAACCCGATAACGCAGCACGGTCATGCATCCCACTCGCTCGATCTCCGCAGCATTGCTCGCCATTGCGCCGCTGTCCGGCCTGGCCCAGACCCAGAGCGAAACCTCTGCCGCCACCTTGCCCGCCGTCAGCGTCTACGGCATAGACGATACGTCGCAGAGCTATAACCCGCCGGACTCGTCCAGCGCCACCAAGATCGATGCGCCCCTGCGCGACATCCCGCAGACCGTCAACGTGGTGCCCGCGCAGGTCATGCGCGACCAGCACGCCAATTCCTTGCAGGACGCGCTGAAGAACGTGCCGGGGGTCAGCTTTTCGTCGGGCGACGGGCAGCGCGACCAGGTGTCGATCCGCGGCTTCACCGCCATCGCCGACCAGTACGTCGACGGCTTCCGGGACGACGCGCTGTACTACCGCGATCTTTCCAACGTCGAGCGCGTCGACGTCATCAAGGGCCCGGCCGCGGTGCTGTACGGCCGGGGGTCCTCCGGCGGCCTGATCAACCGCATCACCAAGAAGCCCGGCGAGGACATCACCCAGCTGGGCCTGAGCTACGGTTCATGGAACGACCGCCGCCTGGAGCTGGACCTGGGTCGCGCGACCGAGAGCGGCAGCATGGCGTGGCGGCTGACCGGCGCGGTCGAGAAGGGCGACAGCTACCGCGACAAGCAGTTCCTGGACCGCAAGGCCATCGCGCCGTCGGCCATGCTGCGCCTGGGCGAGGACACGACCTTCCTGATCCAGACCGAGTTCCTGGAAGACCGCCGCGTCACGGACTTCGGCATTCCCGCCTATCGCGGCCGGCCGGTGGACGTGGACCCGTCCACCTACTACGGCGCCGAGAACGCGCGCGACGTGGACTACACGCAGGCGCGCGTGCAGTCCTACGCCGGCACGCTGAACCACCGCTTCAACGGCACCTGGTCGCTGCGCAACGCCACCCGCTACTACCACTACACGCTGGACCGCAACAACACGCTGCCGGGCGTGGTGAACGAGGCCGCGCAAACCGTGACGCTGAACCGTTCGAACGTGCGGCGCGAGGAGCACGGCTGGACCAACCAGACCGAGCTGACGCAGCGCGCGCAATGGGGTTCGGTCTCGCACGAGATCCTGTACGGCGTGGAGGTCGGGCAGCAGAACAAGGACCTGGTGAACTATTCGGCCAACAACGTGGCCACGGTCGACCTGTTCGACCCGGTGCTGCCCACGCTGCCCATGCAGGTGGGGGGACGGCCCAGCGCCGACAACCTGGGCCGTTTCAATACCCTGGGCCTGTACGTCCAGGACATGGTGTCGCTGGGCGAGCATTGGAAGATGCTGGGTGGCGTGCGCCATGACCGCTTCGAGCAGAAGACCGAGGACCGCCGCAGCGGCGCCAGGCTGTCGCGCACCGATTCCAACTGGAGTCCGCGCCTGGGCCTGGTGTACCAGCCCGACGCCATGCAGTCGTATTACGTTTCGTGGAGCCAGTCGTACCAGCCTTCCGGCGAAGCGTTCTCGCTGGCCGCGAGCAACGCCGACCTGGCGCCCGAGAAAACCACCAACTACGAAATCGGCGCCAAGTACGACTTCCTGGACGGCAAGCTGTCGACCACGGTGTCCATCTTCCGCCTGGAGCGCACCGACATCAAGGTCAACGATCCGGTCACCAACTCGCTGGTGCCGGTCGGAACGCAACGCACCGACGGCGCCGAATGGACGCTGTCGGGCGACCTGGGCGACGGTTGGCGCGCGATGATGGGCTATGCCTACCTGGATGCCCGCGTCACCGAATCGATCGCCAAGGACGCCGGCAGGAACGTGGAAGGCAAGCGCGCCACGCTGACGCCGCGCCATGCCGGCAACATCTGGGTCACCAAGGACCTGGGAGACGGCTTCGGCGCCGGCGCGGGCCTGAACCTGGTGGGCGCGCGCTACGCGAACCCGGGCAACACCGTCAGGCTGCCCGGCTATGTGACCGCCGACGTCGCCGCATGGTGGCGCAAGGGGCCGTATGCGGTGCAGCTGAACGTGTACAACCTGTTCGACGCCGGCTATATCGTGTCGGCGCACGGGACCAGCCCGAACCTGAACATGCCGGGCGCGCCGCGCAACGCGATGCTGAGCCTGCAGTACCGGATGTGAAGCTAGGGCCTGTGCATGGCTCCTTTTAGTGTGAACAGGCCCTAGGCGCGCAGCGGCGAAGCCCGGACCAGGCTGGCGGCATCCAGGGCCGCCAGCGCGTCCAGGAAGCGCCATGCGTACGATCCGGGGCCTTGCGCCTGGTCGTGCGCGCTGGCGCCGGCGACGCCGAAGCATGACAGGGCCGCCACCGCGGCGGCGTACGGATCGTCCCGCGACACCGCCGCGAACGCGCCGACCACCGCCGTCAGCGCGCAGCCCGTGGCCGTGACGCGCGGCATCCAGGGCGAGCCGCCGGTAATGCGCAGCGCGCGGCTGCCGTCCGTGACGTAATCGGTTTCGCCGGTGACGGCCACCACCGTCTGGCGGGCGGCGGCGAGGGCGCGCGCCGATTCCTCCGCTTGCGCGACGGCGTCGCGCGCATCCACGCCCTTGCCGGCGCTCTGGCCGCCGGCCAGCGCGATGATTTCCGAGGCGTTGCCGCGGATGACGGCGGGGCGCAGGTCCAGCAGCCGCGCCACCGCGTCGCGGCGGAAGGCGGTGGCGTGATGCGCCACCGGGTCCAGCACCCAGGGCGTGCCGGCGCGGCCGGCCGACCCGGCGGTCAGCAGCATGCTGTCCAGCCAGGGCGCCGACAGCGTGCCGATATTGATCACCACCGCGCCGCTAAGGCGGGCGAATTCCGGCGCCTCTTCGGCGGCGTGCACCATGGCGGGCGAAGCGCCGATGGCCAGCAGCGCGTTGGCGGCATAGTTCATGGAAACGAAATTGGTCAGGCACTGCACCAGCGGCGCATCGCGGCGCACGGCCTGGAGCAGGTCGTGCGACAGCCGGGCCTGGGCGGCGAGGGTGGGGGAGCGGTCTGGCATCTGGATCGGGTTGGACGGGGCGCCGCGCGTGGCGGGCCTGGCGCGGCCCGTCGACGCAGACTCCCCGGGTTGATGCGCCGTATGTTATCAGGCCAGCCTGTCGCGCAGCACCGGCTGGCCCGGCGCAGCGTGGCGGGAAGGCTGGCTCAGCATGCAGCCGATCACCCCGACCACGCCGCCGGCCAGGCTGTAGAAGACGGGCGCGAGCGTCACGCCGGTGGTCTGGATCAGCCAGGTGACGATGAACTGTCCGAAGCCGCCGAACACCATCACCGCGATGTTGTAGCAGACCGCCAGCCCCGCCGAGCGCACATTGGTCGGGAACTGCTCGCCCAGCGCGGTCGCGAACGGCCCCAGGAATCCGCCGAGCAGAATGCTGAGCGCGGTGAAGGCGACGGTCAGGTTGGCCAGCGTGGGCGCCGACTGCACCCAGGAAAACAGCGGGTACATCAACAGGGCGTAGGGCAGCAGGAACGCCAGCATCACGGGCCTGCGCCCGTAGCGGTCGGACAGCGCCCCGGCCAGCGGAATCGCGACGATCAGGGCCAGCAGCCCGATGGACTGCGCCGTGAAGGCGTCGTGCAGGGCGAAGTTGAACTGGCGCGTGACGAAGGTCGGCAGGTAGATGATGAAGGTGTAGACCGACGCGGTGGCGCAGGTGGTCAGGCACAGCGTGGCGGCGATCGAGCGCGGGTAGCGGTTGAACATCGCGGCCAGGCTGACTTTCTCGCCCTTGCGCATGGCGAGTTCGGATTCCTCGGGCTCGTCCAGGTAGCGCCGTATCCACCAGCCCAGCGGCGCGATCAGCAGGCCGATCACGAACGGCACGCGCCACATGCCTTCGATCAGCTGCTCTTCGGTGAACAGCGAGGTCAGCAGGAAGCCGGTGGCCGCGCCGGCCAGGTTGGCGAGGTTCTGGCCGAACATCTGCCAGGCGCCGTACACGCCTTTCTTGCCCGGCGGCGCCGCCTCCACCAGGTAGGCCGTGGACGAGGCGAATTCCCCGCCGGTGGCGATGCCCTGCATCAGGCGCGCGATCACGATCAGGATGGGCGCGGCGATGCCGATGGTGGCGTAAGAGGGCGTGAACACCATGATGAGCAGCGACACCGTCATCAGCGCGATGATCAGTTGCAGCGCGGCCTTGCGCCCACGCCGGTCGGCATAGATGCCGATGGCGATCCCGCCGATGGGCCGGGTCACGAAGCCCACGCCGAAAGTCGCCAGGGTCAGCAGCAGCGCGGTGTGTTCGCCCGCGGCGGGGAAGAACACCTTGGCGATGATGAAGGCCAGCGCGGCGAACACGCCGAAGTCATACCATTCCAGCGCATTGCCCAGAATGGCGGCGGTCAGTTGCAGCCATCGAGGGGCCGCTTTTTTCGTCTGTTTCATAGTCTGTCTCCTCCCGGCCGCCGCCTATGCGTTGTTATGCAGCGGCAGTCCCAGTTCAGCGATACGGGATAGGACCGCGGCCCCGATGGGGAGCGCGGCGTCGTTGAAATCGAAATTCGAGTTGTGCAGTCCGTGGCGATGGTCCGGGTCTCCCGTGCCCAGATGGATGTAGGCGCCCGGGCGTTGCTGCAGCATGAAGGAAAAATCCTCCCCGCCCAGGCTGGGCAGCGGACGGCGCACCACGTTGTCCTCGCCCACGACGTCGGCCGCCGCCCGCCGCGCCAGCAGGGCCTGGGCTTCGGTGTTGACGGTCGCCGGCACGTTGGGCTCGTATTCCAGCGTCGCCGTGCCGCCCAGGCCCTGCACCACGTGCTCGACCGTGGCCCGCAACCGCGTCTCGATGATGCTGCGCACTTCGGGCTGAAGCGAGCGCGCGGTGCCGGTCAGCACCACCTCGTCCGGGATCACGTTGAAGCCCGCCAGGCTGCCGCCGGCGATGCCGCACAGGCTGAGCACGCCGGCCTCCAGCGGGTCCAGGTTGCGGCTGACGATGGAGTGCGCCGCCACGATGACGTGGCCCGCCATCAGGATGGGGTCCAGCGCGCGCTGCGGCGCCAGGCCGCCGTGGCCGCCCTTGCCCTTGATCCGGATGGTGATGCGGTCGGACGCGGCCATGGCCGGCCCGACCGGAACCGACACCGATCCCAGCGCAAGCGCGGGCCAGTTGTGCAGGGCATAGACCTCCTGCATCGGAAACCGCTCGAACAGGCCATCCCTGACCATCTCCAATCCCCCATTCAATCCCTCCTCCGCAGGTTGAAAAATCAGATAGACCACGCCGTCGAAGGCCCGCGTGCGCTGCAGATAAGCGGCGGCGGCCAACAGCATGGCGACGTGCCCGTCATGGCCGCAGGCGTGCATTCTGCCTGCGTGACGCGAGGCGTAGTCCAGCCGCGTGCATTCATCCATGGGCAGCGCGTCCATGTCGGCGCGCAGTCCGATCGCGCGCCCGCTGGCCGTTCCGCGTCCCTGGATCATGCCGACCACGCCGGTGCCGCCGACTCCCGTGCGGTGTTCGATGGACAGCCGGCGCAGCTCCGCACAGACCACTTCGGCCGTCCGGTGTTCTTCGAAACCCAGTTCGGGATGGGCATGGAGGTCGCGCCGGATTTTCCGGTAGGCATCGATCTCCGAGGGCAGCAACTGCGGGATTTTCTGTGGCATGGGCATGGATACTCTTGATGGAAAGCATGGACACCGCTGGATGGTAGGAAGCGCAGGCCATGCCGTAAAATGCTTGTTACCTATGTTCCCCATGCCGTAAAGGTATAACCATGGATCTGCGGCAGTTGCGCTACTTCGTTGCGGTTGCACAGCACGGCAGCATCAGCCTGGCGGCCCAGGCCGTCTACATCGCCCAGCCCGCGCTGACCCGGCAGATCCAGGCGCTGGAGGAAGAACTGGGCGCGACCGTATTCGAGCGCAGCGCCCGCGGCGTGCGCCTGACCGAAGTCGGCAAGCAGCTATTGGTGGACGCCAACCGGCTGCTGGGCGACGCCGCGGCCACCGTCGAACGCGCCCAGCGCGTGGGACGCGGCGAAATCGGCCACCTGTCCATCGCCTTGCCGGTCATGCTGACCCTGCGTCCGCTGCTGACCGAAGTGCTGCGCATCTTCCGCCACGAGGCGCCGGGCGTCTCGTTGACGCTGAGCCACCTGCTGTCCGACACCCAGCTCGAGTGGCTGCCCACCGGCAGGCTGGACGCCGGCTTCACCCTGTTCCGCCCGCGGGACGACCCCGCGTTCGAGGGCATCCCCATCTATTCCGAGAAAATGCTGCTGGCCTATCCCGCCGACTGGCGATGGGAAGGCGGCCCGCCCGCCTCGCTGCGCGACCTCAACGCGGTGGACTTCATCTGGCTGCCGCGCAACGCCGCGCCGGTCTGGCACGACAAGCTGATCCACTGCTTCTTCAAGGCCGGTTTCGTGCCGCGGGCCGCGGTGCAGGGCCAGGGCGTGGACGTGGCCTCCATGCTCACCCTGGTCGCCGCCGGCATGGGCTGCACCGTGCTGCCCGACTCCGCCACGCGCGCCGCGCCGGATTCGGTCGCCTTCATGGAACTGCCGGACCTGGACGTGGTGCAGCACTGGGAACTGGTCTGGCGCGCGGACAACAAGTCGGCGCTGCTCAGGCGGTTCATCGACGTGGTCGGCGCGTATGCCGGCAATCCGGTGAAGGGCTGAGTTGCGGCGGGCCGGGGCGGCCAAAACCGCCACGCGCGACGCCGCAGGGCCATCGCGGCCGCCTACGCTGTCCCGTTTCGGGAGGCGCATATCACGGGCCGCATTTTCTGCATCGCATTGGTCGCCGGCTCGGGGCTGGTGCAGGTTCTGCCGCGCCTGCCCGGGGCCGGCGCGGCCTGGCTGCTGGCCGCCGGCGCCGCGTTGGCGCTGTTTGCCGGGCTCCGCTTGCGCCTTGCGGGCCCACGCAACTGCGCGGCCGCGGCCCTGGGGCTGTGCGTGGGGCTGCTCAATGCCGGCGTGCAGGCGCAACGGCGGCTCGACGATGAACTGGCGCAGGTGCACCAAAACGCGGTATCGCGCGTGGTGCTGCGAGTGGCCGGGTTGCCCGACGGCGATGACAAGGAACTGCGCTTCCTGGCGGAGCTGGCCGAGCCGGCGGCGGCGGGGATTCCGTCGCGCATCCTGGTGAGCTGGCCGGCGCCGGCGGGCGGGCTGCCGGCGCTGGCGCCGGGGCAGGTGTGGCGCATGGCGCTGGTGCTGCGGCGTCCGCATGGGGCGCTGAATCCGGCGGGGCCGGATGCCGAGGGGCGTTTGTTCGCGCGCGGCGTGCGGGCGCTGGGCAAGGTGCGCGGGCGGCCGCGGCTGCTGGCGGACCGGCCCTGGGCGACGGCCGGCGTGGCGCTGGAGCGGGCGCGCCATCACGTGCGGCAGGGGCTGCGCGCCGCGTTGGGAGCGCACCGCTATGCGCCGGTGCTGATCGCGCTGGCGATCGGCGACCAGGCCGGCGTGGCGCGCGAGGACTGGCAGGTGTTCAGCCGCAGCGGCATTACCCATCTGGTGTCCATCAGCGGTATGCACGTCACCTCGATCGCGGGGCTGGCGGGCCTGCTGGCGGCGGCGCTGTGGCGGCGGGGACGATGGCGCGGCGTGGGGCTGGCGGAGTACGCGCCGGCGCGCGTGGCCGGCGGCGCGGCCGCCGCGGCGGTCGCGCTGCTGTATTGCCTGCTGGCGGGCTGGGGCGTGCCGGCGCGGCGCACTTTCTTCATGCTGTCCGTGGCCCTGGTGGCTTCGGTGTCGCGGCTGCCGCTGTCGGCCGACCGGGTGCTGGCCGGCGCGGCCGCGTTGGTGGCCGCGCTGGACCCGTGGGCGCCGATGGCGCCGGGCTTCTGGCTGTCGTTCGGGGCGGTGGCCGTGCTGCTGCGGGTCGCCCAGGCGCCGCGCGATGCGCAGGCGGGCTGGCGGGCGCGATGGACGGCGCGGCTGGCGCAGGCGGCGCGCCTGCAGTTGACGATCACCGTGGGGCTCACGCCGCTGCTGGCCTATCTGGTGCATCAGGTGTCCGTGGGATCGCCGCTGGCCAACGCGGTGGCGATCCCGGTGGTGACCTTCGTGGTGACGCCGCTAGCCTTGCTGTGCGCGGCGCTGTCGGCGCTGCCGGGCGCCCAGGCCCTGGCCGCGCTGGCCGGACGCGCGGGGCTGGCGGCGTTCGACGCGACCATGGCGCCGGTCGGCTGGGTGGCCGCGGCCGAGTGGTCCAGCGTGGCGGTGGGAGCGGCCCCGTGGCCGTGGCTGGCGCTGGCGGTGGCGGGCATGGCCTGGGCGCTGCAGGCGCCTGGCTGGCCGGGGCGGCGGCTGGGATGGCTGTGCATGCTGCCGCTGCTGTGCTGGCGTCCCGACAGGCCCGAGCCCGGCCACTGGCGCATGAGCGCGCTGGACGTGGGACAGGGCGGCGCCGTCGTGGTGGAGACGGCCAGCCAGACGCTGCTGTTCGACGCCGGGCCGCGCCACTACGGCGGCAGCGACGCCGGCGAGCGCGTAGTCGCGCCGTTCCTGCAGGCGCGCGCGATCCGCCGGCTCGACGTGCTGGTGCTGTCGCACGCCCACATGGACCACGTGGGCGGCTTGCGCGCGGTGCTGGCGGCCGTGCCGGCGGCGCGCAGCTACGCGTCCTTCGACCTGGAGGCGTTCCTGCGGCGCGACGCCCGGCTGTGGCCGCGGGCCGGCGTGCCGGCGGCGCCGCGCCAGGCGCAGCGTTGCCGCAGCGGGCTGGGCTGGGAGGCCGACGGCGTGCGTTTTACGTTCCTGCATCCGCCGCGCGCGGGCGCCGGCGCGGCGCAAAACCCCAATGCCGAAAGCTGCGTGCTGCGCATCGAAGGGGCCAGCCATACGCTGTTGCTGACCGGCGACGTGGGCACGGCGCAGGAACGCGCGCTGGCCGCCAACGGTCTCGGGCGCGCGGACGTGGTGCTGGCCCCGCATCATGGCTCGGCCTCGTCCTCGGGACGCGAACTGGTGCAGGCCAGCGGCGCGGGCCACGCGATCGCGCAGGCCGGCCACTTGAACCGCTTCGGACATCCGGCGCGCGCGGTGGAGCGGCGCTGGATGCGCGCCGGCGCGGCGTTCTGGCGCAGCGACCGCGACGGGGCGGTGATAGCGAGTTCAACGCCGGACGGGCTGGAGGTGTGGACGCAGCGCCAGCGCGGGCGGCGCTACTGGCATGGGCGCTAGGTTCAAGGCGCGTCCGGCGATCCCAGGCTGATCCCGTCCCGGATGCGGCGGAAGTCGGCCAGGGCGGCCGGCATGGCCGCGCGCGTGGCGGTGCAGGCCAGCGCCACGCGCAGGGCCGGCGTGTCGAGCAGGGCGGTGTAGCGCAGCAGCGCCGCGTCCGCGGCCGGCGCCACGTATTCGACGCCGTGCGCGCCGGCCGATTCGAATGTCCGGCGTTCCTGCAGTTCGCGGCCCTGCGCGGCTTCGAGGGTTTCGTCCGCGGCCAGCCGGGCGGCTGCCGACAGCGGCGCCTCGCGGCCGGGATGGGCCGTCAGCGCCTTGCGCGCGGTGTTGAAACCGATGGTGCACCGCTCTCCGCTGGCATCGCCCACCCTGACCAGCAGGTCGAATTCCGCCGTCCTGCCGCTGGGCAGGATGCGGTAGGGGGCGGGCACGGTCACGCCGTAGCCACGCGCCGGGTCGGCGTAGCGGTGCGCGGCGGCGGCCGGCGGATTCTCTTGCGGCGCTTCCGGTTCGAAGCGCAGCGGCAGCATCAGGATTTCCCTGTCGCCGGTCATGTCGGCGGCGAAGGCGGGCAGCGGCCCGGCGCGCCGGACCATGGCGGCTGCGGCGCGGTCCACTGCCGCATGGCCGGAGCTGGCGGCCACTTCGATCTTGTCTATCCCGCCGTCGGGCAGGATGGTTAGGCGCAGTTTCAGGCTGAGCGGGCCGGGCAGGCCGTCCGCTTCCTTGGGCATGGTCAGGTGGCGTTGCAGCTGGCGCGCCGCGGCGCCGCTCCATTCGGCGCGGGTGGCCGGCGCGGCGGCCGCGGCGGATACGCACAGCGTGAATGCGGCCATGGCCGAGGCGCGCAGCAGCCGGTTCATGCGGGGAGTCTCCTGGATCTGGGCGCCGACGGGCGGGCGCAACGGCGCAGCATAACCCGCGAGCGCGGCGTACGGCGTCAGGCCAGCCCCTGCGCCAGTTCGTCGAACAGCAGGTCGCCGCCCATCTGGCCGCCCTTGAGCATCAGCTCCATGCCGTCGATGCGCGGGTCGTCGCTGCGCGCGACGCTGACCGTGACGCCGGGCGCCAGCACGCAGCGAAACGCCAGGCCCCACAGGCCGAGGGCGAGGGTGGCCTGGCTGGAGGTGTCGCCGCCGGCGATGCCGACGCGGCCCAGCCGTCGGCCCGCCTGCGCGCTGCCCTGCACGATGGCGGCGGCAAGCTGCGCGGTGGCGCGGGCGGTGGCCGCCGTGTGGGCGGCGCTGGGGGCCTGCTCGGGCCGGTCGGTATGGACCAGCACGTTGCGGCCCTGGACCAGCGCGGCGACGGCTTCGCGCGACTGCGCGGCGGCGTAGCCGGGGTCCGAGAGCAGCCGTTGCACGGAGAGCGGCTGGCGCGCATAGCGCCGGCACGCGGCGATCTGCTGCGCGGTGACCGGCGACAGGCTGCCCGCCACCACCAGCACCGGCCCCGAGGCCGGCGCCAGCGGTGCGTCGACGGCGGCGGCGCGGCCGCCCGGCATGGCGCGGGCCAGCGCCTGCTGCACGCTGCTGGGGCCGACCGCCAGCAGCGGCAGGCAGGCGGCCGCGCGCCAGATGAGGCGGCCGATCACCGGGAGCTGCTCGTCGTCGATCAGGTCCAGCAGCAGGGGGCCGTCGGCGGATTCGACGACGCCGTCGATCCAGTCTTCCAGCACGGGCGCGTCGGCCGGCCGGCGCAGGCGCGGGTAGTCGGTGTGCGGCACCGACCGGATCTCGCGCAGGCCTTGCGCCGCGAGATGCAGCCGCAGGTCGGCTTCGTGCATGGGCGTGACCGGGTGCGCGCGCATGACCGGGTGGCGGTCGATGCGGTGGATCGCGGGGGCGCCGCCGGCGCGGGCGAAGAGCTGCGCGAAGCTGCAATAGCGCCCGATGCTGGGCTGCCCGCCCACGATGGGCACCAGCGGGTTGGGCATGTGGCGGCGCAGCGCCTGGATGGCGGCGGCGATATTGCCGACGTGCGGCGCGCTGTCGAACGTGGAGCAACACTTGTAGTGCAGCACGCGCACGCCGCGCCCGGCCATGAAGCGGCCCACGGCGTCGAGCTCGTCCTGCATTTCGGCTGGCGGCATGGCGCGGGCCGCGCCCGCGATGCCGATGGCGTCCAGCGCGCCGGCGCGGCTCAGTTGCTGCGGCGTCGGCACGCCCAGGAACAGCAGGCTGCGCAGGCCGGCGCGCGAGACTTCGGCCAGCGTGTCGGTGGCGCCGGTGAAGTCGTCTCCGTACCAGCCCACACGCGGCGGCGCGGGGCCGCGCTGGTCGCGGGTCATGCGCGGTTTCCGAAGAAGTCCAGCGCCCGTTGCAGTTCGGGCGCCTGGCGCGCGTAGTCCTGCAGGGCCTGTCCTTCGCGCGCGGCCTGCCAGGCCTGGCGGATGCTCTGCACGCCGGCGGCGGGGCCGTCCGGGTGGGCCAGGATGCCGCCGCCCGACATGAACAGCAGGTCGTCGCTGCGCACCGCCGACCAGGTGGCGGGCACGGTGCCGGCCCACTGGCCGGACGAGAACGCCGGCATCACCGCGTCGTCGATGCCGAAGGTCAGCGCAGCCAGGCAGTCGCGCGCGGCGTCCACTACTTCCTGGTCGTCCTGCGAGAACTTGCCCTGCAGGCCGTGCACGTGCATGTGGTCCACGCCCGCCAGCCGCCACAGCGTCTGGTAGGCCTGGAATCCCACGCCCAGCATGGGGTGGCGCGACAGCGCGCCGTAGCCGTTGCGGTGGCCGTGCAGCGCCAGCGGCGTGCTGCGGCGCAGGGTCTGGACGGCGGAGTAGCCGCAGTGGTTCAGGCTGACCATGGCGCAGCTGCCTTGCTCGCGTTCGATCAGCTCGGCGTGGCGGCGCATGGCGTCGGTTTCGTCGCTGATGTTGAACGCCACCATGACCTGGCGGCCGGTGCGTTCGCGGTGCGCGCGCACCACGGCCATCACGGCGGCCACGCGCTGCGCCAGCGGGGCATGGGCCGGGTTGGCGCAGACCTCGTCGTCCTTGATGAAGTCCACGCCGGCGGCGCACAGCTGCGCCACCAGATGCGCGGTCTGCTCGGGCGAGAGGCCGACGTTGGGCTTGATGATGGTGCCCACCAGCGGCCCGCTGGCCACGCCGGTCAGGGCGCGCGTGCCGGCGATGCCGGCCCGGGGCATGTCGAACTGGGCGCGGTAGTTGGCGGGCAGTTCCAGGCTTTCCAGGCGCAGGCCGGTGGCTTCGCCCAGGTCGTACAGATTGCCGCCGACGGTGGCCGCCAGCGTGGGCAGGTTGGCGCCGACGTTGGCGACCGGAAAGGCGATGCGCACCCGCGCGCGCCGGTAGCGCGCCGGCATGCCGCCCGGCTGGCGCGCCAGCCAGGCGTTGGGCAGGCTGGGGGCGCTGACGGTCTCCAGTTCCTCCAGGGATTCGATGCGCGCGCGGGCGCGGGCGCGCAGTTCGTCGGTTTCGCCCTGCACCCGCGTGAAGGTGCCGCAGGACTGCTCGCCGGCCATGACCTCGGCCACCCGGGCGGGGTCCAGCGGGGTTTCGATCAGGTAGGTGGCGGTAAACGATTGGGAGTTCATAGGGCGATGGGCGGGCGCTTCAGAGTCGGTTCAGGTCGGGGAAGGGACGCACGGGGTCCTTGCCGTCCCAGTCGCGCGCGCTGTCGCGGATCAGGTCGAACAGGCGGCCCTTGGGGCCGGCCACTTCGGACAGCTCGATCACGGTGCCGGGGTGGTACTCGGTATCGAAATAGATGAAGCGTCCTTTCTCGCCGACTTCGCCGCTCATCTTGGGCTTGAAGCCCTGCGCCAGCAGGCGTTCGAGATCGGCGTCGTAGTCCTCGGTCCAGTAGGCCACGTGCTGCAGGCCGGTGCGGCCGGCCTGCAGGAAGTCGCGGTACATGGAGGGCACGTCGTTGCGGGTCTGGATCAGCTCGACCTGCACGTAGCCGGAGTTGGCCAGCGCCACCGAGTTGTGCGGCTCATGGCTGGCGCCGTCGTAGCGGTAGTTCACGATGGGCACGCGCGGGTTGTAGTACCAGGGGCCCACGCCCAGCGTGGCGCTCCAGTAGTCCATGGCGGCTTCGATATCGTGCACCACGTAACCGAGTTGGCGGATTTCGCCCAGGAATCGACTCATGATCGGACTTTGCAGCTTTGAGGGTTGGAAAGCGCGGGGCCGCGGCCCCGCGGGAGACTTACAGGAAACCGATGGAGAACCAGGGGAAGGCCGCCACGATCACCAGGCCGACGAGCAGCGCGGCGACGTAGCCCCAGATCGGCCCGATGCCTTCGTTGGGATCGACCCGGCTGATGGCGCAGGCGCCGTAGTAGCCCACGCCGAACGGCGGCGCGAACAGGCCGATGCCCATCGCGAAGATCACGACCATGGCGTAGTGCACCTCGTGCACGCCGGCCTGCTGCGCGATCGGGAACAGCAGCGGGCCGAACAGCACGATGGCCGGTATGCCTTCGAGCACGCTGCCCAGGATGATGAAGGCCACGATGGACACGGCCAGGAAGCCGTACGAGCCGCCGGGCATGTCGGCCATCAGGCGCGCCAGGTCGCCGGAGAATCCCGATTGCGTCAGCGCCCAGGCCATGGCGGTGGCGCAGCCCACGATCAGCATGATGGCGCCGGACAGCGAGGCGGTCTCGATCAGCATGGGCTTGAGGCGGGCCCAGTCGAAGCGGCGGTAGACCAGCAGGCCGATGACCACGGAATAGACGATGCCGATGGTGGAGACCTCGGTGGCGGTGGCCACGCCTTCGACCACGGCCGCGCGGATCACGAAGGGCAGGGCCACCGCGGGCAGGGCGATCACGAAATAGCGGCCGATTTCGCGCAAGGTGAAGCGCTGGGCCAGGCTCAGGTCTTCCTTGCGGTAGCGCCACCAGACCACCGAGCACAGCGCCAGGCCCAGCACCACCGCCGGCAGCAGGCCGCCGGTGAACAGCGCCGCGATCGACACGCCGGTGACCGAACCGATGGTGATGAGCACGATGGAGGGCGGAATGGTTTCGGTCTGCGCGCCGGTGGCCGACAGCAGCGCCACCAGGTCGCCCGGCTTGGCGCCGCGCTTCTGCATCTCGGGAAACAGCACCGGGGCGATGGCGGCCATGTCGGCGATCTTGGAGCCGGAGATGCCCGACACCAGGTACATGGCGCCGATCAGCACGTATGAAAGGCCGCCGCGGACGTGGCCCAGCAGGCTGGCCAGGAACTGGATCATGGCGCGCGCCATGCCGGTCATCTCGATCAGCGAGCCCAGGAAGATGAACAGCGGCACCGCCAGCAGCATCAGGTGCGACATGCCTTCGTCCAGGCGGCCCACCATCACCAGCATGGGGGTGTTGGTGGTCAGCGCCAGGTAGGAGAAGGTGGCCAGCGCGAACGAGAACGCGATGGGCACGCCGGCGAACACCGTGGCCGCGACGATGCCCACGAAGAAGATCACCAGGTTCAGCTTGCCCAGCGTGGAGAAGAGCGGCTGGGCCAGCCAGAACAGCCCCACCACGGCCGCCGCGCCGGCCAGCGCCGCCAGCATCTGCGGCAGGGTCTGGGTGCGCGCCAGGCGCAGCAGCGCCACGATGGCCATCAGCCCCATGCCGACCGGAATGGCGGCGGCGCGCCAGGCGTTGCTTAGTTCAAGCGCCGGCGTGACGATGAAGTGTTCTTCGTGCGCGTACTCGATGGCCGGGGCCAGGATCAGCGCCAGGAAGGCCAGCGAGGCCGCCAGCGCCGCCGTTTCCAGCTGCGCGCGGCGCGCGGGGCCGACGTTGTTGACGAAGGCCGTCATGCGCATGTGTTCGCCGCGCCGCAGCGCCACGACCGCGCCCAGCATGGACAGCCACAGGAACAGGATGGACGCCAGTTCGTCGGACCAGACCAGCGGGCTGTGCAGGGCGTAGCGCGCGACCACGCCGGCGAACAGCACCGCGATCTCGACCAGCACGATGGCCGCCGCCGCGTGTTCGACCACGCAGCCCAGCAGGCTGTCTATTGCGCCGGCGGCCCGGCGCAGGGGATGGGCCGGCAGCAGGGGCGGCGCGGCGTGGGGAGCGGACAGGGAGGACATGGCGCGACCTCAGGCCAGTTTGCCGACGGCCTGCTCCAGCAGGGTCCAGGCCTCGTTGCCGAAGCGGCCCTGCCATTCCTTGTAGAAACCGGCGTTGCGCAGCTGCTGGCGGAAGCTGTCTGCCGAGGGCTGGTTGAACAGCAGGCCCTTGGCTTCCAGGTCGGACTGCACCGAGGCGTTGAGCTTCTTGATGTCCTCGCGCTGCGCCAGGCCGGCCTCGTTGATGCCGCGGGCGACGACCGTCTTGAGGTCCTGCGGCAGGCCTTCCCACATGCGGCCGTTGGCGATGAACCAGTAGCCGTCCCAGATGTGGTTGGTGAGCGAGCAGTACTTCTGCACTTCGTACAGCTTGGCGACCTGGATGATGGGCAGCGGGTTTTCCTGGGCGTCGACCACCTTGGTCTGCAGCGAGGAATAGACTTCGCTGAACTGCAGGCTGGCCGGCGCGGCGCCCAGGCCCTTGAACATGGAGATGGGCAGCGAGCTCACCGGCACGCGGATCTTGAGGCCGTCCATGTCGGCGGCGGTCTGCACCGGCGCCTTGCTGCTGGTGGTCTGGCGAAAGCCGTTGTCCCACATCTTCTCGAAGGCGTAGAGGCGGCGCTGCGCGATGGCGGCGCGCACGTGCGCGCCCAGCGCGCCGTCCATGGCGTTCCAGACCTGGTCGTAGTCCTTGAAAGCGAAGCCCACGGCGTTGATCGCCGCCACCGGCACCAGCGTGGCGATGACCAGCGCCGACGGCGTGAAGAAATCGATGCCGCCCGAGCGCACCTGCGCCAGCATGTCGGTGTCGCCGCCCAGCTGGTTGTTGGGGAAGATCTTGATGTCCACCCGGCCGTTGCTTTCCTTGAGGATGCGTTCGGCCGCTTCCTGGGCGCGGATGTTCAGCGGATGGGTGACGGGCAGGTTGTTGCCGTACTTCAGCGTGTAGTCGGCGGCGCGCGCGATCATCGGGAAACCGCTGGCCAGGGCCAGGGCGGGAACGGCGCCCAGGCGGCGCAAGGCACTGCGGCGGGTCATCAGCTTCATGGTTGTCTCCATAATCGTGGTTATGATGTTTTTTGATGCGCCACAAAAGTGCCAATCCCATGCGGCAGACTGGACAATAGTGAATAGGCGCTATCATCGTCAAACTTCTTTAATGATGGTTTTTGATGTGAATAGAAAACCTTCCGAACGCAGGCTGGCGCGCCTGGCCGACGTGGCCGCGCGAGCCGGCGTCTCCACCGCCACGGCCGATCGGGTGCTGAACCGCCGCCCCGGCGTGCGCGCCAGCACCGCGCAGAAAGTCTTTCGCGCCGCCATCGAGCTGGACTACCTGCCCGAACAGGAAATCCTCGCGGCCGCCGCGCCCGAGCCCATGCGCCTGGTGTTCCTGCTGCCGCGCGGCAGCAACCGCTATCTGCGCATGCTGGGCGACACCGTCAGCTACGCGCACGAGCACTTCGCGCCGCTGAACGCCAAGTGCCAGGTCGAATACGTCGAGAGCTTCAACCCCGACGCGCTGGCCCAGGCGCTGGCCAGGCACGGCCGGCGCGCCGACGGCATCGCGTTCATGGCGCTGGAGCATCCGGTGGTGCGCGAGGCGGTCGACGCGCTGGCGCAGCAGGGCGTGGCGACGGTGACGCTGATTTCCGACATCGCCAACTGCGCGCGCGCCGCCTACGTGGGGCTGGACAACCGCGCGGCAGGGCGCACCGCGGGCTACCTGATCGCGCGCTTCATCGGCTCGCGCGCGGCGCACGTGGCGCTGATCGCGGGCTCGCGCCATTACCGCGCGCACGAGGAGCGCGAGGGCGGCTTTCTGCAGCTGTATGCGGAACAGTTCCAGGCCATGCAGGTGGTCGACCTGCGCGAGGGCTACGACGACGCTCAGCGCAACTACGAGCAGACGCGCCAGCTGCTGGAGCAGTATCCGCAGCTGGCCGGCATCTACAACATCGGCGGCGCCTCGGACGGCGTGGCGCGCGCGTTGAAGGAGGCCGGCCTGCAGCACCGGGTGGTGTTCATCGGCCACGGCCTCACGCCCGACACCCGCTCGCTGCTGATAGACGGCACCATGGACGCGGTCATCACGCAAAGCCCGATGGAGGCGCTGATGAGCTGCGTGCGGATCTTCTCCAACCTGCGCGACAAGCGCAGCGCGATGAACGGCGTGGAAATGGCGCGCAGCCAGGTGATATTCCGCGAGAATCTGCCGTGAGGTCAGCCTATCTCGACCGTGTCGGCGTTCAGGCGCGCGCGCCAGGCGCGCAGCCGCTGTTCGGGGTATTGCACGCAGCTGCCGTCGGCCAGCCGGAAATGCTGCTTGTAGAGCGGCGAGGCGACCACCAGCTCGCCGTCCAGGTGGCCGACGATGCCGCGGCCGATGACGTTGGCGCCGGAGCGCGGGTCGCGGTTCTCGATGGCGTAGATCTCGCCCTCGGCGGCCTGCGGCACGTAGAAGAGCGCGATCTGCACGCCGTCGACCAGCGCCACCACGCCGGAGTGGGGCACCAGGTCCTGGCGGCGGCACACCGGGCGCCAGGCTTGGGGTTCGTTGACCAGGGCGTCCATCAGGCAATCTCCTCGGCGATGGGGATGACGCGGGCGGGGGCGGGCCGCGGCTGGCCGCGCTCCTGCACGAAGCGGATGTCGGGGTCGGCGGCGTCGTCGTTGACGAAGGTGCGGAAGCGCTTGAGCTTTTGCGGATCGTTCAGCGCGTTGGCCCATTCGCATTCATAGCGGTCCACCACCAGCTGCATCTGCGCTTCCAGCTCGGCGCACAGGCCCAGGCTGTCTTCCAGCACCACCTGCTTCAGGTAGTCCAGCCCGCCCTCCAGCGACTCGCGCCAGGCGGCGGTGCGCTGCAGCTTGTCGGCCGTGCGGATATAGAACATCAGCAGCCGGTCGATGACGCGGATCAGCATGGCGTCGTCCAGGTCGGTGGCGAACAGCTCGGCATGGCGCGGGCGCATGCCGCCGTTGCCGCAGACGTAGAGGTTCCAGCCCTTCTCCGTGGCGATGACGCCGATGTCCTTGCTCTGCGCCTCGGCGCATTCGCGGGTACAGCCGGAGACCGCGAACTTGAGCTTGTGCGGCGCGCGCAGGCCCTTGTAGCGGTGCTCGATGTCCAGCGCCATGCGCACGCTGTCCTGCACGCCGTAGCGGCACCAGGTGCTGCCCACGCAGGACTTCACCGTGCGCGTCGATTTGCCGTAGGCGTGGCCGGTCTCGAAGCCGGCGGCGATCAGTTCGCCCCAGATGGCGGGCAGTTCGTGCAGCTGCGCGCCGAACAGGTCGATGCGCTGTCCGCCGGTGATCTTGGTGTACAGCCCGTATTTCTTGGCGACGGCGCCGATGGCGATCAGGCCGTCGGGCGTGATCTCGCCGGCGGCGATGCGCGGCACGATGGAGTAGGTGCCGTTCTTCTGCATATTGGCCATGAAGGTGTCGTTGGTGTCCTGCAGCGGCACCAGGGCCGGGTCCTGGATGGGCCGGTTCCAGCACGACGCCAGGATGGAGGCGACGGCGGGCTTGCAGATTTCGCAGCCCAGCCGGCCGCGTCCGTGGCTGGCCAGCAGTTGTTCGAAGCTCTCGATGCCGCCGACCCGCACGATGGCGTAGAGCTCCTGGCGCGTGTAGGCGAAGTGTTCGCACAGGCTTTTGTCCACCGCCACGCCGCGCGCGGCCAGTTCGTGTTCCACCACCTGCTTGAGCAGGCCGGCGCAGCCGCCGCAGCCCGAGGCCGCCCGGGTGCAGGCCTTGACCGCGCCCAGGTCGGCGCAGCCGCCGTCGATGGCCTGGCGGACGGCGCCCTTGCTGACGTTGTGGCAGGAACAGACCGTGGCCGAATCGGGCAGGGCGTCCGAGCCCAGCAGCGGCGCCGCCTCGCCGCGCGGCAGGATCAGGCTGGCCGGGTCGGCCGGCGGGGCGATGCCGTTCTGCACGTATTGCAGCAGGGTGTCGTAATAGCTGTTGTCGCCCACCAGCACCGCGCCCAGCACGCGCTTGCCGTCGCCCGAGACCACCAGGCGGCGGTAGCCGGCGCCGGCCTCGTCGATATAGCGGTAGCTGCGCGCGCCCGGCGTGGCGCCGTGGGCGTCGCCGATGGAGCCGACGTCCACGCCCAGCAGCTTGAGCCGCGTCGACATGTCGGCGCCGGCGAAGGGCTGCGCGGCCCCGCCGCACAGCGCGGCGGCGGCGGTGCGCGCCATCTGGTAGCCCGGCGCCACCAGGCCGTACACGCTGCCGTTCCAGGCCGCGCATTCGCCGATGGCGTAGATGTGTTCGTCGCTGCTGCGGCAGAAGTCGTCGATCGCGATCCCGCCGCGCTCGGCCAGCGTGAGCCCGGCCTTGCGCGCCAGCGTGACCTGCGGCCGGATGCCGGCGGAGAACACGATCAGGTCGGTCTCCAGCGGCGCGCCTTCGGCGAAGCGCATGCGGTAGCGGTACTGCGTGCCGGGCCGGATGTCCTGCGTGGCGCGCGACAGGTGCACGCCCACGCCCAGCGCCTCGATGCGGGCGCGCAGCGCCGCGCCGCCTTGCTCGTCGAGCTGCACCGGCATCAGGCGCGGCGCGAATTCGACCACGTGCGCCTGCAGGCCCAGGGATTTCAGCGCGTTGGCCGCCTCCAGGCCCAGCAGTCCGCCGCCCACCACCACGCCGCGGCGCGCGCCGTCGGCGGCCTGGCGGATCTGGTCCAGGTCGTCGAGCGTGCGGTAGACCAGGCGCGAAGCGCCCTCGGCGCCGGCTATCGGCGGCACGAAAGGATGGGAGCCGGTGGCCAGCACCAGCTTGTCGTAGGCGTAGCGGCCCGCGGCGGTGACGACCTCGCGCTGGCGCCGGTCTATCTCCAGCACCGGCGTGCCCAGGTGCAGCGTGACGCCCGGGTGTTCGTAAAGCCCGGCCGCGCCCAGCGCCATCGATTCGGCGTCGCGCCCGTTCAGGTACTCGGACAGGTGCACGCGGTCGTAGGCGCGGCGCGGCTCGTCGCCGAAGACGTGGATGCGGTAGCGTTCCAGCGCGCCCAGCGCGATCAGCTGTTCGACGCAGTGGTGGCCCACCATGCCGTTGCCGACGATGACGAGGGTTTGCAGGGAATCGCTTGCTGCCGATACGTTCATGGGAAATCCCCGGTTCCGAAAAGACGAAAAGCGCCCTGGACCTTGCGGTCGAGGGCGCCTTTGCCGGTGTTGCTCGAATTGTCGTGTGCGGCGGGCTTGCGGCCCGCCTGCCAGGATTCAAAGCAAAGTCCATGCCTGCCGGCGCGCGCGGGGGCGCGCGCGGCCGGCGCGTCCGCGCGTGCGGCGGGCTGCTTCATTGCGGTGCATAGTGTTGTGCGCGCCGCACCTGTTTGGCGCGGGGCGCGCCGTCAGCCGAAGGCGGCGCGCACGGCGGCGAAGGCGGCGTCCACCAAGGGGTCGGCGCGCCGCGAGGCCTGGGTGATGAAGGACAGTTCTGCCTGGATCGACAGGCCCTTGATCAGCAGCACGCCGTTGGCCTGGGATTCGCGCAGCGCGATGGAATCGCGGGCCAGCGACAGGCCGACGCCCGAACGCACCAGGTCCAGCATCGAGGCTTCCTGGTCGACCTCGGCCACCGCGTTGGGCGCGATGCCCAGGGCTTCGAACTGCGCGGCCAGCAGGCGGTGGTGCACGGAATCCGGGGGCGTCCAGATCCACGGAAGCGCGGCGATCTCGGCCCAGCCGCGGCCGGCCACCTGCGCGCCCCAGCCTTTGGGCGCGACCACGCTATACGTGAACGAAGCCAGCGGCAGCGCCTCCAGCCCCGCGGCGGCGTCGCCCGGCGCGCCCAGGAAGAAACCCACGTCCAGCTCGCCCGCGCGCACCAGCCTGCCCACCGAGCCGGACATGCCGTGGCGCAGCGTGGGACGGATCTTGGGATAGTGCTCGACCAGGTGCTGCAGCGTGGCGCCCAGCCGCAGGAATTCCGGGTCCAGGATGGTGCCGATCCGCAGCTCGCCCTGCACGGTGTCGCGCAGCGCGCCGATGGCGCGCTCGAAATCGTCCAGCGCGTCCAGCACCCGCTGCGCCGCCGGCAGCAGCGCGCGGCCGTCGGCGTTCGGCGCCAGCCCCTGGGCGGTGCGCGCGAACAGCGCCAGGTCCAGCGATTCCTGGAAATTCTTGAGCTGCAGGCTGAGCGCGGGCTGGGTCAGGTGCAGCTGCTCGGCCGCGCGCGTCAGGTTGCCGGCGCGGGCCACGGCGGCGAAGCTGCGGATATGCTTGAGATCCATGGCTGGATGGGGGTGGGGAAGTCGAGCTTTATTAAAGACGCTTATAAAGCGTTTTTCAACAATTCATTGGACAGGCGCGCAGCACTGCGCCAGAGTCATGGCAAAGTCCGGCATCCGCCCGGGCATGAAAATAAGAAGCGCTTATGGAGACATACGACTACATCATCGTGGGCGCGGGTTCGGCCGGCTGCGTGCTGGCCAACCGGCTCAGCCGCGATCCGTCCGTGCAGGTGCTGCTGCTGGAGGCCGGCGGGCGCGACAACTACCACTGGATTCACATTCCGGTGGGCTATCTGCATTGCATCGGCAATCCGCGCACCGACTGGATGTACCGCACCGTGGCCGAGCCCGGCCTGGGCGGCCGTGCGCTGATCTACCCGCGCGGCCGCGTGCTGGGCGGCTGCTCGTCGATCAACGGCATGATCTACATGCGCGGCCAGCGCGAGGACTACGAAAACTGGGCCGCGCTGTCGGGCGATCCGGCCTGGAGCTGGGACCAGGTGCTGCCGGTCTTCAAGCGCAGCGAAGACCACCACCGCGGCGCAGACGAGTTCCACGGCGCGGGCGGCGAATGGCGGGTGGAGCCGCAGCGGCTGCGCTGGGACATCCTGGAGGCTTTCGCCGAGGCGGCGGAGCAGGAAGGCATCCCGCGCGTGGCGGACTTCAACCGCGGCGACAATTTCGGCAGCGGCTACTTCGAAGTGAACCAGCGCCGCGGCTGGCGCTGGAACACGGCCAAGGCCTTTCTGCGGCCGGTGCGCCAGCGCCCGAACCTGCGGGTGGAAACCGGCGCGCTGGTCGAGCAGCTGGTGTTCGAAGGCAAGCGCTGCGTGGGCGTGCAGCTCAAGCGCGGCGAGACCGGCGCGACGATGCGCGCGCGCCGCGAAGTGGTGCTGGCGGCCGGCGCCATCAACACGCCGCAGCTGCTCGAATTCTCGGGCGTGGGCGAGCCGGCGCGGCTGCGCGAAAGCGGCATCGCGCTGCGCCACGCCCTGCCCGGGGTGGGTGAAAACCTGCAGGACCATCTGCAACTGCGCGTCATCCTCAAGGTCGACGGCGTCAAGACCTTGAACCGCATCGCCTCCACCTGGTGGGGCAGGGCGGGCATCGGCCTGGAATACCTGGTCAACCGCAGCGGCCCGATGAGCATGGCGCCGTCGCAGCTGGGCGCCTTCGCCAAATCGGACCCGGGCCAGGCCCGCGCCAACGTCGAGTTCCACGTGCAGCCCCTGTCTTTGGGCGCCTTCGGCGAGCCGCTGCACGGATTCGACGCCTTCACCGCCAGCGTCTGCAACCTGCGGCCCACCTCGCGCGGCAGCGTGCATGCGCAGGGCCCGCAAGGCGCGGGCCTGGCGCCGGTGATCGCGCCCAACTACCTGAGCACCGAGGAAGACCTGCGGGTGGCGGCGGATTCCATCCGCCTGGTGCGCCGGATCGCCGCGGCGCCGGCGCTGCAGCGCTACCGACCGCAGGAATGGCTGCCGGGGCCGGCGTACGAGAACGAAGCCCAGCTGCGCGAAGCGGCAGGCAAGATCGGCACCACGATTTTCCATCCGGTGGGCACCTGCGCCATGGGCCGCGACGCCGACGCCGGCGCGGTGGTCGACGCGCGGCTGCGCGTGCATGGGCTGGAGGGGCTGCGCATTGCGGACGCGTCGGTGATGCCGCTGATCACGTCCGGCAACACCAATTCGCCGACCATCATGATCGCCGAACGCGCGGCGGACCTGATCCGCGCGGACGCGGGGCAGGCCGCGTAGCGAAGGTCAGCGCAGCGAGCGGTACATGTCCTGGCGCTGCGGGTGGGTCAGCATCACTTGCCAGAGCTGGCCCTCGCGCGAGCGGAAAAAGCCCGCGCAGCACATCAGGTAGTACTTCCACATGCGGTAGAAGCGCTTGCCGTAGCGCGCTTCCAGCGTGGGCCAGGCGCGTTCGAAGTTATCCCACCAGGCCATCAGCGTGCGGTCGTAGTCGGCGCCGAAGTTGTGCCAGTCCTCGATGATGAAACGGCCTTCCACCGCCGTGGCGATTTCGCGCGCCGAGGGCAGCTTGCCGTTGGGGAAGACGTAGCGGTCGATCCAGGGATCGGTGCTCTGGCTGGTGGCGGCGATGCCGATGGTGTGCAGCAGGAAGGCGCCGCCGGGCGCCATCAGGCGCTGCACGTGGGTGAAGTAGGTGTCGTAGTTCTTGGGGCCGACGTGCTCGAACATGCCGACCGACACGACCTTGTCGAAGCTGCCTTGCAGGTCGCGGTAGTCCTGCAGCAGCAGTTGCACCGGCAGGCCCTGCACGCGCTGCTGCGCCAGCGCCAGCTGTTCCTTGGAGACGGTCACGCCGGTGACCTTGACGCCGTAGCGCTCGGCCGCGAACTTGGCCAGCCCGCCCCAGCCGCAGCCGATGTCGAGCAGGGTTTCGCCCGGCTTGAGCTGCAGCTTGCGGCAGATCATGTCCAGCTTGGCTTCCTGGGCCTGTTCCAGGGTCTCGGCATGTTCCCAGTAGGCGCAGGAATAGATCATGCGGCTGTCCAGCATGGCTTCGAACACGTCGTTGCCGGCGTCGTAGTGCTGTTTGCCGACCTCGAACGCGCGGCTCTTGGACTGCAGGTTGAAGAGCTTGTGGCGCAGGTGTTCGGCGATCAGCTTGAGGCGCGCCAGGCCCAGCGCCGCCGATCCCACGTCGGCGCGCAGCAGGCGGGTGAAGAGCTCGTCGAGCTGGTCGCAGTCCCATTCGCCGTCCATGTAGGACTCGCCCAGGCCCAGCGACCAGCTTGCGAACACGCGGTCGTACATGTGCTTGTCGTGGACGCGGATGTCCCAGGGGCGCGTACCGTTGATCTGGACGTCGGCGCGGGCCAGGACGTCCTGCAATACTTTGGGGGCTTGGGGAGGGGGGAGGCTGACGGCCTGCTCATCGGTGGTCAGCGGGGAGGCGGGACTGCTTTGCTGCATACGGACTCCATATCAATTTGGGAAGACTGATCTGGCAATGCTCGAGGCTGCGTACTTTGGCGCGAAACGGCGGGCAACTCCAATTTAAATGTTGAATCGCGCCGATAGGCTAATTCACCTTCCGCCCGGCGGGTGGGGCGTCGATCCGGATGGCGTGATCGTAGCGATGCGCGCTCCGATAGTCCAGGGCCGCGGTCCGAGTTCGGCGCCATCCTATAAGATACCGGCCTGGCGCACCGTGCCGGCGCGCGCAGACTCGTGGAGTGCATCGATGCAGGACGCCCGCCTGGAACCCCGTTTGGAATTCGTCACCTGCGCCAGCCCGGCCGGGCTGCATCGCATGGCCTATTGGGAATGGGGCGATCCGGCCAACGACGAGGTGCTGGTCTGCGTGCACGGCCTGACCCGCAGCGGCCGGGATTTCGACACGCTGGCCCGCCGCCTGGCCGACCGTTACCGGGTGGTCTGCCCGGACGTGGTGGGCCGGGGGCGTTCGGACTGGCTGAGCAACCCCGCTTTCTACACCGTGCCGCAGTACGTCTCCGACATGGTGACCCTGCTGGCCCGCCTGCGCCCGGCGCGCCTGGCCTGGCTGGGCACCTCCATGGGCGGGCTGATAGGCCTGGCGCTGTCGGGCGCCGCGGTATACGCGCAGGCCATGCTGGCGATGCGCCCGCATGCGGGCATGCTGCCGCCGTCCGAAGGCGTGCGGCTGGACAAGCTGGTGCTCAACGACGTCGGCCCGCGGCTGGAGACCGGCGCGCTGGCGCGTATCGGCCAGTATGTGGGCGAGCCGGCCGAATTCGAGTCGTTCGACGCGGCCGTGGCCGCCATGCGCGCCAACTCCACGACGTTCGGCCCGCATACCGACGCGCAATGGGCCGAGCTGGGACGCTATCTGTACCCCGAACAGGGCGGCAAATGGGTCAAGCACTACGACCTGGCGCTGGCCCAGGCCCTGGCCGCGCAGACGCCGCAGGAACTGGCCGCCGGCGAGCAGATCCTGTGGCGCGCCTATGACACCGTGGCCTGCCCCATCCTCATCGTGCGCGGCGAGCAATCGGATCTGCTGACCCGCGCCACGGTCGAAGAAATGCTGGCGCGTAATCCGCGCGCGCAGGCGCACGAAGTGGCCGGCGTGGGCCACGCGCCCACGCTGATGGCCGACGAGCAGGTCGAACCGGTGGCCGCGTTCCTGCTGGGTTAGCGCCCTGCCAAACCAGGGACGGACACGGCGCTATCCACGCTGGCGGGGCTTCTCTACAATAGCCCCATGAACGCGCGCACCCTGAATATCGACCTGCATTGCCATTCCACCGTCTCGGATGGCGCGCTCGCGCCGCGCGACGTGGCGCAGCGCGCGCATGCCAATGGCGTGGACGTCTGGGCCCTGACCGACCACGACGAGGTCGGCGGCCTGGCCGAAGCCGCCGCCGCGGCGCGCGAACTGGACATGGAATTCGCCACCGGCGTCGAGATCTCGGTCACCTGGGCCGGCCTGACGGTGCACATCGTCGGGCTGCGCTTCGATCCGGCCGACCAGACGCTGATCGAAGGCCTGCGCAAGACCCGCGCCGGCCGCGCCGAACGCGCCAAGCGCATCGGCGAACGCCTGGCCGAGATGGGCATGCCGGGCGCCTACGAAGGCGCGCTGCCGTTTGCCGGCAATCCCGAACTCATCAGCCGCACGCACTTCGCGCGCTACCTGGTCGAGGCCGGCTATTGCCCCGACGTGCAGACCGTATTCAACAAACACCTGGGCGACGACCGTCCCGGCCACGTGCCCATGCAATGGGCCACGCTGGCCGAAGCCGTGGGCTGGATACGCGGGGCCGGCGGCCGCGCCGTGATCGCGCATCCCGGCCGCTACAAGTACACGCCGCTGCAGTTCGCCGCGCTGTTCGACGAGTTCCTGCAACTGGGCGGCGTCGGCATCGAGGTCAACACCGGCAGCCATACGGTCGAAGAGGCCCGCCACTACGCGGACGTGGCGCGCCGCTACGGCTTTCTCGCCTCGCGCGGCTCGGACTTCCACAGCCCCAAGGAAAGCCGGATGGACCTGGGCCGCCTGCCGGCGCTGCCGCCGGACCTCAAGCCGGTCTGGCACGACTGGTTCTGACCCGGGCGGCGGCCCGTCCGCCACGCCCGCCATGCTATCGACTGTGACCGCGCCCAACGGCGCAACCGCCATGAACAAAGCATTTGTTAAAGAATCCGATCAAGAGGACGACGACGATCTGCCGCAGGCCCAGGCGCTGCCGGCCGGCACCAAGAACTACATGACGCCCGGCGGCTACGAACGCCTGCGCGGCGAGCTGACGCACCTGATGAACGTGGAGCGTCCGGCCGTGGTGCAGGTGGTGTCCTGGGCTGCGTCCAACGGCGACCGCTCGGAGAACGGCGATTACCTCTACGGCAAGAAGCGGCTGCGCGAGATCGACCGCCGCATGCGCTTTCTGACCAAGCGGCTGGACTTCGCCGAGGTGGTCGACCCGGCCGCCCAGCCCAACCGCGACCAGGTTTTCTTCGGCGCCACGGTGCTGTATTCCGACAAGGCCGGCGAAGAGCACCGCGTGACCATCGTGGGCGTGGACGAGGCCGAGCCGCTGGCCGGCAAGATCAGCTGGATCTCGCCGGTGGCGCGCGCGCTGATCAAGGCCAGGGAAGGCGATACGGTGGTCTTGCGCACGCCCGGCGGCATCGAAGAGCTGGATATCCTGGAAGTTTCTTACCCGGCGTAACGGGGCCGCCTCAAAAAAATACGGGCGCCGGCTCGTGGCCGGCGCCCGTTGGCGGGCGGGATCTGGCGTCCCTGCCTCGGTTGGCGGCTTGCGCCGCCGGTTCCCCTGGGGCTTGCTGTGTTCTTGCGGGCTTACTTCTTGCGGCTGGCGATGGACTTTTCGGCCAGGTTCACCAGGTCTTCGCCGATCTGCTTTTTCCACTTGTCGTAGACGGGCTTGGTGGCCTTGACGAAGGCTTCATGGTCGGCCTGCGACAGCGAGGTGACCTTGACGCCGTGGCCCTCGATCTCCTTGAGCAGCGACGGGTCCTCGGGCGTCACGCCCTTGCGCGCGATCACGATCTGCTGCTTGCCGGCGTCCAGCGCGGCCTGGCGCACGATGTCGCGGTCTTTCTCGGACCAGGAATTCCACACCTCGCGGTTGACCACGAAGATCAGCGGGTCGGCCACGTAGTTCCACAGGGTCAGGTACTTCTGGCCCACGGTGTAGAGCTTGGAGCCGGTGTAGATCGACAGGGGGTTTTCCTGGCCGTCCACGGCGCCGCTGGCCAGCGCGGGCTGGGCGTCGGCCCAGCTCATCTGGGTGGGGTTGGCGCCCAGCGCGGTGAAGGTGTCGATATACAGCGGCGAGCCCACCACGCGCAGCTTCATGCCCTTCATGTCCTCGGGCTTCTTGATCTCGTGCTTGGAGTTGCTGAGCTGGCGGTAGCCGTTCTCGCCCCAGGCCAGCGGCACCACGCCGGCCTTCTCGATCAGCTTGAACATCTGCTTGCCGACCTCGCCCTGCACCAGCGAGTCGATGGCGGCGTAGTCGGGCATCAGGAAGGGCAGGGAGAACAGGTTGAGCTGCTTGACCTGCGGTGACCAGTTGATGGTGGAGCCCACCGCCATGTCGATCACGCCCTGGCGGATGGCGGTGAATTCGCGGGTCTGGTCGCCCTGGACCAGCGAGGTGCCCGGGTAGACCTTGATGTTGATGCGGCCTTCGGTGCGCTCGCGCACCAGGTTGGACCAGATTTCGGCGCCCTGGCCCCACGGGAAGGTGGTGCCCACGACGATCGAGAGCTTGTATTCGGACTTGTAGTTCTGGGCATGCGCGGGCGTCATGCCCGCCACTGCCGCCGCGCACAGGGCGGCGCCGATCAGGTTGCGGAACTTCATGTTGCGTCTCCTCTCTTTGCTAGTCTGTCTGTTGTTGTGTAATGCAGGTCAGCCGCTTCAATAACCGAGCTTGTGGGGCAGCCACAGCGCCAGCTGCGGGAAGGCAAGCACCGCCACCAGCACCAGGAACATCGCGCCCAGCAGCCACACCACCCAGCGCACCGTGGACTCCATCGGCACGCGCGCGATGCGGCAGGAAACCATCAGGTTCACCGCCAGCGGCGGGGTGAACTGGCCCAGCGCCACCTTCAGCGTCAGGATCACGCCGAACCACACCGGGTCCCAGCCGTAGGCGTTGGCGATCGGCATGAGCAGCGGCACGAAGATCAGGAAGATGGAGATGCCGTCCAGGAACATGCCCACGGTCATGAGCAGCAGGATCAGCAGCGCCAGCACGCCCCATTCGCCGAGGCCGGAATTGACGATGGCGTGCGTGACGGGATCGATGATGCTGAGCGTGGACAGGGCCCACGCGAAGATGCCGGCCAGCGTCACCACCAGCATGATGACGGCGGACAGTTCGGCGGCTTCGCGCAAAATGGTGAAGAGGTCGCGCAGCTTGATGCTGCGGTGGATGCACATGCCCACGAACAGCCCGTAGAACACCGCCACCACGGCGGCCTCGGTGGGCGTGAACCAGCCCATGCGCATCCCGCCCAGGATCAGCACCGGCGCGGCCAGGCCCCACGAGGCCTCGCGCAGGCTGGCCCAGAATGGCGGGCGCGGCAGATGCGCCTCGAGCGCGCCCATCTTGTGCTTGCGCGCCAGCCACACCGCCGGAATGATCAGCGCCAGGCCGGCCAGGACGCCGGGCACCATGCCGGCGGCGAACAACGCCGGCACCGAGGCGCCGGGCACCAGCACCGAATAGATGATGAAGGCCACCGAGGGCGGGATCAGGATGTCGGTGGCGGCGCCGGCGGCCACCACCGAGGCCGAGAACGAACCCGGATAGCCGGCGCGCGACATGGCGGTGATCATCACCGCGCCCACGGCGGCCGCGCAGGCCGGGCCGGAGCCGGAAATCCCGCCCAGGAACATGGCCACCGCGATCGACACCAGCGGCAGCATGCCCGGGCCGCGCCCGACGATGGCGATGGCGAAATCCACCAGCCGCTTGGCCACGCCGGAGCGGTCGAAGATCGACCCCACCAGCACGAACATGGGAATGGCCAGCAGCGGATACTTGGCCAGTCCGGCGTAGAAGTTCTGCGGCACCGTCAACAGCCCATACCAGGGCGTGTCCAGGTTGGACAGCACGATGGCCACGGTGCCGCCGATGCCCAGCGCCACGCCGACCGGCACGCCGATCAGCATGAGCACGATGAAGACGGTGAAGAGGACGCCCGCGATCATGGCTGGCCCCGGCTGGCGGAATCGGCCGCCACGGGGGCGCGCGCGATGCGGCGCAATATGCCGATGGTGCGCAGCGAGATCGCCGCGGCCATGACGGGCAGCCAGATCGAATACCACCAGGTCGGCACGCCGATGGCCGGCGAGGTCTCTTCGTAGATGTATTCGTCGGCCACCAGCTTGACCGACAGCACGGTCAGCAGCAGGAAGAACGCCAGCACGCAGCCGTTGGAGATCAGCGCCATGATGCGCTGGCGGCGCGGCGAACCCGAGTCGGCCAGGATCTCGATGCGGATGTGGTGGTTGCGCACGAAGGCCATGCTGCCGCCGGCCATGGTCAGCACGATCAGCAGGAACACCGAGATTTCTTCGGTCCAGGCGAAGGACTGGTCGGTGAAATAGCGCACCAGCACGTTCAGGAAGGTGATGATGGCCAGCGCCGCCAGCAGGATCACGGCCAGCCAGTCCTCGATGGCCAGCGGCACTTTTACGGCGGGATCGGGTTCTGCGGGGATGATCGGTTCTACGGGCTCGGCGGGGGCTTCGGGGCGGGACATGAGGCAACGGCCAGCGCGCGGGTAGGCGCTTTGCTTTTTATTTGTGGGGTCGCTGCATCCTACCGTTGCGCCGTGGGCGCGATAGTTCGTGTTTTCCCGCGGTGCGGGATGGACGCAACATGGTGCGTCGCAGCATAAATTTCCGGGCCAGGCCTCCAGGATGGCAGGTAAACGGGGACTGCATAAGGAAATGCGCGCGGATATTGCCATGCACCATCTTCGTGCATGGGCGGCGGAATTCTTTTGTAACCTCGGCCGCCGGCGGCGCCTGAACGGACCGGTTGCAGCGCGGCTCCGGGAAAACCCCCTAAACGGGTAAAATCGCTTTTTGCTCCTTCTACCTTATACGGCGCCCGCATCGTGTCCCTAGTTCAGCATCTGCCTGGTTCCTCCGTCCTGTCCTCTTTCCGTCGCGATCGCCTGCTGGCGCAGCTGAAGGAAGCCGGCCTGCCGGTGGCCGACATATCCGCCCGCTACGAGCACTTCGTCAGCACCGACGCCGCGCTCACGGCCGAGCAACAGAACCAGCTTGCCCAACTGCTGGACTACGGCACGCCGGCCACGGGCGAGGCGCCGGCCAAGAGCCTGGCGCTGCTGGTCATTCCCCGCCTGGGCACGATTTCGCCGTGGGCCAGCAAGGCCACCGACATCGCCCACAACTGCGGCCTGACGGCCGTGCACCGCATCGAGCGCGGCGTGCGCTACGTGATCACGCCCGAACGCGGCCTGCTGGGCGCCAAGTCCTTCGACGAAGCCATGCTGGCGCGCGCCGCCGACTGTCTGCACGACCGCATGACCGAAACCGTGGTGGACGCCAGCTTCGACGGCCAGGCGCTGTTCCAGCCGCTGGCCGGCAAGCCCATGCGCACGGTGGACGTGCAGGCGCGCGGCGCCCAGGCGCTGGTCGAGGCCAACGCCACGCTCGGCCTGGCCCTGTCCGACGACGAAATCGAATACCTGGCCAAGTCCTTCGGCGACCTGGGGCGCGACCCCACCGACGTGGAACTGATGATGTTCGCCCAGGCCAACAGCGAACACTGCCGCCACAAGATCTTCAACGCCCAGTGGGTGATCGACGGCCAGGCGCAGCCCAACACGCTGTTCGGCATGATCCGCGCCACGCACAAGGCGCAGCCGGCCGGCACGGTCGTGGCCTATTCCGACAACGCCGCCATCATGGAAGGCGGCCCCGCGCAGCGCTTCCAGGCCGGCGTGCCGGGCGTGACGGGCGAGGGCGCGGAAGGCGCCAAATACATCCGCCGCGACACCGTCGTGCACACGCTGATGAAGGTGGAAACGCATAACCACCCGACCGCGATCGCGCCGTTCCCGGGCGCTTCCACCGGCGCCGGCGGCGAGATCCGCGACGAAGGCGCCACCGGCCGCGGCTCCAAGCCCAAGGCCGGCCTGACCGGCTTCACGGTCTCGCACCTGCGCTTCGACGACGCGCTGCAGCCCTGGGAAGCCGATCACCACGGCCTGCCCGATCGCATCGCCTCGCCGCTGTCCATCATGATCGACGGACCCATCGGCGGCGCCGCCTTCAACAACGAATTCGGCCGTCCCAACCTGCTGGGCTACTTCCGCTCGTTCGAGCAGACCGCCGGCGGCACCCGCTGGGGCTACCACAAGCCCATCATGATCGCCGGCGGCCTGGGCAGCATCGACGCCGGCCTGACGCACAAGGAAGTCATTCCCCCCGGCGCGCTGCTGATCCAGCTGGGCGGCCCGGGTTTCCGCATCGGCATGGGCGGCGGCGCCGCCTCCAGCATCAGCATGGGCAGCAACTCGGCCGAGCTGGACTTCGACTCCGTGCAGCGCGGCAACCCCGAGATCGAGCGCCGCGCCCAGGAAGTCATCGACCGCTGCTGGCAGCAGGGCGACAAGAACCCCATCATCGCCATCCATGACGTGGGCGCGGGCGGCCTGTCCAACGCCTTCCCCGAGCTGGTCAACGACGCCGGCCGCGGCGCCATCTTCGACCTGAAGCGCGTGCCGCTGGAAGAATCCGGCCTGTCGCCCGCCGAAATCTGGAGCAATGAATCGCAGGAGCGCTACGTCCTGTCGATCCTGCCGCAAGACCTCGACCGCTTCGACGCCATCGCGCGCCGCGAACGCTGCCCGTACGCGGTGGTGGGCGTGGCCACCGAAGAGCGCCAGCTGCGCGTGGTCGACGGCGAAGGCCTGCCCGGCCTGGACACGATCCGTCCGCAAGGCGAGGCCGAGGTGCGTCCGGTGGACGTGCCGATCGACGTGATCCTGGGCAAGCCGCCGCGCATGACGCGCGAGGTGACGCGCCTGCCCGGCGTGTCCGCGCCGCTGGACCTGGCCGGCATCGACCTGACTGACGCCGCCTACCGCGTGCTGCGCCACCCCACCGTGGCCAACAAGACCTTCCTCATCACCATCGGCGACCGCACCGTGGGCGGGCTGTCCAGCCGCGACCAGATGGTCGGCCCCTGGCAGGTGCCGGTGGCCGATTGCGCCGTGACGCTGGCCGACTACGAAGGCTTCCGCGGCGAAGCGATGTCCATGGGCGAGCGCACCCCGATCGCCATGCTGGACGCGCCGGCCTCGGGCCGCATGGCCGTGGCCGAGGCCCTGACCAACCTGGCCGCCGCCGACGTGGCGCGCCTGGAAGATATCAAGCTGTCGGCCAACTGGATGGCCGCCTGCGGCGTGGACGGCCAGGACGCGGCGCTGTACGACACGGTGTCCGCCGTCAGCGAGCTGTGCCAGGCGACCGGCCTGTCGATTCCGGTCGGCAAGGATTCGCTGTCCATGAAGACCTCGTGGCAGCAGGACGGCGAGCAGCGCCAGGTGGTGGCGCCGGTTTCGCTGGTGGTTACGGCCTTCGCGCCGGTGGCCGACGTGCGCGCCAGCCTCACGCCGCAGCTGCGCACCGACGCCGGCGACAGCGTGCTGATCCTGATCGACCTGGGGCGCGGACGCCATCGCATGGGCGGCTCGATCCTGGCGCAGGTCTATAACCAGGTCGGCGAGACCGTGCCGGACATCGACGCGCCGCAGGACCTGCGCGCCTTCTTCGTCACCATCCGCACGCTGGCCGAAGCCGGCACCATCCTGTCCTACCACGACCGCTCCGACGGCGGCCTGTTCGCGACCCTGGTGGAAATGGCCTTCGCCGGCCGCACCGGCATCTCGGTTAACCTGGACATGCTGACCTTCGATCCGCAATCGGCGGATTGGGGCGACTTCAAGATCCGCCCCGAGCAGGTGGCGGTGCAGCGCGACGAACTCACGCTCAAGGCGCTGTTCTCGGAAGAGGCGGGCGCCGTGATCCAGGTGCCGGCCTCGCAGCGCGACGCCGTCATGCAGGTGCTGCGCGGCGCGGGCCTGTCGGCCCACTCGCACGTCATCGGTGGCCTGAACGGCGCCGACGAAGTGGAGTTCTACCGCGACGGCAAGAAGGTCTGGGGCCAGCCGCGCGCCGACCTCGGCCGCGCCTGGAGCGAAGTCTCCTACCGCATCATGGCGCGCCGCGACAACCCGGCCTGCGCCCAGGCCGAACTGGACGTCTGGAACGATACCCAGGACCCGGGCATGAGCCCCAGCGTGGCCTTCGACCCGCAGGAAGACCTGGCCGCGCCGTTCATCAACACCGGCAAGCGCCCGCGCGTAGCCATCCTGCGCGAGCAGGGCTGCAACAGCCAGGTGGAAATGGCCTGGGCCTTCGACACCGCCGGCTTCGAGGCCATCGACGTGCACATGACCGACCTGCTGTCGGGCCGCGTGGACCTGGCGCAGGCGCAGGGCCTGGTGGCCGTGGGCGGCTTCAGCTACGGCGACGTGCTGGGCGCCGGCGAAGGCTGGGCGCGCACCATCCGCTTCAACAGCAAGCTGTCGGATCAGTTCGCCGCGTACTTCGCGCGCCCCGACACCTTTGCGCTGGGCGTGTGCAACGGCTGCCAGATGATGGCCGCGCTGGCGCCCATGATCCCGGGCGCCGAATTCTGGCCGCGCTTCACGCGCAACCAGTCGGAAAAGTACGAGGCGCGGCTGTCCATGCTGGAAGTGGCCAAGTCGCCGTCGATCTTCTTCGCCGGCATGGAAGGCGCGCGCGTGCCGGTCGCCGTGGCCCACGGCGAGGGCTATGCCGACTTCTCGCTGCAGGGCGACGCCGCCCGTGTGCTGGCCGCCGCGCGCTATATCGACAACCGCGGCCAAGCCACCGAAGCCTATCCGTTCAACCCCAACGGCAGCCCCGGCGGCCTGACCGCGGTCACCACTGCCGACGGCCGCTTCACGGTCATGATGCCGCACCCCGAGCGCGTGACCCGCAACGTCATGATGTCGTGGGCGCCCGAGAAGTGGGGCGCGGCCGACGCCGGCGGCGCGTTCAGCCCGTGGATGCGCATGTTCCGCAATGCCCGCGTCTGGCTCGCCTGATGGGTTCCGCGCGTTGGGGATCTGGGTTCTGGCCTGGGTCTCCGCGCGCTGCACCCATCCTACGACGCACGCTTCAACGACTTCATGAACCGCTGCGCGCGCGTGACTGCGTCCTGCGCCTCGGCGGCCAGCGCGGCCACGAAGCGCTGGGCCGCCAGGCTGAGCGGGCGACGCGGATGATTCACCACCACCAATTGGCGCTGCATGTCGGCGTGGATGCGGCGTACCGACAGGGCGCCGGCGTCCAGTTCGTGCGCGATGGCGCTGACCGGCAGGATGGTGGCCCAGGCGCCTGACTTCACCAGCTCCAGCGTCGGGGTCAGCGCGTCCATTTCCAGGCGCGGGCGCGCGGCCGCGCCGCGTTTCTTCAGCACCGGATCGATGATGGCGCGCAGGCCCTGACCCAGCGACGGCACGATCAGCGCGTCGATCGACAGGTCCTTGAATTCGACGTTGCGCAGCGGGCTGCCGGCGGCGGTCACCAGCACCAGTTCCTCGCTGACCAGCGGACGCATCTCCAGGCTGCGCACCGGCTGGATCAGGTTGACGATGGCCACGTCCAGCTCGCCGGCGTCCAGGCGCTCGACCAGTCCCGCGCTATAGGCCTCGGTCAGCCGGATCGTGACGTCGCGGTTCTCGGCGCTGTAGAGCGAGAGCGCGCGCGGCACGATGCTGGCGCCCAGCGACGGCACCGTGCCCACCCGTATCAATCCCGACGTGCCGCCGCTCAGGTCCAGCATGCGCTGGCGCACGCTTTCCACTTCCTTCGACAGCGGCAGCAGCATCTTGTACAGATCCACCCCCGCGGCCGTGGGCGTGACGCCGCGGCTGGAGCGTTCGAACAGCTGAACCTTCAAGGTCTTTTCCAGCTTGGCCAGCTGCGTGCTCAGCGCGGACTGGACGATGCCCAGCTCGGCGGCGGCGCGCGTCATGCCGCCGTTGCGGTACAGGCAGAGAAAACACTCGATCTGGCGTAAATCCATGGTGCGCAGGAGGGGCGGGCGATACCGGATTATAGGGATCGGAAACCGGCGCCGAATGTCGGTCTAGGGGTAAACGATATGAAAAAAATAGATCGTAGGTGAATATATTATTAAAAACAGAGATGGCTTTGGCGATCCTGCGGCAAGGCCGACACAGCAAGGAGACAAGACGTGGAAACCAGTACGAAAGTGTTAGGTGCCGTCGCGTTGGCGGTAGTCGGCATCTGCGGGACGGGAGCGGCAAGCGCCCAGGGCGACACGGTGAAGATCGCCTTCGTCACGGACATGAGCGGTCCTTATTCGGACTTCGACGGCGTCGGCGGCCTGGACGCGATCCGCATGGCGGTGGCGGACTTCGGCGGCAAGGTGCTGGGCAAGCCGATAGAAGTGCTGGCGTCCGACCACCAGAACCGCGCCGACATCGCGTCGAACCGGGCTCGCCAGTGGTGGGACCAGGACAAGGTCGACCTGGTGATAGGCGGCTCCAACTCGTCGGCCTCGCTGGCCATCAGCACCATCGCGGCCGAGAAGAAAAAGGTCTTCATCAGCGCCGGCGCGGGCGCCGACAGCCTGACCGAGGAGGCCTGCAACGCCTACACGGTGCGGTACACCTATTCGACCTCGGCGCAGGCCCGCGGCACGGCGGCGGCCATGGTGGCGCAGGGCGGCAAGAGCTGGTTCATGCTGACCGCCGATTACGCATTCGGCTATTCGCTGGAGAAGGCCAGCATGGACGTGGTGCAGGCCAACGGCGGTTCTGTTTCCGGCACCACCCGCCATCCGCTCAATACTTCGGATTTCTCGTCCTACCTGATGAAGGCCCAGGCCTCCAAGGCGCAGGTGCTGGGCCTGGCCAACGGCGGCGGCGACCTGATCAATTCGATCAAGACGGCCAAGGAATTCGGCGTGAGCGACCAGATGCGCCTGGCCGGCCTGATGGTGTTCATCACCGACATCCACAGCCTGGGCCTGGACACCACGGCCGGCATGTACCTCACCGACGGCTGGTACTGGGATCTCGACGAACGCTCGCGCGCGTTCAGCAAGCGCTTCCACGAGCGCAACAAGAAGATGCCGACCACCTTCCAGGCCGGCGACTATTCCGCCACCACCACCTACCTGAAGGCGGTGGAGCGCGCCGGCACCACCGACTCGGACGCGGTCATGAACGCGCTGAAGTCCATGCAGATCGACGACATGTTCACCAAGGGCTATATCCGGGCCGACGGCGCCATGGTCCACGACATGTACCTGATGCAGGTCAAGTCGCCCTCGGCCTCCAAGGGCGAGTGGGACTACTACCGGAAAGTGGCCACCATCCCCGGCGAGGAGGCCTATGCGCCGACCAAGCCCGGCGTGTGCAAGCTGCAGGCAAAGATCTGAATTCCCATCCCTTACCGGAGGCAGGCAATCATGGCGGAAAGTTGGCCCGAGCTGGTTTATCGGAACTTGAAGGAAGCCGGCATTACGCAAATGGCGTACGTGCCCGACGCCGGGCACGGCCGGCTGATCAAGCTGTTCGAGGCGGACCCCGACGTGGAAGCGATTTCGCTCACCACCGAAGAAGAAGGCGTGGCCATGCTGGGCGGGGCCTGGCTGGGCGGGGCCAAGGGCGTGCTGCTGATGCAGTCCAGCGGCGTGGGCAACTGCATCAATATGCTGGCGTTGACGCAGGAGTGCCGCATGCCCTTGCTGTGCCTGGTCACCATGCGCGGCGAATGGGGCGAGTTCAATCCCTGGCAATGTCCCATGGGCCAGTCGGCCGTGGCGGCGCTGGAAGCGGCGGGCGTCTACGTGCAGCGCGTCGACCGCGGCGAGGACGCGCCCGAAACGGTGCGGGCGGCCAGCCTGCTCGCGTTCAATTCGAACCGGGCGGTGGCCGTGGTGATTTCCCAGCGCGTGCTGGGCATCAAGAACTTCAGCAAGTAGGACGGGACCATGCAGATGAACGCGACGGCGACGATGAACCGGCGGGCGGCGGTGGCCCGCATACTCGACAGGCGCGGCGACGCGCTGGTGGTGGCCAGCCTGGGCAATCCCACATACGACACGTCGGCCGCGGGCGACGACGAGCGCAATTTCTACGTCTGGGGCGCGATGGGCGGGGCCTGCATGGTGGCCTTCGGCCTGGCGCTGGCGCAGCCCGGCCGGCAGGTGCTGGCCTTCGTCGGCGACGGCGAAATGATGATGGGCCTGGGCTCGCTCGCCACCATAGGGGTGCGCGCGCCCTCGAACCTGAAGATCATCGTGATCGACAACGAGCACTACGGCGAGACCGGCATGCAGCCGGCGCATTCCGGGCGCGGCGTGGACATCGCCGGCGTGGCGCGCGCCTGCGGCATCGCGGACGCGGCCACGGTGCGCAGCGAGGCGGAGCTGTCGGACCGCATTCCGGCCCTGCGCGAACCGGGCCTGCAATGCCTGGTGTTAAAAGTGTCTTCGGCGCCCGAGCCCGGCAGCCTGCCGCCGCGCGACGGTCCCTATCTCCGGTCGCGCTTTCGCGAGGCGGTGCTGGGCAAGGGCAAGGGCGGCCACGCGTGAAACGATCAAAGACCATAACTAGGAGCAGACAGTGACGCAGAAAGCAAACTACATCGGCGGCGCCTGGGTGGAAGGCCCCGATGCGATCGAGAACCTCAACCCGGCGGACCCCGCGGACGTGATCGGCCTGTACGCCAGCGCCGACCAGGCGCAGATGCGCCAGGCGGTGCAGGCCGCGCGCGACGCGGCGCCCGCCTGGGAGCGCAGCAGCACGCAGCTGCGCAGCGACATCCTGTTCCGCGCGGCTAACGAGATCCTGGCGCGCAAGGAAGAGCTGGGCGCCCTGGTCTCGCGCGAGGCCGGCAAGACCCTGGCCGACGGGGTGGGCGAGGTGATGCGCGCCGGACAGGTGCTCCAGTTCTTCGCCGGCGAGGCGGTGCGCTACGGCGGCGAAAACCTGCCCTCCGTGCGCCCGGACATCGGCGTGCAGATCAGCCGCCATCCGGTGGGCGTGGTGTCCATGATCACGCCCTGGAATTTTCCCATCGCGATCCCGGCCTGGAAGATCGCGCCGGCCCTGGCCTTCGGCAACACGGTGGTGCTCAAGCCTTCCGAACACACGCCCGGCGCGGCCTGGGAACTGTTCGCCATCCTGGAGCGCGCCGGCCTGCCGGCGGGCGTGGCCAACCTGGTCAACGGCTATGGCGCGGCGGCGGGCCAGGCGCTGCTCGACGGCGCAGACGCCGTGAGCTTCACCGGCAGCGTGGCCACCGGCCGCAAGATCGCCGCCGGCGCCAGCGAACGCATGATGCGGGTGCAGCTGGAGATGGGCGGCAAGAACCCGCTGGTGGTGCTGGACGACGCGGACCTGGACGTGGCGGTGGAGTGCGCGCTCAACGGCGCCTTCTATTCGGCCGGCCAGCGCTGCACCGCGTCCAGCCGGCTGATCGTGGCCGACGGCATCCACGACCGCTTCGTGCAGGCCCTGACCGACAGGATGCGCAGGCTGGTGGTGGGCGATCCGCGCACCGCCGGCACGCAGATCGGCCCGGTCATCAACGCCGCCCAGCTGGAGAAGATCCTGGGCTACATCGAGCTGGGCCGCAGCGAGGGCGCCACCCTGGCCGAAGGCGGCAAGCGCGCCGAGGCGGCCACGGCCGGCCATTTCCTGCGTCCGACCCTGTTCACCGAAAGCAGCAACGCCATGCGCATCAACCAGGAGGAGATCTTCGGCCCGGTGGCCGCGGTGATCCGGGTGTCGGGCTACGACGAGGCGCTGCAGGTCGCCAACGACACGGCTTTCGGCCTGTCCTCGGGCATCTGCACCACCTCGCTCAAGCGCGCCAACCACTTCCGGCTGAACGTGCGCAGCGGCCTGACCATGGTGAACCTGCCCACCGCCGGCCTGGACTACCACGTGCCCTTCGGCGGCGTGAAGGCGTCGAGCTTCGGCCCGCGCGAACAGGGCCGCTACGCCGTGGACTTCTACACCTCGACCAAGACGGCCTACATCGGCTATTGAGCAACCGCGCGACACGATCGGCGCTCGAACGCCGACAGAGAGGAGACTGGCATGGAAAAAATCGGTTTCATCGGCTTGGGACGCATGGGCAAGTCCATGGCGCTGAACCTGCGCAAGGCGGGGTTCGAGCTCGTGGTCCTGGACATCAACCGGCAGGCCATGGAGGAGCTGGCGGCGGCCGGCGCCGCCCAGGGCAAGGACGTGGCCGACGTGGCGCGGCGCTGCGCGGTCATCATCACGATGCTGCCCTCGTCCAAGGAGGTCGAGCAGGTGGCGCTGGGCGAGGGCGGGATCTTCGCCAACGCCGCCCGCGGCAGCGTGCTGATGGACATGAGCACGATCGATCCGCTGGCCACCGACCGCCTGCAGGAACAGGCGCTGGCCCACGGCATGACGGTGGTGGACGCGCCCGTCGGGCGCCTGGCCGAACATGCCGACCGCGGCGAATCGCTCTTCATGGTGGGCGCCGGCGATGCCGATTTCGAGCGCGTCAAGCCGCTGCTCGACGCCATGGGCACCACCACCTACCACTGCGGCCCGGTGGGCGCGGGCGGGCGCACCAAGCTGGTCAACAACTACGTCGCGGTCACGCTGTGCCAGGTCAACGCCGAGGCGCTGGCGCTGTCGCAGCGCTTCGGCCTGGACATCACCAAGACCCTGCAGGTGCTCTACGGCACGTCCGCTTCCAACGGCCAGCTGCGCATGAACTTCCCCAACAAGGTGCTGGTTGGCGACACCACGCCCGGATTCACCATCGACCTGGCGCACAAGGATATGTCCCTGGTGGTCGGCGCCGCGCACGCCGCCAAGGTGCCGATGCCGGTCGCCGCGGCCGTGCATGAGTCGTTCAGCCTGGCGCGCGCCGGCGAATTCGGCGGGATCGACTTCTCCGGCATCGCCGACGCCATCTGCCATTTCGCGCAGATCGACAAGCCGCGCGTGCCGCAAGGGTGGAAGCCGGCCTGAACGGCGCGCCGGAAGGGGGGGAGGATATGTAACTCAATGAGATATTTAACTTTTCATTGCAGTGCGCCGTTATAGGGGAAGCTTTACGCAACCCCCCGGAGTTCCTCCCCCTCATGTTCAAGAATTTAAGTATCCGCGCGGTCTTGACGACCGCTTTAGTCGTTTTCTTCACGCTTTTCCTGGTGACCGGCATCGCGGTCTACCAGCAGCTCACCTCCAACCGCAACTCCATCGAACGCCTGCTGGAAACCAACCTGGTCCGCGCCAACGCCGTGGACGGCGCCGCCAGCGAGCTGCTGCGCGCCCGCCTGGTGCTGGTCGCCGCGCAGACCGCGCTGATGGAAGGCAAGCGCATCGACAACCTGGCCAGCATGCAGCGCCTGGACCGCTACACCAAAGAGGCCGCCGACCTGATCCAGACCGCGCGCCAGACGCCCGAGACCACGGCCGAAGGCAAGCCGCTGTTCGACGCCGCGCTGGCGGCCTATGACGTCTACCACCGCGACGCCATCGTGCCCATGATCGCCGCCATCCGCGCCGGCAACGCCCAGGAGGCTGGCCGCCTGAACCTGGAAAAAGTCACGCCGCTGGGCCTGAATTTCACCGCCGCCATCCAGAAATACCTGGATTACGCCGACGAAGTCGGCCAGCGCGTGGCGCGCGAGGCCTCGGCCCGCATCAACGGCGCCATCGCGCTGCTGATCGGCCTGCTGGCCGTGGTGGGCGTGCTGGTGGTGGGCCTGTACGTGGTGTTCGCGCGCGCGGTGTTCCGCCCGCTGCACGAGGCCGGCCGCCTGTTCGACCGCATCGCCGCGGGCGACCTGACCAACCGCATCGAGCAGCGCGGCAACAATGAAATCGGCGCCCTGTACGGCACCGTCAAGCGCATGCAGGACAGCCTGGCGCGCACCGTGTCGGCCGTGCGCCTGGGCGTCGAGGAAATCCATACCGGCGCGCGCGAGATCGCCGCCGGCAACATCGACCTGTCCTCGCGCACCGAGCAGCAGGCCGCGTCGCTGGAGGAAACCGCCGCCAGCATGGACGAACTCTCGTCCACCGTGCGCAACAACGCCGAAAGCTCGCGCAGCGCCTCGGAACTGGCCACGGCCGCTTCCGAAGTGGCCGCGCGCGGCGGACGCGCCGTGGGCGACGTGGTCGGCACCATGCGCGGCATCGCCGACAGCTCCAACCGCATCGCCGACATCGTCGGCGTGATCGACGGCATCGCCTTCCAGACCAACATCCTGGCGCTGAACGCCGCGGTGGAAGCCGCGCGCGCCGGCGAGCAGGGCAAGGGCTTCGCGGTCGTGGCCAGCGAAGTGCGCGCGCTGGCCCAGCGCAGCGCCGCCGCCGCCAAGGAAATCAAGGGATTGATCGACGATTCGGTGCAGAAGGTGTCGGTCGGCTCGGACCAGGTGGAGGCCGCCGGCGCCACCATGCAGGAGATCGTGAGTTCGGTGCGCCGGGTGACGGACATCATCAACGAGATCTCCAGCGCGTCCGAGGAACAGTCGCAAGGCATCCAGCAGGTCAACCAGGCGGTGTCGCAGATGGACAGCGTGACGCAGCAGAACGCGGCGCTGGTCGAGCAGGCCGCCGCGTCCGCCGCCTCGCTGGAAACCCAGGCCCAGCGCCTGCGCGAGGCCGTGGCGGTGTTCAAGCTGCAGGCCGGCCGCGTGATCGACGCCGAGGCGCCGGCCGTGGGCCGCAGCGCCGAGCCGGCGCTGCTGGGGGCCTGAGTCCTTACTGATCCAGCTGAATGCTGGCGTCGGCCGCGACGTTCTTCCACTTCTTCACGTCGCGGGCGATCAGGGCCTGGAAGTCCTCGGACGTGCCGGCCACGACCGTGCCGCCCAGGCTGGCCATCTTGGCCTTGACCTGCGGGTCGTTCAGCGCCTTGACCGAGGCGTCGTGCAGCGCCTTCTTCACGTCGTCCGGCAGGCCCTTGGGCGCCAGCAGGCCGTTCCAGGCATTGGCTTCATAGCGCGGCAGGCCGGCTTCCTTGAACGTCGGCGTGTCGGGCAGCTCGGGCGAGCGCTGGTCCGCGGCGACCGCGATGGCGCGGATCTGGCCGCTCTTGATGTACGGCAGCGACGCCGGCAGCGGTTCCCAGATCATCGACACCTGGCCGCTGATCACGTCGGTGAAGGCCGGGCCGGCGCCGCGGTAGGCGATGTGCATGAGCCCGGCGCCGGTCATCGACTTCATCAGTTCCATGGCCAGGTTGCCCAGGCCGCCCGCGCCCGACGAGGCGTAGGTGTACTTCTGCGGATCGGCCTTGGCCGCGGCGACCAGGCCCTGCAGGTCGGCCGCCGGAAAGTCCTTGGTGACGCTGAGCACGCCCGGCACGGTCACCAGCTGGGTGATGGCGGTGAAGTCCTGCGCGGCGTCGTAGCTCAGGTTCTTGTAGACCGCCGGGTTGGTGCCGTGGGTGCTGGACGAGGCCAGCAGCAGGATGTAGCCGTCGGGCGCCGAGTCGGCGACGAAGCGGGTGCCGATCGAGCCGCCCGCGCCGGCCTTGTTCTCCACCACCACGGTGGCGCCGAGTTCCGTGCCCAGCTGCGCGGCGAACACGCGGCCGATGATGTCGGCGGTGCCGCCGGGCGCGAACGGCACGATCATGCGGATCGGCTTGTCGGGATAGCCGCCGCCCGGCTGGGCCGCGGCCAGCGAGGCGCCGCTCATGAACGCCAGGGCGATCGCGATTTTCTTCAGTGTCATCAGTGTCTCCAGAGCAAGGTTAGTCGAGGCGTGCGAGCCAGTCGACGATGAGTTCGGCGATGCGGTCGCTGTTGCGGTCCAGCATGCAGAAATGCGAATTGCCGGCGATGCCGGCGGCGGGCAGGTCCAGCACGTCGGCGCGCTGGCCGGCCTGGCGCAGCGCGCGCCAATAGGCGTCGGTCTGGGCGCGGTAGCGCTGCCAGGCGGCGCTGGCGCCGAAGTGGTCGGCCCACACCAGCAGCTGCGGGGGCAGGGAGGCGGCCGCGGCGGCCGGCGTGCCGGTGGGCTCGACCGCGACCAGCGCGCGGATCGAACCGGAATATTCGTGGGCCAGCTGCGTGGCGTAGCCGCCGCCCTGGCTGTGGCCGATGACGATGCAGGGGCCGGCCAGGTCCAGCAGGCGGCGGTAGCCGTCCAGCGCCATGGCTTCGTGGCCCAGCCAGCGCGGCACGAACTGCTTGGCGAAGGTATCGAAGGCTTCCAGCGGAAACTGCTGCGCGGGGTGGGCGCGGCGCGCCGCGTAGCCGTCGGCCGGGCCGATGCGGAACAGGTGCCAGGCCTCTTCCTTGGAACGGAAGATCGGCGCCGATCCGTAGATCTGCGGAAACATCGTCCACGAGGCCCGGCCGCGTTCCGGCGCGTCGGCCACGAACACGTCGTAGCCGGCTTGCAGCAGACGCCACAGCCAGCCCTGGCGGCCGTCGGGCGTGCTTTCCCACTGCGCGCCCGTCATGCCGCCGCCGTGCCACAGCAGCACGGGGTAGGGGTGGCGGGGCCGCGCCAGCCGGTATTCCTGCGCGTAGAGCTGGCCGGCGCAATAGCTGCCGTTCATGTCGATCGGCCGCGGCGCGGCATTGCCCACGACAGGCTTGCTCAGCACCGGCAGGCCGTGGACCGCGGCGTCTTGGCCGCCCAGGAAATGGCTGCGCAGGGATTTCAGCAGGACAGGGGAGTCGGACATCGGCGCTTCCAGGAAAGATGCCGGAATGCTAGTTGCGCCCGCCCAGGGGTTTGTGCAAAATGCGCAGCCACTGTGCCGGAACGGCACAATGGGAAAAACGGCATGGACATCAAATGGCTGGAAGACTTCGTGGCGCTGTCGAAGTCGCGCAACCTGCTGCGCGCCGCGCAGGCGCGCAACGTGACGCACCCGGCTTTCGGGCGCCGCATCAAGGCGCTGGAGGACTGGGCCGGCGTGCCGCTGGTCGAGCGCGGCCATCAGGTCTCCACGCTCAACGCCGCGGGCCGCAGCATGCTGGCGGCGGCCGTCGAAGTCCTGGAGATCCTGCGCGAAACGCGCGAGGGACTGCAAAAGCCGGAGCTGCAGCGCGCCCGCAGGATCGTCATCGCCTCGGGCAAGACGCTGGCGCATTCGGTGCTGCCGGGGCTCATGGCCAGCGTCGAGCGCGGCATGGAGCCGTTCCAGCTGAAAGTGGTCACCACCACCCTGAACTACGGCGTCGACATGCTGGTGGATGGCGAGGTCGATTTCCTGCTGTGCCACGCGCACGAGCCGCTCTACGCCCGGATAGACAACGCCGGCTACCGCTGCCGGCGCGTGGGCGCCGACCGGCTGGTGGCCGTCAGCGCGCCGCTGGCGGCGGGCAGCCGCCACCCGCGCCATGCGGTGCCCAGGCTGGCCTCGGACCCGGCGGTGCCGTTCCTGGCGTACGCCGACAGCATGTCGCTGGGCCGCATCCTGGGCGACCGGCTGCGCGGCCTGTGCGTGCCGGCGCTGTTGCAGACCCGCTATGAATCGGACCTGGCCGACGCGCTGCACGCCATGGCCCGCCAGGGCTTCGGCCTGGCCTGGCTGCCCCACACGCTGGTCGAGGCCGACCTGCGCGCCGGCACGCTGGTGCGCGCCGACAGCGCGCGCAACGACGTCCACATGGAAATCCGGCTGTACCAGTCGGTGGACAACGCCAAGCCGCTGGCCCGGCAGGTGTGGGGCCGCATCGAGGCCTACGCGGCCAGGTAGCGGCGCCTTTTGCGCGCGGTCGCTTCAAATTGGGGACGAAAGCTGCCGGCGGCGCGGCGCTGGGCATAAAATACCGCTTTGCCCATCTTTTCCCGACCACAGGATCACCGCCATGAACGCCCGCATCCCCGAAGACGCGCTTCCTCCCACTCTCGATCCGCAGGCTTTGCAGGCTTTCGTGGACGCCAAGTGGGACAACGAGATCATCCCGGCCCTGACCGACTACATCGCCATCCCGGCCAAGAGCCCGGCCTTCGATGCGGACTGGGAAAAGAACGCCTTCATCGAACGCGTGGTGCGCGACGCCGCGCAATGGGTCGAGGCGCAGAAGGTCTCGGGCCTGAAACTGGAAGTGGTGCGCCTGCCGGGCCGCACCCCGGTGATTTTCTTCGACGCGCCCGCCACCCGCAGCGACAACGGCGACACCGTGCTGCTGTACGGCCACCTGGACAAGCAGCCCGAATTCTCCGGCTGGCGCGCCGGCCTGGGCCCGTGGACCCCGAAGTACGAAGACGGCAAGCTCTATGGCCGCGGCGGCGCCGACGACGGCTATGCGGTGTACGCCTCGCTGACCGCCATCATGGCGCTGGACAAGCAGGGCATCCCGCGCCCGCGCTGCGTGGGCATCGTCGAAACCTGTGAGGAATCCGGCAGCTACGACCTGCTGCCCTACGTGGACGCGCTGCGCAACCGCCTGGGCAACGTGGCGCTGGTGGTGTGCCTGGATTCGGGTGCGGGCAACTACGACCAGCTCTGGATGACGACCTCGCTGCGCGGCATGGTGTCGGGCACGCTGGAAGTGCAGGTGCTGGACGAGGGCGTGCACTCGGGCGACTCCAGCGGCGTGGTGCCGTCGTCGTTCCGCATCCTGCGCCATCTGCTGGACCGCCTGGAAGACAGCGCCACCGGCCGCCTGCTGCCGCAAAGCCTGCATTGCGAAATTCCCTCCGAGCGCATCGAGCAGGTGCACGCCACCGCGCGCATCCTGGGCGACGAGGTCTGGCGCCGTTTTCCCTGGAGCTGCGGCGCCGACGGCGGCTTCGTGCTGCCCATGACGACCGAGCCCGAAGAGGCGCTGCTCAACCGCACCTGGCGTCCGACCCTGTCGGTGACCGGCGCCGAAGGCCTGCCGCCGCTGTCGAGCGCCGGCAACGTGCTGCGTCCGCGCACCGCCTTCAAGCTGTCGCTGCGCCTGCCGCCGCTGGTCGACGCCGTGGCCGCCTCGCAGGAGATCAAGGCGCTGCTGGAAGCCGACGCGCCCTACAACGCCAAGGTCATCTTCAAGGCTAACGAAGGCGCGGCCACCGGCTGGAACGCGCCGGCCTCCGAGCAATGGCTGACCCAGGCGCTGGACGCGGCCTCGCAGCAGTACTACGGCGCGCCCTGCGGCTACATCGGCCAGGGCGGCACCATCCCGCTGATGAGCATCCTGCAGAAGGGCTTCCCCAAGGCCCAGTTCATGGTCTGCGGCGTGCTGGGGCCGAAGTCCAACGCCCACGGCCCCAACGAATTCCTGCACGTGCCCTACGGCAAGAAGCTCACCGCCGCGGTGGCCCAGACGATGGCGGCGATGCCCGTATGATTTCCACCTCCGACGCCTACGCCAACGTCGTCGCCGAAACGCGGCACTGGCTGAACCAGGCCGTGATCGGCCTGAACCTCTGTCCCTTCGCCAAGGCGGTGCAGGTCAAGGACCAGATCCGCTTCGCGGTCAGCGACGCCACCGACGCCGAGGGCGTGCTGACCGACCTGCAGGACGAACTGGCGCTGCTGGCCGAGGCCGATCCGGAAAAGATCGACACCACGCTGCTCATCGTTCCGGACGCGCTGGACGACTTCCTGGAGTTCAACGACTTCGAGGACCTGTCGGACCGCCTGCTCAAGCGCATGCGCCTGGTGGGCGAACTGCAGGTGGCGACCTTCCACCCGCAGTTCCAGTTCGCCGACACGCAGCCGGACGACATCTCCAACTACACCAACCGCTCGCCGTATCCCATCCTGCACCTGCTGCGCGAAGCCAGCATCGACCGGGCGGTGGAGTCCTTCCCGGACGCCGCCGAGATCTACGAGAAGAACATCGACACCATGAACCGGCTGGGGCTGGAGGGGTGGAAGAAGCTCATGACCAAGCCCTGATCGGGCTGGATCGCATACGAAGTACCGTCAGGCGGAATATGCTTCCCTGACGACCTCGGGATACCCCGAGTAGCTCCGGCGTAAAACTGCATACAACATACGTTCTCCGAGACCGTCTGCCCCTCGGGCGGACGGCTCCCGCCTGGAGAGCCGTATGCGATTCACCCGCCGCCATGCCCTGGGCGCGCTCGCCGCGCTGCCGCTGATCCCGCGCCCGTCCTGGGCGCAGGACGACTTTCCGACCCGCCCCGTGCGCCTGCTGGTGGGCTTTGCCCCGGGCGGGCTGACCGACATCGCCGCGCGCGCCCTGGCCGAGCGCATGGGCAAGACGCTCAAGCAGAGCGTGGTGGTGGAGAACCGCCCCGGCGGTCAGGCCATCATCGCCACCGTGGCGGTGGCGCGCGCCGAGCCGGACGGCTACACGCTGGGCTTTGCCGGCACCAATGGCATGATCCTCAACCCCCTGCTGTACAACAACCTGCCGTACCAGCAGTCGGACTTCAAGCAGCTGGGGTCGATGGGCAAGTCGCCCATGCTGCTGATCGTCAATCCTGCGCTGGGCGTGAAGACCGTGCAGGAGTTCATCTCCCTGGCCAGGAAGAAGCCCGGCGACATCACTTGCGCGCACGCCGGGCGCGGCGTGATCAACCACCTGGCGCTGCTGCATTTCCAGTCCAAGACCGGCACCCAGTTCCAGGACGTGCCGTACAAGGGCAGCGGCCCGGCGCTGCTGGACCTGATGGCCGGCACCGTGCAGAGCTCTTTCGATTTCCCGACCTCGGCGCTGCCCAACATCAAGTCCGGCAAGCTGCAGGTGCTGGCCGTCACCGCCGACAAGCGCCTGTCCAGCCTGCCCGACGTGCCCACCATGAAGGAGGCGGGCGTGGACGGCTTCGAGCTGTACACCCGCATGATGATTTCCGGCCCGGCCGCCATGCCGCCGGCCGTGGTCAAGAAGCTGGAGCATGCGGTGCGCGAAGGCACGCGCGACCCCGGCCTGGTGCAGCAGTTCGCGGAGCAGGGCGTGACGGTCGAGTTCACGTCATCGGCCGACCTGGACCGCGTCATCGCCGAGGAGTCCGCCATGTGGGCCCAGGTCATCAAGGCCAACGGCGTGCCCCGTACCGATCTCAAGAGCTAAGGAGCCGCCGTGAGCGAACCGCCCCGCATCACCGTCAGTCCCGAACGCGCCCTGATCGACGTGGCGCGCGACATCCGCATCGACGGATTCCCGGCCTATGCCTTCGTCACCGTGACGGCCAGCATGCGGATGTGCGGCGCCGCGTGGCGCTCGCAGGCCGTGTTCATGGCCGGCCATGACGGCAGCCTGGACCTGTCGCGCGACTGCCCGGTGTCGGGCAGCTACGCCGAGCCCTCGGCCATGGGCCTGGTCTGGTCCATGAGCTGCTGCGACATGGAACGCGTGGTGTTCCCGCCGGATCGCACCGACGCGCTGGCGATCGACATCGAGGCCAGCGACGGCCGCCGCAGCGCCCGCGCGCAGCTGGTGCAGGAATTCCTGGCCGAAGGCGTGACCCACCGCGCGGTGCGCGAGCAGGTCGGCGGCATGACGCTGTCGGGCGAGCTCTACACCCCGGCCGGCCCCGGCCCGCATCCGCTGGTGATCTACATGAACGGCTCGTCCGGCGGCGTCAACGCGCCGCGCGCGGCGCTGTTCGCGGCCCGCGGCTACCAGTGCCTGGCGCTGGCCATCTTCAACTACGAAGGCCGGCCCAAGTACCTGAACGACATGCCGCTGGAATATTTCGAGCATGCGCTGCGCTGGGCCCGCGCCGAGCTGGCGCCGCGCGACGGCTTCGTGGCGCTGTCGGGCATCAGCCGCGGCGGCGAGACCTCGCTGCTGGTGGCCTCGCACTATCCGGAGCTGGTCAGCGCGGTGGTGGCCTACGTGCCGTCGCCGGTGATGCACGGCGTGGTCAGCGCCGGCGCGCCCGGCACCGGCCGCGACGCGCAGGTCTGGACCAAGGCCGGCGAGCCGCTGCCGCACCTGTGGCACGACAACGCCAGCGCGGACTGGGAAGCGGCCTACGCCTCGGACCCGCCGTACCGCCAGACCCATGCTTTTCTCAGCGCCACGCGCGACAGCGCGGCGTTCGAGCGCGCCCGCATTCCGGTCGAAAACTATCCCGGCCCGATCATGCTGGTCAGCGCCTCGGACGACGGCTTCTGGCCCAGCACCGCCTATTCCGAGATCGTCATGCGCCAGCGCCTGGCGCACGGCCTGCCGACCTTCCACCACGTCTGCATGGGGGCGGGGCACCACGTGCACTATCCCTACCTGCCCGCGACCCTCATCAGCAAGCCGCACGCCATGTCGGGCCTGCTGCTGGACGCCGGCGGATCGGCCAGCGCGAACGCCGCGGGCAACGAAGGCTCGTATCTGGCGGTGCTCGATTTCCTGGGACGGTCGGCAGGCGCGGCGCGCTAGGCGGGCCGGGCGGGCGGCCGCAGGCCTGGGCTGCGGCGCGCTGCGCCGTCATCCGTTGCGCAGCTTCCGTTCCGACACGAACGTCGACCAGCGCTGCAGCTCGCCCCGTATCAGCCCCGCGAATTCGGCCGGCGTGTTCGCGTCCGCGGCTTCCATGCCCAGGCCGGCGAGCTTGTCGCGCACCCCGGCCTCGGCCAGGATGGTCTGCATGGCGCCGTTCCATTTGGAGATCAGGGCCGGCGGCGTGCCCGCGGGCGCGACGATGCCTTCCCATTCCTTGAGGTTGAACGCCGGCACCCCGGCCTCGGCCAGCGTGGGCACGCCGGGCAGGGCGTCCATGCCGCCGTCGCGCGTGACGGCCAGCGCGCGCAACTTGCCGGACTGCGCCAGCGGCACGGCGACCGAGGCGGTGGCGAACATGGTCTGCACGTAGCCGCCCATGAGCGCCTGCGCCGCTTCCGCCGGTCCCTTGAACGGCACATGCAGCATGTCTATGCCCGCTGCCTGACAGAAGGCGGCGGCCAGCAGATGGGCGGGCGAGCCGTTGCCGCCGGAGCCATAGCTGAGTTTGCCGGGCTGCCGCCTGGCCTGTTCGACCAGGCCGCGGACGTCGGCATACTCGCTGCCCGGCGCCACCAGCAGGGCGTTGTACAGCCAGACCAGGTTCGCGATCGGCGCGAAGTCGCCATCCGTACGGTAGGACACCTTGCCGAACAGCGCCGGCAGCACGGTGTGGGTCAGGAACATGATGCCCACGGTGTAGCCGTCGGGGGCGCTGCGCGCCACGGCGTCCAGCCCTATCATGCCGGTCGCGCCGGGGCGGTTCTCGACCACCACCGGCTGGCCCCACAGGCGCTGCAGCCTTTCAGCGATGACGCGCGCGAGCACGTCGGGCGGGCTGGCCGCGGGCAGCGGCACGATGATGCGCACGGGCTTGTCCGGGTACGCGGCCCGGGCGGACCACGGCAAGGTACAGGCGAGGGCGCCGGACAGGCCCTTCAGTAGCGTGCGGCGGCGCATGGCTCAGGCCGCGGAAGAAACGGGCGGCATGAAGATCACGTCGTATTCCGGCGCCACCGCCACCACCTCGGCCGGACTCGACATGTTGTGGATGCGCCGGTAGAGCGCCAGCAGCTTGCCCGCGGGCGCGGCCCAGAACAGCGCGGTGGCGGTCATGCCGGAATTGTTGAAGAACGCATGCGGCACGCCCCGGGGCATGCGCACCAGGTCGCCCGGGCCGGCGGAAGTCTTCTTGCCGTCCAGAAGCAGGTCGATGCGGCCGTCCAGCACAAAGATGTATTCGTCCTGGTTCGGGTGCACGTGCGGCGGCACGAAGCTTTCTTCGGGAAACGTGGCGTGCCAGGAAATGCTGTCCAGGCTGACCTGCTTGGGCACGTACACCTGGCCCAGGATGTTCCAGGAAACGCCGTCCAGGCCGGTCTGGGCGCGGGTGATGTCGGGGGTTTCGAGAATCATGCGGCACTCCTCAGGATTGCGACAGCCGATCCAGCGTCGGCTTCACGAGCGGGTTGGATGATGCGAAACGGGGCTTGAACGACTGCCTGGCGCGGGCCAGATCGGCTTCGTCCCAATAGCCGATCAGGATGCCGCCTTCGGAAATGCGCGGCTGGACTTCGATGGATTCGATGGTGCCGTCGGCCACCGTGGCCCGCTGGCGCGGCTGGCGCGCCCAGCGGAACAGCAGTTCTTCCATGCGCCTGCGCACCGCCTCGTGCGCAGGCGAGGCGCCGAGGTCGACAAATTCCTGGGGGTCCTCCTGCAGGTCGTACAGCATCGGCCGGTAGCCTTCGGCCAGCACGTACTTCCAGCGTTCGTCGCGCACCATGCGCAGCCAGGCCTGGCGCGCGGGCGTGCCCAGCGCGATGCGCGAATCCTGGAAGGCGTAGTCGTACTCGCAGATGACGTGGTCGCGCCAGTCCGGCGGCGTCTGGCCGAACAGCAGGGGCCGCAGCGAACGGCCGTCCATGATGTGCGGCACCTGCACGCCGCCGCAGGCTTCCAGGAAGGTCGGCGCCAGGTCTATCGCTTCGACCATCGCCGCGCAGCGCGTGCCGCGGGCCGCGTCGGCGCGCGCGTCCGGGTCGTAGACGATCAGCGGCATGCGGATGACGGGTTCGTGGAACAGGTCTTTTTCGCCCATCCAGTGGTCGCCCAGATAGTCGCCGTGATCGGACGTGAACACAATCATGGTGTTGTCGAACAGGCCGCGCGCCTCCATGAAGCGGAACAGCACGCCGAGCTGGTCGTCGATCTGCTTGATCAGCCCCATGTAGCCGGGCATGACCGCCTCGCGCACGCCGGGCTCGGAGAAGGTCGCGGATACGCGATGCCGCATCATCGCCGCATACACCGGATGCGGATCGGCTCGTTCGGCCTCCGACCGCACCACCGGCAGCGCGTCCTGCGCGCTGTACATGCCGGCGTAGGGCGCCGGCGCCAGATAGGGCCAGTGCGGCTTGATGTAGGACAGGTGCAGGCACCAGGGCTGTTCGCCCGCCTCGCTGATGAAGTCCATCGCGCGGCGCGTGATGTATGGCGTTTCCGAGTGCTCTTCGGGCACGCGCGCGGGCAGGTTGGAATACTTCAGGAACCAGCCCGAACGTACCGTGCCGTCGGCATCCACGGCGGAATTGGCCCAGCATTCCCAGGGGTTGTCGCCTCCGTAGCCGTGCGCGCGCAGATAGTCGTTGTAGCGCGGGTCGGGGGCGTGGCCCGAGTACGGGTGGATGCCGTCGTCGCGTTCGTAGGCGTCGAAGCCGCATTCGGCGATGCGGCGGCCGATGACGGAGGCCGGATCTATGCCCAGCCGCGACATGCCGGCCATGTCGGCGCGCATGTGGGTCTTGCCCACCAGCACGGAACGCACCCCGAGCGGGCGCAGATGGTCGCCGATGGTCATCTCGCCGGCCTTCAGCGGGACGAAGTTCCAGCTGGCGCCATGCGCGTGCACATAGCGTCCGGTGTAGTAGCTCATGCGCGACGGGCCGCACACGGGCGACTGCACATAGGCGCGGTCGAAGATCACGCCGCGCGCGGCCAGCGCGTCCAGGTTCGGCGTCTTCAGCGTGGGATGGCCGAAACAGGAAAGATGGTCGTAGCGCAGCTGGTCGCACATGATGAAGAGAATGTTCTTCACGCCTCGGGTCATGCTAGGCTCCTGTCTCCGATGGGGCATGCAGGAATTCTATCGACGGCCTGCGCGCGCATCCCTTGAATTGTTTTGATGTCGATTACCGCAGGTAATCGGCCGGAGAGGCGGCTTGCGACTCCAGCATCTGAACCTGTTGCTCACCCTGGCCCGCACCGGCAGCATGCGCGCTGCCGCGCAGGTGCTGAACGTGTCGCAGCCGGCGCTGACCAAGTCGCTGCGCCAGCTGGAGGAAGAGGTGGGCGCCGAACTCGTGGTGCGCACCCCCAAGGGCGTGCGGCTGGCGCAGGCCGGCGAGATCCTCGCGGCGCGCGCGGCGGTGGTCATGCGCGAAATCGAGAAGGCCCACGAAGACCTGGCGTGGCATTTGCGCGGCGCCGAAGCCCAGGTGACGCTGGGCGTATCGCCCGCCGCCGCCATCCTGCTGGCCCCGGGCGCGGTGGCGCGCTATGGCGCGCGCTGGCCGCAGGTGCGGCTGCGGGTGCGCGACACGCTCTATCCGCAGGCGCTGGAGCGCATCCGTTCGGGCGAGCTGGACATGGCGCTGGGTCCCCTGCCCGAGGCGGGCGGCGGCGGCGACCTGGCCGTGCAGCCGCTGTTCGAAAGCCAGTCGGTCATCGTCGCGCGGGCCTCGCATCCGCTGGCGCGCGCCCGGCGCCTGAGCGAGCTGGCCGAAGCCGCCTGGGTGCTGACCGGGCCGGCGCAGGGGCCGGGCGATCCCAGGGCGCTGTATGCCGACGAAGCGCAGGCGCGCGCGCTGCATCTGCAGCTCGAATGCGAGTCCTTTTCCACGCTGCTGGCGCTGATGCCGCAGCTGGACCTCATCGGCATCATGCCGCAGGGGTTCCTCGACCGTTACGGGCCGGCGCTGGACCTGGTGCGGCTGGACCTCGCCGATCCCTTGCCCAAGACCGTCATCTATGTGACCCACCGCGCCGATGCGCCGCTGACCGTGCCGGCGCGCCGCCTGCTGGACGCGTTGCTGGGCGAGGCCGCGCGGCTGGCCGGCCAGCGCTGAGCCGCAGCCGATATCGGTCCGAACGTCCTGAACGGGATGGGCTGCCTGCTGCTACACGCCAGGCACGCCGCGCCGGATGTTGCGCGAGAAGTCGGCGGCGTCCGCGGTTGCGCGGGCGCGGTCCGTGTAGTGGCCGGCCTGCCGGTACGCCTGCGGGCTGTCGGCGCCTTCCAGCGCGCCCAGCCGGTACAGGTATTCGGGCAGGTAGCCCGACAGCAGCAGCCGGTAGTCCATCGGCAGCCCCGGCACGATCTGGTCGGCCAGGCGGTACACGATGGTGGTGCAGTTGGCGGTCAGGGTGTTGTAGAAGCGCGGCTGGCGCACCAGCTGGTTGGCCGTGTCCACGTAGGACAGCAGCAGCTTGCGCGCCGCGCCTTCGGGCATGTGCACCCGATACAGGTAGCCGTCCTCGCCGCGCACGTTGGTGCGCACCCGCAGGCTGTCCTCCTCGGAAGAGGCCAGCACGGCCAGTTCGTACCGGCGGAAGAAGCCGCCGATCTCCGAGAACGTGTCGTTCAGCTTGCGCCGTATCTCCACCGAGAACACCAGGTACTGGCCGTCGTCGAAGCCGAACGACACCATGGCGTGGGCCACCGCCGGCCGGCCCCAGTAGGACAGCAGCAGGTCCACCGAAGCCAGGCGCGACAGGTCGTAGACCCGGGTTTCCCAGCGCGGATCGAAGTCGGTGCGCGAGCGCCACTCGAAATTGCGCACGTTGCGCAGGGTGAGGATGTCGCCGTCCACCGCGCCCTGGGTCTGGCGGGCCACCTCGGGCATCCACTGGCGTTCGTTCGACGGCCGCACGCCCAGCTTCCACCAGGCCAGCAGGCCCAGCAGCAGCGCGCCGAAAAACGCGGCGGGCCGCCAGGCGCCCCAGGCCAGGCCGGCCAGCGCGGCGGCGCCCAGCGCCAGCCACAGGGCGGCCACGACGCCCCGCGCGCGCGGGCCCAGCGGGGCCTGGAACCACAGGGCGAGCGCGCCCCAGCCGGCCCCGGCCAGCACGGCCAGTCCGATGGCGATCTGCGCGATCATGGCTGCGGCGCGAGGGCGGGCAAGGGCACGGGCGGGCGGAGCGGGCGGGCCGCGTCCGTCATTGCGCGCCCTGCGATTCGGCGCGCGCGTTGCGGGCGACGGCCTCGCGGTCCTGGCTGCGCCAGCCGGCGCGCAGGCGCGCCATCTGGCGCAGCGCCTGCTGCGACATCTTCCACCAGCCGAACGGACGCGGATCGGCCAGCATGCTGAGCGCGCGCGCATAGTCCAGCGTCAGGCCCGGGGTCCAGGCCATGGTCAGGGCGCGCTTGCGGATCTGCCCGGCCACCCAGAGTTCGGGCGTCAGCAGCAGGCGCAGCAGCACGCGCCAGCCGGCCTTGGGGCCATGCAGCCGGCCCACCACGCCGTCCAGCGCCGCCTCCAGGCCGTTGGACACCGAGCTCGAGCAATTGCGGTAAGTCAGGTTGTAGGTGGTGTTCTGGCGGTATTCGTCCCAGAACGCCTGCAGCTTGGCGGCGTCGTAGTTGCGGATGCGCACCTGCACCGTGGACGGGCACCAGGCCTTGGCCTCGGTCGGGTAATCGGGCTGGAACAGGCCCGGCACGTTGTTGTCGGCGGTGGCGCGCAGCAGCATGCCGAACTGCTCGGGAGAGCGGTCGATTTCCTTGGCCGGATACAGGCTGATGTAGATGCCTTCGGGCGATTCCATCGCGGCATGGCCGGTGGACACGACGCCGTTGAGGTCGACGGCGGCGATATACCGGTCCACCACCGGATAATTGCGGGTTTCCGCCTTGGCCGAGCCGGACGGGGTCCAGACGTGGACCGTGAGCGCGCGCTCGGAGGCCGCCGGCGGGCCGTCGAAAACGGTTTGCGGCGGTGCGTCGTCGCCGCGCGTGGGCATGAAGGCCGGATCGGGATTGGCATGCAGCGCGGGATTCGAATCCAGGCGCCGCGTGCGGTGGGCCAGCGCCAGCAGTTTCAGGCCGGCGAACGCCAGGAACAGCCCCAGGCAATAAGGCACCGTGCCCACGTAATTGGTCGGGTAGGGCTGGAAAAAGAAAATCGCCAGCAGTATTTCGGCCACGCCGGAGGCGAATACATAACGCCAGCGCTCATAGCGCACCACGTAGGCGGCGGTGCATTGCAGCAGCCCGTCCACCAGGAACAGCAGCCCGAAAATCATGGACAGCAGGAAATGCCCGTGATGGTGGCCGGCCAGCACCAGGATGCCGGCGGTCAGCACGATGATGCCCTTGGCGTAGCGCAGCACCCGCTGTCCGCCCACGCCCGATTTGGCGATGGCCAGCGTGGCCAGCCCCTCGATGATGAAAAGCCCGGCGAAGAAATTCAGCGGAAAGTAGATGGCATTGTCCAGCGCATCGATGAACACCACGATGCCGGCGATCAGGAATATCCAGCCGATAATCATCAGGGCGCGGGCGCGTTTGCGCATATATTCCACGCCCAGCAGCAGCAAAACCAGATGACCCATTGTTCTCAGCGCTCCTTACGCATTTATCGGGGGAGGGACATAGTGGATTTTTTTCCGCCGGCGACTGCGTTTTTATTACAGGGCAGAATCGCCCAAAAATAAGGGCCGGGGCAATTCCCGTCAATGAGATATTTTGCCAGACACGTTAATAATTGTTGCACGCCTTAATACCGCGGCGTCGTGGCAATAATCGGTCGCGCCCGAACGCGGTGCGGGCGTCCGGGCGCGGACCGAGGGCGCCGTCAGGCCGCCGCGGGAGGAATGTTCTGGTTATGCCGGAACAGGTTGTGCGGATCGTAGCGGGTCTTGGCCCGCACCAGCCGTTCGAAATTCGGCCCGTAGGCGGCGCCCAGCCGATCCGGTTCGTCCTGCGTCAGGAAGTTCACGTACACGCCGCCCTGCGCATAGGGCTGCGTCGCGCGAAACAGCGCGCGCGCCCAGGCGATGCAGCGCTCGTCGTCCTCGGGCGCGTCCCAGCGCCCGTGCACGTTCATCGCGAATTGCGCGGCGCGGTGCGGATAGGCGGTTGCCGCGACGGGAACCTGCATGGCGACGCCGCCGATATAGCCCAGGAAGATCTCGCACTGCGGCGACGGCAGCGTTTCGACCGCACCGATGAGCGCGTCGATCAGCCCGTCCTGCAACAGGCCCAGGTTGTGCGACTTCCAGTAATTGCGCGAACCGGGCGTGAGCAGGGGATCGAAGGCCTGCTGCCAGGCGGTATAAGGCATGGGACCCAGGTGTTCGCCATAGGGCTGGCCCCAGCCGCGCACCGCCTCGACCGCTGCCAGGCCCCGGTCCGGATCGCCCGAATAGCAGATGGCGAAGGCCAGCATGGGCTTGCCGTGCACCGCTTCGGGCAGAAACGGCAGCGGCGGCGCCAGCCGCAGCACCGCCCACACCGTCAGTTCCTCCGGCATGGTTTCCAGCGCCTCGCGGTATTGCAGCAGCGCCTGCCGGCCCTGGGCCAGCGGCAGCACCACCAGGCCGCCGTACACGATGGGGCCGACCGCGTGCAGCTGGAATTCGAACATCGTCACCACGCCGAAGTTGCCGCCGCCGCCGCGGATCGCCCAGTACAGGTCCTCGTTGTCCTGCGCGCTGGCGTGCAGCAGCTGGCCGTCGGCGGTCACCACGTCGGCCGAAACGAGGTTGTCGACGGTCATGCCGAACCGGCGGGTCAGCCAGCCGAAGCCGCCGCCCAGGGTCAGGCCCGCCACGCCGGTCGTCGAATTCACGCCCAGCGGCACGGCCAGGCCGAAGGCCTGGGTTTCGTGGTCCACGTCGGCCAGCAGCGCGCCCGGCTCGACATAGGCGCGGGCGCGCCGCGGATCGACCCGCACCGACTTCATCGCGGAGAGGTCGATCATCATGCCGCCGTCGCAGACGGCGGTGCCGGCGATGTTGTGGCCGCCGCCGCGCACGGCCACCACCAGGCGGTTGCGGCGCGCGAAGTCCACCGCCAGGCGCACGTCCGCGGCGCCGGCGCATCGCAAAATGACCGCCGGGCGGCGGTCGATCATGGCGTTCCAGATTCTGCGGGCGTCGTCGTAGCCCGCCGCGTCGGGGGTCAGGACCTGGCCCCTCGCGGACGCCCGCAGGGCGTCCAGCGCGTCATTGGAGAGTTTGCTCATCACACACCTCCTTGAAGGTGCTGCTTCGTAGACTGCGTCTAAAAACGAGCCGTCTCAATCTGCGGGGCGCGACATGGCATCCGCCTCCGGTGCAAGGGGCCATGACCCTGGAGTGCCACGCTCCCGGCGCGTCGCGCCGGGAGTAAGTCGGCGGGCTCCCGTTACGCGTAATGGAGCGTGTGTGTCTGCAAAGTATAGGCTTGCGCCGGCCCGCCGGCAGCTATTCTTCGCTCGTCCATTCCACCTGCACGCCCAGGCTGCGCAGGTTTTCCACGAAACGCGGATGGGCGCGGCGGATAGGCGTGGCGTTGCGGATTTCCGAGCGGCCCCCGATGCTGCTGGCCACCATGAAGAGCGCGATCGCGACCCGGATGATGTAGGGGCTTTCGACCACCGCCGGCGTCAGCGGACGGCCGCCGAAGGTGATGACGCGGTGCGGGTCCGACGAGAACACGTGGGCGCCGAACTTCGACAATTCGCCGGTCCAGCCCAGCGCGCCGTCGTAGACCTTGTTCCAGAACATGGCGTTGCCCTCGGCGCACACCCCCAGCGCGATGAAGATCGGCAAAAGGTCCACCGGGAAGTAGGGCCAGGGCGCGGCCTCGACCTTGGTCAGGACGTTGCTGGTGAAGGGCGTCTGCACCTTGAGCGGGCCCTGGCGCAGCGCGCGCGACCAGCCGTTTTCATGCACGATCTGCACGCCGAACTTGGCGAAAGTGCGGTCGATCAGCGGGAAGTTGCCCGGGGTGCTGTTGCGCACCACCACGTCGCCGCCGGTGATCGCGCCCAGCGCCAGGAACGTGGTGATTTCGTGGAAGTCTTCCTCGAAGGTGAATTCGCCGCCCTTCAGGCGGGCGCCGCCGCGCACCGTCAGGCGCGAGGTGCCGATGCCGTCGATGTCGGCGCCCATCATCGCCATGAAGCGGCAGAACTCCTGCACGTGCGGCTCGGAAGCCGCGTTGGTCAGCGTGGATTCGCCCTGCGCCGCCGCGGCGCACAGCACGAAGTTCTCGGTCGTGGTCACCGAGGCGTAGTCCAGCCAGTGATGGGTCGGGCGCAGGTGGCCGCTGGCCCGCACCAGCAGCGAGCCGCTGGCCCGCTCCACCTCGCCGCCGAACGAGCGGAAGATGTCCACGTGCGGATCGATCTCGCGCACGCCCAGGGTGCAGCCCTTGACGTTGTCTTCCAGCCGCGCCACGCCAAAGCGGGCCAGCAGCGGCGGCACCAGCATGATGGACGAGCGCATTTCCTCGGGCAGCCGGTGGCGGGCGGCGTCGAAGGCCGTGTCGCGGTGGTGCAGGTCCAGCGTGCGGGTGCTTTCGTCGAGCCGCACGTCGCTGCCCAGCGTGCGGAAGATCTCCAGGATCTTGCGCACGTCCGTGATGTCCGGCACCCCGTGCAGCCGCAGCGGCTGGTCGGTCAGCAGCGTGGCGCACAGCACGGGCAGCACCGCGTTCTTGTTGGCCGAAGGAGTGACGCGGCCGCGCAGGGGCGTGCCGCCGTGGACGATGAGATTGGACATGGATGGCCGGGCAGGAGAAGAAAAAAGCAGGGGAATTGTACTGTCGCGCCGCGCGACGATGCCTTCGGGGACGTGCTGACGACGGCGCAGGCGCCGAAACTGCCGCTGGCCGGGGGGCGGGGTGCCCGGGCGGGCCGGGCGTTCGTGCTTAGCGGGTGACGCTGATGAAGTAGATTTTCTTGACGGTCCGGTCCACTTCCCAGCGGCCCGAATAGCCTTCGGGCATGACGAAGGCGTCGCCCACGGCCAGCGCATGCACGGTGCCGTCCGGATCGACCAGGCGGCAGGCGCCCTCGACGATGTAGCCGAATTCGATATAGCCGGCGTTGTTGGCCTGGAACGTGCCCGCCGTGCTTTCCCACACGCCGGCGCGCGCCGTTTCGTGGTCGAAGGCCTTGACGCTGAGGAACGACGCGTCGCCGGTGAGCGGCTGCTTGGGTTTGCCGGGGACCGGATCGACCATCGGGCCGCCGTTGAAACGGATCAGTCGGGCATTGTTGTCAGGCACTGCATGTACTCCATGAACGGGGTGAAAAAAGGGGTCAGGCAAAGCGCGACAGGCGGAAGGCGGCCGGGTCCACGGTGGGCGTCCTGCCCTGGACCAGTTCGCTCATCAGTTCGCCGGCGGCGGGGCCGATGCCGAAGCCGTGGCCCGAGAAACCGGAGGCCAGGAAGAAGCCCGGCACGGAATCCACGGCCGACATGACGGGCAGGGCGTCCGGCGTGACGTCGATCATGCCGGCCCAGGCGCCGGCCACGCGGGCGGGCGCGAAGGCGGGGAAGGCCGCCTTGAGCTTTTCCAGCGCGGTGGAGATGGCCGCCATGCCGGCCTGCGGGTCGAGGATGCGGTGCTGCTCGAACGGCGTGGGCGCGTCCAGCGCGAAGCGCCGCGGCATCTTCAGTTCGTCGATGAAGCGCCGTCCGACGCGCAGCTTCAGGTACTTGCGCTCGGCCATCCAGGCCGGCAGGAACTGGCGCATCAGGCGGATGCTGTCGGGCGTCAGGTCGGCCGTGGAGGCGCCGAGCTGCGAAACCGTGTAGCCGCCGTCGGCGCGCTTGCGGCAGGTGAAGTCGCCGCCGTTGATGGCCAGATCCATGCCGGTCTCCAGCGGCGTGGTGCGCAGCACCGAGGCGTGCACCTTGAGTTGCGGGAACGACACCCCGCTGTTGCCGCAGAACAGGCGCGACCACGCGCCGCCGGCCAGCACCACGGCCGCCGCGCCGACGACGCCGCGTTCGGTGACCACGCCGCCGACCCTGCCGGCGGCCAGGTCCAGGCCGCGCACCGCGCAGCGTTCGAATATCTGGCAGCCCGCCGCGCGCGCCAGGCCGGCGATGGCGGCGGTGGCCAGCTGCGGCTCGGCCACGCCGTCGTCGGCGTTGTAGAGGGCGCCGGCCCAGGCGCGCGCGCTCTGCGCGCCGAGCAGGGCGGGCAGGTCGGCGGCATCGACCAGTCTGGCGGGCACCGCGTACGGGCGCGCGGCTTCCAGCCATTTGGCGTGGCCCTGCATATCGGCCGCGCTGCGGCCCAGGTAGGCGAGGCCGCGCTGCCGGTAGCCCACGTCCGCCTGGGCCTGTAGCTCGCGCCACAGGGCGTTGGCGCGCAGGGCCAGCGGCAGTTCGCGGTGGTCGCGCCCGACCGAGCGTATCCAGCCCCAGTTGCGCGAGGACTGTTCGCCCGCGACTACGCCTTTTTCGAATACGGCGACGCGCAGGTCGGCGCGGGCCAGCGACCAGGCCGTGCTGATGCCGATGATGCCGCCGCCGATGACGGCGACGTCCACGTGGGAGGGAATGCGGGTGTCCATGAAACGGATAGCGCCTGTAAGAGGTTGGCGGGAGTTCAGCGGACCTTGGCGCGCACGCTGGCCAGCGCGACGATGGCCACCAGGCCGATCGCGATCAGGTAGTAGGCGGGCGACATGATCGTGCCGGTGCGCGTCACCAAAAAGCCCACCACCACGGGAGTGACGCCGCCGAAGAAGGTCTGCGACGCGACGTACGCGATGGATACGCCGGTGGTGCGGCAGGAGGTCGGGAACAGCTGCGCCAGGAGCGAGCCGACCGGCGCGAAATAGAAGCTGTAGAACACCAGCGACATCAGGCACTGGAACAGCACCAGCGAGCCGAACGAAGGCGCGCCGGTCAGCATCCTGAAGGTGGGCACGATGATGATCAGCCCCAGCACCAGGGCGGCGGCCATGGTCTTGACCGCGCCGTAGCGGTCGGCGGCCAGCCCGCCCAGCATGGGCAGGAAGGTGCACACCAGGCCGCTGCAGATCGAGGCCACGAACGCATCGTCCTTGGAAATGCCCAGGTTGTTGATGGCGAAGGTCGGCATGTAGATGTTGAGATAGCTGGCGACGTTGCCGGCGGCCACGATCAGCGCGCCCAGCAGCAGGTAGCGCTTGTGCAGGCGGAAGGTCTCGCGCAGCGGGGCGGCGCGTTGCGCCTGCTCGCCGTCGAATTCGGGCGTTTCATCGATCTTGAAACGGATGTAGAGGGCGACGGGGCCGATCAGACAGCCGAAGACGAAGGGCAGGCGCCAGCCCCAGCTGTCGATCTGCGCTTCGGTGAGGTAGTGGTTGATGAAGTAGGCGAACAGCGCCGACACCACCAGCGCCAGGCCCGTCGTGGAGAACTGCAGGCTGGCCAGGAACGCCTTGATTCTGGGATTCTGTTCGGTCAGGTAGGAATTCGCGGTGCCGAATTCGCCGCCCGCGGAAAAGCCCTGCAGCAGGCGGCCGGCCACCAGCGCCACCGGCGCGAGCGCGCCGATGGTGGCGTAGGTGGGAATGAGCGCCATCAGCGCCGTGCCGATCAGCATCAGCGTGGCGGTCAGCGACAGCGCGGCCTTGCGCCCCTTCTTGTCGGCGTAGATGCCCAGCAGGACGGCGCCCACCGGGCGGATCAGGTAGGAACTCGCGAAGGTCAGGAAGCTGAACAGCAGGGCGGTCTGCGGGTCGTCGGAAGGGAAGAACAGCCGCGAAATCGGCAGCGCGAACAGCGCGTAGACCAGCAGGTCGTACCACTCGAAAAAGGCGCCGATGTTGGCGGCCACGATGTCGCGCAGCTTGCCTTTGCGCGCGGGAACGCGCGCCGGGCGCGCGCCGATCGATGCTGAAGACGAGTTCATTGCGGTGTTATCCCTTGGATGGCCGCGTCGCGGCCTTTTATTTGTCGGTATGGGCTGGAATGCGGTGGAGCAATGGGGAGGGGGTCAGACGTAGAAATGGTTGCTGTTGACGACCAGGAAAACGGTTTTCTGGTCCCAGCCGTTTTGCCACCGATAGGGGTGGCTGCCGGAAAAACCATAGCTGTCGCCGGCCTCCAGCAAAAAGGATTTGTCGTCGACGAAGATCTGGAGCTTGCCGCTGAGCACGTAGCCGATCTTGTCGCTGGCCTGCACCAGGAAGCCGGGGTCGGAAGCCGCGCCCGGTTCCAGCTCCATCAGGAACCCTTCGAGGGTGGCGCAGCTGCTGGGCGTGATGCGGTACTTGGTGACGCCGTTGTTGCCCAGCTTCAGCGGCTTGCGCGCCGCGACCCGGACCGTGAATTCGTTCTGCTCGTCGCTGACCGGGCCGCTGGGGGCCGGGGCCAGCAGGCTGGCCCCGTCGATGCCCAGGGCGTGGCAGATCGCCCGCAGGCTGCGCATGGACGGCGAACTGAGGCCGCGTTCGACCTGGCTGATCAGCGCGATCGACATGTCGGCCCGTTCCGCCACGTCCTTCAGTTTCAGGCCTTGCTGCAGGCGCGCCGCGCGCAGGCGTTCGCCCAGGGCCTTGTCGTGTTCGTCGGCGGCGTTCGGGCTGTCTTCGGGCTTATCGGATTTCATGAAACTCTGGTCTGTTTTTCACTCTCACTGAAAAAATAATAGGGAAATTTCACTTTTGCCACAATACGGGATCGGGAATACCCCTAGAAGGGGGCTTACTTGTTCTTGTTGCGGAATGCCGCCTCGCCCGCGTCCGATATTTCCACCCACTTCCGGTCGGGCGCCGCGCCCTGGACATAGCTGTCGTGCCAGTTCCACCACTTGTACGTCGGGGTCTGCGGGTATCCCTCGGGCGAATCCTCCCAGGTCTCCTGGCGGCCCAGCGGCGTGATGTCCAGGTAGTTCCAGGTGCCGCCCATCTGTTCGTCGCCGCGGTTGTTCAGGAAATACGTGCGGAAGATGCGGTCGCCGTCGCGGAAGAACACGTTCGTGCCGTGCCATTCGTGCACGCCGAAATCCTTGTCGAAGCCGTCGGTGAGCGTGAACCACGGCATCTTCCAGTCCATCCTGGCCTTGAGCCGCGCGATGTCTTCCTGCGGCGCCCGCGAAACGAAGACCAGGGTCGTGTCGCGGGCGTTGAGATGCGCCAGGTGCGCCACCTGGTCGGCCACCATGGAGCAGCCGCGGCACGCGTGTTCCGGCCAGCCGTAGACGCCGGGCTCGAAGAAGGCGCGGTAGACGATCAGTTGGCGGCGTCCGTCGAACAAGTCGGACAGGCTGAGCCGGCCGTGCGGGCCGTCGAAGGCGTAATTGGCGCCCACCTCCGTCCAGGGCATGCGGCGGCGCTCGGCGGCCAGCGCGTCGCGGGCGCGGGTGTGGGCTTTTTCCTTCACCAGCAGCCGCTGGCGCGCGGCCTCCCATTCCTGCGGCGAAACCACCGGGGGCGTGCGCATGGGGGATGCGGCGGCGGGGCTGGCGTTGTCGGTAGGGGCTGTCATGAGCGGGTTCCTCCTGGGTTGGATGTCCGTGGGAACAGTGTGGCACCGCACATCCTGCGCCGGGAGTAACAAATGTGGCGGCATTGCGCCCACAACATTTTCCAAAGCTTGGTAACGCTTGCCGGACCGGCATCGCGGCTATGCTGCACCTACCGGGACTTCGTCAGGAGAGCCGCCATGGCCAGCAAGAACACGATTTGCCTTTGGTACGACCGCGACGCGCTGGAAGCCGCGCAGTTCTACGCCCAGACCTTCCCCGACAGCGCCGTGCAGCGGGTGCTGCGCGCGCCGGGCGACTATCCCTCGGGCAAGCAGGGCGACGTGCTGACGGTGGAATTCACTGTCATCGGCATTCCCTGCCTGGGCCTGAATGGCGGGCCGGCCTTCAAGCACAGCGAAGCCTTTTCATTCCAGATCGCCACCGAGGACCAGGCCGAGACCGACCGGCTGTGGGACGCCATCGTCGGCAACGGCGGGCAGGAGAGCGAATGCGGCTGGTGCCGCGACAAGTGGGGCCTGTCCTGGCAGATCACGCCGCGGGTGCTGATGGAGGCCATCGCCGACCCCGACCCGGCGGCGGCCAAGCGCGCCTTCGAGGCCATGATGACCATGCGCAAGATCGACATCGCCGCCATCGAGGCCGCCTGGCGCGGCTGAGGGCGCCTGCGCGAACCACGGGAGCCACCCCATGAGAATCAAGCTCAACAGCATCTTCGTCGACGATCAGGACAAAGCGCTGCGCTTCTACACCGAAGTGCTGGGCTTCCAGAAGAAAAACGACATCCCGATGGGCGCGGCGCGCTGGATCACGGTGGTCTCGCCCGACGGCCCCGGCGACCTGGAACTGGTGCTGGAGCCCAACAGCCATCCGGCGGCCAACGCCTACCAGACCGCGCTGAGGAACGACGGCATTCCCGTCACCGCCTTCGAAAGCGCGGATCTGCAGGAAGACGTGCGGCGCCTGAAGGAAAAAGGCGTGGCCTTCACCGTCGACCCGACTCCGGCCGGCATGGTCGCCATCGCCATCTTTTCCGACACCTGCGGCAACCTGATACAGCTGTACCAGATGAACGGCTGAATCCGGCCGCGCGCCTCAGCCGCCGGCCGGCAGCAGCTTCAGCCCCGTGCGCCGCACGAACTCCTCGTAGCTGATCGGCGGCCCCGCGCGGGTGCCGGCGGCGTTGGCCTGCCAGTGCACCCAGGAGCGGCCCGACGTGGCGTCGTACACCACCTTGTACAGATAGCTGGGCACCGCCACGCCCGAACCGATGGTCTGCGGCCGTTCGCCGTATACCGGCCCCGTGAACACGTACACGTCGCCGGCGGCGCGCATCACGTACTTGCGGGTGTCCTGCTCGATGGCGCTCCAGGCGCCGCCGTTATGGATCTGGTTCTGCGGCACCATGTTCGCCAGCGAAAAGCTCTGCGCCATGGCCTCGGGCGTGGACATGTCGCCGGCCGGCGCCATGTGCCCGCGCGAATAGCCCGAGCCGCGGTAGTCGTCCAGCTCGGCCCGCTCGGCGCGCGGCAGCCGCGCCTCGGCGTAGAACCTGTCGGTGCGCTGCAGACCCTGGGCCTGCGTCAGCATCCGGCGGTTCAGGCGCTCGGCCACGAACACCGGCGTCTTGGTCTGGCCGTCGTGCAGGATGGCGAAGGCCGAAAAACAGATCTCGCGCAGCTTCTGGCTGCCCGGCACTTCCGGCGGGCGCGAATGCGGAAAGAACTGCCGGCACTCGGCGAACATGGTCTGGGCCGGCGCGCCGGCCGGCGCGGCCGTGGGCGCCGCCCGTTCCTGCGGCTTTGCCGTCCGTTCGTGCGGCAAGGCCGGCCAGCCCAGCCGGTTCAGCGCCTCCTGCACCGGCGCCGGAATCCGCCACTGCGGATTCAGCACATAAGTGGCCGCGCCGAAACTCGCCAGCGACGAGAACAGCAGCGCTTTCAGGAACTTCGGGAATCGGCCGCTGGAACGGGCCGTGGACCTGCTGGTGGAACGTTTCTTCCTGGGAGGGGCTTTCTTCGCGCGCGTCATTACTACCTGTGAGCTACCGCCCGGCCGCGCCTACGACCGGCTTGGCCTGCGATTGTAGATGAGCGCGCGCGCGGGACCCGGCCGTAAGCCGGCCCTTGTAGAATTTCGGCCTGCCGCGCAAAAGGCCGCGCCATACCCAACGTCTCCGATGTACGTCGATCTCCTCACCCTTTACTTCATCATCATCGGAACCCTGCTGGCCACGGCCGGCCTGACGTTCTGGGAGCATCGCACGCATCCCCGGCGCAGCCGCTCGCTGCGCATCCTGGCGGCGGGCTTCGCGACGCTGGCGCTGGGCTGCACCGCCGCGCTGTTCCGTAGCCGCGTGCCGGGCGGGCTGGGCTCGGCCGCGGCCAACCTCATCGTGCTCAGCGGCTATCTGCTGGTCATGAACGGCGCGGCCTCGCTGCGCGGCAGGCGCTACCGCGCCGCCTCCTTCGCGCTGCTCATCGTCATGGCGCTGATATGGGCGGCGGCCGGCGAGCGGGGCGAGGACCTCGTCTGGAAATACGTCAGCGCATTTCCCATCGCGCTGGTCAGCGGCATGACGGCCTGGCAGCTGCTGCGCTGCGACGAGCTGAAGGCCTACACGCCCTTGCGCATCGCCGCGGCGGTGACCGGCGTGCATGCGCTGATCTACGCCGCGCGCGCCTGCCTGCTGCCGTGGTGGGTGGCCGGACACGGCCCCGGCATACACCTGGCCGCCAGCACGCTCACCATGTACGAGGGCGTGCTGTATTCGATCCTCCTGCCCATGACCCTGCTCAAGCTGGTGCGCGAGGAAACCCACGGCCAGCTCCTGCGCGAATCGCAGACCGACTACCTGACCCGGCTGGGCAACCGCCGCTGGTTCTTCGAGCAGGGCGCGCGCCTGCTGCAGGACGCCGGAGCCCGCGCGCCGCTGGCCGTGCTGGCGTTCGACCTCGACCGCTTCAAGGCCATCAACGACCGCCACGGCCACCAGAAAGGCGACCAGGTGCTGCAGGCCTTCGCGGAAACGGCGCGCGCCGTGCTGGGCCCCGACGCCATCCTCGCCCGCATCGGCGGCGAGGAATTCGCCGCGCTGCTGGCCGGCGACGCCGCCGGCCGCGCCCAGACGCTGGGCGAATCCATCGCGCAACGCTTCGCCGGCGCTATCGCGGCCCAGGCCGACGGCATCGCCATGCCGGCCACGGTCAGCATCGGCCTGGCCCGCTACGAACGGGCCGCGCCGCCGCTGGCCGAAGCCCTGGCCGCCGCCGACCGGGCGCTGTACAGCGCCAAGGAAGCGGGCGGAAACCGGCTGGTGGCGGCGTGGCAGGCGTAGTCAATCGTCGGTGAGCGGGGCTTGCAGCTGATCGTTCAGGACGGCGGCGGACGGGCCGCTCAAGCGCATGGACCGGCCCTCGGTGGGTTCGATCACCACATTCCCGCTTACCGGGTCGAACAGGATCACCGTGCTATCGGTGGAGGCGACATGCCGGCCTTCGGCAACCAGGGCGCCGTCTTGCCAGAGGGACAGGCAGGGGGTGATCTTGGTCTTGTATTCCTGCCTGGACGGCGAGGCGTTGAGGTTGAACGGGTTCAGTCTTTCATTGCGGCCTCGTATCGGGCTGCAGAATTCCGCGGATACGACCCAGGTGTCGAAGTGCAGCAGCGCACCCTTGTATCCGGCGTAGGGAAGAATGACGAACACGGTGATTGCCATCTTCATCAGGATAATCAGCAGCCATGGAACGGCTGCGCCTATCGCCAGCGGGGTGAAGCTCAGCGCCTGCCTGCGCAGCCAACGCAGCGCCCCGGCGCCCGGCAGATTCGACAGCGCGCGCCACGCCCGGCCGCCTGCCTTTACCGCCTGATGGCGTACCTTGGGAGTACGCGCGGCGATGGCTATCAAGGTCAGCGCGAGTCCCACGCCCGCCATGGCGTAGACCAGCCAGCGAAAGTTCTCGGTCTCGTGCAGCTTGTCCGCCATTTCCATCCAGCCGGTGAGCGCATGGCGGGACAGATGCAGCAGGTCCAGCGGCGAGCCGTAAGTCAATTCGGCGGGAATGCCAAAGCGGGTTTCGATCGCATTGGCGGCGCCATAGCCCAGCAGCGACAACGCGACGGCGCCCGCCAGCACCGCCGACGGCACGCCTATCGCCAAGCCATGGATTGCGCCTTTCTCTGCCATACCCCAACTCCTGTCGTCTTAAAAGGATGTGGGGTATTTACGGTAGTTTCGTCGCAAAGAAAAGCCCGAAGGGCGGATATCGCTATTTTTCGCGCGTTCCCGATACGTTCGAGACGCGCTCCACATAGATCGGGCTGGAGTAAATGAAAAACCCGTCTTCGGTGGTGATGCGCAGGTACACCGCATTGTCGGGGCCCGTGTGCAGCGGCACGCGAACGCGCCCCTGCATGCGCCGCGCCGGATTCTCGTCGGGCAGGCGACAGACCTGCAGCCGGCGCCGGATGCCGCCGTTTTCCACCACCACCGGCTCCAGGCCGATCCGGTCGACGGCGATCTCGGTCTGCACGACCGGCGTGTCGATCTTCAGCACGCCGGCCTGCGGATCGCGCAGTCGCACGTCGATGCCGCTGAAGCCGCCGGTGGTCAGCGAGCGCCAGCTCAGCATGTCGGGCCGCGGCTGCTCCAGCGTCTTGTCCAGGTTCCAGAAATTGATCGGCTGCGGATCCACGAAGGCGTTGCCTTCCAGCGTGGCGCTGCCGTCCCACACCGTCTGCCGGCCGCGGCCGCGGTACTCCGATCCTTCCCACACGATGCGGATGCGGCTGCCCAGCGCGGCCTCGTCGTAAGGCGTGAGCGTCTGCACCACGTCCATGCGGTTGCGGACCTCCACGCGTTCGATGGGGCCGTGGGTCAGCACTTCGAAGGAAAACTCCAGCGCGTCGCCGTCGCAGGACAGGATGGCGCCCATGTCGGCTTGCGTGACGGGCTCCAGCGTCACCGGCGCGCCCAGCTTGGGATCGTCGGAATAGCGCAGCGCCGGCCGTTCGAAATGCGCCTGTACGTCCAGATAGGCGCGGCAGCCGGTGGTGGCGTAATGGCGGCGCTGGCGCAGGCATTCGGCGATGGATTGGCGGGTCAGCCCGTCGGCGATCAGGCAGCTCAGGCCGCCGTACGCGCCGAACAGGGACGCGCCGGGGTGGCTGGCGCCATGCCGGCCCTTGTGCCCGTCGCTGTTGGCCAGGATGCCCACGCGGTAGCCCAGCCGGAACGCATCCTCCAGCAGCCACTCGAAAGTGCCCCAGTCCGAATGGATCTCGATCGAGCGTTCCAGTCGCGCGTCGTGCGAGCGCGTGATGTCGGCGTAGCGCCCGCCAATATGGGCGAACACCACCACGTCCTCGTCCTTGAGCGCATCGAACAGCGCGTCAGCGTCGTTGGCGTCCAGCGCCAGATCCGACAGATCGTCGATCAGCGCGTGCGAGGAGCGGTGGATGGGGCGGCCCTCCTGCAAATACAGCACGTTGCGGTCGCCGCCCAGGCCGGTGTTGCCCGACCATTCGTAGCCGGGAAAGATGATGAACGCGCCGTCCTGGTTGTATTTGGCCGTCAGCGCGTTCAGGTGTTCCCAGAACGGCGTGGTGATCTGGAAGTCGTTGCCCTGGTGGCTCATGACGTCCAGAAACGCGCGGTCGCGCGCGAACAGGATCAGTTCTTCCGCCGAATTCGTGCCTATGGTTTCCTCCGACTGTCCGTGCAGATCGGCCCAGTAATGACCGCGCCTGCCGTCGCCGGCCGGCACGATCCGGCACGGCGTGCTGTGCGCCACCGGCACCCCGTCGCGCAGCACCTCGATGCGCAGTTCTCCTGGGGCCTGCGCCATCAGCCCTTCGAGCCGCAGCGCATGCTGGCCCTCGCGCATCGAGAACGAGGCGGGCAGGCCCTGCAACGGCAGGCTGCTGCGCAGCGTGAACTCGCCCGAAACGCGGTCGCTGGGGTTGCCCCACTTGTCTTCGCCCTTGAAACCGAGGCTGAACGGCTCGCCGGCCGCCGCCTGGCTCGGCAGGATCGCCTTGTACGCCACCGGCGGGCCGGCCACCACGGCGATGGTGGGGGAGTTCTCCAGCTCCACGTAGTTGTAGGTGGCGAAGGCGTCCACCAGCACCTTGAACTCGAAGGTCGGTTCGCTGAAGGTCTGCACCCGCATGCCGGGCGAGCCCTGCCGCGTGTCGCCGAAACGCACCACGATGCGGTCGCCTTCCTCCAGATAGCCGCGCACCACCCGGATGAACAGCGTCTTGTCCCAGGGCCGGATGTTGCGCTTGCCGTCGTACTCCACCTGCAGCACCGCGCCGTTCGAAGCCTCCACGGTGGTGTAGTTCCAGCCGTCGGGCCGGTCGAACTGCGGCTTGCCCATGTCGCTGGCGAAGCGGTGCACGATCTTGATCGACCCGGTGTCGTCGATGCCGAAATAGCCGGCGGTATAGGTCAGCGTGAACGAGGCCAGGCTGCCCGCTTCGAAGCGGCCCGACGGTTCGACGACGGCCGATCCCATGCGGTCGGCGGCGTAGGAGGAGTGCGGCATTGCGGTTCCGTGCGCAGGTTAGGGAAATCCCATCTTAGGGAGCGCTCGGGCATGTAGCTATAGTATGGAAACTATTCCATCATGACGTCATGGCATGTCCGATCCGGTCGAATCCGTCTCGCTGCGCCAGCTGCGCGCGCTCGTCGCGATAGGCGAAACCGCCAGCTTCACCGCAGCCGGCGAACGCCTGGGGCTGTCGCAGCCCTCGGTCAGCCACCTGATCCGCCGGCTCGAAGCCGAGGTCGGCCAGCCGCTGGTCGTGCGCGGCCGCGAGGTCTCGCTCACGCGCGACGGCCAGGCCATGGCGGACGTGGCGCGGCGCGCCATCCTGGCCATCGACAGCGCCATCCAGGAAAGCCGCGAACATTCCGAACTGAAGCTGGGCAAGGTCATGGTCGCGGTCGGCCACGTCACCGCCGCCACCTTGCTGCCGCACGTGCTCATGGAATTCCACCAGCGCCACCCCCAGCTCGACCTGATCGTGGTCGACTGCATGGTGCAGCAGATCCGGACCCGGCTGCTCTCGCACGAGGCCGACGTCGGCCTGGGCGCCGTCATGCCGGACGACGACTCCCGCATCATGGTCGAACCGCTGCTGGACCGCGGCGTCGCGCTCTTCGTGCGCGCCGACCATCCGCTGGCCCGCTTCGAGGAGGTCGACGCCAAGGTGCTGGCCGAACTGCCGTGCATCCAGCTCAATCCGGAAGCTCCGCCGTGGCTCAGCATCAGCCGGCGGCTCATCGCCGCCGACATCTACCCAAGGGTGGAACAGCGCGTCGTGCTGCTGTCCACGGCGATAGGCCTGATCCAGGCCGGCATGGGCGTGGCCATGCTGCCGCAGATCGCGCACGGACAGATGCCGGCCGGCATCAAAAGCATCGCGCTGCGCAACCCCAGCCTGCAATGGCCGATCTCGATCGCGCGCCAGGCCAACTACCCGCTGTCTCCCGCCGCCCAGGCCTTCGTCGCCGTGGTCCGCTCGGTATCGCAGCGGCTGCGCCGCGAAGCCGCCATGCCATGATGGCATGACGCTATAGCACCCCGCCTATTCTGCGGGCGGGCCGCCTCGGATACGCTGCTTCGCATCATGCAATGCCGCATGGTTTCCACAGCAAGCACCACCGCGGAGGCATCATGAAAGCACTACTGGCGGCCCTCCTGGCCTTTGCGGGGTTCGGCGCCATGCCGGCCGGCGCCGCGCCGTTTCCCGAACGTCCCATCACCCTGGTCGTGCCGCTGGCGGCGGGCAGCACGGCCGACATCCTGGCGCGCGCGGTCCAGCCCGGCTTGAGCCAGTTGCTGGGCCAGACCGTGGTGGTCGAGAACCGGCCCGGCGGCGGCGGCCAGATCGCCATGAACTATGTGGCCAAATCGGCCCCCGACGGCTACACGCTGGTCCTGGGGTCGAACAACACCTGGGCCATCAACCTGGGCCTGTTCTCCAAACTGTCCTACGACCCCACCAGGGACTTCGTCCCGGTGGCCTACCTGGCGGGCAGTTCCAACGTCCTCATCGTGCCGGCCGACAGCCCGTACCGCTCGGTGCGCGAACTGGTCGCCGCCTTGAAGGCCCAGCCGGGCAAGCTGATGTATTCCTCCGGCGGCAATGGCACCACGCACCACCTGTCGGCCGAACTGCTGCTGTCCATCACCGGCGCCCAGGCCGCCCACATTCCCTATCGCGGCGCGCCGCAGGGCGTGGCCGCCGTCATGGCGCACGAAGTCGCGTTCGCCTTCTACAACACCCCCAGCGTGTCCGGCCTGGTCAAGGAAGGCAAGCTGCGCGCGCTGGCCGTCACCGGACAAGCCCGGTCGCCGCTGCTGCCGGACGTGCCCACCATGATGGAGGAGGGCGTGCCGGGTTACGTCATCACGGTGGACCTGGGCCTGATGGCGCCCGCCGGCACCCCGCCCGACGTCGTCGCCAGAATCAACGCGGCCGCGCGCAAGGTCATGGATGGCGACGAACAGCGTCGGCGCCTGCAGGCGCTGGGCTATGAGATCTTCCACGACGGTCCGCCCAGCGGGCTGGCGGCGTTCATCCAGGCGGATATCGCCAAATGGGTGCCGTTGGTTGAACGGTCCGGCGCCAAGGTGGATTGACGCCCGGTTCCGACGAGGTCCTCGTCGCCATGTTAAAAAGGCGCGCCCGAACCTCGAACGAACGCGTCGTCCATGTCCGAACACCACCAGTTTCTTTGCCCACGCGATATGCATTTGCCGCCGCCGGACTGGCGCGCGCTGGAAGCCAGGCTGCTGGAAGGGGGATACGTGCTCGAACCGCGCGGCGACCGCATCCCGTATCGCGCATTGCTGAACCTGAGCTTCGGCCTGGCCGGCCTGAACGAAGGGTCGTACCAGCACCGGGACGGCCTGCGCACGACGGGCGACGTGATCGCGATGTACGTGCAGGCGGGACACCTGTCGGCGGACCTGCCCATACGCCATAACGACACCATGGAAGAGGCGCTGGCGCTGCTATCCCAGCGCGGTATCGTGCCGGGCGACCTGTATCTGGACAACGAGGGCAGCGATTGGAACAGCCCGCAATACTGCCTGGGCCCGGCGGCGCGGCCGTACCTCAACGCCGACACGCGCGCCGCCTATGACGCCGACCCCAGGCATTTTCCGCTGATGCTGCTGGCTTATGACGGCCCCGCGCCGCACGTGGCGGTCGGCGAAAACCTTTCCGAGCCCAGCCTGCCGGGTTCCGACAAACTGCTGGAATCCATGCCGCCGTTCGACTCGCACGTCGACTTCATCGGCGCCGCCTACGAAGACCCGGCCGCGCAATGGCATTGCCCGCAGGATGGCCGCGACTACCGAATCCTGGAACTGGACTGGCAATACAGCCTGGCGATGGGCTTTCGCCTGATCCGCACCGAAGGCCTGGATGACGGCAGCGCGCGCGGGCTGGCGGGGCTGATGGAGGCGCTTGCCGGGCAGCCCATGGTTTGCAGCCACCGCCATCTGTAGAGACCTGCTGCCTTTATTTCTCGTTACGCCAGGCGCTGCGCCGCCGCGATCGCGGCTTGGGTATCACCCCCAGCCGCGGATCGCGCGCCAGCGCAAGCCCGACCAGCTTCTGCGCGATCGCCTCGAAAGACTCGTCCGTCTGCGGCAGGTACAGCCACTTGCCCAGCACGGGATGCGGCTGCAGGGCTGGCAGCTCGGCCATCAGCGCCGCGTGCCGTTCTTTCGACGTGCACACCAGAATGCCGCTCCACGGATCGTCGCGGTCCGCGGCCACCAGGTACAGCGCCTCATCCAGGTAGGCCGCGTCGCAGCCGAACATCTTGCGGTGGGCGTAATTGGCGTCGCGCTCCAGGGGTTCGAGAATCCAGAGGAGCGAGTTCTGGCGTGCGGGCTGTCGCCGTTTCGGCGGGGCGAATGGATCGGGGCGGTTGCGCATGGGGTTTCCGCGTGCGGCTTGCAGGGAGAGCGTCGAACGGGCCGCAAGAACCGGATATCCGTCTCGGCCAACGCTCCGGACAATGAAGATACACCATTCATATCGGAGCGCCGCCATGGGGTTGCTGCAGGATAAAGTCGCCATCATCACGGGCGCATCGTCGGGAATCGGGCGCGCCGCCGCGCTCTTGTTCAGCGCGCAGGGCGCCGCCGTCGTCTTGAACGCCAGGGGTGAATCGGCGTTGGAGGAGGTGGCCGCGCGCATTCGCGGCCAGGGCGGAAAGGCGAGCGTGGTCGCCGGCGACGCCTGCCGGCCCGAGACCCACAGACGCTTGATCTCAGCGGCGGTCGCGGAATTCGGCGGCCTGGATATCGCGTTCAACAACGCCGGCGCCACCGGACCCATAGCGCCGCTGGCCGATATTGCCTTTGCCGACTGGCAAACGACGATAGCGGCGAACCTGCATTCGGCGTTTCTGGGCAGCGCGCATCAGATCCCCGCCATGCTCGAGCGCAAGGGCGGAGCGATCATTTTCACGTCCAGCTTTGTCGGCACCAGCGTGGGACTGCCCGGCATGGCGGCCTATGCGGCCGCCAAAGCGGGGCTGATGGGACTGGTCAAAGGCATCGCCGCTGACTATGGCGACAAGGGCATCAGGGCCAACGCGCTCCTGCCCGGCGGCGTGGACACGGCGATGGCGGGCGACAGCGCGCAGAAGGAATGGGCGGCGGGACTGCACGCGATGAAGCGGATCGCCCGTCCCGAGGAGATCGCTTCGGCCGCCTTGTTTCTGGCGAGTTCCATGGCGAGTTTCGTCACGGGTTCCGCCTTGTTCGCGGACGGCGGGAATGCGGCGGTGAAGTGAGGGCAGGTGTGCTAGCCAGGGGCGGCAGCGAACCGCGCCGCGAGCTGGTCGCAGTGCCGCGCCAGGATCGCCGCATCCACGCCCACCGCCGTGTATAAACTTCCCGCGGCCATGTACCGCCGCGCCAGCGTCTCGTCCGGCGTCAGCACGCCGGGCGCCTTGCCGGCCGCGCGTACCCGCCCGATGGCGCGTTCGACCTCGGCGACCACCTTCGGATGCTGCGGTTCTCCGGGATAGCCCAGGCTGGCGGCCAGGTCCGCCGGCCCGATGAAGACGCCGTCCACGCCGTCCACCGCGATAATGGCGTCCAGGTTCTCCAGCGCCTCGCCGGTCTCCGCCTGCACCAGGAGGCACAGCTCGTCCTCGCAGCGGCGCATATAGTCGGGCACCCGGCCATAACGCGTGGCGCGCATGGTGCCGCTGACGCCCCGCACGCCGCGCGGCGCGTAGCGCATGCCGGCCACCGCGCTCTCGGCTTCGGCCGCGTTCTGCACATAGGGCAGCAGCAGGGTCTGCGCGCCGATGTCCAGGTATTGCTTGATCTGGACCTTGTCGTTCCACGACGGCCGCACGACGGGATGGCTGCGATAGGCGGCCGCGGCCTGCAATTGGGCCATTACCGTCGGCAGCAGCGCCGGCGTGTGCTCGGTATCGAGCAGCAGCCAGTCGAAGCCGCTGGCGGCAACCAGCTCGGTGCTGTTCGGATGCCCGAGCGTGACCCACAGGCCGGTCTGGTGGCGTTGTTCGCGCAGCGCGCGCTTGAAAGGATTGACGGGAAGTTCCATGCGGCGTCCTAGGAAAAATGGACCGAGATGCTGCCCAGCTTGCCGTAGTCGGCATGCAGCGTGTCGCCGCTCTTGACCGCCACCGTGCGGGTGAACGACCCGGCCAGCACGATCTGGCCGGCGGCCAGGCCGGTATCGTGCTGGGCCAGCTTGTTGGCCAGCCAGGCGATGCCCAGCGCCGGGTGCCCCAGCACGGCGGCGGACACGCCCGATTCCTCGATCACGCCGTTTTTCAGGAGCAGGGCGCCCACCCATCGCAGGTCGATGTCCAGCGGCCGCACGGGCCGGCCGCCCAGCACGATGCCGGCGCAGGCGGCGTTGTCGGCGATGTTGTCGACAATGCGGCGCGGATACTTGCTGCGTCCGTCTATCAGTTCCAGCGCCGGCACCACATAGTCGGTGGCGTCCAGCACGTCGAACAGGCTCACGTCGGGACCCTGCAGCGGCTTGCCCAGCACGAAAGCCAGTTCCACCTCCACGCGGGGCACGATCAGCCCGGCGGTGGGAATGGTCTCGCCGTCCTGATAGAACATCGTGTCCAGCAAATGCCCGTAGTCCGGCTCGTCGATACCGACCGTGCTTTGCATCGCCTTGGAAGTCAGGCCGATCTTGTGGCCGCGCAACCTGGCCCCCGCGGCGAGTTTCTGGTCGATGATGCGCTTCTGGATCGCATAGGCGTCGGCGATCTCGATGCCTGGAAAAACCTGGTCGAGTTGCGTGGTGGGTACGCCGCTGCGTTCCGCCTCCAGCAGGAGGCTGGCGGCGCGGATGCGGTCGTCTTCATTGAGCATGGCGGGTTCCTTGCGCGGGCGCGGCCGACTCGTCAGCCACAGGGTTGGACAGGATGCCGATGCCGGCCACTTCCACCTCGACCACGTCGCCCGGCTTCAGGAAGCGCGGCGGCGTGAAGCGCACGCCGGCGCCGATAGGGGTGCCGGTGGAGATGACGTCGCCCGGCTTGAGCGTGGTCCAGATGGAGATATAGCGGATCAGTTCGGCGAAGGGGAACATCAGGTTGTCGGTGGAGTCCTGCTGGCGCAGCTCGCCGTTGACGCGCGTGCGCACCGTCAGCGGTGCGGCGGGGTCGAACTCGTCGGCCGTCACCATCCATGGACCCATCGAACCGCTGGCGTCGAAGTTCTTGCCCTGGGTCACGTTGAATTTGCCGTGCCTGACCCAGTCGCGCACCGTGCCTTCGTTCAGGCAGGTCAGGCCGGCGATGTGACTCCAGGCGTCTTGCGCGGCGATGCGCCGGCCGGTCTTGCCGATGACGATAGCGATTTCGCCCTCGTAGTCGAGCTGCCCGGACTCCGGCGGGCGCAGCAAGGGCTCGCCGTGCCCCACGAAAGAGCCCGGAAAGCGCGGGAACACGCTGGGATAGGCGGGCGGCGCGCTGCCGTCCTGGTACTCCTCGTTGCGTTTGCCGTAGTTCACGCCCACGCAGATGATCTTCTCGGGCGCGGGAACCGGCGGCAGCAGGCGCACCTGACTCAGCCGGTGCGTGACCGGCAGCGAGCCGGCCAGGCGCGCCAGGGCGGGCAGGGCGCCTGCTTCCAGCGCGGCGCGCAGGCTGTCGTGGCCCTGGCCATCGAGCGCAACAATCTCGTCCTGGCCGCGCAGGGCGCCAAAGCGCGCGCGGCCTTCATGGGTGAAGCTGAGCAGTTTCATTCGTCGAATCCAAAAAGGCGCGCGGGGTTGTCGACCAGAATCTTCCTGAGCGTGGCGTCATCGCCTGCGTAGCGCGCCAACTGGTCCAGCAGCCTGCCCTCGTCCGGCGTCGCCTTGACCGACACCGGATGCGGCCAGTCGCTGCCCCAGATCACGCGATCGGGGTTCGCGGCGATCAGCGCCTGGGCCAGCGGAATCACGTCGTCCCAGGGCTCTCCCGTGCGCGACAGCTTCTCCGTCAAGGACAGCATCACCCAGAAATTGCCGCGGGCCAGCAGCGATTCCAGGCTGCGCCGCGTGGGATCGGCCGCGCCCGCGCCCGGATCGGCGCGGCCCATGTGGTCCAGCAGCACCGGGATGTCCAGCGCTTCGAACTGCTCCATCTGCGCCATCATGCCGTCGGGCTCCGGCTGGAACTTGGCGTACCAGCCCAGCTCGCGGATGCGCGCGATGGCGCGGTCGAACACGGCCGGCGCCATGCTGATGCCCAGCCCCTGGCGCGTGAAGCGCGCGCCGCGCACGCCCGCGTCGTGCAGCTTCTGGATGTACGCGTCATCGCGCTCGGCCAGCACCACGGCATTCGCGCAGCCGCGGTACGACGGGCCGGCCGCGGCGAGACCGTCCAGCACGACCTGGTGGTCGGCGCCATATGTGGTGGCCTGCACGATCACGCCGCGCTCGATGCCGAGCAGCCGGTGCAGGCCCAGCGCCGTCTCGATCGTTGCGTCAGGCATTTCATACGCCGCGCCCGGACGCACCGGATAGCGGTCCGCCGGCCCGAATACATGAAACTGGCTGTCGCACGAACCCGGCGGCAAGCGATACGCCGGCGCGGTCGGATGGGTATGGAAGTGTTGGTATTGCGTCATCGCCGGTTCCCTTATCCGATCACCGCGACGAAATCGCACTCGATGAGTTTGTCGCCATCCAGATCCGCCTGCATGGTGTGGCGCGCCGGGCGATCCTGCGCATCCGGAAACGCTTGCAGCCACGCCGCGTTCAGCGCCGCGCGCTGGGTGCGGTCGCGCATCCACACTGTCATCTTGGCGATGTGGCCCAGTGTGCCCCCGGCTGCTTCCACGATGCGGCGCACGTGATCGAACATCAGTTCGCACTGGCGTTCCAGCGATGCGCCGTAAGCGCCCGTCGCCGGGTCGGTGCCCTGGATGCTGCCGGAATACAGCATGGGGCCGATCCGGCAGGCGGCGGGAATGGGATTCTTGTGGCTGAAGCCTTCGGCATAGATGCTGCGTCTGCTCATGGCGGATTCCGTATCGGGAAGGTAAGGGAAAGGCGCGCCGCGTCGCGGGCGCGTCCGGATTCAATTCGCCGTAATGCCGGCGCGCTTGATGATCGGCGTCCAGCGCGCGTCTTCCGCGGCCAGGTAACGCGTGAATTCCTCAGGCGAACTGCCGCGCGCCTGCGCGCCCAGCTCGTCGAAACGCTGGATGATTGCCGGCTGCGCCAGAATCTTGCCCAGCGCCGCGCTCAACTTGTCCAGGACCTCGGGTGGCGTGCCCTTCGGCGCCAGCAGCCCGGTGAAAGTGGACGCCTCCATGCCCTGCACGCCGGCTTCCGCGAACGTGGGAACGTCGGGCATCGACGGCACGCGCTCGGCGGTCGTGACCGCCAGCGCCCGCAGCCGCCCGTCCTTCACGTAAGGCAGCGCCACCGAAATCTGATCGAAATTGAAATCCACCTGGCCACCCAGCAGGTCCGTCGTGGCCGGCGCGTTCCCCTTGTATTGCGCCGTCGTCCAGCGCGCGCCGGTCAGCGACTGCAGCAGCTCACTCACCAGATGGTTGGTCGTGCCGGCGCCCGGCGACGCCATGTTCAGCTTGCCCGGCTCCTTCTTCGCCAGCGCCAACAGCTCTCCCAGGTTCCTCACCTTCAACTCGGGCCGCACCTGCAGCACCAGCGGCGTGAACGAAACCGAACTGATAGGCGCAAAATCCCGATCCCACCTGTATGCGTCGCGCTTGAAAATCAGCGGCGAAAACAGCAGCGGACCATTCGCGGCCATGAACAGCGTGTACCCGTCCGGGGCCGAGCGGGCCACCTGTTCTCCGGCGATCATGCCGCCCGCGCCGGGCTTGTTTTCGACGATGAAGGGCTGGCCCAGCGCCTCCTGCAGCCCCGGCGCAATTAGCCGCGCCGCCACGTCCACATTGCCGCCGGGCGGGTAGGGCACGACGATCTTCACGGGCTTGTCGGGCCAGGCGGCATGGGCCATCGAGGTAAGGACGGTCAGCGCCACAGTGGCGCAGGCGCGCAGCGCGTTGCGGTTCATGGTCAGTCTCCTGTGCGTGTCATCGCGTTTTGCTTGTTTGATGACACTCTAGGAATTCCCGCCATGCCGGACAACGCCAATTTGGAGAAAAGTTCCGAATATTGGACTAATTTGAGATAGAGCTTCCGCAGGCATGTTCCGGCTTGTGCGGTCTACGCCGGAAAATAAGGCTAGGCGCACTGTATGCGCATGAAAGAGTCCAAATTCTGACGTTCAATATCCGGACTACGGAGCGAGACAGCATGCATTTCCCCGCAACCGACCTGAACCCCGAACAGACCTACCGCCTGATGAGCGGCATCGTCGTTCCGCGGCCCATCGCCTGGATCAGCAGCGTCAACGCCAACGGCGGCGTCAACCTGGCTCCCTTCAGCTGCTACACCTTCGTTTCCAACCAGCCGCCCATGATCGGCGTCAACATCGGCAGAAAGGCCGGGCAGCGCAAAGACACCGGCTGCAACATCATGGCCAACGGCCACTTCGTCGTGAACATCGCCGACGAGACGCTCCTCGATCCGCTCCATGAAAGCGCCCAGGAACATCCGGCCGAAGTCAGCGAAGCCGAACTGCTGGGCCTGCAGGTGCTTCCCGGCGCCGCCATCCCGACGCCCCGCCTGGCCGCCGCGCCCATCAGCCTGGAATGCCGGCTGCACAGCGTCACGCCCTTCGGAGCCACCGGCGCCGAATTCTTCGTGGGCGAAGTCGTCATGTTCCACATCCGCGACGGCTTGATGCAGGACGGCAAGATCGATACCCGGTTGCTGCGGCCGATCTGCCGCATCGGCGGCCCCAACTATGCATCGCTCGGCCCCATCGTCACCAAGCGCGGCATCGCGCAAACTCCCAAATCCGTCATGAAGCCGGAGGCCGCATGAGCGACGCCGAGGACAAGAACGCCTCCGGCGCCCAGACCGTGCGCCGCGCCTTGGCGCTGCTGCGGCTGATTGCGTGCGGCCAGGAACGGGGCGTGCGCCTGGTGGACCTGGAACGCATGTCCGGCCTGAACCGTCCGACCGTGCATCGGCTGCTCAAGACCCTGGTGCAGGAGGAGGCGGTCGAACAGGACCCGGAAACGCGCCGGTATCTGATCGGACAGGAAGTCACCCTGCTGGGGCTGGCGCGCACGCGGCGCTTTCCGCTATTGACGCTGGCCGACCCATATCTGTCGGAACTGGCGGATCAGGTCGGGGATACGGTGTTTCTCAGTATCCGCCACGGACACGACTCGATATGCATAGGCAGGCGGACCGGGCGGCATCCGATACAGGTGTTGTCCATCGAAGTGGGGGTGAGACGCCCGCTGGGAGTGGGCGTGTCGGGCGTGGCGCTGCTGGCGTGCCTGGACGCCGACGAGAGCGTCAGCCTGGTGCGCAGCAATGCCGCGCGCCTGGAGGTGTTGGGCGAACGCGTGGAGGATGTGATCGCGCGGGTGGAGAAGGCCCGGAAAGAAGGGCTGGCGCATGCGCCGGCAGGGCTGATGCCGGGCACCAGCGCGGTGGCGGTGCCCATCCTGTCGGGGAAACAGGACGCATTGGGAGCGATTACGGTGACGGCGATGGCCGAACGGCTGGCGGTGGAGAGGTTCGGGATGGTGGTGGAGCGGATGCGCCAGGCGGCGGGCGGGATCGCGGGGCGGTATGCGCAGGTGGCGGGTCGGAGTTGAGTGTAGATACCATCCAGACGGCGCTGGTGGGGCGCGTAGGATGGGTGCAGCGCGGCAAAGCACGGGCAAGAACCCCACCCTCCACCGCGCGTAACCCATCACCCCACCGCCCAGCTAAACTCCAATCATCCGGGTTCTCGATTCAATGGAGTTTTTCATGAAAACGTCCATGTATTGCGCAGTTCCCTTGCTCGCCCTGTTCTGCCTGGGCGCCACGGCCCAGACGGTGACGCCGCTCAAAGGGCAGTCTCCCGCAACCACCCAGCAAGACAGCGCCGCGTGCCAGGCGCTGGCCGGCAATGGGGCCAGCGCCACGCCGGAAAGTCCCCGATCCGGCGGGCGCGTGCGCGGCGCGGCTGCCGGGGCAGCGGCGGGTGCGGCGGTGGCCGGCGCGCGCGGCCGGCAGCATGAGGAGGTCTATGACCGCCTGGACGACGACGTCAAGCAGCAATACCGGCAGAACCAGGCGAAAGACGCCGCGGTGGCCGGGGCGGTGGTAGGCGGTTCGCGGCAACGGCAGGAACGCCGGCAGGACCGGGCCGCCCAGTCGCAGGCCAATGCGGCCGCTGCTTCCACCTATGCCAGCTGTATGCAGCAACGCGGCTATCAGGTGACGCCCTGATTGAACCGTCAAGCCTCGCAATGCTCGGCGATGTTGCGATACTGGCCTTTGTAATACAGCAATGGCTGCGTAGCGGCAGCTTCTTGCAGGTTCAACGCCTTCACTTCACCGATCACGATCAGATGATCGCCCGCGGCGTGTTCGGCATAGATTTCGCAATCGAGCCAGTGCAGGCTGCCGGCAATGATCGGATTGCCTAGCGGCGACTCCCGCCATTGGACTTCATGCCATTTGTCCGTGCCTCGCCGAGCGAACTGGTTGGAAATCCTGACTTGTTCGTCCGACAGGATATTGACTGCGAAGCGACCGGCGCGGCGGATCTTGGGATAGCTGCCTGAGCTGGACATCACGTTGAACGACACCAGCGGCGGACTCATCGACACGCTATGGAACGACTGGCAGGTGAAACCTATCGGCTCGTCATCGAACTGCGTCGTGATGACGGTAATGCCGGACGCGTAGTGCCCGAGAACTTCGCGAAAGCGCAACGGCTCGATCGCAGTGCTGGAAAGTGACATATTGAGGTCTATTGCGCGTGCGTGGTCGTCGCGGGCAGCTCGCGACGACCATTTCCCGCCTTTGAATCAGTTCGAGAGTTCCTTGCGGACGATTTCCGCGCCGGCGCTCAACGCGCTCAGCTTGCCTCTCGCGACAGCACGAGACAGCGGAGCCATGCCGCAGTTCGTGCAAGGGTAGAGCTTGTCGGCATCCACGAACTGAAGTGCCTTGCGCAGCGTGTCGGCAACTTCCTCCGGCGTTTCAATGGTGTTGGTGGCCACGTCGATGGCGCCCACCATGACCTTCTTGCCCCGGATGAGCTCGATCAGATCCATCGGAACGCGGGAGTTCTGGCATTCCAGCGAGACGATATCGATGCTGGACTTTTGCAGCTTGGGGAATGCCTCTTCATACTGCCGCCACTCCGATCCCAGCGTCTTCTTCCAATCCGTATTGGCCTTGATGCCGTAGCCGTAGCAGATGTGGACAGCGGTTTCGCACTTGAGGCCTTCAATGGCGCGTTCCAGCGTGGCTACGCCCCAGTCATTCACTTCGTCGAAGAACACATTGAATGCGGGCTCGTCAAACTGGATGATGTCGACGCCGGCGGCCTCCAGTTCCTTGGCTTCCTGATTGAGAATCTTGGCGAATTCCCAAGCCAGCTTTTCGCGGCTTCGATAGTGGGCGTCATACAGCGTGTCGATCATCGTCATCGGGCCTGGCAAGGCCCATTTGATCGGCTGCCCGGTCTGCTGGCGCAAGAACCTGGCGTCGTCGACGAACACCGGCTTGCGGCGCGCCACGGCGCCCACCACCGTCGGCACGCTCGCATCGTAGCGATCGCGGATTCTGACGGTCTTGCGGTTCTCGAAATCGACGCCTTCCAGGTGCTCGATAAACGTGGTCACGAAGTGCTGACGCGTTTGTTCGCCATCGCTGACGATATCGATGCCCGCGTGCTGCTGTTCCTGCAGAGACAGACGCAGAGCGTCTTGCTTGCCCTCGGCCAGGCCCTCGTCCTGCAATTTCCAGGGCGACCAGAGCTTCTCGGGTTCTGCAAGCCAGGAGGGCTTGGGCAGGCTGCCGGCGGTCGAGGTGGGGAGCAATTTCTTCACAATAGATGCCTTGGTTTTTCTGATTGATCAAAGAGGGTTGTTGGCGGACCACTGCGCAAGAATCGCCTGGTACGGCTTGATGAAGTGCTCTTCAACAAACCGTCCCTGCTCGATAGCCAGCCGGCTACGTTCCTCTCGGTCATAGACAATCCGGGTCAACGAATAATCCTGGTGTTTCAGGCTGGGCTGATAGGACTTTCCCGCCGCGGAGTTCGCGTTGTAGATCTCCGGCCGGTAGATCTTCTGGAAGGTGTCCATCGTGCTGATCGTGCTGATCAGCTCAAGATTGGAGTAATCGCCCAGCAGATCGCCGGAAAAATAGAAAGCCAGGGGCGCGGCGCTGTTGGGCGGCATGAAGTAGCGGACCTTCATTCCCATCTTCTTGAAGTATTCGTCAGTCAGCGAATACTCATCCTGCAGGTATTCCACGCCCAGTACGGGATGTCGGTTTTCAGTGCGGTGATAGGTCTTGCTGCTCGACACGCTCAGGCAGATCACGGGCGGCTTGCTGAAATGCTCCTTGTAAGTGCTTGAATTCACGAAGGCCTTGAACAGCTTCCCATGCAGGTCCCCAAAATTCTCCGGCGTGCTGAACGCGGCTTGATTTTTGGTGTGCTCCAGCAGCAGCACGCTGAAGTCATAGTCCCGAACATAGGAGGAAAAATTATTTCCTACTATGCCCTCGATGCGCTCGTTGGTCTTCCGATCAAAAATGCTGGTCTTCAGCACTTCAATCAAGGGCAGGGCGCTGCCGTTGCCTGCGCCGTCAATGCTCATCTCGACGGAAATGATTTCAAGATTGACGGTGTAGCGGTCGCCCTTGGGATTGTCCCAATGCGCCAGGGCATTGAAACGGTTGTCAATCATCCGCAGCGTATTGCGCAGATTCTCCTGGCGGCTCGCGCCCCTGGCGAGATTGGCAAAATTGGTGGTGATCCGCGTATTGTCCGAAGGACGATAGTCTTCGTCGAAACAAATGCTCTTGATGGCAAATGTGAACTCGTTGCTCATGTTGATCTGCTGCCCTGATTCCTGAAATAAACCCGCGTCCATTCATTGCTTTTCAGCGCTGCTCAAATTCTTCTGGTTTTTATTTGGCAGTCTTCATATCGACGACGTAGGGGGCGCAGTATAGGTTGGACCATCCATGAAAAAAAGTGAATTGATCTCATGAAACCATTAGTTCAGTTCATGAGTTGTGGGGCATGCCGATCTGCCTGCAAATTTGGTGCCCCGCACTTGACCGCGTTGCATCAAGCCACGGCTGGCCCTTTCGCCTGCGCGATAAACGCACGCAGGTAATCGATATCCACGTCCGCCTCGCGAGCGCCCAGATAGATGTGCTTGGCAATGCCTTTCTTGCCCAGCCGGACAGGCACCACGTTCATCGCGTCCGCGTACTCCAGCACCAGCCAGCGCGGCAACGCCGCCACCCCGCGGCCGCTGGCGACCATTTGCAGCATGATGTCCGTCGTCTCGATGGCCTTGTGGCGCTTCGGCGTAATGCCGGCCGGCGTCAGGAACATGCTGTAGATATCGAGCCTGTCGACCGGCACCGGATAGGCCACCAGCACCTCGTTGCCGAGCTGCTTGGGCGTGACGTACTCCTCCTTGGCGAGCGGGTGGTTGCCCGCGACGACCAGCACTTGTTCATAGTCGAACACAGGCTCGAACACGAGCCCTGGCTTATTTAGCGGATCGGGCGTGACCAGCAGATCGATTTCATAGCCGAACAGCGCTCCGATGCCCCCGAACTGGAATTTCTGCTTCACATCCACGTCCACATCCGGCCAGGCCGCCAGATACGGGGAAACAATCTTCAGCAGCCACTGATAGCAGGGATGGCACTCCATGCCGATGCGCAGCGATCCGCGCTCTCCCTGGGCGAACTGACGCAGGCGCTCCTCGGCCAGGTTCAGTTGCGGCAGCACCCGGTTGGCCACGGCCAACAGGTATTGACCGGCCTGCGTAAGCCGCAGGCTGCGGCCTTCGCGCAGCCAGATGTCGGTGCCCAGCTGCTGCTCCAACTTCTTCATGCTGTGGCTTAGGGCCGACTGCGTTACGTGCAGGACGCCTGCGGCGGCGGTCAACGAACCTTGTTTTTCCACTTCTTGCACGATGGATAGATGGATGCGGTCTAGCATGGGATATGAACGAAATTCATGATTTATGGTGATATTTGAATTTTACTTCATCGTTCTGTGCAATACGTGTCGGCGGCTGCCTTATTGGACTATTTGTTCCAAAACTGCTATCTTTGCGCCCTGAACGCTTCAGCTGCACTCGACGCATGAGCAAGGAAAAATCGCCCAGCCAGGGGCGCCCTAGGCAATTCGAAGACGAAGAAATTATTGATGCCGCGGTTGGGGTCTTCAGCGAGAATGGATTCGCCGGGACCTCGGCGCAGGACCTCTGCGACAGTACCGGCCTCGGGCGGGGCAGCCTGTATAACGCCTTTGGCAATAAGCAGGCGCTTTATGAGCAGGCCCTTTTGCGCAGCCACGAAAAGAGCATGCAAGCCCAGCTGACCATCTTGATGCAAGCGGGTTCGGTCAGGGACCGCCTGCGTACGCTCTTGCTCTGGGGCGTTGCTGAGGACCTGGCGCAGGCCGAGCAGCATGAGGCCATGGTGCTGTTCTCCGCGCTCGAGCGTGGCAGCAAGGATGAGGTCGTCGCGACGCTGAACACCGAATACCGCCAACGCCTGGAGACGGCCTTGGTCTCGGCTTTTACCGAAGGGCAAAAGAATGGCGAATTCGGCACGACGATCTCGGCCGTCGAAATGGCCCGCGGCTTCTTGGCGGGCTACTACGGGCTGCGGGTGCTGAATAAAAATATTTCAGATAAGAGCGTTCTCAACGATGCCGTGACGGGGCTGCTGGCCAACCTGTAGGGGGCAGCAGGGGACTTTGGTGCTTGTGCCGACCCCTGGAGGTAATTTTTTATAGGCGTGATTCTTATGATTGCGTAGTCGACGCGTGTTTTTTTGACTATTTTTGGAATGATTGTTCAATAACTATTAGGAAAGTAGGAAATGCCGTTGGTGGTTTACATTCTGGGGCTTGCCGTCTTCTCGATTGGCACCTCGGAATTGATGGTGGCAGGAATGATGGAAACCTTATCTGAGGCTTTCGGCATCACGATAGGGCAAGTGGGGCACTTGATCTCGTATTTCGCATTTGGCGTGATGCTGGGCGGACCGGTGCTTACGTATGTCTTTCTGAAGCTCAAAGTCCCTTACCGACCGACATTGCTGGCGTTGCTTGCCGCGTACGTGCTGGTGCAGGGTTTTAGCGCCTTCATCTCGGATCACGCCATACTGATCGCGGTGCGCTTGATCATCGGCGTCTTATGCGCGGGGTGCCTGAGTTTGTCCTTGGCCACCAGCATGGCGTTGGTGCCCATTGAAAACCGACCGCGCGCGGCCGCCGTGGTGATTGGCGGCTTCATGGTATCGAACGTCTTCGGCGTGCCGCTAGCCACCATCATCAACCAGCACTGGGGCTGGCGCGTGAGTTTCGGCCTGGTGGCGCTCTTGGTGCTCGTTTGCCTGGCGGTGCTCGTTCGCACCTTGCCCAACGTCGGCGGCGGCAAGGGCGGCCTGAACATGGCCGAGGAGCTGCAGGCGTTCAAGAAGCTGGCGTACTGGAAGGCCTGCGCGACCAGTTGCCTGATTTTGGGGGCAAGCTTTGCCGCCTTCAGCTATTTCGTGCCGATTCTGACCTCGGTCACCGGCTTGACGATGCAGGTCGTGCCGATCATCTTGATGCTCTACGGCGCGGCCAATCTTGCCGGGAATATGATCACGGGGCGTTTAGCCTATCGACATAGTCTCACGATCATGGTGACTGGCCTGACGGTGCTCAGTTTTTCGTTAATTGGCATGGCGCTGCTGGCGCAGTATGCCTGGCTGGCAGTGGCTTTCGTCATCCTGATCGGCTTGTCCGGCGTGCCGATGAATCCGGCGATGATGGCGCGCATCGTCAGCGTGGCACATCCGGGGCCCTTGGTGAACGCGGTTCATACGTCCGTGATCAATATTGGCCTGGGCGGCGGGACGTTTCTGTCCGGCATGGCGATCTCCGCGGGCTATGAATTTCGGATCGCGTTATGGATCGGTGCGGGGCTAGCGGTGCTGGGACTCTTGAGTATCCTGCCTTACCTGCGCCGCCGCCAGCAAGGGTGGCACTGAAGAGGGGCTTGCGCCCTATGGTGTCTCCGCGATCGTGGGCAATTTCCTCGGCGGAATCTGGCAAGCGCCCGTGATTGAAAGCATGGCTTGGACCAACGGCTCCATTACCCCACGCCTGGCCGACGGCGTCAGGATTTTCGGTTTAGGACGTCCTTGATCGCCGCATTCTCCAGCGCCAAGTCAGCAAACATGCGTGTGAGCTTGGCGTTCTCAGCCTCTAGCTCGCGCAGCCGCTGCAACTCGCACACCTGAACACCCGAGTACTCGCTCTTCCACAGGTAGTACGTAGCGTTGCCGATGCCGTGTTTGCGACATAGTTCGGCGACCGGCATGCCAGCTTCGCCCTCCTTCGGCACGGCAAATCCGGCTCTCTGTAAATCTGCTTGTCTTCAAAGGAGTCTCCGACTCATGGAGGCGCTGAAATTCTTACCGGCTGGTGCCTCCCTGAAGGGGAGCTTTACGCTGCCACCCCCGATTGTCCTTCTTCCTTGATCAAAGTAAAGTTCGGGTAATATCTGTAGATATTTGTCACGAAATCAACCGTTCGTGATTACTTTGGCGTGGGAAATTCGATTCGTTTTTAGATTTGGTGAACCCGCACGGGCGACAGCTCGTACGCAAATTGGAGCAGAGCATGGAGTTGATGGAAAAACTCAGAGGCCTTTCCGAAAAAATTCGTCAACAAGGCGCCGGCATCAAGACCGAAGAGGCGACGAAGAATGCGTTTGTGATGCCGTTCATTCACAACATATTGGGATACGACGTCTTCGACCCCAACGAGGTGACGCCCGAGTTCATTGCTGACGTAGGCACCAAGAAAGGTGAGAAGGTCGACTACGCAATCCTTCAGAACTCAGAAATCCAGATCTTGATCGAGTGCAAGAAGTTTGACGACCCTCTCAACATAAACCACGCCTCTCAGCTGTTCCGCTACTTTCACGTCACGACAGCGAGAGTCTCCATTCTGACCAATGGGCAGATCTATCAGTTCTACACCGATCTCGATGCGCCCAATAAGATGGACCAGAAGCCATTTCTGGAGCTTGATCTACTCGACATCGACGACTACATCGTCCCTGAACTGAAGAAGTTGACCAAAGGCGCGTTTGATCTGGAATCGGTCATCAATGCGGCTGGCGAGCTTAAATATTTGAATCAAATCAAGAAGATTGTCGCCAATCAATTCGTTGCCCCTGAAGAAGATTTCGTCAAACTGTTTGCTTCGCGAGTTTATGAGGGTGTTATCACGCAGCGAGTTCGGGATCAGTTCTCTTCGTTGACGAAACGTGCTCTAGGTCAGTTTTTGAATGATCAGATCAATGAGCGGCTTAAGTCTGCGATGAATAGTAATGCGGTCGCATCGGTTGTGGCAGATACGCCCGAAGCTGAAGATATCGGGGGTAAGTCAGACGACTTGATCACCACGACGCTGGAGGAAATCGAAGGCTATCACGTGGTCAAAGCAATTGTCCGAGCTGTAGTCGATGTCAAACGCGTCGTTCAGCGAGACACGCAAAGCTATATGGGCATACTTCTGGATGACAACAATAGGAAGCCCATTTGCCGTCTTCACTTCAATCGTTCTCAAAAATACGTGGGAATATTTGATGAGAGTAAAAATGAGACTCGGTATCCAATCTCATCTATAGACGAAATATACAATTTCTCCGATTCGCTTAGAAAAACGGTGAGCATGTACGGGACGGATATGATCAGTTGATACCGGCGCAGGCCCATTTGCCTAGTCTATCTATAAAGAGGAAAGCAAGATCGGGGGCTATTTCAAGAAATCCTAATCTGAACCCTTGTTTTGTAAGAAAAAATAGTTTCAGAAAATTTATATATATTGACTGTGATGATGCCGAATTCAAGTTGGAAAAAATTAGAAGACAAAATAAGAGATTTGGCTTCTGTTATGTGGAATCGTACTGCTGCCCCGGAGAGAATATCGGGAGTGAACTTTGATGCGGTCCTAAAAATTTCCAGTGAAGAGATAGTGCTGATTGAGGTTACGGAGGAAAGAAATCTTGCAAAAATTCGAGAGGATATTGCAAAAATAAGAGCGATAAAAATAAACTACGCCGTCGATGGCGTCTTCGCTAAGGCTTTTATAGTTATGCGAGATGAGCCGACTCCAGGAATGATGGAGTTAGCAAGGGACTCAAAAGTAAATATTTCTTCCGTAGAAAGATTCTCTCAGAGTGTTTTTGACTTCGACGCATATGCGAATCTGAGGTTGACGCGGGTTTTTGGAAGTGCGATTAATCCGGCAACTGGCAAGCCTGATGAGCATGATTATATCCCCGTGCGCTACATGGATGATACTGGCCGTCGGCAGTATTCTGCGGGAGATATAGCAGAAAAACTGACGCGCGGGGAAAAAATAATTCTTCTTGGCGATTACGGTACGGGAAAGAGCAGATGCACAAAAGAGACTTTTTCGCTATTGGTAAATAAAGTCAAGATGGGCGGGAAGTTTGTATTTTCTATAAATCTTCGTGACCATTGGGGGGCCACTACCGCAATAGAGATTATTGCCGGACATTTGAAAAGAATGGGCCTATCCGGATCGATAGATAGAGCCATGCAGCTCCTGGTTGCGGGACATGTAGTCCTGATTTTAGATGGCTTTGATGAAGTGGGATCGCAGATCTTTGGGATAAATCAGTCCCGCCGAAATTCGATAAGAAAGGCGGCACTGCAAGGTGTCAGAGAGTTGATTGAACAATGCGCGGCAGGCGTGCTTATAACCGGTCGCCCGCATTACTTCAACGGGAATAAGGAGATGTATGAGTGTATCGGAATATCTCCGAAAAACAATTACGAGCCATGTCTGCAATGTGCGACTGAATTTGATGTTTCTCAAGCAGAAACTTACCTGAAAAACGTTGGATTTGAGGCGACTGTGCCACAGTGGTTGCCCCGAAAACCATTGATTTTCCTCGTGTTGGCGGAGATAAAAAAGAGCGAGGCGGAAAAGATACTATCTAGTCAGTCAGGCGAGATTAGTTTCTGGGGGCAGTTTATTGATGCCGTGTGCGAACGTGAGGCGAAGATCCATACATCTATCGACCCTTCATCTGTCCGGGAAGTATTGGCACATTTAGCGAGACGGACGCGATGGGGAGATCGCGAATTGGGCAGGCTCACTCCTAAGGATGTCAATCAAGCTTACGAAGATGCTACTGGGGCTGCTCCCGATGATTCCGGTCAATTGATGTTAAGCAGATTATGCACTTTGGGTCGTATCGAACCGGAATCTCCTGATCGGCAGTTTGTTGATCCATATATAATTCAGTTTTTATTTGCTGAAAATATTGTTAATGATATTTCAGCGAGAAATACGGATGTTCTGTCGGAGAGGTGGCGGCAGGCATTAAAAAGTACTGGAGTTGATTTTCTATCTCAATGGATAGATCTATACTCGTTGGTCTCCGATGCTATATCTATAATAAAAAGAGAAACGGGCCCGACAAACTCTCAGGTGGTCGCAGAGCTTGTGTCTGCCTTGAGTTTGATTGAAATGGAAGGAGTGGATTTTTCTGATGTTGAAATAAAGGATGCTGAGATTGCGGTGTTGGCTCTTGGGGGGGGAGAGCTCAAGAATGTCAGTTTTAAAAACTGCTACATCGGAAGAGTTGCGTTTGAGGCCTGCAAAATTAATGATGAATCAGGTTTCTCCATTGAAGACTGCGAAATTGATTTGATTACCGGTCTGTCTGCTCATGGTGGTCTGCCAAAGTGGGTCGTAGGAGGACGAGTAGGGCTTTTACAAAATGTATCAAATGCCGCTAGAATTAAGTCCAGCAATCTTCCTGCAGCCCAAAAGCTACTTCTTTCTGTGATTCAGAAGATATTCTTTCAGCGCGGCGGCGGAAGAGAAGAGGGATCGCTATATAAGGGCGGATTTGGACAGCAGTTTGATAGAAAGGTTATTGATAATATTTTATCTTTATTGGTTAGCGATGGGGTCGTAGAAAGGAGTAAAGATGGGGGGAGGTCGATATATAATCCACGGAGAGAATATACTTCGAGAATGAGAGCGATAAAGGATCAACTTTCTTTAAGTAAAGACCCTTTGTGGCAAAAAGTTCTTACATTTGACGGAAGAAAGAGTCAATAACCGGTGCGAGTTTCCCTCTAGGCCGGTGCCAGTCGATGAAAGTTATGAGGTTACTGGTTGGTGCCTACCTAAAGGGGAGCTTACGCAGTTGCCTGAATTAGTTCTTGGGAGTGTCAGAATTTTTGTGTTCTAGCATTTGCTCTGACGTTGCATCATTAGCTCGCCAACCGGCTGTGAGTCGATACGGGGCCAGGTAAATCGCTCCTCATAGAGGACGGCGAATTGTTGCATGGCCTCGGTCCAATGGTGTGTGGCCGATCCCCATTTGACGGCAATGTTGCGCAGCGCCAGCCAGAGCAGCTTAATGGCAGCATCGTCTGTGGGGAAGTGGCCGCGCGTTTTGATGATCTTGCGAAGCTGTGCATTTACGCTTTCTATCGCATTGGTCGTGTAAATCACGCGTCGGATCGCAGGTGGGAATACGAAGAATGGGATGACCTGCTCCCACGCGTCCTTCCAGGCCTTGACGATCATGGGGTACTTCAGACCCCATGGGCTTGCGGCGAACTCATCGAGCGCCTGTTGCGCGGCCTGAGCGTTCACGGCGGCGTAGATTGGGCGCAGTGCCGCGGCGATGGCGCGGCGCTCCTTCCAGCCGGCGTAGCTCAGACTGTTGCGGATCAGGTGCACGATGCACGTCTGCAGCGTGGTGGCCGGGAACACGACTTCAAGCGCTTGCGGCATCCCTTTTAAGCCGTCAGTGATCGCGATCAGGATGTCCTGCACGCCTCGCGTTTTAAGGTCGTTGAACACCCGCATCCAGAACTTGGCGCCTTCGGTGGTCTCGATCCACTGGCCTAGAACCTCGCGGCTGCCATCGGGCAGCACACCCAGCGCCAGGTAGACCGCCTTGTTCTGCACGAGGCCTTCATCCCGGATCTTGACCCGCAGCGCGTCGAAAAACACCACCGGCAACATCGGATCCAGCGGCCGATTCTGCCAGGCCTGTACCTCTTCCATGACCTCATCGGTCACCGAGCTGATGAACTCCGGCGACACGTCGGTGCCGTACTGCTCACCCAGAAAGGCTCGGATCTCACGTACGCTCATGCCTCGGGCGTACATCGCGATGATCTTGTCATCAAATCCGGTAAAACGCCGGGCGTGCTTGAGGGATCAGGATCGGGGCAAAGCTGCCGTTCCGATCACGCGGGATATCGAGCTTTAGCGGGCCGTCATCTGTCAGTACCGTCTTGCTGCTCATGCCGTTGCGTTGGTTGCTGGACGCTTCGGGCCGGGCCTGTCCTGCTGGATAGCCCAGACTGGCCCAGCTCGGCGCCCAGCGCGCGTTCGATGAGCGCCTTCTTTAACAGCATGAACGTGTCCTGGACCGCCTCGGCCGTCATCGGTCCCGGCAGCGCCGGCTTGCTGGACTGCTTCGCGGACTTCGGGTTGCGTGCCATGGTCGGTCTCCTTGAAAACCATCATTGGCCTGCACACAAAAATCCGGACACTCCCTAGTTATTAGCTCAAACTGACTTGATCCGCTTGGGTTCGTAATCATTGACAGCTTCTGGCCGAATGCCGACCTTCGCATTCCCGAAATTTCAGCTGCATTAAGGCGAATTGGCATCCGAGCAATGCCGACTCGTGCAAACAGTTCGAATTAATGAACCGGATTTTCCTCAGCAGAGAACCCAAAGCCCACCTGCGCCCCATCAAGCGCCACTTCCACAAGATCCGCAATGTGATCGCAAAGGCTCTCAATCCCGCCTAACAAATTGGAAGTCACCCAGGGATCCAGCGGCTGCGCGCCAGTGCTATCCGGCTCATTCGCACTATTGCCCACAATCCGGACAATAGCCCAGATTCCCTGGCAAGCTCGCTCTATCTTCCGAAGGTCCGCAAAGCGAATAGAGCCAATCTCCAGATCATCCGGGGTGGCCCAGCGGTCAAGGGTGTAGGGGTGGTCGTTCATAGTGGCTTCCTTTGTCGTGAAGCCCGCGCCCCGCTGTCAATCGGGGTGGGCGGGCGCAAGGCCGGGTTGACAGACCGGTACAAAGGAAACCGGCGCACGCGAACGTGCCCCAGCCAAGGCCCGCCCATAGCAGGGACGTGCGTCAGCCTACGGACATGAAAACGCCGCTATTGCAGCGGCTGTCCGCCCTTTGTCATTCCGGCTGTCAATCCGGTCGATCGTTGGTGCGATCGCAGTGCGAGTATAGGCGCAACGCATATTGGCAGCAGTGCCAAAGGTGGCATTTTCGTCCCTTTCCGAGACGAGCGCTCAAAAACAAAAGGGCCGCGTGCGGTCCTTCGTCAATTTTCATTCACTCTGCGGCAAGAAAAACCGATCCTTCGACGCCAGCAACCCAATGCGTCCGAGCATCTCGGTCAACTGCTCGGAGGGCATTTCGTCGGCAAATCCTTGTCCCGCACAATGATCAGTGCATTCGTGATCAAAGGTATCGGTTTCCGACGCCACCCGAATTCGCCATCTCTATCTCCTACACTATCCATCAACCACCAGGGAGAGATATGTCGATTCAAACCTTAAGCCGCTGCGGCATCATCCTGTTTCTCACCGCGCTGACGTCGGGCTGCTCAATAGGCAGCGAGTGCGCGTGGTACCGCAGCAGCTGCATGTATGAAGGCCAGTACGAAGAGGGCGAGGAAGACTACGCGGAATCCGAAGCGCAGCGCCTGAACAAGAATTCAACGGATCGGCTGCGCCGTAGTTCCGGCGATTGATGCTCAGGCCGCCGTCGTCGGCTCTGGCAGGAAAAACCGGTCCTTCAACTCCTGCAGCCCGATGCGCTCCAGCATCTCCGTCAGCCGTTCGGCAGGTTTGCGCCGCGGCAGGTTTTTGTACTGCGCAATGATCAGCTCGTTCTTCATCGAGTGTTCCCACCCGACCAGCTCGGTCACGCTGACCTGATACCCGTGCGCTTCCAGCTGCAGGCAGCGCAGCACGTTGGTGATCTGGCTGCCGAATTCGCGCGTATGCAGCGGGTGCCGCCAGATCTCAGCCAGCGGATCGGCCAGCGCCTTTGCCTTGTTCTTGCGCAGCACGGCGGCGACTTCGGCCTGGCAGCAGGGGACGATGACGATGTACCTGGCTTTCTTTTCCAGCGCGAAATGGATCGCGTCGTCGGTTGCCGTATTGCAGGCGTGCAGCGCGGTCACCACGTCGATGGCGGGGGGCAGCTTGTCCGAGGTGATCGATTCGGCCACCGACAGGTTGAGGAACGACATCCCGCCGAAGCCCAGGCGGCGCGCCAGTTCCTCGGATGACTTGACCAGCTCTTCGCGGGTTTCGATGCCGTAGATGTGCGAGCCTTGCCTGACGGCCTCGGGTTGTTCCTTGAAGAACAGGTCGTAGAGGATGAAGCCCAGGTACGACTTGCCCGCGCCGTGGTCGGCCAGGGTGACCGCGCCGCGTTGCTGCTGGACGTCCTTGAGCAGCGGTTCGATGAACTGGAACAGGTGGTAGACCTGTTTGAGCTTGCGGCGGCTGTCCTGGTTCATCTTGCCGTCGCGGGTCAGGATGTGCAGGGCCTTGAGCAGTTCGATCGACTGGCCGGGGCGGATGTCGTGGGTTTTGTCGGACATGGGGTAAGGCAATGCGCCCCGCGATGGGCGGGGCGCACGAGTAGGCGGAAAGCGTCAGTTTAACGAAAACGCCGCCGCCGCCGCGAATCGGGAAAACTGGCCGCGGACTGTGCGGTATCCGGCGATCCAGGTTATCTGGCATACGAGTAACATGCGCGATGCGGTGCTGCTTGCGCTCGGGCTGAAGCGCCGCGTAGTCGCGCCGGGGATATGTCCTGGCATCCCTGGAGAAACGCAAATGCTCGTGAGTCAGCTTGCCCTCGTGTATGGCACTTATCTGATTGCCACCGCCAGTCCCGGGCCCAGCAATATGGCGATCATGGCAACGGCGATGCGTGATGGCCGTGTGCCGGCGCTTGCGCTGGCGGCGGGCGTCATTACGGGCTCGCTATTCTGGGCGACGCTGGCGGCGACCGGCATTTCCGCCGTGCTGGCGGCATCCGCGCAGGCGCTTTACATCATGAAGATGGTGGGAGGCGTCTATCTGCTCTATCTGGCGTTGCGCGCCGGCAGGTCGGCGCTGAGGCCGGGCGCGGCCTTTGCGAATGTGAAAACGGGCCGTGTGACCCCGCGCTACCGGGTGCTCTACCGCCAGGGCGTGCTCATGCATATCGGCAACCCCAAGGCGGTGCTGGCCTGGATGGCGATCATGTCGCTGGGGCTGGGGGAGAGCGCGTCGGACGGCACCTTGCCGGCGATCATCGGTGGTTGCGCGTCGCTCGGCGTGATGGTGTTCGGCGGCTACGCCATCGCTTTTTCGACCGCGCCGATGATTGCGCTGTACGCCAGGCTGCGGCGCTGGATCGAAGGGACGGTGGCCGTGGTGTTTGGCGTTGCGGGCGTCAAGCTGATGACCTGGCAACGTTGAAAGGGCGGCTTGTCAGCGCCGGCCGGTGCCGGCGATGACAAGCGGCCAGGCGTCCGGCACGCGGGCGGCCGGACGCCACAGGGTCAAGCCTTAGGGAAAACCGGCTCGCCCAGGTTGAGCATCAGGCGGTTCGCCCAGGCGAAGATCGCATCCGAATGCAGCAGGTCCAGGACCTCGCCTTCGTTCAGGCCCACGTCCTTCAGGGCCTGGATGCTGTCGGCGTTCACCGTGGCGGGCGCGTCGGTGATCTGGATGGAGAACTTGCCGATGGCCAGTTCGCGCGCGGTGGTGCCGGCGGTGGCGGGGTCTTCGAAGACCTGGGCGATGACGTCGTTGCGCTTGGCCAGTTGCTCGAAGCGCTGGGCGTGGACCGAGGCGCAGTAGACGCAGCCGTTGACCCGCGACACGACGGTGGCGCCCAGTTCGCGTTCGGCGCGCGACAGGCCGCCGGGGGCGTACATGATGGCGTTGAACGCGGTGGAGCGCTGGCGCAGGATCTCGGGCTGGTGGACCAGGAACAGGTAGTAGTCGGAGACCTTGGCCTTGGGGTGGCTTTCTTCCAGGACGGCGATCTGTTCGGGCGTGGCGGTTTCCACGTTGACGACGTCCAGCCAGGCCTTCCATTCCAGGCTTTCGTTGGTGAAACCGTGGTTCTTGATGGCGGCGCCGGGCGCGGTGGCCGCGGTGTTGGGCGGGAAGGGCGCGGGCGGCGTGCCGGCGGCGCGGCCGGGCTGGCTTTCCAGGGCCTGCATGGCTTGCAGGCCGGCGACCAGGCGGACCTGGTAGGACAGGAAGGCGATGAGCTGCGACAGGGTTACGACGGCGGGCGTGGACACGCCGGCGGCCGGCAGGGTCTTGAGCGCGGCCTCGTCGCCTTCGACGGGCTTTTCGATCAGCTTGCGCGTGTATTCGAGGATGGCGGCCAGGCGCGGGCTGGATGCCTCGGCAGGCTTGCCGGACTCGGCGACGGCGATGTCGGTGGGCGCGGCGTCGGTCTCGGCCAGGCGCTTGCGGTAGTGGGCGGCCAGCAGCGGCGACGGGGTGATGCGGCTGGCGTACAGCGCGACCAGCAGGCGCTCGGCCAGCGACAGGCCGGGCAGCGCGGGGTCGAACAGGGCGTCGTAGCTGCCCTGGGTGGCGGCGGCGACTTTCTCGCGCTGGTGGCGCGCGGCGTAGGTCTTGCTGTCGGGCGCCAGCGCGACCAGGCGGTCGACGAGGTCGGCGGCGACGTTGTAGGTAATGGGTTCAGCCATGCGGATCTCCTTGATTCTGTCAGGCGGCGCGCGCGCGCACGGCGGCGTCGAGGAACTTGAGCACGCCTTCCCACGATTCCTGGTCGGCGCGGGCGTTATCCCTGGGGGTGCCGCCGCTGGTGCTGATCTTGCCGGACACGGGATGGGCGTAGACGTGCTGGGTGGTGGGCACGTACGGGAACAGGATGGAGTGCCCGCCGTTCTCGTAGTCCAGCCACTGGACCGGGTAGGGGTGCTTCACTTCGGCCAGTTTGTCGCGCACCATCTTCGAGTACAGGCTGGACGGCCAGGAGCCATCGTCGGTGCCGGACAAGAGGATGACCGGGCCCTGGATGTTCTCGACCTTGATGCGGGCGCGGGCCACGGCGTCGGGGTCCTGCAGCGCGGTGAGGATGGCTTTTTCGTGGCGGTGCGGCGGTGGGCCTTCGTCGAACGGGGCCCAGGTGGCGGTGCGGTTGTTTTCCCAGACGTGCGGCACGGGCTTGCCGCCCAGCAGCCAGGTGGGGCCTTCGCGGCCGATCTTGGGGTCGCAGGCGTTCTGACCGCTGTGGACCACGGCGCCCGGCACGTAGCCGACCACGGCCGAGACTTCCTCGGGGAAGGTGGCGCCCAGCAGCAGCACCAGTTCGCCGCCGCGCGACTGGCCGCTGAGGGCGACGAAGTCGTGCTTGGGCTGCACCTTCTTGCGCAGCCAGCGCAGCCCGGTCTGGAAGTATTCCAGCGGGGTGTTGGAGATGTAGTCGGACAGCCCCGGCGCCTTGAAGTAGGCCAGCGCGAAGGCGGCGTAGCCGCGCGAGGCGTAGAGCGCGGCGCGCGGTTCGTTGATGCCGCCGCCCGAGCCGTTCAGGATCATGACGGCGGGATGCGTGCCGGGCGCGCAGCCGGGCGGCAGGTATAGCGTGCCGACCAGGCCTTCCTCGCGCACTTCGTGGCGGGTGACGCCTTCGGCGGCCAGGCGCTGGGTGAAGCTGGCCTGGGCCTGGGCGCCGTCGGCGCGGGCCACCACGTCGGTGACCAGGGCCTCGGTCACCGGGTGGTTGAACTGCTCGCGGCTGGGCGAATCCACGGGCGATTGCGACCAGATCAGGCCCATGGGGGCCGTGCCGGCGTAGTCGCCGGAAGCGGGCGCCTGGCGCGTCAGGTCGACGACGCCGTCGGCGTCGGCCACGAACGCCGCGCGGCTTTGCCACAGCACGCCGTTGCGGCGGGTCAGGACCGTGATTTCCACGGTCTGGCCGGGCCGGGCCTGCTCGACCCGGATGCAGCGCGGCACGTCGATCAGGGCGTCCGCGGGGGTGACGGAAAGGGTGAGCGCCATGGCTTACTTGCCCGCGTCCTTGGTCACCATCATGGCGGCCGTGCGGTCGCTGGTCATGGGGGTGACCTTCAGGCCTTTCTTGGCGGCCCAGATGTTCTTGTAGTGGAAGAGCGGAATCACGCCGACGTCATCGGACACGATCTTGACCGAGTCGCGCAGGATGGCTTCGCGCTTGGCCACGTCGAATTCCGAGGTGGACTGCTCCAGGGCGGCGTCGACCTTGGGGTTGCTGTAGCGGCCCCAGTTGGAGGCGCCCAGGCCCTTCTTGGGATCGGCGGTGGCCAGGACGTTGACCAGCGCGTAGCTGCCTTCGCCGGTGCCGTTGCCCCAGGCCAGCATGCTGACCGCGAATTCGTTCTTGTTGGCGCGGCCCGAGTACACGGCCCACGGCACCACTTCCACCTGGGTCTTGACGCCGATGCGGGTCCAGAACTGCGCCACGGCCTGGGCCGTTTCCGGGCCTTGCGGATAGCGGTCGTTGGGAACGTGCATGGTCAGCTTGAAGCCGTCGGGGTAGCCGGCCTCGGCCAGCAGCTTCTTGGCCTGGGCGGCGTCGTTGGGGATGTTCTTGACGTCGGGGTTGTAGCCGAAGGTGCCCTTGGGCATCCACTGGTTGGCCTCGGTGGCCGCGCCCTGCAGGATGCGGTCGGCGATGGCCTTGCGGTTGATGGCCAGGTTCAGCGCCTGGCGCACGCGCACGTCCAGGAGCGGATTCTTGTCCAGCGGCTTGCCGTTGTTGTCGGTGATGTAGGCGTTGGGCGCGGGGTTGAAGCTGGGCTGCAGCAGCATGACGCGCAGGCCGTCGTACGGATAGACCGAGATGTTCGAGGCCTTCTGCAGCTTGGCCAGGTCGGATACCGAAACCTTGTCGATCACGTCCACGTCGCCGGCCAGCAGCGCCGCGGTGCGGGCGGCGGCGTTGTTGATGTAGCGGTAGTTGACCTTGTCCCAGATCTGCTTGCCGCCCCAGTAGGCGTCGTTGCGTTCCATGATGACGCGGTCGCCGGGGGTGTAGGACACGAACTTGTAGGGGCCGGTGCCGATCATGGCCTTGCCCGAGTTGTAGTCCTCGGTGGTGGACTTCTCGCCCACGTGCTTGCTGACCACGTGCACCGAGGCCAGGTTCAGCGGCAGGTCGGGATTGGGCGCCTTGGTCTTGACGATGAGGGTCAGCGGGTCCTTGGCGCTCATCGAGTCGATGGTGCGCAGGTAGCCTGCGTAGGTGGCCACGCTGCCCGGCACGGCGCGCGCGCGGGTGTAGGAGTAGATCAGGTCGTCGGCGGTGAAGGGCGTGCCGTCCTGCCACTTGACGCCTTCGCGCAGCTTGAATTCCCAGGTCTTGTCGTCCAGCGGCTTCCAGCTCACGGCCAGGCCGGGCTGCAGCTTGTTCTCCTTGTTCTCGATCAGCAGATCCCAGAAGTGCAGCGCCACCGAGCGGTCGCCGGCGTGGTTGTTCAGCTGCGGGTCCAGCGAGGACAGCGGGTCGGCGAAGCCGATGGACAGGTCGTCGGCGACGGCGGCGGCCGAGGCGCCGAGGACGGCGGCGGCGAGCGTGGTGAGAATCAGGCGTTTCATGTTCGGAGTCCTTGTTGAAGGCGTGTTCAAGCCATGTCGTTCAGGTGGCAGGCGCTCAGGTGGTTGATGGCGATACCCTTGAGCGTGGGAACCTCGGTCTTGCAGCGCGGCATCGCTTGCGGACAGCGCGGATGGAAATGGCAGCCGCCGGGCGGGTTCAGCGGGCTGGGGATTTCGCCCTTGATCGCGGTAAAGGTCTTGCGGCGCGATTTCAGGCTGGGAATTTCGGCCAGCAGGGCCTGCGTGTACGGGTGGTTGGGACGGCGGAAGACTTCTTCCACCGTGGCCGTCTCCACCACGCGGCCCAGGTACATGATGACGACGCGGTCGGACAGGTGCTCGACCACGCCCAGGTCGTGGCTGATGAACAGATAGGTCAATCCCAGGTCTTCGCGCAGGTCCATGAACAGGTTCAGGATCTGCGCCTGGATGGACACGTCCAGCGCGGCCACGGCCTCGTCGCAGACCAGCATGGAAGGCTGCACGGCCAGCGCGCGGGCGATGCCGATGCGCTGGCGCTGGCCGCCGCTGAACTGGTGCGGGTAGCGGTGGCGCAGCGCCGGGTCCAGGCCGGCGCGTTCCAGCTGGGCGCTGACGTAGTCGTCGAAGTCGCCGTTGCCGACCAGGCCGTGGATGCGCGCCGCCTCGCCCACGATCTCGTCGACGCGCAGGCGCGGGTTGAGGCTGGCGTAGGGGTCCTGGAAGATCATCTGCACCCGCAGGCGCGCGGCATGGGCCTGGGCGGCGTTCATGTCCGCCGGGCGCACGCCGTTGATGCGGATCTCGCCGCCGGAGGGCGTGAGCAGGCCGGCCGCGATGCGGCCCAGCGTGGACTTGCCGCAGCCGGACTCGCCGACCAGGCCGACCACTTCGCCGGGATTGACGATGAGGTCCACGTTGTCGACGGCGCGGGTGACGGCGGGCGGCTTGGACAGGCCCAGGCGCTGCAGGGCGCGGCCGGCCGGGCCGACGGCGCGTTCGCCGAAGCGCTTGCTGACCCGGCTCAGGTCGATCAGCGGGGTGGGGGCGGACGCCGTCATGCCATCGCCTCGCTGGATTGCAGGGTGGGATGGAAGCAGCGCACGCGGTGGCCGGGCAGGGCCTCGGCGATGCCGGGCTGCTGGCCGCAGGCGGCGCTGGCGCGCGGGCAGCGCGCCGCGAAGGCACAGCCGGCGGGCAGGTTGAGCAGGTTGGGGGTCATGCCGGGAATCTGGCGCAGCCGCTGGCCGCGCCGGTTGTTGCTGGGCAGGCTGTCGATCAGGCCCACGGTGTAGGGATGCTGCGGACGGTCCAGCACGTCGTCGACCGTGCCGTGTTCGACGATGCGGCCCGCATACATGACGGCCACTTCGTCGGCCAGTCCGGCCACCACCGACAGGTCGTGGGTGATCCAGATCAGGCTGGTGCCGTGCTGCTGCGCGAGCTTCTGCACTTCCGACAGGATCTGCGCCTGGATGGTGACGTCCAGCGCTGTGGTGGGCTCGTCGGCGATGATCAGGTCCGGACGGTGCAGCATGGCGATGGCGATGGCCACGCGCTGGCGCATGCCGCCGGAGAGCTGGTGCGGATAGGCCAGCAGCCGCTCTTCGGGGCTGGGGATGCCCATCATGCCCAGGGTGTCGCGCGACAGCTCGCGGGCCTGGGCCACGCTCATTTTGTTGTGCGCGCGCACGGTCTCGATCATCTGCGCGTCGACCCGCAGCACGGGGTTCAGCGTCATCATCGGGTCCTGGAAGATCATGGCGATGCGGTTGCCTTGCAGCTTGCGCAGTTCGCGCGGCGCCAGCCGGGTCAGGTCGCGGCCCTGGAACAGCACTTCGCCGCCGACGACGCGGCCCGGCGCATCCACCAGGCCCATGATGGAAAAGCCCGTGACCGACTTGCCCGAGCCGGATTCGCCGACCAGGCCCAGGATCTTGCCGCGTTCCAGGGTGAAGGAAACGCCGTCCACGGCCGGCAGCACGCCGGCGCGGGTGAAAAAGTGGGTGCGCAGGTCGCGCACCTCCAGCGTGGCCGGCGCGCCGGAAATCATGCTGGCGGCGGTCATTTGTGGTTCCTCGGGTTCAGCACGTCGCGCAGGCGGTCGCCCACCAGGTTGATGGCCACGATGGTGATCAGCAGCGCGATGCCGGGATAGAAGCTGATCCAGTATTCGCCGGACAGCATGGTCTGGAAGCCGTTGGAGATCAGCAGCCCCAGCGACGGTTCGGTCACGGGCACGCCCAGGCCCAGGAAGCTGAGCGTGGCCTCCAGCGTGATGGCGCGCGCGATCTGCAGCGTGCCGATGACGATCAGCGGCGGCAGGCAGTTGGGCAGGATGTGCTTGAGCATGATCCGCCAGTTGGGGATGTCCAGGCAGCGGGCGGCTTCCACGTATTCGCGGCGGCGCTCCACCAGGGCCTGGCCGCGCGCGGTGCGGGCGTAGTAGGCCCATTCCAGGATCACCAGCGTCAGCACCACGTTGCCCACGCCCTTGCCCAGGTAGGCCAGGATCATCATGGCGACCAGGATGGACGGGAAGGACAGGATCAGGTCCACCAGGCGCATGATGAGCGCGTCGACCTTGCCGCCCGCGTAGGCGGCCAGCAGGCCCAGCAGCGTGCCGACCACGCCGGCGATCAGGGCCGAGCCCACGCCCACCATCAGGCTGATGCGCAGGCCGTACAGAATCCCCGACAGCAGGTCGCGGCCCTGGCCGTCGGTGCCCAGCCAGTAGTGGAAGGTCTCCAGCCCGTTCATGGTGCCTGGCGGCAGGCGCGCGTCGAGCACGTCGATCTGCAGCAGGTCGTAAGGGTTCTGCGGCGCGATCCAGGGCGCCAGCGCGGCGGCCAGGATCAGCAGCAGCGACACCGCCAGGCCCAGCACCGCGGTCCTGGACGACATGAACTCGGCCAGGTTGCGGCGCCAGGGGGATTCGCGGCGCAGGGCGGGCGCCGGCGTTTGTGTGGATACAACGCTCATGCGGCAGCCTCCAGCCGCACCCGCGGGTCCAGCACTTTGTACAGAATGTCGACGATCAGGTTCAGCGTGACGAACAGGAACACCACCACGATCAGGTAGGCCACGATCACGGGGCGGTCCAGCGCGTTCAGGCTGTCCAGGATCAGCTTGCCGGCGCCGGGCCAGGCGAAGATGCTCTCGGTGACCACGGCGAACGCGATGGTCGAGCCCAGTTCCAGGCCCAGCACCGTCACCAGCGGGATCATGGTGTTGCGCAGCACGTGCACGCCCACCACGCGCAGCGGCGACAGGCCCTTGGCGCGCGCGAATTTCACGAAGTCCTGCGGCAGCACGTCGCGCACGCCGGCACGGGTCAGGCGGATCACCAGCGAGATCTTGAACAGCGACAGGTTGAAGGCCGGCAGGATCAGGTGGCGCCAGCCGTCGGCCGTCAGCCACGACCATTGCAGGCCCAGGAACTCCACCGTCTCGCCGCGGCCGCTGGCCGGCAGCCAGCCCAGCGACACGCTGAACGTCATGATCAGCATCAGCGCGATCCAGAAGGTGGGCAGCGAGAAGCCGACGATGCTGCCCGCCATGATCAGCTTGGAATAGCGGCTTTCCGGATACAGCCCGGCCAGCAGGCCCAGCGGCAGGCCCACGACCACCGCCAGCAGCATGGCGGCGATGGCCAGCTCGAAGGTGGCGGGCAGGCGCTGGATCACCAGCTCGACGGCCGGGATGTTGTAGACGAAGCTGTTGCCCAGATTGCCGTGCAGCGCGCCGTTGATGAACGCCAGGTACTGTTCCCACAACGGCTTGTCCAGGCCCAGCTCGGCGATGATGCGGGCGCGGTCGACCTGGTCCACGTCCTGGCCGATCAGGATGTCCACCGGGTTGCCGATGGCATGCAGGCCCACGAACACGATCAGCGTCATCAGGAAGACGACCACCGCGGCTTGCGCCACGCGGCGCAGCAACCAGCCCGTCATTGCGCGGTCTCCGATTGCGCGATGGGGGCGGGCGCCGGCGCGGGCACCCATTCATCGCCGAACACTTCCGGTTCGGAGAACGCTTCCATATTGGCGTAGTGCGTGGCCACGTCCTCGCGGTAGAACAGGCCCGCGATGCCCTGGGCGAGGCGCTTGGCGCCCTCGCTGATGGCGGGGATGTCGCCCGAGATCGTGCCCTGGGTCAGCGCCGCCGGATACGAGAAGCAGTGCACCCGGTCCAGGCCGGGACAGGCGCCCGGGGTTTTCTCCTGCAGTTCGAAGACCGCGCCCAGGTCGGGCGAGTCATGCAGCTCCTGGTCTTCCTGGCCGGCCGGCGGCACGTAGCGGTCGCCCCAGGCGCGCACGTGCGGCGCCAGCGCGGCGAACTCGGGGCGCGCGGTCCAGTCGATGCGGAATCCCGTGGAGAAGATCAGGAAGTCCAGCGCGAACACGCCCTTGGGCGTGGTGACGCGGATTTCGTCGTCCACCATGGCCAGGTCCTGCACGCCCGCGCCCAGGTTGAAGCGCGCGTTGGGGTGGCGCGATACGCGCAGCGTGCTGCCGCGCGGCGGCGGAACCTGGGCGGCGTTGATGTAGTGGCGGATCTTCCACTTCCATTCGTCGGGCAGCGTCAGGTGGCCGTGGGTCAGGCCGGGATTGCCGGCTCCCTTGCCCTTGTTGATGCGGGGGATGTCCTGGCGGCGGATCAGCAGGTCCACGCTGGCCGCGCCCGCCTCCAGCGCGGTGGCCGCGCTGTCCATGGCGGACGCGCCCGCGCCCACCACGCCCACGCGCTTGCCGGCGAGCGTGGCGTAGTCCATGACGTCGGAGGAGTGCGCCCAGCGATTGCGCGGCAGTTTCCTGGCGAAGTCGGGCACATAGGCGCCGCCCAGGCCGTCGCGCCCGGTCGCCAGCACCACGCGGCGCGCCAGCACCGTGCTGCGGCCGGCGGGCGACTCGATCTCCAGCTGCACCAGCCGGTCGGCGCGCGGCAGCACGGCGCGGATGCGGTGTTCGTTCCGCACGTCCAGGTCCAGCACGCGGCGATACCAGCGCAGGTAGTCCATCCATTGCAGGCGCGGAATCTTGTCCAGCGCCTCCCAGGCCTCGGACCCGAACTGGGATTCGAACCAGGCGCGGAACGTCAGCGCCGGCAGGCCCAGCGCGGGGCCGGTCAGCTGCTTGGGCGAGCGCAGCGTCTCCATGCGCGCCGTGGTGGCCCAGGGGCCTTCGAAGCCGGCGGGCGCCTGGTCGAAGATGGGCGCGTTGATGCCCAGGTGCGTGAGCGACGCCGCCGCCGCCAGGCCGGCCATGCCGCCGCCGACGATGGCCACGTCCAGCACGGGCTTGCCGTCGACATGGCGGGGCGTCACCCAGTTCTTGGCGGGAAGTTCCAGCCAGGCAAGATCCTGGCGCAGGCGCGCTTCCAGCGCGGCCAGGCCTTGCGGCGGAGCGGCTATGGGCAGATTCATGATGCAGGGGATTCCGTAAGTGGGGCGTCGTCGCCGTAGATCGACTGCAGCAGCGCCGCATGGGCGCTGGCGTCGTGCAGCACGAAGCCGGGCAGCAGGGCCGCCGCGGCGTCGGCCAGCGCGTCGGCCATGGCCTGGCAGGCCGGCGTCGGCGTTTGCGACTGCGGGGTGATGACCCCGAAGAAAAATGGGATGTCCAGATCGATGGGACGGATCGCCACGCCTTCCATCGGCATGCCGTAGGCGGTGATCGGTTCCAGCACCGACACGCCCAGGCCGGCGCGCACGGCGGCCAGGGCGTTGACGGACGAATTGGTTTCCAGCGTGGCGGGCATGCGGCCGCCGGGGGCCAGCGCGGCGTCGAGCCGCCGGCGCAGCCGGAACGGATTGGCCATCGTGATCAGGCGCCGGCCGGCCAGCGCCGACACCGGCACCACCGCCTGCTGCGCCGCCGGATCGTTTTCCGGCAGCGCGGCCACACAGGGCGCCTGCCCGATCCAGTGCACCGTCAGGCCGCGATGCTCCAGCGGCAGGCTGGTCGCGCCCAGTTGCGCCGAGCCCGACAGCACCGCATGCACCACCTGTTCCGGCGAGGCACTGCGCAACTGCACGCGGGCCGCGCCGAGCCGGGACTCGATGCGTTTGAGCGCGTCGGGCACCAGCCCGGCCGCCAGCGCCGAGGTGGCCGCCATCAGCAGCGGCTGGGCCTGGCCGCGGGCGATCTCTTCGGCGCGGCCGCGGATCTGCTGCAGGCTGGCCAGCGCGCGTTCGACGTCTTCGTACAGCAGAAAGCCCTGTTCGGTCGGCGTGACCCGCGGGCCGCTGCGCGCGAACAGGGCATAGCCGATTTCAGCCTCCAGTTCCTGCAGCAGCCGGCTGATCGCGGGCTGCGAGCGTCCCAGCAGCCGTCCGGCAGCGGTGACGCTGCCTGTGGACATCACGGCCGCGAAGGCCTCGAGTTGACGAAGTTCCATTGGTTTTGATTTATGCCAAGGACGAATTCTTGCCCGCGAAGTATGCGCCGTGCAAATAATTAAAGCGCATAAGCAAATTCCCTCATGGGGTTATCCCTAGGGGAGTTCATAACTGCGGGTTATTTCGGTTGACCGTGTCTTACCTTGGTCCTAGTTCTCGCCGACGTGCATTGCGCTGCTCTGGTGCTGTATTAAATTACAGTTGTTCGCAGTCTTTATTGTTACGTTTCCCGCGGAGGCGATCATGGGCGTAACGGCTTTGCAGGCAGCCAAGCACGCATGCGACACGTCCGATTGGACACTTACGAATCTGCAGCTGCAAAAAATCCTTTATCTGGCTCACATGGTCTACGCCGGCCGCCATAAGCGGCCCATGATCGCCGATGAGAATTTCCAGGCATGGAATTACGGTCCGGTTTTGCCGTCCGTCTACCACCGTGCGTCAGCTTTTGGCGCCCGCCCAATCAGGAACATCTTTCGGTCGATACTTTGCCCGTCGGACCCGCTGGCGGTCGAATTGATCGACGAGGCCGTGGACAGGTTCGGCAACGAACCAGCATTCAAGCTCGTCAAGCTGACCCATGACGGCAAGAGCGCATGGAGCCGGCATTTCACCACCGGACACTGGGGTGTCGAGATTCCATTTTCATCGGTGCTGGATGAGTATGCTCAACGTTTCGGGCCCAAGGAATGAGCGGTGCCCAGCGGAGAATTCCAGCATCTTTCCGAAAGCGCCTCCGAGTCGGCCGGCATATTGCCAACCGAGGAAATCGCTGCCGCCACCGCGAACCTGGAGCGGAAACTCCAATATGAAAAGGAATCTCGGCGGGAAGAGCGCTTTATCCTTTCCGTCTTTATCGTTGCGCTGATTGACGCTTTTTTGTTCATGCAGATGAACACTTGGTCGGGGCCGATTGTGCTCGGCCTGGTAGAACTGGTCGCGTTCGCGGTATTCGCCAGGCGTTCAGGCGTAGACGAGGTTGTGCAGCTCCTGGACAAGCTTTTAGTTCCGTTTTGCCGGGACAAAAGCCGGAATAAAACTTAAGCCGCCTTGCCGCGCCCGCGGCCGCCGTTCAGGAATGGCTGCGGCCCTGTCGGCGGCAATGCAAATACCGTTCGATCTCGGCCTGTTCCACGGCCGGGTCCAGCAAGCGCCACCGGACCACATAGCCGCGGTGCGCGGGCGGCATCCAGCCCAATATGGAGTACATCGTGACCTCGGTTTCGCCTGTATTGAATTCGGTTTCGAAGAATCCCTGGCGTTGCGGTGGCTTGCTGCCACATATCCAGTTGGAACCCGGCATGACGGTCTCCTCCTGCAGCATGTGCGTTCCATGCTACGCGCCGCCCTGCGAAACCGCATGCGTTCTAGCCCCGATGCGGGCCGCGGTCCACCTGTGTTAGAAACACGGATGGGGCTGCCGAAAGGCGGCCCTCGATCTTTGCGAACCTTTGCAGTTCGATTCGGCCCGTGGCGGTAGCATTCGGTCATCAATCATCAGGAGTCCGCCATGGAAACCAAGCAACCGGCCCCGGAGCCGAACAAGCGCCGCTGGCCTTTCGGCTACGGCGAGGAAGAATGAATAGCGCGGCCTGACTAGCCGATGCGCGCGATCCGTTCGCCGGGGCGCGACAGCTAATAATGCGGGGTCTTGCGGAATATTGACCCGCGCCGGAATGCCCCCGGCGCGGCAGGGATAATCACTTCGGCAGCACGAACTCCACGCGCCGGTTCTGGGCGCGTCCTTCGGGGTTGTCCGCGCCGTTGGCCAGTTTGTTCGGCTGCACCGGCCGGCTGTCGCCCAGGCCTTTGGTTTTCAAGCGCGAGGGGTCCACGCCGTGGCTGGCCAGCCATTTCGCCACCGCCTGGGCGCGCCGCAGCGACAATTCCTTGTTGTAGGCGGCCGATCCCTTGGAGTCGGTGTGTCCTTCGATCGCCACGGCGCCGGCCGGGCCGGACTCGATGAGGCCGGCGATGTCCTGCAGCGTCGGTTCGGCGGCCGGGCGGATGGCGGCCTTGTCGAAGTCGAACAGCACGTCGCCCAGCATCGACACGGTCACGGCATTCTGGTCCTGCCGAACCGATATGCCCGAATGGCGGGCGGCCAGCCCATCGATCCGCGCGGTCAGGTCGGATACGCCGCCGCCGGTGTCGGAAGGAAAACCCTTCAGGTCCAGGATAGTGGCCTTGAGATCGAGAATCTCGGCCTTGTAGGGCGGCTCTTGCGCAAAAGAGCCGCTGGCCGCGGTCAGCAGCGCCGCCGCCAGCAGGGATGACGCGCCCAGGTGGCCCGTCATGGCTATCGATCGGTGATCTTGATGGCGTCGAAGGTCTCGACGCCCGGGATCGTCAGGGATACTTCGGTGATCTCTTTGGGCGGCGCGGGGAATTTCCCATGCCAGGAACCGGCGATCGGCGTGTCCTTGGCGGTGCGCAGCATCAGCTTGGGATTGGTCAGGGGTTTGTCGTTGCTGTCTTTCAGCAGCAGGTATTTCTTGTTGCCCGCGACCACGTAGAAGCTGTTCTCGTAGTCGTTTTGCGAGATCGTCGAATAAATCATCTCGGTCTTGCCCGGCACGATAGGCTTGAACCGCATCTTGATGGACAGGATGTCGCCGCTGCGCACGGCCTCGATCACCTGGCCTTCGGCCACGCCAGAGTCGATCATTCCGGTCGCGAGCGGCGCGGCGGCGTCGGCCTGGGCGTAAGCGGTCTGTCCGATGGCAGCCAGTGTCATATAGGCGCCCAGCGCGCAGGCAGCGGCGGTTTTTCCGATTGAAGTCACGATAAGCATCCTTTCTTGTTCAAGATTCGGGTCGATGTATCGGAGCAGGGAACTCATGCTTTGGGCGTAATCCGGCGCCCGACCAACGATAGTCCGACTTTCGGGGACTTATTGCCGTTCGATATTCTTCCAAGACGTTACGGAATCTGGCCGGGGCCGAGGTGAGAATTGCTGAACTTTGGCCGATTACGCTTTCGTAACATCCCCGTAAAGCACAAGGAAGGGGATGAGCCATGGCGACTTGCGAACAATGCGAGGCTATCGCTGCGAACCGGCGCGACGCGCCCGGACACGAAAACCTGATCAGCCTCGGTGACGTGCGCTCGCTCGACGAACACCGGCGCGACGTCAGCCACGAAGCCTTTACCTGCGCCATCTGCGGCGCCGAATGGAATTACCGGCGCGACAAGCGCGACCCGGCCAGCGGCTGGAGCCGGGGCGAGGCCGCGCCGCTGGCGCCGGACGACGCCGCGCGGGCGGCCTGAAAGGCAGTCAGACCTGCATCTTCTTCTTGCCCAGCAGGGTCAGCGCCAGGCTGCGGCCGGTGCGCATGAACGGATACAGGGCGGTGGACAGGCAGGGATTGCGGAAGACGGCGGCGTTGATGCTGTTGAACAAATCGTTGCCGGTGCTGAGCAGCGCCAGCCGGTTGATGCAGTCCGCGCCGAAATAGTCCTGTCCGTCCAGGTGCAGCAGCATGCCCTGGTTCAGGTCGTATCCCTGCGCCTTGTAGGCGACCGCCAGGTCGGGATGGTCGCGCATGTTGAGCAGGTCGACCGGGCCGACCGCCTTTTGCAGCCGCAGCATCTGCACGTAATTCGAGCAGAACGGGCAATCTCCGTCGTAGAGCAGAAAGTTCTTCGCGATGGCCATGATGCACCGTAAGGGGAAGGGCGCGGGCGCGAAAAGCGCGTCCGCCAGTTCCGATTAAAACGCATATCCGCCGCCTCGGCCCAGGCCGGTCTACCGCAGGCGCGGCCGGGGCGATCAGCCCGCGGCGGCTTCGTCGGCCGCGGGCCAGGCCAGCTTCATGGCGTAGTCGCGCACGTCTTGCGGCCAGTCGGCGACGAGCCGCGCGTAGCGTTCGCGGTCGTCGGCATAAAGCGCGCGGGTCGCCTCCTCGAAGCCCGGCAGGTTGCCGGCCATGCTGGACATGAAGTGATACGCGGCCTCCTGGCATGCGCGGCGGCGCTCCTGCGCCTCGTTGCCACGGCGCGCCTGTTCCACCAGCTTGCGCAAGGCCACGGACGCGCCGCCGGGCTGCGCGGCCAGCCAGTCCCAATGGCGCGGCAGCAGCGTGACTTCGCGCGCCACCACGCCCAGCCTGGGCCGGCCGCGTCCGCGCGGCGCCGGTTCGGCCGGGCTGGCGGAATCGGTTTCGGCGGGGGCGCGGTGGCGTTCGGCGACGCTGGCGTCGTCGCCGCTTAGATTCAGGTCCACCTGCCGGCCGGACCGGTCCTCGTAGACCAGGATGGCGGCGTCGCCGGCGGCCATCGCGCGTTTTACGGCCAGGGCCACGTCGGCCAGCGCGCCGGCGGCAAGGAGGCGATGGCCCGAGAATGCGGTGTGTGCAGACAAAGTAGTCATTGTTTCATCCGGGTAAAATTGATGGTCGGATTATGATCCGGGTAAAAATGAAAGTCAATTGATCCGGGTAAAAACACTGAAATAATCTTTGCGGACCTAGGGTGAATACCTAGGCAAAACACCTGGACGGCGTATAATCTTGCTTTGCGCCCGGAGTTACCCATGCGTCTCGTTCAAAAAGCGCTCACCTTCGACGATGTGTTGCTGGTGCCTGCGTATTCCGAGGTGTTGCCGCGCGACACCTCCCTGGCCACGCGCCTGACCCGCAACATCAATCTCAATATCCCCCTCGTGTCCGCCGCCATGGACACCGTCACCGAATCGCGTCTGGCCATCGCCATGGCGCAAGAGGGCGGAATCGGGATCATCCACAAGAATCTGTCCGCCGACGCCCAGGCCCGTGAAGTGGCCCGCGTCAAGCGCCACGAATTCGGCATCGTGATCGATCCGGTCACCGTCACCCCCCAGATGAAAGTGCGCGACGCGATTGCGTTGCAGCGCCAGCACGGCATCTCGGGCCTGCCGGTGGTCGAGGGACGCAAGCTGGTCGGCATCGTCACCAACCGCGACCTGCGCTTCGAAGAGAACCTGGACCAGCCCCTGCGCAACATCATGACGCCGCAGGAACGCCTGGTCACCATGAAGGAAGGCGCCACGCTGGAAGAGGCCCAGGCCCTGATGCACAAGCATCGCCTGGAGCGCGTGCTGATCGTCAACGACGGCTTCGAGCTGCGCGGCCTGGCCACGGTCAAGGACATCGTCAAGAACACCGAACACCCGATGGCCAGCAAGGACGCCCAGGGCCAGCTGCGCGTGGGCGCGGCGGTGGGCGTGGGCGCCGGCACCGAAGAGCGCGTTGAGAAGCTGGTCGCCGCCGGCGTGGACGTCCTGATCGTCGACACCGCCCACGGCCACTCCAAGGGCGTGCTCGAAGGCGTGCGTTGGGTCAAGCAGAACTATCCCAAGGTCGAAGTCATCGGCGGCAACATCGCCACCGCCGCCGCCGCGCGCGCGCTGGTCGAGTACGGCGCGGACGGCGTCAAGGTCGGCATCGGCCCCGGCTCGATCTGCACCACCCGCATCGTCGCCGGCGTGGGCGTGCCGCAGATCCATGCCATCTCCGAAGTCGCCAAGGCGCTGGAAGGCACGGGCGTGCCGCTGATCGCCGACGGCGGCATCCGCTACTCGGGCGACGTCGCCAAGGCCCTGGCCGCCGGCGCGTTCTCCTGCATGATGGGCGGCATGTTCGCCGGCACCGAAGAGTCGCCGGGCGAAGTCGTGCTGTTCCAGGGCCGCTCGTACAAGTCGTACCGCGGCATGGGCAGCCTGGGCGCCATGACCGACGGCTCGGCCGACCGGTACTTCCAGGACCCCGCCAACAACGCGGACAAGCTGGTTCCCGAAGGCATCGAAGGCCGTGTTCCCTACAAGGGCAGCGTGCTGGCCATCATTTACCAGCTGGTCGGCGGCATCCGCGCCTCGATGGGCTATTGCGGCGCCGCCACCATCGACGACATGCGCACCAAGGCCGAATTCGTGGAGATCACCTCCGCCGGCGTGCGCGAGTCGCACGTGCACGACGTACAGATCACCAAGGAAGCGCCCAACTACCGCGCCGACTGATCCGTACAGTCAACTACAATGTCATGCATCACGCACCGGCAGAACCGCAATGAACCCGCGGTTCTGCCGGTGCGGTTTTATTTACTGCGGTTCCATTCATTACCGGTAGAGTCTCCATGCACCAGCGCATCCTCATTCTCGACTACGGTTCGCAAGTCACCCAACTGATCGCCCGCCGCGTGCGCGAGGCCGGCGTGTATTCCGAAGTGCATCCGGGCGACGTCGACGACGCCTTCGTGCGCGAACAGATGGCGCAAGGCCTCAAGGGCATCATCCTGTCCGGCAGCCACGCCTCGGCCTACGAAGAAGGCTCCATGCGCGTGCCGCACGCCGTGTTCGAACTGGGCGTGCCGGTGCTGGGCATCTGCTACGGCATGCAGTCCATGGCCCAGCAGCTGGGTGGCGTGGTCAGCTTCTCCGACCACCGCGAATTCGGCTACGCCGAAGTCCGCGCCCACGGCCACACCAAGCTGCTGGAAGGCCTGGAAGACTTCACCACGCCCGAAGGCCACGGCATGTTGAAGGTCTGGATGAGCCACGGCGACAAGGTCACCGAACTGCCGCCGGGCTTCAAGCTCATGGCTTCCACGCCGTCCTGCCCGATCGCCGGCATGGCCGACGAAGACCGCAAGTTCTACGCCGTGCAGTTCCACCCCGAAGTCACGCATACCGTGCAGGGCAAGGCCATGCTGGCCCGCTTCGTCAACGAGATCTGCGGCTGCGAAGGCGACTGGAACATGCCCGACTACGTGGCCGAAGCCGTCGCCCGCATCCGCGAACAGGTCGGCGACGACGAAGTCATCCTCGGCCTGTCCGGCGGCGTGGACTCCTCCGTCGCGGCCGCGCTGATCCACAAGGCCATCGGCGACCAGCTCACCTGCGTCTTCGTCGACCACGGCCTGCTGCGCCTGGACGAAGGCAAGCAGGTCATGCAGACCTTCGCCGAGAACATGGGCGTCAACATCATCCACATCGACGCGACCGCCCAGTTCATGGGCAAGCTCGCCGGCGTGGCCGACCCCGAAGCCAAGCGCAAGATCATCGGCCGCGAATTCGTCGAAGTGTTCCAGGAACAGGCCGGCAAGCAGAAAAGCGCCAAGTGGCTGGCCCAGGGCACCATCTACCCCGACGTGATCGAATCGGCCGGCGCCAAGACCGGCAAGGCCACCTCCATCAAGTCGCACCACAACGTCGGCGGCCTGCCGGACACGCTCAACCTGCAGCTGCTGGAACCCCTGCGCGAACTGTTCAAGGACGAAGTCCGCGAACTCGGCGTGGCCCTGGGCCTGCCGCCGCAGATGGTCTACCGCCACCCGTTCCCCGGCCCCGGCCTGGGCGTGCGCATCCTGGGCGAGGTCAAGCACGAATACGCCGAACTGCTGCGTCGCGCCGACGCCATCTTCATCGAAGAACTGCGCAACACCAAGGACGAGGCCAGCGGCCTGACCTGGTACGAACTGACCTCGCAGGCGTTTGCCGTGTTCCTGCCGGTCAAGTCCGTAGGCGTGATGGGCGACGGCCGCACCTACGAATACGTCGTCGCGCTGCGCGCGGTGCAGACGTTCGACTTCATGACCGCCGACTGGGCGCCGCTGCCGCATCCGCTGCTGGCCCGGGTGTCGTCGCGGATCATCAATGAAGTGCGCGGGATCAACCGTGTCGTGTATGACGTGTCGAGCAAGCCGCCTGCGACGATTGAGTGGGAATGATCCTGCCCTCGATGTAGGAAGGCAAGAGAAAAGGCGCTTCGGCGCCTTTTCTCATTTGCGCCGTCTGTCACGCGCACCCGTTCCCGCAGCTCATATCTGATCGTATTTCCTGCTGCTGCCTTTGGCGCGGCTGACCGGATACTTCTGCGCATTGATGCGGATTTTGGCCTGCGCGGCTTTCACGGGGTCGATGCCCAGCACGTTGCTCAGCTGGACGAGATAAAGCAGCACATCGGCGATTTCGTAGCCGACGGCTTCCAGCTTCTCGGGAGAGAGCGCCCGGCTTTGTTCTTCGGTCATCCACTGGAAATGTTCCAGTAGTTCTCCCGCTTCGACGATCAGGGCGGAAGCCAGGTTCTTGGGCGAGTGGAACTGCTCCCAGTCGCGTTCGTTTGCGAATTCGCGTTGTTGCTGGCTGAGGTGCTGGAGCGTATCGGTCATGGATTTTCAGCGCGGGAGGCTGTCGGTCGATGTGTAGCGGTCGCAGCAAGAATAGTTGGTTTACAACTAATTGATAATTATCTGATTTGCAGCTATTTCTTATTTAGCTGTACTTCGGGTATTCGCCATGTCTGCGCGATCACATACGCTGCTCACCGCCATTCGACTGGGTTCGATCCTCCAGGCTGCGCGGGCGCTGGGCGACCAGCGCTAAGCGGTCTGCCTGCGGATTTCCTCCAGGAACCGCAGGGCCGGCGCGGGGAGTATGCCTTCGCGCCGGTGATACGCCGCGAACCGGCGTTCGTGACCCAGGCCTTCGACGTGCAGTTCGCGGATCAGGCCGGCCTTCAGTTCCGCCGCGTACATGGGGCGGGTGAGCCAGCTGACGAAGCCGGAGTGCGCGACCAAGCTTTTGAGCAGCGGAATCGAGGGGCTGGATACCGCGATGGGCGGCGCGGTGAGGCCTTTTTTCCTGAAGAGCGAGACCAGGCGGTTGCGGGGCTCGGTGTGTTCGGGAACGAAGCACCAGCGTTCGGCAAGCAGGGCCTGCATGGCGACGGGCGGCTCGGCGCGCAAAGGGTGGCTGGCGCCGACGATCACGTTCATGGTCTCGTGCCAGGCGCAATCCCTGGCGGCGGCGATGCGGGCGGTCTCGGGCGCTTCCGGGGCGATCACGAGATCGACGCGGTAGTTCTCCAGGCTCGTGGCCAGTTCGTCCCAGATGCCTTCGACCACGTCGACGGCGATGCCGGGCCACTTTTCCAGGAAGGCGCCCAGCGCCCTGGGGATGAACAGCGCGGAGGCGCCGGCGGTGACGCCCAGGCGCAGGGCGCCCACGGCCAGGCCGCGCATGCGGTTGATTTCGTCGCGCGCGATTTTTTCCTCGCGGCAAAGCAGTTGCGCATGCGGGGCCAGGGCCTTGCCGTAGGCGGTCAGGCGCATGCCGCCGGTGTGGCGTTCGAACAGGGTCTCGCCGACCGATTCTTCCAGCCGCTTCACGATCCTACTTAGCGCGGGCTGGGTAAGGGCGAGTCTTTCGGCGGCCTTGCCTAGGGAGCCGTGTTCGATGACGGCGAGGAACGCGCGGAGTTCGTGCAGGTTGTAGGCCATACCGGAATGTAATGACTTTGGCCGGAAATAACAATTCTCAGGAATGTCGCCGGGCCTCACACTCTCGCCATCGAATTGCCACGACTCCGGGAGAGAAGCGACATGCGCAAGCGCCTATTCTTGAAAGCCCTGCTGGCCCTGGCGTCCAGCGGCGGCGCCGCCGCCTGTCTGGCGCAGGGCGGCGACAGGTCGGTGGAATGGGTGCATCCCTTTCCGGTGGGCGGCGGTTCGGACGTGATTGCGCGCAAGCTCGCCGAGAGTATGAGTGCGCAGATGGGCCGCGGCTTTTTCGTCAGCAACAGGCCAGGCGGGGCCACCAATATCGCGGCCGCGTATGTGGCCAATGCCAAGGCGCAGGGCAATATGGTTTTTACGGGCGATTTCACGACGCTGGCGGCCAATCCGCACCTGTTCGCCAGCCTGCCTTATGACAGCGCGAAGGATTTCGCGCCGGCGGGGCTGTATGCGCGCTATCCGATATTGCTGGTGGTATCGAGCGAGGTGCCCGCGAACAATCTGGCCGAGTTCCTGCGCTGGGCCGAGAGCCATCCCGACAGCGCCAATTTCGCGAGCTCGGGTGTGGGGTCGGCCCAGCATCTGGCGGCCGAGCTTTTTCGCGAGCGCACCGGGCTGAAGATGACGCACGTGGCCTATCGCGGCGGTGCGCCGGCGGTGACCGATCTGATGGCGGGCGCGGTGTCGTTCGCGCTGATGGACGCCTCCACCGTGGTGCCGCAGATGAAGTCGGGGCGGCTCAAGGTGTTGGGCGTGGCCAGCCCGCGGCGCATGCAGAATTTTCCCGACATTCCGACGCTGGACGAGCAAGGGCTGGCGGGCTTCGAGGCCTTTGCCTGGCAGGGGATGTTGGTGCCCGCGGGCACCTCTGGCGCCACGGTCGAGGCGCTGAACCGCGCGCTGGGCGCGGCGCTGGCGTCGCAGCCGGTGAAGAATTTTTTCGCCAGCATCGCGGTCGAGCCCTGGTTCAGTTCGCCTGGCGAGATGGCGAGCTTCGTGGCGCGGGAGAACGAGCGCTGGGGCAAGATCATCCGCGAGCGCGGCATTACGCTGCAGTAGGTGCCGAGTGCTGATCACGATAGACGATTACCGGCGCGCGGCCCGCAGATCGCTGCCCAGGTTCGTGTACGAGTTCATCGATGGCGGCGCGGAATACGAAACCTGCCTGCGCGCCAACCGGGCCGACTTCGAGCGGATCAGGCTGACGCCGCGCGTGCTGCGGGACGTCGCCCAGGTCGATACTTCGGTGGAGGTGTTCGGCTCGTCCTGGCGCGCGCCGTTCGCGCTGGCCCCGACGGGCCTGAACGGCATCGTGCGCCCGGGGGGCGACGCGATGCTGGCGGCCGCCGCCGCGGACAGCGGCGTGCCGTTCGTGTTGTCGACCGCGTCGAACCAGCGCGCCGAGGAAGTGCGGGCGCAGGCCCGCGGCGGCGAGCAATGGCTGCAGTTGTATGTGATGCGGGACCGCGGGTTGGCCGAGCAGTTGCTGCGGCGCGCGCGCGGCGCCGGTTATCGCGTGCTGGTGCTGACGGCGGACGTGCCGGTCGGCGGCCACCGCTGGCGCGATGCGCGCAACGGTTTCAAGATCCCGTTCCGGATAACGCCCAGGCTGGCATGGGATGTGGCGCGGCGCCCGGGTTGGGCGTTGCGGATGCTCAAGGGCGGCGCGCCGCGGTTCGTGAACCTGGCCGAGCATCCCGCCGACGCCTTGCCGGCCGAGGTCCAGGCTTCGCTGCTGGCCAGAAGCATGGACCGGTCGCTGGTATGGGAGAGCCTGCGCTGGCTGCGCGGGCTCTGGGACGGGCCGCTGGTGCTCAAGGGCGTGCTGCATGCGGAGGACGCCGCCCTGGCGGTCCGGCATGGCGTGGACGGTGTCATCGTGTCCAATCACGGGGGCCGGCAGTTGGACGCGGCGCCCTCCGCGATTGCCGCCTTGCCCGCGATCGCGGAGCGCGTCGGCGGCCGCATTCCGGTGTTCCTGGACAGCGGCGTGCGCAGCGGGGCTGACATAGTGCGTGCCCAGGTTCTGGGCGCGCACGCCGTGTTCGTGGGCAGGCCGGCGCTCTATGGACTGGCTTGCGGCGGGCGCGAAGGCGTGCAGGACGTCCTACGCCTGCTTGCACAGGACTATGAGCGGAATCTGGTGCTGCTGGGACTGGACTCGGCCGGCAACGTCGGCAAGGCACAGGCGGCCCGGGCCCACCAGGATGGCGTCAGCGCGCCATCGCCAGCCGCCGCCGGATCACCAACGCCAGCGTGAACGTCATCGACGCCGCCAGCGCCCAGGCCAGCGCCGCGTTCGGCGTCCAGTGCGGGGCGGCGAGCGCGAGCGCCGCGCAGAAGGCGGCCAGGCTGACGGTGCCGAGCAGCGCGGAGTAGAGCGTGGCGATCAGGCTGGCGGTGCCGAGTTTCTGGTGCAGGGTGATGGCGACCACGCTGTAGCCTATGGGAAACGCCAGCAGCAGGCCGGCGCCGGTGGCGCCCAGCCATTGGCTGGCGGTGGTGACGGCGGCCACCAGCGTGCCGGCCAGCAGGCCGCGCAGGGCGAGCAGGCCGAAGCCGGCCTTGCCTTTGGCGGGACCGCGCGGCAGCAGGAAGCGGCGGCCGATGCGCAGGCATAGCGCGGTGACCGCGATGAAAAGCAGGGCGCCGACCACGGGTTGCGCGGGCAGCTGGCGCAGCGCCAGCGCGGCCAGCAGCCAGGCGCCGACGGCGCAGCCCAGGCTGGTCCAGGGCGGCGTCCTGGCGGCGACGGCGATGTAGCACAGCAGAAAGCACTGCGTGGCGCACAGCGACAGCAGCGCGTAGGCGGCGGTCTGCGCGACGAAGGCGGCCGGGGCTTGCGCGGCCAGGAAGTAGAAGCCGGGCCCGAGGATGATGGGCAGGCCGGCCAGGGCGCCGCCGATGAGCGGGCCGAAGGCGCCCACGGCCCATGAAACCGCCATGACGACGAAGGCCGTGGCCAGCATTCTTACGGCGAGCGCGTCCAGGGGGACGGTGGAGAGCAGGGTGTCCAGCATGGCGATCCGGTGTCCGGGGTTGGTGGATCGTACATTATCTGGAACATCCGTTCCAGTATTGCCGGCCGGGGCGGGGCCGCGGCGCTGACACGCTGTGCGCAATCGTGGCAAGCGGTAACAAGTCGCCCGCCGGCGCAGTCTTATGATCGACCGCTACTGATCTGCGCGACGACAGGGTGGCGAAATGCTCGAGGCGGTGCTTGCGCCGTGGGCGCTTACCGGCAGGCTGTGGCTGCGGTTCTGGCCGCAATTGATGGCCCTGGTGCTGGCCGGCTCGCTGGCCCACGATGTGCTGCTGTGGGCGGCGGTGCATACCGGTTTCGCCCACCATCTGTCCGGCCTGGCGGTGCTGACGCTGGTGGCGCTGGCGCAGCTGGTGACGACGGTGGCCATGTTCCTGGTGCTGCTTCCGGGCCTGCCGGCCTTGCGCGGCGCGCAGGAAGCGGCGCGCGCCGGCGCGGCGGCGGATGGCGGCGGGCAGGGGCGGCTGGGGCAGGTGCTGACCGTGGCCTTGCTGCCGTTTTTCGCGTATTACGCGGCCTGGGGATTCCTGGGCGATACGGTGCGGCAGTATTCGCGGTTGGCCTTGGGCCTGGACCCGCTGGGCGAGCACGGGCAGGTGCTGGACGCGCTGGATTCGCGCTGGCTGCTGGTGTCGGTGGCGATCTCGTGGCTGGTGCGCAAGGCGGCGGTGGCGGCGCGCGACCGCACGGGGCGCAGCGGCTGGCAGTGGCTGGTGGTGCTGTGCGAGACCAACTGGATTCTTATCGGCCTGTACGTGATCAGCCGGTGGAAGGACCAGGCCTGGCAATGGCTGATCGACAAGCGCGGGCTGGACGCGCTGCTGCAGTCTTTTCTGAACGCGCTGACGCCGCTGTCGGACGCTTGGGCCGCGGGCATGACGCCGGTGGAGGCGCAGGGCCCGACCCTGGGGGCGGCGCTGGCGCGCCTGTTCTTCTATGCGCTGCTGCCGGTCGTGTGGCTGGTGATGGCGGCCCTGGTCTACGGCTACGACGTGCGCGAGGACGCGGAGTTGCGGCGCTATGACCGTCTGCAGCGCCTGGGCGAGCGCTACCGTTCGATGCCGCGTTTCCTGCGGGATTTCGTCGAGCATTTCGTGGCGGGCTATCGCAAGCGCTATCTGCCGCTGGCCAATGGCGTGCGGCTGGCCTTCCATAGCGGCACGCTGCTGCTGGTGACGCTGATCGTGGGGTATCGGCTGATCGACTGGGGCGCGGCGTGGCTGTGGTATGGCGCGGCGCGCCTGATCGGGCCGCATGACCTGGACACCTGGCAGGTGCTGGCGCAGGCGGTGTCGCTGTTGTTCGGCAGCCCGTTCCGGGATTCGTCCACCGGCCTGCTGATCGAGCCTTTGCGCATCTGCTTTCTGGCGGCCGTGCTGGAGAGCGCGTTCGCGCCATGGCAGTCGCGCCGCGCGGCGGCCGCGGCCGCCTGATCAGCCGGGCGCGGGCGGCGTGAAGCGCAGGTAGGCCGGCCGGTCGCTGTCCATGGAGACGGACAGCGACCAGGGCGGCTCGGCGTCGGCCGGCACCATGAAGGCTTCGATGATGACGACGCGCGAGCCGGGCGCGATGCCGCGATGCGCGGCGGCCACGCAGCCGCGCGCCGCGGCCGGCGGCACGCGCAGCGCCGGCTCGATGGCGGGCAGCCAGGTGCGTCCGCGCGCGTCGTGCAGCGCGATACGGCAGCCGCGCCAGCGCGTGGGCAGGTCGGAGGCTTCCACGTGCACCGAGAAGGCGGCCAGCGCCGCGCGCGAGCCGGGCAGCCAGCCTTTGTTGGCCGGCGGCGCCATGACGCCGAATTCCTGCAGGCTCCAACGGGCGCCACCCAGCGGCGCCGTGGCGCCTGCCGTCACGTCGTGCGGCCGCAGTTCGCGTCCCTGAAGCCAACGCGCCGCGTTTTCGCGTCCGCCCCAGAAGAGCGTCAGCAGCAGCAACGGAGGTAGGAGCCAGAGGCTGCGCCGGCGCCAGCGGCGCTCGGCGGGCTGGGCGTCGTTCAAGGCGGGCTCTCCTGGTCCAGATCGTATCGGGCGATGGCTTGGGGCCGGCCATCGGCGTCGACGGGTACGTCGTCCAGCGCGATGCGCGCCTGCGAATCCAGGCGCGGCCCGTAGCGCGAGGACAGCAGCAGGGCGGCGCCGCGCGCCTGGTCGGGACGGATTTCGAACACCAGCCGCACGCTGCGCGGCAGGCCCGGGTCCAGCGCGTAGGGCGGCACGCCGCGCGCAAGCGACAGGCGGTCGGTGTGGCGGTAGGCCAGGCCATCGGGCCCGAGCCACGCGGCTTCGGCCATGGTGGCCGAGGTGTCGGCGGCGGCCAGGCGCAGCCACACGATGGCCCACACCCCGCCGGTGTCGCGGACCTGCTCCGCGCCCAGGCGCCGATAGGCCAGTTGCCGCGCAAACTGCACGCGCTCGACCGTGGCCTGGAACAGGCGGGTGTCGACCGCCACGCCCATGACGCCGCGTTCGACGATGGGACCGGTCAGGTCCATGTAGCGCGGCGTGCTGCGCTGCATGCCGTACAACGCCAGCGCCGAGGCGAGAATCAGCAGCAGCGAGCCCAGGCGCGCGCTCATTGCACCGCCTTCGCGCCGTCTTGCGCCACGGGCAGCTCGACCCGGCCCACGACGGCGGGATTGAACCAGCCGGGCGCGCCGTACAGGTTGTCGATGGGCTTGTAGGTCTTGCTCGCCACCGCGAAGGCGGCCTGCGCGGGCGCGGCGGCGGAGGGCGGCAGCGTCCAGATGAAGGCGACGCGTTCGGGCAGGCCGGGCTGCAGGTAGGGCATTTGCAGCGAGTCGCGCAGGCCCACCACATACGGCTTGCCGGCGGCCTCGTTCCAGCGGAACACGCCGAGATAGTCGGCGCTGGATTCCGCCGTGCGGTTGGTCAGTTCGGCTTCCAGCACCAGCGCCGTGGCGCCGGGCTTTACCGGCACGCCGTAGGCCTTGCCCGACGCGGTCCAGGCGCGTTGCGGCACCACCCGCCATTGGCCGGTCTGGATGGTCGTGCCGGCGGCGAACATCGGCTCGGCGCCGCGGCTGATCTTGCCGTACGCGCCATAGAGCGCCACGCTGGCCGCGGCCACGAGCGTGCCGATGCCGGCCAGCGCGGCTGCGATACGGGACTTGAGCGACTGCAATACGCGCATCGGAGCTCCAGGGCGGCGCGAGTCGAGTCACCGATCGTAGGCGGGTGTTTCCAAACCGGCCAGCCCGGATGTTTCCAGGCGTGTCATCAACGGCCGGACGGCGCGGCTGCGCCAGGTTTTGACACAATTACCGCGGCAGCGCTGCGGAAAAACGGCCATGCGCTCCTTGCCACGGGTATTCCAGTTGCACGGCGACCATGTCGGCGGTGGACGCACCGTAGCGGCCGGCGATGGCCTGCAGTGTCCGGTCCAGCGCCTGGGCCGGCCGCTGCTCGGTCGCGGTGGCGATGCGCGCGTGCCCCGGCCAGTCGGCCGCGGCCGCGTCGGGAACGATGCGTATGCCGTTGCGGGTCTGTACCGGTTGCGGCGAATCCGCGTACGACGCGGCTCTGGAACGGTAGGTGCGCGACCAGGCGTCGGCCACCAGCGCGAGCGAGACTTCGTCCATGCCGGGCGCAAGCGCCACGCCGATCCGTTCGCGGTTCCAGAACGCCAGCGAGTTGCCCAGCACCGTCGTGACGAAGGGCCGGGTCAGCGCATAGTTGCGGCTGGCGTGGCGCGCGTCCCAGGCGGGCAGGCCGAGGTCGCCGGCCACGGCCTCGGCCTTTTGCCGCCCGGCGATGGCCTCGATCAGCATGAGCATCATGGGCATGGAGGCGGAGATTCCGGTGCTGGTCGCCACGCCCCGGTCCGTCACGACGCGCCGGTCCGCGACGTAGGAGATCGACGGATGCGCGCGCAGCAGGTCGTTCAGGTAATACCAATGGGTGGTGCCGCGCTTGCCGTCGAGCAGGCCGGCGGCGGCCACGACCTTGGCCCCGGCGCACACGCCGAGTATGGTCGCGCCCTTGCGGGACTGTGCAAGCAGCCAGGCCAGGATGGCGGGATCGTCGTCGCGGCTCATGGCGGGCACGATGACGTAGTCGGCCCCGGCCGGATGGCGCGCGTCGAACCCGGCGAGGGTGGCGTCGGGCTGTACCGCGAGCGCGGGATACAGCTTTACCGGGCCGGGCGCGCTCGCCAGCATTTCCACGTCGGCGATGTTGGCGCGGCGCAATATGCCGGCAGGCATCAGATAGTCGGTGGTCTCGGTGGCGTCGTTCAGGCCCACCACCGCCACCAGCGGGCGCTGCCGTTTGGGCGGCGCGAGCGAGGCGAGCAGGGCGTCCATTTCCTGCGGCGGAACCGGCGGCGCGGGCGCGCCGGCGGGCGCCGCGGGCAGGCTGAACAGCCAGGCGCCGAAACCGGCCGACGCGAGCAGCAGCAGGGCCAGCGCGTAGCGGAAGATCGGGCGTTTCGGCATGGCTGGGACAGTTCCGGCGGGAGTATCAAAGATAGTCCTTTCCGCCCCGGCGCGGCAACGCCCGGAACTCAGCGCGGCTTCGACGCGGCGATCGAGCAGGCCGACGGCAGATCGACGCCGTTTTTCACGGCCAGGATTTCGGCCATGATGCTGACCGCGATTTCCGCCGGCGTCTTGCTGCCGATGTACAGGCCGACCGGGCCTTTGAGCCGGGCGAGACTGGCGTCGGTCTGGCCGCAGTACGTTTTCATTCTTTCCCGGCGGTTTTCGCTGTTGCGCCGGGAGCCGATGGCGCCCACGTAGAAGGCCGGGCTGTCGATGGCCTCGAGCAGCGCCAGGTCGTCGAGCTTGGGATCGTGGGTCAGCGCCACGATGCAGCTGCGCAGGTCGGGACGAAACGCGGTCACTGCGTCGTCGGGCATCTCGGCCACCAGTTCCACCCCGGCGATGGGCCAGCCGTCGCGGCGTTCGGCGCGCGGATCGCAGACGGTGACAGAGAATCCGTTGAACAGCGCCATGGTGGCCAGATACTCGGCCAGCGCGCCGGCGCCGATCAGCAGCATGCGGTAGCCCGGGCCGAGCGTGTTTTCCAGCGTGGCGCCGTCAAAGCGCAAGGCGTCCGGTGTCTGGGCGCGATCCAGCCGCACCGCGCCGTCCTGGCAGCACACCGTGCGGCGCACCAGTTCGCCCGCCAGCAGCCGTTGCAGCAGTTCGTCCAATGGGCCGGGTTCGGGATTGAACTCGATGACCAGCTCCAGCGTGCCGCCGCAAGGCAGGCCGAAGCGATGCGCCTCATCCGCGCTGACGCCATAGCGGACGAGCTGCGGCGCCCGCTCGGGCATGCCTGAGTGGCCGCGGGCATGGTGTTCGATCAGGTCGTCCTCGACGCAGCCGCCGGAGATGGAGCCTGCGGTTCTGCCGTCTTCGCACAGGGCCATCATGGCGCCGACGGGACGCGGCGAGGAGCCCCAGGTGCGCACCACCGTGAGCAGCAGCGCGCGATATCCGGCCCGCCGCCATTGCAGCAGATTGCGCAGTACGTGGAGATCGATAGCGTCCATCCCAGGCAGGATAGGGTCTGGCCGTTAGTGTGTATACGGCCTAAAATGGCAAAAAATCGCTCAATCAGGTCAAAGTGAATGGCATGACGATTGTGTCGGCTCTGGATACCGAGAACCTCGATGCGTTCGAGACCTCCGGCGCGCCCGTGATCGGCCGGCAGGTGGAGCTCACGGGGCGCAAGAGCGAGGTGCCGGTGCACCGGCATCGCTACGGACAGTTGGTGCTGGCCTTGCGCGGCGGCGTGACCTGCGAGGTGCCGAATTCGATCTGGATGGTGCCGCCCGGATGCGCGGTATGGATACCCGGGCAGATGGAGCACAGCATGCGTGCCACGGACAACGCGCACATCTGCAATCTCTTCGTGCGCCCGGACGCCGCGCGGCTGCCGCAGCAATGCTGCACGCTGTCCATCACGCCCCTGGTGCGCGAGCTGATACTGGACCTGGCGCAGGAAGACGGCTGCTACGCGCCGGACAGCCCGACCGGGCGCAAGGCCGTCGTCTTGCTGGAAGAGCTGGTCAAGATGCCGCTCGAGCTGTTGCACCTGCCTACTTCTTCGGATCCGCGCATGCGCAGGATCGCGACGATGCTGACCGAGAATCCGGCCGACAGGCGCACCCTGGAGGCCTGGGGCAGGGAAGTCGCCATGAGCGAGCGGTCCCTGGCCCGGCTGGTGCGCCAGGAGGTCGGGCTGTCGTTCGGCCACTGGCGCCGGCAGTTGCACCTGATCGTGGCCATGCACCAGCTCGCCGACGGTATTTCGGTGCAGCGCGTGGCCGACCATCTCGGTTATGAGTCCGTGACGGCCTTCATCTCCATGTTCAGAAAGGCCGTGGGCAAGCCGCCCGCCAAGTATTTTGCCGAGCTGGCCCGCGCCGGCGAATAAATCCATATGCCCCGCCCGGCCGATCCGGGGCTTGGCCGGTCTTAGCGATTCTTTGTCGCTTTCGTGCAGGACGTGCCCGGGTGCGGCTGACAGAATCGTCAGCTTCTTACACCCATTCTCATGCAGCGCCGCGGGCAATGCATGCAGAACCGTGGCATAGGGGCCGAAAAAATGAGCAAGGGTTTCACCAGGCGCGACTTTCTATGGAGTGGCGTCGTCTCCGGAATCGCGGTTGCCTTGGTCAAGCCCGCCCGCCTGGCGCTCGCCGCCGCGCAGCCGCAAGCGGCGCCGCTGGCGGCGTGGGACGCGCAGGCCGGGAGAATGCGCCACCGCATCGATGCGCTGGCCAAGGTGACGGGCGCGAAGACGTTCGGCTTCGATATGCGCGCCATCGACCAGCCTGAATGGCCGCAGACGCAATCCCACGCGATGATACTGCGCGTGACGCGCGCCGACGGCGTGTTTGCCGGCATCGATCTGGGCGTGCTCGGCGCCGGGCTGCAGCCCGACCGAGTGGTTACCGCGCAAGACCTGAAGCGCGATGGCGTCGTGTCCGAGGACGGCGACTTCCTGCTGCCAGAGGGAAGCACGCCGGCCTATCTGGGGCAGGCCGTGGCCATACTGATCTGGCATGACTTCGCGCGCTTCAGGGCCGCCAAATCCCAACTGAAATCCAGCCCCGGCGCGATCCGCTTCGTGGGGCAGGGCCAGCCGCTGGAGCGCGATCCCTGGGCCAGCCTGCGCTATGTGCGGGTGGGCGCAGCGGACCCGCTGGCCGACGACGTTTATTCCAGCTTCAAGGACAAGGCGCTGCGGCCGGCGCGCTTCGTCAAGCAGGTGCCCGAATGGGCGCACAGCGATGCGGTCGATGCCGCGGGCCTGGCGCATGCGCAGGCGATCGCCGAGGCCCTGGAACGGCCCGGACCGGGGGAGTTGGTGGTGGGCCGCGAGTATTTTTCCCAGTCCATCGAGCCGGCGCCGCTGGAGACCGATAACGGCAACTGCTGGTACGACCGCAAGAGCGGTACGCTGCACGCGATCGTCGCATCGCAGGCCCCGCAGGAACTGCTGCAGCAGGCGGCGCACATGCTGGCGGCCAGCCGGCACGGCGTCAGGCGCATTCTGATGACGTCCTGCCATACCGTCGGCTACGGCGCCAAAGAGGCCAGCATGTCCCAGTTGATGCCCATGCTCGCCGCGCTGTATGCGGATGGCCGGCCGCTGCGGTTGGCCAACGACCGCTACGAGCAGTTCCAGTTCGGCACCAAGCGGCACAGCTTCCGGGTGCGGTACCGCATCGCGGTCGATCGCGAGAGCGGGAAATTCCAGATATTCCAGGCCAATCTGGTCGGCAATGGCGGCGGGCGCCGCAGCGGTTCGCCCATCGTTGGGTTCGCCACGCTGATGGGCGCGCAGTCTCTTTACTATTTTCCGCGCAGCGATCTGATGAGCACGATGCTGGCGTCGCGCGCCGTGGATGCGGCCGCGGTGCGCGGCGTCGGCATGGTGCAAAGCATAGGCGCGACCGAAATGCTGGTCGACGAGATCGCGCAGGAACTGGGCCTGGACCCCATCGAGCTGCGGCTGCGCAACGTCATGCGCGCCAACATGAAGAACACGCAGGGAGCCGTCCCTGGGGGCGAGCTGCGCGGCGCCGAGGTGCTGAAGCGGATGCGCGCGCATGTGCTGTGGCAGGAGCGCCACCGGCGCAAGTCGGCCTACGAGGCCGAGCATCCGGGCCGGCTTTATGGCGTGGGGGCCGCCTGCGCCTATCGCGAGTACGGCAACGGCGCCGATGCCGCGTTCGCCGGGGTCGCGCTGACGCGCGACGGACGTATCGAGCTGCGCCACGTCGCCGTCGAGATCGGCACCGGCTCGACCACCAGCCAGGCCTGTGCCTGCGCCAAGTGGCTGGGCCGGCCGGCGGACGTCGCCGAGTGGGGCCAGACGCGCTGGCCCGAGCTGCCCATGGTGGCCAGCGAAAATCCGCGCATCATGTCGCAGGCGACCCAGGACCGCCTGGCGCAGGACCCGTACTGGACGCCTTATCTGTCCTCGCCCTCGTCGGCGTCGAATTCCGCCTACTACTTCAGCCACACCACCATCGAGGCCAGCCGTTTTCTGTTCATGCACGGCCTGTGGCCGGCGGCGGTGGCGATCTGGAGCCGGGGCATAGGCGGCGGCCAGTGGGCCTCCTCGGTGGTGCGGCCGGAAGAGGCCCGCTGGGTGGGCGGGCGGCTGACGGCGGGCGGCATGACGCCATTGCCGCTGGAGGAGCTGGCGCGCAAGGCCTACGAGTTGAATCTGGTCACCGGCGTGGCCGTGCATGACTTCAGCCGCGCCCAATGGACCGAATCCGATTTCGAGCTGCCGTCCGGCACCGAGCGCTGGCAGCTCGACGGCCTGGCCATACGCCGGGGCGACGGCAGCGCGCCGGACGCGCAGGGCACGCCTACCGCCAACGGCTATCGCTTCATTGCCCGCACGCGGGCCGCGTTTCCCGCCGTGCGGCGCAACGATGCGGGATTCCTGCTGGTCAGCACGCTGGGCGTGCTTGCCGAAGTCGCGGTCGAGAAGGCCAGCGGCAAGGTGGAAATCCTGCGCCACCATTCGGTGCTGGAGTGCGGCAACCAGATCGTTCCCGAGCTGGTGTCCGGGCAATTGCAGGGCGGGGCGGCCATGGGCATCGGCCACGCGCTGCACGAATACCTGCCGCTTTATGAGGACGGGCCGGGCAACGGCACGTGGAACTTCAACCGCTACCGGCTGCCGCGCGCGCGCGATGTCGCGGTATGGACGCAGACCGCGGAAATACTGCCGCCGTTGTCGGGCTCCGATCCCTTCAAGGGCATCGGCGAGCTGTCCATGATGCCCATCGTGCCGGCGCTGGCCAACGCCATCGCCCACGCCACGGGCCATCGCTTCCGCGAGCTGCCGATCAGCCCCGACAAGATTCTGGCCGCGCTGCAGGCGCCGTCGGACCCGCAGATCCAGAACCAGGACGCAATATGAACAATTCCATTAAATCCCGGCCTCTGACGCTGGACGTCAACGGCAAGACCTACGGGCCGTATGAAGTCCCGGAGGACATGATGATGGTCGATGTGCTGCATGAATACCTGAACCTCACGGGTACGCGCTTCGGCTGCGGCCAGGGCGAGTGCGGGGCATGCACCGTGATCGTCGACGATGCCGCCGGTCCGCGGGAGGTGCGCACCTGCATTACCGGCGCGCATTACTTCCAAGGCAGGAAAGTGCGCACCATCGAGGGGCATGCGCGGCACGATGAGAAAGGCGCCGTGGTCGCCTTGTCCGCGGTGCAGCAGGCGTTCGTCGACCACTACAGTTTTCAATGCGGCTATTGCACGCCGGGATTCGTGAATGCGGCCACCGTTCTGGTGGAGACCTTGCAGCGCGCGCCGATCGCCGAGCACGAAGTCGACGCGGCCGTGACTGCGGCGCTCGATCCGCACCTGTGCCGCTGCACCGGCTATGTGCGCTACTTCGAAGCGGTCAGGGAAGTCGTCCTGAATACGCCCGGACTGGTGAGGCGCGGCAATCATGGATGAACACGTCGATAACAAGCGCCGCCGCCGTCCGGCGCGTTGGCTGGCGGGCGGGGCGGCCGCGATCGTGCTGGCCGCATGCGCTTTCGTCGCGGTGCAGGAAGGCAGGCGCTGGCTGGCCCAGTCCGATCCTGTGCAGCATGTCGAGGCGGATGCCGGGCAGATCGCGCTGGGCAAATACCTGGCGACGGTCGCGGATTGCGCAGCCTGCCATACGGCGCAGGACGGCGCGCCTTACGCCGGCGGGCAGGCTTTGTCCACGCCTTTCGGGGCGATCTATTCGACCAACATCACGCCGGACCCCGAGCATGGCATCGGCCGGTATACGGCCGAGGAATTCTATCGGGCGCTCACCCGGGGCGTAGCCCGGGACGGGCACCTGCTGTATCCCGCGATGCCGTACACCTCGTACCGGAACACCAGCAGGGAGGATAGCGATGCGATGTATGCCTACCTGATGAATGTTCCGGCGGTCGATCAGCCCAATCCCGAAAACGGGCTGTCGTTCCCGTTCAACCTCAGGTATGGACTGTATTTCTGGAATTTCCTGTTCGCCGACGGCGGACCGCCGGATCGGCGCGCGGAAAACGACGCCGGGTGGCTGCGCGGCGAGTATCTGGTCAACACGCTGGGGCATTGCGGCGAATGCCACACGCCGCGCGGCGCGTTGGGGCAAATGGACCTGAGCCGGCCGCTGGCGGGCAACAACGCGCTGGCGCGTCTTGGCGCGCCCGATATCACGCGGGCCGGCCTGCTGGCCCGCGGCTGGACCGAGGGCGAACTCAAAGCTTATCTGAGCACCGGCGTCGGTTCGATCGCGGTGGCCTCGGGAGGAATGCTGGAGGCGGTGAATCTCTCGACCAGCAAATGGCGCAGATCGGACATAGATGCCGCCGTGTCTTACCTGTTCGCGTCCGGCCCGCAGGCGAAGGCGGACGCGGAGGCGGCCGGCGGCGCCGCATCGGCGAGCAGCGCCAGCCTGCTCGGACGCTCGCATTATCTGGCCCTGTGCGCCGGGTGCCATGAGGCCAATGGCAAGGGCGTGCCGCACGTGGCGCCGGCCCTGCTCGGCAACACCAGCGTGACCGATCCCGATTCCCACAACCTGCTGGTTGCGATACTCGACGGCCTGCCGGAGCACGAGCTGCCCGGCCTGGAGCGGATGCAGCCCATGCCGGGGTTTGCGCGCACGCTGTCCGACGAGAACATCAGCGAACTCGCCAACTGGCTGCGGGTGGAGTACGGCAAGCGGCCAGCCACGGTGACGCCGGTGGAGGTGAAGAAGTTGCGATAGAAGCTTTGCCGCGACCATCGGCATGGATGCGTAGGATGGGTATAGCGCGAGACCGCGTTCGCAAGAACACGATTTCCCAACGCGCGACACCCAGCTTGCCTGCGACCCACAAGCATGACACTTCAGCGCGCGTCCTCAATGCGACAGCTCCTCCAGCGACCGCCCCTTGGTTTCCGCGCCCAGCACGATCACGACCAGTCCCGCGATGACGAAGGACGCCGCGCCCAGCGCGAAGATGCCGGCCTGGCCGGTAAGGGGCAGCAGCACGCCGACCACGTAAGGGCCGACCAGCGAGCCGACGCGGCCGATGGACGAGGCGAAGCCGGCGCCGGTGGCGCGCGAGCGCGTGGGGTAGAGCTCCGGCGTGTAGGCGTATAGCACCGACCACATGCCGAAAAGGAAGAACTGCATGCACAGGCCGGCTCCGATCAGGTAGGGCAGGGGCGCCTGCATGGCCGCGGCCTGTCCGTAGAGGTAGGCGGACACGGCGCTGCCGAGCAGGGTCAGCACGCAGGCGGGCTTGCGGCCCCAGGCTTCCAGCAGCCAGGCGGCGAAGATGAATCCGGGGATGCCGGCCAGCGAGATGTACACGGTGTACAGCACCGACTTGGTGGCTTCGTAGCCGGCCTGCTGCAGCAGCGCGCCCAGCCAGGTGGTCAGGCCGTAGTAGCCGAGCAGGGCGAAGAACCACAGTATCCACAGCATGGCCGTGCGCTTGGCGTAGATGCCGTGCCACAGTTCGGCATAGAGCGCGCGGCGGCTGGGGCGGGCCTGGGCGGTGAGGTCGGTGACGGGCGGCAATTCGCTCAGGCGGCCCGAGCGCATCACGGAATGTTCGAAGCGGCCGGTGACGGCGTCGGCCTCGTCGGTGCGTCCGGCGTCTTCCAGCCAGCGCGGGGATTCGGGCACATAGCGGCGCACATAGAAGACGAAGAGGGCGGGGATGGCCAGCAGGATGAAGATGCCGCGCCAGCCTATCAGCGGCAGACAGAAGTACGCGACGATGCCGGCGGCGATAAAGCCGATGGGCCAGAAGCCTTCGAGGATGGCGACGTAGCGGCCGCGGCTTTTGGCGGGCACGATCTCGGACACCATGGACAGGCCGATGGGAAACTCCATGCCCATGCCGAAGCCCAGCAGCACGCGGTAGATCATCAGCGAGTCGACGTCCTGGGCGAAGCCGCAAAGCAGGCTGCCCATGCCCCAGAACACCATGCTGACCTGGAACACGGGCTTGCGGCCGAAACGGTCGGCCAGCAGGCCGGCGGTGGCCGCGCCGAGAAACATGCCGAGGAAGCTGGAGCTGGCCAGCAGGCCGGTCTGCATGGCCGTCAGGCCGAATTCGGCTTTGATGGAACCGAGCACGAAGGTCATGATTCCGAGGTCCATGGAATCGAAGAACCAGGCGGTCGCGATGATGGCGAACAAGCCTCGCTGATAGCCGGTGATCGGCAGGCGCTCTAGACGAGCGGCGACACTGGTGCGTGCTGCTACCGCGCTAATGGACATATCCATAGCTAGTCTCCCGTTGTGGTCCTGCGATTTTGTACTCAACTAATATATTAGTTGGATTCAAAAAATATCCGATAGGGGTTTGTACCGGGGCGCGCGCTAGCCTGCGCAAACTAATATATTAGTTGTGTACGTTATCGGCGTAAGGAGGCTGGCCATGATGACCGAACGACAACGCAAGTTCCGCGAGGAGTACAAGGCGGACATCAGTCCGCTGTACAACGGCCTGCTGCACATCGGCGTGATGTACGCCGTGGGCGCGGCGGCGATCTGGTACTGCCTGACCCAGATCCAGGGCGCGACCTGGGAGTGGCTGCTGGTCGTGCCGGTGTTTCTGGCCGGCAATTTCGTGGAGTGGTTCCTGCACCGCTACGTGATGCACCGGCGCATCGACGTGTTCGCGCTGCGCGCCATCTATGAACGGCATACGCGCCAGCATCACCAGTACTTCACGGACCTGGAGCCCACCATCGACAGCACGCGGGAGTTCCGGATCGTGTTCTTTCCGTGGCGGGTGCTCGCCACGCTGGGCGTGGCCGGCACGGCGCTGGGTTACATCGCCGCGCTGGTCTTCAATCCGAACGCGGGGTACATCCTGTTCCTGACGATGGTGGGGCAGTACCTGATCTACGAGACCTTCCACTATTGCTGCCACGTGCACGACAACTGGTTCGTGCGCAACATGCCTTTCATCAATACGATCCGGCGCCACCACACGGCGCACCACAATATGGGGATCATGATGAAGTACAACATGAACCTGACGTTCCCCATCGCCGACTGGTTCATGGGCACGACCGACCTGCGCCGCGGGCTGATCGGGCACCTGTTCAACGGCTATAGCGAGAAGCACGTGAAAGAGGAGCTGCGGCCGGTGATCGCGCGCTTTCGCAACGACCACTCGCGCGTCACGCTCGACGGCCCGCAGCTGTCGGACGAAGAGGCCGCCATCCTGCAGGGGCGCTAGGGTGCGGCGGCGGGCAGGGGCCGGTTCAAAGCCGGTCGAGCGCCACCGTGGCCCGGGCGAAGGCTTCGACGTTGTCGACCAGCCGGTCCAGCGCCTCCCCGGCGCCGGCCACGTCGCCCTGTGCGATCGCCGACGCGACCGCCGCATGCAGGCGCGCCATTTCGGGCAGGTCGGCCGCCTGCTTGTAGTGCAGATACCAGAACCGGCGCGACAGGCCGTGCAGCGCGCGCATGGCGCTTTCGGTGAATTCGTTGCGCGCCACGGTCAGGCACAGTTCGTTGAATTCGCGGTCCGAACGCATGAAGGCGACGTCGTTGTTCTTGGCCGAGGCCGCGCTGAATTCGTCGGCCAGCCGCTGGAAGCGCTTGCGTTCGCTGGCCGTGGCGCGTTTGGCCGCGCTGCGGCACACCAGCCGCTCGATCTCGCGCCGGGTTTCCAGCAGCCGCAGCTGCCTGCCGATGTCTATGGTTGGGATTTGCAGGCCGCGCTGCGGCATCACCACGATCAGGTGTTCGCGCGCCAGGCGCTGGACGGCCTCGCGCAGCGGCGTGCGTCCGACGCCGGTCATTTCGCTCAGGCGCTGCTCGGACACCAGCGTGCCGGGAGGAATCTTCAGCGTCACGATGGCCTCCTCCAGAAGCTGATACGCCACATCGTTCAGCTTGGACTTGGCCTGCATCGGGGCGACTGCGGGCAACGGCGCGCTGGACTTGCGCTTGGCGCCGGCGGCGCCGGGGCTTGCGGCTCGTGCCAATCCCTCTCTCCTTACTCGTTCGACAGCGCAAGAATAGCAAAACACCAGTCATCCTCTGGAGATATATAAGCCGTGTATCGTCTTTTCCATCATCTGCCCGTTGCTTTCCTTTGACGGACGTCAACATGGACATTGAAATCAAGGGTAGCGGGCCGCTTCGGGTGGTGGCGGTCCACGGCATCCAGGGCACGCGCGCCGCCTGGTCGCCGGTGGCCGAGGCGCTGGCCGACGCCGCGACCTGGGTGCTGCCCAATCTGCGCGGACGCGGTGCCGCGCCCCGGCCGACCGCGGCCGGCGGTTATGCGCTGGAACGCTACGCCGACGATCTGGACGACGCGGTGCGCGCGCACTGCGGCGGCCGCCCCTACGTGCTGGCCGGCTGGAGCATGGGCGTCTCGGTCATCCTGGAAGCCCTGCGCCGCAGCAACGCCGCGCGTCCGGCCGGACTGGTGCTGGTGTCGGGCACGCCGTGCCTGGCGCAGGCGCATTGGTTCAGGCAAGAGGGCGATGCGCTGTTGCGCGAGGTGGCGCAGCGCCAGCAGCGCCTGGGCATGCGCGTGGCGGCCGACCATGCCGCCGTCGCCGCCACCTGGCAGGCCATCCGCGGCCTGGACCATCGCGCATCGCTGGCGGCGATCGCCGAACCCGCGCTCGTCATCCACGGCAGCGACGACACGGACTCGCCGCTGAGCCACGGCCTATGGCTGTCCGAGGGGCTGCCGCGGGCGTCGCAATACGTCATTGCCGGCGCCGGCCATTCCGTGCTTACCGAGAACACGGCGGACGTGGCGCGGCAGATCCGCCGCTTTCTTCAGCACGGGATTTTTCCCGCCGTTCCGGAGTCCACCCATGAGAACTGAAGACCTGATCCATTTCTGCGCGCCCGGCCGCCTGATCGTCGGCTGCGGCGCCCGCGGCCAGTTGCCGGCATTGCTGGAACGCCTGGGCCATCGGCAGGGCGTGGTGGTGACGGACGCCTTCTTCGCCAGGCAGACGCCCTGGGTGCGCGAGCTGGTCGAGGCCGCCGGCGCGCGCGGCGTGCGTCTCGCGGTGTACGAAGGCGGCGAGCCTGATCCGACCACCACGCTGTGCGACCGGGCGACCGGGCAGGTGCGTGCGGCCCTGGACGGCGCGCGGCCCGACCACGTCATCGCCTTGGGCGGCGGCAGCAATATCGACCTGGCCAAGGCGCTCTGCCTGACCTTGCCCGAAGGCCGCCCGGTGCGCGATTTCCTGGGCGACCTGGCCGGCTGCCGGCCGCTGCCGCTCATCGCCTTGCCAACCACCTCGGGCACCGGTTCGGAGGCGACGCCGGGGGCGATCCTGGTGGACCCGGACAACGCCACCAAGGTCGCGGTGATGGACAACGCGCTGCGGCCGCAGATCGCGCTGGTCGATCCCGAATTCACCTATACCTGTCCGGCGCGGGTCACGGCCGACGCCGGCATCGACGCCTTGACGCACGCCATCGAGTCGCTGGTGACGCTGGACAGCGCGCAGTACGACCGCGGCGGCAGCGCGGACCCGGGCTACAGCGGCCGCTCGTCGCTGACCATGATGTTCGCCAGGGAGTCGCTGCGCCTGTGCGCGGCGTGGCTGGAACGGGCCTACGCCGACGGCGCCGATGCGCAGGCGCGCATCGGCATGTCGTACGCCAGCCTTTATGCCGCGCTTTCGTACGGCAGCGCGGGGCTGAACGCGGCCCACGGCATCGCCTATGCGATCGCGGGGCAGACCCACAAAAGCCACGGCAGCACCAACGCGGTCATCCTGCCGTATGTGCTGGACGCGCTGCGCGAGGAGCGCTTTACGGAACTGCTGGAGGCCGCCCGCATCTTCGGCATTGCCGATGCCGACGAGGAAGCGGCGGTGCGCCGGCTGCCGGTGGCGCTGCGCGCGCTGGTGGGAAGGCTGGGCATCCCGACCGATCTGCGCAGTTTCGGCATCCAGGAAAGCGCGCTGGACGCCTTGCTGCGCGATGCGCTGGACGTGACCCGGCTGGCCAAGGCCCTGCCGGTGGCCGACGTGCCCGCGGCCTACGCGCGCATCATTGGGCAGGCATGGCGCGGCGCGCTGGCCGGCGACGGCGGCCAGGCAGGCGGCTGAAGAGCTACCTTCAGCGGGTTTCCAGGCCGGGGTTGCCCGCGTCCATTTCCGCCAACAGGATGGCCGTGGTGGATTCGACGTGGCGGCGCGTGAGCGCTTCGGCGGTGGCCATGTCGCGCGCCAGGGCGGCCGCGGCGATCGCCTCGTGCTCGCCGCGGTCGTCGCGGGTTCCCTTGAGATAGCGCACCGAAAGATGGCGGTAGCGTTCGGCGCGGTCGCTCAGCAGTGAGCGGATCTGCAGTATGGATTGGTTCGGACAGGCGCCCACGAGCGCCTGATGGAACGCCATATGCCGTTCATTCCATGCCGGATCGATGGAATGGCTGTCGGCGCCGAGCTTGTTCAGCTTCAACAGGCGATGCGTGGCGGCCAGCAAGGCCGCCTCCCATTCGTCGTCGCCGTGTTCGATCGACCAGCGCAGCGCCAGCGCTTCGATTTCGCAGCGCGCGGCGGTCAGGTCGACCAGTTCCGCGCGGCTGACGGGCGCGACCGTGAAGCCGCGCTGATCTTCCAACAGCACGAAGCCTTCGCTCGCCAGGCGCATCAGTGCTTCGCGCACCGGCGTCTGCCCGGCGCCGAAGGCCTCGGTCAGGCTGGCGACCACCAGGCGTTCGCCGGGCGCCAGCCGGCCGCTGATGACTGCGTCGCGCAACTTGCGCAGCAATTGCGTGGCGCGGGTCTGCTTGGTCGCCGCCGCATCGGTCCAGCCGGCGGCGCCTGGGGCGCTGATGGGGGAAAAGTAATTGAGCACGGAACTTTGCTGAATGAGGTGACAGGGAGTATGTCGTGCCCCGCCGAATCATGGCCGGGTGCTTGCCGAAGGCCTGCTGCTTTACGAATTTTACCGATTTGCCTAGGGTTTGTATGTATTTCGATAATTTGTTGAAAAGATAAGATTTTATTAAATAAAGCGGATCGCAGATTTTTTTACTGCCGACCCGCTCTGGAGACCCATGATGAGTTCGTTCCTGTCGGTCGGCCTGCCCGAGCGTGAAGGCATGCTGGTGGCGCAAAAGGTGTTGAACGCGCGTGGCCTGCTGGCCTACGCCCGCGATCATCAGTTGAAGAAGGTCGGCGTCCTGCGCGATTCCACCCAGGCCGCCAAGGTCAAGGCCGCGGACAACATCGTTTTTTCCCGAATACCTGATCGCCGAGGACCCGCTGCCGACGCAGCAGGCGTTCGTCGAGGCCTACCGGAAGGAATACGGCAAGTTGCCGAAGCACTTTTCGGCGGCCGGCTGGGATGCGGTGATGGCGTTGGCCGAGGCGCTCGATGACGGACCGCGCCTACGTGCTGTCCGTGGGCCGCGTGATACACGAAGTGCCGCGCGGCGGCTGGCCGGCGATGCAGGCCGACGAAAAACTGGCCAAGGCGTATCTCCATGGGTGAAGGCATCGACGTGAAACCTGGATTTGCGGCGGCGGTTCCCGGCAAGCTGCGGGCCGCGGCCCATGCGCGCCAGGCCGCGCTGTTGGCATTGGACCTGGCGGCGCTGGAGCGGCTGCTGGACGACACCTTGCGCTACACCCATTCCAACGGCGTCTGCGAGAACAAACAGACCTACCTGAGCGCGCTGCGCGCGGGTGCCTACCGTTACCACATCATCGATGAGTCGGAAGTCGAGGTCTGCGATCTAGGCGGCGGCCTGTGGTGCTGCGGCCGCGTACTCATGCATGTCACGGTGCGCGGCGTCGAACGTCGCTTGGATAACCGGTTTGTCGCCGTCTGGCGGCGCACGCCGGAAGGGCTGCGTCTGGCGGCCTATTGTGCAACCCCGGTTCCCGGCGTGCAGTGAGCGCGCGTGGAATTCATCTTCGAGGATAGGAGACAAGCAATGCCCATCACCGATATTGCCTATGCCGTATACGACCACACCGATCTCGACGTGGCCGAGAGGTTCTACACGGATTTCGGCCTCAAGGTTGCCTACCGCAACGATGCCGAGGTGGCGTTCCGGCCGGCGTTCGAGCGCGGCTATTGCTATATCGCGCGCAAGGCCGACCGGCCGGGAATGCGCGCGATAGCGTTCACCGCCAGCGAGCGCGCCGACCTGGAGGCCGCCGCCGAATTTCCCGAGGCTTCGCCGATCACCCCGATCGAACGCGAAGGCGGCGGCGAGAAAGTCATGCTGACGAGCCCGGACGGCCTGCCGTTCGAGATCGTGCACGGCATTACGCCTTATCCGGCGATCGCCACGCGCGCGGCGCTGGTCTTGAACAACGGCAGCGTCAAGCGCCGCCACGGCGAGTTCCAGCGCGCTCCGCTGGAGCCCGCGGCGGTGCTGCGCCTGGGCCACGTGGCCTTGCTCACCAATGATTTCAAACGCAACTACGAATGGATGAAGTCGCGTCTGGGGTTGCTACCGTCCGATATCATGTACGACGACGACAAGAACAATCCCCTGGGCGCGTTCATGCATATGGGTGGCGGCGGCGAATGGACCGATCACCACACGCTGGCGCTGTTTCCCGACGCCGAACCGCGCGTGCACCACTTTTCGTTCGAGATCGAAGACCTCGATGCCCAGGGGCTGGGCCATGAATGGCTGCAGCGCCGGGGCTGGAAGCCGGTGTGGGGCATCGGCCGCCATGTTTACGGCAGCCAGATCTTCGATTACTGGTTCGACCCCGCGGGCAATATCGTCGAACACTTCACCGACGGCGACCTTGTGCGGCCTGGCTCGCAGCCCGGCTACTGCCCGATGGACGAAGAGTCGCTCTTCGCTTGGGGGCCGGGCATGAGGCCTGTCGATTTCGTCAGGCTGGCCGCGCGCCACGAATAGCGTCAGGCCTCAAGGTTCCGTTCCATTTCTTCACTCAGAGAGGTTGTATGAAACTCGCGACATTCATTCTCGACGGCCAACGTCATACCGGCGCGCTGACCGACAAAGGCCTGGCGGTTTTCAACACAGAAGGCGACATCGGCGATTTGCTGCGCAAAGGCACCGACCGCGCCGGATTCCAGGCGCTGCTGGACAAGAGCACGCGTATCGCCGACCCGGAGCAGGTGCGGTTCGTGCAGCCCTCGGCCGAGCCCCCCAAGATCATCTGCATCGGCCTGAACTACGCCGACCACACCAAGGAAAGCCCGTACGAACAGCCCGATTACCCGACCCTGTTCCTGCGGGTGGCCACCTCGACCACCGGCCACGGCGCGGTGATCGAACGTCCCATGGCGAGCGAGCAGTTGGACTACGAGGGCGAGATGATCGTCGTGCTGGGCAAGGGCGGCCGCCACATTCCCAAGGACCGGGCGCTGGACTGCGTGTTCGGCTATGCGGTCGGCAATGAGGTCTCGGTGCGCGACTACCAGTTCAAATCGCCCCAATGGACCGTGGGCAAGAACTTCGACGGCACCGGCGCCTGGGGGCCATACATCGTCACGGCCGACGAGCTGCCGCCGGGAGGCAAGGGCCTGAAGCTGCAGACGCGCCTGAACGGGCGCGTGGTGCAGGATGCCGACACCAGCGACATGATCTATGACGTGGCGTCCATCGTCTCCATCGTCAGCGAAGCGATCACGCTGCAGGCTGGCGACGTGATCTTCAGCGGCACGCCGGCCGGCGTCGGCCTGGGACACAAGCCGCCGCTGTGGATGAAGGACGGCGACGAGGTCGAAGTCGAAATCGAGCGCATCGGCCTGTTGCGCAACACGATACGCGATGAGCGCAAGGGTTGACGGCGATGCTGTTCGAACGGCGTTGCTATACCTTTTATTCCGGGGACGGCGTCACGGCCTTCTGGCAGGCTCAGGAAGACCGCGGCTACGGATTGGTGCAGCCCATTCAGCAGCGGCTGATAGGCTATTTCTGCACCATGGCCGGTCCGGTGCACCAGGTGATGCACCTGTACCGATACGATAGCTTCGACGACTGGAAGCAGCGCCTGCACGGCCTGTACGCGGTGGCGGCGCTGGAGCCGTACTTTCGCTCCGTGCGCGCGCTGCTGTCGGCGCAGGAGAACAGCTTTCTGTCGCATGCGCCGGTGGACGCGCTGACCCCGTTGTGGAACGCCTCGCGGGACTGGGTGCCGGACCGGCCGGCGCCGTCGTTGCCGGGCGCGCATCCTGACAGCCTGGTCGAAGAGCACACTTGCGTGCTGCTGCCCGGAACCCAGCCGCGCTTCTGGCAGGCGTGGCGGGCGGCGGCGGCCGCGCCCGAGGTGCTGGACGCGGCCAGCCTGATCGGCAGTTTCGTGTCGCTGGTCGGCCAGCAGCACGTGGTGCGCACTTACCGGTTTCACGACGGTCCCGCGCAGCGCGGCGCGCTGGCCGAGCGCCGCGGGCGCGATCCGGCCTGGCAGGCCTTGCAGCAGGAGATCGCGTCCTGCATCGTCAGCGAGTCCAGCACGCTGTGGCGTCCGGGGCCGGGGCAAGCTTTGGCGCCGTTGTTCCATGGGCGCTGACAAGCTCGCGCGCGATGCTGTGGCGCCGGCATCGCCTATCTGCGCGCGCCAGTATCCGGATCGGTGACGTTGGCCTGGGCCGGCGCTGACGGTGTTTGTTTTCGGCGACAGGGCCGATTTCGAGCATCTGGGCCGTGCGCTGCCGGCTTGATCCGGACGCAAGCGACGCGGTGATTCATTCAACGTGTTGTCAGAAAGCGCTGTTTCGCGGCGGCTTCTTACATAGTCCTTAATGCAAAACACATTTCCACACCGAGAAAATGAAACTGATACGGTCAATCGAGCGTATCAGTTGGCGGGAAAAGCGCATAATGTCGGCACCTTTTCTTGTGCCCCTTTCACAGGAAGAGTCGATTTTCTGTAAGCGTAGAGCTTGTTGTCTCTAGCTCGGCGGTTCGTGTTTCCAGGTTCATGTTCTGTAGGGCTAGGGCGGCTTGGGTTATCACGGAGATGTTTATGACAGAAGACGCAAAGCCGCGCAGGCGGTTCCTGCAGGCGTTGGCCATCGTGCCGGCGTCGACGTTGGCGGTGGGGGCAATGACCACCGGCTGTACCAACGGGTCGGAAAGCGCCAAGGCGCCTGCGGCCAAACCTTATGAACCCACCTATTTCAGCAAGGCCGAATGGGCCTTCATCGTCGCCGCGGTCGATCACCTGATCCCCGCCGACGAGTACGGCCCCGGCGCCATCGAAGCCGGCGTGCCCGAGTTCATCGACCGCCAGATGGAAACGCCGTTCGGCCACGGCAAGCTCTGGTACATGCAGGGGCCGTTCCACCCCGACGTGGTGCCCGAGCTGGGCTACCAGATCAACCAGAATCCCCGGCAGGTCTACCGCAACGGCATCGAGGCCTGCGACGCCTGGTGCACGAAGACGCACGGCAAGGTCTACGCGGAACTGGACAAGCCGCTGCAGGAGCAGATCCTGAAGGACCTGCAGGCCGGCAAGATCGAATTCGAGACCGTGCCGTCCAGGACCTTCTTCAATTTCCTGCTGGCCAACACCAAGGAAGGCTTCTTCGCCGATCCGATGTACGGCGGCAACAAGAACATGGTGGGCTGGAAGATGGTGGGCTTTCCGGGCGCGCGCGCCGACTACATGGACTGGGCGGACCAGCCCAACGTGAAGTACCCCTACGGTCCGGTTTCGATTTCCGGGGAGAGGGGCTGAACCATGGCGATCAAGAAAGACAAAGTCGATGCGGTGCTGGTCGGGTTCGGCTGGACCGGCGCGATCATGGGCCAGGAGCTGACCGAGGCCGGCCTGCACGTGCTGGCGCTGGAGCGCGGCGGCATGCAGGACACGCCCAAGGACGCCGAGTACCCCAAGGTGATCGACGAGCTGGCGTATTCCGTGCGCGGCAAGCTGTTCCAGGACCTGTCCAAGGAAACCGTGACCATCCGCCACGGCGTGGACGACGTGGCGGTGCCGTACCGCCAGAACGGCTCGTTCCTGCTGGGCAACGGCGTGGGCGGGGCGGGCTTTCACTGGAACGGCATGCACTACCGCGTGCTGCCCGAAGAGCTGGAGCTGCGCACCCGCTACGAGACGCGCTACGGCAAGGACTTCATTCCCGAAGGCATGACCATCCAGGACTTCGGCGTCACCTACGACGAACTGGAGCCGTACTTCACCAAGTTCGAGTACGTGTGCGGCACCTCGGGCAAGGCCGGCAACCTGAACGGCAAGGTCGTGGAGGGCGGCAACCCGCTGGAAGGCAAGCGCAGCAAGGAATATCCGCTGCCGCCCCTGACCACCACCTACGGCGCGCAGCTGTTCGAGAAGGCCGCGCGCGAGGTGGGCTTCAACCCGTATCCGGCGCCCGCGGCCAACGCGTCCGGCCCGTACACCAATCCGTACGGCGTGCGCCTGGGCCCCTGTAATTTCTGCGGCTTCTGCGAGAACTACGGCTGCTACATGTATTCCAAGGCCTCGCCGCAGACCACCATCCTGCCGGTGCTGCTGAAGAAGCCCAACTTCGAACTGCGCACGCAGTCGCAGGTGATCAAGGTGAACCTGGACGCCAGCGGCAAGAAGGCGGTCGGCGTGACCTACATCGACGCGCAGGGCCGCGAGGTGGAGCAGCCGGCCGACCTGGTGATCCTGTCGGCCTACCAGATGCACAACGTGCGCCTGCTGCTGCTCTCGGGCATCGGCAAGCCCTACGATCCCAAGACCAACGAAGGCGTGGTCGGCAAGAACTACGCCTACCAGATGAACGGCGCGGTCAGCATGCTGCTGCCCAAGGGCACGCAGCTCAATCCGTTCGTGGGCACGGGCGCCGGCGGCGTCAGCATGGACGACCTCAACGGCGACCAGTTCGACCACGGCCCGCTGGGCTTTCTGGGCGGGGCCAGCATCCGCCACGTGCGCTATGGCGGGCGTCCCATCAAGCAGACGCCCACCGCGCCGGGCACGCCCAGCTGGGGCACGGCCTGGAAGGCGGGCGTGCAGGACGCCTACCAGCGCCACCTGAGCATCGGCATCTCGGGCTCGGTGATGTCGTACCGCGACGCCTACCTGTCGCTGGACCCGACCTACAAGGACAGCAACGGCCAGCCGCTGCTGCGCATGACCTTCGACTGGCACGACAACGAGTTCGAGATGCTGGGCTACATGGGCAAGCGCATGGAGGAAGTGGCCAAGGCCATGAAGCCCGAGAAGTACTTCGTGGGCGTGCGCAAGAAGGGCGCGCGCTACGACACGCGGGTCTACCAGAGCACGCACAACACGGGCGGGGCCATCATGGGCTCCAATCCCAGGGAAAGCGTGGTCAACAAGTACCTGCAGAGCTGGGACGTGCCCAATGTGTTCGTGATGGGGGCCTGCGTGTTCCCGCAGAACATGGGCTACAACCCGACGGGCCTGGTCGGGGCGCTGGCCTTCTGGTCCGCGCAGGCGATCCGCGACCAGTACCTGAAGAACCCCGGCCCGCTGGTCCAGGCGTAAGGAGACGGAACAATGATCAAGCACACCATTGTCGCCGCGCTCTCCGTCCTGGCCGCCGGCTCCGCCTGGGCGGCGGATGGCACGCCGGCCGCGGCCGACGCGCAGCTGGTCAAGCAGGGCGAGTACCTGTCGCGCGCCGGCGACTGCATCGCCTGCCATACCGCCAAGGGCGGCAAGCCGTTCGCGGGCGGACTGGGCATCGAGTCGCCGCTGGGCACGATTTACTCCACCAACATCACGCCGGACAAGGAAACCGGCATCGGCGAGTACAGCTACGAGGACTTCGACCGGGCGGTGCGCCACGGTGTGGCCAAGGACGGGCATTCGCTGTATCCGGCCATGCCGTACACGGCCTACGCCAAGGTCACGCCCGACGACGTGAAGGCCTTGTATGCCTACTTCATGCACGGCGTCGAGCCGGTGAAGCAGGCCAACAAGGACACCGACATCACCTGGCCGCTGTCCATGCGCTGGCCGCTCGGCGTGTGGCGCTGGATGTTCGCGCCGGACGCGGTCAGCGGACCCGCCGCAAGCGACCTCAAGGGCGCCGACCGCGAGGCGCTGCTGCGCGGGCAATACCTGGTCGAGGGCCTGGGCCATTGCAGCACCTGCCATACGCCGCGCGGCTTCGCGCTGCAGGAGAAGGCGCTGACCGAGGCCGACGGCTCGGCGTTCCTGTCGGGCGGCGTGGTCGAGGGCTGGCTGGCCAAGAACCTGCGGGGCGATATGGCCGACGGCCTGGGCGGCTGGACCAAGGAAGACATCGCGGCCTTCCTGAAGTCCGGGCGCAACGGGCATTCGGCGGCCTTCGGCGGCATGGCCCAGGTGGTCGGCGACAGCACGCAGCACCTGTCCGACGCCGACGTCAACGCCATCGCCGTGTACCTGAAGAGCCTGCCGCCGGTGAACAAGGACGACGCCAAGCCGCTGGCCTATGACGATTCCGTGGCGCAGGCGCTGCGCGCCGGCAAGGACAAGGGCGACGGCGCCATGGCCTTCCTCAACAACTGCGCGGCCTGCCACCGCAGCACCGGCAAGGGCTATGCGGAAACCTTCCCGCAGCTGGCGCTCAGCTCCACGGTGAATTCGGCCGACCCCGCGTCGCTGATCCACATCGTGCTCAAGGGCGCGCAGATGCCTGCGACGGCCACCGCGCCGACCGCGTACGCGATGCCGGGCTTCGACTGGCGCATGACCGACAAGGAGATCGCCGACGTGGTGACCTTCGTGCGCTCCAGCTGGGGCAACAAGGCCGGCGCGGTCAGCGCCGCCGACGTGGCCAAGGTGCGCAAGGAAGTCGGCGCCCAGCCGCAGCCGGCGCGCTGAGGTATCGCGGCGTCTGCCTGGGGACGGCCGGCAAGCCTCGCGCTTGCCGGCCGTCCTGCTATGATTGCTGGATAAATATCCAGTCATCCGGCCGCGCCGATGTTTCCTCCGCACCGCTATTACTACCTGCACAATTTCGAGCGCGCCCTGGCGTGGATCGCCGAGCGCTACGGCGACCTGCTGGACGACGCCGAGCGGCGCTTCCTGGCGGATTTCCAGGCCCTGCCGCAGGCGTCGCGGGCGCTCATGGTGCGCATGCTGATGCGGCGCGGCCCGTGGTTCCGGGCCACCCGCCTGAGCTACGAAGAAATCCCCGGCACGCTGGCGGCCGCCGCGCCGCTGGCGGCGCTGGGCTGGCTGGACGCCGCGGCGCCCATGACGCTGGACGAGCTCTTCGGCCTGCATACCAAGGGCGAACTGGCCGCGATATTTTGCGACGCGCCGGTGAAGGCCGGCGCCCGCAAGGCCGAGCTGCTGGAGGTGCTGCGGCCGCTGCATCCGCCGGCGCAGCCTTATGCCGCCTGGCATCCGCGGGCCGCCGAGCCGGTCTGGCGGGTGATGGCGGCCGATCTCTGTGAACGCCTGCGCCTCATGTTCTTCGGCAATCTGCATCAGGACTGGTCGGAGTTCGTGCTGGCCGACCTGGGCGTGTTCCAGTACGAAACCGTGGCGTTCGACGCGGACTCGCGCGCGTTCCAGGCGCGCGCCGACATCGACCGCTACCTGGCGCTGCACGCGTGCCGCCAGGCGCTCGAAACGGGCGCGCAACTCGATGCGCTGCTGCCGGCCATCGACGCCTGCGCCAGCGATAACCCCTGGCTGGAAAAGCGGCGCGGCAAGCTGCTGCTGCGCATCGGCCAGGCCTGCGAGCGCGCGCAGGACTGGGACGCGGCGCAGCGCGTGTATGCGCTGTGCGCCTATCCCGGCGCGCGTCACCGCCGCATCCGCGTATACGAGCGCATGGCGCGCTTCGACGAGGCCCTGGCGCTGGCGGCGCGCGCGCAGGCCGAACCCGAAAGCGAAGAAGAAAGCCAGCGGCTGGCGCGCATGATGCCGCGCCTGCTGCGCGGCGCCGGGCAGGCCGCGGCCGCAAGGCGCCGCGCGCCCGCGGTGGCGCGGCGCGACCTGTCGCTGCCGCGTCCCGGCCAGCCCATGCCGGTCGAGTTCGTCGCGCGCGATCACCTGCACCGCGACGACGCGCCGGTGCATTACGTCGAGAACGCGCTCATCAATTCGCTGTTCGGCCTGCTGTGCTGGCCGGCGGTGTTCGCACCCGTTCCTGGCGCGTTTTTCCATCCGTTCCAGCGCGGGCCGGCGGACCTGGACGCGCCGGACTTCCACCAGCGCCGCGAGGCGCGCTTCGCGCAATGCCTGGCGCAGCTGGACACGCCGGACTACCGCGACACGATCCTGGCGCGCTACGCAGAAAAGCGCGGCGTGCAGTCGCCGTTCGTGTTCTGGGGGGCGCTGTCCGAGCCGCTGCTGGCGCTGGCGCTGGACTGCCTGCCGGCGGCGCACCTGAAGCTGTACTTCACGCGGCTGCTGCGCGACGTCAAGGCCAACCGCTCGGGCCTGCCGGACCTGATCCGCTTCTGGCCCGGCGAGCGCCGCTACGAACTCATCGAGGTCAAGGGGCCGGGCGACAAGCTGCAGGACAACCAGGTCCGCTGGCTGGAGTATTGCGTGGCGCACGGCATGCCGGTCAGCGTCTGCCACGTGAGCTGGCAAGAGGACGCGCCATGAAGCACGCGGTCGCGGTGCGCACGCTTTGCGAGTTCACGGCCCGCGCCGGCGACCTGGATTCGCGTTTCACGCCCGCGCCCAGCGGCCTGGAGGGCATGGCCGGGCACGCCGCGGTGGCCGGGCGGCGCGGGCCGGACTACGAAACCGAGGTGGCGCTGTCCGGCGAGTACCAGGACCTGCTGGTGCGCGGCCGCGCCGACGGCTACGATCCGGCGGCCAACCAGCTCGAAGAGATCAAGACCTATCGCGGCCGCTTCGAGAGCGTGCGCGACAACCATCGCGCGGCGCATTGGGCGCAGGCGCGGGTCTACGGGCACCTGCTGTGCCAGGCCCGCGGGCTGGCGCAGCTGCGCGTGGCGCTGGTGTATTTCAACCTGGCCACCGAGGAAGAAACCGTGCTGGTGGAAACCCAGGACGCGGCGGCGCTGCAGGCGTACTTCCACGAGTACTGCGGCCGTTACCTGGCCTGGGCCGCGGCCGAACAGGCGCACCGCCGCGCGCGCGACGCCGCGCTGGAAGCGCTGGCGTTTCCGTATGGCGCGTTTCGCAGCGGCCAGCGCGAGCTGGCCGTGGCCGCGTACCGCACGGCGCGCGACGGCGGCTGCCTGATGGCGCAGGCGCCCACCGGCATCGGCAAGACGCTGGGCACGATCTTTCCCGTGCTCAAGGCCTGCCCGGGCGCGGGGCTGGACAAGGTCTTCTTCCTGGCCGCCAAGGGGCCGGGCCGCGGCCTGGCGCTGGAGGCGCTGGAAACCGTCAACGCGCAGCCGGCCGCGCCGCGCCTGCGGGTGCTGGACATGCAGGCGCGCGACAAGGCCTGCGTGCATCCGGACAAGGACTGCCACGGCGAATCCTGCCCGCTGGCCCGGGGCTTCTACGACCGGTTGCCGGGCGCCCGCCAGGCCGCGCTGGCGCACGCGCGCATGGACGCCGCGGCGCTGCGCGCCACGGCCGCCGAACACGAGATCTGCCCGTACTACCTGTCGCAGGAAATGGCGCGCTGGGCCGACGTGGTGGTGGGCGACTACAACTACTACTACGACGCCACCGCCATGCTGCATGCGCTGACCCAGGCCAACCAGTGGAAGGTGGCGGTGCTGGTGGACGAGGCGCACAACCTGGTGGAACGGGCGCGCCGCATGTACACGGGCGAGCTCGACCAGGGCATGCTGGCGGGCGCGCGCCAGGCCGCGCCCAAGCCGCTGAAGAAAGCGCTGGACGGGCTGAACCGTTCCTGGAACGCCCTGAACAAAAAGCAGGCCGAGGCCTACCAGGCCTATGACGAAGCGCCGGCCGGGGTGCTGGCGGCGGTGCAGAAGGCGGTGGCCGCGATCACCGACCACATGGGCGAGCATCCGCTGGCGCAGGACGATCCGGTGCTGGCGTTCTACTTCGAGGCCCTGCATTTCATGCGCCTGGCCGAGCAGTTCGGCCCGCATGCGCTGTTCGACGCCACCCTGGACGCGGGCGGCGCGGCCGGCGCCAAGACGCCGCGCTCCACGCTGTGCGTGCGCAACGTGATCCCGGCGCCGTACCTGGCCGGGCGCTATGCGGCGGCGCACGCCACGGTGCTGTTCTCGGGCACGTTCAGCCCGCAGCAGTTCTACCGCGACACGCTGGGCCTGCCGCCGGCGGCCGCCTGGATCGACGTGGCCGCGCCGTTCCAGGCCCGGCAACTGGAGGTGCGGGTGGTGGGCGACGTGTCCACGCGCTTTCGCGACCGCGAGCGTTCGCTGGCGCCGATCGCCGACCTGATCGCGCGCCAGTACGCCGAGCGGCCGGGCAACTACCTGGGCTTTCTCAGCAGCTTCGACTACCTGCGCCGCGTCTCGGACCTGATGCGGGAACGCCATCCGGACGTGCCGATATGGGCGCAGACGCCGGGCATGGACGAGGCCGGGCGCGCCGCGTTCCTGGCGCGTTTTTCCGAGGACGGGCGGGGCGTGGGCTTCGCCGTGCTGGGCGGCGCTTTCTCGGAAGGGGTGGACCTGCCGGGCAGGCGCCTGATCGGCGCCTTCATCGCCACGCTGGGGCTGCCGCAGGTCAACGCCGTCAACGAGCACATCAAGCGCGCCATGGACCGGCGCTACGGCGAGGAGAACGGCTACGACTACACCTATCTGTATCCGGGCCTGCAGAAGGTGGTGCAGGCGGCCGGCCGGGTGATACGCACCGAAGACGACGTGGGCACGGTGCACCTGATCGACGACCGCTACCGGCGCGCCAAGGTGCGCGGCCTGCTGCCGGGCTGGTGGCGCGTGCGCTGATCAGCCGCAGGCGGCCGCGCGCCGCCGCCGCGCTTTGGGTAGTATTTCGTCTGCGTCCGCCTGGCAGGCGGCGCACCACAAGGAGACAAGCATGCCTACTGCCGCCCCCGCGCCCGCCGCGCTGAACGATATCGTGGCCATGCCGGCCCATGCGCTGTCCGAGGCGATCCGGCTGCGCCAGGTGTCCTGCCGCGAAGTGATGGCCGCCTACCTGGCGCATATCGACCGGGTCAATCCCAAGCTCAACGCCATCGTGGCCCGGCGCGACAGCGACGAACTGATGCGCGAGGCCGCCGAACGCGACGCCCAGCTGGACGCCGGGCAATGGCAGGGCTGGCTGCACGGCATGCCGCAGGCGCCCAAGGACCTGACGGCGGTGCGCGGCATGGTGACCTCCATGGGCTCGCCGGTCTACAAGGACCAGGTGACGGCGCACGACTCCATCATGATCGAGCGCATGCGGGCCTCGGGCGCCATCTTCATCGGCCGCAGCAACGTGCCGGAATTCGGGCTGGGCTCGCATACCTACAACGCCGTCTACGGCGCTACCGGCAATCCCTACGATCCTTCCCGGACGGCTGGCGGCAGCAGCGGCGGCGCGGCCGCGGCGCTGGCCGCGCGCATGCTGCCGGTGGCCGACGGCAGCGACTTCGGCGGATCGCTGCGCAACCCGGCCGCGTTCTGCAATGTGTACGGTTTTCGGCCGTCGGCCGGGCGCGTGCCGTCCGGGCCGGCGCCCGAGGTCTTCCTGAAGCAGTTGTCCTACGAAGGCCCCATGGGCCGCACGCCGCGCGACGTGGCGCTGATGCTGTCGGTGATGGCGGGCTACGACGCGCGCGCGCCGCTGTCGCTGTCGGACGATCCGGCGCAGTTCGCGCAGCCGCTGGAGGCCGACCTGCGCGGCAAGCGCGTGGGCTGGCTGGGCGACTGGAACGGCTACCTGCCCATGGAGCCCGGCATCCTGGACCTGTGCGAGCGCGCGCTGGGCGATCTGGCGGCGGTGGGCTGCGAGGCGCTGGACTACCGGGTGCCGTTCGCCGGCGACCGCTTGTGGCGCATGTGGCTGGTGCACCGCCACCTGATGGTGGGGGGCCAGTACCATGCCCTGGTCCACGATCCAGAGACCCGCAAGCTGGCCAAGCCGGCGCTGATCTGGGAGGTCGAGGGGCTGGACGGAATCACGGCGCGCCAGGTCTACCAGGCCACCGAAGAGCGCAGCGCCTGGTACCAGACGGTGCTGCGCATGTTCGAGGAAGTCGATTACCTGGCGGTGCCGTCGGCGCAGGTGTTTCCGTTCGACGTCAATATGGACTGGCCCAAGCAGATCGCGGGACGTCCGATGGACACGTACCACCGCTGGATGGAGACCGTGACGCCGTGGACGCTGGCCGGCTGCCCGGTGATCAGCGTGCCGGTGGGCTTCAACGCCGCCGGGCTGCCGATGGGCATGCAGCTGATCGGCCCGCCGCGCGGCGACCTGGCGGTGCTGCAACTGGCGCACGCCTACGGACAGGCGCAGGACTGGGTCCGGGAGCGGCCGCCCGTCGCGCTCTGGCGAGACTGAGGCGGCGGGGCCGAATGCGCCTGGTTTTGTAAGCTTTTTTTGCTTTTTTCAGACGAAACGACCCCAATCGGGGTCGTTTCGTCATTTTTCATGGCTGGCCGGAGCTGCCTTTGCAATAATTGCCGACGAACTCAACATTCCGTAATAGACCAGGACCGGCGCGGGCCGGTGGCCGAACAGGCGAGTCGACACTGTAGAAAGGTTTCCGGCATGAATAATCTGACACTGCGCCAGCGCATCCTGGCCAGCTTCATGGTCATCCTGGCCATCATGGCATTGATGGTGGTGGTCGATTACCGGCGCCTGCTGGTGATCGAATCGGAAGTCAAGTTGATCAACAGCGACGCGGTGCCGGGCATCTATCACAGCGCCTCGATCCGCGCCGCCTGGCTGACGGGTTTCATCACGGTGCAGGACGCCCTGAGCCTGGATACCGCGCAAGAACGCGCCACCGCCCTGGAGGCCCTGCCGAAAAACGACCAGGCGCTGGACGAAGAGGTCGCGCAATACCGCCGCACCATCGAACGCAACGACGACCTGCAGCTCTTCGAGGCCTTCGAGCGCGAACTGCGGGAGTACAAGCGCATCCGCGCCGAGATCCTGGCGCCGGGCACGCTGGCGGACGCCGCGCTGGCGCAGGCGCGCATCAAGTCGGACCTGCGGCCGGCGTTCTACAAGGGCCGCGACATCCTGGCCACGGTGGTGACCGAGAACAAGCGGCAGGCCGACGAGGCGGCCGAGGCCATCCGCAAATCGGTGACCGACGCCGAGGTCGGCATGATGGTGTCGCTGGCCCTGGCGATCGTCGCGGCGGTGATCTGCGGCGTGCTGCTGATGCGCGCCATCGCCGACCCGATGCGCTACATCGTCAAGACGCTGGAGTCCACCGGCGGCGGCGATCTGACCCGCCGCCTGAAGCTGGCGCGCAAGGACGAGTTCAACGCCATCGAGACGGGCTTCAACGGCATGCTGGACGAGCTGACCGGACTGGTCGGCAAGACCCAGCGTTCGGCGGTGCAGGTCGCCACTTCGGTCACCGAGATCGCGGCCACCTCGAAGCAGCAGCAGGCGACCGCCTCGGAAGTGGCCGCCACCACCACCGAGATCGGCGCCACCTCGCGCGAGATCTCCGCCACTTCGCGCGAACTGGTGCGCACCATGACGGAAGTCTCGGGCGCGGCCGAGCAGACCGCGGCGCTGGCCGGCAACGGCCAGGTCGGGCTGGCGCGCATGGAGGAGACCATGCGCAACGTGGTCGGCGCGGCCGGCTCGGTCAACGCCAAGCTGGCGATCCTCAACGAGAAGGCCGGCAACATCACGCAGGTCGTGACCACGATCACGAAAGTGGCAGACCAGACCAACCTGCTGTCGCTGAACGCCGCCATCGAGGCCGAGAAGGCGGGCGAGTACGGCCGCGGCTTCGTGGTCGTGGCGACCGAGATCCGGCGGCTGGCGGACCAGACCGCCGTCGCCACCTACGACATCGAGCAGATGGTGCGCGAGATCCAGTCGTCGGTCTCGGCCGGCGTCATGGGCATGGACAAGTTTTCCGAGGAAGTGCGCCGCGGCATGGCCGACATGCAGCAGGTGGGCGACCAGCTGTCGCAGATCATCCAGCAGGTGCAGACCCTGGCGCCGCGCGTACAGATGGTCAACGAAGGCATGCAGGCGCAGGCCACCGGGGCCGAGCAGATCAACCAGGCGTTGCAGCAGCTGAGCGACGCGGCGCAGCAGACGGTGGAGTCGCTGCGCCAGTCCTCGCTGGCCATCGACGAGCTGACGCTGGTGGCCAACGACCTGCGCAGCGGCGTGTCGCGCTTCAAGGTGTGACGGCGGACATGGCGGACTCCCACGCCCGCGCGGCGGCCGCACGCCGGCTGTACCTGCTGTTCTGCATCGGTTCCGACCGCTATGCGCTGGAGGCGCGCGACGTCGCCGAGGTGCTGGGCCTGCGCGCGCTCAAGCAGGTGCCCGGCGCGCCGTCGTGGGTGGCCGGCATGCTGGAGCGCCGCGGCGCGGCGGTCCCGGTCATCGACATGAGCGCGCTGGCCGGGCGGGGGGCGGCGGCGGCCGTGACCAGCACGCGGCTGGCGCTGGTGCGCTACCGCGGCGCGCCGCAAGCCGAGCCGCGGCTGCTGGGGCTGATCCTTGAGCAGGCCACGGAAACCGCGCATTTCGACCCGGCCGCGTTCCGGCCGGGCGGGCTGGATCATCCCGAGGCCCGCTACCTGGGGCCGGTGCTGAGCCACGCCGGCGGCCTGGTGCAGGCCGTACGCGTCGACGATCTGCTGCCGGCGGCGGTGCGCGCGCTGCTGTTTCCGGACGAGGCCCGGCCATGATGCTGGTCGACGATTTCAGCGCGCTGCTCAAGCGGCGCATGGGCCTGGATAGCGGCTCGATCGGCAAGGCGGCCGTGGAGCGGGCGGTGCGGCGCCGCATGAGCGTGGCCGGCGTGGACGACGAGGGCGATTACCTGCAGCATGCCCGCAGCTCGCTCGACGAAATGCAGCAGCTGATCGAAGCGGTGATCGTGCCGGAGACCTGGTTCTTCCGGTATCCGGAGTCCCAGGCCGCGATGGCCGCGCTGGCGCGCGAGCGCCTCTACGCGCCCGGCGCCGAGCACCGCGTGCTGCGGGTGCTGAGCCTGCCGTGTTCCAGCGGCGAAGAACCGTATTCCATCGTCATGGCGCTGCTGGACGCCGGCGTGCCGGCCGAACGCTTCCAGGTGGACGCGGTGGACATCAGCGTGCGCATGGTCGAGTTCGCGCAGCGCGCCGTGTATGGCCGCAACGCATTCCGGGGCGACGACCTGGCCTATCGCGACCGCTATTTTTCCGAAACCGGCGACGGCCATCTCCTGGCCGGGCAGGTGGCCGCGCGCGTGCGGTTCCGTTCGGGCAACCTGTTCGATCCGGGGCTGCTGGCGGGCGTCGCGCCGTACGACTTCGTGTTCTGCCGCAATCTGCTGATCTATTTCGACGCGGCCACGCAGGAACGCGCCGTGCAGGTGCTGCTGCGCCTGGCGCGAGACGACGGCGCGCTCTTCGTCGGCCCGGCCGAGACCAGCCTGCTGACGGCGCGCCGGCTGCCCGCGCTGCCGATGGCGCGCGCCTTCGCCTTCGGCGCGCGCGCCTTGCCGGCGGCGGCCAAGGCCGCGCCGCGGCCGGCGCGCCCGCTGGCGCATGGCTGGACGCCGCCCCGGCGGGCGCTGCCGCAGGCGCCCGCACCGGGCCTGGCCCGGCCGCACGCCGCGCGGCCCGCGCCGGCGCCGGCCAGGCAGGAGGCCGAGGCCTCGTTGCAGCGCATAGCCGCCCTGGCGGACCAGGGGCGGGTGGACGAGGCCGCCGCGCAATGCCAGGCCCATATCGACGCCCACGGGGTCAGCGCCGAGGCGCTGTATCTGCAAGGGCTGCTGCAGGACGCCGCCGGCGACGCGCGCCAGGCCCAGGCCGCGTACCGCAAGGCGCTGTACCTGGAGCCGACCCACCGCGAGGCGCTGCTGCACCTGGCCGCGCTGGTCGCTTCCGAGGGCGACCACGAGGGCGCCCGCCGCCTGCAGGCGCGCGCGGCGCGCGAGGAGACGCGCCGTGAGTGAAACCCTGGACAGGCTTGCCGACGTGGACGACTGCTGGAACCGCATCGGCATCCGCGGCGACCAGAGTTGCGCGCAGTTGGCGGGCCACGTGCATTGCCGCAACTGTCCGGTCTATGCCGCGGCGGCCAAGCGCATCCTAGACCGCCTGCCGCCGCAGATGGCCGAGGGCGACGGCGGCGCGCCGGAGCCCGCGCATGGCGACCTGTCCGCGCTGCTGGTGTTCCGCGTCCAGCGCGAGTGGCTGGGCCTGCCGGCGCAGGCGCTGGACGAAGTGGCGAGCGTGCGCCGCATCCTGGGCCTGCCGCACCGCCGCGACCCGGCGATGCTGGGCGTGGCCAATGTGCGGGGCACGCTAACCGTATGCGTGTCGCTGGCGCGGCTGCTGGGCCTGGAGGCCGCGCCCGAGGCGCGCGAGCGTCCGGCCGCGGCGCGCATGCTGATCCTGGGCGGCGCGGGCCGCGCGGTGGTGCTGCCGGTCGACGAGGTGCAAGGCATCCACGCCGTCGAACTGGACCGCCTCGAACCGCTGCCTGCCACGGTGGACGGCGCCGCGCTGAAATACACGCGCGGCGTGGCGCGCGCCGGCGGCCGCGCCGTGGGCGTGCTGGACGAAACCCTGCTGATGCAGGCCTTGGAACGGAGCCTGGCGTGAACCCGGAACAGATGCGCGACGCCTCGCTCCTGGAGCTGTTCCAGATCGAGACCCGCACCCAGGTGCAGGTGCTCAACGACGGCCTGCTGGCGCTGGAGCACGACCCCACGTCGGCGCCGCACCTGGAAGCCTGCATGCGCGCCGCGCATTCGCTCAAGGGCGCGGCGCGCATCGTGGACCTGCACCCCGCGGTGCGCATCGCGCACGCGATGGAGGACTGCCTGGTCGAAGCGAAGGAAGGGCGGCTGCGGCTGCAGGCCGCCGATATCGACGCCTTGCTGCTGGGCGCCGACCTGCTGCAGCGCGTGGCCACGCCGGGCGCGGAACTGGGCGGCGAGATCGACGATCTGGTGGCCCGGCTGAGCGGCGCGGCGCATGCGCCGCAGGCCGCGGCCGTTGCGCCGCCCGCGATGCCGGCCATCCCGGAACCGCCGGAAGTCCCCGCGGCGCTGCCGGCGCGGCGCAAGTCCGACCTCGGCGCGGGCGAGGGCGAGCGGGTACTCCGGGTTACCGCCGACACGCTCAACCGCTTGCTGGGCCTGTCCAGCGAAACGCTGGTGGAGTCGCAGTGGATCGCGCCGTTCGGCGCGTCTATGCTGCGCCTGCGGCGGCTGCAGGCCGGTGCGTTGCAGGCGCTGGACGGCGCGCGCACCGCGCTGGCCGGCAAGACGCTGGACCCGGGCGCGCAGGCCGCGCTGCAGGACGCCTACCGCATCGTCGAACAATGCCAGCAGGAACTGTCGCAGCGCACCGGCGAGGTCGACGAGTTCGGCTGGCGCATGGGCCATCTGGCGCGGCGCCTGTACGACACGGCGCTGGCCTGCCGGATGCGGCCCTTCGGCGACGGCGTGGGCGGCATGGCCCGCATGGTCCGCGACCTGGGCCGCGCGCTGGGCAAGCAGGTGCGCCTGGAGATCGAGGGCGAGTCCACCCAGGTCGATCGCGACATCCTCGAGAAGCTCGACGCGCCGCTGACCCATCTGCTGCGCAACGCCGTCGATCACGGCATAGAAATGCCGGCGGTCCGGGCGGCGGCGGGCAAGCCGCCGGAAGGCCTGATCCGGCTGGCGGCGCGGCACGCGGCCGGCATGCTGCTGATCGAACTGAGCGACGACGGCGCCGGCATCGCGCCCGAACGGCTGCGCGACGAAGTGGTGCGGCGCAAGCTGGCCAGCGCGGAGACCGCGGCGCGGCTCAGCGAGGCCGAACTGCTGGAATTCCTGTTTCTGTCCGGCTTCAGCACGCGCGGCGAGGTCACCGAGATCTCGGGCCGCGGCGTCGGGCTGGACGTGGTGCAGACCATGGTGCGGCAGCTGCGCGGCGCCGTGCGCATCCAGCAGCAGACCGGGCAGGGCACGCGCTTCATGCTGGAGATGCCGCTGTCGCTGTCGGTGGTGCGCAGCCTGCTGGTCGAGATCCAGGAGCAGATCTACGCTTTTCCGCTGGCCTACGTCAGCCATGCCCTGCAGGTGCGGGCCGAGGACATCGAGCAATTGGAAGGGCACCAGCATTTCCGGTTCATGGGCCGGCAGATCGGGCTGGTGTCGGCGCGGCAGATCCTGCACACCGACCAGCCCGCGCCGTATTCGGAAACGGTCAGCGTGGTGCTGGTGGGCGAGCACGACCGGCTCTACGGCATCGCCGTGGACCGCTACGTCGGCGAGCGCACGCTGGTCGTGCAGCCGCTGGACCCGCGCCTGGGCAAGGTGCAGGACGTGATGGCGGGCGCGCTGATGGACGACGGCACGCCGCTGCTGATCCTCGACGTGGAGGACATGCTGGTGTCGGTGCAGAAGCTCGTCGAAGGCGGGCGGCTGGCGCGGGTCGACGGCCCGGGCGCGGCGGCCCCGGCGCGGCGCCGCAAGCGCGTGCTGGTGGTGGACGATTCGCTGACGGTGCGCGAACTGGAGCGCAAGCTGCTGTTGAACCGGGGCTTCGACGTGGCCGTGGCGGTCGACGGCATGGACGGCTGGAACATGCTGTGCAGCGAATCCTTCGACCTGGTCGTGACCGACGTGGACATGCCGCGCATGGACGGCATCGAGCTGGTGTCGTGCATCAAGGCCGATCCCAGGCTGCAAACCCTGCCGGTCATGGTAGTGTCCTACAAGGACCGCGAAGAGGACCGCCGGCGCGGGCTGGACGCCGGCGCCGACTACTACCTGGCCAAGGGCAGCTTCCATGACGACGCTTTGCTCGACGCCGTCGAAGACCTGATCGGAAAGGCGCACACGTGAGAATCGGGATCGTCAACGATATGCCGATGGCGGTGGAGATGCTGCGGCGCGTGATCGCGCTGGAACCGGCATTCCAGGTGGCGTGGGTGGCGGCCGACGGCCAGGAGGCCGTGGACCTGTGCGCGCGCGACCGCCCGGACCTGGTGCTGATGGACCTCATCATGCCGGTGATGGACGGGGTCGAGGCGACCCGGCGCATCATGGGGGCCACGCCCTGCGCCATCGTGGTGGTCACCTCCGACGTGGCCCGCCATACTTCGCGGGTTTTCGACGCCATGGGCCACGGCGCGCTGGACGCGGCCGATACGCCCGTGGTGGGCGCGGCCGATCTGGGCGTCGCGGCCGCGCCGCTGTTGCGCAAGATCCGCAACATAGGCTGGCTGATCGGCCGCTACGGCAGGCGTCTGCCGCTGAGCCCGGTGGCCGTGCCGGCGCCGCAGGCGCATGCGCAGGGGCTGCTGGTCATCGGCGCCTCGGCCGGCGGACCGGCGGCGCTGGCGCAGCTGCTGTCCGGCATCGCGCCGGGCTTTCCGGCCGGCATCGTGCTGGTGCAGCACGTGGACGCCTCGTTCGCCGCCGGCATGGCGGACTGGCTCAACGAGCAGGCGCGGCTGCCGGTGCGGCTGGTGCGCGAGGGCGAGCAGCCTGCGCCGGGGCAGATCCTGCTGGCCGGCACCGACGATCATCTGCGGCTGCTGGCCGATGGTACGCTGCGCTATGCGGAAGATCCCAAGGAAAGCCTGTACCGGCCTTCCATCGACGTGTTTTTCCATAGCGTCGCGCAGCATTGGCGCGGCCGGGCGGCCGGCGTGCTGCTGACGGGCATGGGCCAGGACGGGGCGCGCGGCCTGCGGGCGCTGCGCGAACGGGGCTGGCTGACGATCGCCCAGGACCAGGCCTCCAGCGCCGTCTATGGCATGCCCAAGGCCGCGGCCGCCATGCAGGCGGCCGTGGAAATCCGCCCATTGGACCAAATCGCTTCCCGCCTCACGCAGGCCTTTGCCTGAGCGGCCGGACATTGAACAAAAAGAAGGACTGAATATGTACCCTCCCACAGAAGGCGCGGCGCCGTCGAACCTGCAATCGCACGCGGCCATGGTGCTGCTGGTGGACGACCAGGTCATGGTCGGCGAGGCCATCAGACGGGCGCTGGCGGCGGAGGGCAATATCGACTTCCACTACTGCTCGGACCCGGAAAAAGCGCTGACCGTGGCGATCCAGACGCGGCCCACGGTCATCCTGCAGGACCTGGTGCTGCCCGGCGTGGACGGTCTGAGCCTGGTGCAGCAGTACCGCCAGCATGCCGTCACGCGCGACATTCCCATCATCGTGCTGTCCACCAAGGAAGACCCGGCGATCAAGAGCGCCGCGTTTTCGGCCGGCGCCAACGACTACCTGGTGAAGCTGCCCGATTCCATCGAGCTGGTGGCGCGCATCCGCTACCACTCGCGCTCGTATATGGCGCTGGTGCAGCGCGACGAGGCCTACCAGGCGCTGCGCCAGAGCCAGCAGCAGCTTCTGGAAAGCAATATGGAGCTGCGCCGCCTGACCAATTCGGACGGCCTGACCGGCCTGGGCAACCGCCGCTATTTCGACGAGTACCTCACCGCCGAATGGCAGCGCGCGCAGCGCGACGGCCGCGAGATCAGCATGTTGATGATCGACGTGGACCACTTCAAGTCCTACAACGACACCTACGGCCACATCGCCGGCGACGAGGCGCTCAAGCGCGTGGCCGGCACCATCTTCGCGAGCTGCGACCGCTCCACCGACCTGGCGGCGCGCTTCGGCGGCGAGGAGTTCGCGCTGGTGCTGCCCGGCACGCCCGCCGGCAGCGCGCGGCTCGCGGCCGAAAAGCTGCGCCGCGCCATCGAGGCCATGCAGATTCCGCAGAAGGACGCCGGCTCGGGCCCGTGGCTGACGGTAAGCATCGGCGCGGCCACCGCGGTGCCGCGCGAAGGGCAGGCCTGCACCGACCTGATCCAGGCGGCCGACCGCGGCCTCTACCAGGCCAAGCGCCAGGGCCGCAACCGGGTGGTGGCGGGGGCGCTGGAGGCCGTGTAGCGTCGTGGCGTAGGATGGGTGCAGCGCGAGCGTTCTTGGACAAGAACACATAAGCTCAGCGCGCGAAACCCATCAGGCGGCGCGAGCCGCCGCCTTTCGTGGCAAGAGGCCAACATCAGCACGCGGCGAAAAACGGCGGCTCGCGCCGCCTGATGGGTTTCGCGCGTTCGGCAGCCGGGTTCTTGCCTCAGAACTCCCGCGCTGCACCCATCCTACAAGTGCAGCTTCGCCGACGACTTGACCTCGTGCATCGACAGCGTGCTCAGCAGTTCCTTCACGCCGGGCAGCGGGCGCAGGCGGTTGCGCACGAAGTCCGAATAGGCGTCGAAATCGCGCGCCACGATGTGCAGCAGGTAATCGTGTTGGCCGGTGGTGTTGTGGCAGGCCAGCACCTCGGGCATGGCGAGCACGCCGGCCTCGAACGCGCGGCAGGTCTTTTCGGTGTGGTTTTCCAGCGAGATGCTGACGAAGGCCACCACGCCCATGCCCAGCGCGCGGCGGTCCAGGATGGCCTGGTAGCCGCGGATCACGCCGGTGTTCTCCAGGCGCTTGAGGCGCTTCCAGCAGGGCGAGGCCGACAGCGACACGCGCTCGGCCAGCTCGGCGTTGCTGAGCCGCCCATCTTCTTGAAGGATTTTCATGATTTTCCAATCGATCGCATCAAGTTGATGTAACGAGGCAGTGTCTTTCATCGGGTTCGGCTTCAAGGAAAGGTTGTTTCCCATTATCGCCGCCACGCAATAGAAATGGAAAGAATATTGGCGGCCGGCGCAGCCATACTGCCATGCATACCCGCGCCGCCGGCGCTATCGTCTGCGCATGCGCGATTTCCACCCCGGGACTACCGAGAGAGGCAGATCATGAGTTACTCCAGCTACCACAAGAAAGACATCTTCGGCCGTCCGCTGCACGCCGAAACGCAGATGATGTCCTACGGCTTCGACCCCTTCCTGTCGGAGGGCGCGGTCAAGCCGCCGGTATTCCTGACCTCGACCTTCGCGTTCCGCTCGGCCGAGGACGGGGCGGCGTTCTTCGATCTGGTGTCGGGCCGCAAGCCGCTGGGGCAGGACGAGGCCGCGGGGCTGGTCTACAGCCGCTTCAACCATCCCAACCTGGAGATCGTGGAGGACCGCCTGGCGCTGCTGGACGGCTCGCAGGACGCCTCCGTGACCTCCAGCGGCATGTCGGCGATCAGCGCGGTGTTCCTGGCGTTCCTGCGTCCGGGCGACCAGCTGGTGCAGTCGGTGCCGCTGTATGGCGGCACCGAGACCCTGATCTCGCGGATCTTTCCGGAATGGGGCATAGGCTCGCACGCGGTGCGCGACGGCCTGTCGGCGGCCAGCATGCGCGAGGCGCTGGAGGCGGCGGCCGCGCGGGGGCCGGTGCGCCTGTTCTATGTGGAAACGCCGGCCAACCCGACCAATGCGCTGATCGATTTCGCGGCCATGAAGAGCGAGCTCGACGCGTTCGAAGGCCGCCACGGCTACCGTCCCATCTCGGTCTGCGACAACACGCTGCTGGGGCCGATTTTCCAGAAGCCGGCCGAACATGGCGTGGACCTGTGCGTGTATTCGCTGACCAAGTATGTCGGCGGCCATAGCGATCTGGTGGCCGGCGCGGTCACCGGCGGCAAGGACCTGATCAAGAAGGTGCGCGCCATCCGCAGCGCGTTCGGCTCGCAGCTCGATCCGCATTCGTGCTGGATGATCACGCGCTCGATGGAGACCGTGGTGCTGCGCATGAAGCAGGCGGCGCGCACGGCGACCAAGGTGGCGCAATGGCTGGCCGGCAATCCGCTGGAGAAGGTGCAGCTGTTCCACCCCGAGCTCATCGCCGACAGCGCCTACCAGGAGGTCTACAAGCGCCAGTGCACCGGGCCGGGCTCGACCTTCGCCTTCGTGCTCGACGGCGGGCGCGAGAAGGCGTTCCGCTTCATCAATGCGCTGCATCTGTTCCGCTCGGCGGTGAGCCTGGGCGGCACCGAATCGCTGATCTGCCATCCGGCCTCCACCACGCACTCGGGCGTGCCGGCGGCCGAGCGCGAGGCCGCCGGGGTGTCGGAAGGATTGATCCGGGTCTCCATCGGGCTGGAGCACGAAGAAGACCTGATCGCCGACATGGAGCACGCGCTGCGCAGCTGCTGAGTTCAGGCGGGCAGCCGGCGGCGGTTGAGCAGCACGAACGCCGCCGTGGCCAGCAGCAGCAAGGTGGCCGTGGCCAGCACGGCGGCGTAGCCGGTGTCGAACGCGCCGCGGGCCAGCGCCGCCAGCGCGGCGCCCAGGTCGGCCGGCACGTGCTCGGCCACGATGAGCGCCTGGTCCAGGCTGTCGCGCGCGGCCTCCGCGGGCAGGCCCGCCGGCACGTCCAGCGCGTGGGCGTACACGCCCGACAGGATGGAGCCCATCAGCGTGACGCCCAGCGCGCCGCCCAGCTCATAGGACACCTCTTCGATCGAGGCCGCCATGCCGGCGCGCTCGGGCGTGGCGCTTTGCATGATGGTGCTGGAGGCCGCCGTCATGGTGGCGCCTATGCCCAGGCCCAGCACGCACAGGCTGGCCATCTGGGGCAGGATGGAAGCGTCATAGCTGAGCAGGTAGCCGGCCATGCCGGCGCCCGAGACCAGCAGCGCCAGGAACAGCAGGCGCGGTCCGTCGACGCGTCCCAGCAGCCAGCCCGCCAGCGGTCCGGACACGAAGGCGGCCAGCGACAGCGGCAGGATGAAGAGCGCGGCCTCCAGCGGCGACTTGCCCATGACGAGCTGCAGCCGCTGGCTGAACACTAGCTCCATGCCCAGCAGCGCGGCCGCGGCGAACAGCGCCGCCGCCACCGCCGACGAGAAGGCGCGGTTGCGGAATATCGCGAAGTCGATCAGCGGATAGGGCCGCCCGCGCTGGCGCCGCGCGAACACCGCGAGCAGCGCCGCGCCCGCGGCGCAGGCTAGCGCGGCGTGAGTCCACGAGGGCGCGGGCTTGCCCAGTTCCTTGAGCGCGTAGGCGCACAGGATCAGCCCGGCCATCACCTGCAGCGAACCGGCCAGGTCCCACGGACGCCCGGTCTGCGGCCGGCTGGCCGGGATGCAGCGCCACGCCAGCGGCAGGGCCAGCAGCACGATGGGCACGTTGATCAGAAACACCGAGCCCCACCAGAAATGCGCCAATAGCGCGCCGCCGATGACCGGGCCGATGGCCGCGCCGCCCGAGGCCACCGAGGCCCAGATGCCGATGGCGACCGCGCGCTCGCGCTCGTCGGCGAAGGTTAGGCGCAGGATGGACAGCGTGGCCGGCATCATCATGGCCGCGCCCACCGCCAGCAGCGCGCGCGCCGCGATCAGCGCGGCCGCGCCGGGCGCATAGGCGGCGGCCAGCGAGGCCACGCCGAACACCGCCAGGCCGGCCATGAACAGGCGCTTGTGGCCCAGCCGGTCGCCCAGCGTGCCCATGCCCAGCAACAGGCCCGAGACCACCAATGCATAGATGTTCACGATCCACAGCTTGGCCGAGGCGCCGACGTTCAGTTCATGCGTCAGGCGCGGCAGCGCGGTGTAGAGCACGGTCATGTCGACCACGATCAGCAACAGGGCGCTGGACACGATGGCCAGCACCAGCCAGCGGCCGGGCGCGGCCGTGGCGACAGCGTTCGGTTCAGTCCGCTGCATGGTTCCACTCCTTCAAGAGGCGCTATTATTCATCAGGTAATTCGTACGAAAAAGTTTGATTTCATCTATTTAGTAGATGGATAACGGGAGAACCGCATGCAATGGACGCTGGAGCAGCTGCGCCAATTCGTGGCCGCGGCGCAGGCCGGATCGTTCTCCGCGGCCGCGCGCCAGCTGGGCCGGGCGCAGTCGGCCGTCAGCACGTCGGTGGGACTGCTGGAGGCCGACCTGGGGGTGGAGCTGTTCGACCGCTCGCGGCGCAACGCCACGCTGACCCCGGCCGGCGAGGTGATGCTGCAGGAGGCGCGCGAACTGCTGCGCCAGGCCGGCGGGCTGGAACAGCGCGCGCTGGCGTTCGCCGGCGGGCGCGATGCGCGCCTGTCGATCGCGCTGGACGAGGCCTTGCCGCATCTGGTGCTGGGCGCCTTGCTCAAGGAACTGGCCGAGCGCTTTCCGGCGCTGGAGCTGACCCAGCTGAACGGCACCGCCACCGAGGTCGCCGACTACCTGCGCCAGGGCCGCGCCAGCCTGGCCTTCCACCTGGACCGGGGCGATCCTGGCCCGTCCTTTGCGCATCGCCGCCTGGGCGACGTGGCGCAGGGCATTTTCGTGGCTCGCGGGCATCCGCTGGCCGCGCTGCCCGCCGCCGGGCGCAGCGACCTGGCCCGGCACCGGCAACTGGTCATGCAGATGGATGGCGTCGACGACCTGGTGCTGAGCCCCACGGTATGGCGCGCCGACAGCTGCTACGCCATCGCGGCCATGGCGGCCGACGGCGTGGGCTGGGCCATCCTGCCGCTCAATATCGCGGAGTACGAAGGCAATCGCCAGGCGCTGATCCGGGTGCCCAGCGAGGACCTGTCGCTGCCGATGCTGCCGGTGCGCAGCCTCTGGCTGCAGGGCGGCAGGCTGGGCGAAACCGAGAGCTGGATGCAGCAGCGCATGGAGCAGCTGCTGCGCGAGCAACTGCGCGCCGGGGCGCGCTAGCGCAACAGCGCGCTGACCAGGTCGCCGTCGCTGCGCCCGCCCTGGGAGAAGTCCAGCGCGGTCTGCACGTGTTCCAGGTGCGCGTCCATCAGCGCGCAGGCGCGCTCGGCGTCGCCGGCGCGGGCCGCGTCGATGAACTCCTGGTGTTCGCGCGACGAGCAGCTCGCGTCGCGCGAGCTCTGGTAAAGCATGGTGATCACGGCGCTGCGGGCCGACAGCTCGCGCAGCATGCCGGTCAGCACCGAATTGCCGACCACCTCGGCCAGCAGGATGTGGAAATGGCCCAGCAGCTGGTTGCGCGCCTGCACGTCGCCGCCTTCCAGCGCGCGGCGCTCGGCCGCCAGGTGCGCGTCGATGCGGCGGTAGTCGGCGGCCGTGGCGCGCGCCACGAATTCGCGCGCCAGCGCGGCCTCGAGGATGCGGCGCACGGCGTAGACCTCGCGCGCCTCGTTGGCGTCGGGCTTGCTGACGAAGGCGCCCTTGTCGGGAACGATCTGGATCAGCTTGTCCTTGGACAGCATGAGCAGCGCGGCGCGCACTTTGGTGCGGCTGACCTGGTAGACGCGGCCCAGCGCCTCTTCGCGCAGGCGGGTGCCGGGCGGAAGCTGGTGCGCCACGATGGCGGCCGCCACTTTCCTGGCGATGTCGTCGGCGCTGAGATCGGTGGGGACGTCCTGGGGCATGGGCGGCGGCGGGGGAATACGGGCAGCCAGTCTAGCAAATGTCGGATGGGGGGGCGAGATGGGTTCCGCGCGTTCCGTGACGGGGTTCTTGCGTCGGGAATCTCGCGCTGCACCCATCCTACGTCCCTGGCGCTTCCAGCGCGCGTAACCCATCTTCCGCCCGCAACCCACTCCCTCAATTCTTCGCCATCAATCCCAGATACTCGATCAGGGACTTCTCCTTGACATAGGTTTCCTGGGCCCAGGCCTTGTAATCCTGGCTGTCGCGGTAGGCGGGTTCCTGGTTCAGCTGTTTCATGACCTCCATGCTGGCCGGGTCGTACAGCGCGCGCTTGAAGGCGTCGTGCAGCGTCTTGACCACGGCGGGGTCCATGCCCTTGGGGCCGGCCAGGCCGTAGGGCGAGGTCGACACGACCTTGTAGCCCAGTTCCTTGGCGGTGGGCACGTCGGGCCAGCGGGTGGTGCGTTTTTCGCCGAAGGTGACCAGCAGGCGCATCTTGCCGGCATCGACGAACTGGTCCCAGCCGGTGGCGTCGCTCTGCGCCATGACGTGGCCGCCCAGCAGGGCCTGCTGCATGTCGGCGTTGCCCTTGAAGGGCACGTGGTTCAGCTTGACCTTGGCGTTGATGGCGACTTCCTCGATCAGCAGGTGGGGCGAGGAGCCCACGCCGGTGGAGCCGTAGTCGATGGTGCCCGGCGCCTTGCGCGCGGCCTCGATGTATTCGTTGAAGGTCTTGTAGGGCGAGTCGGCGCGCACGGTGAAGCCGAAGGTGTAGCCCGACAGCCCGATGATGAAGCTGAAATCGTTGATCGGGTCCCAGCTGCTTTTCTGCATGTAGGGCATGCGCAGCATCGCCAGCGTGTACAGGCTGATGGTGTAGCCGTCGGGCTTGGCGGTCTTGGCCATGGTGGACGGGCCCAGGGTGCCGCCGGCGCCGGGCCGGTTTTCGACGATGACGGGCTGGCCCAGGTATTTGGCGGCGTCCTGCGCCACGATCCGGAGGTGGCGGTCGGTGGAGCCGCCGGCCGGGAAGGGCACGATCAGCGTGATGGGCTTGGACGGGAACGCGGCCTGGGCGCCGGCCTGCAGCGGCAGGACGGCGCCCAGCGCCGCGGTCAGCGCCAGGCCCAGGCAGGCGCGGCGGGTGGTGGATGGTTGCATGTGCTTGGTCTCCTCTGGTGGACGCCGCCGGTTCCGCCCGGTCGGTCGTTATTCTGCGGTCATGCCTTTGTCGCGCGCGAGCGCGCCCCATTTCTGGTAGTCGTCGGCGATGCGCCGGCCCATCGCGTCGGCCGGCTCATAGTGCGCGATGGTGCCCGCGCCGATGAGCTTGGCCTGGATCGCCGGGTCGGCCAGGATGGCCTGGACTTCGCGGCCGAGCCGTTCGATTACCGCGCCGGGCGTGCCGCGCGGCGCCAGCAATCCGCCCCAGGACACCGCGTCGAAACCGTCGAAGCCCTGTTCGCCGATGGTGGGCACGTCGGGCAGCACGGACACGCGGCTGGGTGAACCGACCGCCAGCGCGCGCAGCTTGCCCGCCTGTATATGCGGCAGGGCCGCCACCAGGTCGGCGTACATCATGGGCACCTGTCCGCCTATCGTGTCGGTGATGGCGGGCACGCCGCCCTTGTAGGCCACGTGCTGCATGCGGAAGTCGCCCACGTCCTGCAGCCGTTCCATGGTCATGTGGCCGAAGCTGCCGGCGCCCGAGCTGGTGTAGTTCAACTCGCCGGGGTGGGCGCGGGCATAGTCGACCAGCTGCTTCAGGCTGGCGACCTCGGGCAGCTTCTGCGGATTGGTCACGACCACGATGGGCAGGTCGTACACCGTGGCCACGGGCTGGAAGTCCTTGGGCGTCTCGTAGCCGACGTTCCTGTAGAAGAAGGGCGCGAACAGCGTGGGCGTGGCCAGCATCATCAGGGTGTAGCCGTCGGCCGGCGAACGCTTGAGCAGGTTGGCGGCGATCGACCCCGAGGCGCCGGGCCGGTTCTCCACGATGACGGGCTGCCGCAGCCGCGCTTCGAGCTGCTGGCCGATCAGCCGCGAGGCCACGTCGGTCGGGCCGCCGGGCGGAAACGGCACGATCAGCCTGATGGGCTGGCTGGGATAGGATTGCGCGGCCGCGCCGCCCGCCACGAGCAGGCTTGCCGCCAGGGCCAGCACGGCGCGCCGGGCGCGGGAGGGATGGGTGCACGAAATCGGTGCCGTCATGATCGATGTTCCTGGTCTGCGTTCTTCGGAGATTTCAATCGGCGCGGCCGTCGCCGGGCAGGGTCAGCACGCCCTGCGCCTGCAAGGCCTCTAGTTGCGCGTCGCTCATCTGCAGCAGGCGCTGCAGCACGTCGCGCGTGCCTTCGCCCAGCGTGGGCGGGGCGTGGCGGATGGGCAGGCGCTGCCCGTCCAGGCGGTACGGCGGCGCATAGACGTGCGTGCTGCCGGCCACGGGGTGCGGCAGTTCCTGCACCAGGCCGCCGCGGCGCGTGCGCGGGCCGGTCAGGGCTTCGTGCAGCCCCAGCACCTCGCCGCAGGGAATGCCGCACTCGGTCAGGCGCGCCAGCAGCAGGTCGCGCGGGAATTCGCGGATCAGGCCGGTCACCACGGGCAGCAGGGTCAGGCGGTTCCTGGCGCGCTCGACGTTGGTGGCGTAGCGCGGGTCCTCGACGATGTCGGGCCGCATCACCACCTGGCGGCAGAATTTGTCGAACTGCGCATTGGTGCCGACCGCGATGATGAGCGGGCCGTCGGCGGCTTCGAACATGCCGTAGGGCACGATGGACGGATGGGCGTTGCCGTAGCGCTGCGGGTCGCGGCCCAGCAGCAGGGCGTCCAGGCCGTAGTAGCTGGTGACCATGATGCCGCAGTCGTACAGCGCCATTTCGATCAGGCGGCCGCGGCCGCTGCGTTCGCGCCGGTAGAGCGCGGCCAGGACGGCCTGCGCGGCGTACATGCCGGTCATCATGTCCACCGCCGCGACGCCGAATTTCAACGGCGGCTGTTGCGCTTCGCCGTTGATCGCCATGAGGCCGGTCTCGCCCTGGATGACGAGGTCGTAGCCGGGGCGCGCCGCCTCGGGTCCGGAACTGTCGTAGCCGGCGATGGCGCAATAGATCAGGTCGGGCTTGACGGCCTTGAGCTGCTCGTAGCCCAGGCCCAGCTTCTCGGCGCCGCCGCTCTTGAAGTTGTGGATCACCACGTCGAACTGCGGCAGCAGGCTGTAGACGATCTCCACGCCGGCGCTGGACTGCAGGTCCAGCGTGATGGACCGCTTGTTGCGGTTCATGCTGTTGTAGTAGGTGGTCTCGCCCTTGCCGATGCGCAGGCCCCAGTCGCGCGTGTCGTCGCCGCGCACGGGGTGTTCGACCTTGACGACCTCGGCGCCGAAGTCGGCCAGCACCTGGCCGCACAGCGGGCCGGCGAAGACGCGGGAAAGGTCCAGGACCCGCACGCCTTCGAGCGGCAGGTCGAGGGCGTCGGGGGGCGGGGTGCCGCTGTTCATGGCATTACTCCTGCGGGGCCAGTGCGATGAAACGGGCGAGATGATGGTCTTCGTCGCCGAACTGATGGTCGATCATGACCAGGCGCTTGGCATAGTGGGCCAGCGGCAGTTCCCAGGTCATGCCGATGCCGCCGTGCAGCTGGATGCATTCTTCGGCCACCAGGATGCCCACGCGTCCGATGGTGTACTTGGCGGCCGACAGCGCGCGCTCGCGCGTGGCGCGGTCGGCATGGCCGAGCTGGGCGGCGGCGTTGATGACGGCCGAGCGCGCCTGTTCGATCTCCAGCAGCACGTCGGCCATGCGGTGCTGCAGGGCCTGGAAGCGGCCTATCGGCACGCCGAACTGCTTGCGGGTCTGCAGGTATTCGAGGGTGGCGTCGCGCGCGGCGTCCATCGCGCCCACGGCCTCGGCGCACAGCGCCAGCACGCCCTTGCCGATGCTGCGTTCCAGCACGGCATGGCCGGCGCCGGCCTGGCCCAGCAGGGCGTCGGCGCCCACGCGCACATGGTCCAGGCTCAGGTCGCCGGCGCGGCCGCCGTCGATCAGGGGGTAGCCCTGCACCTGCAGGCCGGGCGCGCCGGCCGGGACCAGGAAGAGCGAAATGCCGTCGGCGTCGTCGTCGCCGCCCGAGGTGCGCGCCGACACCACGAACAGACCGGCCTGTTCGGCGTGTCCAACCACGGCCTTGGCGCCGTCGAGCCGCCAGCCGTCGCCGTCGCGCTCGGCGCGGGTCCGCACGTGCGCCAGCTCGTAGCCGGCCTGCGCCTCGGCGTGGGCCAGCGACACGATGGCGGCGCCGGACTGCAGCTCGGCCAGCACGGCCTTCTGCGCCGGCGTGCCGGCCGCGGCGATGGCGTCGCCGGCCACCAGCGCGTCCAGGAAGGGCTCCACCACCAGCCCGCGGCCCAGGGCCTCGAACACCACCGCGATGTCGAATCCGGCGCCGCCCAGGCCGCCGTCGTCTTCCGGGAACAGCGCGCCGATGGCGCCCAGCTCGGCATAGCGCCGCCAGAAGTCCGCGCTATAGCCCTGGGACGAGCGCGCGATGTCGTCGCGCACGGCGAAACCGTACTGCTCGGCCACGAAGCGTCGCAGCATGTCCGACAGCATGCGCCGGTCTTCGGTATGGTCGAAATTCATCTGCTTGATTCCTTACAGTCCCAGGATCATCTTGGAGATGATGTTCTTCTGGATTTCGTTCGAGCCGCCGAAGATCGACAGCTTGCGGAAGTTGAAGTACTGCGCGGCGGCGCTGTCGGCGCCGTCCGGCCCGATCTGCGGGCCGTCATAGCCGTCTTCGAGCGCCTGCTTCACGTAGGGCCGGGCATAGACGCCCATGGCGCGGCGGTTGAGCGCCGTGATTTCCTGGCGGATCTGGGTGCCGCGGATCTTCAGCATCGAGCTTTCGGCGCCGGGCGCGCCGCCGTGGGCGGCCGCGGCCAGCACGCGCAGATTGGTCACGCGCATGTTGTCCAGTTCGATCTCGACGCGCGCCAGCCGAGCCGCGAACAGCGGGTCCTCGGCCAGCGGCTTGCCGTTCTTGCGCTGGCGCGCCGCCACGGTCTTGAGCTGCTGCAGCGCGGCCGTCGACAGGCCCACGCCGGCGATATTGGTGCGCTCGTAGGTCAGCAGGTACTTGGCGCAGGACCAGCCGCGGTTTTCTTCGCCCACCAGGTTGGCCACGGGTACGCGCACGTCGGAGAAGAACACTTCGTTGACTTCGTGGTCGCCGTCCAGCGTGACGATGGGGCGCACCTCGATGCCGGGGCTGTTCATGTCGATGAGCAGAAAGCTGATGCCTTCCTGCGGCTTGCCTTCGCTGCGCGTGCGCACCAGGCAGAAAATCATGTTGGCGTGCTGGCCCAGCGTGGTCCAGGTCTTCTGGCCGTTGACGACGTAGTGGTCGCCGTCGCGCACCGCGGTGGTCTTGAGCGAAGCCAGGTCGGAGCCGGCGCCGGGCTCGGAATAGCCCTGGCACCACCAGTCCGAACCGTCGAGGATGCGCGGCAGCCAGTGGCGCTTCTGCGCTTCGTTGCCGTACTTGATGAGGACCGGGCCCAGCATGCTCAGGCCGAAGGGTACGATGCGCGGGGCGTGGGCCAGGGCGCATTCGTTCTCGAAGATGAACTTCTGCACGGCGCTCCAGCCGGTGCCGCCGTATTCGCGGGGCCAGTGGCTGGCCAGCCAGCCGCGCGCGTTCAGGATGGCGTGCCAGCCTTCCATGTCGGCCTTGGACAGGTGGCGGTGCCCGCGCACCTTGCGCGCCAGTTCCGGCGGCAGTTCGGCCGCCAGGAAGGCGCGCACTTCGGCGCGGAACGCTTCTTCTTCGGGGGTGAAAGTCAGATCCATGGTTGCTCTCGTGATCAATAGATTTCGAACAGTCCGGCCGCGCCCATGCCGCCGCCCACGCACATGGTCACGACCGCGTAGCGGGCGCCGCGGCGGCGGCCCTCCAGCAGCACGTGGCCGGCCAGGCGCGCGCCGGTGACGCCGAACGGATGGCCCAGCGCGATGGCGCCGCCGTTGACGTTCAGGCGTTCCATGGGGATGCCGAGTTTTTCCTGGCAATACAGGGCCTGCGAGGCGAAGGCCTCGTTCAGTTCCCAGAGGTCGATGTCCTGCACCGACAGGCCGTGGCGGGCCAGCAGCCTGGGCACGGCGTAGACCGGGCCGATGCCCATCTCGTCGGGTTCGCAGCCCGCGATCGCCAGTCCGCGGAACGCGCCCAGCGGCTGGATGCCGGCGCGCTGCGCCTGCGAGGCCTCCATCAGCACGCAGGCCGCGGCGCCGTCGGAAAGCTGCGAGGCGTTGCCGGCGGTGACGAACTGGCCGGGGCCGCGCACCGGCGTCAGCGCGGCCAGCGCCTCGTAGGTCGTGCCGGGACGGTTGCAGGTGTCGCGGTCCACGGTCACTTCGCGTTCGCTGACCGCGCCGGTGGCGCGATCGGTGACGGCCATGGTGGTGGTGACGGCGATGATTTCTTCGCGGTAGCGGCCGGTGGCCTGCGCGGCCTCGGCGCGCGCCTGGCTCTGGGCGGCGAAACGGTCCTGGGCCTCGCGGCTAATGCCGTAGCGCGCCGCGACGATGTCGGCGGTCTCGATCATGGGCAGGTAGAGCTCGGGCTTGTTGGCCACGATCCACGGGTCCATGCCGCTGACGCCGTCGTCGCGGGTGCGGATCTGCGAAACGCATTCCACGCCGCCGGCGATCATGGCTGGCGCGCCGTCCATGACGATGCGGCTGGCGGCGCTGGCGATGGCCTGCAGGCCCGAGGCGCAATAGCGGTTGACGGTGGCGCCGCCCACGCTCAGCGGCAGGCCGGCGCGCACCACCGCCTGGCGGCCGATGTTGCGGCCGGTGGCGCCCTCGGGGTAGCCGCAGCCGATGATGGCGTCCTCGATCAGCGCCGGGTCCACGCCGGCGCGCTCGACCGCGGCGCGCACGGCGTGGGCGGCCAGCGTGGGGCCGGCGATCAGGTTGAATTCGCCGCGCCCCGCCTTGGTGATCGGGGTGCGGGCGGTGGAGACGATAACGGCTTCACGCATGGCAATGGCCTTCTGCAGGTTGAAATTCAGGCGTTGCGGTTCAGGCTGGCGAAATCGCGGCCGCTCTCGGCCAGTTCGACCAGCAGCGGCGAGGGCTTCCAGAACGCCGGGTCCTGGGCCGCGTACCCGCGCAGATCGGCCAGGATGCGAGGCAGGCCCGCCTGGTCCGCGTAGTGCATCGGCCCTCCGCGGTAGCGCGGAAAGCCGTAGCCGGACAGGGCCACCACGTCGATGTCCGACGGCCGCAGGGCGATGCCTTCGCTCAGCACGTTGGCCGCTTCGTTGATCATGGCGGCCAGGTAGCGGCGCTGGATTTCTTCCTCTGAGAAGGCGCGCGGGCTGACGCCGGCGCGCCGGCGTTCGGCGTCGATGATGGCCAGCACCTCGGGGTCGGGCTGGCCCTGGCGCGCGCCGTCGGGGTAGAGGTAATAGCCGCGGCCGGTCTTCTGGCCGAACCAGCCGCGTTCGCACAGGCGGTCGGCGATCTGCACATAGCGCAGCGCCGGGTCGCGGGTGGCGGCGCGGCGCTTGCGCGTGGCCCAGCCGATGTCGCCGCCGGCCAGGTCCATCATCTGGTAGGGGCCCATCGGATAGCCGAAGGCGCGCACGGCGGCGTCGATCTCGTAGGGCGAGGCGCCGTCTTCCATCATCATGTCGGCGGCCTGGCGGTAGGCGGCCAGGATGCGGTTGCCGATGAAGCCGTCGCAGACCCCGGCGCGCACCGGGATCTTGCGCAGCCGGCGCGCCAGTTCGAAGCCGGTGGCCACGGTGTCGGGCGCGGTCCGGCTGCCGACCACCACTTCCAGCAGCTTCATGATGTTGGCCGGCGAGAAGAAGTGCAGGCCCAGCACGTCGGCCGGGCCGCGGGTGGCCTGGGCGATGCGGTCCACGTCCAGGTACGAGGTGTTGGTGGCCAGCACGGCGCCGGGCTTGGCCACGCGGTCCAGCTGCGCGAACACGGCGAGCTTGGCGTCCATGTCCTCGTAGATGGCTTCGATGATGAGGTCGGCCTCGGCCAGCGCGTCGTAGGACGTCGCGCCGGTGAAGCGCGCCAGGCGGGCGGCGCGTTCGTCCGCGTCCATCCGTCCTTTGCCGACCAGCAGGTCGTATACCCGCGCGACGCGCGCGCGGCCGCGCTCCAGGGCGGCCTCGTCCTGCTCGACCATCACCACCGGCAGGCCGGCGTCCAGCACCGCCACGGCGATGCCGGCGCCCATGGTGCCGCCGCCCACGACGCCGATCCGCTCCAGCCGCCGCGGCCGGGCCTGCATCAGTTCCGGCGCCTTGGCGGTCGCGCGTTCGGCGAAGAAGGCGTGCACCAGGCCGGCGCGCTGCGAGCTGTCCAGGCATTGCAGGAACAGCGCGCGTTCGGCTTGCAAGCCCTGTTCGAAAGGCAGTTCGATGGCGGCGCGCACGGCCTCGACGATGCGCGCCGGCGAATACAGCCCGCGGGAGGTGGCGGCGACGCGCTCGGCGGCGGCGTCGACCGCGGCCAGGGCCGCCGGCTTGTCGGCCAGGGCGGCGCTCGCGTCGCGGGTGCGGCGCGGGCCGGCGTGCATGGCGAGCAGCTGGCGGGCATGGGCCAGGCCGGCGCCGAGCGCGTCGTCGCCGTCGGCCACCGCATCGACCAGCCCGGCGGCCAGCGCGTCCTGGGCCGACAGATGGCGGCCCGACAGCATCAGGTCCAGCGCGGCCTGCGCGCCCATCAGGCGCGGGGCGCGCTGCGTGCCCCCGGCGCCGGGCAACAGGCCCAGATTGACTTCGGGCAGCCCCAGCCTGGCGCCGGGCAGGGCCACGCGATAGTGCGCGGCCAGCGCCACTTCCAGCCCGCCGCCCAGCGCGGCGCCGTGCAGCACGGCCACCACCGGCTTGGGACTGGCTTCGATCAGGTTGCACACCTCGGGCAGCGAAGGCGGCTGCGGCGGCTTGCCGAATTCGCGGATGTCGGCGCCGGCGATGAACGCCTTGCCGGAGCCGGTCAGCAGGATGGCGCGGACCTGCGCGTCGTCCCGGGCCTGCCTCACGGCCCGCGCCAGGCCGGCGCGCACCGCGGCGCTCAGGGCATTGACCGGGGGATGGTCGATGGTCACGACCAGGATGTCCTCGTAGCGGCGCGCGTGAACCGCGCCGGTGCTTGCGCTGTCTGTCATGGACAGGTGTCTCCGTCAGGGCATGCCGGGTTGGCCCGCCTCTTTTTTGTGTGCCATATTCTTTCCCAGTCAATAAGTCTTGACAATTCCAGCCACAATTGACATAACGTTTAAAAAAATTTGACGATGGCCGTGTAGGAGAGGCGGATGGACACCAAATCCCTGACCTTGCTGGTGGAAATCCTGGATGCCGGCAACCTGAGCGAGGCGGCGCGCCGGCTGAAGATGACGCGCGCCAACGTCAGCTATCACCTGAGCCAGCTGGAACGCTCGGTCGGCATGCAGCTGGTGCGGCGCACGACGCGGCGGGTCGAACCCACCGAGATCGGGCTCAAGCTCTATCGCCACGGCCGCAACATCCAGGATGAGATCACCGCGGCCCGCGAGTCGGTCGAGACCCTGGGCAAGACGCCGCAGGGCAAGGTGCGGCTGAGCGTGCCCAGCGGCTACGGCGGTTTCGTGATGACGCCCTGGCTGCTGGAGTTCAAGCAGGCCTATCCGGACATCGTGCTGGACGTGCTGTTCGAGAACAGCGTGGACGACCTGCTGCGCGACGAGGTCGACATCGCGGTGCGCATCATGTCCGAGCCGCCGCAGAACCTGGTGGCGCGCGAGCTGGGCCAGGTCCGCTACGTGGCCTGCGCGTCGCATGCCTATGCCGCCGCCCGCGGGCTGCCGCAGCGTCCCGAGGACCTGGCCAATTGTCCGGTCATCAGCGCCGCGGTCATCGGCCGGCCGTTGCGGCTGTCGGCCTATTACGGCGGCCTGCCGCGCCAGCACGTGGTGCTGGAGCCCACGGTGGTTTCGCGCAATTACGTTTTCCTGCGCGACGCGATCCGCGCCGGGCTGGGGGTGGGCATCGTGCCGGATTACGTGGTGCACCGGGACCTGGCCGCCGGCGAGCTGCTGCCCGCCCTGACGCCGTGGCGGCTCAGCATTTTCGGGCGCGCCATGTATATGCTGTACATGCCGAACCGGCACCATCCGCGGGCCATCTCGATGATGATCGAATTCATACTGGCGCGCGCCCAGGCCAGCCATGAAGGCATGCCGGGCCTGCTGGCCCCGGCCGGGTAGCGCCTGCTGGCCCTGGCCCCCCTCATCCCGGAGACTCCATGACAGACACGTCCACGTCCGGCGCCGCCCGCGCGACCCGTTCCGCCCTGGCGTCCGAGGCGCGCCGCGCGCAGCTGCGGCGCATGAAGATCGGCGCGCTGGCGCTGCTTGCGGCCATGATGGGCGGCTTCGTCCTCAGCCATGCGATGGGCGGGCAGGGGATCTGGGCCTGGGTGCGCGCCTTCTGCGAGGCGGCCACGGTGGGCGCGCTGGCCGACTGGTTCGCGGTGGTCGCGCTGTTTCGCCGCCCGCTGGGACTGCCGATTCCACATACCGCCATCATCCCGAGCAACAAGGACCGCATCGGCGACAACCTGGCGGTGTTCGTGCGCGACCACTTCCTGGACCCCGACGCGCTGATGGAAAAGCTGCGCGTGTTCGACCCGGCCGCGCGCCTGGGCCGCTGGCTGGGCCGCCCGCGCCAGGCGCGCGCGCTGAGCGAGGGCGCGCGCAACGTGGCGCTGCAGACGCTGGACCTGCTGGACGACCGCGCGGTGCGCGGCGTGATCCAGGAATTCGCGGTGAAGACCTTGCGCCGCTGGGACGCGGCCGACACGGCCGGCGAGGTGCTGGGCCTGCTCACGCGCGACGGCCGCCACCAGGAACTGCTGGACGCCGCGCTGGAACGGCTGGGCGGCTACCTGAGCGAAGAAGAGGTGAAGGCCCGCGCCTCGGGCCTGCTGGTCAAGTTCGCCAGGAAGGAATGGCCGCGCATCATCGCCGCGGTGGACGTGGTCAAGTCGGTCGAGGGCATCGCCGACAACCTGGCCGACCGGCTGGCGCGCGCGCTGGTGGAAGAACTGCGCGACGTGCTGTCGCAGCCGGAGCATCCGGTGCGCCGCGACTACGAGGCCTGGGTGCTGAACTACATCCGCCGGCTGCGCGACGATCCCGCGCTGGCCGCGCAGGTCGAGGCGCTCAAGCAGCGCGCCATCGACCACCCCAAGGTGCAGGAATACGTGCAAGGCCTGTGGGACGACATCCACGCGGCGTTGCGGCGCGATCTGTCCGACGAGGATTCGGCGCTGGCGCGCCACCTGGAAAATGCCTTGCTGGCGCTGGCCCGCAAGCTGGGCGAAGACCCCGGCCTGCGCGAGGCCGTCAACCGCCACGTGCTGGGCGGCGCGCGCCGCCTGACCGGCCGGCTGCGCAGCGGCGTCACCGAGCATATTTCGCGCACGGTGAAGAACTGGGACGAGCGCCACCTGGTCGACGAGCTGGAGCTGAGCGTGGGCAAGGACCTGCAATACATCCGCTTCAATGGCACCGTGGTCGGCGGGCTGATCGGCGTGGCGCTGCACGCGGTGGTGTCGGCGGTCTGGTGAGAGGCGCGGCAGGCCCGCGCCCTCCGTTTGTATCAGGAACGAAGATTGCTGGCGGGCGGCTCGGCGTGAATGCTATTGTTTTTGACGGCATGGGGCGGCGACCGGCCGGCCCTGGCCTGCGATTCCTGGAGGCACCACATGAAGAAAATATCGTTGCTGGTTTCGGCGCTTGCGCTGGCGGGCGCCGCCGGCGCGGCGTCGGCGGAAAGCGTTTCGATGTCCGTCCTGAGCGCGGACGGCGTGGGCAAGAGCGCCGGCACCATCACGGTCAAGGACACCAAGGGCGGGCTGGAGCTGACGCCGAACCTGAAGGGCTTGCCGCCCGGCGAACACGGCTTCCACGTGCACGAGAAAGGGTCTTGCGAGCCCGGCATGGTGAACGACCAGATGGCGCCCGGCGGCGCGGCCGGCGGGCACCTGGACCCCAAGGGAACCAAGGCCCACAAGGGCCCGATGGCGACCGACGGGCACCAGGGCGACCTGCCGTTCATCGTGGTTGCGGCCGACGGCTCGGCCAAGAAAGCGGTGGTCGCGCCGCACCTGAAGCTGGCCGACGTCAAGGGCCGCGCGCTGATGGTGCACGTGGGCGGCGACAACTACAGCGACACGCCCAAGCCGCTGGGCGGCGGGGGCGGACGCCTGGTCTGCGGCGTGGTGAAGTAGGCGCTCAGACCGTGCCGTTGCGGCCGTGCTGGCGGTAGCCTTCGCGCTCGGCCAGCCGGTCGTAATAGGCCTCGACGGCCGGCAGTCGCGGCTTGTCGAAGGGCGTGAGGAACCACCGGTTCACCGACAGGCCGACGGCGACGTCGGCCAGCGTGAAGGCCGCGCCCGACACATAGGCGCCGGTCTGTTGCAGGCGCTGGTCCAGGATGCCCATGAAGCGCGACCAGGCCTGGCACGAGGCCTCGATCGCGGCGGCGTCGCGGTGCGCGGCCGATTGCCGCGCCAGCGCCATGAAGGCATAGGACCAGGAACGGTTCAGATCGCTGGCCTGCCAGTCCAGCCACTGGTCGACGCGGGCGCGCAGCTTCGGTTCGGCCGGATACAGCGCCTGGCCGCCGTATTGCGAAGCCAGGTAGCGGATGATGCTGTTGGACTCCCACAGCACGAAGTCGCCGTCCTGGATCACGGGCACCATGGCGTTGGGGTTGAGCGCCAGGAAACCGGGCTCTTCCGTGGGCCTGAACCCCGAACCCCAGTCTTCGCGCTCGAAAGGCAGCCGCAGTTCGGCGCAGGTCCACAGCACCTTGCGCACGTTGATGGATGAGGCCTTTCCGAGGATTTTCAGCATGCTGTGCGCGCCGCGCGCTCCGTTTGTATGAACGGGGCAGTCTAGCGGCGGGCGGGCGCGGCCGCCAGATACAGATGCGCGCCGATCAGCCCGCAACAGTTGCGGGCTGGCTGCGCAGCCGCCGCACCGGCGAGCCGAACAGCACCGCGAACTGCACGGCGAAGCCTGCGGTGGACGCCCACAGGCAGGCTTCGATTCCGACCCGCGCGGCCAGCACGGCGCCGATCAGGGCGCCGACGGGGCGGGCGCCGTAGGTCGCGGTGAGGATCACCGAAGAGACCCGGCCCAGCATGGCGTTGGGCGTGACCGCCTGGCGCAGCGTGGTGGTGGTGATGGTCCACAGGATGGGGCCGGCGCCGAACAGGAACAGCCCGGCCGCCGCCCAGGCGCCCGACGGATGCGCCAGCGTGGCCAGCAGCAGGAGGCTGGCCGCCAGCGCGGCCAGGGGACCCGCGCCGATCATGGCGCCGAAGGACAGCCGCCGGGCCAGCCACGGCGCCAGCAGCGCGCCGGCCACCATGCCGCCGCCATACACGCCCAGCGTCGCGCCGACGGTCGCGGCCGACAGGCCGAGCCGGTCCACGGCATAGGCCACGTAGACGGCCTGCAGCACGAACCAGGCGGTATTGAAGAACACGGCGGTCACCAGCACCGGGCGCAGCAGCGGATGCGCGGCGACGAAGGATGCGCCTTCGCGCAACTCGGCCAGCATGCGCCGCCGGGGCCTGGGCGCGGGCGTCTCGCGCGGCAGGCCGGCGAGCAGCAGCGCCGCCAGCAGCGACAAGGCCGCGGCCAGCGCGTAGGCGGGCTGCGCGCCCATCCAGCCGACCAGGGCGCCGCCGGCCGCGGGGCCGGCCGAAAACGCCGCGCTGCGCGCCAGTTCCAGCCAGCGGTTGGCGCTGGCCAGTTCGGCTTGCGCGACCAGCCGCGGCACCAGCGCGGGCGCGGCCACGTTGTAGGCCACGGTGCCCAGCGCGCCCGCGAATCCCAGGGCGGCCAGCCAGCCCAGGTTCAGCAGGTTCGTCCACAACAGCGCCAGCAGGCCCAGCAGGCTGGCCGCGCGCACGGCCTCGGCCACGCTCATCAGGGTGCGGCGCGGCATGCGGTCGGCCAGCACGCCGGCCGGCAGCGACAACAGCAGGAACGGCAGGGTCTGGGCGGCCTGCAGATAGCCGGTCTGCGCGGCGCTGGCGCCCAGCGCCAACACCGCCACCAGGGGCGCGGCGGCCAGCGCCATCTGTTCGGAGAACTGGGCCGCCAGGTTGGAGGCGGCCAGGCGGCGGAAGGCGCGGGGCAGGGCGGGCATGGAAGCGGGGCGCAGGAACGGCGAGGGCACGATCATGATCGCGCCCCGGCCCGCCGGCACTCCGTTTCTTGCCGCGCCGGTCAGGGTATGGGCGGATAGGCGCCGAAGCCGTCCGGCCAGGGCGTCAGCACTTCATAGCCGGTCTCGGTCACGACCACCATGTGTTCCCACTGGGCCGACAGGGAGCGGTCCTTGGTCACCACGGTCCAGCCGTCGGGCAGCTGCTTGGTCTGGGGCTTGCCGGCGTTGATCATGGGCTCGATGGTGAACATCATGCCGGGCTGCAGCACCAGGCCCTCGCCCGGGCGGCCGTAGTGCAGCACCTGCGGTTCGTCGTGGTATATCTGGCCGATGCCGTGGCCGCAGTACTCGCGCACGATGCTGAAGTGCTCGCGGTGCGCCACCGTCTGGATCGCGTGGCCCACGTCGCCCAGGGTGGAGCCGGGCCTGACCGCCATGATGCCGGCGCGCATGGCCTCGTAGGTCGTTTCGACCAGGCGGCGCGCCAGCGGGCTGGGCTGGCCCACGTAATACATGCGGCTGGTGTCGCCGAACCAGCCGTCCTTGATGACGGCCACGTCGATGTTCAGGATGTCGCCGTTCTTCAGCACCTTGGCCGAGGGAATCCCGTGGCAGATCACGTGGTTGGCCGAGGCGCAGATGGTCTTGGGAAAGCCGTGGTATCCCACGTTGGCCGGGATCGCCTTCTGCACGTTGACGATGTAGTCGTGGCAGATGCGGTCGAGCTCGTCGGTGGTGACGCCGGGACGCACGTGTTCGGCGATCATGTGCAGCACTTCGGCGGCCAGGGCGCCGGCCTTGCGGGCCATTTCGATGTCGGCGGCGGACTTGATGGAGACTTTGCGCGCCATTTACGCGGCCTCCTGCTGGGCCGCCTGCGGCCGGCCCTGGGACAGCGCGGCGATGGCGAAACCTTCGGCCTGCTCGATGCGGATCAGCATCTGGCAGATGTCGGCGTGGCGCAATTCGGGGTAAAGCTCGGACAGCATGCCGATGCGCATCCAGTGCTCGGCCTGGGAGTTGATGGAGCGGCTCAGCGCGCCGCTGGCCACGCGCAGGTTCTCGTGCATCTGCTCGGAAATCTTGACTATGCCCATAAGTGATCCATATATAAACCGTATATGGACCGTATCTTACTCCGGCGCACGCGGCGCGCGCAAATCGCGGGCCGCTAGCGCGTCTTGCTGCGCGCGCTCTTCTTGGCGCCGGCGCGCGGCGCTTCCTTGGGCGGCGGCGCGGTGGCGGCCGCCATCTGCTCCATCCAGATCAGCGCGTCGGTATAGGACAGGAACTGCTGCAGGTAGCCGGGCGACAGCTCGCGCATCAGCGACAGCGCGCGGTGCACGAGCTGGTTGGAATTGAGCGGGCCGGCGTTCTTGTGGACCTGCTCCTGCGACTGCCGCACCTGGCGGTCGGCGCTGACCCGGGACCAGACGCCCTGGAAGTATTCCAGCACCGCCAGTTCCGGATAGGAGGCGCGCAGCTGCGCCGGCAGCGATTCCGCGGGTTCGTCCGGCGCGGGGGCGGCCAGCGCGTCGGCCAGCCGGGCCAGCGGGCCGGGGGCGGCCTCGGCCTGCGGCGCGGGTTCGGCCCGGCCGGCGGCGCGTTGCAGGTCGTCGGCGTAGGCTAGGATCAGTTCGGCCAGCCTGGCGTCCAGGCGCTGGCGCGCCGCGCCGTCATGCGCGGCGGCGCGCCGCGCCATCGCGTCGATCAGGCGAAAGCGCGCCGGCGCGTGGCGGTCGGCGCCGCTTTCGCGCCAGCCGTCCAGCACGGCCTGCGCGTCCAGCATTTCCGCGCGCGCGCCGTCAGCGCCCATGAGGCTGTTCCGCGTTGCCGGAGGGGCGGGGAACCGGCGTGATCTCGACCCGGCGGTTCTTGGCCCGGCCGGCTTCGTCGGCGTTCGAGGCCACCGGCTGCTCGGCGCCGAAGGCGGCCGCGAATACGGACGAGGAGGGCACGCCTTCGTCGATCAGCGCGCGCGTGACCGTCAGCGCGCGCTGGGCCGACAGGTCCCAGTTGTCCGCGAAGCGGCGGTTGCCTTCGCGCACCTGCTGGTCGTCGGTATAGCCGCTGACCATCAGGATCTCGTTGTGGGTCCTCAGGTAGGCCGCCAGCGGCTCGATCAGGGTCTTGAGCACCTCGCGGCCTTCCGGCTGCAGCTGGTCGGAGTTCAGCGCGAACAGCACGCTGCCGCTGATGCCGATGCGCCCGTCGATCAGGGTCACGCGCCCGGCGGCCAGCGGGCCGGCCAGCGCCTGTTCCAGCGTCTCGCGGCGCTGGGTTTCGGCTTCGCGCTGCTTGACCTCTTCTTCGAGCTGGGTCGACAGCTGCAATTGCAGCGCGACGACGCTGACCAGGATCAGGACGAAAGCGCCCAGCAGCACCGACATCAGGTCGCCGAAGACGGCCCAGGCCGGGACCGTCGGCTCCACGCCGCCGTCGATGTCCTCGTTCATGCCGTTTCCGCCGCGGGCGCCGCGCGCTGGCTGGCCAGCTGCTGCAGGTTCTCGACGATCTGCTTCTGCGACATCATGCTCAGGTCCACGACCTCACGGGCCTGCGCCACGTAATAGGCGAGCTGTTCGTCGCCGCGCGCGATGGACTTGTCCAGCGCCGCTTCGATGCGCTGCAGATGGGTGAGCAGCTTGTCGTTGGATTCGCCGAACAGTTGCACCGCCGCGCCGAAGGATTCGCCCAGGCTGGCGACTTCGACGGCGCTGCTGGTGACCTGCGCGGCCACGTCGGCCAGCCTGCCGGCCTCGCTTTCGACCAGGCCGGTGAACTGCGCGCCCACCCGGTCGAGCAGACCGGCCGAGGAGGACACCAGCGCGTCCACCGCCGAGCGCTGTTCGGCGGCCGTGTGGTTGACGGCGTCCAGCAGCGTGCCCAGGGTTTCGAGCAGGCGGCTGCGTTCTTCCAGCATCTCGTTGTCGCGCTCCATGCTGTCGGACAGCTTCTGGCGCAGTTCGCCGATGACCTCGGCGGCGGCGCGCGGCGCCTCGGAGGCGGCCTGCACCAGGCGGCCGATCTCGGCGATGGTCTCGCTGGCGTGGGCCTGCGTCTGCGAGGCGATGTCCTGCGCGGTCAGCGCCAGGGTGTCGCAGATCTGCTGCTGTTGGCTGGCGGTGCTGGCGCCGGCCTGTTCCCACTGGTCGCGCAGCGTGTCGGCCATTTCGCCGAGCTTGCCGGTCCAGGCGGCCAGGCGGGCTTCGTCGCTGCCGGCCAGCGCGGCCTGCAGTTCGGCGTGCGAGCGCTGCAGGGTCTGCAGCAGCTGTTCGGCCTGCCGGCCGAAGGCGGCCGTGGCGCTTTCCAGCGCCTGCTGGTTGCTGCCGGCCAGCTGCGCGCCGACCTGTTCCTGGCGCGCCTGCGCGTCGATCCAGGCCTGCGTGACGCCGTGGGCCGCCGCCTCCAGGCGGGTGCAGATGTTTTCGAGCAGGCTGGAATGCGCCTGGGCCTGTTCGGCCAGTTCGCGCGACGCCTGGGTCAGCGTGTCGCCGATCTCCAGCTGGCGCAGCGCGGCCTGGGTGCCGGCCTGTTCCCATTCGTGGCCGAGGCGCTCGGCCAGCGTGGACAGCGTGCCGGTCCAGGCGGCCAGGCGTTCCTGGTCGCGCGAGGCCAGCGCGGATTGCAGTTCGGTCTGAGACTGGTCCAGCGTGCGCAGCAGGCCGGCGGCGTGCCGTTCGAAGGCGGCGGCCGCGGCTTCGAGCGCCGCCTGGTTGTCGCCGGCCAGCTTTTCGCTGAGCTGTTGCTGCTGCGCCAGCGCGCCGCTCCATTGTTCGGAGACGCCGCGCGCGGCGCTCTCCATGCGCGCGGCCACGCCTTCGAGCAGCGCGGCCTGGGCCTGCGCCTGGGTGGACGCGTCGTGCACGGTCCGGGCCAGCGATTCGGTGATCTCCTGCTGGCGCGCCACGGTCTGCGCGCCGGCCGCTTCCCATTGCTGGCCGAGCGCCGCGGTCATCGAGGCCAGGGCGCCGCTCCACGCGGCCAGGCGTTCCTGGTCGCGCGCGGCCAGCGCGGCCTGCAGGTCGGCGTGCGATTGCTCCAGCGTGCGCAGCAGCGAGGAGGAATGCTGCTCGAACGTGGCGGCGGCCGCTTCCAGGGCCTGGCGGTTGTCGCCGGCCAGGCGTGCGCTGGCGGCTTCCTGGCGCGACAGCGCATCGGTCCATTGCTGCGACACGCCGTTGGCGGCGGCTTCCATGCGCGCAGCCACGCCTTCGAGCAGGCCCGCCTGGGTGGCGGCCTGCGCGGTGACGTCGCGCACGGTCTGCGCCAGCGTCTCGGCGATGGCCTGCTGGCGCTCGGCGGCCTGGGCGCCGGCCTGCTGCCATTCCTGGCGCAGCGTCGCGCCCATGGCGCCCAGCGTCTCGGTCCAGGCCGCCAGGCGCTGCTGGTCGCGCGAGGCCAGTTCGGATTGCAGGGCGTCATGCGACTGGTTCAGGGTGCGCAGCAGCGAGGCCGAGTGCTGCTCGAAGCTGGCGGCGGCCGCGGTCAGCGCCTGCAGGTTGTCGCCGGCCAGTTTTTCGCTGGCCTGTTCCTGGCGCGCCAGCGCCTGGCTCCAGGCCTGCGACATATCGCCGGAAGAGGCCTCCAGGCGCGCGGAGACCTGATCCAGCAGCGCGGCCGAGCGTTGTTCGAAGGTCTGGGCGTAGCGGTCCAGCGATGCGCGCAGGTCCTGGGCCAGTGCTTCGCTGGCGCGCTGCTGTCCGGCCAGGGCCTGGTTCCAGATCTCGGCCACGTTGGCGGTCGAGGCCTGCAGGCCGGCGGTCAGGCCGTCGAGCTGGCGCTGCACGGCCTGGGCCACGGTGTCCTGCAGGTTGGCGGTTTCGCGCGACAGGCTGGCCATGGTGGCCGCGACCACCGGCTGCAGGGCTTCGCCGGCCGAACGGGCGCTGTGCGCCACGCCGTCCTTCATCGATTGCTCCATGACCGACGCCAGGCGGGCGTAGGCCGCCTCGGCCTTGCCCTGGAAGGCGTCCTGGCTGGCCAGCTGGCGGTCGTTGAGCGCCTGGTGCTGGCGCGTCATGCCGTCCATCATGGCCTGCAGCTTGTCGACCAGCGCGGGCATGGCCTCGGCCTGGCGCTGCATGACTTCGGCCTGGCGTTGCAGCAGCTTGAAGGACTCTTCGCGCTGATAACCTTGCGAATACACGCGCAGGGCGGTGGCGGCCTTGGCGTCGAGCAGCTGCGCGGCGCGGATGCGGTCGCGCCGGCACAGGGCGGCCAGCAGCCCCAGCATCGCCGAGGTGGCCACGCCGGCGATCGAGGTGCCGAACGCGAATCCCAGGCCCTTGACCGGCGCGGCCAGCGAGGCGCGGATGGCGGCGAGGTCCGTGGCGCTCTCCAGCGCCAGGCCGGTGCCGCGCAGCGTCACCACCATGCCCAGGAAGGTCCCCAGCATGCCCAGCAGCACCAGCAGCCCCACCAGGTACGGCGTCAGCGCCGGCCCGGGCAGGCCGGCGCGCTCGCCCTCGATGCGCAGGCGCGCGGCGTTGCGCAGGCTGGCGGGCAGCTGGTCCAGCCAGCTGGCCAGGTTGCCCGGCGCCTCGGCCAGCCCGGAGAGGGCGCGGCTCAGGGCCGAGGTGGCCCGCTGGTAGCGCCACAGTTCGTACGCGCCGGCGAGATAGCAGACGCCGATGAGCAGGGTCACGGCCAGCGCCAGCGGGTTGGTGCCCGCATAGCCCAGGCCGATCCAGCCCGCAACGGCCAGGCCGGCCAGGAAAACAACGAGATTGATCAGGTATCGGGACATAGTGTCCTGGTTAGTGTGTACGGATCTGGCCGGTGCGCAGGGCGGCAAGCAGCCCCTCGACCGGTTGTAAACGGACATCCAGTTCGGCGAGCAGGACGCTGCGCATGTCTTTGCGGAACGTCTCCAGCCAGGCGCCGGCCGCGGCCGCAGGCGCCTCGGCGCCGTCGTCGCCGGCTTCGGCCAGGGCCTGCGCCTCGGCCTGGCGCAGGCGTTCGAAATGGCCTTGCAGCAGTTTCGGGATGGCGCCCAGCAGGGCGCGCTCCTTGGGCAGCAGGGCGCGGTCCATGATGGCGTCGACCACCGCCAGGCGCGTCCATTCGCCATTCCTGGCCGCGACCATGCCGCGCAGCCGGCTGCGCAGGTTGCCCACGGCGGTTTCCATCGTGTGCTGCAACGACAGATAGCGCTGGCGGAAATTCGCGTAATCGGCCTCGGCTTCGGCCAGGGCCGCCAGCTTCTTTGCCGGCGCCTGTCCCGGCGCGGGACGCCTGGCGGCCGTGGCCGCGGTATCGCTGGCGATGGCGTCGGCCAGGGTGGCGCGCACGCGCTCGCATTCGCGCTCCTCGGCGCTGCTGAACATGCGCGCGCCCGGCGCGATCACGGGCGGGCTGGTGTTGAGCGCCGCCGAAAGGGCGATCGCGTCCGTCCAGCCGAGCCACTGGCTCAGATGGTCAGAGAGCGATTGCCTGGATTGCGCGACATCGACATCCGTCAGGCGAGTCAGCAAGCGAATGAGCGTCGGGCCGCTTAAACCGGTGCGCTGGGGGGCCTGCAACATACCACCAGAGTCAAAAAGGGGGGAGTTTACACGGTGGCGGGCGGCGTGGCGGGCGGAAAGGGGGCGGGGCCGGGTAAACGGGGTCGTATCACCCGGCGCATGTCGCGCTAGGCCGCGCGGGCCAGCGGCGGTTCGGCGGCCAGCGCGGCCGCGGGCGCGTCCAGATACTCTGCCAGGAAGTCGATCAGGCGGCGGGTCTTGGCCGGCAGCAGGCGGGTCTCGGTCACGGCGTGCACGGCGACCGGTTCCAGGCTCCAGGTCGGCAGCACGCGCACCAGTCCGTCGGCGCCGCCGCCCAGCGCCGCGATGCCTGCGCCCATCTGGGCCAGCTGCCTGGCCATGCAGGCGTCGTTGGCGCCATAGCGCAGGGACGCCGGGACGTCGCGCCGCTCGGTCCCGCGCCGCAGCCGCCAGGGGCCGGCCGGGCAGGCGCCCTGGCGCAACCCGATGCAGTCGTGGCGTTCCAGGTCTTCGGGTTCGCGCGGCGCGCCTCGCGCGGTCAGATAGGCGGGCGAGGCATACAGCCCGGCCTGCACCGCGCCCAGGCGGCGCGCCACCAGCGTGGAGTCGGGCAGCTCGCCCAGGCGGATCGACACGTCGGCGGCATCGGGCGCGCGCTCGGCGCTTTCGCGCTCGGCCACGGACAACTGCAGCCGGATGTCCGGGTAGCGGCGCCCGAAAGCCACCATGGCTGGCATCAGCGCGTCCAGCGCATGGGCCGCCGGCAACTGCACCCGCAGCGGTCCGCTGGGCGTGTCCAAATGCTCGCGCAGCTCGGCGTGCGCCAGTTCGGCTTCGGCCACGATGCGGCGGCAGCGCTCAAAATACAGGCGGCCCGCGTCGGTCAGTTCCACGCGCCGCGTGTTGCGGTTGAGCAGGCGCAGCCCGACCGACCGCTCCAGTTCGGCGACGTGGCGCGACACCGTGGAGGTGGGGACGCCGAGCGCGGCGGCGGCGCGGCTGAAGCTGTGCGCCTTCGCCACTTCGGCGAACAATTCCATGCCATGCAGGCGTTTCATCTGGGATCTCCCTGGTTGCGGGCCGGCCGGCCCTGGCCGTCAGAATGCGTAGATGACGCCGACGTGGGCGAACGCGTTGGTCTCGCGGTCGGTCAGCGGGCTGTCGCGGGCGTCGCCGGCCAGGGTGCTGACGCCCAGCGTGGTCACCGCGGCCCAGCGGTCGTTGAAGCTGTGTGTCCAGGTGCCGAAGACCGACACGGACTTGAAGCCGGACGAGGCCGAGTAGGTATCCAGCCCGGCGCGGCTGCGCGCGGCCTGCGAGGGCGTGACGCCAAACCACGTCTGCATGTAGTCGCTGTCGGCCCATTGCGTGTTGGCGCCGATCGAGACGCGGTTGCGCGTGTCGCGCCATGCCGTGTAGGTTGCGCGCAGGTCCAGCGTGGCGCCATAGCCGCTTTTCGCGGCCTGCCGGTAGGCCGCGATCACCGAGAAGTCCCCGGGCGACCATTCGATGAAGGCGCCGTAGGTGCCGTGGAAGTCGATGTCTTCCAGTCCCTTGGTGAGGTCGGCGTCATCGGCCTTGCGTCCCAGCCCCATGCCGACGAAGGCGCCGGTGGTCCAGTCCGGCGCCAGGTCGAACTTCAGGCCCATGGCCGGCAGGCCCGCGCGCGGCGAAATGAAGAAGTGTCCGGACTGGTATTGGATCAGCGGCACGGGCAGGGCGCGGTATTCGCTGGAGCCTTCGTACACCGGTATGGCGCCCACGCCCATGCCGATGAAGTTGCGGCGCTGTCCCTCGTTCTCGGCGCGTGCGTTGCCCGTCAGCGCCGCCAGCAGCGCGGCCGAGGCCGCCAGCGTCCTGCTTGATAAAATCAGTGGCTTCATTCCATTGCTTCCTTTGTTCCCAGGCGGGCCGGCTGCCTCGCCCTACGCGAACCGCATTGTCGGCATGGGGTTTTAATAATTTTTTAAATGGGCGCCGGCATGATTCGCCCTCGTTCGTTTGCCTTGGAGTTCTCTTGCGTGTCCTGTTAGTCGAAGACGACGCCATGCTGGGCGACGCCTTGCATACCGGCCTGGGTCAGTCGGGGGTGGACGCGCACTGGGTGCGCGACGTCGCGCAGGCCAGGCTGGCCCTGGTCGAACATGCTTTTCAGGCCGTGCTGCTGGACTTGGGGCTGCCCGACGGCAGCGGCCTGGCGGTCCTGAAGCAACTGCGCGCGCGCTACGACGCGACTCCGGTGCTCATCCTGACCGCGCGCGACCGGCTCAGCGAACGCGTCCAGGGCCTGGACCTGGGCGCCGACGACTACATCGTCAAGCCGTTCCAGCTCGATGAGCTGCTGGCCCGGCTGCGCGCCGTGGTCCGGCGCAGCAGCAACACGGTGGTGTCGGCGCTGCGCTGCCGCGACGTGGTGCTGGAACCCGCAAGGCGGGTGGTGACGCGCGCCGGCGTGGAGATCGGACTGAGCGCACATGAATACCGCACGCTGCTGGCGCTGATGGAGCGCATCGGCCATACCGTCAACCGCGAGCAGCTGGAGGCCGCCGTCTATGGCGACAGCGGCGCGATCGAAAGCAACACGGTGGCCGTGTACATCCACCAGCTGCGCCGCAAGCTGGGCGACGGGCTGATCACGACGGTGCACGGCCTGGGCTATCGCATCGAAGAGGCTTCATGAAGACCTTGCGCAGGCAGTTGACGGTCACGCTGCTGCTGACCCTGTTGCTGGCCTGGATCGGCGTGTCGGCCTTCCAGCAGTACGAAACCATGCGAGCCCAGACCGGCGTGCGCGACCTGTGGCTGCGCGACGCGGCCACCCAGATGCTGGCCTCGCTGCCGGTCAGCCTGCTGGGCAGCGTGGCGCCCACCGAACGCTTCGCGCCGCCCGGAGCGGAACTGGTCGACGGCGACCGGGTGCGCTTTCATGTGTGGTCGCTGGCCGACCGGCGGCTGCTGATGCGTTCGCCTGAGTCGCCCGAAGCGCCGCTGAGCGCGACGCTTGCCGACGGCTACGCCGACGTGACGCTGGACGGCGCCGCGTGGCGCGTGTTTTCGCTCACCGACGCCAGCGGCCGCGTGCAGGTGCAGGTGGCCAAGCCCGAGAGTGAATGGCGCGCGCGGTCCTGGTACAGCGTCAAGCGCGGCCTCATCATCGTCTCCATTCTGTTCGTGCTGCTGGCGGCGGTGAGCTGCGCGGTGGTGTGCCGGGCTTTCCGCAAGGTGGACCAGACGGGCGCGGCGATCGCGCGCCGCGAGCCGTTCGACCTGGCGCCCGTGCCGTCGGCCGGCATGCCGGGCGAACTGCATCCGTTCATCCAGTCGATCAACCAGTTGCTGGGACGGGTGAAGGCCGGCATGGACCGCGAGCGCCGCTTCCTGGAGGACGCGGCGCACGAACTGCGCACGCCGCTGGCCGCGCTCAGCGCGCATGCCGAACTGGTGGCGCGCAGCATCGGAACCGGCGGCGAGACGGCCTCGATCGAAAAGCTGCGGCAGGTCGCGCAGCGCACTTCGCGCCTGTCGGAGCAGTTGCTGGATCAGGCCCGCATGGATGCGTTGAGCGCAGGCGCCGACGCGCCAGAGACGATCGAACTGGACAAGCTGGTCGTGATGCTGGCGCGGGATTGCGAATCGGACGCGACCCGCAAGCGCCAGCGCATCCTGCTCGAAGTCCGGGCCTGTACGGTCCAGGGGCGAGTCGACGCGATGGGCGTGCTGCTGCGCAACCTGCTCGACAACGCGGTCCGCTATACGCCAGAGGGCGGGCAGATCGCCGTGTCCTGCGGCCCTACGCCGGATGGCGGCGCGTTCCTGCGCGTGGCCGACGACGGCCCCGGCATCGCGCCGGCCCAGCGCCGGCGCGTCTTCGACCGCTTCTACCGCGCCGCCGGCAGCGCCGGCGGCGGCAGCGGCATCGGCCTGTCGCTGGTGGCGCAGATCGCCCGCCAGCATCACGCCGAGATCAGCCTGGACGAGGGCCTGCGCGGCGCAGGCGTGGCGCTGACGCTGAATTTCCCGCCGGCTGGTCGGTGATAGATTAGGGCTTGCACACTGAATGGAGCCGCGCACGTGGCGCAATGTCCATGGATTCCCTGATCGCATCGGCGGCGCGGGCGCTGGCGGCCGGCGATCCGCTGGCCGCGCTGAATCTGGCCGCCTTGCGCGGCGACGCGCCGGCGCTCGCCCTGCGCGGCATCGCCATGGCGCAGTTGGGCGATTTCCGCCGCGCCCGCACCCTGCTGCGCAGCGCCGCCCGCGGCTTCGACGCCAAGGACGTGCTGTCGCGCGCCCGCTGCGTGGTGGCCGAGGCCGAGATCGCGCTGGTCTCGCGCGAGCTGGCCTGGCCGGAGAAGGCGCTGGAGGCCGCGCGCGCCGCCTTGCAGGCGCACGGCGATCCGGCCAATGCCGCGCACGCCCGTCATCTGCAGGCGCGCCGGGCGCTTCTGATCGGCCGGCTCGACGACGCCGAACGCGCGCTGGCCGCGCTCGACCCCGCCGCGCTGGCGCCCGCGTCGCGCGCCATCCATGAACTGATCGCCGCCGGCATCGCCTTGCGGCGGCTGCGGATACAGCCCGCGCGCGCCGCGCTGGCCCAGGCCGAGATCGCGGCCAATCACGCCGGCATTCCGGCGCTGGCGGCCGAGGTCGAAAGCGCGTCGATGGTGCTGACCGCGCCGGCCGCGCGCCTGCTCGGGCGCGGCGGCGAACGCCTGTTGCTGCTGGACGAGGTCGAGGCGCTGCTGGCGTCCGACACGCTGGTGGTGGACGCCTGCCGCAACGCGGTGCGCGAGGCCGGCGCGGTGGTGCCGCTGGCGAGCCGGCCGGTGCTGTTCGCGCTGGCCCGCGCGCTGGCGCAGGCCTGGCCGCAGGCCGTCGCGCGCGAGGCCTTGAGCCGGCAGGCCTTTCGCAGCGCGTACTTCGATGACACGCACCGCGCGCGCCTGCGCGTGGAAATCGGCCGGCTGCGCACGGCGCTGCGGCCGCTGGCCGGCATCGTCGCCACGCGCGAAGGCTATGCGCTCGAGCCGCGGTCGGGACGCGAGGCCGTGGTGCTGGCCCGCCCGGTCGAAGACGCCGACCGCGACCACGGCGCCATCCTGGCGTTCCTGGCCGACGGCGAGGCCTGGTCCAGTTCGGCGCTGGCGCTGGCCCTGAACGCCAGCCAGCGCACGGTGCAGCGCGCGCTCGATGCGCTGGCCGCCGCCGACAAGGTGCAGTCGCGCGGGCAGGGCCGCGCGCGGCGCTGGATCACCCCGCCCATGCCCGGATTCACGACAACCTTGTTGCTCCCGGCCGCGCTGGCGGCGGACTAGCATGGAGGCGTCTCTTTTGGAGGATACCGACATGAAACGCTCCCAAGCCCGCATCATCCGCGAATACGGCCCGTTCGAGAACGTGAGCGCCGTGCACGGCCTGACCTACGATGGCAGCCAGGTGTGGTTCGCCGTGGGCGACAGGCTGCTGGCCATGGACCCCGACAGCGGCGCCACGACGCGCGCCATCGACGTCGCGGCCAGCGCCGGCACGGCCTACGACGGCAGGCATCTCTACCAGATCGCCGACGGGCGCATCCAGAAAATCGAGCCGGCCAGCGGCCGCGTGGTCTCCACCATCGCCGCGCCGGGCGGCGGCGAGGACTCGGGCCTGGCCTGGGCCGAAGGCAGCCTGTGGGTGGGCGTGTACCGCCAGCGCAAGATCCACCAGGTGGACCCGGAATCCGGCCGCGTGCTGCGCACGATCGCTTCGGATCGCTACGTCACGGGCGTGACCTGGGTGGACGGAAAGCTGTGGCACGGCACCTGGGAGGACGGCGCCAGCGAGTTGCGCGAACTGGACGCGCGCACCGGCGAAGTGCTGCAAAGCGTGGAAATGCCGGCCGGCACGGGCGTCTCGGGGCTGGAGTCCGACGCCGGCGAACGCCTGTTCTGCGGCGGCGGCGACAGCGGCAAGGTGAGAGTCGTGCAGAGGCCTTAGCGCTTAAGCGTTAAGCAGTTCTAGGGTAAATCCTGACATAAAGCTGATTGTCACCGATTAGTCGGAAAGGTTTAATCAGCTCACAGTTTCGCGTCATCCGCGGGCCGCTCCCGCGTCCACGTAGCAGAAGTAACTATTAGCTGGTCCATGTAGTCCTTTCAGGAGACAACACACCATGCAACACGTTACAAAGCCCCGCCGCCGCAAGTTCATCTCCGGCGCAGCCGCGGCCGGCGCCGCAGCCCTGGGATTTCCGGCGGTCAGCCGGGCGCAGAATGCCCCGATTTCCCTGCGCTTCCAGAGCACGTGGCCGGCCAACGACATCTTCCACGAGTTCGCCCGCGACTATGCCCAGAAGGTCAACGACATGGCCGGCGGCCAGTTGAAGATCGAGGTGCTGCCCGCGGGAGCGGTGGTCAAGGCGTTCGATCTGCTGGACGCGGTGTCCGCGGGCACGCTGGACGGCGGGCATGGCGTGGTGGCCTACTGGTACGGCAAGAACACGGCCGTGGCGCTGTGGGGGTCCGGGCCGTCTTTCGGCATGGACGCCAACATGCTGCTGGCCTGGCATGAATACGGCGGCGGCAAGGAGCTGCTGGTCGAGATCCAGAAGGCCATGGGCGTGAACGTGGTGTCGCTGATGTACGGCCCGATGCCGACCCAGCCGTTCGGCTGGTTCAAGCGCCCGATCACCAAGATGGACGAGGTCAAGGGCCTCAAGTTCCGCACGGTGGGCCTGGCCATCGACATGTACACGGCCATGGGCGCGGCGGTCAACGCGCTGCCCGGCGGCGAGATCGTGCCGGCGCTGGACCGGGGCCTGCTCGACGGCGCCGAGTTCAACAACGCGTCCTCGGACCTGGCGCTGGGCTTCCAGGACGTCTCCAAGATCTGCATGCTGCAGAGCTTTCACCAGAGCGCGGAGCAGTTCGAGGTGCTGTTCAACAAGTCCAAGTACGACAGCCTGCCGGACCACCTCAAGCACATCCTCAGCTACGCCGCGCAGGCCGCCAGCGCCGACATGTCCTGGAAGGCGGCCAACCGCTATTCGCAGGACTACGTCAAGCTGCAGAAAGAGCACAACGTCAAGTTCTACAAGACGCCCGACGCCATCCTGCAGCAGCAGCTGAAGATCTGGGACGAGATGATCGCCAAGCGCTCGGCCGAGAACCCGCTGTTCAAGAAGGTGCTGGAGTCGCAGCGCGCCTTCGCCGAGCGGGTGGGGCGCTGGAACGGGGATACCTCGGTCAACTTCCGCATGGCCTACAACCACTACTTCTCGCGCAGCAACAAGACGGCCTGAACGCAGGGCCCGTCCCGCGCCCGCCCAGGCGGGCCGGGGCGCCGTTGCGCCTTGACTGATTGACACATCGTCTCATGCGTCGCGCGCTCGTCCAGGTCGCGCGGCGGGAAGCCTTGCGCCTCAACCAGGACGCCAGATGATCCGAATCATACGTTTCATAGACCGCATATCCACCTTCGTCGGGCAGGCCTTCGCCTGGTTGATCGTCGTTCTTACCCTGCATGTGTGCTGGGAAGTCGCCGCCCGGTACGTGTTGAACCAGCCCAGCGCGTGGGCGTTCGACCTGCAGATGATGTACTACGGCATCCTGTTCATGATGGCCGGCGCGTACACCCTGGCCAAGAACGGCCACGTGCGCGGCGACATCCTGTACGGCTTTCTGCCGCCGCGCATGCAGGCCGGGCTCGACCTGACGCTGTACATCGTGTTTTTCTTTCCCGGGGTCATCGCCCTGGTGTGGGCGGGCTGGTACTACGCCGGCTATTCCATCGCCATCCGCGAGCATTCCTCGCTGATGGCCGACGGGCCGCCCATCTACCCGTTCAAGGCCTTCATCCCGATCGCGGGCGCGGTCCTGCTGGTACAGGGGCTGGCCGAAGTCATGCGCTGCCTGCTGTGCCTGCGCCGCGGGGCGTGGCCGGCGCGTGAAGAGGACGTCGAGGAAGTGGACGTCGACAAGCTCAAGGAGATGGTGCACGTGAAGGACGAGGACATCGCCCGCCTGGACCGCTACGTCACGCACGAGGAGCCTCGCCAATGAAAATCCACAAGGCATTGTGGTTCGGCCTGTCGTGCATCGGCCTGGTCATCCTGATGATCGTCTTCCTGACGCCGTGGGACAACCTCACCACCGGGCACATCGGGCTGCTGATGCTGGCGCTGATCGTGGTGGCGATCATGCTGGGCTTTCCGACGGCGTTCACCCTCATGGGCATGGGCGTGCTGTTCACCTTCCTGGCGTACTACATGCAGAACCCCGATCCGGCGCGCTCGATCGGGCAGACGCTGGACCTGATGGTGCAGCGCACGTACGCCACCATGACCAACGACTCGCTGATCTGCATCCCGCTCTTCGTGTTCATGGGCTACCTGGTGGAGCGCGCCAACCTCATCGAAAAACTGTTCCGCTCCATGCACCTGGCGCTGGCGCGCCTGCCCGGCGCGCTGGCGGTGGCCACGCTGGCCACCTGCGCCATCTTCGCCACGGCCACCGGCATCGTCGGCGCGGTGGTCACGCTGATGGGCCTGCTGGCCATGCCGGCCATGCTGAAGGCCGGCTACAGCGTGCGGCTGACGGCCGGCGCCATCACGGCCGGCGGCTGCCTGGGCATCCTGCTGCCGCCTTCGGTGATGCTGATCGTGTACGGCGCGACCACCGGCGTGTCGGTGGTGCAGCTGTATGCGGGCGCGCTGTTCCCCGGCATCATGCTGGCCGGCCTGTACATGCTTTACGTCATCATCCTGGCCAAGCTGCGGCCCGACCTGGCGCCGCCGCTGCCCATGGCCGAACGCGGCGTGCCGCTGTCGCCCGAATCGAAGGCGCTGGCCTCGGGCGGACACGTGCGCGCGCTGTCCGGCATGGTGGCGGCCCTGTTCAAGGGGCGCCGCAACCGCGACGTGCCGCTGTCGGCGCTGCTGCGCTACATGGCGATGGCGCTGGCGCCGCTGGCGGTGACGGTGCTGCTGGTGGCCGTGGTCTACCAGGCCACGACGCGGCCCGAAGTGGTCTACGACGTGCCCGCGGAACTGCAGCTGGGTTCGGTGGATTTCGATTCGGGCCTGAGCGAGCCGCCGTCCGGCGGACTGGCCGAGCCGCCTTCCAATGACGCGGGCGGCCTGTCCGAACCGCCCGGAGCCCCGTCCGGCGCGCCGGCGGCGCCGTCCGCCGCGGCCGCGGCGGATGCGCCGGCCGAGGCCGGCGAGGGCATCGCCGCGCCCACCGGCTTCTGGATCTTCGCGGCGATATGCGCGGCCGCCATGCTGGCGTTCTATGGCCTGTTGACCTGGGCGCGGCTGGAAATCTTCAAGATGCTGATGTCCTCGTTCTTCCCGCTGGCCGTGATGATCGCGGCGGTGCTGGGTTCGATCGGCTTCGGCCTGGCCACGCCCAGCGAGGCGGCGGCCATGGGCGCGCTGGGCGGCGCGCTGCTGGCGCTGGCGTACCGGCGGCTGAACATGCCGGTGCTGCGCGAATCGGTGTTCCTGACCGCAAAGACCAGCGCTATGGTGTGCTGGCTGTTCGTCGGCTCGTCGATCTTCTCGGCGGCCTTCGCGCTGCTGGGCGGACAGCGCATCATCGAGGAATGGGTGCTGTCGCTGGGGCTGTCGCAGCTGCAGTTCCTGCTGCTGGCGCAGGTCATCATCTTCCTGCTGGGCTGGCCGCTGGAATGGACCGAGATCATCGTGATCTTCATGCCCATCTTCGTGCCGCTGCTCAACACCTTCGGCATCGATCCGCTGTTCTTCGGGCTGCTGGTGGCGCTGAACCTGCAGACGGCGTTCCTGTCGCCGCCGGTGGCCATGTCCGCCTTCTACCTGAAGGGCGTCTCGCCGCCGCACGTCACGCTGAACCAGATCTTCATGGGCATGATGCCGTTCATGGGCATCCAGGTGATCGCGATCTTCCTGCTGTACGTGTTCCCGGAGATCGGGTTGTGGCTCCCCACGGTGCTGTATCGCTGAAGGCAGGCCCGTGGTTGCAGGATATTAATTAGCCGGCGTACTATACGCCGGCTAATTAATTTTGGAGCGGCCATGAAGGACGGACAAGCCATGCTGGAACGCAAGCACCGCGCGCTGCTGGAAATCGCGGCAAGGCGGGGGTTGCCGTCGGCCGGCGGCATCGGCTTGTGCTTTCAGTTGCTGTCGCTGGCCGCGGCCATCGATCGGGATTGCGCCGCCCGGCTCGCGCCGCGCGGGCTGTCCGAGGGCAAATTCGTGCTGCTGTTCCTGCTGCACGAACAGGCGCAGGGCCTGGCGCCGCACGAACTGGCCGCAGGCGCCGGCGTCACGCGCGCCACGGTGACCGGCCTGCTCGACGGGCTGGAGCGCGACGGTTTCGTGGCGCGCCAGGCAGGCAAGGACGACAGGCGCAGCATCCAGGTGAAGCTGACCGTCAAGGGCCGGACGGCCGCGGCCAGGCTTTTCAAGGAGCACACCGACTGGATCGGCTCGCTGTTCGCGGGCTTCGGCGACGCCGACCGGGAGCGACTGGCCGGCCTGCTGGAGCGGGTCTGGCAAGGCACGGACGCGGGCCGTGCCGCCATTCGGGAGCCGGCGCGGTGAGCCCGCGCAAGGCTGCGGCGCCGAAGCCGGCCGGCAGGGGCGTGAAAGACATCGCGCCCGAGCGCCTGGCGCAGTTGAACGCCGGAGAACCGGCGGCCACGCTGACCGAATGCCTGGCGGTGGACTTCGCCGCGCTGATGCAGGCCGTGGCGCCGCAGGCCGGGGCCGCGGCGGTGGCTTCGATGCGCGCGCAGGCGGGGCTGGGCATTTCCCGGCGCATGGCGCTGGCCGCGCACATCCTGGGCGAACGCCTGGGGCCCGACGGCTTCGAAGTCTTGAAGACGCACCGTTGCGACACGGTGCGCGGCTGGGCCTGCTTCATGGCGGGCGCCATGCCGGCCGGGACGCTCGGCGCGCGCCTGGATCTGATCCGTCCGCTGGCCGACGACGCGCATTTCGGCGTGCGCGAATGGGCCTGGCTGGCGCTGCGCGAGCATCTGGCGGCGCAACTGCAGGAGGCGCTGCGATTGCTGCAGCCATGGACCAGTGAGCCGTCCGAGCGGCTGCGGCGTTTCGCCTGCGAGTCGCTGCGTCCGCGCGGCGTCTGGTGCGCGCACATCGCGGCGCTGAAGTCCGATCCGGGCCTGGCGCTGCCCTTGCTGGAAGCGCTGCGGGCGGACCCGGCCGTCTATGTGCAGGATTCGGTGGCGAACTGGCTCAACGACGCCAGCAAGAGCCGCCCGGACTGGGTGCGCGAAGTATGCGCGCGCTGGTCGGCGGGCCGGCCGGCGGCCGCCACCGAACGCATCTGCAAGCGGGCGCTGCGTTCCATCGGTCCGTAGGCCCGGCCGATTCGTTATAGTCCGTGCAAGTACTACAGTCCAAAGGACGGGCATGGAAGAGACGACACTGAACTGGGCATCGCTGGTCGATGACCTGAACAAGCTGCTGCGCCTGAAGACCACGGTCATCGGCATGAAGCTGTATGAGCGGGCGGAGGACATGGCGGCGGTCAAGGGCCTGCGGCGTCCGCAGGCCACGCACACCACCGACCAGATCGTCGGCATGGCGGCGCGGCTGGGCTGGACCGTGGGCATCACCGGCGACGATCTGGTGGGCGCGCAGTGCCGCGCCGTGATCGGGCTGGGGCCGCAGGACGAGGCCTGGCGGCGCGGCGAGGACTATGTCGGCGTATGGCACGCCACCCAGGCCGACGCCCAGGCCCGCCAGGAAGCGCTGTCCTGCGTGCCCGCGGGCAAGTACCAGGGCATGGTGGTGTCGCCGCTGGCTTCGGGCCGGCTGGACCCGCCCGACATCTGCCTGGTGTACGCCACGCCGGGCCAGATGATCATTCTCATCAATGGCCTGCAATGGAAGAACTACCGCCGCTTCGACTGGAGCGTGGTGGGCGAGACCGCCTGTGCGGACTCCTGGGGCCGGGCGCTGGCCACCGGCGAACCCAGCCTGTCCTTGCCCTGTTTCGCCGAGCGCCGCTACGGCGGCGTGCCGGACGAGGAAATGCTGATGGCCATGCCGCCGCGCTACCTGCCCATCGCCATCGAGGGTATGAAGGCCCTGTCGGCCAACGGACTGCGCTATCCGATCCCGCCCTACGGCATCCAGAACGACGTGCGCGCCGGCATGGGCGTGAGCTACGCGCGGCCCCCCGCCAAGTCCTGAGCCCTCAGCGGGCCGCGTCGCGCAGCGCGGCCGCCAGCACCCGGGCGGCCGGCCCCAGCGGCTGGTCGATGCGGTGCGCCAGATAGGTTTCGGCGGCCACCTGGCTGCCGCGGCCCAGGCTGTCGGTCGGCAGGCGCAGCAGCCGGCCTTCGGCCAGGTCGCGCTCCACCTGCCACAGCGGCAGGCGGCCCCAGCCGGCGCCAGCGACGATCAGCGCGTGCTTGGCGTCCTGCGTATTGACGCGGCAGGTCTGCGGCGACAGCACGGCGAAGTCGCGGCCCTGGCTGAGCGCCGAGGGGTCCGACTGCACGATCTGCACATGGTCGGCGAGGGCGGGCGGGGCCAGAGGCTCGCCCGCCGCGACGTGGCGCGCCAGCGCGTGGGCCGCGCCGACCACGGCCACCATCTGCACCGATGACAAGGCCTGCATGGCGATGTGCGGATGGCGGAAGTGCTCGCCCGCCACGATGCCCAGCGTATGGCTGCGCGCCAGCAGCGCCTCTATCGGCCCGCCCAGCGGCAGCACCGAAATCCGCGTGGCCACCGAAGGGTAGGCCGCGCGCAGCGCGTTGATCGCGGCGCCCACCGCGGCAAGGGGAAACAGCGTGTCCACGGCCAGCGACAGTTCCAGCTCGACGCCTTCGCCCAGCCCCTGGGCGCGGGCGCGCATGGCGTCCACGCGCAGCAGGATGTCGCGGGCGTTGGCCAGCAGCGCCGCGCCCTCGGGCGTCATGACGGGACGGTGGCCGCTGCGGTCGAACAGCCTGACGCCCAGCTGCGTTTCCATATTGGCGATGGCGTGGCTGACCGCCGACTGCACGCGCGACAGGCGGCGTGCGGCCGCGCGGAAACTGCCGGTGTCGGCCACCGCCGCGAATACGCGTAGCTGGTCCAGGGTAAGAGCGTCTATCATCGCGCCGGGCGATCTAATAAATCGATCAAGTCAATCAGAAGATTATCACTTACCGGAATCGGCCGGCGATGGCATCCTGGCCGGGTTCTGACAAGGCGGAGACAGGAATGGGGCAGGAAGGAACGCGCTGGGGCGCGGTGGCGGCGATCGTGGGCGCGGGCGTGGCGGCGGCGCTGCAGGTGGGCAAGCTGATCATCGCCGCGCCGTTGCTGCGCCGGGATCTGGGGCTGGACCTGGCCGCGATAGGCGCGCTGGCGGCGGTGTTCTCCGTGCTGGGCATGTTCGGCGGCATCGCGGCCGGCGGCGTCATCGGCCGCTACGGCGCGCGTCGCATGCTGCTGGCCGGGCTGGCGGCCACGGCCGTGGGCGCGGCGCTGGGCGCGATGGCGCCGGCCTACGGCCTGCTGCTGGCGTCGCGCGTCATGGAAGGGCTGGGATTCCTGATGATTTCGGTGGCGGGCCCGGCGGCCTTGCAGCGCATGGTGTCGGCCTCGAACCGCGATATCGCGTTCGCGCTGTGGAGCTGTTATATGCCGGCGGGCATGGCCATCGCGATGCTGGCCTCGCAGGCCTTCGGCGACTGGCGCGGCTACTGGTGGTGCGCCAGCGCGGCGGTGGTCGTGTCGCTGGCGAGCGTCGCGGCGCTGGCCCCGGCCACGCCGGGCGGGGCCAGCCTATCCTGGCGCAGCCTGCGCCAGGACACGGCGGACACCCTGGGCGCGCCCGGCCCGCGCCTGCTGGCGCTGACGTTCACGCTCTACAGCCTGATGTTCTTCGCGCTGTTCACCTTCCTGCCGGTGCTGCTGACCGAGCAGCTGGGCCTGTCGCTGGCCACGGCCGGCGTCTACAGCGCCATCGCCAGCGCCGCCAACGTGATCGGCAACCTGGGCGCCGGCGTGCTGCTGGCGCGCGGCTGGCGGCGTTCCACGCTGATCGTCTGCGCCAGCGTGGCGATGGGCGCGGTGGCGCTGCTCATCTTCCGCTCGGTGTTGCCGGCGATGCCGACCTTTCTGCTGTGCGTGCTGTTCTCGGCGGTGGGCGGGCTGATACCGGCCACCCTGCTGGGCACCGCGCCCACGCTGGCGCCGCGCGCCGGCCTGGCGGCGGCGTCGGTGGGGCTGGTGATGCAGGGCAGCAACCTCGGCCAGGTGATCGGGCCGCTGGCGGTGGGCGGCGCGATCGACCGCTACGGCTGGACGTCCGCCTCGTTCATCGTGGCGGCGGCTGGGCTGGGCGGCGTGGCGCTGGCGTGGCGTTTGCGGCGCCTGCGCGGCGTGGGGCTGTAGGCGCGCGCGGCCGACCTTGCGGCGTCATGCCGCCGGCCTATCATGGGGGCTTGTTTCCCACGGAGCCACTATGCATACGCCTGCCCCCCGCCTGGTCATCTTCGACTGCGACGGCGTCCTGATCGATAGCGAGGTCATCGCGGCGCGCGCCCAGTCGCAGGCGCTGGCCGCGCACGGCATCGCCATCACGCCCGAAGAGGCCGCGCGCCGCTTCGCCGGGATTCCCGACGCGGACATGTGGCAGACCCTGCAGCAGGAAAGCGAACGCCGCCTGCCCGACGGGTTCGCGCGGCAGTACGCCGACCGCCTGCAGGCCACCTTCCGCCAGGAACTGCGCGCGCTGCCCGGCGCGGCCGAAACGGTGGCGGCGCTGCGCGAGCGCGGCATGCAGCTGTGCGTGGCTTCCAGCAGCCAGCCCGCCAAGCTGGAGGCGGCCTTGAGGATGGTGGGCCTGTGGGACGCGTTCGCGCCCAATGTCTTCAGCGTGGCGCAGGTGGCGCGCGGCAAGCCGGCGCCGGACGTGTTCCTGTTCGCGGCCCGGCAGATGCGCGCGGCAATCCTGGATTGCGTGGTGGTGGAAGACAGCGTGGCCGGCGTGCGCGCCGCGCGGGCTGCGCGCATGCGCGCCATCGGCTACGTCGGCGCCTCGCACAACGGTCCCGGGCAACGCCAGCGGCTGCTGGACGAAGGCGCCAGCGAGGTCATCGACGACCTGCGCCGTCTGCCGGAACTGCTGTAGCGGTGCGTGGATGGCTCGGGCCGGCCGGTCCCGGGTCAGTGGTAATCGAAGATCTCGACGTCGGCGGGGCCGTCGGCGGTCCAGACGAAGCAGATGCGCCATTGGTCGTTGATGCGTATGCTGTGCCGCCCGGCGCGCTTGCCGTCTTTCAGGTATTCCAGACGATTGCCAGGCGGGGTGCGCAGGTCCACGAGCTGGCGCGCCGCATGCAGCAGGCGCAGCTTCTTGAGCGCAGGGGCTTCGGCGTTGACCCACCTGGGGACCCGCCGCAGCTCGAACAGGGCCTGCGTGTCTGCACACCGGAAGGACTGGATCGCCATGATCGGACAGTGACGCGTTGCGGTATCGACGCAAACGGTATCCATCGCGCGTACAGGGCGCCAGCGGGCCGGACCGGATCTAGGACGCCGCGATGGCGTCGCGCTTCATGTCTGCGAATCCATCTGGTTGGCGCGTTCCAGCAGCAATGCGCGTTCGCGGGCATTGCGCGTCATGCCGGCGGCGCGTTCGAATTCGGCGCGGGCCTCGGCGCGGCGGCCCAGCCTGGCCAGCAGGTCGGCGCGCACGCTGGGCAGCCAATGGTAATTGGCCAGCGCCGGGTCCTGCGCCAGCCGGTCGGCCAGGTCCAGTCCGGCCTGCGGGCCGAAGGCCATGCCCACGGCGACGGCGCGGTTCAGTTCCACCACCGGCGAGGGCTGCGCCTGCGCCAGCGCGTCGTACAGCGCCACGATGCGCTGCCAGTCGGTGTCTTCGGGCGTGCGGGCGCGGGCATGGCAGGCCGCCAGCGCGGCCTGCAGCGCGTAGGGGCCGCGTGCCCCGCCCAGCGCGTCGGCGCGGTCCAGCGCCGCCAGCCCGCGGCGGATCAGCAAGCGGTCCCAGCGGGCGCGGTCCTGGTCCATCAGCAGCACGGGACGGCCCTGCGCGTCGGCGCGCGCGCACAGGCGCGAGGCCTGCAGTTCCATCAGCGCGACCAGCCCGTGCACCTCGCTTTCCCCGGACGCCAGCTCGGCCAGCACGCGGCCCAGGCGCAACGCTTCGTCGCACAGGGCGGGGCGGGTCCAGTCATCGCCCGAGGTGGCCGAATAGCCTTCGTTGAAGATCAGGTAGATGACCTCCAGCACCGAGGCCAGGCGCGGCGCGCGCTCGTGCGCCCGCGGCACTTCGAACGGCACGTTGGCGGCCGAGAGGCTGCGCTTGGCGCGCACGATGCGCTGCGCGATGGTGGACTCCGAGGCCAGGAAGGCGCGCGCGATCTCGGCCGTAGACAGCCCGCCCAGCAGGCGCAGCGTCAGCGCCACGCGGGCCTCGGTCGACAGCAGCGGATGACAGGCGGTGAAGATCAGGCGCAGCAGATCGTCGCCGATGTCGTCCTGGCGCGCGGCGTCCAGCGCGTCGACGAAATCCGGCTCCACGTCGGCCTGCAGGGCCTCCAGCTCGCGGCCGATCTGCTCGTGCTTGCGCGTATGCAGCGCGTCCAGCCGCAAGCGGTCGCGGGCGCGGTTCTTGGCGGTGGTCATCAGCCACGCTCCCGGGTTGTCGGGCACGCCGGTCTCGGGCCAGCGTTCCAGGGCGGCGACCAGGGCATCCTGCGCCAGTTCTTCGGCCAGGCCGACGTCGCGCACCAGGCGCGCGACGCCGGCGATGACGCTGGCGGCTTCGATCCGCCAGACCGCCTCGATGGCGCGATGCGTGGCCGCCTGCGTCGTCATGCTTCGGGCATCTCGCCGGGCACCATGTACACCAGCTCCCAGATGTGGCCGTCCAGGTCTTCGAAGCCGTGCGCGTACATGAAGCCGTGGTCCTGCGGCTGGCGCGGCGCGCTGCCGCCGGCGGCCAGCGCGCGCGCCACCAGGTCGTCGACCTCGGCGCGGCTGTCGCAGGACAGCGCGATCAGGACTTCGGTGCTCTTGTTGGCGTCGGCCACCGGCTTGCCGGTGAAGGTCTGGAAGAAGTCGGTCACCAGCAGCATGACGTAGATGTCGTCGCTGACGACCATGCAGGCGCCCTGGTCGTTGGTGAACTGGGGATTGAAGGAAAAGCCCAGGCTCTTGAAGAAAGCCTGCGATTTCTGCATGTCGGCGATGGGCAGATTGACGAAGATCTGTTTGGGCATGATGTGGGTTTCCGGTGCGTCGGCTTGGGATCGGTGCAAGAGCGATGGCTGTCAGCGGCTGATGGCCGGCAGGCGCCGGAACCGTTCGATCGATTCGCTGGGGCCGAGTTCGTCCAGCTCGTACATCTGGCGCACTTCGATGGAGCAGGGCTGGTCGGGAAAAGGCTCGGGAAAGCGCAAGGCCCATTGCATGGCCTCTTCGCGCGAGCGCGCCTGGATCATGGTGTAGCCGGCGATCAGCTCCTTGGTGTCGGCGAACGGGCCGTCGATCACCGAGCGCTGGCCGTGGTCGTAATGCACCCGCCAGCCGCGCGAGGAGGGCTGCAGGCCGTTGGCGTCGAGCAGCACGCCCGCCTTGGCCAGGGCTTCGTGATAGGTCGTCATCGCGGCGAACATGCTTTCGGGCGGCATGACGCCGGCTTCGCTGTCGGGCGTGGCCCGCACTAGGATCATGAATCGCATTCCTGAATCTCCTGGGTTCGGAAATCACAGCCCGTCGTGTTTTTCCGGGCTTGTACAGGCACGACGAACGACGCGGCGCCGGATCGACATCCGTGCGAAAAACCTAGGGTAAGTCCCAGGTCTGCGGGACGGCGGCGCAACACAACCAGCAGATTGTTACGAACACTCAGCCCTGGTTGCAGCGCGCCTGCCTACACTCGCAGGCGTCCACAACTTTGAATACAGATATGAAAATCCTTTGCAGCTTTGCCTTGATGGCGGCCCTGTTGTCAGGCTGCGCCGTCTATACGCCCGACGGCGCGGTGATCGTCGATCCTCACGGCGGCTACGGCGGCGGCGGCGGCGGTTTCTGTCCGCCGGGACAGGCCAAGAAAGGCAACTGCTGAAGCCGGGCCACGGCGGCTACATGAAGCAGGGGCCCAGCTCGCGCACCTCCACCGTGGCCCATTGCGCGGCCGGGCACTGCGCCGCCAGCGCCAGCGCTTCCTCGCGCGTCTCGCAGCTCAGCAGGAAGAATCCCCCGATCATCTCCTTGGCCTCGGCATAGGGGCCGTCGAGCAGGGAGCGCTCGCCGTCGCGGATCTGCAGGCGCACCGCCTCCGAATCCGACTTGAGCGACTCCGCGCGCACCAGCAGGCCGCGCGCCTGCAGGTCCTCGGCATAGCCGACCATCTGCGCATAGGCCTCGCGGCCTTCCTCGGGCGTGCGCCGGGCGCGCTGGCCCGCCGGTTCGACGATCAATAGCAGGTACGACATGGGAGCTTCCTGGACGGACGACGGATCGGGTCCGCCAGATTACCGCCGATCGCGGCGGTTTCGCCATTGTTTTCGCAGCCGGATTGGGCTGGCCGTCCTGCAAGGAGGTCCGGTGCTGGACCTCGGCGGGTACGTGCTCAGGTTCGTGGCGCCTGGATCATTTTCCAGCCATTGCCGGCGGGATCGCGAAAGCCCGCGTCGATGCTGCCGTAGCGCTCCATCGGCTCCTGAGTGAATTCGACCCCGGCGGTCTTCAGCCGGGCATATTGCGCGCGACAATCGGAAACGTGCAGGACCAGGGGCGGCATGGCACCCTTGGCGACCACGGCGAGCAGGGTTTGCGTGGTGGTGTCGTCGTGCACCGGCGGGCCGGGCCTGAACAGGCCGAGCTGGAAAGAGGGCTGGTCGGGATGCTGGACCGTCAGCCATCGGTACGGCCCGTTCTGCACGTCGGTATGGACCTTGAAACCGAGCTTGCCGACATAGAAGGCGAGCGCCTCGTCCTGGTCGTCGACGTACAGGCCCACCACATTGATTCCTGGATTCATTAGACCTCCTGGGTTGGTGTGGGCAATGTAGTCCTGCTCTTGCGGCGGCGCTTCTCCAAAACTGCGGTTTCGAGTTCAGGCCGCAACGCGGCTTTCAGAATACAGGCCGGCACCGGGGCGAGCTGTTCCTGCGAAGTCCGGGCCTGGCGGCGCACGGCGCCGGGGCTGTGGCCGGTCACGTCGCGAAACACGCGGCCGAAGCTGCCCAGACTCTCCCAGCCGCTGGCGTAGGCGACGTCGGTAATGCTGAGCGCGGTGTCGCGCAGCAGGGCCGTCGCGCGTTCGATGCGCCGGGTCAGCAGATAGCGGTGCGGCGGCAGGCCGAAGGCCTGTTTGAAGCTGCGGGCGAAATGCGCTTCGGTGACGCCTGCCACCGCGGCCAGACGCTCGACCGGCCAGGCCTCGTGCGAGGCGGCGTCGATGCGGTCCTTGGCGCGCAGCAGGCGGCGCAGCAGGGCGGGGGCCATGGGTTTGGGCGTGGCGGGCGGCATTTGTCCAGTTTAGGCGCTGGAAAGCGACTGAAACAGCTTATACACCCGGTATCCCAGCCAGCAGGACTGACACACGGCGGCGATGCTAATTTGGGTCCCGATCGTGCGATCCCCGTGGGGCGGGGACGCCGGCTACAGGAGAATAATCATGGCCATCACCAAACGACTGATTCAAGCGGTACTTGCGGGCGCGCTGGCGCTGGGCGTCAGCGCCACGGCGCTGGCCGACCGCGAGACACGCAACACCGTCATCGGCGCCGGACTGGGCGGCGTGGCGGGTGCGTTGCTGTCGGATGGCGATCCCTGGGTCACCTTGGGCGGCGCGGCGGCCGGCGGGGTGCTGGGCAATGTGCTGACGGACGATAACGACCACCGCCGCGGCGGCCGACGCCACTGGGACCGCGACCGCGGCCGCGACCATCATTCGTACCGGCGCGCCGGCTATCGCGGCGATGGCGGCTATCGCGGCCACCATCGCTCTTACGGCCGCCACCGCCATTGAGGACGGCGGCTCAGGAACGCGGCGCGGCGGGACCCTGCGCCGCCTTCTGCGGCGCGGTGATGTCCATGATCAGTTCCACGCGCCGGTTGGCGGCGCGGCCCGCGGCGGTGTCGTTGGATTCGAGCGGGCGGGTTTCGGCGTAGCCGACCGCGCGCAGGCGCTGCGGCGCGACGCCGTCGCGTACCAGTTCGCGCAGCACGCTGGTGGCGCGGCTGCTGGACAGTTCCCAGTTCGAGGCGAACTGCCGGGTCTGGATGGGCACCGGGTCGCTATGGCCTTCGACGGACACCTGGTAATCGTTTTTGTTGAGGATGCCGGCCAGGCGCTTGATGACGTCCAGCCCGGCCGGGCTGAGGGTGGCCTGGCCGGACGGGAACAGCAGTTCGTTGCTGATGCGGAAGCTGACCGATTGTTCGTTGATGATGACGTCGACCGAGTTGCCCAGGTCGGCCAGGCCCAGCGATTCCTTGGACGGCGCGCGCAGCGGCGGCGCGGCTTCGGCCACGATCTCGCCTTCCTGCTCGGGCGCGGCGTCGGCCACGGCGGCCGCGGGCGGCGCGGCCGGGGCCGGCGGCTCTGCCCAGCTGGCCGGGATGGCCACGGCGTCGAATTCGGAATATTCGCCTTCATAGGCCGGCAGGCCGCTGGCGGCCAGCGAGCCGACCAGTTGCACCGGCTGCTCGTTGCCGAAGAAAGCCAGGCCCTGCAGGCGGGTCAGCGCCAGCAGCACGACCAGCAGCGCCAGCAGCAGCGTGATCAGATCCAGGTAGCTGAGCAGCCAGTGTTCGGATTCCGGTTCTACGTTGTCCTCGACGTGCCAGCGGGCGTAGCGGTCCTGGCGGCCGCTTCTGCCCTGGCGCCAGGCGCCGCCGGCGGCCGCCTTGCGGGCGCGCAGCTCGGCCTGGCGGGCCTGCTCGATCCGCTCGGCCAGGGTGGGCGAGATCAGGCTCATTGGCGCGCGGCGGCCGGGCGGGCCAGGGGTACGGAACGGACGGCGGGCTTGGCCGCGCCGTCGGCCTTGGGCTGGGCCGGCTCCTGCAGGCCGCCGTCATGGATTTCGTCTTCGATGTGCATGACGAAGGAATTGAGCGTTTCGCGCACGACGGCGGGGCCGCGCTTCTCGCACATCATGGCGATGCCTTGCAACACCATGTTCATGGATTCGACGCGGCGCGCGGTGCGGCGCTCCAGTTTCAGGGCGATGGGCTTGCACACCAGGTTGGCCAGCAGGATGCCGTAGAAGGTGGTCATCAGGCCGATGGCCAGCTGCTGGCCGATGGTCTGGATGCTGCCGTCGCCCAGCACCGACATCAGGTTGATCAGCCCGACCAGGGTGCCCAGCATGCCGAAGGCGGGCGCGAAGGTGGCCATGACGCGGAACATCTGCGCTTCGGCCTGTTCGCGGGCGCGCAGGCGCGCCACGCGCCATTGCAGCAGTTCGATGATCTGGTCTTCCGGCGTATTGTCGATGATGAGCTGCACGCCGGTGCGCAGGAAGGGATTGGAGACTTTTTTCAGCGCCTCTTCGACCTTGCGCACGTCGGTGTTCATCCAGAGCTGGGCCATGGTCACCAGTTCGTCGATGTCGCGCTGCTGGTCGTGCTGGTCGTTGCGGAACACGGTGCGCACCAGCTTGAAGATCCGCACCACTTCGGACAGCGGATAGGCGATGAACAGCGCCGCGCAGGTGCCGCCCAGCACGATGGCCAGCCCGGGCAGGTTGATGTAGAGGCTGGGGTCGGTGGCCGCCAGGGCCACCACGATGACCAGGGTGAACAGGCCGACGGCGGCGCCGATGAGGGTAGACGGATTCATGGATCTTGCCCGATAACGAAGGCGCTCCGCGCGCGGAGTGCCGGAATTTCGGGAAATTCTAGCCAGGACCGGCGCCGCTCAATCGGCCGGAAAGCGGGGCGAAATAGGCCGTAAGCATCGGCTTGGCCTGCGCGCCCGGGCTGCCTGGCGATCCGTCAAAATGGGGGCGGACCGGCGGATATGTATATCATGAGCGGCATCTGGCGGCGCCTCGCCCGGCGGCCGCCGCCGAACTGGAGCAAAACATGAACAACCCCAACGAAAGCGTCAGCATGGCGCTTTTCTGTGATTTCGAGAACGTGGCGCTGGGCGTGCGCGACACCAAATTCCACAAGTTCGACATCCGGCCCGTGCTGGAACGCCTGCTGCTCAAGGGCAGCATCGTCGTCAAGAAGGCCTATTGCGACTGGGAGCGCTACAAGGAATTCAAGGCTCCCATGCACGAGGCCAATTTCGAGCTGATCGAGATCCCGCACGTGCGCCAGTCGGGCAAGAATTCGGCCGACATCCGGCTGGTGGTGGACGCGCTGGACTTCTGCTACACCAAGTCGCACGTCAACACCTTCGTGATCATCAGCGGCGACTCCGATTTTTCGCCGCTGGTGTCCAAGCTGCGCGAGAACGACAAAAAGGTGATCGGCGTGGGCGTGAAGCAGTCCACCTCCGACCTGCTGATCGCCAACTGCGACGAATTCATTTTCTATGACGACCTGGCGCGCGAAGGACAGCGCGCCGCCGAGGCCCGCCGCGACAACCGCGGCGCCAACGGCGGCCAGCGCCGCACGCCCGACGAGGAGCGCCGCCGCAAGGAAGAGCAGGAGGCGCGCCGGACCCAGGCCGTCGAGATGGTGGTCGAGACCTTCGAGGCGCTGGTGGCCGAGCGCGGCGACAGCGGCAAGATCTGGGCCTCGGCGCTGAAGGACGCGCTCAAGCGCCGCAAGCCGGATTTCAACGAGTCCTACTACGGCTTCCGGGCCTTCGGCAACCTGCTGGAAGAGGCGCAGTCGCGCGGTTTCCTGGAAGTGGGCCGCGAGGAAAAATCCGGCACTTATGTGTACCGCGACAGCGCCGGCGGCGAGCCGGCCGGGCGTCCTGCGGCGCGCGCGCAAGCCAGCGACGCCGCCGAAGCGCCGTCCGCCGCCGCGGCGCCGGAAGCCGCCGGCGCCAGGCCGGCCCGCAATGCACGGGGCGGGCGCAAGACGTCCGGCCGGGGCGCGGGCCAGAAGCCCGACGCCGCCCCGCGCGAAGAATCCGCCCCGGCTGCGGCCGAGGCCTATGCGCAGCCGGAGGCCCCCAGGCCGGCCGACGCGGCGCCCCCTGCCGTCGCCGCGCAACTGCCGCCCATCCCCAAGCCCGCTCCGCCGCAGCGCCAGCCTATGGCCGTGGCCGCACCGCCGCCCGTGGTCGACGTGACGGAATGGACCTTCGTCAAGCCGTCGCCGCAGATCGAAGAGCCGGCGGCGGAACCCGCGCCAGCCCCCGCCAAGCGCGCCCGCGGCGCCCGCAAGACCACGCCCAAGGCCGCCGAGGCCAAGGCGCAAGCGACCGCCGCCGAACCCGCGGCCGCCGCGCCTGCCGAGGCCGAGCCGGCCGCCAAGCCCGCGCGCAAGACGGCCCGCAAGACCGCCGCCCCGCGGCGGACGCGCAAGGCGGCCGAGGAATCCTCCTGAGCCTGCCGGAACTGCGTATGGAATACGTGCTGGTCAGTTCCTGCCTGCTGGGCAAGCCGGTGCGCTACGACGCGCGCGCCGTCTCGCACGACAACGCGGTGCTGGCGCGCTGGCTAAAGCAGGGCCGCGTGGTGGCTGTCTGTCCCGAGGTCGCCGGCGGCCTGCCCGTGCCGCGTTCGCCCGCCGAGATCGAGCCGGGCGCCGCGGCGGCGACGGTGCTGGCCGGCCGCGCCCGCATCGTGGCGGTGTCGGGAGAGGACGTGACCGCGCCCTTCGTGCAAGGCGCGCGCGAAGCGCTGGCGGCCGCGCGCCGCCACGCCATCCGGGTCGCGGTGCTCAAGGAGGGCAGCCCGTCCTGCGGCAGCGGTTATGTGTACGACGGCCATTTCGCCGGCAACAAGATCCCCGGCTCGGGCGTGACGGCCGAACTGCTTGCGCAGGCGGGCGTGCGCGTGTTCAGCGAACACCAGTGGCGCGAAGCCCGGGACTGGCTGGCGCGCCTGGAGGCGGGCGACGGCGCTTAGCGCGCCGTTCCGCGGTCGGTCATGCAGGATTGCAGCATGCGGTTGTAGGTGTCGGCGCCCGCAGCCGTCGCCGCAGGGCCTGCCCCGGTGCATCAGTTGATCTTGATGTTGCGTTCCTTGACCAGGGCCTTCCACTGTGTGGTTTCCTTGGCCAGATGGTCGCGCAGTGCGTCCGGGCTGCTTCCGATAGACTCCGCGCCGATCGAATCCAGGGTTGCCTTCACCTTCGGTTCCACTAACGCATTGCGCATGGCTTCGTTCAGCCTGGCCACCACTTCCGGCGGGGTGCCGGCGGGGGCGAACGCCGCGAACCAGGGCATCAGTTCGTAGCCCGGCACGCCGGCTTCCCGCAGGGTCGGCACGTCAGGCAGGGCGGCGGAGCGCTTGGCCGTGGTGACGGCCAGCGCGCGCAGCTTGCCGCTGACGATGTGCGGCTTGGCGGACGTGATGCTGTCGAACATGTAGTCCACCTGGCCGCCCAGCAAATCCGCCACGGCCGGGCCGCTGCCCTTGTAGGGCACGTGCAGCATGTCGACGCCCGTCATCGATACGAAGAGTTCGCCCGCCAGATGGATCGACGTGCCCACGCCGGCCGAGGCGTAGGTGTAGTGGCCGGGCCGGGCTTTCGCCTTGGCGATCACGTCCTGCACGCTGGTCGCGCCGGTGCGGGCCGGATTGGTGACCAGTACGTTGGGCACCACGGCCAAGAGCGAGATAGGTGCGAAGTCCTTGATGGGGTCGTAGTTCAGGTCGGCGTACAGCGCCGGGTTGACGGCCATGCCGTTGGCCACGATCAGGATCGTGTAGCCGTCGGGCTTGGCGCGCGCGACCGAGGCCGCGCCAATGTTGCCGCCCGCGCCGGCGCGATTCTCGACGATGACTGACGTGTTCAGCTGCTTGCCCATGGATTCGCCCAGCGTGCGGGCGATGCTGTCCATGGCGCCTCCCGGCGGGAAGGGCACGATCCATTTGACCGGACGGTCAGGGTAGCCGTCGGCCAGCGCGGCGGACGCGCCGCCCAAGAGCGATAGGGCCAGGATGGCGCGGGCAAAGGGTTTGAACAGGTGGCGCATGGTCGTCTCCGTAGTGCATGAATTATTGTGGGTGCGCCCTTCGAGGCGGGCGCGGCCGGATGTCGCGTGTCTGCGGTCCGTCAGCGGTCCCGCCGGTAGAAATTCAGCTTGTCTTCGTCCAGCGTCAGCCCCAGGCCGGGGCCGTCGGGAAGTTCCAGTTCGAAATCGGCGTAGCGCGGCGGATTGACGACGATGTCGTCCTTCAGCAGCAGCGGGCCGAACAGTTCGGTGCCCCAAGACAGGCGCGGCAGGCAGGCAAAGCCGTGCGCCGACGCGATCGATCCCACCGAGCCTTCCAGCATCGTGCCGCCGTATAGCGACATGCCGGCGGCATCGCCCACCGCCGCAGTGCGCAGCATCTCGTGCAGGCCGCCCGACTTGGCGATCTTCAACGCCAGCACGTCGGCCGCGCCTTGGCGCGCGATGTCCAGCGCGTCTTCCGGGCCATTTACGGCTTCGTCCGCCATGATCGGGACGACGAAGCGCGCGGCCAGCCGGGCCATCCCGGCCAGGTTGGCGCGGGCTATGGGTTGTTCGATCAGGTCCACGCCCGCCGCTTCCAGCCGCGCGATGGCGCCGGCCGCATCGGCCTCGTTCCAGGCCTGGTTCACGTCCACCGTCACGCGGGCGCGGTCGCCCAGCGCCTGCTTGATGCGCGACACGTGCGCCACGTCTTGCGACACGGCGCGGCGGCCCACCTTCAGTTTGAACGTATTGTGGCGGCGGCTTTGCAGCAGCGACTCGGCTTCCTCGATGTCACGGGCGGTATCGCCGCTGGCCAGCGTCCAGAGCACCGGCAGACGGGGGCGCACGGCGCCGCCCAGCAGGGTCGAAACCGGCACGTTCAGCCGCTTGCCCTGGGCGTCCAGCAGCGCGGTTTCCAATGCGGACTTGGCGAAGCGATTGCCGCGGGCCACCTTTTCCAGGTGCTGCATGGCCGCGTGGATGTTGGTGGCGTCCAGGCCGGTCAGTGCCGGAGCCAGATAGGTATCGATTGCCAGCTTGATGCCTTCGGGGCTCTCTTCACCGTAAGACAGGCCGCCAATGGTGGTGGCTTCACCGATGCCTTCGATGCCGTCGCTGCACGTCAGGCGCACGATCACGAGCGTTTGCCGCTGCATGACCGCCATGGCCAGTTGATGGGCGCGGATGGTGGGCAGATCCACCAGAATGGCCTGAACCGAGAGAATGCTTGGCAGATTCATACTTTTATTATCAGAAATGACATGACAGGGGCAGTATGACTTGCGCTTTCCGCTTGAGTCCAAGACTATATGGCTTCCTATTGATATCTATTGGGTATAAATATGCCATGCAACTCAGACACCTAAGATACTTCCAGGCAGTGGCGGAAGAGGGGAGCTTCACGCGTGCCGCCGCCCGGCTGCATATTGCCCAGCCGCCGCTGAGCCGTCAGATCCGCCAGTTCGAGGAAGAACTGGGGGTGCAACTGTTCGAACGCACTACCCGCGCCTTGCGGCTGACGGAAGCCGGGCGCTTCCTGCTGGAGCAATCGCGGCTGTTGACCGCCCGGCTGGAAGAAGTGCTGGAAGGCACGCGCCGTCTGGGGCAAACGCAGCGACGCTGGTTCGGCATCGGTTTTGTTCCGTCTACCCTGTATGGCTTCGTGCCCGAGCTGATCCGCCAATTGCGCAGCGCCGATCCCAAGGTGGACGTCGGCTTGGCGGAAATGACCACGCTGCCGCAATTGGAAGCGCTAAAAACAGGGCGCATCGATCTAGGTATCGGCCGGATCCTGCTGGATGATCCGGCGATCGAACGCCGGGTGCTGATGACCGAACCATTGATGGCCGCCGTGCCGCTGCATCATCCATTGGCGGCGATGGGCAGCGTGTCGGCGCAACGCCTGGCGCAGGAACCGTTCGTGCTGTATCCGGCGCGGCCGCGGCCGAACTTTGCGGACCATGTGCTGGGGCTATTCCGCGCCGCGGGCTACGCGCTGCAGGTCGAACAGGAGGCCAACGAGCTGCAGACCGCGATAGGCCTGGTGGCCGCGGGCGTGGGCGTGTCAGTGGTGCCGGCCTCGGTGCAGCGCTTACAACGGCAGGACGTGGCCCACGTGCGGATCGAAGGCGATGCGTTCGTGTCGCCGGTGATCGTGAGCTACCGCAAGGATGACCAGTCTGCGTTTTTGCAGCGCGCGCTGGCGCTGGCTGCGGGATTGGCAACCTAGTTGGTGTACTCGCGGCCCGCTGCCATGCAGGATTGCAGCATGCGGTTGTAGGTGTCCACCGAGACCTGCGTGGTCCATTGCGAGATGTGCGCCGGGTCGTAGCCGCTCTGGTTCATGGCCCAGCGCTGGCAATCGCTGCTGGCGCCGGCCTGGGGCGAGCCCATGGGCGCGGCCTGTTCGTATTGCGGCGGCGGGATGTATTGCGGCTCGGGAGGCTGATATTGCGGCGTCTCGTACACGGAGTCCGGATAGGTCGGCGCGCCGTAGACCGGCGGGGCGGTATAGCCCACGCCCGGCGCATAGACGCCGGCCTGCGCGTAGGAAGGCCCCGAGTCCGCCGCCAGCAGCAGGCCGATCGCGGCCAGCGCGAACGCGCCGCCCACCCACCAGCCGTCGGAGCTGCTTCCGCCGCCGCCGTGATAGTGGTGATAACCGCCGCCGTAGCCGCCATAGCCGCCGTGGTGGCCGCCGCCCCAATAACCGCCGCCGTGCCTGCCGCCGGCCAGCGCGGGCGCGCTGACCACCGCCAGCGCCAAGGCCAGCGCCGTGGCGCGGACCGAAAACCGATTCATGATTCTGCTCCTGGATCGCCCCGGCCGGCATGGCGCGCGGCAAGAGGCAACATCAATACTTTACTGCTGCGCGGGCGTCACGGGTTGTCGCAAGCGCTACCGGGATTTCAAGCCGTTTCAGGGCTGCGGGCGCGGCGTCAGGGGCGGTTGCGCGCTGTTGCATGAGCGCGACTCGCCGGCCCGCAGGCGCACCTGCGCGCGCGGCTCGAAACCGTCAGGCTCGCGGTTCATGGTTTCGTAGGTTTCATAGCCGGTTTTTTCCACGCACCAGTTCCAGAAGTAGGTCTGCGCGCCGTGCAGCATCATCGATTCCGCGCGCCATTCGCGGATCGCGGGAAACGCCGCCGCGCCGTCGGCGGCGCTGCGCGTTTCGTTGCGAAAGCGTTCGCGGCCGTAGGGGTATGCGCTGCTTATCAGCACCACGCGGGCATCCGCCACGGGCCGCTCGGCCTCGTCCAGCACGGTAAGGCGCGCTTCGGGTTGCAGGGTCTTGTAGACGGGGTAGGGAACGCAGCCGGCGCTGGCGAGCGCGAGGGCAAGAACGGGGGCGGCGGGCAGGATGCGTAACGGCAATCTCATCGGCTGGCCGGACGGCGGTCCGGTAGGGGGTTGGCAGTGGCTAAAACTGTTGATAGGTAGTATTTTCTCGCGATGATCACGTTACCACCTTCTCCTGCGTCGCAAGACGAGCGTCTCACCAAAGGCAAGCGCACCCGGCTGCAGCTTCTGGCGGTCGCGGCGGCGGAGTTCGCGCAACGCGGGTTCCAGCACACCCGGATCAGCGACATCGTCGCCCGCGCCGGCGTGACGCAGCCGGTCTTCTACCAGTACTTCAGCAGCAAGCAGGCCGCGTACGACGAGCTGGTGGACATGTTCATGCAGCGCTTGCGCCAGGCCATCGGCCAGGCGCGCCTGCCGGACGACCTGCCCGAGGCCGAACTGGCCGGCCGCATCCGCCAGGGCGTGGGCGGGCTGCTGGACATCCTGCAGGAAGATCCCAACCTGACCCGCATCGGCTTCTTCCAGGCGGCGTCGGCCGAGGCCCTGAAGGACGAACTGGTGGCGATGCTTGCCGACAACGTGCGGGCCGAGCAGCAGGCGGGCCTGCTGCGCACGCAGCCGCGCGCCGACTGGTTCGCGCAGTCGCTCATGGGCATCATCGAACGCTTCACCCGCCAGACCCCCGACGCCGAACAGCGCGAGCGCCTGGCGGACTTCATCACGGACCTGCTGCTGGAAGGCATGCGAATACGGCTGCCGCCCCAGCCCGCCTCCTAGCAGGAGGCTTTTTTTTCGTCCGTGGACGGCCGCGGGGAGCGCGCCGGCTGGACGAAATGCTCACACTTCGTCGGACAGCCTGATCGCCATACTCAAGGCGATGGGCCTGCGCCTGGCAGTCCAGCCGCTGGCGGCGGCGCGGTCCGCGCCCTGAGTTCAGCGCGCCAGCGCCGGCGTGCCGCCCGCGCCGAGGTCCCAGTACAGTCCCGTCATCAATCCGAGCGCCTGGCGCAGCAGCTCCGGCGGCAGGTGTTCGTTGGGCGCGTGCTGGGAGCAGCCCGGATAGGAATGCGGCACCCAGATCGTGCGCAGGCCCAGCACGTCGGTGAAGATGTCGTTGGGCAGCGAGCCGCCCAGGTTGGGCAGCACCGCGGCCTTGACGCCGGCGGTGCGCTCCAGCGATTCCACCGCCCAGCGCACCCACGGGTCTTCCGGGTCGATGCGGGTGGCGCGGAACATGCTTTCGCGGGTGAGCGCGATCTGGACCATGGGAAAGCCCTGGCGGTCCAGGTGGCGGCGCAGGGCGGGGATGAGTTCGTCGGGGTCCACGCCGACCACGAAGCGCAGCTGGCAGCGCGCCCAGGCGCGCGGCGGGATGGCGTTGACGGGGGTGTCGGGGTTGCCGGTCTTGTAGGCCAGCACTTCGAACGAGCACCAGCCGAACACGCGTTCGGCCGGCGACAGGCCGGGCTCGCCCCAGCCGGGTTCGATCTCCGGGCCGTCGGCGCCGCCGTCGACCTGGCAGTCGGCCAGGGCGCGGCGCACCGCCGGCGGCAGTTCCGCGGGCACCCATTCCGGCACGCGGATCTGGCCGGTGGGCGAGACCAGCGTGGAAATCGCGTGCGCCAGCTGGATGCCGGGGTTGGAGATCAGTCCGCCCCAGTTGCCCGAATGATGGCCGCCGGCGCGCGCCTCGATGCTGAGGTCGAAGTTCAGGCTGCCGCGCGCGCCCAGGAATACCGTGGGCCGCTCGGCGCTCAGGCGCGGCCCGTCGGAGGCGATGAGCAGGTCGGCCGCGAGCAGATCGCGGTGCGCTTCGCATAGTTCCCGCAGGCCCATGGAGCCGGTTTCCTCGCCCATCTCGATCAGGTATTTGGCGTTGAATCCCAGCCGGCCGCGCGTCTCCAGCACCAGCCGCAGCGCTTCCATATTGATGCTGTGCTGGCCCTTGTTGTCGGCGATGCCGCGGCCGTACCAGCGGCCTTCGGATTCGGTCAGGCCCCAGGGCGACAGGCCTTGCTTCCATTCCCGCTCCAGCCCGCGTATGACGTCGCCGTGGCCGTAGCCCAGCACGGTGGGCAGGGCGGGGTCTTCGATGCGCTCGGCGTACAGGAACGGCGCCAGCGCCTTGGGATGCGTCAGCGTGCGGCAGGTGAAGCCCAGGGCTTCGAAGGCCGGCCGGATTTCGGCGTCCAGGTAGTCGGCCAGCACGGCCGCGCGTTCGGGGTTCTGGCTTTCGGTGGGCATGGCCAGGCGGCGCGCCAGCAGCGCGCGGAAGGCGCCGGAATCGAAGCATTGCTGGGCCTGGGCGAGGGCGTCTGCGCGGGTCATGATGGGCGGGCTCCATGCTGGGGATCGGAAGGATAGAGATGGCAGGCCACCAGGGCCTGCCCGCGCTGCGCCAGCGCGGGGCGTTCGGTCTTGCACTGGTCCATCGCATGCTGGCAGCGCGGGTGGAACGGGCAGCCCGCCGGCGGGCGCAGCGGATCGGGAAAGGATAGGCCCAGGCCCGTGTCGGGGATGCCCAGGCCCGGCTCGGGCGTGAGCACCGAGGCCAGCAGCGCCTGGGTGTAGGGATGGCGCGGCTCGTGGAACAGGCGGGCGGTGGCGGCGGATTCCACCACCCGGCCCAGGTACATCACGGCCACATGGGTGGCGATGTGCTCCACCACGGCCAGGTTGTGGCTGATGAAGACATAGGTCAGGTTGAATTCGCGCCGCAGGTCCATCAGCAGGTTCAGGATCTGGGCCTGCACCGACACGTCCAGGGCCGAGGTGGGCTCGTCGCAGATGACGATTTCGGGATGCATGACCAGCGCGCGCGCGATGGCCACGCGCTGGCGCTGGCCGCCGGACAACTGCCCCGGCGTGTTGTGCGCCAGGCGCGGCGGCAGGCCCACGCGCTCCAGCATTTCGATGGCCTTGTGCTGCCTGGGGTTGGCGATGCCGTGCACTTCCAGCGGCAGCGAGACGATGGAGGCGATGGTGCGCCGCGGGTTCAGCGAGGAGTACGGGTCCTGGAACACCGGCTGCACGCGGCGCGCCAGCGCGCGCCGGTCCAGGCCGCGGATGTCCTGGCCGTCGAGCCGCACCGCGCCCTCGGTGGGCGGCGTCAGCCCCAGCAGCATGCGGGCCAGCGTGGACTTGCCGCAGCCCGATTCGCCGACGATGCCCAGCACCGCGCCGCGCTCGACCGCCAGGTCCACGCCGTTGACCGCGTGCAGGGTGCTGCGCGGGCGGAACATGCCGGCGCGCACCGAGAACTGGCGGCTGACGCCTTCGGCTTGCAGCAACGCGCTCATGCCCGGCCTCCCTCTGGATGCAGCACGCAGCGCCAGCGCTGCCCCGTGTCCAGGCCATGCACCGGCACCGCCTGGCGGCAGCGCGGCTGCGCATGGGGGCAGCGTTCGAAAAAGGCGCAGCCTTCGAGCTCGCCCACCAGCGCCGGCACCACGCCGGGGATGGTGCCCAGCGCCGCGCCCGGCGGCGTGCGTCCGGGCACGGGGATGCAGCCCAGCAGCCCCTGGGTATAGGGATGGCGGGGCGCGGCGAAGAGTTCGGCCACCGGCCCTTCCTCGACGATCTGGCCGGCGTACATGACGGCCACCTGCCGCGCGATGCGCGCGACCACGCCCAGGTCGTGGGTGATCAGCACCATGGCGATGCCCAGCTCGGCCTGCAGCTCGGCCAGCAGCCGCAGGATCTGCGCCTGGATGGTGACGTCCAGCGCGGTGCTGGGCTCGTCGGCGATCAGCAGTTCGGGCCCGCACATCAGCGCCATCGCGATCATCACGCGCTGGCGCAGCCCGCCGGAAAGCTGGTGCGGATACTGGCCCAGCCGCTGCGCGGCCGAGGCGATGCCGACCTTCTCCAGCAATTCGACCGCGCGGTCGCGCGCCTGCCGCTGGCCCGCCTTGCAGTGGTGGACATAGTGTTCGGTCAGCTGGTCGCCGATGGCGTAGGCGGGGTTGAGCGCCGTCATGGGCTCCTGGAAGATCATCGCCATCTTGCTGCCGCGCAGCGCGTTGACGCGGCGCGCGCGGGCGGCCGACAGATCCTCGCCCAGCACGGCCAGGCGCCGCGTGCGGCGCTGGGCGGCCTTGGGCAGCAGGCCCATGATGGCCAGCGAGGTCATGGACTTGCCGCAGCCCGATTCGCCGACCAGGCACAGCGTTTCGCCGCGCCTGACCTGGAAGGACACGTCGCGCACCGCATGCAGCGGTCCGCGCGGCGTGGCGATGTCGACGGTCAGCCCCTGCACGTCGAGGACGATATCCGTGCCGCTCATCTCAGGACCTCTCTTCCGGCGCGAGGAGCTGGTGCAGCCCGTCGCCGGCCAGGTTGATGGCGAAGATCAGCAGCGCCAGCGCGGAGCCGGGTATGGCGATCAGCCAGAACGAGAAGAACATATAGGCCTTGGCCTCCGAGATCATCAGGCCCCAGGACGGCAGCGGCGGCTGCACGCCCAGGCCCAGGAACGACAGCGAAGCCTCCAGCAGGATCGCGCTGGCCGCCTCCAGCGTGGCGATCACGATCAGCTGCGGCACCACGTTGGGCAGCACTTCGCCGCGCACGATGCGCCAGGTGGAGGCGCCGGCGGCCTGCGCCGCGGCCACGTATTCCAGCGAGCGGACCTGCTGGGTGGCGCTGCGCATGACGACCGCGTAGCGGTCCCACTTGAGCAGCCCCAGCACCAGGATCACCACCCACAGCGAACCGCCGACGATGGCCACCGTGGCCAGCGCCACCAGGATCACGGGCATGGACAGGCGGGTGGTGATGAGGAAGGACACGGCCATGTCGGTCTTGCCGCCGAAGTAGCCGGCCGCCATGCCCAGGGCGGTGCCGATCAGGCCGGAGATCAGCGCCACGGCGACGCCGATCAGCAGCGAGATGCGCGCGCCGTAGAACAGGCGCGAGAGATAGTCGCGGCCCAGCTGGTCGGTGCCCAGCGGATGCAGCCAGGTGCCCTTGGCATACCAGACCGGCGGCGCGGTGCGGTAGGCGAGGTCCTGGTAATACGGATCGTGCGGCGAGATCCATGGCGCCAGCAGCGCGATCAGCACGATGGCCAGCAGGATGCCGCCGCCGGCCAGCAGCGCCTTGTTGCGCCGCAGCCGCCGCCAGCGCAGGGCGGAGACGGACAGTTCCGGGGGCGCGGCGGGCACGGCGGGAGTGAGGATGGGCGCGCTCATGTCAGGACACCCGGATGCGCGGATCGAGCCAGGCGTTGGCGATATCGGAGGCCAGCGTCAGCAGCACGTACAGCACGGACAGCAGCAGCACGATCAGCTGCATCACCGGATAGTCCTTGTAGGTGATGCTCTGGTAGGCCAGGTAGCCCAGGCCGTCCAGCGCGAAGATGGTCTCGATGACCACCGAGCCGCCCAGCAGGTAGCCCAGCTGCACCGCCGCCAGCGCCACCACCGGCACGATGGCGTTGCGCAGCGCATGCTTGAAAACGATCTTGCGCGCCGGCAGGCCCTTGGCCCGCGCGGTGCGGATGTAGTCGGCGGCCAGCACCTCGATCATGCCGGCGCGGATCAGCCGCATGAAGGCCGGCGCCACGTAATAGCCCAGCGCGATGGCCGGCATCACGAAGTGCTGCCAGCTGCCGCTGCCCGAGACCGGCAGCAGGCGCAGCGTGATCGAGAACAGCATGATGAGGATCAGCGCGAAAAAGAAATTCGGCAGCGCCTGGCCCAGCACCGCCACGGCCAGGCAGAAACGGTCGACCAGGCTGTCCTTGTACAGCGCGGCCAGCACGCCCAGCGGAATCGACACCAGCAGCGCGAAGCCCAGCGCGGCCAGGCCCAGCATCAGCGTGGTCTCCAGCTTGGACAGGATCAGCGGCCCGGCCTCGGTCTTGAAATACACCGAGGTGCCGAAGTCGCCCTGCAGGATGTGCCAGAGCCAGTCCGCATACTGCACGGCCAGCGGCCGGTCCAGGCCGTAGGTCTTGCGGATCATTTCGATGTCGGCCTGGCGCGCGCCTTCGCCGGCCAGCGCCAGCGCCGGGTCGCCCGACAGGTGCAGCAGCAGGAACGCCAGGATCGAAACCGTCAGCGCCACCAGCAGCGCCAGGCCCAGGCGCCTGATCGTGAAATAAAGCATAGGACTCAGCCTCTTTCGCTTCCGTCTGCGATGCGCGCCGCCGGAACCGCCCGGCGGCGCGCGCCTCTTACTTCCAGCTCATGTCCCAGAAGCGCACCAGTTCATCCGAATACGGTTTGAAGTTCACGTCCTTGGTGGCGACGTAATAGGCCGGCAGCGTCCAGAGCGGCACCGCGTAGGCCTTCTTGGCGATCAGGTCCAGCGCCTCTTTGTAGGCCGCCTTGCGGGCCTCGGCGTCTATGGTGTGGTCGCCCTTGTCGAGCAGGTCGCGCACCTGCGGGTCGCGGGTGATGTCGTCGTTGCCGAACGAGAAGTAGACTGGCGTGGAGGCCGACACGTCGTTGACCAGGTTGGAGCCCCAGGTCTGGTGCGTGAGCGAGGCCTTGCCGGCGCGGATCATGTCGCGCATGGCCGCGTACTGCAGGAAGTTCAGCTTGGCGCGTATGCCCACCGCCTGCAGGTAGTTGATGATCGCTTCGGTCTGGTTGCGCTCGCGGTAGGCCACGATGTCGATGTCGAAGCCGTTGGGATAGCCGGCCTCGGCCAGCAGCTTCTTGGCCTGGGCCGGGTCGTACTTGTAGACCGGCGCGCCTTCCTGGGTACAGCCCACCTGCGACGGCGTGCAGATGGTGTTGATGAGGCCGCCGCCTTCGCCCACGATGTTCTTCAACATGGATTCGCGGTCGATGGCGTGGATGATGGCGCGGCGAACCCGCTCGTCCTTGAGCTGCGGCGCCGGCGTGCCTTCCAGGATGTTCATCTGCATGAACACGATGCGCATGGTGTTGCCCGTGACCATCTGCAGCTGGGGCATGGAGCCCAGCTGCTCGGCCTGGTCCTTGGGCACGCTCATGATCAGGTCTTCGCCGCCCGAGATGACTTCGGCCATCTGCGTCTGGCGGTCGGGTATGAAGCGGATGACGACCTTGCCGATCTTGGGCTGCGCCTTGGGCGAATCCTTGAAGTAGTCGGCGTTGCGCTCCAGCGTGATGGACTTGCCGGGCTGGTAGTCCACCACCTTGTACGGGCCCGAACCCACCGGCTTGGCGTTCATGCCCTTGGGGCCGACTTCCTGGTAGTACTTGGCGGGATGGATGGCGGCGGTGGTGGACAGGTATTCCTTGGCGCCCGGGAAGGGCTCCTTGGTGGTCAGGCGCACCTTGTACTTGTCGATCTTCTCGACCTTGTCGATCCACGCAACGTTCTGCTGCGTCACGGCCTTGTTCTTGGGGTCGGCCACGTAGTTCAGGGTGTACACCACCGAGTCGGCGTCGAACTCCTCGCCGTTGTGGAATTTGACGCCCTGGCGCAGTTCGAACTCCATGGTCTTGTCGTCGACCTGCTTCCAGCTCTTGGCCAGCTGCCCCTTGTACTCGTTGGTGACCGGGTCGCGGTAGAGCAGGGTGTCCCAGACGTTGGCGGCGATGATGACGCCGATGCGCACGTTGTTGAAGTATGGGTCCACGCTTTCGGGCGCCTGGTCGTAGGCCATGCGCAGGGTGTCGTCCTTCTTGCCGGCCAGGGCCGGCTGGGCGAGGACGGCGGCGCAGGCCAGGGCGGCGGCCAGGATCGCGAACCTGGGACGGCGGTGAGACGGGAGTGAAGCAGGAACGATACGAGGGGGGACGCGGTAATCGGCCATGGCGAGGCTCCTGTGGAAGTCACTGCACGTACTGCGTATCTGCTGCGTGTCCGGGCGGGCGGTTCAGCCGGAATCCGGTGCGGGCGGCTGCAAGGTCCTGAGGGCGGCGTCGCACTTGCGCTGCAGGTGCTGGCGCATGATGCCGGCCAGCCGGTCGGCGTCGCGCGCCTCCAGCGCCTCGGCCATTTCGATGTGCTCGCGCATGGCCAGGTCCCACTTCTGGCGGTTTTCGTTGGACACGAAACGCAGGTTCTGGATGCGCGCGTTCTGGGCGTCGTACAGCTGCTTGAGCAGGCCGTTGTGCGAGGCCAGGCTGATGCGCTCGTGGATCTCGCGGTTGAGGCGGAAATACGAGGGCAGGTCGCGGCGCGCGTGGCTGGCCATCATCTCGTAGGTCAGCGCCCGGATCTCGGCGATCTCCAGGTCGGTGGCCCGTTCGCAGGCCAGCCGGCAGGACATGGCTTCCAGCCCGCCGATGACTTCGAAGGCTTCGCGGATATTGGCTTCGGACAGCGCCACCACCTGGGCGCCGCGGTTGGGTTCGATCTGCACCAGCCCTTCGGCGGCCAGCAGGCGGAAGGCCTCGCGCAGCGGCGTGCGCGACACGCCCAGCAGGTCGCACAGCGCCCGTTCGTTCAGGCGCGAGGCCGGCGGGAATTCGCCCTGGATGATGCGCTCGCGCAACTGCCCGGCCACCGTGGCCGGCAGCGTGCGGCTGGCGCCGGACAACTGCGCCGCGGGCGCGGGGTCGGCGTCGGGTAGGCTAAGCGCGCTGCTCATTGGTATACAAAAATTCCCCTGTTTTTCCGCACTATAAACCTGCTTTCCCCTCGGCCTGATGGGTGTATACCCTAGGTTAATTACGTAAAAACAATGGGATAGAGTGACGCATGCCGTAGGTCCGCACGCCGGGCATACGCTGTTCGTTTGCCGGGCTTTTCGTTGGTATACAAAAACTATTCCATCTGGGGTGACATATGTTCAGCCTGAACCCGCACTCATCCGGCCGCCACTTCCTGCAGATTCCGGGCCCCACCAACGTGCCCGACCGCGTGCTGCGCGCCATCGACCAGCCCACCATCGACCACCGCGGGCCGGTCTTCGGCGCGCTGGGCCTGGAGGTGCTGGCCGGCATCCGGCAGGTGTTCCAGACGCAGGGGCCGGTGGTGATCTATCCGTCCTCGGGCACCGGCGCCTGGGAGGCCGCGCTGGTCAACACGCTGTCGCCGGGCGACCGGGTGCTGATGGCCGAGACCGGGCATTTCGCCAGCCTGTGGCGCAAGCTGGCGGGGCGGCTGGGCCTGGAGGTCGACTTCCTGGAAGGCGACTGGCGCCATCCGGCGGACCCGGCGGCCATCGGCGCGCGCCTGGCCGCTGACGCGCAGCACCGCATCAAGGCCGTGTGCGTGGTGCACAACGAAACCTCCACCGGCGTGACCAGCGACGTGGCCGCGGTGCGCGCGGCCATCGACCGCGCCGCGCATCCGGCGCTGCTGATGGTGGACACGATCTCGTCGCTGGGCTCCATCGACTACCGCCACGACGAATGGGGCGTGGACGTGACGGTGGCGGGTTCGCAGAAAGGCCTGATGCTGCCGCCCGGCCTGTCGTTCAACGCCGTCAGCGCCAAGGCGCTGGCCGCGGCCGACACGGCGCGCCTGCCGCGCTCGTACTGGGATTGGCGCGAAATGCTCGGGCCCAACGAACGCGGCTACTTTCCGTACACGCCCTCGACCAATCTGCTTTACGGCCTGCACGAAGCGCTGGCCATGCTGCGCGAGGAAGGCCTGGCGCAGGTCTACGCGCGCCACCGCCGCCATGGGCAGGCGACGCGCCTGGCGGTGCAGGCCTGGGGGCTGGAACTGCTGAGCCTGGACCCGGCCGCGCACAGCCCGGCCCTGACCGCGGTGCTGATGCCGCCCGGGCACAGCGCCGACGCCTTGCGCAAGGCGGTGCTGGAGCGCTACGACATGTCGCTGGGGCAGGGCCTGGGCAAGCTGGCCGACCGCGTCTTCCGCATCGGCCATCTGGGCCATTTCAATGACCTGACGCTGTGCGGCGCGCTGGCCGGCGTGGAGATGGGCCTGGCCGCGGCCGGGGTGCCGCATCGCGCCGGCGGCGTGCAGGCCGCCATGGAATTCCTGAAATCGCAACCATAACGAGGCAAGCAATGAACACCCTCATGCAGCAGGCGATCCAGTTCGCCAACGACCACGAAACCGCCTGGGACCGCAGCGTCGACGGCGTCTTCGGCGTGCACCTGAACGATCCGCCGCCCTGGAACCGCCTGCTGGGTCCCATCCACGACCGCGGGCCGGTCTCGGGCGTGGTGGTGGTGGACGGCAAGACCGTCGCCGAGTGGGGCGAGCCCGAGCGCGCCGACCTGACCTTCAGCGTGGCCAAGCTGTACCTGGCGATCCTGGCCGGCGTGGCGCATGACCGCGGCCTGCTGCCGGACGTGGACGAGCCGGTCGGCAGGCGCGTGCCCGGCATCGGTTTCGACAGCGGCCAGAACGCCGACATCACCTGGCGCCACCTGCTGCAGCAGACCAGCGAATGGGAGGGCGAGCGCTTCGGGGTGTCCGACCAGGCGGACCGCTACCGCGCCGTCACCTTCGGCGTGCCGCCCGACGGCAAGAAGGGCGACGCGCGGCCCTTGCAGCGCCCCGGCACGTACTGGGAATACAACGATGTGCGCATCAACCAGCTGTCCTATGCGCTTCTGCACCTGTTCCGCAAGCCGCTGCCCGAGGTCTTCCGCGAGGCGGTGATGCGCCCGATCGGCGCGAGCGAGAACTGGCGATGGGTGGGCTACGACAACGCCTGGGTCGAGATCGACGGCCAGCGCATGCCCTCGGTGCCGGGCGGCTCGCACTGGGGCGGCGGCATGTCGATCAGCGCCCGCGACCAGGCGCTGATCGGCCAGATGCTGCTCAACGGCGGGCGCGCCAACGGCCGCCAGGTGCTGTCGGAAGATTGGATACGCGCCATGCGCACGCCCTGCGACATCGCGCCGTACTACGGCTACCTGATCTGGCTGAACCACGAAGGCCGCGTGTTCCCCAGCGTGCCGGCCTCCAGCTTCTTCGGCGTGGGCGCGGGCAGCTCGTTCACCTGGGTCGAACCGGAACGCAAGATGGTCGTGATCGTGCGCTGGCTGGATTCGGCCCACGCCGACGCCTTGTTCGGCAGGATACTGGCGGCGGTGGACGCGGGCGGGGCGTGACGGGGCCGCGGCGCGCATAATCCGGGGTATGGTGTATCCAACCCCCCACAACCCAAGGAATCCACTCATGAACTACCGCCGGCTAGGCAGCAGCAATCTCCGGGTATCGCCGTTGTGCCTGGGCACCATGATGTTCGGAGAGCAGACGCCCGACGAAGAGGCCGCGCGCATCGTCGCTTCGGCGCGCGACCGCGGCCTGAATTTCATCGACACCGCCGACGTCTACAACGGCGGGCGCTCGGAAGAAGTGGTGGGCCGGCTGCTGGCCGGGCAGCGCCACGACTGGGTGCTGGCCAGCAAGATCGGCAACGCCGTGGGCAAGGGCCCGAACCAGTCGCACTATTCGCGCCAATGGCTGATCCGTGGCGTCGAGGCCAGTCTGGTGAGGCTGGGCACCGACTTCCTGGACATCCTCTACCTGCATCGCGACTACCACGAGGAAAACCTCGAAGAAGCGCTGTGGGCGCTGGGCGACCTGATCCGCGCGGGCAAGCTGCGCAGCTACGGGCTGTCGAACTTCCGCGGCTGGCGCATCGCCGAGGTGATGCGCCTGTGCGAACGCTTGGGCGTGCCGCAGCCGGTGGTGTGCCAGCCGTACTACAACATGCTCAACCGCGGCCCCGAGGTCGAGATCCTGCCGGCCTGCGGCCATTACGGCCTGGGCGTGGTGCCCTACAGCCCGATCGCGCGCGGCGTGCTCACCGGCAAGTACCTGCCGGGCCAGGCGCCGGCCGCCGATACCCGCGCCGGGCGCGGCGACTCCCGCATCCTGGCCACCGAGTTCCGCGAGGAGTCGCTGCAGATCGCGCAGAAGCTGGTGGCGCACAGCGCCGCGCGCGGCGTGCAGGCGGGGCATTTCGCCACCGCCTGGGTGCTGGCCAACCCCATCGTCACCGCCGTCATCGCCGGGCCGCGCACGCTGGCGCAGATGGACGACTACTACGCCGCGCTGGACGTCGCCATCACGCCCGAGGACGAGGCCGTGGTCAACGGCTGGGTGACCCCGGGGCACGCTTCATCGCACGGCTACAACGACCCCAACTATCCGTTCTACGGCCGGCCCGTGGCGGCCGGCTGAAGCGCGCGGGCCGCGGCGTCCTCGTCGGGCTGCTTGCCGCGCCCGATGAGCCATGCGCACGCCGCCGACACCACGCCCGAGAACAGCACGTACAGGCAGATCAGCCAGGGCTGGCCGCCGCCGGCCTTGAGCAGCGCGGTGGCGATGATGGGCGTGATGCCCGAGGCGAAAATGCCCGAGAACTGGTAGACGAAGGAGATGCCGGTGTAGCGCACCCGGGCGTCGAACAGTTCGCAGAACAGCGCCGCCTCCGGCCCGTACACGGCCGCGTACAGGATGCCGAACGGGATGATGATGGCCACCCAGATCAGCACCGCGCTGCCCTGGCTGTTGAGCATCAGCCAGAAAGCGGGAAACGAGGCCAGCGCGGTGATCAGCGAGCCCCAGAAATAGACGCGCGTGCGCCCGACGCGGTCCGACAGGCGGCCGAAGAACGGGATGAAGAAGCACATGACCAGGGCCGCGGCCATCACGCCGATCAGCGCCTCGGTGCGCGTGATCTTCACGGTCTGCGTGAGATACGAGATCGTGAACACGCCGAACACGTTGAAGAACACCCCGTCGATGTAGCGCGCGCCCATGCCCTTGAAGACGTTGCCCGGAAAGCGCCGGAACATGTCTGCGAAAGGGATGCGGCTTTCGGCGTTGTTCTTCTTGACCGCGGCGAACTCCGGCGTTTCCTTGATGTTCAGGCGGATGTACATGCCCACCAGCACCATCACCGCCGACAGCAGGAAGGCGACGCGCCAGCCCCAGGCCATGAATTGCGCGTCGGTCAGCAGGGTGGACAGCAGGGCCACCGTGCCCGAGGCCAGGCACAGCCCGATGGCCAGGCCTATCTGCGGCAGCGACGCGTACAGCCCTTTCTTGCCGGGCGGCGCGTATTCGTAGGCCATCAGCACCGCGCCGCCCCATTCGCCGCCCAGCCCGATGCCCTGGAACACGCGCAGCAGCAGGAGCAGGATGGGCGCCCAGATGCCGATGCTGTCGTAGGTGGGCACCAGGCCGATCAGGAAGGTGGCCACGCCCATGATCATCAGGGTCATGACCAGCATGCTTTTCCTGCCGATGCGGTCGCCGAAGTGGCCGAAGATCAGCCCGCCCAGCGGCCGGGTGACGAAGCCGACCGCGAACGTGGTGTAGGCCAGCATGGTGGAGACCAGCGGGTCCCCGGCCGGGAAATACAGCTTGTTGAACACAATGCCTGCGACGACGCCGTACAAGAAAAAGTCGTACCACTCGATGGTGGCGCCGATCAGCGACGCGGCGACGACCCGGCGCACCGCGGCTTCGTTCTGCTTGGCCATGTCTAGTCTCCTTTGGTGTGGCGGCCGGCCCGTCTGCGCGGGCCTGGGCCGTGGGTGTCAGGCGGCGGCCTGCAGCGTCTGCGGATGCGCCTGGGTATGCTCCTGCAAAATGAAATCGGCCGCGCGCTCGGCCAGCATGACTGCGGGCACGTTGGTGTTGCCGGAAACCAGCGTCGGCATGATGGAACAGTCCACCACCCGCAGCCCCGCCACGCCATGCACGCGCAGCTGCGCGTCGACGACCGCCAGGGGATCGCTGCGCGGCCCCATCTTGGCGGTGCCGCTGGGGTGGAAGATGGTGGCCCCGTACTCGCGGCAGAAATGCAGGATCTCGTCGTCGCTGCGCACCTCGGGCCCGGGGCGGAATTCGCGCTTCATCATCGCCGCCAGCGGCGCCGTGGCGGCCAGCCGCCGCGCGTACTGGACCGCCGCCACCGTCATGCGGCGGTCCAGTTCGGTGGACAGGTAGTTCGGCTGCATGGACGGCGCCTCGAAGGGATCGGCGCTGCGCAGGCGCACGCGCCCGCGCGACGAGGGGCGCAGATGGCATACCGAATAAGTGCAGCCCGAGAACGGGTGTACCTTGCCGCCGGCCATGTCGGCCGACAGCGTGGCGAAATGGAACTGGGTGTCGGGCGTGAGGCTGGCCGGATCGACCCGGCAGAACAGCCCGCCCTGGTTGATGCCCACGGCCAGCGGTCCGCCGCGCAGCAGCAGCCATTCCAGACCCATGCGGATGCGGCCGGGCAGCGTGCGCAGCTGGTCGTTGGTGGTGATGGGACGCGTGGTTTCGTAGATCAGCCGGATCTGCAGGTGGTCCTGCAGGTTCTCGCCCACGCCGGGCAGGTCGCGCACCACGCCGATGCCGAACTGGCGCAGCAGCGCGGCCGGCCCTACGCCGGAGAGCTGCAGCAGCTGCGGCGACTGCAGCGCGCCGGCGCACAGTATCACTTCGCGGCGCGCGCGCACGGTGCGCACCTGGCCGTGCTGGCGGTAGCGCACCCCGCAGGCGCGGGTGCCCTCGAACAGAATGGCCATGGCGTGCGCGTCGGTTTCGATGCGCAGGTTGGCGCGGCCTTGAGCCGGACGCAGGTAGGCGACGGCGGTGGAGCAGCGCCGGCCGTTGCGGGTGGTGAGCTGGTAGTAGCCCACGCCTTCCTGTTCGCCGGTATTGAAGTCGTCGACCTGGGCAATGCCCAGGTTCTGCGCGGCGGCGATCAGGCCCTGCACCAGCGGATGCGGGGTCTTGATGGAGGTGGCGTTGAGCGGGCCGTCGGTGCCGCGCGTGGGGCCGGGGCCGAGGTCGTTGTTTTCGAGCTTGCGGAAATAGGGCAGGCAGTCGTCCCAGCCCCAGCCGGGATTGCCGGCGGCGGCCCAGGCGTCGTAGTCGCGCCGCTGGCCGCGGATGTAGATCAGGCCGTTGATGGCGCTGGAGCCGCCCAGCGTGCGGCCGCGCGGCCAGTAGATGCGCCGGTCCAGCATGTTGGGATCGGGATCGGTGTAGTAGCCCCAGTTCACGACCTTGTGGAACATGGTCTTGCCGTAGCCGATGGGGATGTGGATCCACGGATAGCTGTCCTTCGGCCCGGCTTCCAGCAGGCAGACGGAATGCGCGCCGCTGGCGCTCAGCCGGTTGGCCATCACGCAGCCGGCCGAGCCGGCGCCTACGACGATGTAATCCACGGTATCGGACATATCCGCAAGCTCTCCCTGCAGCGGGCCGCCGCACGCCCCTGACGGCGCGTTTACCCTGCTTGTCGTTGTGGGGCGCAGTTATATACGCTGTGATGCCATGCGCTGCAGTGCCTGGACCCGGCGTCGCGCGGGCCTGCGGGCACTGACGCTGAGAGCGATTCTAGGAAGCGTGCGCGCAGCGCAAAGCACAACCGGCGCAAGCGCAGAAAAGTGGAACAGAAAATGCAAAACCGGTTTCAAAATCGCAGCGCAGCATCGGAGGAGCCGCAGGACACGGCGCGCTCGCTGCGGGCGTTGCTGGTGCTGGAACACCTGGCGCGGGCCCAGCATCCGCCCACGCTGGCGCAGCTCGCGCAGCGGCTGGACATGCCCAAATCATCGCTGATGCGCCTGCTGGCGGCCATGCAGCGCGCCGGCTTCGTGGCCGCCACGCCCACCGAGAACGGCTACGTGCCGGGCCCGCAGGCCTCGGCGCTGGCGCTGGCCACGCTGCGCGCCTCGGCCTTCACCCGCGAATGCCGCGCGGTGCTGGCGCAGCTGGTCGGCACGCTGGGTGAAACCTGCAATCTCACCGCGCCCGACGGCGACCGCGTGGTCTATATGGAACGCGTGGAGACTGCCGAACCGCTGCGGCTGTTCTTCGCGGTGGGCAGCCATGTGCCCATGCATTGCACCGCCAGCGGCAAGCTGTTCCTGGCTTCCATGAGCCGGCTCGAGCGCAGCCGGGTGCTGGCGCGGCTGCCGCTGACCCGCAACACGCCGCGCACGCTGACCGATCCGGCGCGGCTGGAGGAAGAGCTGGAGCGCCTGGCCGCGCGGGGCATCGGCATCGACAACGAGGAGTTCGTGCGCGGCATGAGCGCGGTGGCGGTGCCGGTGCGCGCCGCCGACGACCGCGTGGTGGCGGCGGTGGCCTGCCATGCGCCCACGGCCCGCGTGATGCTGGACGAACTGCTGCGCGCGGTGCCGGTGCTGGAGCGCGCGGCCCAAGCCATGTGCGAGGTGCTGGCGCAGCACCGCGCCGGCGCGGGCTGAGCGGCGCGCCTCAGGCCGAAGGCGTGAACAGTTCGGGCGGCAGCTTCGCGACGGCTTCGTAGGTGAGGCGGATGTGGCTGGCCAGCAAGGAGCAGGCCAGGTCGGCGTCGCGCGCCAGCGTGGCGTCGAGGATGCGCTGGTGCTCGTCGTGCAGGTCGCGCGCGATGGGCTTGCGGGTGACGGTCAGGCGGCGGTAGCGCTCGGCCTGCTGGTACAGGATGCCCAGGAAGTGGTGGCGCCAGCGCGAGGGACAGGCGCGGATCAGTTCGCGGTGGAATTCGCGGTTGCGCTGTTCCCATTCCTCGAAGCGGGCTTCGGGGTCGGCGGCCAGGCGCTGCTCGGCCTTGCCCAGCCGGTGAAAGGCCGCCAGCACCGCGCTTTCCCAGTCGTCGTCGCCCACGGCGATGGACTGGCGCAAGGCCTCGGTTTCCAGCAGCACGCGGTTCTCGGTGATGTCGTGGAAATCCTCCAGCGAGATCGGGGTGACGTGAAAGCCGCGCTGCCCGTGGGCGATGACCAGCGCGTCCGAGACCAGCAGCGCCAGCGCCTCGCGCAGCGTGCCGGCGCCCACGCCGTAATCGTCCTTCAGATGTTCGACCCGCAGGCGCGAGCCGGGCGGAAGTTTGCCCTGGATGATGTCGCGGCGCAGGTTGACGTAGGCCGTGCCCACGAGCGTGTGGGCCGAGGCGGAATGAGCGAGCGGGGGCAGGGAAGTACCGTCAGACATGACGCTACTTTATCATGCGCGGAAAAAATCTCGATAAAAATTGTTGACGCCGAGATTTGTGCTGCTTATCGTAGAAAAGCGCGCCACGCAGAATGACCGGCATCCAAGCCGGCGGCAGGCGCACAGGAGACATACTGTGACACGGCTACACGAGTCCCGCCGACGGCGGCGGCCCTTTCTGCGCCGCGCCGCGGCCGGCCTGACGGCGCTGGCCGCGCTGCTGATCGCCCCGGCGCCGCACGCCGCGGACTGGCCGAGCCGGCCGGTGACCATCCTGGTCAACGGCGGGCCCGGCAGCCTGCCCGACCTGTTCGCGCGGCCGCTGGCCGAGCGGCTGCACCGGTCGCTGGGCCAGCCCGTGGTGGTGGAGAACAAGCCGGGCGCCGGCGGCATGCTGGCGATGCAGCAGCTCAAGTCCGCGCCGGCCGACGGCCATACGCTGGCCCTGGTGACCAACGCGCACCTGGTGTGGAATCCGTATATTTTTCCGGCCCTGACCTACGATCCGGCGCGCGACCTGCTGCCGGTCAGCCCGCTGGCCATCATCCCGATGGCGCTCACGGTCAACGACAAGCTGTCCGCGCAGTCGCTGGGGCAACTGCTGGCGCAGGCGCGCCAGCAGCCGGGCAAGCTGAACTACGCCTCGTCGGGCAACGGCAGCCCGCCGCACGTGCTGTTCGAAATGCTGCGCGAGCAGGCCGGCGTCGACATCATGCACGTTCCGTTCAAGACCGGCACCGGCGCGCTCAACTCGGTGCTAGCCGGCGATACGCAGATGTACTTCGCCGGCACCGCGCTGGTCGAACCCATGGTCAAGGACGGCCGGCTGCGGGTACTGGCCATCAGCGAGACGGTGCCGGACGCCGCCTTCGGCAAGGCGCCGACGCTGGCCGAGCAGGACTTCCGCGGCTTCGAGGGCGCGGTGTGGCTGGGCGTGGCCGCCAGCGCCGGCACGCCCGAGGCGATCGTGCAGCGCCTGAACGCCGAGATCGGCCGCGCGCAGCAGGACGGCGCGCTCAAGCAGATGTACGCCAGCCACGGCTCGCTGCCGTACCATCTGGCGGCGGCCGACTTCGCCCGGCGCGTCGCGGCGGAACGGGACGCCTCCGGCCCGGTGCTGCGCAAGCTGGGCATCAAGCCCGACTGATCCCCCGCCTTCTTTTCAACCCGTTATCGCGGCCCCTGCGCGGGGCCGGCATCGCCACATGAACCTGATCGAAGACATTGTTGAACACGCGCCTTCCATCCGCGCCATCCGCCGCGACATCCACGCCCATCCAGAGCTGGCGTTCCAAGAGAACCGCACCGCCGACCTGGTGGCGCAGCAATTGGAGAGCTGGGGCATCGCCGTGCACCGCGGCTTCGGCAAGACCGGGCTGGTGGGCGTGATCCGCAACGGCAGCTCGGCGCGCACGGTGGGCCTGCGCGCGGACATGGACGCGCTGCCCATGCAGGAGGCCAACCGGTTCGACCATGCCAGCAAGCACGCCGGCGTCATGCACGCCTGCGGCCATGACGGCCATACCGCCATGCTGCTCGGCGCGGCGCAGCACCTGGCGCGCCATCGCAATTTCGACGGCACGGTCTACCTGATTTTCCAGCCGGCCGAAGAGCGCGGCGGCGGCGCGCGCGAAATGATGCGCGACGGCCTGTTCGAGAGATTCCCCATGGAAGCGGTGTTCGGCATGCACAACATGCCCGGCATTCCGGTCGGCTGCTTCGCGTCGTCGCCGGGGCCGGTGCTGGCGTCCAACAGCGAATTCCACGTGACCATACGCGGCAAGGGCGGCCACGCGGCCATGCCGCACCTGGCCATCGACCCGATACCGGCGGCCGGCCAGATGATCGAGGCGTTCCAGACCATCATCAGCCGCAACAAGAAGCCGTTGGAGACCGCGGTGATCTCGGTGACCATGCTGCGCGCCGGCGAGGCGGTCAACGTGATCGCCGACACCTGCGAGCTGCGCGGCACGGTGCGCGCATACACGCGCGAAACGCTGGACCTGATCGAGCGCCGCATGGGCGAGATCGCGCGCCACGTGGCGGAGATGTTCGGCGCCGAGTGCGATTTCGTCTTCACCCGCCACTATCCCTCGACCATCAACCACGAGGCCGAAACCGCCTTCATGCGCGAGACGCTGGCCTCGGTGGTCGGCGCCGGGCGCGTGCTGGCGCAGACGCCCATCATGGCGGCCGAGGATTTTTCCTTCATGCTCGAAGCGGTGCCGGGCAGCTATTGCTTCATCGGCAACGGCGACGGCGACCACCGCGAGGCCGGCCACGGTGCCGGCCCCTGCCTGGTCCACAACACCAGCTACGACTTCAACGACGAGCTGCTGCCCATCGGCGCCAGCGCCTTCGTGAAGCTGGCCGAAGCCTGGCTGGCGCGGCCCGCGCGGGGCTGAGGCCGGCTCAGTGCGGCGCGCCGGCCTCGGCCGGCACGCCGCGGTTGCGCGCACGCAGCAGCGCCGCGCTCAAGGCCGCCGCCAGCGCGGCGATGACGGCGCCTGCCAGGAAGGTGAGCTGGTAGCCGCCGTTGAGCGCCGCGGTGGCGCTTGCGCCCGCCTGCGTCAGCGTGGCGCTGCGGGCCGCGGCCAGGCTGGCCAGCACCGCCAGGCCGAGCGCGCCGCCCATCATGAAGGCGGTATTGACCACGCCCGAGGCCAGGCCCGACTGGCTGGGCTCCACGTCGTTCATGGCCGCCAGCAGCAGGGGATTGAAGGCCACGCCGGCGCCCAGGCCCAGCAGCAGCATGCCGGGCAGCACGTCGGCGGCGAAGGCGCCGTCGATCGGCGCGCGCGCGAACAGCGCCAGCCCCAGCGCCGCCAGCGACAGGCCGGCGGCCAGCGGCAGCCGGATGCCGAAGCGCATCACCAGCTTTGCCGACAGGCCCAGCGAGAAGGCCGCCATGATGAGGTTGGCCGGCAGGAAGGCCAGCCCGACCTGCATGGCCGTATAGCCCAGCACCAGCTGCATGTACAGCGCCGACACGAAGAACCACGCGAACATGGCCGCGGCCCACAGCACGCCGACGACGTTGGCGGTGGCCACGTTGCGCAGCCGGAACAGCGCCAGCGGCATCAGCGGCGATTCGACGCGCGCCTCGATCCACAGGAACAGCGCCATCAGCGCCGCGGCCACGCCCAGCAGGGTCAGGGATTGCGCCGAGGTCCAGCCGGCCTCGTTGCCGTTGACCACGGCATACACCGCCAGCATCAGCGAGACCGTGACGGCCAGCGCGCCGGCCACGTCCAGGCGGGCGCCGGCGGCCGTCGGCGCGGCGCGCGGGATCAGCCGCAGGCACAGCGCGTAGACCAGCACGCCGATGGGCAGGTTGACCAGGAAGATCCAGTGCCAGGACAGCGCGCTGGTCAGCAGCCCGCCCAGCAGCACCCCGATACTGCCGCCGCCGGCGCAGACGAAGCCGTATACGCCCATGGCGCGGGCGCGCTCGCCGGTCTCGGTGAAGAGGTTCATGATGAGCGAGAGCGACACGGCGGAGACCACCGCGCCGCCCAGCCCCTGGACCGCGCGCGCGCCGATCAGCAGCGCCTGGCCCTGGGCCACGCCGCAGGCCAGCGAGGCCAGCGTGAACAGCGTCAGGCCGGCCAGGAACATGCGGCGGTGTCCCAGCAGGTCGCCCAGCCTGCCGCCCAGCAGCAGGAAGCCGCCGAAGGTGAGCATGTAGGCGTTGACCACCCAGACGAGCGAGGTCTCGGTGAAGTGCAGGTCCTGGCGGATAGAGGGCAGGGCGACGTTGACGATCGTGGTGTCCAGCACGATCATCAGCACGCCCAGGCATAGCACCAGCAGCGCCCACCAGCGCTGCCTGCCGTGGATTCCATGCGTCATCGGGTATCGCTTCCTTGGAGAGGTCGTGTTCAGTGGGCCATGCGGCCGCCGCTGACCATCCAGCGGGTGCCGTAGCGGTCGATCAGCGCGCCGTAGGCCTCGGCCCAGAAGGTCTTCTGCAGCGGCAGCGTGATGTTGCCGCCGTCGGCCAGCTGGTCGAAGACGCGCTGCGCATCGGACACCGTGGGGTAGGCCAGCGCCACGCCCTGCTTGCCCGGATAGGGATGGGCGGCGGTGGCGTCGCTGCCCAGCAGCGTCTGCTGGTCCAGGCCCAGGCGCGCGTGCATGATGCGCCCGGCGTCCTCGGCCGACAAGGGCGGCATGGCGGCGTCGGGCGGCGCGTCGGCGTAGCGGATCAGCGCCTCCAGCCGGCCGCCCAGCACGCGCTCGTAGAACTGCATGGCCTCGGCGCAGTTGCCGTCGAAGCTGAGATAGGCGGATAGTTGGGGCATGTTCTCTCCGGAAGATGAGACGGAAGCGGTGCCAAGAAGGCCGCCGCCGCTCTATGATGGAAGCCCGACTCACGTAATCAGTAATCAGGAGCCAGGCCATGCAAAAAGGAAGCTGCCACTGCGGACAGATCGCGTTCGAGGTCGACGGCGACGTGTCCCAGGTCCTGGAATGCAATTGCTCGTACTGCAGCCGCAAGGGCTATCTGCTGTGGTTCGTGCCGCGCGCCAGCCTGCGCATCACTTCGTCCACCGATCGCATGTCGACCTACCAGTTCAACAAGCACGTGATTTCGCATCACTTCTGCGCCGATTGCGGCTGCGCGCCGTTCGCTTTCGGCGTGAGCCCGCAGGGCGAGGAAACGGCCGCGGTGAACGCGCGCTGCCTGGAGACGGTGGCCCTGGACACGCTCACGCGCATTCCGTTCGACGGGCGCAGCGCGTAAGCGGCGCGGCGCACCCGGCCGCGCCGCGGGCTCCATCATAGGGCAATGGCGGGCGCCGCGATACGACGGCCGCGTGACATGTTTTTTCAGCGTTTGCGTCCAATAGGAGGCTGCCATGTCGCTGATACCGCTGTTTCCGCTATCGAACGCGCTTTTTCCCGCGGGCGTGCTGCATCTGCGCGTCTTCGAGGTGCGCTACCTGGACATGATCCGGCGCTGCATCGCCGATGGCAGCGAGTTCGGCGTGGTGGGCCTGCTGTCGGGGCAGGAGGTGCGCACGCCGGGCGGCGGCGAGACGCTGGCGCCCGTGGGCACGATGGCCCGCATCGACGCCTGGGACGCGCCCATGCCGGCGCTGCTGGAGCTGCGCTGCGTGGGCACGGGGCGTTTCCGGCTGCTGTCCAGCGAGGTGGCAAAATACGGCCTTTGGATGGGGCAGGCCGAGCCCATCGCCGACGATCCGCCCGCGCCCGTGCCGGCGGCCATGCAGGCCAGCGCCGACGCGCTGGGGCGCCTGGTGGCCCAGTGGCAGCGCGAAGGCGTGAGCGCCGAGCGCATGCCGGTGGGGCCGCCCTTCAGGCTGGACGACGGCGGCTGGGTCGCCAACCGCTGGTGCGAGCTGCTGCCGCTGCCGCCGGACGACAAGGCGCGCCTGCTGGCCATGACCGATCCGGTCGGGCGGCTGGCGGCGGTCCAGGACGTGCTGCGCGGCCAGGGGCTGGCTTGAGGCAAACCTGCATTTGGACACAATGGACATCAGGATAGACGAGGGCCTGCGCGCCTATATAGACCCTTTGACCGAAGACGAGTACGCGGCGCTGGAACGCAGCCTGCTGGCCGAAGGCTGCCGCGACGCGCTGGTGCTGTGGGGCGACCTGCTGGTCGACGGACACAACCGCTACGCGCTGTGCCGCAAGCACGGCATTGCCTTCCAGACCATCCAGAACACGCGCTTCCAGTCGATCGAGGATGTGCACCTTTGGATGATAGAAAACCATCTGGGCCGGCGCAGCGTGTCGGACTTCCAGCGCGGCGTGCTGGCGCTGCGCAAGAAGGAAATCCTGCAGGCGCGCGCCGCCGCCGCCGCGCCCGACGATCCGCCCTGGGACGAGGGTTCCGATGCGCCGCCGCTGCCGGCGCAGGCCATGCCGGTCCCGAGCCGCCAGGCGCTGGCGCGCGCCGCGCGCATCAGCAGCAACACGCTGGGGCAGATAGAAAAAATCCAGAAGGCCGCCGCGCCCGAGCTGGTGCGGGCCGTCAAGGAAGGGGCGATCTCGATCAACGCGGCCGCCGCGGTGTCTTCGCTTCCGGCCGAGCGGCAGGCGGCCGCGGTGGCGGGCGGCAGAAAGGAATTGCAGCAGGCGGCGCGCGAAGTGCGCCAGGCCAAGGCCCCGCCGCGCGAGCCGCGTCCCGAGGAACCCATCGAGAACATCGCCGACATGCCGGCCGAAATCGCGCGCCTGCGCGAACTGCTGGCGCGGCTGACGGACGAGCGCGACCAGCTGAAGAAAAAAGTGATGCACCTGACGGTGGCGCTGGCCGAAGCGCGCAGCGCCGCCGGCGGCGACTGAGGCGTCTTCAGCCGCAGCGGATCGCGGTCATGACGTCCTTGTCGTCGACGATCAGGTTCAGGCGGGTGGCGTTGTATTCCATGGTTACGACCTGGCCCGGGCGCAGCATGCGGGCGGTGGCGCTGCCGCTGCGCGTGCGCAGGTCTTCCATCACGGACGGGGTGGCCTTCTGGCCGATCTGCGACTGCAGCGCCGCGGCGTCGCAGGTCTTGCCGCCATAGCCGGAGGCGCTGGACATGCCCGAGGAGGAAGCGGCGCCGGACGAGGACGATGCGCTGGAGGAGCTGGAGCCCGATGCGCTGGACGAACGCGGTGCTCCGGTGTTGGCGCATGCGGCCAGACTGGCGACCAGCAGGAAGGGAATCAGCTTGCGGATCATGTAGAACTCCTTACAACAACGCGTCGAAAAAGCCATGATAGACCAGCCGCGGCGCGCTGTGCTCAGGGCGGGCGCGAGCCCGTCCTAATGGAAGTTGCGGCTGCGCGCGGACAGTCCGCCCAACAGCTCGGACAGATCCACCAGCCGCTGCGCCACCAGGTGGCGCACGCCGTCCACGCTTTGCCAGGAACCGTATACGCCCAGCAGCGCCGACCCCAGCAGTTCGCGGCGCTGGCGTTCTATCAGTTCGGGGCGCACGATCACGTTGACCGGACCGGTCTCGTCTTCCAGGGTGACGAAGATGACGCCCTTGGAGGTTTGCGGGCGCTGGCGCACGGTGACGATGCCGCAGGCGCGCGCCACGCGCTTGTCGGGGTAGCCGTTGAGCACCGCGGCGGGCTGGAAATTGCGCGCCGCCAGCTCGGCGCGCAGCAGCGCCACGGGGTGGCTGCGCAGGGTCAGGCCCACGCTGCGGTAGTCCGCGGCCACGGCCTGGCTCTCGGTCGGGGCGGACAGCCGCGGCGCGGCGGTTTCGACGATGGCGGCGTCGCGCAGCAGGTCGCGGCTGTGCACGCTGGCGGCGGCTTCCCAGCTGGCCTGGCGGCGGTGGCCGGCCAGCGTGCGCAGGGCGTCGCCGGCGGCCAGGGCGTTGAGGTCGTGGCGCGTGAGCGCGGCGCGACGCGCCAGGTCGCCGGTGTCGGCGAACGGCGCGGCGGCGCGCGCGGCCTCGATGCGCCGCACGGCGTCCTCGCGCATGCCCTGCAGCAGGCTCAGCCCCAGCCGCACGGCGGGACGCGGCGCATCGGGGGCGGGCGCGTGCGGATGCGGCGCGCGCCGCGCGCCGGGGTGGCCCGCCGGCAGGGGCTCCAGGGCCGAGTCCCAGCCGCTGACCGTGACGTCGGCCGGCAGCACGCAGACGCCGTGGCGGCGGGCGTCCTGGACCAGCTGGGCCGGCGCGTAAAAGCCCATGGGCTGGGAATTGAGCAGGGCGGCCAGGAAGGCCTCGGGCTCGTGCCGCTTGAGCCAGGAGCTGGCGTACGCCAGCAGCGCGAAGCTGGCGGCGTGGCTTTCGGGAAACCCGTATTCGCCGAAGCCTTCGATCTGCCGGAACAGCGCTTCGGCGAATTCCAGCGTGTAGCCGTGGGCCAGCAGGCCGCCGACCAGCTTGGCGCGGTATTTGTCCACGCCGCCCTTGCGCTTCCAGGCGGCCATGGAGCGGCGCAGCTGGTCGGCGTCGCCCGGCGTGAAGCCGGCGGCGACCACGGCGATCTGCATGACCTGTTCCTGGAAGATCGGCACGCCCAGCGTGCGTTCGAGCACGCCGCGCACTTTTTCGCTGGGATAGCTGGCGCCTTCCTTGCTCTGGCGGCGGCGCAGGTAGGGGTGGACCATGCCGCCCTGGATCGGTCCGGGCCGCACGATGGCCACCTGCACCACCAGGTCGTAGTATTCGCGCGGGCGCAGGCGCGGCAGCATGCTCATCTGCGCGCGCGATTCGATCTGGAACACGCCGATGGTGTCGGCGTCGCAGATCATGTCGTAGGTGGCGGCGTCGTCCGGCGGGATGTCCTGCAGCCGCAAGGGCCGGCCGCGGCGCTGCCCGGCCAGCTCCAGCGTGCGGCGCAGCGCCGACAGCATGCCCAGCGCCAGCACGTCCACCTTGAGCAGGCCAAGCGCGTCCAGGTCGTCCTTGTCCCATTGCACGACGCTGCGGTCCGGCATGGCGGCGTTCTCGATGGGAACCAGGCGCGACAGCTTGCCGCGCGCAATCACGAAGCCGCCCGGGTGCTGCGACAAATGCCGCGGAAATCCCATCAGGGTGTGCGCCAGCGCCGCCCATTGCCGCGCCACCTGCGAATCCGGGTCCAGCCCGCAGCCGCCCAGCGTGCGCAGCATTTCCTTCTTGCTGTCCCACCACTGGTGGGCGCGCGCCACCGCGTCGATCACGCCCGGGTCCACGCCCAGCGCGCGGCCGGTGTCGCGCAGCACGCTGCGCGGCCGGTAGGAAATGACCACGGCGGTCAGCGCGGCGCGGTGCCGGCCGTACTTGTCGTAGATGTACTGGATGACTTCTTCGCGGCGCTGGTGTTCGAAGTCCACGTCGATGTCGGGCGGCTCGTTGCGCTCCTTGCTGATGAAGCGCTCGAACAGGCTGTTGCCGCGCGCGGGATCGACCTCGGTGATGCCCAGGCAGTAGCAGACCGCGGAGTTGGCCGCCGAGCCGCGGCCCTGGCACAGAATGCCCTGGCTGCGGGCGTACTGGACGATGTCGTAGACGGTCAGGAAATAGGCTTCGTAGCGCAGCTCGGCGATCAGGCTCAGTTCTTTCTCGATCTGCGCGGCCACTTCCGGCGGCACTCCGGCGGGAAAGCGGCGCACGGCCCCGGCCTGCGTTTCCTGGCGCAGGTAGGTGGCCGGCGTGTGCCCGCGCGGCACGATCTCGTCCGGATATTCGTAGCGCAGCTGCTCCAGCGAAAACGCGCAGCGGCGGGCCACCACCAGCGTCTGGGCCAGCGCCTGGGGCGGATAGAGATTGGCCAGGCGCATGCGCGTGCGCAGGTGCTGCTCGGCGTTGCCGGACAGTTCATAGCCGCACTGGGACACCGGCTGGCGGGTGCGGATGCCGGTCAGCGTGTCGTGCAGCGGCTTGCGCGAGCGCACGTGCATCTGCACCTGGCCCAGCGCCACCACGGGCAGCTGCGCGGCCTGCGCCGCCTGTTCCACCGCGGCGCGGTGCAGGTCGTCGCGGCAACGGTGGAGCAGGCTCAGCCCGACCCAGGCGCGCTGGCCGAAGGCGCGCGCCAGCCAGCGCGCCTGCTGCGTCATGCGCTCGGCGTCGAGGCCGTAGGCGGGGCTGAGGATGGCCAGGCATTCGGGCATGTGGCGCAGATGGGCGTAGCCCGCGGGCGGGTGGGTCAGGTCTTCCGGAGCCAGCCGGTATTCGCCCTTGGGGGCGCGGGTGCGCGCCAGGGTGATGAGTTCGGACAGGTTTCCATAGCCCTCGCGGGTCTGGGCCAGCAGGGTCAGGCCCAGCGGCGCGGCGTCGGGCGCGGCGCGCAACTGGAAGGTGGCGCCGATCAGCAGCGGCAGGTTGCGGGCCTTGGCCTCCCCGTGGGCGCGGACCGCGCCCGCCAGCGAGCACTCGTCGGTGATGGCCAGCGCCGCGTAGCCCAGTTCGGCGGCGCGGGTGACCAGCTCTTCCGGATGCGAGGCGCCTTGCAGGAAGGAGAAGTTGGACTGGCATTGCAGCTCGGCGTAGCCGGGCAGGCCGGCCGCAACGGCCTCGGGGAGATCGTGTTCCATCTGGACTCTCAGGCGTAGAGCCCGTGCAGGAACCAGCGGGCGTGCTCGGCGTCGCGCTCGCGGTAGATCCAGTAGCGCGCGGCGGCCTCGTCCTCGGCGACGAAGTAGTCGCGCACGGTCAGGTCCGGGTCCCACCAGCCGCTTTCGATGCGCTCGGGGCCGCGCATCAGGCGCAGCGCATGGCCGCCGTACTGCGGACGGTGGCCGGACAGCTTCAGGGGCAGCGGCGGGTCCAGCAGCCAGAACGGCCGGTCCAGCAGCTCGGGCAGCGGGGCGGGACGGGGCGCGGGGGCCAGCGCATCGCCCCAGGCGTTGGCGGCCTCGGGGCGATGGTCGGGCACGGGACAGGCGTGGCGCACCTGGCCGCGGCCCAGCCGCGCCGCCAGCAGGTCCAGCAGCCTGGCGTGGTCGGCGGCGGTGCCGCCGGGTTCGGGAAACAGCGTGGCGCTGGCGGCGGGCTGCTCCTGCGTGTCCGGCGCCAGCAGCGCGACGGCGATCACCGGCGCCTGCAGCGTGTAGCGGGCCAGTTTTTCGCGCAGCAGGCCGAGGATCTGCTGCGCCTGCCAGACCGGCTGCGCCAGGGCCAGCTCCACCTCGGCGGGCGGCCGGGCATGGCGGCCGCGCTCGTGTTCCAGGCTGAGCACCACGCGCCGCACCGCGAGCCGGCGCGCGCTCAGCCAGCCGGCCAGTTGCTCGGCCAGGCGGCGCGCCACCGCCAGCACGGCGTCGGTGTGCTCCACGTAGTCCATGAGTTCGATGCGCCGCTCGAACCGGGGCGGCGGTTCGATCCAGCGGTAGAGTTCGGGCGCCTGGCCATAGGCCGCGTCCAGCGCCTGCAGCAGTTCGGGCGCGCTGCGCCGCTGCAGGCCGGCGCGCGGCAGGGCGCGCAGGTCCGCCAGGCTGTGGCAGCCGATGTCGTCCAGCCAGTCGCGGCGGGCCTGGGCCTGCGGCAGCAGCGCCAGGGGCAGGGCGTCCAGCCGCCGGACCAGCGTGGGTAGCGTCAGCACGCGCCGGGGCGCGCGCCGGCCGGGACGGCGCGCCAGCAGCCAGGCGCCCATGGCGGTGGGGGCCATGCCCAGCGTGACGCGCAGGTCCAGCGCGCGCAGCGTGGCGGCCACCCGGCGGCTCAGGGCGCGCGGGCCGCGGAAGAACATCAGGCTGGCGCCCACGTTCAGCAGCACCGTGTCGTCGCCCGCCAGCGCGACTTCGGGCGTGTATTGCAGCAGGGCCAGCGCCGCGCCCTGCAGGGTTTCGGCCTCGGCCAGCGGATCGCGCGCCAGCAGTTCGACCTGGGGCGCGATGGCGGCGGCGCCGGCGCGGCGCATGCCGGGCCGCACGCCGGCCTGGCGGGCGGCGGGCGTCAGGGCGGCGACGCGTTCCTGGTCCAGGACCGCGAACGCCGGCCCCTCATGCGGCCAGTGCGGGCGTATGGCGTCCAGCGGCAGGCAGCGCAGGCAGGCGGCGATCCAGAGGCGCATGGCGGGAAGGAGAAGTAGAGGCGGCGCCGGGCTCCAGGCCGATATACAGCGGCGTGTCGCAGGCCGGCCCGCGGCGCTTGAGTATCTGCACCGACAGCCCGCCCGGCGCGGGCGCCAGCGCCAGCCGCAAGGGCGCGGGCGTGGCGTTGCGGGCCGCCTCGGCGGGACGCAGGGCGACGAACAGCAGGTCGCTGGCCTGGGCGGCCAGGTGCAGGCGGCGCAGGGACTCGGGCCGCACCCGGGGCAGCCAGCAGATCAGGGCCCCGCAGCTGCCGTTCTTCAGGATCTGCTCGGCGGCCCAGAGCGCATCGGCGGGTTTCTCGGGGGCCACCCACAACAGCTGGCGCGGGTCCAGCCGCCAGCTCATCCAGCTGGCGATATGCGGCGCGTGCGGCGGCTGCACCAGCGCGATGGCGCGGCGGGTTTCCAGCTGCGCCAGGGCCGGACGCAGCAGGCGGATTTCGCCGACGCCGGGATGCGGCGCCAGCAGCTCGATCAGCGAACCCAGCGGCCAGCCGCCATCCGGCAGCTCGGCCGACAGCGCCGCATGCCCGGTGGGCAGGCAGCGGGCGGCGCCCTGAGCCAGTTGGGTGGCGCGCCATAGCGCGGGATGGATGCGTTCCGGGGACTGCATGGCAACACGTAGGAAAGGTCTGAGAACCAATTATAGCTGTATGAATATACAGTATAAATGCGTATCTACCTGTGCCTGCGGGCCTGCCGTCGTGACTTCAAAAGTTTAATTCTTGTCCCTTTTGAGCGACAATAACGATGCCGATATTTCGTGAAACTGACGTTTTTGCCCAGTGGATTGGCAGGATGCGGGACGCTCATACAAAAGCGCAAATCGTGCGCAAGTTGGCTAGAGCAGTTGCCGGCAATTTTGGCGATGTCAAATCCGTAGGCGACGGAATTAGTGAGATGCGAATAGATGTCGGAGCGGGCTACCGTGTCTACTACAGTCGTCGTGGGCAGACCGTCTACATTTTGCTGTGTGGCGGCGACAAGAAATCCCAATCGCGGGATATTGCAATAGCCAAGAGCTTATGGGCCGAACTTAAACGGAGTGCAACATGACAAAGCTGCGTGATTTCGATCCGGCGAACTATCTGACCGATGACGAGACGATTGCCCACTATCTGGCAGATGCGATTCAGGATGCCGATCCGGATGCTTTTCTTCAAGCGCTGGGCGATGTGGCCCGCGCGCGCGGGATTGGCACGATAGCTGAGGAATCGGGATTGGCCCGCACCAATCTTTATCGCGTCCTAGCTCCTGGGGCCAATCCAAGCTACCGCACGCTGCGCCGTGTGATGGACACGTTGGGCGTATCCTTCACGGCGGTATCCAAAACCAGGGATACGGTACCCGCCTAACCGCGAACGTCGGCGGCAGCGGGCCGGGCGCTCGGCGCGCCGGTTTCGCGGGCCAGGTCCACGCCGTAGAAGCGCATGTCCTGGTACCGGATCCAGCGCGATCCGCGCAGCAGCCGGTGGCCCAGCCACAGGGCCAGGAACAGCGGAATCGCCAGGTAGGTAGAGATCACGCCGATCCAGTCGATGCGTTCTTCCAGAAAAGCCTGGTAGTTCTGGCCCAGCGTGACCAGCAGGCACAGTACGAAGGCCAGCAGCGGGCCGAAGGGGAACAGGCCGGCCTTGTAGGGCAGGTCGGCGGTGTCGTAGCCGTGCCTGATATAGCCCTGCCGGAAACGGTAGTGGCTGACCGCGATGCTCAGCCACACGATGAATTCCGTCATGCCCGCGAAGTTAAGCAGCCAGATATAGACCGCCTTGGGGCTGTAGACCAGGCTGAACAGGCACAGGCAGGCCAGCAGCGCGGTCGCCAGCAATGCGTACAGCGGCACGCCGCTGCGGGTCAGGCGCATGAAAAGGGCGGGGGCCTGGCCTTCGCGCGCCATGTTGAACAGCATCCGCGTGGCCGCGTACATGCCGGAATTGCCCGCCGACAGCACCGAGGTCAGGATGACGGCGTTCATCACCGTGGCCGCCGACAGCAGCCCGGCATGCTGGAATACCAGGGTGAAGGGGCTGACCGCGATGTCCTCGACCTCGTTGCGCAGCAGCTGCGGATCGGTATAGGGCAGCAGCAGGCCGATGATGAGAATGGCCAGCACGTAGAACAGCAGGATGCGCCAGAACACGTGATTGATGGCGCGCGGCACGTTGCGCCGCGGGTTCTCGGATTCGCCGGCCGCCACGGCCACCAGTTCGGTGCCCTGGAAAGAATAGGCCACCACCATGGCCACGCCGACCCAGGTGGCCGCGTTGCCCACGAAAGGCGCGTCGCCCACCGTCCAGTTTTGCAGCCCCACCGCGGGGCCGCCGTGGATGATGCCCACCAGCATCGCCAGCCCCACGCCGATGAAGCACAGCACCGCGGCCACCTTGATGATGGCGAACCAGTACTCGGCCTCGCCGAAGCTGCGCGCCGAGAACGCGTTCAGCCCGAAGGTCAGTGCCAGGAACGCCACGCTCCAGATCCATCCCGGGGTGTCGGGGAACCAGTACGCCATGACGAGCTGCGCGGCCACCACGTCCACCGCCACCACCGTGGCCCAGCTGACCCAGAAATTCCATCCCAGCGCGAAGCCGAAGCCCGGGTCCACGTAGCGCGAGGCGTAGGTGCAGAAAGAGCCCGAGACCGGCATGAAGGTCGCCAGTTCGCCCAGGCTGGTCATGATGAAATACACCATCAGCCCGATCGCCAGATAGACCAGCAGCGCGCCGCCGGGGCCGGCCTGCGCGATGGCCGCGCCGGAGGCGACGAACAGGCCGGTGCCTATGGCCCCGCCTAGCGCTATCATCGTGAGGTGGCGCGCCTTGAGCACGCGGTGCAGCTGATTCTGGCCGGCCGGCGTCGCGCCGGCTTCTGTTGTGGATGTTTGCATTGCTGGGTGGGTGATGGCCGCGCACGCGGGCCACATATCTGGGGTGTCGGACTTTCAGGGACACCGGGCCGCGCATTTTACAATGCGGCAATAGGGGGCTGCCTGAGCGGCCCCAGGCCCGTACGGAGCAGTCTCATGGCGTCTTCCAGTTCTATCGAATTCCTTCCCGATCCGGGCGTCGACGTGCGCCAGCTTTTCATCCTGCTGCATGGCGTGGGCGGCTCGCCCGACAATCTGCAGCCGCTGGCCCAGGCCGTGCGCGCGGCGTTTCCGGCGGCGGCCGTGCTGATCCCCGAGGGCTTCGAGCCCTTCGACGGCGGCGGCGCGGGCCGCCAATGGTTCTCGGTGCGCGGCGTGACCGAGGAAAACCGCCCCGAACGCGTGGCGCGGGCCCTGCCGCCCCTGGAGGCCTATGTGCGCCAGGCGCAGGCCCGTTTCGGCCTGCTGCAGTCCGACACGGCGCTGGCGGGGTTCTCGCAAGGCGCCATCATGGCGCTGGAACTGGTCCAGGCCCACGACGGCATGGCCGGCCGCGTCCTGGCCTTTTCCGGCCGCTACGCCCAGCTGCCGCGCTCCGCGCCGCAATACACCACGCTGCACCTGCTGCACGGGGCCGACGATCCGGTCATGGACGTGGCCCACATCCAGGCCGCCCAGGCGCGCCTGACCGAACTGCACGGCGATTCCACCATCGACGTGGCCACCCACGTGGGCCACGAACTGCATCCCGCCCTGATCGAGCGCGCCATCATGCGCCTGCAGACCTGCGTGCCGCTGCGCAGCTGGGAGGCGGCGCTGGGCCTGAACCAGACGCCGCCGGACGGCAGCACGGTGCACTGATTACTTCTCCCAGCCCCCGCCCAGCGCCAGGAACAGCGCGATCTGGTCGTTGCTGAGTTCGGCCTGCGAGGCCGCCAGCGCGCTTTCATTGGTGGCCAGCGTGCGTTCGGCGTCCAGCACGGTCAGGTAGTCGGTCTTGCCCAGGCGGAACAACTGGCTGGCCTGGGAGGCGGCCTCGGCGCTCTGGTCGCGCGCGGCGCGCAGGGCGCTGTCGCGGTCGAGCTGGCGGGCGTAGACCACCAGCGCGCTTTCGGTTTCGCGCAGCGCGTTGAGCACGGTGGCGTCGAAGCGCGCGGCGGCGGCCTTGGTGCCGGCCTGGGCCTGGGCGATGCGGGCCTGCGCGGCGCCGGTGTTGGGGATGGTCCAGGAGATCAGGGGGCCGACGCTCCAGCTGAAGGTGCCGCGGTCTCCGAACATGGTGGCGGGGCCGCCCGAGGCGGCCGACAGGCCCAGCGTGATCTTGGGGTAGAGGTCCGCGGTGGCCACGCCGATGCGCGCGGTTGCGGCGGCCAGCGCGCGCTCGGCCTGGCGGATGTCGGGACGGCGGCGCAGCAGTTCGGCGCCGTCTCCCACCGGTATGGTGTCGGCCAGCCGGGGAGGCTCGGCGCATTGCAGCAGGGCGGGCGTGATTTCCGCGGGCGTCTGGCCGGTCAGCGCCGCCAGGCGGTAGAGCGCGGTGCGCTGCTGGGCCTCGAACGGCGGCAGGTTGGCCCGCAGCTGCTGCAGCTGGCTGCGCGCGCGCGTCACGTCCAGCACGGTGCCGCGGCCGGCCTGCTGCAACCGCTGCACCGCGTCCAGCGATTCCTGCTGCACTTTCACCGAATGCCGGGCCGAAGCCAGCTGCATGCCGGCCGAACAGACGGTGGCGTAGGCCCGGGCGGTTTCGGCGGCCACGGTGACGCGGGTGGCGTCGTAGGCGGCCTGCGCGGCCTGGGCGTCGCCGCTGGAGGCTTCGATCGCGCGGCGGATCTGGCCGAACAGGTCCAGTTGGTAGGACACGCCGGCGCCGGCGGAGTACGACCAGCGGTTGGGCGGATCGATGCCGGGCTGCATTTCCTGCAGGCCCGAGGCGTGGCCGTAGGTGGGCGAGGCGTTGACGCCGAGGCTGGGCTGCTGCTGCGCCTGGGTTTCGCGCAGGACGGCCTGGGCGCGTTCGAGGTTGGCGCCGGCCACGCGCAGGTCGGTGTTGGCGGCCAGCGCCTTTTCCACCAGTCCGTCCAGCGTGGGGTCGTTGTACAGGCGCCACCAGCGGCCGGGCACCGCGTCCTGCCGGAACACGTCCTCCTGGGCCTGCGCGAAAGGCGCCTGCGCGCTCTGCCGCTCGGCCACCGCGTCCGCGGGCACCTGGTAGTCGGGGCCCACGGTGGTGCATCCGGCCAGCGCAAGGGCCAGCATCAGCGGCAGGAGGTTTCTGGTATTCATGGCAATCACACGGTATGGCGTCGGGTAAAGGGTAAAGAGGGTAAAGACGGGATCAGGAAGACTGCGGGGTGTGCGCAGAGGCATGCCGGGGCGGGCTGTCGACCGCCACGGTGGCGGTCTGGCCGGCCACCAGGCGCACACCTTCGGGCACGTCGTCGATCTTCACGCGCACCGGGATGCGCTGCGCCAGGCGGACCCAGTTGAAGGTCGGGTTCACGTTGGGCAGCAGGTTGGCGCCGGTGCTGCGGTCGCGGTCGGCGATGCCCTGGGCGATGCTTTCCACGTGGCCGCGGATCAGCCGCGAATCGCCCATCAGCGTCACCGTGACGGGATCGCCTTCGTGCACGCGCGGCAGCTTGGTTTCCTCGAAGTAGCCTTCGACGTAGAACGAGCCCGCGTCCACCAGCGCCATCACGCCGCGGCCGGCGGTGGCGTAGGAGCCCGCGCGCAGGTCCAGGTTGGTGACGCGGCCGTCGGTGGCCGCGACCACGCGGCTGCGTTCGAGATTCAGGCGCGCGGTGTCGAGCTGGACTTCGGCCTGCGCCAGCGCGGCCTCGGCCTGCTGCAGGCGGGTCTCGCTCTGTTCCAGCGCCTCGGCGGCCACCAGCCGGCCCAGTGCGCGGTTGCGCTTGGCGTCGCGCAGCGCCTGCGTGCGCGCCACCTGCTGCGAATGCACCGAGGCCTGGGCCTGGTCGAACGCCAGCTGGAAGCGCGCGCGGTCGATTTCGAACAGCACGTCGCCGGCCTTCACGTCCTGGTTGTCGTGCACCGGCACGCTGGTGACCAGGCCGGAGACGTCGGGCGCGACCTGCACCACGTAGGCCTTGACGCGGCCGTCGCGCGTCCAGGGTTCGACTTCATAGTGCACCCAGAGCTGCCAGCCGGCGTAGGCGGCCGCGGCGACGACGACGGCCGTCACGGCGAACCTGCCGATGGCGGAAGGGCGCAGGGCGTTGGGGAGTTTCATGCGGATCTCTGAAGAAAATACGGGGAAATGAGGGAAACGCCATACAGCAGCACCACGAACAGCGCCAGGTCGAACAGCGCGGGGTGCCATACCAGGCGGTACAGCCCGGCGCGGGCCAGCACGCGGCGCACGGCCCAGGCGATGCCCAGGGTGGCCACGCCCAGCACCAGCAGCCAGGGGAAGTAAATGCCGTAGAGATTGAATTCGCCGATCATGATGTCTGGCCCTCCAGCGTCGGATGGGGCGGTTGGTAATCGGGGGCGTCGGGGAAGAAGGCGCGGCGGATGCCCACCAGGGCCACCACGGCGCGCGCCCGCGCGCCCTCGTGCTGCGCGGTGCTGGCGACGCTGGACAGCGCGCGGTCGATCTGCGCCAGGAATTCCGGCGTTTTCTGTCCCGGCTGCCAGGCCTGGCGGGCCCGGAAGAAGCCGGCCAGGCTGGCCAGCAGCGGCGCGATGGTGGCCTCGGCCATGGGCAGGTGGCGGCGCACGCGTTGCAGTTCGGTGATGTCGCGGCCCACGCGCAGGTCCTTGAGCGCGTCGGCGGCGACCACGTCGTCCGGGCGCTTGGCCAGCGCCAGGCGCGGCTGCAGCAGGCCGATGCGGTCCAGCATGCGGGCGGCGTAGGTGTGGCGCTCGGGGGCGCGCGGCGAACTTGCCAGTATTTCCAGTTCCTTCCAGTTGGCGGCCTGGATGCGGCGCGCGCTGCGGTCGGCGCTGACCGTGCGGAAGAGGGCGGCGACGATGGCGGCGGTGGCCACGCCGATGTTCTGCGCGATCTGCGCGTCGATGAAGGACACGATGTCGGCGGTATGGGTGTCCTGCAGCGCCAGCGTGCCCACGAAGCCGAACACGAAGGCCATGGCCTTGCCGACGGTGGCGGGGCGCGAGATGTACACCCCCAGCACGAAGGCCGTGGGCAGCATCGCCAGCACCAGCATTTCGAATGAATGGATGGCGGGCATGATGCCCAGCAGGTACAGCGCCGACAGCGGAATGGAATAGATGGTGTAGGTCAGGAACTGCATGATGCCGGGCACGGGATTGTCCTGCGAGGCGAAAATGCAGCTGGCGATCGCGGCCATCAGCGCGGCCGAGCCGCCGTTGCTCCAGGCGGTGCCGATCCAGAACGCGCTGCAGATCGAAATCGCCACGCCGGCGGCCAGCGCCGACAGTAGCGCGAGCTGGCGGTCGCGGTGCAGCACGGTATTGGAGGAAACGCGCCTGGCGCGCGACGGACGCAGCGGCGCGCCCTGCAGCCCGGCGCGGATGTCGCGGCGCAGGGCCAGGCATTGGTCGTAGGTGTCGATGAGTTCGCGCAGCCGCGTCATCAGGCTGGCCAGCAGCGCGTCGCGCCAGGTGGCGCGCCCGTCGATGGCGGGCGTGAGCCTGGCCGCCTCGGCGCGCAGGCGCAGGGCGTCCTCGTGCGTGGCGAGGGCGCCGGCGTTGATCCATTCGGAGATGTCGCGCAGCAGCGCGGAAACCTCCTGCGGCAGCGCCTGGCCGTCGGCCTGCAGCGCCAGCATGCGGTCCTCCACGGCGGAAACGATGGGCGTCAGGGCCGCGACCTGGTCCTGCATGGCGCGCACCGCGCCCGCGGTCCAGCGCAGGTTGCCGGTGTCGAAGGGCACGTGGGTGGACAGCAGGCGCAGTTGCGTGATGTCGTTGGCCAGCGTGCGGCGGTCGCGGTCCTTCTGCTCGTCGGTCTGGCCGCTGAGCGTGTCGTGCATCCAGTTGCGCGCCCCGCGCACCGCCTTGTCCAGCAGCTGCAGCAGCGTGGGGGCCAGGCCTTGCGGCAGCACGATGCTGTGGACCAGCGTGGCGCTGACGATGCCCAGGCAGATTTCCTCGACCCGGGCCAGCGCCGTGTCGAACACCAGGGACGGCTCGGTCACGCTGGAAAAGCCGATCATGGCGGCGGTATAGCCGGCCAGCATGAACAGGTACGAACGCGGGGTGCGGTCCAGCACCGACAGGTACAGGCAGACGCCCACCCACACCACCATGGCCGCGACCATGACGACCGGGGAGTTCGACAGCTGCGGCACCATGTAGACGGTGACGGCCGAGCCGACGAAGGTGCCCGTCAGGCGGTACAGCGCCTTGGAGCGCACCGCGCCCGACCAGGGCTGGGCCACGATGTATGCGGTGGTCATGGCCCAGAACGGGCGCGGCAGGCCCATGCTGTACGCCACGTACAGCGCCAGCACGGCGCTCAGATACGCCTGGAGCGAGAAGATGGTTTCGCGCAGGGTAGGCAGTTTCACGGCTGCTCGTCCTGTTGCTGCGCGCCGGCGCCGCTGCGGCCCAGCGCGGCCTTGAGGCTTTCGAAGACCCGGTGGCAGGCCTCCAGGTCCGCCGCGTCTATGCCGCGGAACAGGTGGCGGCGCAATTCGACCAGCACGTCCTCGACCTGCGCGCGCAAGGCCTGGCCGGCGTCGGTCAGGTGCAGGGTGCGGGCGCGGCGGTCATGCGGGTCCTCGCGGCGTTCCATCAGGCCGGCGGCGACAAGCTGGTCCAGCACCCGCACCAGCGAGGGGCCTTCGACGCCCAGCGCCTCGGCCAGGGCGCCCTGGCGCACGCCGTCTCCCAGACGGCCGGTCAGGATGACGGGCCAGGCCGTGGCCTGGGAAAGTCCGTAGTCGGCCAGGGCCTTGTCGGCGGCGCCGCGATAGGCGCGCGACAGCACCATCAGGTTGGACGTGGTGGCCATGAGCTGGAAGTCGGTGGGCGTGTTCATGGAATAGATTGTATCCTATCTATTAGCTTACTATTAATTGAAAATGACGAAGATCTCCATTGATTGTTTCAATCGAAAAGATAAGAGCCCGGTTTTCCAGGGATGGAAAACCGGGCTCGGATGGGGCGATCGGCCGGGGCGCGCTCAGCCGTTGCAGTCGGCCCAGCAGTTGGGCGTTTCGTACAGGCGCACGCGGGTCAGGCGCAGCTCGGCGCCGTAGTGGCCGTGGTAGTGGGGCGCCAGCGTGGCGAAGACGATGGCGGCCAGGTTTTCGGCCGTGGGGATGCGGTCCAGCACCACCGTCTTGTGGCCGGGCAGCGTGTCCAGGAAGGCGCGCACGGCGGCGTCGCCCTCGTAGACCAGGAACGCGTGGTCCCAGACGTCGACGATGTGGGTCTTGGCGATCTGCTTGATCTCGGAGAAGTCCATCAACATGCCGTTGTCGGACTCGCCCGGGGCCTGCACCACGTCGCCGCTGAGGGTGATCTCCAGCACGTAGCGGTGGCCGTGCAGGTTGCGGCACTGGCTGCGATGGTCGGGAATGCGGTGGCCGGCGTCGAACTCCAGCCTGCGGGTCACGGAAATCATGGCGCGCTCCGCAGGGGACGGGGGTAAATCATGGAATGCCTATGTATTTGTGGGTCTGCAGGCTGAGCCGCCATTGCGGATGCTGCATACAGTACTGGACGGCTTGCCGGGTGTTGGCCGCGCGTGCGGGGCCGTCCATGGGTTGCAGGAAGAAGTGGTCGAAGTCCAGGTGGGCGAAGGCCTCGGGCAGGGCGTTGGCCTGCGGATAGACCAGCTTGAGCTCGTCGCCGCGCTCCAGCACCACCGGGGCGGTGCCCTTGGGGCTGACGCAGATCCAGTCGATGCCGGCCGGCGGCTTGATGGTGCCGTTGGTTTCGATGGCCACGGTGAAGCTGCGCGCGTGCACGGCCGTGAGCAGCGCGGCGTCCAGTTGCAGCAGCGGTTCGCCGCCGGTGAAGACCACGTAGCGGTCTTCGGCGCCCGGACCCCAGCAGGCCGCGATGGTGTCGGCCAGCAGTTCGGCGGTGGCGAACTTGCCGCCGCCTTCGCCGTCGGTGCCGACGAAGTCGGTGTCGCAGAAGGTGCAGGCGGCGCTGGCGCGGTCGCTTTCGCGGCCGCTCCAGAGGTTGCAGCCGGCGAACCGGCAGAAGACCGCCGCGCGGCCGGCATGGGCGCCTTCGCCCTGCAGCGTCTTGAAGATTTCTTTGGCGGAATAAGTCATGGATGGTGTCGGCGGCCGGACGCCGGAAAAGCAGGCAAAGCGCGTTATTTTACTTGGCGCGGCGCATCGCTCGCCAGCGCCGCCGCGTAACCGCGCCCGCAAGGGCATGGATATACTCCCGCCATATGCTTCACGTCCTAGATTCCCTCTACCTGGATGAGCGCGAGCTGGCGTTCTCCATGATCCGCGCCCAGGGCGCGGGCGGCCAGAACGTCAACAAGGTGTCCAGCGCCGTGCACCTGCGCTTCGACGTGCGCGCCTCCAGCCTGCCCGACGAGATCAAGGACGCGCTGTGCGCGCTCAGCGACCACCGCGTTTCCAAGGACGGGATCATCGTGATCAAGTCGCAGGCGTTTCGCAGCCAGGAAAAGAACCGCGCCGAAGCCGTCGAGCGCCTGCTCGCCATGGTGCGTTCGGTGGCGCGGCCCGACAAGCCGCGCCACGCCACCCGGCCGACCCGCGCCTCGCAGCGCCGGCGCGTGCAGCGCAAGGTGCGGCACGGCGAGATCAAGCGCCTGCGCGGCCGGGTCGAGGGAGAGTGACCGTGGCCGACGCGCGGCGCCGCTACCTGTACACGCTGGGCCTGCTGTTCGCGGTCATCTGGACGGCGCTGGCGATCTCGCCGCACGACCGCGCCGACTGGGCGCTGGAGAACGCGCTGGTGCTGGCCTTCGGCGCGGCGCTGCTGCTCACGCGCCGCTGGTTCGTGTTTTCGCGCGTGTCCTACACGCTGATCTTCCTGTACCTGTGCCTGCATGCGATAGGCGCGCACTACACGTATTCGCTGGTGCCGTACGACGACTGGTGGCGCGCGTTGACCGGCGGCAGCTTCAACGCGCTGGTCGGCTGGGAGCGCAACAACTTCGACCGCGTGGTGCATTTTTCCTACGGGCTGCTGCTGGCCTATCCCATCCGCGAGATCTTCCTGCGCGTGGTCGAGGTGCGCGGTTTCTGGGCGTATTTCCTGCCCATGGACGTCACGCTGTCGACCTCGGCGCTGTACGAACTGCTGGAGTGGGGCGCGGCCGCCACGGTGGGCAGCGAGCTGGGCGCGGCCTACCTGGGCACCCAGGGCGATATCTGGGATGCGCAGAAGGACATGGCGCTGGCCGCGGCCGGCGCGGTGCTCGCCATGGCGCTCACCGCGCTGGTGAACCGGCGGGCCCGGCGCGACCTGGCGCGCGACTGGGCCGACAGCCTCAAGCCGGGCCGGGCGGACGGCCGATAGCCCTGGAATCCGCATGGGCATGACTATATATCGAATAGTTTCGATATAAGATTCGATAAATTGCGATATTTCAATATGACTGCTTCCAATGCCGCGCAACCCGTCATCGACGCCGACGCCATCCTGAAGGCGCTGGCCAATCCGGTGCGGCGCGAAATCCTGGCGTGGCTGAAGACGCCGCAGGCCTATTTCGAGGAAAGCCCGGGCCACAGCTTCGAGCATGGCGTCTGCGCGGGCCACATCGACAGCCGCTGCGGCCTGTCCCAGTCCACCGTGTCTTCGCATCTGGCGGTGCTGCAGCGCGCGGGCCTGATCTCGGCCACGAAAGTGGGGCAGTGGGTGTTTTTCCGTCGCAACGAAGCCGTGATCGCCGCGTTCCTGCGGCAACTCAACCAGGATATGTAGCCCCCGGCAGGGGGCGGAGGATTTGCATGAGCCAGCTATTCGAACCTCTGCGCGTCGGCGAACTGACGCTGCCCAACCGCGTCATCATGGCGCCCCTGACGCGCATGCACGCCGACCCCGGCCGCGTGCCCAACGACCTGATGGTCGAGTACTACACGCAGCGCGCCGGCGCCGGCCTGATCCTGACCGAGGCCACCGCCGTGACCCCGCAGGGCGTGGGCTACGCCGACACGCCGGGCCTGTGGACGCCGGAGCAGGTCAAGGGCTGGCGCAAGGTCACGGCCGCCGTGCATGCGGCCGGCGGGCGGATCGTGGCGCAGCTGTGGCACGTGGGCCGGATTTCCGACCCGATGTTCCTGGACGGCGAACTGCCGGTGGCGCCCAGCGCCATCGCGCCGCAGGGCTACGTCAGCCACGTGCGCCCGCGGCGCGCCTACGTCACGCCGCGCGCACTGGAAACCTCGGAGCTGCCGGGCGTGGTCCAGGCCTACCGCCACGGCGCGCAGATGGCCATGGAGGCCGGTTTCGACGGCGTGGAAGTGCACGCCGCCAACGGCTATCTGCTGGACCAGTTCCTGCAGGACAGCACCAATCTGCGCACCGACGCCTATGGCGGTCCGGTGGAGAACCGCGCGCGTCTGCTGCTGGAAGTGACCGACGCCTGTATTTCGGTATGGGGCGCGGGCCGCGTCGGCGTGCATCTGTCGCCGCGCGGCGAGATCCACAGCATGGGCGATTCCGACCCGGCCGCGACCTTCGGCTACGTGGCGCGCGAACTCGGCGGGCGCGGCATCGCCTTTCTGTGCGTGCGCGAACACGAGGCGCCCGACAGCCTGGGGCCGGCGCTCAAGGCCGCGTTCGGCGGCGTCTATATCGCCAACGAAGGCTACACGCGCGAATCCGCCGAGGCCGCCATCGCCGCCGGCCGTGCCGACGCCGTGGCCTTCGGCGTGCAGTACATCGCCAATCCCGACCTGGCGCGCCGCTTCGCGCTCAAGGCGCCGCTGAACACGCCCAACCCGGCCACCTTCTACGCGCCGGGTCCTGGCGGCTATACCGACTATCCGGCGCTGCCGGCCTGAGGCGGTCAGAACGCGGCGCGCATCGGGTAGGTGTACAGGCCGAAGTGCGCCACGTTCAGGCCCAGGTGCGCCAGCACCGCGGCCGCCAGCCCGCCATAGCGGTAGGCCAGGCCGTAGGCCGCGCCCGCCAGCGTGGCCAGCAGCACCCATTGCCAGCCGCCGGCGTAGTGCGCCAGCCCGAACAGCACGGCCGCGACCGCCAGCGCCGCCGCGCCGCCCCACGGACGGCCGCGCCAGCGCTGGCTCAGCTGCTGTTGCAGATAACCGCGAAACAGCGCTTCCTCGGCCAGCGTCACCAGCAGGGCGTTGTTGAGCAGCCAGACCGGGGCCGCCTGCGGCCACTTGGGGTCCCATTGCACGACGCCCAGGGCCAGCGCGCATCCCAGGCAGGCCGCGATCGCCGCGGCGCAGGCCAGCACCGCCGCCGCCAGCGTGGCGCGCGCCCGCGCGGCGGCCATCGGCGGGGCCAGCGCCAGCACCACCCAGAACGCGGCCAGCGGCTTGTCCAGGTTCAGGTACATGCCGAAAGGCGCGGCGCCGGGGCTGAGCGGCGCCGGCTCGATCACGCGCAGATTGTGAAAGCCCGGCAGCGCATGCATGAACAGCAGCGCGGCCAGCGCCAGGAACAGCGCATGTCCCGCGCCGCGCGCGGCCGGACCGGATGGCGATTGCACCAGTGCGGCCGCCAGCGCCAGCAGCGCCAGCCAGGCCAGCGCCACCGTATCGATGCTGCCGTCGGCCCAGGCCCAGCCGTAGGCCGCGGCCAGCGGCGCCAGCGCCCAGCGCCGCGTCGCCGGCGGCCAGAGCATGGCGGCGGCAAGAAACAGGGCGGACCAGGGGCTGAGCAGCGGCACGGGCGGGGAAGGGGCGCAAAGCGCTGAGTGTAAGCGCGGCCGGGCCGCTTGCGTTATCGTCGGCGGATCGCTCACCCGGGAGTCGCACCATGAAGACCATTGCGTGGCTGATGCTGGCCGCTGCGTTGCTGCCTTTCGTATCCACGATCATCGCCAAGGCCGGCGGCCGCCAGTTCGACAACAACGACCCGCGCGCCTGGCTGGCGCGGCAGCAAGGCTGGCGCGCCCGCGCCAACGCGGCGCAGAACAATGCTTTCGAGGCGCTGCCGTTCTTCTATGCGGCGGTGCTGTTCGCGCTGTACAACCAGGCGCCGCCCGCGCACGTGGCCACCTTGATGGCGTGCTGGCTGGGCGTGCGCCTGGGCTATCTGGCCATGTACCTGGCCAACTGGGGCGCGCTGCGCTCGCTGGTCTGGGCGGTCGGCGTGGGCTTCGTGATCGCGATTCTGTTTACCGGCGTGTAGGGCCGCCGGCTACTTCCATTCGAACACGGCGCGCGCCGTGGCGCCGCCCTGCACCGAGACCTCGCGCTCCTGGGCCGCGCCGTTATAGGTGGCCGACACCTTGTAGCGGCCCGCCGGCAGCTTCACCAGCATGTAGGGGCCTTCGGAAGTGGCCTGCAGCACCGGCTTGCCCTGCGCGTCCTGGATGGACACGCCGACGTTGGCCACGTAGTCGGCCGTGCCGTTGCGCTGCGCGGCGAAGGTCAGCGCCAGCGGGTAGTCCTTGGCGGCGGCCTTCATGGCTTCGGATTCATCCAGGCCGATGCCGCCGCTGACATATTCGACGGCGCCCTGGCGCTGCACCGGCGGCAGGCCGGCCTGGACGGTCGACAGTATCCCGGCAAAGGCCATGCTGCCCACGGCCATCGCGGCGGCCATGGTGCAGCGTTCGATACGCTTGTTCATGAGATGCTCCTCGATAGGATCGCCGGCCTCGGAGCCGGCTGCAATCGCCGCCGCGCCACGCGGGGCGGCAACAGGTTCGACCTTGGCCGGCGCGCGGAGTTCGCGCAAGGCGTCCGGGATCTCAAGCGATGGTGTCGGCCGGCTGCCAGGAAAATGTCAGCCGGCTTTCGCCGCTGACCGAGCCGTCCGGGGCGAAGCGCCTTTCGTCGAGCTGTCCGGCCCCGTCCTCGCGCAGCGCCAGCACGCTGGAGCTGCGGGTGCCGTAGTTGGGGCTGACGATGAAGGGGCTGCTCAGCAGTCTTTCGCGCTCCAGCGGCAGGCCGGTGGCGGGCAGATCGGCGTCGTCGGCGGGCTGGCGGTCGGCCAGGGCGGCCATGAGCGCGGGCAGGTCGGGCTGCGGGCCGCTGCGCAGCACCACGCCGAACGCCGCCTTGGTGCGCGCGAGCTTGGGCCAGGGCGTGTCCAGCAGATGGTTGGACAGGGCATAGATGCCGGGGGCGAGCTCGCGCGGGCCGCCGTCGCGGTTGCTCAGATACCAGGCCGAGCGCGCGTCGCCCACGATCAGGTTGAAGCCGTTGTAGGCCTGGTCCCCCCGGTGCACGCGGGCCAGGTAGGCCGCGGGCGGTTCGGCGCCGCGCAGATAGTCTTCGACCAGCGCGCCGCGCGATGGCGCCGGGTCGCGGAAATGGCCGGGTTCGCGGAAATTGGTCACCAGCGCATAGCGGCCGCGGGCGCTCACGCCCATCCAGGTGCCGCTGGCCCGGCCATCGCGCCCCGCGTAGATGTCGGGCGCGTCGGGCCATTGCGCGGCGGGCAGGGTGGGCCGTTCGTGGAATTCATCGCGGTTGGCGGCGATCAGGACGGGAATGCCCGGCAGCGTGCGCAGGGCCAGTACGGCGAGACACATGGTTCAGACCTGGTTGGCGGGAAGTTCGGGGGCGGCCTTGACCAGCGGCGCCTCTTCGGGCGCGGCCAGCCGGAAGTAGTCTTCCGTGTTCAGCAGGATGGAGGCGTCCAGGCGGCCGGCGTTGAACACGATTTCCTCATGCCGGTGGCGCAGGCTGGGATCGACCAGCAGGTGCAGCTCGGGATTGAAGCTGAAGGGCGGGATGGCGCCGATCTCGCAGCCGGTCAGCTCGCGCGCCAGGTCCTGCGAGGCGAGCGAGGCCTTCTTGCCGCCGGCGGCGCGGGCGATGGCGGCGAGGTCGGCCTGGCGGTCGGCCGGAAAAACAGCCAGCACGTTCCTGCGCTGGTTCGACGACAGCTTCACGCGGCAGACCAGCGCCTTGGCGCCCTGGCTGACGGCGGTGCCGCGGATGGCGGCCACTTCGACCGAGCGGCCGGCGGCGGGGTGTTCGATCAGGCGGTAGCGGGCCTGGTGGCTGGCCAGCAGGGCCTGCAGGCGTTCAAAGACATCCATGGCGGCGTAGGCGAAAGAGGATCCTGGACCGCATGATACGCCGCGCGGGACGGGAGGCTAGATGTCGCCGGTGAAGGCGTAGCCCCATCCCCAGACGGTGCGGATCGGCAGTTCCACGTTCACGTCCTGGGCCTTGCGCCGCAGCCGGCTCACGACCACGTCGGTGCGGCGCATGGATTCGCGTCCGCCCTGGGCCTCCAGCCCGGGCGCATCGGCGCGCGGCAGGCGCTTGTCGGCGGTGGCGGTCAGCTTGAGCAGGAATTCGCGTTCGGCCTGGGTCAGCGACAGCCGCGTGCCCTGCGGGCTGACCAGGGTCCAGGCGGCGTCGAGGAACTGCCACTTGCCGCCGCCGCTGGGCGCCTGCGCCGACGGCTGCGGCTCGGACTCGGCGGGCTTGCGCCGGCCCGCCGCCGGCACGCGGCGCACCAGCGCCTGCAGCGCGGCCACGATTTCCGGCGTGTCCACGGAGGCCGGAAAACAGACGTCCGCGCCGCAATGCAGGCCCAGGATGCGGTTTTCGGGGGAGTCGAAGCTGGAGATGGCGACGATGCCGGCGGCGGTGTCCATGGCGCGCAGGCCCGCCACCGCCATGCAGAGATCGGAAAGCTCGGCCTCCATTACCAGCAGGGGCGCGCGGCGGGCCTGGAACAGGCGGAACAGGCCGTTGGAGTCGTGGCACTGGCGGGGCGAGAAGCCCATTCCGGCCAGTGCGCCGCTACGGCGCTTGCATTGACCGGCATCGGGCGAGAAGACGATCAAATCGAGTAAGTCATTCATGAATCGTTGTTATCTTTGCAGCATAAGCCTCTGCATGATGCAACGAACCCTGCGGTTTCCTAAACCTTGCACAACGCCACTTTCAGCCCCGAATTCTCGGCCAAGCGCGTTTGCCGCACCGTTGTGGTGCGCGCCGGCCCTCAGGGCGGGGGCGCCTCGTTCCACCAGCCGCCGCCCAGCGCCTGCAACAGCGCGGCGGTGTCGGCGTAGCGCGCCGCGTCGGCCGCGCTGCGCGCGATGCGCGTCTCCAGCAGCTGGCGCTGGCTGTCGAGCAGGCTCAGGTGGCTGATGCCGCCGGCGCGATAGCGGCCCTGCGCGATGCGCTCGGCCTCGGCGGCGCGCCGCCAGGCCTCGTCCTGGGCCTGGAAGGCCGCGCCGTCGGTCTGCACGGCGCGCAGGGCGTCGGCGACCTGGCGCAAGCCGTCCAGCACGGTCTGGCGATAGCCCGCGGCCGCGGCGTCGTATGCCGCCTGCGCGGCGCGCTGGCGGGCGCGCAGCTCGCCGCCGTGAAACAGCGGCTGGGCCAGGCCCAGTCCCAGGTTCCACACATTGACCCCGTCGGACAGGTCGCCGGCGCGGGTGCGCTGCGAGCCGAAGCTGGCGGTCAGCGTGAACTGCGGGTATAGGTTGGCGGTGGCCACGCCCACGTCGGCCGAGGCCCGGTGCCACAGCGCTTCGGCGGCCAGGATGTCGGGGCGCTGCCGCACCAGCGCCGACGGCACCCCGGTGGGCACGTCCGGCGGCAGCGTCAGGTCGGCGAGCCGCAGGGGCGGCGCGCTCAGGGCGGCGGGCGGCTGGCCCAGGTAGGCCGCCAGCTGGTGCGTGGCCTGCGACAACTGGTACTGCAGCGGCGCCAGCGTGGCCTGCGTCTGCGCCACCAGCAGCTCCTGGTTGCTGAGGTCGGCCTGCGATATGCCGCCGGCGTCCAGGCGCTGGCGCATGATGTCGCGCTGGCGGGACTGGGCCGCCAGCAGCTCGCGCGTGGCCTGCAGCCGTTCGCCCAGGTCGGCCTGGAGGATCGCGGCCGTGACCACGTTGGCGGCCAGCGCCATGCGCGCGGCCTGCAATTCGTGGCGCTGGTAGTCCACCTGCGCGCCCAGGCCTTCGAGCGCGCGCCGGTTGCCGCCGAACAGGTCCAGCGTGTAGGACACGTCGATGGAGGCGTTGTAGAGCGTGAACGGGGCCGGCGGCTCGGCCACCGGCATGCCGAAGGCCGAGGGGTCCACCTTCTGGCGCGCGGCCGACAGGTTGGCGTCGGCCGAGGGCAGCAGGCGCCCGCCGGTCTCGGCGTTCAGCTCCTCGCCGGCCTGGCGCAGCCGGGCGCGGGCCTGCGCCAGCGTGGGGCTGGCCTCCAGCGCCTGGCGCACCAGCGCGTCCAGCGCCTCGGAGCGGAACAGGCGCCACCATTGGGCCGGAATGTCGGCGCCGGCCACCAGCCGCTGGCCCGCGTCGGCCGCCGTGGCGTCGTCCATAGTCGGAAGATAGGCGTCGACCTGCGGGGATGCGGGAGCCTGGAAGTCAGGCCCCACGGTACAGCCGGCGAGCAGCGCGCCCAGGGCGAGCGCGGCCAGGCGCCGCGGCGCGGCAGGAGAAGGACGGGGCATGGACGGACGGCGGAGCATGTCGGTTCAATCCAGGGTGCGGCGGTAGAACTTCACGGCGGCGGCCATGACGATCACGGTGAACAGCAGCAGCGGCCAGATGCTGGGCCAGAGGTCCCACCAGCCGTTGCCCTTGAGCAGAATGCCGCGGATCAGCCGGTTGAAATGCGTCAGCGGCAGCAGGTTGCCCAGGTATTGCGCCCAGACCGGCATGCCCTGGAACGGGAACATGAAGCCCGACAGCAGGATGTTCGGCAGGAAATAGAACATGGTCAGCTGCATGGCCTGCAGCTGGTTGCGCGCCAGCGACGACAGCGTGATGCCGACGGTCAGGTTGGCGGCGATGAAAAGCAGCGAGGCCAGGTAGACGCTGACGAGCGAACCCTGGAACGGCACGTGGAACACGAAGCGCGCCGCCAGCAGGATGATGCTGGCCTGGATCAGGCCGATGGCGATGTAGGGCACGATCTTGCCCGTCATCACTTCCAGCGGACGCACCGGCATGGCCAGCAGGTTCTCCATCGTGCCGCGCTCGCGTTCGCGCGTCATGGCCAGGCCGGTCATCATCACCAGCGTCATGGTCAGGATCACGCCCATCAGCCCCGGCACGGTGTTGTACTGGGAGATCTGCTCCTCGTTGTACAGCCGGTGCACGCGCACCTCGAAGGGCGGCTGGCCGCCGGCCAGCGGCGCCAGCGCGCCGGTGAGGTCTTTTTCCGCCACCGCCCGCGTCAGCTGGGTGGCCGCGCCGATGGCCAGGCCGGTCGCCATCGGGTCGGTGGCGTCGGCCTCGATCAGCAGCGCCGGACGTTCGCCGCGCAGCAGGCGGCGGCTGAAGTCGGGCGGGATGGTCAGCACGAACAGCACGCGGCCCTGGGCCAGCGCGGCGCGCCCGGCTTCCTCGTCCTTCAGCTCCTCGGTGATGCGGAAGTAGTCGGACGCCTTCATCGCCGCCACGAAGCTGCGCGTGAACGGGCTGTGGTCGGCGGCGATCACGGCGGTGGGCATCTGCTTGGGATCGGTGTTGATGGCGTAGCCGAACAGCGCCAGCTGCATGATGGGCATGCCCACGATCATGCCGAAGGTGATGCGGTCGCGGCGCAGCTGCAGGAACTCCTTGAGCACCATGCTCCACCAGCGCGACCAGGAAAAGCCTTGCAGGCGTGGACTCATGGCGGGCTCGCGTAGTTGTCGGTGGAACGCTTCATCAGGTAGATGAAGACGTCCTCCAGGCTGGTGTCGATGCGTTCCAGTTCAAGCGCCTGGCCGGCGACGGCGTCCCGCAGCGTGCGCTCCAGCAGCGCGGCGTCGCGGCCGCTGATGTGCAGCGCCGAGCCGAAGGCCACCGTCTGGTCCACGCCTGGCGCGTCGCGCAGGCGCTGCGCCAGCGGCACCAGGTTGTGCCCGCGGATGGCCCAGGTGGTCAGGCCCTGCTCGGCGATCACCTCGTCGGCCGTGCCCTGCGTCAGCAGCCGGCCGTAGGACAGGTAGGCGAGCTTGTGGCAGCGTTCGGCCTCGTCCATGTAGTGCGTGCTGACCAGCACCGAAATGCCGCGCGCGGCGAGTTCGTGCAGCTGCTCCCAGAAGTCGCGCCGCGCCGTGGGATCGACGCCGGCGGTGGGTTCGTCCAGCAGCAGCAGGCGCGGCTCGTGCAGCAGGCAAGCGGCCAGCGCCAGCCGCTGCTTCCATCCGCCCGACAGCGAGCCGGTCAGCTGCCGCGCGCGGCTTTGCAGGCCCAGGCTTTCCAGCGCCCGTTCCACGGTTTCGCGGCGCGCCGGCATGCCGTACATGCGGGCCACGAAATCGAGGTTCTCGCGGATGCTCAGGTCGTCCCAGAACGAGAACTTCTGCGTCATGTAGCCGACGTGGCGCTTGATCTGCTCGCTGTCGCGCAGGATGTCGTAGCCCATGCAGGTGCCGCTGCCCGAGTCCGGCGTCAACAGCCCGCACATGAGCCGGATACAGGTGGTCTTGCCGCTGCCGTTGGGACCCAGGAAGCCGAAGATCTCGCCCTCGCGCACCTGCAGCGAAACGTCGTCGACCACCTGCTTGTCGCCGAAACGCTTGTTCAGGCCCCGCACGTCGATGACGTAGGGGCGGGCGGCGTTTTGCCGGGCGGGCGCCGCGCTCATTGCAGCGCCGCCTCCAGCGGCTGGCCAGGATGCAGCCGCGCAGCGGCCTCGGGCGCGGGCCGGGCCTGGATCATGTAGACCAGCTTGCTGCGGCTTTCGCGGCTGTAGATCACGGGCGGCGTGTATTCGGCCTGGGTCGAGATGTAGTCGATGCGTACGGGGATGGGGTCGCCGCAGCCGTCGCAGCGCACCATGAGCTGCTGGCCCAGTTTCAACCCGCCCAGCGCCGACTGCGGGACGTACAGACGCACCTTGATGTTGCCCGGCGGCAGCAGGCTGACCACGGGGCTTCCGGCCGGCACCCATTCGCCCACGCGGTACAGGGTGTCGAACACCAGCCCGGCGGCGGGCGCGGCCTGGCGTTTCTGCGCCAGCGTCCAGTCCGCCTGCGCCAGGGCCGCGCGGGCCGCTTCCACGTCGGCGGCCTGCGCCGCGCGCTGCTCGTCGCGTCCGGGCAGGGCGGCCACGTCCAGCTGCGCCTTGAGTTCGCGCACGCGGGCGGCGTCGGCGCGCGCCCGTTCGCGGCTTTCGTCCAGCTGCGCGCGCGCGATGCCGCCGATGCGCAGCTGCTCGGTGTCGCGCCGCAGCTGCGCGGCCGAACGCTGGCTGGCCGCCTCGGCCTGCGCCAGCTGCGCCCGGGTGACGTCGACTTCGGCCGGGCGCTTGCCGGTGGCGGTGTCGGCCAACTGGGCCGAGGCCGCGGCCAGCTGGGCGCTGGCCTGCTCGCGCGCGGCGGTTTCGCGCCCGGCTTCGAGCGCGAACAAGGGCGCGCCGGCGGCGACCTGCTGGCCGCGGCGCACCGGCAGGTCGGCCAGCCGCCCGGGCTCGGACGAGGCCACGTAGACGTACTCGCCTTCCGCATAACCCTGGAAGAACGGCTGCTCGTCTTTGCCGCAGCCGGCCAGCAGCAGGGCCAGCGCCGCGGCGGCGGGCAGGGGGCGGCGCAAGGCGGTGGAAATGCGCATGGTCAGCATCCTGTAGAGGCCTGGGAAGGGGCGGCCGGCGAGAACAGGCCGCCCGTCAGCATGGCGATGGCGTGGGCCGCGATCGCTTCGGTGTCCAGGGCCTGGGCCTGCGGGTCGCCCTGCCACACGCGCCGCCACAGGCTGGACGTGGCCAGGGGCAGCAGGGTCAGGCCGAGCAGCGAAAGAAACACCAGCCGCGGCTCCACGCCCGGCGTGATGGCGCCCTGGCGGTGGCAGTCGGCGATCAGGGCGGCGAAGGCGTGCAGGCGGTCGGCGGGCAGGTGGCGCAGCACGCGTTCGCGCAGCTGGCCGCCTTCGTTGACCACTTCGTGCAGCCACAGCGCCGGCAGCCAGGGGCGTTCGGCCGCGCTGCGCACCACGCGGCCGACGATCTCGGCGATGAAGGCCCGCACCGTGGCGGCCGGGTCCGCGGGCGGCTCCTGCGCCTCGCCGGCGGCTACCGGCACCGGCGCCCAGACATAGGCGATGACGGGCACGAGCCGTTCCTGCACCACGGCGTCGATCAGCTGGTCGCGGCTTTTGAAGTAGTAATGCACCATGGCCGGCGTGACGCCGGCCAGCTGCGCGATGTGGGCGATGGTGGTCGCGGCCACGCCGCTCGCGGCGAACCGTTGGGTGGCGAGGTCGAGCAGCCGGGCGCGCATTGCGGCGCTGTCGGGGCGCGGCGGACGGCCGGGGCGGCGGGGCGTGGCAGGCGGTGCGGAGTTCATGGCCGATATCTTAATTAAATTATTAATTAATTAAAAGGGGGGCGGCCGCCAGGGTTACCGTTCTGGGCTTCGGACAACGATGGTGTAATGGGACGACCCCCATGCCGCCGCGCTGGCGGCTTTACGCAGGAGACCCGACCGCCATGCCGCAATCGTCCTCCATCAACCGCCGCATCGTGCTGGCCTCTCGTCCGCAGGGCGAGCCCGGCGACGGCGATTTCCGCCTGGAAACCCGCGAAGTGCCGCAGCCCGGCCCGGGCCAGGTGCTGCTGCGCACCGTCTATCTGTCGCTGGACCCCTATATGCGCGGGCGCATGAGCGATGCGCCGTCCTATGCCGAACCCGTCAAGATCGGCGAAGTCATGGTGGGCGGCACGGTGACGCGGGTCCAGGCGTCCAACCATCCCGACTACCGGCCGGGCGACTGGGTGCTGGCGCAATCCGGCTGGCAGGACTACGCCCTGTCGGACGGCGCGGGCCTGCTGCGCCTGGGGCCCGATCCCGAACATCCTTCCTACTCGCTGGGCGTGCTGGGCATGCCGGGCTTCACCGGCTACATGGGGCTGCTCGACATCGGCCAGCCCAAGGCCGGCGAAACCGTGGTGGTGGCCGCGGCCAGCGGCGCGGTGGGCGCGGTGGTCGGGCAGATCGCCAAGATCCACGGCTGCAAGGTCGTGGGCATCGCCGGCGGCGCGGACAAATGCCGCTACGTAGTCGAGGAGCTGGGCTTCGACGACTGCGTGGACCACAAGACGCCGGACCTGCCGGCGCGGCTGGCGCGGGCCGTGCCGCAAGGCATCGACGTGTATTTCGAGAACGTGGGCGGCGCCGTGTTCGACGCCGTGCTGCCCTTGCTCAATCCGCGCGCCCGCGTGCCGGTGTGCGGCCTGATCTCGGCCTACAACGCCACCCGCGCGCCCGACGGGCCTGACCGCCTGGGCCAGCTGATGCGGGTCATCCTCACCAAGCGCCTGAAGGTGCAGGGCTTCATCATCTTCAACGAATACGCCCACCGCTACGGCGAGTTCCGCCAGGCTATGGAAGGCCTGCTGCGGGACGGCCGCATCAAGTACCGCGAGGACGTGGTCGAGGAACTGGAGAACGCGCCGCGCGGCCTGATCGGCCTGCTCAGGGGCGAGAACGCCGGCAAGCGCATCGTGCGCGTCGGCCCGGACGACAATAGGAGCGCGCCATGAATATTCTGATCGTGCTGACTTCGCATGACACCCTGGGCGATACCGGCCGCAAGACAGGCTTCTGGCTGGAGGAGTTCGCCGCGCCGTACTACGTATTCGTGGACGGCGGCGCCAAGGTCGCGCTGGCTTCGCCGGCCGGCGGCCAGCCGCCGCTGGACCCCAAGAGCGACGAGCCCGACGCCCAGACCGAGGCCACGCGCCGTTTCCGCCAGGACCCCGATGCCCAGCGCCTGCTGGCCGCGACCCGCCCGCTGGCCGAGGTGCAGGCGGCCGACTACGACGCCGTGTTCTATCCCGGCGGCCACGGCCCGTTGTGGGACCTGGCCGAAGACCCCGCGTCGGTGGCGCTGATCGAGGCCATGCTGGCGGCCGGCAAGCCGGTCTCGGCCGTATGCCACGCGCCCGGCGTGCTGCGCCACGCCAAGACGGCCGATGGCAAGCCGCTGGTGCAGGGACGCCGGCTCACCGGCTTTTCCAACGCGGAAGAGGCCGCCGTGCAACTGACCGAAGTGGTGCCGTTCCTGGTCGAGGACGAACTGAAGAAGCTGGGCGGGCAGTACTCCAGCGGTCCGGACTGGGAGCCGCACGTGGTCGGCGACGGCCTGCTCATCACCGGCCAGAATCCGGCCTCGTCGGTGGGCGTGGCGCAGATGCTGCTGGAGCGGCTGGAGCACTGATTGCGGCGGGCGCGGCCGCTCATGTGTCAGAATCGCGCCTTTTGCGAAATCCGCGCACGGCGCCAGCCCGTCTTGCGCGCTCCGTTCCAATGCCTTCCGAAGTTCCCGCAACACCCCCGGGCTCCTGCGTCGCCGCGCTGTTTGCCGCCATGCAGGCGCGCGACCCGGCCACCGGCCGTCACAGCGGCCGCGTCGCGGCCTTGAGCGCGGCCCTGGCCCAGGCCCTGGGCCTGCCTGAAAACGAACAGGAAATCGTCGCCATCGCCGCCCGGCTGCATGACCTGGGCAAGATCGGCACGCCCGACCGCGTGCTGTTCTCGCCCAGCCGCCTCGGCCCGGAAGACTGGGCGATCATGAAGGCGCATGCCGCGGCCGGCGCCGACATCATCCTGTGCAGCGCCATCCCGCAACGCGAACAGATCGCGCTGGCGGTGCGCCACCACCACGAACATTTCGACGGCTCCGGCTATCCCGCCGGCCTGGCGGGCCACCACATCCCGCTGCATGCGCGCATCATTTCGCTGGCCGATTCCTACGACGCGCTGGGCGACGTGCGCCCCTACCATCCCGCGCGCCCGCACGTGGAAATCATGCGCATCCTGCATCGAGAGGCCGGCGCCAAATGCGACCCGGACCTGCTGCGGGCGTTCGAGCGGATGATCGAGGACAGCCCGTTGCGGGTGCCGTGAAGGGGGGAGTGGGACGTGTTGGATGCGTCGGGTGTGCCGGATGTATCGGATGTGCCGGATGCGTTGAATGTATCGGATGCATCGGATACGTCGGATGCATCGGATGCGTAGGATGGGTGCAGCGCGCAACCGTTAGGGCCAGAACTCGAACGCCAAACGCGCGTAACCCATCAGCCGGCGCAAGCCGGCATTTTTGCGTGCCAAGAAAAATGGCGGCTGGCGCCGCCTGATGGGTTACGCGCGTTCGATGGTTGAGTTTTTGCGCACGCGCTCTCGCGCTGCACCCATCCTACGCCGTCACGCCATCACAGCATCACAGCATCACACCATCCCCACCTACAACCGGTAATTCGCCGCGACCGTTTCCAGGTCCTGCAGCGTGCGCTGCTGCCAGGCGGCATCGTGGCCCAGTTCCTCGGCGAGCAGGCGGGCCACTTCGGGGGCAGCCAGCATCGCGGCTTCGCTGTCCAGGAACAGCGCGCGGTTGCGGCGCGCCAGCACGTCTTCGGCGCTGCGCGCCAGTTCGTACCGGGCCGCGTAGCGCACGTGCGCCTCGGACAGGCCGCTGCTCTTGACCAGCATGCGCTCGGCGCCCGGCAGGGCCTTGAGCGCGGCCAGGTCGCTGCCGTAGTAGCTGTCCGGCGTGCCGGCGTGTTCCTGCGACGGCGCCAGGCCGGCGGCGCCGTGCAGCGCCAGGGTCTCGGTGCGACAGCTGGCCTGGGTCAGCAGCTGGTGCTGGATGGCCGTGTCGACCACGTCCTGCGCCATGCGGCGGTAGGTGGTCCATTTGCCGCCGGTCACGGTGACCAGGCCGGCCTTGGACACCAGGATGGTGTGCTCGCGCGACAGGGATTTGGTGGACGCCTCGCCGGTGGCCTTGACCAGCGGACGCAGGCCGGCCCAGACGCTGGTGACGTCGTCGCGCGTGGGCTTGCGGCTGAGGTAGCGCGCCGCCGTGCCGAGGATGAAGTCCACGTCCTGCGCGCCGGCCTGCGGGTCCAGCGGCAGGTCGTTGCGCGGCGTGTCGGTGGTGCCGACGATGGTGTGGCCGTTCCAGGGCACGACGAACAGCACGCGGCCGTCGTCGGTCTTGGGAATCAGGATGGCGCGGTCGCCCGGCAGGAATTCGCGCGGCAGGGTCAGGTGCACGCCCTGGCTGGGCGCGACCATGGTCTGCGCGTTCTTGTCTTCCATGCGCCGCACCGCGTCCACCCAGACGCCGGTGGCGTTGATCACGCAGCGCGCGCGCAGCGTGAAGCTGGCTCCGCCCAGGACGTCCTGCGCGGTCACGCCGTCGACCTTGCCGCCGGTCATGGTCAGGCCGGTGGCGCGCACGTAGTTCACCGCCGTGCCGCCCAGGTCGAACAGCGTGCGCATCAGGCTGACGGCCAGGCGCGCGTCGTCGAACTGGCCGTCGTAGTACAGCACGCCGCCGCGCAGCTTGCGGCCATTGACGGCCTCGGCCAGGGTCGGCGCGTTGGCCAGCGTGTCGCGGCGCGACAGCCAGCGGCTGGGCGACAGGTTGAGCTTGCCGGCCAGCATGTCGTACATCTTCAGGCCGACGCCGTAGAAGGGCTGGTCCAGCAGGTTGTAGGCGGGCACGACGAAGCCCAGCGGCCACACCAGGTGCGGCGCGTTGCGGTTGAGCAGCCCGCGTTCGTGCAGGGCCTCGCGCACCAGGCTGACATTGCCTTGCGCCAGGTAGCGCACGCCGCCGTGCACCAGCTTGGTGGCCTTGCTGGAGGTGCCCTTGGCGAAGTCGGCGCCTTCGATCAGCAGCGTGCGGTAGCCGCGCGAGGCCGCGTCTACCGCGGTGCCCAGGCCGGTGGCGCCGCCGCCGATGACGATCACGTCCCAGGAATGCGTGTTGTCCAGCGTGGCCAGGAGGCGGTTGCGGTCGGGCGGGGCGACGGGGGCGAGGGGAGCGTTCATGGATGTCAAGGTGTTTGCTTCAGGGTATTGGGCGCCGCGGCGACGTCGCAGCGCACGCCGGCGTCCAGCAGGACCTGCGCCAGCGGCTCCTGCGGATGCGCGTCGGTGAAAAACCGGTCTATCTGCGAGATGTGCGCCAGCTCCACCATGGCCTGGCGCTTGAATTTGCTGCTGTCGGCGGCCAGCCAGACTTCGCGCGACTGTTCGATGATGGTGCGCGCCACCCGCACTTCGCGGAAGTCGTAGTCGCGCAGCGTGCCGTCGGCCTCGATGCCCGAAATTCCGATCAGTCCGATATCCACCTTGAACTGGCGGATGAAGTCCATGGTCGCCTCGCCCACGATGCCGCGGTCGCGCGAACGCACCACGCCGCCGGCCACGATGACTTCGCAGTCCGGGTTGTCCGACAGGATGTCGGCCACGTGCAGGTTGTTGGTGATCACGCGCAGGCCGCGATGGCGCAGCAGCGCGCGGGCGATGGCCTCGGTGGTGGTGCCGATGTTCAGGATCAGCGAGCAGCCGTCGGGCACGGCGCGCGCCACCGCCTCGGCGATGCGCTGCTTGCCGGCGGCGTGCAGGCCCTGGCGCTTGCGGTAGGCGATGTTCTCGATGGTGGAGGCCTCGATGCGCACGCCGCCGTGAAAGCGCGACAGCAGGCCGGCTTCCGAAAGAATATTGACGTCGCGCCGCACCGTCTGCAGCGTGACGTCGAAGCGTTTGGCGAGCTCTTCGATCGAGGCGGAGCCCTGGGCTCGCACCATTTCGATCAGGGCGCTCTGGCGGGGATTCAGTGTCATGTTCGTATAATAAAACAACAAAAGCGAAAAATAATGACGCACCGCAAGATTGTTTTTTGTTCGCTTCTTGAGTAAAACGCACAAAAAACGAAAGCTATCTGAAAGAGTATGCTCATCCTGTCGTCCGCCAGGCGCAGGCCGGGCCGCTGTACCGAATACTGAAGTCCGCGTTGCAATAAAACAGGGACGTATTAGTAGGTAGAGGAGATCAGATGCAGCTGAACCTGGACAGGGTAAGTTTGCGGGCGGGCTCGCAGACCCACCTGTATCCCATGAGCCTCGCGCCGGTCGAGGGGGCAATGACGGTGCTGCTGGGGGCGACCCTGGCGGGCAAGACTACGCTGATGCGCATCATGGCCGGGCTGGACCGGCCCACCGAGGGCCGCGTGCTGGCCGACGGCGCCGACGTCACCGGCGTGCCGGTGCGCCAGCGCAACGTCGCCATGGTGTACCAGCAGTTCATCAACTACCCGTCCATGTCGGTCTACGACAACATCGCCTCGCCGCTCAAGCTGCGCGGCGCCGGCGACATCGGCGCCAAGGTCCGCGCCATGGCGGCCCGCCTGCACATCGACCACCTGCTGGAACGCTACCCGTCGGAACTGTCGGGCGGGCAGCAGCAGCGCGTGGCGCTGGCGCGCGCGCTGGCCAAGGACGCGCCACTGATCCTGCTGGACGAGCCGCTGGTCAACCTGGACTACAAGTTGCGCGAGGAATTGCGCGACGAACTGTCGGAATTGTTCGCCGAAGGCCGTTCCACCGTCGTCTACGCCACCACCGAACCGGGCGAGGCCCTGTTGCTGGGCGGCCACACCGCGGTGCTGGACGCCGGCGAGCTGCTGCAATACGGGCCGACCGTCGACGTCTTCCACCGGCCCAATTCCCTGCGGGTGGCGCGCGCCTTCAGCGATCCCCCCATGAACCTGTTCCCGGCGCGCCGCACGGCGTCGGGCTTCACCCTGCAAGGCGAGATGGAAGTGGCGCGCGCGCTGCCCCCGGAAGCCGCCGGCGAACTCACCGCCGGCCTGCGCGCCGGCGCGCTGGACGTGGAGCCGCGCCCCGGGCACATCCGCCTGCCGGGCGTGGTGAAGCTGGCCGAGATTTCCGGCTCCGACACGTTCGTGCACGCCGAGACCGCGGCCGGCGACGTGGTGGCGCAACTGCCCGGCGTGCACCGCTACACGCTGGAGCAGCCGGTGCAGCTTTACTTCGACCCCGCCCAGACCTATGCCTTCGGCGCCGACGGCGCCTTGCTGGCCGCGCCGCGCCAGCCGGCCGGCGCGGGGGAGGCGGCCTGATGGCGCAGATCGAGCTGGACCTCTCCCATTCCTACGTCGCGGACCCCAGGACGGATGACGATTACGCGCTGCTGCCGCTGAAGTTCACCTTCCAGGACGGCGGCGCCTACGCCTTGCTGGGGCCGTCCGGCTGCGGCAAGACCACGCTGCTGAACTGCGTCTCGGGGCTGCTGCGGCCCTCGCACGGGCGCATTCTGTTCGACGGCCAGGACGTCACCGGCCGCACGCCGCAGGCGCGCAACATCGCCCAGGTCTTCCAGTTTCCGGTGGTCTACGACACCATGACCGTGGCCGAGAACCTGGCGTTTCCGCTGCGCAACCGCGGCATGCCGGCCGAACGCGTGCGCGAGCGGGTGGGGCGCATCGCCGAGATGCTGGACATGTCCGCGGTGCTGGACCGCCGCGCCAGCGGCCTGACCGCCGACGCCAAGCAGAAGATCTCGCTGGGCCGCGGGCTGGTGCGCAGCGACGTGTCGGCCATCCTGTTCGACGAGCCGCTGACCGTGATCGATCCGCAGCTCAAGTGGGAGCTGCGCCGCAAGCTCAAGGAAATCCACCGCGAGTTCAAGCTGACCCTGATCTACGTGACCCACGACCAGACCGAGGCGCTGACCTTCGCCGACCAGGTCATGGTGATGGCGCGCGGACGCGCCGTGCAGGTGGGCACCGCCGACGATCTGTTCCTGCGCCCGGCGCATACCTTCGTGGGCCATTTCATCGGCTCGCCCGGCATGAATTTCCTGCCCGCGCAATGGCGCGACGGCGCGCTGGAGGTCGGCAGCCGGCGGGTGGCCGGCGTGCCCGAGGCCACGGCGGCGGCGCTGGCCGGCGCCGGCCCGGTCAAGCTGGGCGTGCGCCCGGAATACCTGCGCCTGGCCGAGCCCGAGGCGCCGGGCGCCGTGCCCATGCGCGTCGAGCGCGTGCAGGACGTGGGCACCTACACGCTGCTGGTGGCCGACTACGAGGGCGTCGCGGTGCGCGCGCGCCTGAACGGCGGCGCCATCCCGGCGGCCGGGGACACGGCCTGGCTGGGGGTGCTCAACCCGCACACCTGCTTCTACCGCGACGAGGAGCTGATCCGATGAAACCCATAGATCACCGGGCCTGGCTGCTGGTGCTGCCCGTGGTGCTGTGCGTGGCGTTCTCCGCCATCCTGCCGCTGATGACCATCGTCAACTATTCGGTGCAGGACATCATTTCGCCCGAGCGCCGCGTGTTCGTCGGCACCGAGTGGTACGCCGCCGTGCTGCAGGACGAAGAGCTGCACGGCGCGCTGCTGCGCCAGATCGGCTTTTCGCTGGCGGTGCTGGCCATCGAGATCCCGCTGGGGATCCTGCTGGCGCTGTCCATGCCGGCGACCGGCTGGCGCGCCTCGGCGGTGCTGGTCATCATCGCGCTGTCGCTGCTGATTCCGTGGAACGTGGTGGGCACCATCTGGCAGGTGTTCGGCCGCACCGATATCGGGCTGCTGGGCGCGACGCTGTCATGGCTGGGCGTGGACTACAACTACACCGGCAACGACGTGGACGCCTGGGTCACCGTGCTGGTCATGGACGTCTGGCACTGGACGCCGCTGGTGGCGCTGCTGTGCTATGCGGGCCTGCGCGCGATTCCCGACGCCTACTACCAGGCCGCGCGCATCGACGGGGCCTCGCGCCTGGCGGTGTTCCGCTACATCCAGCTGCCCAAGCTGCGCGGCGTGCTCATGATCGCGGTGCTGCTGCGTTTCATGGACAGCTTCATGATCTACACCGAGCCTTTCGTGCTGACCGGAGGCGGGCCGGGCAACGCCACCACCTTCCTGTCGCAGTACCTGACGCAGAAGGCCGTGGGCCAGTTCGACCTGGGGCCGGCCGCCGCGTTCTCCATCATCTATTTCCTGATCATCCTGCTGCTGTGCTTCATCCTCTACAACTGGATGCAGCGCGCCGGCACCACCGGCGGTTTCGACGAGGAGCGCACCCATGCGTGAGAACAAGAGCTGGTGGCGCGGCGTATTCCTGGCGCTGTATCTCGTGTTCGCCATCCTGCCGCTGTACTGGATGCTGAACATGTCGTTCAAGACCAATACCGAAATCCTGAGCACGCTGACGTTCTGGCCCGAGGATTTCACCCTGGAGCACTACCGCACCATCTTCACCGATCCGGCCTGGTATTCCGGCTACATCAACTCGCTGATCTACGTGGTCATCAACACCGTGATCTCGCTGTCGGTGGCGCTGCCGGCGGCCTATGCGTTCTCGCGCTACCGCTTCATCGGCGACAAGCACGTGTTCTTCTGGCTGCTGACCAACCGCATGACGCCGCCGGCGGTGTTCCTGCTGCCGTTCTTCCAGCTCTACAGCTCGTTCGGGCTGATGGACACCCACCTGGCGGTGGCGCTGGCGCACCTGGTGTTCAACGTGCCGCTGGCGGTGTGGATCCTGGAGGGCTTCATGTCCGGCGTGCCGCGAGAGATCGATGAAACCGCCTATGTCGACGGCTATTCCTTCCCGCGCTTTTTCCTGACAATCTTTCTGCCATTGATCAAGTCCGGCGTGGGCGTGGCGGCGTTTTTCTGCTTCATGTTCAGCTGGGTCGAATTGCTGCTGGCGCGCACGCTCACCTCGGTCAACGCCAAGCCCATCGTGGCCACCATGACCCGCACCGTGTCCGCCTCGGGCATGGACTGGGGCGTGCTGGCCGCCGCCGGGGTGCTGACCATCGTGCCCGGCGGCATCGTGATCTGGTTCGTGCGGCACTACATCGCGAAGGGCTTCGCGATGGGCCGCGTGTAGCGCGGGCAACCCGGAGGACGACTCATGTTCAGCTGGATGGTATGGACCGTTCCCGTCGCCGTGTTCTTCGCCTGCGTCGGCCTGATGCTGGCGGGCATGACGATATGGGAACTGAAATCGCCCACGGTCGAGCGCAAGGGGTTCCTGCCCCTGCGCACCACCCGCGGCGACCGTCTGTTCATCGGCCTGATGGCCGCGGCCTGGGTCAACCTGGCCTTCGTGGGTCTGGGCGAGAAGGCGGCCGAATGGCTGTCGCTGGACGAACCGCCCTCGGTCTGGATCGGGTTCGCGGTATCGATGCTGTTGTTGGCGCTCATCATGAAAAAGGGCTGAAACGGGGGCGCAGACCCCTGCGTTATGCAGGTAAAGGACTATCGGCCATCGTCTTCCCGGGCCAGCGTCCGCAGCGTACATCGGGGAAGACTTATCGAGGAGACAGGTCATGAAATTGCGCATGCACGCCATGGCGGCCGCCATCGCCCTGATCGGGACGTCGGGGGCGTGGGCCGGAGAGCCGGAAGCCAGGAAATGGGTCGATTCGGAGTTCCAGCCCTCATCGCTGTCCAAGGACCAGCAGATGGCCGAGATGAAGTGGTTCATCGACGCCGCCGCCAAGCTGAAGGCCAAGGGCGTCACCGAGATCAACGTGGTGTCCGAGACCATCACCACGCATGAGTACGAGTCCAAGACGCTGGCCAAGGCCTTCACCGAGATCACCGGCATCAAGGTCAACCACGACCTGATCCAGGAAGGCGACGTGGTCGAGAAGCTGCAGACTTCGATGCAGTCCGGCAAGTCCATCTACGACGGCTGGATCTCGGATTCGGACCTGATCGGCACCCACTACCGCTACGGCGCCATCCTGCCGCTGTCGGACTACATGGCCGGCGCGGGCAAGGAATGGACCAACCCCGGCCTGGACCTCAAGGACTTCATCGGCACCAAGTTCACCACGGCCCCGGACGGCAAGCTCTACCAGCTGCCCGACCAGCAGTTCGCCAACGTCTACTGGTTCCGCGCCGACTGGTTCGCGCGCCAGGACCTGAAAGACAAGTTCAAGGCCAAGTACGGCTACGAGCTGGGCGTGCCCACCAACTGGTCCGCCTACGAGGACATCGCCGACTTCTTCTCCAACGACGTCAAGGAGCTCGACGGCAAGAAGGTCTATGGCCACATGGACTACGGCAAGAAAGACCCGTCGCTGGGATGGCGCTTCACCGACGCGTGGCTGTCCATGGCGGGCGCCGCCGACAAGGGGCTGCCCAACGGCATGCCGGTCGACGAGTGGGGCATCCGCGTGGCCGACGACAAGTGCACGCCGGTGGGCGCCTCGGTGGCGCGCGGCGGCGCCACCAACAGCCCGGCCGCCGTCTACGCGCTGACCAAGTACGTGGACTGGATGAAGAAGTACGCCCCGCAGCAGGCCATGGGCATGACCTTCTCCGAATCCGGCCCGGTGCCGGCCCAGGGGCAGATCGCGCAGCAGATCTTCTGGTACACGGCGTTCACCGCCGACATGACCAAGAAGGGCCTGCCGGTGGTCAACGACGACGGCACGCCGAAATGGCGCATGGCGCCGTCGCCCTACGGCCCGTACTGGAAGGACGGCATGCAGAACGGCTACCAGGACGTGGGCTCGTGGACCTTCTTCAAATCCACCAACCCCGACCGGCTGGCCGGCGCCTGGCTCTACGCGCAGTTCGTCACGTCCAAGTCGGTCTCGCTCAAGAAGTCCATCACCGGCCTGACCTTCATCCGCGACAGCGACATCAACAGCGAGTTCTTCACCAAGAACGCGGCCAACTACGGCGGGCTGATCGAGTTCTACCGCAGCCCGGCGCGCGTGGCCTGGACGCCCACCGGCAACAACGTGCCCGACTACCCCAAGCTGGCGCAGCTGTGGTGGAAGAACGTGGCCACCGCGGTCACCGGCGAGAAGACGCCGCAGGCCGCCATGGACAACCTGGCCAACGAAATGGACCAGGTCATGGCGCGTCTGGAGCGGGCGGGGATGGCGCAGTGCGCGCCCAAGCTCAATGCCAAGAGCAATCCGTCCAAGTGGCTGTCCGACCAGCACGCGCCCTGGAAGAAGCTCGACAACGAGAAGCCCAAGGGCGAGACCATTCCGTACGAGAAGCTGCTGGCCGCCTGGAAGGAGGGCAAGGTCCGGTAGCCGTGTAAAACCCTGTTGCGCATCCGGCTTGTACCGCCCCGGCGGGCGGTACTAACCTGACCGTTCCTGAAGGAGACGGCATGCGACAGGGATCGGACTTGCAGGACCGCGTCGCGCTGGTGACCGGCGCGTCGTCGGGCATCGGGCGGGCCACCGCCATCGCGCTGGCGCAAGCGGGCGCGCGGGTGGTGGTCAATCACCGCGCGGGCGGCGACTCGCAGGCGCGCGCGGCCGCCGTGGTCGAAGCCGTGCAGCGCCTGGGCGGCCAGGCCGTGGCCGCGGCCGCCGACATCAGCCGCGAGGCCGAGGTCGAGCATCTGTTCGAGCAGGCCGTGCACCACTACGGCCGCGTCGACATCCTGGTCAACAACGCCGGCATCGAGCATCCCGCGCCCGTCGCCGACATGACGCTGGCCGACTGGAAGCGCGTCATCGACGTGAACCTCACCGGCCATTTCCTGTGCGCCCGCGCCGCGGCCCGGGCCTACGAATCCCAGCCGGCCGACCCGGCGCGCAAAGGCCTGTCGCGCGGCAACATCCTCTTCATCAGTTCGGTCCACGAGCTCATCCCCTGGGCCTTCCAGGTCAATTACGCGGCGTCCAAGGGCGGGCTGTCGATGCTGATGAAGTCGCTGGCCCAGGAACTGGCGCCGGCCCGCATCCGCGTCAATTCGATCGCGCCCGGGGCGATACGCACCGCCATCAACCGGCCGGCCTGGGACAGCCCCGAAAGCCTGGCCAGGCTGCTCAAGCTGATTCCGTACGGCCGCATCGGCGAGCCGGAGGACGTGGCGCGGGCCGCCGTCTGGCTGGCCGGCGACGCGTCCGACTACGTGACCGGCACGACCCTGTTCGTCGACGGCGGGATGACGCTGTATCCCGAATTCCGCGGCGCGGGCTGACCGCGTATGTCCAAGCCGCTGGAAGACTACGGGCTCATCGGCAACATGCTGTCTGCCGCGCTGGTGGCGCGCGACGGCTCCATCGACTGGCTCTGCCTGCCGCATTTCGACTCGCCGGCCTGTTTCGCCGCGCTGCTGGGCGACGCGCGCCACGGGCGCTGGCGCATCGCCCCGCATGGCCAGCGCGCCGTCGTCTCGCGCCGCTACGTGCCCGACACCGCCGTGCTGGAAACGCGTTTCGAGACCGCCTCGGGCGTGGCGACGATGTACGACTTCATGCCGTTGAGCGAAGACGACGAGCGCGTGGACCTGGTGCGCGTGGTGCGCGGCGATTCCGGCCACGTGCTGATGGATATGGACCTGGTGCTGCGCTTCAACTACGGCCAGGCCGTGCCCTGGGTGCGGCGGCGCGACTACGGCCTGAGCGCCATCGCCGGACCGGACGCGGTCGAACTGCACACGCCCGTGGAGATGGAAGGGCACGACCTCAAGACCACCGCGCGCTTCAGCGTGCACCAGGGGCGGGTGGTGCCGTTCACGCTGTCCTACCACCGCTCGCACCGCACGCCGCACTTCGTGCCCGACCGCGTTGAAAGCATGGACCGCACCATATCCTGGTGGCAGGAATGGGCCAAGCGCTGCCACTGGGAAGGGCCGGCCGACGAACGCCGCGACGCGGTGGTGCGTTCGCTGATCACGCTCAAGCTGCTGACCTTCCAGCCCACCGGCGGCATCATCGCCGCGCCCACCACCTCGCTGCCCGAGACGCTGGGCGGCGCGCGCAACTGGGACTACCGCCATTGCTGGCTGCGCGACTCGGCGCTCACGCTGTACGCGCTGCTCAACGCCGGCTACCGCGAAGAGGCCGAGGCCTGGCGCCAATGGCTGCTGCGCGCCGTGGCCGGGCACCCCGACCAGCTGCAGATCATGTACGGCATCGCCGGCGGACGCTGGCTGCCGGAACTGGAGATTCCCTGGCTGCCCGGCTATGCCTCCAGCCTGCCGGTGCGCATCGGCAACGACGCGGCCGGCCAGAGCCAGTTCGACGTCTACGGCGAGCTGATCGAAACCCTGTACGCCGCGCGCGCGGCCGACCTCGCGCCGCTGGCCGAGGCCTGGCGGCTGCAGAAGGTGCTGCTGGAGCCGCTGGCGCGGCGCTGGACGGAGCTGGACCACGGCATCTGGGAGGTGCGCGGCGAGCGCCGCGCCTTCACGCATTCGCGGCTGATGTGCTGGGTGGCCTTCGACCGCGCGGTCAAGGGCTGCGAACGCTTCGGCCTGAAAGGCCCGGTCGCGGCCTGGCGCCGCCTGCGCGACCAGATCCGCGCCGACATCTGCGAAAACGGCTACGACCGCGCGCGCGGCTGCTTCGTGCAGAGCTACGGCTCGACCGCGCTGGACGCCAGCCTGCTGCTGATCCCGCAGGTGGGCTTTCTGCCCGCCGAGGACCCGCGCGTGGCCGGCACGGTGCAGGCCATCGAGCGCGGGCTGCTGCGCGACGGCCTGCTGCGGCGCTATTCCACCGACCTCACCGACGACGGGCTGCAGGGCGAGGAGGGCGTATTCCTGGCCTGCAGCTTCTGGCTGGCCGACGCCTACGTGATGCTGGGCCGGCTCGACGACGCCGAGCGCCTGTTCGAGCGGCTGCTGTCCCTGCGCAACGACCTGGGCCTGCTGTCCGAGGAATACGACGTGGTGCGCCGGCGCCTGATCGGCAACTTCCCGCAGGGCTTCTCGCACATCGGCCTGGTCAACACCGCCTACAACCTGAGCCGCGCCATGGGCCCGGCGCGCCAGCGCGCCGAACAGGACGCGCCGCGCGCCTGACGCGGCGGTGTATTCTCGCAGTCGGCGCGGTCCCCATGACGGGCCGCGACGCGCGCGCAGAGCCGGGCCGCGACCCCGCAGGCCGGACGGCGCACTCAGGAGACAAACATGCTTTTGACCGAAGAACAGCTCAGCATCCAGGACATGGCGCGCCGCTTCGCGCAGGAGCGCCTGGCGCCCAACGCCGAACGCTGGGACCGCGACCATCGCTATCCCGCCGACGCCATCGCCGAAATGGCGCAGCTCGGATTCTTCGGCATGCTGGTGCCGGAGGAATGGGACGGCAACGACAGCGGCTACGTGTCGTACGCGGTCGCGCTGGAAGAAATCGCCGCCGGCAACGGCGCCTGCTCCACCATCATGAGCGTGCACAACTCGGTGGCCTGCATGCCCATCCTGAAATTCGGCACCGACGAGCAGAAGGAACGCTTCCTGCGGCCACTGGCGCGCGGCGAGCACATCGGCGCCTTCGCGCTGACCGAGCCGCAGGCAGGTTCCGACGCCAGCAGCCTGCAGACCCGCGCGCGCCGCGACGGCGACGGCTACGTGCTCAACGGCGGCAAGCAGTTCATCACCTCGGGGCGCAACGGCCAGACCGTGATCGTGTTCGCGGTGACCGACCCCGAAGCCGGCAAGCGCGGCATCTCCGCGTTCATCGTGCCCACCGACACCCCGGGCTACAAGGTCCTGCGGGTCGAGGACAAGCTCGGCCAGCACGCCTCCGACACCTGCCAGATCGCTTTCGAAGACCTGCGCATCCCGGCGTCCTGCCGCCTGGGCGAGGAGGGCGAGGGCTACAAGATCGCGCTGTCCAACCTGGAAGGCGGGCGCATCGGCATCGCCTCGCAGTCGGTCGGCATGGCGCGCGCGGCCTTCGAATGCGCGCGCGACTACGCCCGCGACCGGCAGGCCTTCGGCAAGCCCATCTTCGAACACCAGGCGGTGTCGTTCCGGCTGGCCGACATGGCCACGCAGATCCACGCCGCGCGCCAGATGGTGCTGCACGCCGCGGCCCTGCGCGCCGCCGGCCGGCCCGCGCTGACCGAGGCCTCGATGGCCAAGCTGTTCGCCTCCGAGATGGCCGAGCGTGTGTGTTCGGCGGCCATCCAGACCCTGGGCGGCTACGGCTACCTGAAGGATTTCCCGGTCGAGCGCATCTACCGCGACGTGCGCGTCTGCCAGATCTACGAAGGCACCAGCGACATCCAGCGGCTGGTCATCGCGCGCAATCTGTAGCGCGGCGTTCAGCGCCGGCGGCGCCGGGCCCACAAGGCATAGACGATGGCGTTGCCGGCCAGCAGCAGCACGGCCAGGGCGATCTGCGAACCGCGGCCGATGTCCGCGGGGTAGATCAGGCCCAGCAGGTAGTGTTCGATGAAGCCGCCTTCATAGCCCTCCTGGCCGGCCTGGCGCCGCAGCGAGACCTCCAGCGGGGTGAGCGGGCAGATCCAGCCCATGCCCACGACCAGCGCGCCCCAGGCCAGCGCCGGCAGGTGCAGCCAGGCGATCCGGGGTTTCCATAGCGCCAGCAGGCCGCCGAAGGCGACGAAGGCCACGAACAGCGCATGGACGATGAGCACCAGGTCGGCAAGCAGGCGGTAGCTCATCGGCGCATCCCGGCCTCAGGTTTTCAGGTCGCGCAGCAGCCGGGTCAGTTCCGGCGCGGCCATCAGCGACACGCCTTGCGCGCGCGCGTATTGCTGCGCGTTTTCCGAAACGTCGCCCAGGGCGATATAGATGGCTTCGCGCGCGCCGCGCTGCTCGCGCGCCGCCTGCAGCTCGCGCAGCGGCTCGACGCCGACGCGGGCCGCCTTCCAGCGCCGGGCGCTGACGATGGCCACGTGGCCGTCCTTGCTGAGCGCGAAGTCGGCGCCGGCGGCCTGCAGGCGCTGCACCTCGCAGCCGTCGCGCTGGAAGCCCGCCTCCACGGTGCGCGCGAACTCCGCCCAGGACATGGCGGCCGCGGCCTGCGTCACGGCCTGCACGCGCGCGTCCGACGGGGCGCGCATCTGCTTGTAGGCCGCCATGATGGCGATCACCACGAACGGGATCGCCGCGAACACGCCCATCGCCGCGTACTCCAGCGGCAGGGCGGCGAAGCCTCCCGCCGACAGCAGCACGGCCACCCCCGCGCTCATCCACCACGGCGAGCGCAGCAGGACGGCGAAGATGGAGTTCTGGGACATCTTGAATTTCATGGCGGCTCGCGGTGGGGCGGTGGAAAAGAGGATCAGGCCGGCTCGTCGCCGGCCTCGGCGGCACGCACCACGATGCGCGCATCGCCGCAGGTCACGATCTGGCCGGCGCGGATCTTGGCGGTCTTGCGCGTTTCCGGCACGCCGCCGACCTGGACCAGGCCGTCGGCCACCAGCATCTTGCCCGCGCCGCCGCTGTCGCAGACGCCGGTGGCCTTGAGCAATTGGTTGACTTCGATATAGGGGCAGCCTGGCGCCAGCGTGAATTCGATGATGGGCATGGAAGGTCCTGGCTCAGGCCTGGCTGCGCGGCGCGTCGCCGGGAGGCTGGGGGGCGACCGGCGCGGCCGGGCGGTTATTGGTTTCGGCGCGCGCCATCCAGGCGATCAGCGACGAGCGCATGGCTTCCTCGACCGACATGTCGATCGGCTGCACCCATTCCTGCGGCACGAACACGGTGTAGCCGCCGATCATGTACCCCATCGGCAGGTAGACCGCCACGCGGTTTTCCTGCGTGAAGCCTTCGGGCAGGCCTTCCATGCTGCGGCGGGTCACCAGGCCCACCAGCTCCAGCTGCTGGCCGGGCACGCGCAGCACCACCACCTGCTGGGCGGTGTTCTTGGAGCTGGGCGAGAAATAGTCGGCGAAGCTCTTGAGCGACGAATAAATGCTCTTGACCACCGGCAGGTTGGTGAACGGCATTTCCAGCAGCACCAGCACGCGCTGCACGCGCTCCTTGGAGACTAGGTAGCCGATCGCCAGAATGCCCAGGATGCCCAGCGCCAGGCCCATGCCGGGCACGTAGAAGCCGCCGATGAACGGGCGCAGGAAGGTCAGCGCCACCGCTTCGGTCCAGGCCAGGAAGATATAGAGCAGATACAGCGTCAACGCCAGCGGCAGCACGGTGATCAGGCCGCGGAAGAAATACTTGTAGAGTCGAGTCATAGGCGGAGTAAAAATGGGGTCGGTGCGCTGAGGCGCGATCCGGGGGCCGCCAGCATAGCAGCCGGCGCGGTCCCATCCGGTAACAAACCGCGAAGAACGCGCCGCGCGCCTAGCGGTCCACCGGCAGGTACAGCGTTTCCTTGATTTCCTCCATCACCACATAGCTGTGCGACTCGGCCGAAGCCGGCAGGCGCTTGAGGATTTCGCCCAGGAGACGGCGGTACTCGTTCATTTCGGTCAGGCGCGCCTTGACCAGGTAGTCGAAGTCGCCCGAAACCAGGTGGCACTCCATGACCTCGGGAACGTACAGCAGCTCGTTCTTGACCTTGTCGAACACGTCGCCCGACTTGGCCGAGAGCTTGATTTCGAGGAACACCAGCAGGTTCTTGCCCAGCGCCGCCGGATTGACGCGCGCATGGTAACCCGTGATGACGCCGTCGCGCTCCATCCGCTTGATGCGGTCCGAGCAGGGCGTGGCCGACAGGTTCACCCGGTCGGCCAGTTCGGTGACCGAAATCCGGCCTTCGCGCTGCAGGATATCCAGGATTTTCAGGTCGATACGGTCGAGGTCGCGCATTTCACTACGGGCGATCGGAAAACGGGTATTGGGCGGGAAAAACCACTGCCAAAACGGATTTTTCAGTGTCTTTCACTGTGACGAGGGTCATAGACTACCGAAATTCCTGCATAAAACCAAACATCGGAAAGAATCATGCATGTGATCGTCCTCGGCAGCGGCGTCATCGGCACCACGACCGCGTACTACCTGGCCCGCCAGGGCGCCAAAGTGACGGTGCTGGACCGCCAGCCCGCGGCCGCACTGGAGACCAGCTACGCCAACGCCGGCCAGGTGTCGCCGGGCTATTCCACGCCCTGGGCCGCGCCCGGCATCCCGCTGAAAGCCGTCAAATGGCTGTTCCAGAAACACGCGCCGCTGGCCATCCGCCTGGACGGCAGCCTGTTCCAGCTCAAATGGATGGCCGCCATGCTGGCCAACTGTTCGGCCGAGCGTTACGCCGTCAACAAGGAACGCATGCTGCGCCTGTCCGAGTACAGCCGCGACTGCCTGCGCGAACTGCGCGCCTCCACCGGCATCCATTATGAAGAGCGCACGCGCGGCACGCTGCAGCTGTTCCGCACCGAGGCGCAGCTCGAAGCCGCGCGCCGCGATATCTCCGTGCTCGAAGAAGTGGGCGTGCCCTACGAACTGCTGGACCGCAACCGCCTGTCGACGGCCGAGCCGGCGCTGGCCCGCTCCATCGACAAGCTGGCCGGCGGCCTGCGCCTGCCCAACGACGAGACCGGCGACTGCCAGCTGTTCACCACCCGGCTGGCCGAGCTGGCGGCCGGGCTGGGCGTGGAATTCCGCTACGGCCAGGCCGTGGCCGGCCTGAACACCGCGGGCGGCCAGATCACCGGCGTGCGCGTGGGCAACGAAGTGCTGACGGCGGACCGCTACGTCGCCGCCTTCGGCAGCTACACGCGCGGCTTCCTGGAGCCGCTGGGCCTGGACCTGCCGGTGTATCCGGTCAAGGGCTATTCGCTCACCATCCCCATGACGGACGAGTCGGCCGCGCCGGTCTCCACCATCCTGGACGAAACCTACAAGATCGCCGTCACCCGCTTCGACAAGCGCATCCGCGTCGGCGGCATGGCCGAGCTGTCGGGCTTCGACCTGCGCCTGAAAGACGCCCGCCGCAAGACGCTGGAACTGGTTGTCAACGACCTGTTCCCGGGCAGCGGCGACGTGGCCCGCGCCGAATTCTGGACCGGCCTGCGCCCCATGACCCCGGACAGCACGCCCGTGGTCGGCCCGACCCGCTACGGCAACCTGTACCTGAACACGGGCCACGGCACGCTGGGCTGGACCATGGCCTGCGGCTCGGGCAAGCTGGTGGCCGACCTGGTCATGGGCCAGCGCCCGGCCATCCGCACGGACGGGCTGGATATTTCGCGCTACGACCGCAAATCCGCCGCCGGGCGGCCGCTGGTGCTGGACAGCAAGGGCGCGTGAAACGGGCGATTTGCGGACGATGGGTTCCGCGCGTTTTCTGATTGCGTTCTTGTCCAGACAGTCTCGCGCTGCACCCATCCTACGATCATGGCGTTGCCGCATCGTAGGATGGGTGCAGCGCGAGAGTTCTTAAGCAAGGACTCATATCTCAAACGCGCGGAACCCATCGCCGGCCCGACCCCGCTTCGGCCTACAATCCCGCGCATGATCCATTTCCTGCACACCGCCGACTGGCAGATCGGGCGGCAATACGGCCAGTTCGAAACCGATGACGCCGCCATGCTGGCCGAGGCGCGCTTCGAGGCCGTGGCGCGGATCGCCGCGCTGGCCGCCGAACGCCAAGTGGACGCCGTGCTGGTGGCGGGCGACGTGTTCGATACGCAGGGCGTGTCGGACCGCACGATACGCCGGCTGTTCGGCGCCATGGCGGCCTATGCCGGACCCTGGGTCATGATCGCCGGCAACCACGACGCGGCGCTGGTCGACAGCGTCTGGAGCCGCGCCCGGCAGCTGGGCTGCATTCCGCCCAACGTGCAGGCGCCGCCGGCCATCGGCGTGGTGGACCTGCCGGCCATCGATCTCGCGGTGCTGGCCGCGCCGCTCACCCAGCGCCATACCTACGACGACGTGACCCAGGCCTTCGACGGCCTGGAGACCGCGCCGGGGCGTTTTCGCGTGGGGCTGGCGCACGGCAGCGTGGCGGGACGGCTGCCGGACAACATCGACGCCACCAATCCCATCGCGCCCGACCGCGCCGCCCGTGCGCGGCTCGATTACCTGGCGCTGGGCGACTGGCATGGCTGCCTCGCCATCGACGAGCGCACCTGGTATGCCGGCACGCCCGAGCAGGACCGCTTTCGCGGCAACGAGCCCGGCTACGTGCTGGACGTGCGCATCGAGGCCCCGGGCGCGGCGCCGGCCGTCGAACGGCTGGCCACCGGGCGCTACCGCTGGTCGGCCTGGTCGGAGACGCTGAGCCTGCCCAGCGACGCGCAGGCGCTGGCCGAGCGCATGGCCGGGCTCGACGCGCAGGACGTGCTGCGCCTGGACGTGCAGGGGCACGTCAACATGGAGACCTGGGAGGCGCTGCAGCAGGCGGTGGACCGGACGGCGGCGCAGGTGCGCGCCTTGCTGCCGGACCTGTCGGGCCTGAAGCTGGAGCCGGACGAGGCCGACCTGGCCGAGCTGCGCGCCAGCGGCTACGTGGGCGAGGTGGCGGCGCAATTGCAGGCCTTGCAGGCCGACCCCGCGCAGTCGGCGGTGGCGGGCGAGGCCTTGCGGCTGCTGCTCAGGTTCCAGCGCGAAAGCGCCGTGCCGGGAGGTGCGAAATGAAGCTCTCGCGCATCGCCCTGGAAGAATTCCGCAAGTTCCGCCAGCCGCTGGTGCTCGACGGCCTGGAAGACGGCCTGAACCTGTTCGTGGGGCCGAACGAGGCCGGCAAGAGCACGGTGGCGGCGGCCATCCGCGCGGCTTTCCTGGAGCGCTACAGCACCAGCAAGGTCGCCGACCTGGCGCCGCGCGGCGAGTCCGGCGCGCGCCCTGGCGTGGAGCTGGCGTTCTCGCACGCCGGCCACGACTATGTGCTGAAAAAACAGTTCCTGTCGCGCGCCCGTTGCGAACTGCTGGTCGACGGCGGCGCGCGCCGGCTCGAAGGCGAAGAGGCCGAGAACGCGCTGGCCGCGCTGCTGGGTTTCGAACTGGCCGCGCGCGGCCAGAGCAAGCCCGAACTGGCGGGCATTCCGGGCCTGCTCTGGATCCAGCAGGGCGAAGGCCAGAACCTGCATGACGCGGCCGGCCATGCGGGCGCGCACTTGCGCGACGCGCTGACGCAGTTGTCCGGCGAACTGGCCGGCGGCGACGGCGACCGCCTGTACGAGCGCGTGGCCGCCGAGCGCGGCGCGCTGCTGGACGCGCGCAACAGCCGCCCCAAGGGCGTCTACAAAGAGGCCGAGGACGCGTTGGCGCGAGCGACGGCCGAGCGCGACGAGTGCGCGCAGGCCATGGCCCAGCTCGAGGCCGACGTCGATCGCCTGGCCGAGCTGCGCCGCGAGCACGAGCGCGCCCGCGCCGGCGAACCCTGGAAAGACTTCGAGGCCAAGGCCGCCGAAGCGCGCACCCGGCTGGCCGCCGTGGCCCGGGAACGCGAGGCCCTGGAAGGCCTGCGCCGCGAACAGGCGCAGGCCGCGCAGACGCTGGCCCTGCTGCAGGACCAGGTCCAGCGCGACCAGCAGGACGCCGCGGCGCACCAGGCGCTGGCCGGGGAGGCCCGCGCCGCGCGCGGCCGCGCCGAAGCCGCGCTCGAACCGCTGACCCGCGCCCGGCGCCAGCGCCAGGACCAGGCCGAGGCGGTGCAGGCCGCGAGCCGGCGCGTGGCCGCCTTGCAGGCCGTGGCCGACCGGCGCGACCTGGAGCGTCAGCTGGCCCAGCTCGACCCCGAGATCGAGCGCCTGGAGCACGCGCTGAAGGAAGCCGCCGCGCTGATCGAACAAGGCTCCGCGCTGAAGGCCGAAAGCGTGCGGATCGAGATCGCGGACGCCGATATCGAGGCCTTGCGCAAGGCCGAACGCGAACGCGCCAATCTGCAGCTGCAGCGGCAGGCCATCGCCACGCGCCTGTCCTACGCGCTGGAGCCGGGGCGCGACGCGCGCCTGGACGGCCGGGCGCTGAGCGGCGCCGACGAGGTGCTGCTGACCGAGGCGGCCGAACTGGAACTGCCCGGCGTGGGCCGTTTCCGCATCGAGCCGGGCGGCAAGGATCTGCCCGCGCTCAGGCGCGATCTGGACGAGGCGGTCGCCGCCTGCGCCGCCTGGTGCAAGCGCCTGGGCGTCGATACCCTGGCCGAGGCCGAACAGCGCCACGCCCGCTACGGCGCGCTGCTGCGCGAGCTCGACGGCATGCGCCGCGCGCTCGCCATCCATGCGCCCAAGGGCGTGGACGCGCTGCGCAGCCAGCGCGAGGAAGCCAGGGCGCGCCGCGCCCAGCTGGAGGAGCGGCTGGCCAAGCTGCCGCCCGCGGACGAGGCCGGCGACGGCGACCTGCAGGCGGCCACGCAGGCGCTGCGCGCAGCCGAGGCTGGCGCGGCTCAGGCCGAGAAGACGCTGGCCGACGCGCAGCGCGCGATGGACGCCGAACACGCCCGCGCCCAGCTGCTGGAAGCGCAGGCGGCCGCGCGCGGCGCTGACCTGGAATCGCCCGAACGCATCGCCCAGCGCCAGGACCGCGCCGCCCGGCTGGCCGAGGCGCGCAGCGGCCACGATGCGCTCGAACGCCGCGTGCGCGAGGCCCAGGCCGCGCTGGCCGGCCATCAGCCCGAACTGCTGGAGCAGGACGTGCGGCGCTACGAAAAGTCCGCCGCCATCGAGCGCGATGCGCAGCACAAGCGCCACGGCGACATCCTGCAGCTGCAGGGCAAGCTGGACCAGGCCGGCGCGCAAGGGCTGGGCGAACGCCTGTCCGAAGCGGCGGCGTCCTGCGAGCGCCTGGAACGGCGGCGCGACGAACTGGCCCGCCGCGCGGCGGCCCTGGACCTGCTGCTGGGCCTGCTCACCGAACGCCGGGCGGCCGCCACCCAGCGGCTGCAGGCGCCGCTGGCGCGCCGCCTGAACCATTATCTGGCGCTGCTGTTCCCCGATGCCGACCTGCGGCTCGACGATGGCCTGCTGCCCGCGGCGCTGCGCCGCGCGCACGGCGAAGACCCGCTGGCCGCGCTCAGCTTCGGCACGCGCGAACAGCTCGGCATCCTGGCGCGCTTCGCCTACGCGGACCTGCTGCGCGAAGCCGGGCGGCCGACGCTGTTGTTGCTGGACGACGCGCTGGTCCACACCGATGACGCGCGCCGCGACTTCATGAAGCGCGCGCTGTTCGACGCCGCCACGCGCCACCAGATCCTGATGTTCACCTGCCACGGCGAAGCCTGGCGCGACATGGGCGTGGAACAGCGCCGGATCGCTTGACGGCCGTGCGCAGTCGGCGCTAGGCTACGCCCATGCCTGATTTCACGCACATCGCCCATCCCGCCGCCGTCTCCACGGCCGGCCTGCGTGCGCGCGTGCGGTCACTGGTTTCTTCCCGGTTTACGCCTGTCATTGCGGTGGTGCTTGCGCCGCCGGCATTCCTCTCGGCATCTCCGCCGTCCGCGCCGCCTTGCGGCGTGCCGGCGGGCGCATGCCCGCCGCTTGCGGCCGTCGTCGGCTGACGCCGTCCGCACCCGACTCCAGCCCTTTCCAAGCCCGTCCGCCTGACAGCCGCGGCGCCCTGACGCGCGCCACGTCCGCCATGCGCCGGCTTGCGCCCGCGTGCGGGCAGGGGCGGAGCCTGCAATGACTTCGACAGGTAGAAACCTCATGTCTTTCGATCGATCCGCGTGGGCCGCTTGCGGCTCCACCACCTTGTTCGTGCTGCTGTGGAGCGGCGGCGCGATCTTCGCCCGCTGGGGGCTGTTCCATGCGTCCGCCTTCGGCTTTCTGCTGGCGCGTTTCGTGCTGGCCCTGGCCGTGCTGCTGCTGATCTGCGCCTGGCGGCGGCGCTGGCTGCCCGAGCCGGGCACGCGCCTGAGGGCCGCGGCCACCGGCCTGTTGCTGATAGGCGGCTACACCATCTTCTATCTGCTGGCGCTGGATAACGGCATCACGCCCGGCGTGCTGGCGGTGCTGCTGGGCGCGCAGCCCATCCTGACCCTGGCGCTGCTGGAGCGGCGCCATGCGCCGGCGCGCCTGGCCGGGCTGGGGCTGGCGTTCTGCGGCCTGGCGATGGTGATGCTGCAAGGCATCGCGATGGCGCGTTTCTCGGTTGCCGGCATGGCCTGCGCATGCGCGGCGCTGGCCTGCATGACGGCCGGCGCCGTCCTGCAGAAGCGCCTGCATCAGGCGCCGATGGACGTGCTGCCGCTGCAGTACGCGGTCAGTCTGCTGCTGTGCCTGCTGTTCGCGCCGTTCCAGCCGCTGCGGGTGGAGTGGGTGGCCGGCTTCGTGCTGCCGCTGCTCTGGATGGGGCTGGTGATTTCGGTGGCCGCGACGCTGCTGTTCTACCGCATGATCCAGGCCGGCAACCTGGTCAACGTCACCAGCCTGTTCTACCTGGTGCCGGTGGGCACGGCGCTGCTGGATTACCTGATCCTGGGCAACCGGCTGTCGGCGCTGAGCCTGGCCGGTATGGTCGCCATTCTGCTCGGCCTGATGCTGGTTCTGCGCCAGCCGGCGCGGGACGCTAGCCGTCCCAGTGTCCGCTGACGAGCTGTTGCGGACGGGCCTGCGCCACGACCCGGGCGCAGGCCGGCCAGGCGTCCAGGCGCACGCTCAGGCCGGCGTAGATGCCGTGGCCCGCGCCGGCCTCGATGCAGCCCGCGGCCTGCACGCCTTCGCCGGCCCGGATCGCGCCCTCGGCGCGGATGTCCTCGCCGGCGATCATGCCCCAGCCGCTGGCCAGATGGTCGCCGCACAGAATGGAGCCGCCGGCCTGGATGCCGCAGGCCGCGTCGATGGATTTTTCGGCGCGCACGTCGCCGCCGGCCTTGATGCCCTGGCCGCATTTGATGGCGCCTTGCGTCTGCAGGTCCTGGCCGGCATGAAGATGGCCGGTGACGGCCAGGTCCTGGCCGGCGCAGATGTCCCATTTGGCGCGCACGTTGCCGCCGCAGTCCAGGCGGGTCACGGTCTCGATGCCCCATTCGGCGCTGATGTCGCCGTCGGCGCGCAGCTCGCCGCCGCTGGCGATGTTGGCGCCGGCCGTGATGTTTTCGCCCGCCATGATGGTTTCGCCGGCGCGGATGCCGCCGCCGGTGACGATGCTGCGCCCGGCGCGCACCACCGTGTCGACGTTGATGCCCATGCGCACTTCCAGCGTGCCGGCGAAGACGATGGCGTTGGCGTCCAGGGTGTCGAGCCGCAGCACCGCATCGGTGGGGCCGAACTGGTCCAGCAGCCAGCACGCGTCGCCGACCCGTCCGTCGGCGACCAGCGCATCGAGCACGGCCTGGTAGTCCCCCTGTCCGTTGTGGTCGCGCAGGAACCATTTGTAGCCGCCGGCGCAGGGGTTTTTGGCTTTGACGAAATTCTTGGTGAGTTGCATGGAACGCTTGCAGTAGGTCGGTGCGTGGCCTGTCCGCAGGCCGTCGGCGGGCATGCGGAAATCGGGACGAGGCTCGGCGCCCGGCCACGCGGCAGGGCGTCGGCCGGCCTGCGGCAAGGCATGCGCTGCGCGAGCTTGTGCGCAGGCCGCCGGCGGCGGGCCGGTATGAGACTCAGAAGGGGGAAACGCCGGCGATTAGCCGGGCTTGGAGCGCGCGTAGGCGGAACGCGCGGCGACTTCCTGCGAGCTCAACAAGGTCGAGCGCAGGGCGCAGATGGCGCATGCGGCACAGGGAGGGGGGAAATAACGGGATCGCACGGACGCACATGCTACCAGCCGGGCGATTGCAGTCAAGCGCCGGCCCCGCGCAAGGGGCCGGCAGCCGGACTGGCGGGGATCAGTTCGTGGACTGGATGTTGCGTTCTTTGGCGATACGCTGGCGCAGTTCGAGCTCGCGCTTGATCTGGGCGGCGTACTCGGCCGGGGTGTTGCCGTCGACCAGCGAGCCGCCGTCGGCCAGGCGCTGCGCGATCTTCGGATCCTTCAGCGCCTTGACGGTGGCGTCATGGATGCGGTCGACCACGGCCTGCGGCGTGCCGGCGGGCGCGACCAGGCCGTACCAGGCCATGTTGTCCATTTCCGGCAGGCCGCCTTCGGTGAAGGTCGGCACGTCCGGCAGCGCCGGCAGGCGCTTGGGCGCGGCCACGGCCAGGGCGCGCAGCTTGCCGGCCTGGATATGGGGCATGGACGAGGGCAGGTTGTCGAACTGGGCGTTGACCTGGCCGGCGATCACGTCGTTGAGCGCCGGACCCGAGCCGCGGTAGGGCACGTGCACCATGTCGGTCTTGGTCAGCGACTTGAACAGTTCGCCGTCCAGGTGGCCGATGCCGCCCGCGCCCGAGGACGCGTAGGCGTACTTGCCCGGGTTGGCCTTGAGGAGCGCGATGAATTCGGCCAGGTTCTTGGCGGGCACGGACGGGTTCACCGTCAGCACGTTCGGCACGTTCACCATATTGGTGATGGGCACGAAGTCCTTCAGCGGGTTGTACGGGTTCTTGGGGTTGGTGGCCGGGTTGGTGGCCATGGTGCTGACGGTGGCCACGCCCAGCGTGTAGCCGTCCGGGGTGGAGCGCGCCAGCGCGTCGGCGCCGATCGAGCCGCCGCCGCCGCCGCGGTTCTCCACGACCACGGCCTGGCCCAGCTCGCGGGTCAGGCCTTCGGCGACGATGCGGGCCACGATATCGGTGGTGCCGCCCGCGGCGAAGGGCACGATCAGGCGGATGGGCTTGTTGGGGTAGGCGTCGGCGGCTTGCGCGCCGCTACTGATACAGACGCCGGCGACGGCGGCGGCCAGTACGGCCTTGGCTTGGGACAGCAGGGTCAAAGTCTTCTCCATCTTATTGAATTCCGGTCCGGCCGGCTTCTGGCCGGCGGCCGGTGAAAGCGTGCCCGGCTCGGATGCTGGCGGGGCCGACGTTTCGTGGGCGCAATTCCACACAGGAACGCGATGCCGGTCAACCCGGATCGACCCTGACCGACCGCGCCCGTTTGCGCGGCCGCAACGTTGCGCGAAGTAGACCGCAATAAGCGGAAAAAAGCCTTTCCTGACAACAACATGAATCGAGCGGCAAACGCGTCGATTGTGTAATCATTGCGCATCGATCATGTCGTCATCGCCCCGGTTCACACATAAATTCCTGCATAACTCCCGAGAATCTGATATTTTTCGGATGAGATTCTTGGCCGGTCTTGCAATAAAACTATTGCGTTTGTTTCTGTCTGCGCCGTTCAATGGCGTTGGTTGATGTCCCCGCGGGGCAACGTGTAGTGCAGCGACGCACCGGGCCAGGGTTCCGTCCGTTTTCAATCCCCGGTCTGTTTCGTCTTTCGCTGCCTTTGCGCCGGCGGGAGGGGGCCCGGACATTCTCGGAACGCCATGTCGCTGATCCTGATCCTCGCTCTGCCGTTCGCCGGCAGCCTGTGCGCCGCGCTGCTGCCTTCCAACGCCCGCAACGCCGAGGCGTGGCTGGCGGGCCTCATCGCCCTGGTCTGCGTGGTTCTGGTCGCCAGCCTGTACCCGGAAGTCGCCGGCGGCGGGGTGGTCCGGGTCGACATGCCCTGGGCGCCCGCGCTGGGCCTGCAGTTCACGCTGCGCATGGACGGCTACGCCTGGCTGTTCGCCCTGATCGTCTCGGGCATGGGGGCGCTGGTGGTGCTGTACGCGCGCTACTACATGTCGCCCGAAGACCCCGTGCCGCGCTTTTTCTCGTTCTTCCAGGCGTTCATGGCGGCCATGCTCGGCGTGGTGCTGTCGGGCAACCTGATCCAGCTGGTGATGTTCTGGGAAATGACCAGCCTGGCGTCCTTCATGCTGATCGCCTACTGGCACCACCGGCTCGACGCGCGGCGCGGCGCCCGCATGGCGCTGACGGTCACCGGCGCCGGCGGGCTGTGCCTGCTGGCCGGCGTCCTCATCCTGGGCCATATCGTCGGCAGCTACGACCTGGACCGCGTGCTGGCCGCCGGCGACCTGGTGCGCGCCGATCCCTGGTATCCGGCGGTGCTGATCCTGGTGGCGCTGGGCGCCCTGACCAAGAGCGCGCAGTTCCCGTTCCAGTTCTGGCTGCCCAACGCGATGGCCGCGCCCACGCCGGTGTCGGCCTACCTGCACTCGGCCACCATGGTCAAGGCGGGCGTGTTCCTGCTGGCGCGCTTCTGGCCGGTGCTGTCGGGCACCGACGAATGGTTCTGGATCATCGGCGGGGCGGGCCTGGTGACGCTGGTGCTGGGCGCCTACGCCGCCATCTTCCAGCAGGACATGAAAGGGGTGCTGGCCTATTCCACCATCAGCCACCTGGGGCTGATCACGCTGCTGCTGGGCCTGAACAGCACGCTGGCGCTGGTGGCGGCCATCTTCCACATGATCAACCACGCCACCTTCAAGGCCTCGCTTTTCATGGCCGCGGGCATGGTGGACCACGAAACCGGCACCCGCGACCTCGGCCGCCTGTCCGGCCTGTACAAGGCCATGCCCATCACCGCCACGCTGGCCACGGTGGCGGCCGCCTCGATGGCGGGGGTGCCGCTGCTCAACGGCTTCCTGTCCAAGGAAATGTTCTTCGCCGAGACCACGTTCGTCAGCGGCGACGATCTCATCCAGATCGGCCTGCCGCTGCTGGCGACCGTGGCCGGCGCGTTCAGCGTGGCGTATTCGCTGCGCTTCATCCTGCAGGTGTTCTTCGGCCCGCCGGCCACCGACCTGCCGCGCGCGCCGCACGAGCCGCCGCGCTGGATGCTGTTCCCCAGCGCGCTGCTGGTGTTCATGTGCCTGCTGGTGGGCGTGGTGCCCGGCCTGACGGTCGGCCCGTTCCTGGCCACGGCCGCGCACAGCATCCTGGGGCAGGACATGCCCGAGTACAGCCTGGCCGTCTGGCACGGCCTGAACCTGCCGCTGCTCATGAGCCTGGTGGCCACCACGGCCGGGGTGCTGCTGTACCTGGCGCTGCGCGCGCACCAGCGGGCCAATCCCGGCCGCGTGCCTTTCATCTACCGCCTGGACGGCCGCCGCACCTTCGAGGCGCTCCTGGACGGCTCCAGCGTGGCCGCGGCCTGGCTGCTGCGCTGGCTGTCCTCGTCGCGGCTGCAGGTGCAGATGCTGCTCATCGTGCTGGGCACGCTGTTCGTCGCCTGGCTGCCGCTGCGCGCCGGCGGCTGGCTGAACGGGGCGGGGCGCCTGACCCCGGTCGATCCGTCGTTCGCGCTGCTGTGGCTGGTGGGCGGGGTCTGCGCCCTGGCCGCGGCCTACCAGGCCAAGTACCACCGCCTGGCCTCGCTGGCGCTGGCCGGCGGGGCGGGGCTGATCACCTGTCTGACCTTCGTCTGGTTCTCGGCGCCCGACCTGGCGTTGACGCAGCTGTCGGTCGAGGTGGTGACCGTGGTGCTGCTGTTGCTGGGCCTGCGCTGGCTGCCGCGGCGCATCGCCCAGGACGACGATGAAAGCCTCAAGGCCACGCTGCAGGCGCGCGGGCGCCGCCTGCGCGACCTGCTGCTGGCGGTGGCCGCCGGCGCCGGCATGTCGGCTTTGGCCTACGCGGTGCTCACACGCCCGCAGGGCGAGACGATTTCCTCGTTCTTCGTGGACCACGCGCTGCCCGACGGCGGCGGAACCAATGTGGTCAACGTGATCCTGGTGGACTTCCGCGGCTTCGATACCTTCGGCGAGATCACGGTGCTGGGCATCGTGGCGCTGACCGTCTACGCGCTGCTGCGCCGCTTCCGTCCGGCCGCCGAAAGCGCGGACCTGCCGCGCCAGCAGATCGACCAGGACGGCGGCGTGCCGGCCGCGCCCGACATCAAGTCGCTGCTGCCGGCCGGCTCGATGATGGTGCCCACGGTGCTGGTGCGCCTGCTGCTGCCCACGGCCGCGCTGATCTCTGTGTATTTCCTGCTGCGCGGGCACAACGAGCCGGGCGGCGGTTTCGTCGGCGGCCTGATCTTCGCCACCGCCGTGATCCTGCAATACATGGTCGGCGGCGTGTACTGGGTGGAGTCGCGCAGCCGCCTGAATCCGCAGAACTGGATCGGCATGGGCCTGTTGTTCGCCGGCTCGGCCGCGATGGCCGCCTGGCTGGTCTACAAGCCGTTCCTGGCCGCGCTGTCGTGGGACATCGCGCTGCCGCTGGTCGGCCACGTGCACCTGTCCAGCGTGCTGCTCTTCGACCTGGGCGTGTACATGCTGGTCGTGGGGGCCACCGTGCTGGTGCTGGTGGCGCTGGCCCACCAATCGCTGCGCGCGCAACGCAAGGCCGCCGCCGAGCTCCAGGCGGCCGCCGCTCAAACCGGAGAAGCCTGATGGAATTGATCTACGCCCTCGCGATCGGCGTCCTGGCTGGCTCGGGCGTCTGGCTGCTGCTGCGGCCGCGGACGTTCCAGTTCATCATGGGCCTGTCGCTGGTTTCCTACGCGGTGAACCTGTTCATCTTCGGCATGGGCAGGCTGGCCTCGGGCCGCCCGCCGGTGGTGGACCCGGCCGCGGCCCATGACGCCTCCTGGTACGCGGACCCGCTGCCGCAGGCCCTGGTGCTGACCGCCATCGTCATCGGCTTCGCCACCACCGCCTTGTTCCTGGTCGTGCTGCTGGCCTCGCGCGGCCTGACGGGCACCGACCACGTGGATGGACGGGAGTCGCAATCTTGAATTTCTGGCTGCAACATCTGCCCGTACTGCCCATCATCATCCCGCTGCTCGCCGGCGCGGGCATGCTGCTTCTGGCGGACACCCGCCGCTATACGCGCGGCGCCATCGCCGCGCTGTCCACGCTGGCCCAGCTGGCCGCCGCGATCGCGCTGCTTGCCGTGGCCGGCGGCGCCGTGCCGGGCGTGTGGCCCGACGGGGTAGGGGTCTACCTGGTGGGCGACTGGCCCGCGCCCTTCGGCATCGTGCTGGTGGTCGACCGGCTCGCCGCGGTGATGCTGACGCTGACCGCGGTGCTGGGGCTGGCCTCGCTGGTGTATGCGCTGGCCCGCTGGGACCGCGCCGGGGTGCATTTCCACTCGCTGTTCCAGTTCCTGCTGATGGGCCTCAACGGCGCCTTCCTGACCGGCGACCTGTTCAACCTGTTCGTGTTCTTCGAGGTGCTGCTGGCCGCTTCCTACGGCCTGCTGCTGCACGGCTCGGGCGTGGCGCGGGTCAGCGCCGGCCTGCAGTACATCGCGGTCAACCTGGTGGCCTCGTTCCTGCTGCTGATCAGCATCGCGCTGATCTACGGCGTCACCGGCACGCTGAACCTGGCCGACCTGGCGCAGCGCGCCGGCCACCTGGCGGGCGCTGAACGCATGCTGTTCGAGGCGGGCGCGGCCATCCTGGGCGTGGCCTTCCTGGTCAAGGCGGGCGCCTGGCCGCTGAACTTCTGGCTGGTCAAGGGCTATGGCTCGGCCGGCGCGCCGATCGCGGCCATGTTCTCCATCATGACCAAGGTGGGCATTTACGCGCTGCTGCGCATCGGCTCGCTGCTGCTGCCGTCGGGCGCGCCGGCGGCGTTCAGCCTGGACTGGATGTTCGCCGCGGGCCTGGCCACGCTGCTGTTCGGCGGCCTGGGCCTGCTGGCCACCCAGCAGCTCGAGAAGATGGTGGGCTACTGCGTGATCGTGTCGGCCGGCACGCTGCTGACCGCGCTGGGCATGCCGGGCGTGACGCTGACCGGCCCGGCGCTGTTCTACCTGATCAGCTCGGTGCTGACCACGGGCGCGTTCTTCATGCTGGCCGAACTGATCGAGCGCACCCGCAGCTTCGGCGCGAACGTGCTGGCGGTGACGCTGGACGCCTTCGACCTGGACGATCCGACCTCGGTCAACCGCTCCGACGACGTGGTCGGGGTGGCGATTCCGGCGGCCATGGCCTTTCTGGGGCTGGCCTTCATTTCCTGCGCGCTGCTGGTCACCGGCCTGCCGCCGCTGTCGGGCTTCGTGGCCAAGCTGTCGCTGCTGTCGGCGGCGGTGTCGGCGGCCAACGAGTCGGCGCTGCCCATGGACGCCTGGATACTGGTGGCCGCGGTGCTGGTGTCGGGCCTGGCCGGCCTGATCGGCCTGGGCCGCACCGGCATCCGCGTGTTCTGGGCCAGCGACGACCGCAGCACGCCGCGGCTGCGGGTGATCGAGGCCGGCCCGGTGGCCGTGCTGCTGCTGCTCTGCGTGGGCCTGGCCGCCGGCGCGGGGCCGGTGTCGGCCTATCTGGACGACGCGGCCCGCTCGCTGGACCAGCCCAAGTCCTACATCGAGGCCGTCATGTCCGCGCAGACCGTGCGCAGCCTCAAGGGGGGAAGCTGATGCGCCGCCTCTATTTCCTGTTCCTGCCGACCTTCCTGTTCGTGCTGTGGCTGGTGCTCAACCAGAGCGTATCGGCCGGCCAGATCGCCCTGGGCCTGGCGCTGGCGCTGTGGTTCACCTGGGCCGCGTCGCGGCTGCGTCCGCTGCGCGCGCGCCCGCGCCGGCTGTGGAAGGCGGTGCCGCTGTTCCTGCACGTCACGGCCGACATCATCCGTTCCAACGTGGCCGTGGCCAGGCTGATCCTGAATCCCGGCCCCAACGATTTTTCGCCCGGGTTCATCATGATCCCGCTGACCATGCGCGACCCGCATGGCCTGGCGATGCTGGCCTGCATCGTCACCTACACCCCCGGCACCGTCTGGGTCGAACTGACCGACGACCATCGCCTGAAGCTGCACGTGCTGGACCTGCAGCACGAGGGCGACTGGATCAAGCTGGTGCAGGAGCGCTATGAGCGCCCGCTGATGGAGATTTTCGAATGAATACCGTGCTTTATTGGGCCGCGTCCTTCGCCCTGCTGTGCTTCGCGCTGGGCATGGTCTGCGCCACCGTCCGCCTGCTGCGCGGACCGACCGCCCAGGACCGCGTGCTGGCCCTGGACACCCTGTACATCAACGGCATGCTGACCATGCTGGTGTTCGGCATCCGTTCCGGCACGTCGGTGTATTTCGACATCGCGCTGCTGATCGCGCTGTTCGGCTTCGTCGGTTCGACCGCGATGGCGCGCTTCCTGCTGCGCGGGGAGGTGATCGAGCCATGATCGCAGACCAGATTCCGCTGTGGGCCGGCATTCCCGCCAGCATCCTGCTGGTGCTGGGCGGCCTGCTGGCCCTGACCGGCTCGGCCGGCCTGCTGCGTTTCCGCACCTTCTACGCCCGCATCCACGCGCCCACGCTGGGCAACACCATGGGCTGCGGCTGCGTGCTGCTGGCGTCCATCCTGGTGTTTTCGGCGCTGTCGGCCCGTCCGGTTTTCCACGAGGTGGTCATCACCTTGCTGCTGATCGTGTCTTCGCCCGTCACCGCGATGCTGCTGATGCGCGCGGCGACCTACCGCAACCGCATCAATCCCGCCGATGCGGAGAGGGACGCGCGTTAGCGGACGCGCGGTCCTGGATTGCATGTTGCGGCGCATTATTGATACGTAATCTTACGATTTCACGTTGCTGGACACCTCGCCGGCGCGTCATCGTGGGATAGTGGAGCAATGGCCCGCGCGCCTCGCGCGAGCGGGTCCCGAGCGAGCGGCGCCGGTCCGCAGGCCGCGCCGCTCTGGTGCAATCGCTATTGAAGGAGCTGGCCATGAATACACGACCCATGCACACCAAACGCCTCGCGGCGACCCTTTGCGCGGCAGGCCTGATGCTGGCCGCGGGAGCGGTCCACGCGGCGGATGCGACCGGACGCGGCAAAGGCCAATCCCAATACCAGCAGGACATCGCGGCGTGCAAGAGCGGCGCCACCGGCCAGGACCCGGCCGCGTGCATGCGCGAGGCCGGCGCGGCCCGCCAGGAAGCGGCGCGCCAGAACCTCCGGGAAGCCAGTCCCGACCAGTACCAGCAGAACATGATCGACCGCTGCAACCGCCTGCCGGAGGCGTCGCGCCAGGATTGCGTGACCCAGATGACCTCGCCCACGAACGTGCGCGGCAGCGTGCAGGGCGGCGGCGTGCTGCGCGAGACGGTGATCCAGGTGCCGGCCGATTCGGCGGCGCCCTCGACCGGCGCGCCCGGCATGGCCCCGGCGCCGGCCGGCGGCTCGGGCACCATGAGCGCGCCCATCCGCCAGTAGGAAGGGCAGGGCAAGGGGCGCGGCCGCCGCCACATTCAGGCAAAATGGCGGCTGTCGCCCTTTTTCACGCACATACATGTCCGACGTCATCGCCCTGATTTTCGACTTCGACGACACGCTGGCCTCGGACAGCACGTCCGGTTTCCTGGACAGCATCGGGGTGGACACGGCGTCCTTCTGGAAGGAAGACGTCGACCCCCTGCTGTCGCAGCAGGACTGGGACCCGGTGCCCGCCTACCTGTACCAGATGATCCGCCTGTCGCAGTCCGGCAGGTACGGGCCGATCACGCAGCAGCGCCTGAAAGACTGGGGCGCGCGCCTCGAACTGCACGACGGCGTGCCCACGCTGTTCCAGCGGCTGCGCGCCGCCGTGCGGGCCGAGCAGCCGCAGGTGCAGCTGGAGTTCTACCTGATCTCCAGCGGCATCGGCGACGTAGTCCGTTCCACCCCCATCGCGCACGAATTCACCGAGATCTGGGCGTCCGAGTTCGTCTACGGCGAAGACGGCGGCATCATGTTTCCGCGCCGCATCGTCAGCTTCACCGACAAGACGCGCTACCTGTTCCACATCCAGAAAGGCATCATCGGCCGCGATTTCCGCGGCAAGCCCTTCGAGGTCAACCGCAAGGTTCCCGAGGACCGCCTGCGCGTGCCGTTCGATCAGATGGTGTTCGTCGGCGACGGCTACACCGACATTCCGTGCTTTTCGCTGATCCGCCGCGCCGGCGGCTTCGCCTTCGGCGTCTGGGACCCCAAGCACCGCGACAAGCGCAGCCGCGCCTGGGGCTTCATCGAAGAAGGCCGGGTGTCCAACCTGAACCAGGCGCGCTATGACGAACAGGCCGAGCTGTACCAGTGGCTGGAAGAGGCCGTCACCAGCCTGGCCGGCCGCATCGCGCTGAAGTCCCGGGTGTACCGTGGTTGAAGCGCAGGCCCTAGCGGCCCCGCCGACCTGGACGGCGCAGGACGCCGCTTTCATGACGCTGGCGCTGGAACAGGCCCAGGCCGCCTACGACATCGGCGAGGTGCCGGTGGGCGCGCTGGTGGTCTCGGCGCAGGGCGAGATCCTGGGCCGCGGCTACAACCGCACCATCATCGACCACGATCCCACCGCCCACGCCGAGATCGTGGCGCTGCGCGCCGCCGCCCAGGCGCTGGAAAACTACCGGCTGCCGGGCATCACCGTCTACGTCACGCTGGAGCCCTGCGTCATGTGCATCGGCGCGATGCTGCACGCGCGCCTGGCGCGGGTCGTGTTCGGCGCCTACGATCCCAAGACCGGCGCCTGCGGCAGCGTGCTGGACGTGGGCGCGGTGGCCAGGCTCAATCACCACACTTCAGTCACCGGCGGCGTGCTGGCGGAACCTTGCGGCGACCTGCTGCGCCGCTTCTTCCGCGCCCGCCGCAGCAAGGAATCCATTGCATGAGCACCAGCAAGGCCGCCAAGGCCGTCCATGACCACGGCCATGACCACGAATGCGGCGAGGACTGCGGCCACGATCACGACCACGATCACGGCCATTTCCACGCGCGGCCCGACGCCCGCGGCATCTACCTGATTTCGCCCTCGTCGGCGGTGCGCGATCCGGCCACCGTGGACCTGGCGCGCGAGCGCCTGCAGGCCCAGGGCTTCAAGACGGCGCTGGACCGCACGGCGCTGGCCGAGCACCAGCGCTTCGCCGGCACCGACGCCCAGCGCCTGGCCAGCCTGACCCGCGCGGTCAAGCAGAAGCTGCCCATCGTCATGGTGACCCGCGGCGGCTACGGCGTGGGCCGGCTGCTGCCGGCCATCGACTGGAAGGCCATGGCCGACAGCGGCAAGCGCTTCGTCGGCATGAGCGACTTCACCGCCTTCAACCTCGCCCTGCTGGCGCAGACCGGCGCGGTCAGCTACACCGGCGCGACCGCCGTCGCCGACTTCGGCGGCAAGAAGGTCGACGACCTGACCGAAGCGCTGTTCGGCGAAATCATGCGCGGCGAACTGGAGATCCTCAGCTTCGAGACCCAGGACGCCGATCCGGTGGACTGCCGCGGCATCCTGTGGGGCGGCAACCTGGCGATGCTGACCTCGCTGGCGGGCACGCCCTACATGCCCAAGGTGCGCGGCGGCATCCTGTTCCTGGAAGACGTGGCCGAGCATCCCTACCGCATCGAGCGCATGCTGATCCAGCTGCACCAGGCGGGCATCCTGGGGCGGCAGAAGGCCATCGTGCTGGGCCGCTTCACCGACTACAGGCTGGCGCCCCACGACAAGGGCTACGACCTGCCCGAGGTGGTGGCCTGGCTGCGCCGCACGGTCAAGGTGCCGGTGGTGACCGGGCTGCCGTACGGCCACGTGGCCACCAAGGCCACGCTGCCCATCGGGCAGAAAGTCGGCCTGGCCACCGAGGCCGGGCTGGCGCACCTGGTGCTGGACGAGCACACCCACTGACCGCGGGCGGCGCGTTCAGCGCGCGCCCGCCATCACCTCCCGCGCCAGCTCGGGCAGGGCCTTGTACAGCAGGCGCGTGGCCGCGGTGGCCGGGCGCTGGCGGCTCAGGTCCATCAGCACGGTCTGGCGTATGGACGGATCGGTCAGGCGCAGCGGAACCAGGCTGCCGGCCTCGACCTCGGCCGACACCGCGTGGGCCGGCAGGATGCTGTGCAGGCCGGCGCGGCGCACGGCGTCCTTGATGGCCACGCCCGAATCGGCTTCCAGCACCACGTTCAGCTCGATGCCGGCGCGCAGCGTCAGGCTGTCGAGCACCGTGCGCAGGGCGTTGGGACGCACCGGCAGCGCCAGCGGCGCGGCCGCCAGGTCGGCCAGCCGCAACTCCCGCCTGCCGGCCAGCGCCGAACCGGCGCCGGTCACCACTTTCATCTCGGTTTCGAACAGCACTTCGTGCATGCGGGTGGAGGCGGCGCGATAGCGGTTGTAGATGCCGATGTCGATCTTGCCGTTGGCCAGCCAGGCCTCGATTTCACCGCTATAGCCTTCGAACACGCGCAGCCGGATGCCGGGATAGCGCGCCTGCGTGTAGGTCAGCAGCATGCCGATGAGCGGCTGCGACAGCGAGGGAATCAGCCCCAGGCTGACCACCCCGGCCGGCTTGCGCTGCGCGGCCCGGGCTTCCTCCAGCAACTGGTCGGCCTCCAGCAGCAGCGCCTGGGCGCGCGGCATCAGGCTTTCGCCCAGCTCGGTCGGCAGCACGCCGCGCCCGGTGCGAAAGAACAGGCGGCCGCCGAATTCCTGCTCCAGCTCCGACAACTGGCGGCTCAGGGCCGATTGCGCGATGCCCAGCGCGGCGGCCGCCCGCGTCAGGCTGCCGGCTTCGGCGATGCGCGTGAACATGCGCAGGTTCTTCAGATCCATGGCCGCGTCCCATCTGATTTCGAGATAACTGGTTTATCGAAATTGCCCGTTCCTGATGGAGCGATTTCAGCACAGAATTTCCTCACCCCCTTGCAAACGCCGCGCGGCAGGCCGCGCCCAGGAGTCAGCAGATGAGTTTCGAGGAAAGTGCGGGTCCGTTGAAAGGTGTGCGTATTCTGGATCTGTCGACCGTGGTGGCCGGCCCCTGGGCCGCGACGCTGCTGGCCGACCTGGGCGCGGACGTGCTCAAGGTCGAGATCCCCGGGCCGGGCGATCCCTTGCGCGCGCTGGCCCCGCACAAGAACGGCGTGCCGCTGTGGTGGAAGGTCGCCAACCGCAACAAGAAAGGCATTTCGGTCGACCTGCGCACGCCCGAGGGCCGCGACATCGTGGCCCGCCTGCTGCCGGACTTCGACGTGCTGGTGGAGAATTTCCGCCCCGGCACCCTGGACGGCTGGGGCATGAGCCGCGAGTGGCTGCACGGCCACAACCCGGCGCTGACCATACTGCGCGTCACCGGCTTCGGCCAGACCGGCCCGTACCGCAACAAGCCCGGGTTCGCGCGCGTGTTCGAGGCCATGAGCGGCCTGACCAACATCTGCGGCGAAGCCGACGGGCGGCCCCTGCATATGGGTTTTCCCATCGCCGACGCGGTGGCCGGCCTGTTCGGCGCGCTCGGCATCGTCTCGGCCCTGTACCGCGAGAAGACCGCGCCACGCGGGCAGGGCCAGGAAATCGACTGTTCGCTGATGGAGTCCATGTTCCGGGTCATGGATTTCCTGCCCATCGAGTACGACCAGCTCGGCATCGTGCGCGGGCGGCTGGGCAACAGCAGCCAGTACGCGGCGCCCGGCAACGTCTACCGCACTCGCGACGGCCACTGGGCTTCGATCGCCGCATCGACCCAGCGCATATTCGAACGGCTGTGCGTGGCGCTGGCGCTGACCGGCGTGGCCGAGGACCCGCGCTATCGCACCAATCCGGACCGGGTGCGCAACCGCGAGTCGCTCGACGCCCTGGTGTCGGCCGCCATCGCGCGCCACTCGCTGGAAGAGCTGGGCGCGCTGCTGGACGCCAACGCGGTGGGCTTCAGCCCCATCTACGACATCGCGGACATTTTCAGCGACCCGCACATCGCGGCGCGCCAGGGCATCGTCGCGGTCGAGGACGAGGAACTCGGGCCGGTGCGCATGCAGAGCGTGGTGCCGCGCTTTTCCGACACCCCGGGCGCGGTCCACCACGCCGGGCCCAGCCTGGGGCAGCACAACGCCGAGGTACTGGGCGCGCTGGGCATCGACGCCGGACAGCAGGCGCAGTTGCGCGAGCGTGGCGTGATCTGACGCGGGTTCCATCGCCACGGGGCCGCTACCGACAGGCTCCGGGCGCCATCAGGAGGAGACGACAATGCGCGCATGGATAGCAGGATGGATGGTGGCGGCCGGCCTGGCCGCCGCGGCGCCGGCCCAGGCCGCCGACCAATGGCCGGCCAAGCCGGTCAAGCTGCTGGTGGGTTTTCCGCCCGGGCAGGCCACGGACGCCGTGGCGCGGCTGCTGGCCGAACGCCTGTCGGCAAAACTGAACCAGCCGGTAATCGTCGAGAACCGGCCGGGGCAGGGCGGCAGTATCGCGCTGGCCGCGCTGGCCAAGGCCGCGCCGGACGGCTACACCATGATGCTGTCGGCCACCGCCTCGCTGGTGACCAATCCGCATCTGTACAAATCCACGGGCTACGACACGCTGCGGGACTTCGCGCCGGTCAGCCTGGTGGCCGACCTGCCGATGGTGCTGGTGGCCAACGCCTCGCAGCCGTTCAGCGACGTGGCGGGGCTGCGCGGCTACGCCCAGCGCCATCCCGGCGCGCTGAATTTCTCGTCCTCGGGCAACGGCACGCTGTCGCACCTGGGCATGGTGATGCTGGAGCGCCAGGCGCAATTGCAGCTGACCCACATTCCGTACCAGGGCAGCGCCAAGGCGATGACCGACATGATCGCCGGCAACGTCGCCATCGGCCTGGACACGGTGGCGGTGACCCTGCCGCACATCCAGTCCGGGCGCCTGAAAGCCCTGGCCGTGGGTTCCAGCCAGCGTCTGCCGATGCTGCCGGACACGCCCACCTTCGCCGAAGCCGGCTACCCCGATTTCCAGGCCAATCCCTGGCTGGGAATGCTGTTTCCCAAGGGCACGCCGCAGCCCATCGTGCAGCGCATGAACCAGGAACTGCGCGAGGCCGTCGCCACGCCGGCGCTGGCCCGGTCGCTCAAATCCATCGGCGCCTTCGCGCGCACCGACACGCCCGAGGATTTCACCCAGCTGCTGCGCCGCGAGTACGGCACCTGGGGCGAGCTGGTGCAGCTGTCGGGCAGCCGGGTCGATTAGCAACCGTCAACCACAGAGGAAAACCGCATGAAGCATGACGATCCATTCAAGGCCCTGCTGCTGACGCAGGACGACGGCCGTACCCTGTGCAGCCTGCAGGACTTGAGCCTGGCCGAGCTGCCCGCCGGCGACGTGACGGTCAAGGTCGAATACTCCAGCCTGAACTACAAGGACGCGATGGCGGTCACGGGCAAGGGCGGGATCGTGCGCGACTATCCCATGGTGCCCGGCATCGACCTGGCCGGCACCGTGCTGGAATCCGCCGCGTCGGACTATCCGCCCGGCGCGCCGGTGGTGCTGACCGGCTGGAGCGTGGGCGAGCGCTACTGGGGCGGCTACGCGCAGGTGCAGCGGGTCAGGTCGGAATGGCTGGTGCCGCTGGCCCCGGGGCTGGACAGCTTCAAGGCCATGGCGATCGGCACGGCCGGCCTTACCGCGATGCTGTGCGTGATGGAGCTGGAGGCCGCCGGCCTGACGCCGGCGGCCGGCCCGGTGCTGGTGACCGGCGCGTCCGGCGGCGTGGGCAGCGTGGCCGTGGCGCTGCTGGCGGGCCTGGGCTGGCGGGTCGCCGCGCTGGTGCAGCCGGGACGCGAGGCCGTGCATCCTTACCTGAAGTCGCTGGGCGCGTCCGAAATCGTTTCGGGGCCGGAATGGGCGGAGATGCCCCGGCCGCTGGAGAAGCAGCGCTGGGCCGGCGCGGTCGACACGGTGGGCTCCAAGGTGCTGGCCAGGACGCTGGCGGCGACCGAGTACGGGGGCGCGGTCGCGGCCTGCGGGCTGGCCGGCGGGGCCGACCTGCCGGGCACCGTCATGCCGTTCATCCTGCGCGGCGTGCGCCTGCTGGGCGTGGATTCGGTGATGTGCCCGCCGGCCAGGCGCCGCCAGGCCTGGGAGCGGCTGGGCCGGGTCTATGCGGACATGCCGTTCGCCGACATCGCCATGACGGCCGGCCTGAGCGAGGTGCCGCAGCTGGCCGCCCGGATGATGGCGGGCAACAACCGGGGCAGGTATGTGATCGACGTGAGCCGGTAACGGGAAAGGGGGAAGGGGGCGCGGGAAAGACCGGCTTGCTACAATGTCAGGTTTCCCGCGCGCGTCCTCTGGCGCCCGCAGCACCTCATACCCCCTACCCACACCGTGATATCCACTGCCAATCTCACCATCCAGTTCGGTCCCAAGCCCCTTTTCGAGAACGTCAGCGTCAAGTTCGGAGAAGGCAACCGCTACGGGTTGATCGGAGCCAATGGGTCCGGCAAGTCGACATTCATGAAGATCATCGGCGGCGATCTGGAGCCCTCGGCCGGCAACGTCTCGCTGGAGCCGGGCGTGCGCCTGGGCAAGCTGCGCCAGGACCAGTTCGCCTTCGAAGACCAGCGCGTGCTGGACGTGGTGATGATGGGCCACACCGAGATGTGGGCCGCCATGTCCGAGCGCGACGCCATCTACGCCAACCCGGAGGCGTCCGAGGACGACTACATGCGCGCCGCCGAGCTGGAGGCCAAGTTCGCGGAGTACGACGGCTACACCGCCGAGGCCCGCGCCGGCGAGCTGCTGCTGGGCCTGGAAATCGCCGTGGACCAGCACAACCTGCCCATGCGCGAAGTGGCGCCGGGCTGGAAGCTGCGCGTGCTGCTGGCGCAGGCGCTGTTCTCCAACCCGGACGTGCTGCTGCTGGACGAACCCACCAACAACCTGGACATCAACACCATCCGCTGGCTGGAAAACGTGCTCAACAGCTACCAGAGCACCATGATCATCATCAGCCACGACCGCCACTTCCTGAACCAGGTGTGCACGCACATGGCCGACGTGGACTATGGCGAGATCCGCATCTACCCGGGCAACTACGACGACTACATGCTGGCCTCGACCCAGGCCCGCGAGCGCCTGGTGGCCAACAACGCCAAGGCCAAGGAGCGCGTCGCAGAACTGCAGGACTTCGTGCGCCGCTTCGCCGCCAACAAGTCCAAGTCGCGCCAGGCCACCTCGCGCCTGAAGCAGATCGACCGCATCAAGTCCGAGCAGGTCGAGGTCAAGCCCTCGTCGCGCCAGAACCCGTACATCCGCTTCGAGCAGAACAAGGTCATGCACCGCCAGGCGGTCAACGTCGAGAACCTGTCCAAGGCCTACGACGCGCCGGTCATCAAGAACTTCTCGGCCATGGTCGAGGCGGGCGAGAAGATCGCCATCATCGGCGCCAACGGCGTGGGCAAGACCACGCTGCTGCGCCTGCTGGCCAATGACCTGGCGCCGGACGCCGGCACCGTGAAGTGGTCGGAAAACGCCGATCTGGGCTATATGGCCCAGGACGTCTCCGACCAGTTCCAGCAGACCGACATCAACCTGCTGGACTGGATGGGCGAACACCGCCAGCCCGGCGACGACGACCAGTCGATCCGCTCGGTGCTGGGCCGCCTGCTGTTCTCGGCCGACGACCTGCCCAAGGCGCCCAAGGTGCTGTCCGGCGGCGAAAAGAACCGCATGACCTTCGGCCGCCTGATGCTGGGCCGGCACAACGTCATGCTGCTCGACGAGCCCACCAACCACCTGGACATGGAATCGATCGAATCACTGCAGTTCGCGCTGGAGAAATACCAGGGCACGCTGGTGTTCGTGTCGCACGACCGCGAATTCGTGTCCGGCCTGGCCACGCGCGTGATCGAGATCCTGCCGTCCGGCGAGATCGTCGACTACCGCGGCACCTACGACGAGTACCTGACCTCGCGCGGCATCGACGCCTGAGGCCGGGCCCGGGCCGCCGTCGGCGGCCCGCAAGCCGTTCAATCCCATTTGTAGGCAAGCGGCTGTTTCTCGACGAAGCGGCGCGCGGCTTCGCGGTGGTAGGCGCTGTCGCGGCAGATCGCCTGGGCCATCGCTTCTTGCGCGTAGACGTCCTCGCGGGTGGACTCGTAGCTGCGGTTCATGATGGTCTTGGCCAGGCCCAGCGCCTGCGTCGGCGCGGCGTGGAAGCGCTCGGCCATGATCAGGGCCTGCTCCAGCGGATCGCCGTCGCACACGGCCTGCACCAGGCCGAGCCGCAGCGCTTCGTCGGCCGCGCACACCCTGGCGGTGAACACCAGTTCCTTGGCGCGCGCCAGGCCCACGGCGCGCGGCAGCAGGTACATGCCCAGCATGTCGGGCACGAAGCCGATGCGGGCGAACACCGCGCAGAACGTGGCCCGGCGGCTGGCGATGGCATAGTCGGCGCACAGCGCCAGCGACAGGCCGGCGCCGAAGGCCGCGCCATCGACCGCGCTGATCACGGGCTTCTCCAGGTCCACCAGCGTGTCGTACCAGCGGTGGATCTTGCGGATGCGCTCGCGTCCTTCGAACGCGTCCAGTCCCTGCGCATGCGCCTCGGTCATGGCCTTGATGTCGCCGCCGGCGCAGAAATGCCCGCCGGCGCCGGTCAGCACCACGGCCTTCACGCCGTCGTCGTCGCGCAATTCGGGCAGCGCGCGCGAGAACGCCTCGCGCATGTCCGTGCTGAGCGCGTTGCGCTGGTCGGGACGGTCCATGGTCAGCACGGCGGTGGCGCCGTGGCGGGTGATCTTCAAAGTCATCGGTGCTCCTTGGTTTGTTGCTGTTGGAATCCACGGTGATCATGCCGTGGTTTCCTCGTGTCTGCTTACTGCGCCTTGAGGCCGAGGTCGCGGGCCACCGGCAGCCAGCGGTCTCTCTCGGCCTGCACGAAGGCCGCGAACACGGCGGGGCCGCCGGGCATGGGCACCGCGCCGATGCCGGTCAGCTTGCGCTGCAGCTCGGGCTGCGCCAGCGCCTGGTTCACGCCCCGGTTCATGCGTTCGACGATGGCCGGCGGCGTGCCGGCCGGCGCTACCAGCCCGAACCACGCGCTGGCCTCGATGCCGGAATAGCCCAGCTCGGCGGCCGTGGGCACCTCGGGCAGGCCGGCGAAGCGCTTGTCGTCCAGCACGGCGAAGGGGCGGATCTTGCCGGCCTGCGCCTGCGTCATGCTGGAGGGCAGGGCGTCGAACATCAAGTCGGTGCTGCCGCCCATCAGGCCGACGATGGCCGGCGCGCTGCCCTGGTAGGGCACGTGCGTGACCTTGAATCCCAGCTTGCTGACGGCATATTCGCCGGCCAGGTAGGTGATGTTGCCGGTGCCGGCCGAGCCCATGGTGAGCTTGCCCGGGGCCTGCCGGCCCAGCGCCACCAGCGACTTGACGTCCTGCGCCGGCAGGTCCGGGCGCACCACCAGCAACAGCGGCGATTTGGCCATGCCGGAGACCGGCACGAAGTCCTTGGCCGGGTCGTAGTTCATCTTGGCGTACAAGGCCTGGTTCACCACCAGGGGCGCGTTGGAGCCGACGAAATAGGTCTTGCCGTCGGGCTTGGCGCGGGCCACGTGGTCGGCGGCGATCATGCCCGCCGCGCCCGGCCTGTTCTCGACGATGATGGGGGCCTCGCCGTCCTTGCCGACGGCCTGCGCCACCAGCCGGGCGATCTGGTCGGCGGCGCCGCCGGGCGGGTAGGGCACGACGAAGCGGACCGGCGCGTCCTGGGCGCGCGCGGACGCGGGCGCCAGGGCTGACAGGGCCAGCGCGGCGCAGGCCGCAGCGGAGAGAATGCGCATGGTGGTGTCTCCTGAGGGGGGCATGGCCGTCGCGACGGCGGTCGGGGTGGTCAGACGATGCCTTTGGCCCGCAGCTCGGCGATGCGCGCCTGGCTGAGGCCCAGGCGTTCGCGCAGCACGGCGTCGGTGTGCTCGCCCAGCGTCGGCGCGCCGCGCTCGTAGCGCAGCGGCGTGTCGCTCAGGCGGATGGGGTTGGCCACGGAAGGCGTCTCCACGCCGGCGCCGTGCGGCAGCGACAGCTGCATGCCCCGGTGGCGCACGTGCGGGTCCTGGAACACCTGCTCCATGTCGTAGATGGGGCCGCAGGGCACGTTGACCGCCTGCAGCGTTTCGACCCATTCGGCCATGGTGCGCGCCAGCATGGCCTGCGCGATGGGCGGAATCAGCGTGGCGCGGTGGCGGTTGCGCGCGCCGGCCGTGGCGTAGCGCTCGTCGGCCGCCAGCTCGGCGCGGCCGATGGCGCCGCAGAAGGCGCGGAACTGGGCGTCGTTGCCCACCGCGACGATGACCTCGCCTTGCTTGCAGGCGAACACCTGGTAGGGAACCATGTTGGAATGGGCGTTGCCCATGCGCTGCGGCACCCGGCCGGACAGGAAGTAATTGATGGCCTGGTACGAGGAGATGGTGACCACGCAGTCCAGCAGCGACATGTCGATGTGCTGGCCCGCGCCGCTGACGTGGCGGTGTTCCACGGCGGCCAGGATGGCGGTGCTGGTGTAGACGCCGGTCAGGAGGTCCGTGATGGCGATGCCCGACTTCATCGGTTCGCCTGCGGGGTCGCCGGTGATGCTCATCAGCCCGCCCATGCCCTGGAACACGAAGTCGTAGCCGGGCAGCGGCGCGTACGGCCCGTCCTGCCCGAAGCCGGTGATCGAACAATAGATCAGGCGCGGGTTCACCGCCCGCAGGCTGTCGTAGTCCAGCCCGTAGCGCGCCAGGGTGCCGACCTTGTAGTTTTCCACCAGCACGTCCGAATCCCGCGCCAGCGCCACGATCAGCGCCTGGCCCTCGGGCTTGGCCAGGTCCACCGTGATGGAACGCTTGCCGCGGTTGGCGCTCAGGAAGTACGAGGAATCCCGGGTTTCGGCGCCGTCGGCGTCCACCAGGAAGGGCGGACCCCACCCGCGGGTGTCGTCGCCTTCTCCGGGGCGCTCCACCTTGATGACCTCGGCCCCCATGTCGGCCAGCGTCTGCGTGGCCCAGGGGCCGGCCAGCACGCGCGTCAGGTCCAGTACCTTCAGATGCGAAAGGGCGCCGCGCGGCCGCGCGGCGTCGGTATGGTCCGGCTCCATATGTCTCCGATCGGGGTGGGCCCCGTTATGTATGCGGACCACCTTAATGAGCGGAGGCCGCAGCGTCCAATATCGTTTTATGTGGCAGCGATTCGATTCCGGTATTGCCGGCCCGGCTTTATTACCGGAAGCAGTTAAGACATTCGATATTGATCGTTTGGATTCATATAACGAATTGTTAGATTGGAGCCTCGTTTTCCATCCGCCACGGCTCGTTCCATGAATCTCACCTTCGACCAAGTCCACAAGCATTTCGGCGACCTGCCGGTGGTGGACGGCTTCGCCAGCGAAATCAAGACCGGAGAACTGGTCGCCCTGGTCGGCCCGTCGGGCTGCGGCAAGTCGACCCTGCTGCACCTGGCGGCGGGCCTGGAAAAGCCCACGGCTGGCAGCGTGCTGGCCGACGGCCAGGCCGTCGCCGGCCCGCATCCCAGCCGCACCCTGGTGTTCCAGGAGCACGCGCTCTATCCCTGGCTGACGCTGCTGGACAACGTGGCCCTGGCGCTGGAGTTCCAGAACACGCCCAAGGCCCGCGCCCGCGAGGCCGCGCGCCAGTGGCTGGCCCGCGTCAGCCTGGCCGGCTTCGAGGACTACTACCCGCACCAGGTGTCCGGCGGCATGCGCCAGCGCGCCGCGCTGGCCCGCGCCTTCATCGCGCAGCCGCAGACCCTGCTCATGGACGAGCCCTTCGGCGCGCTGGACGCGCTGACCCGCCTGAGCCTGCAGGACGTGCTGCGCCAGCTGATCGCCCAGGAAAAGCCCACCGTGCTGCTCGTCACCCACGACGTGGACGAAGCCCTGTTCCTGGCCGACCGCATCATCGTGTTCAGCCCGCGCCCGGCGCGGGTGCTGCGCGAGTTCAACCTGGCGCACCACGAAAAGACCCACGACCTGTCCGGCCTGGCCGCCGAAAAGCGCGAGATCCTGCGCCTGCTCGGCATCGCCGTGGACGGGTCCGACGCGCACGCCGACCTCGCCCTGGCCGCCTGACGGCGCGGCGCGCCTGTTTTTCGCGGCGGCGCGCAAGCGCCGCCGTTTCCGATTCCCCTGGAGCTCCCTCATGAAATTCAAGCAATGGCTGTCCCTGCCGCTGGCCGCGGCGCTGCTGGCAGCGGCCCCCGCGATGGCCGCCGAAAAATTCCGCGTGGGCTATCTGCGCGTCATGGACGATGCGCAGGCCATCGTCGCCCAGGAAGGCGGCTACTACCAGAAGGCCGGCCTGGATTCCGAACTGATCGAATTCAAGTCGGGCACCGACCTCATCAAGGCCATCGTCGGCGGCCAGCTCGACATCGGCGTGCTGGGCTTCACCAACGCCGTGGCCTGGGCCTCCAAGGGCGCCGACCTGAAGGTCGTGGGCGGCGCGCAGCAGGGCTACCACTCGCTGATCGTGCGCGACGATACCGGCATCAAGGACATCGCCGGCCTCAAGGGCAAGACCCTGGCCTCGCAGGCCGAAGGCAGCACGGCCGACGTGGTGCTCAAGGGCGTGGTGCTCAAGCAGGGCAACCTGGCCGCCGACGACGTCAACATCATGGGCGTGAGCCCGGCCGTGGCGGTGCAGTCGCTGGTGGGCAAGCGCGTGGACGCGGCCTTCCTGTTCGAGCCCTACGACCGCATCGCGCAGCTGGTGGCCCCGGTCAAGCAGATCTATGAAGTCGGCCAGGCCTGGCCGTTTCCGTGCATGGTCGTGATCACCTCCGGCGAAACGCTGGCCAAGCGCAAGGACGACGTCTGGAAGGCGCTGGACGCGCAGAACCAGGCCATCGAGCTGCTGCAGAAGCAGCCGGCCCAGGCCTCCAAGCTGATCGCCTCCTACTTCATCGCCGAGCCCACGCTCAAGACCCTGACCCGCGGCGAACTGCCGCGCGAGACGGTGATCGCCGAAGCCATCGGCACGCAGGTGTTCACGCCCAAGCTGACCGAGAAGGACACGCGCCGCATGCAGGAGATCGCCGACATCCTGCAGGCCCAGGGTTCCTTGAAGACGCGTGACGGCAAGCCGTACGACGTCTCCAGCATCGTCGACCTGTCCTGGCAAGAGGCTCGCAAGCTTTGAGCGCATCCACCCGAGTCACCGGCGCCCGCAAGCATCTGGCGGGCGTGCTGGGCGTATTGTTCATCCTGGCCCTGTGGCAGCTGGCTTCGCTGGCGCTGCCGGACTTCCTGATGCCGGGCGTGCCCACCGTCGTCGAGCGCCTGTTCGAGGACCTGGGCAAGCAGTCCTTCCACCAGAGCCTGCTGGGCACGCTGGGACGCCTGGGCGCGGGCTACGGCCTGGCGCTGGCCGCCGGCATCGGCTTCGGGCTGGTGGCGGCCGTGCTGTTCTTCTTCCGCGAAGTGCTGCGCAGCGCCATCGTCATCCTGCAATCGATCCCGTCGATCGCCTGGGTGCCGCTGTTCCTGATCGTGATGGGCTTCGGCAACACGCCCATCATCGTGGTGGTGGCGCTGTCGGCCTTCTTCCCGGCCGCGCTCAGCGTGATGAACGCCACCGAATCGGTGCAGCGCGTGCACGTCTCGGCCGCGCGCGTCATGGGCGCCACGCCCTGGGGTTTGGTCAAGCGCGTCTACCTGCCGGCCGTGATGCCCGAGCTCATCACCGGCGCGCAGCTGGCTTTCGGCAACGCCTGGCGCGCGCTGATCTCGGCCGAGATGCTGATCGGCTTCGGCAAGGGCCTGGGCCGCTCGCTGGCCTATTCGGGCGAGATCGCCGACATGACCGGCGTCATGACCAACATCCTGGTTATCGCGGTGCTGGCGGCGCTGATCGACCAGTTCGTGCTCGAAAATCTCAAGCACCGCCTGCTGCGCTACCAGTACGTGTGAACGACATGGCGACCCGCAACCTGTCCGCCCGTCTGAGGCTGCTCGCGCTCGGCGCCTGCCTGGCGCTGTCGGGCGCGGCGCAGGCGCAGCCCGAAGCCTTCGCCGCGGCGCGCGCGCGCGGCGAGCTGGTGGTGGGCGTGCCGTACCTGGCGCCGCCGCCCGCGGCCGGCGCCAAGATCCGCACGCCGGACGGGCTGGACGCCGCCATGGCCGAGCGGCTCGGGCAGAGCCTGGGTCTGCCGGTGCGGCTGCGCGAGCTGCCGCCGGCCGCCGCCGCGGCCGCGCTCGCGGCGGGCGAGGTGGATCTCGCTCTGGCCGAGGGCGGCGCGGACCAGCCGGGCCCGGTCGCCGCGCAGCCCACGGGCTACGCCTATCGCCCCAAGGCCGTGATCCGCAGCGACACCCGCCTGCGCCAGCCGGCCGACGCGCGCGGACGCAGCGTCTGCATGGCCGAGGCCGCGTCGGCCTCGCGCGAACTGGCGCAGCGCTGGGGCGCGGTGGTGCGCACCTATCGCGTGCCGTCCGACGCCCTGGTCGCGGTGCGCGAAGGCAGCTGCGACATCGGCCTGGTGGACGACGCGGTGTGGGAGCCGCTGATGCGCTTTCCGGAATGGAAGAAGTTTTCGTCCACCCTGGCCGCCGACGGCGCGCGGCATGAACGCGTCTGGCTGCTGCCGGCCGACGCCGCGGCCAGCCGGGGCTGGCTGGCGCAGGAAATGCGCGCCTGGGAGCGCGCCGGCGCCTGGCGCGCCATGACCGCCAAATGGGCGCGCGACGTCGCCTTCGACGTCTATCTGGACCAGGAAGTGCCCGACTGCCACGGCTAGCGTCGCGCTGCACTTACAATGCCGGGCATGACGCACACGCTGACCGCGCCCTGTTCCTACCAGGAAGACATCAAGAAAAGCCGCTTCGCCGCCTACGCGGCGCCGGTGGCGACGGTGGAGGAGGCCATGCGCTTCTTCGCCGAACACAGCGACCCCGAGGCGACCCACAACTGCTGGGCCTACCGCATCGGCCAGGAATACCGCTTCAACGACGACGGCGAGCCGGGCGGCACCGCCGGCCGCCCCATACTGCAGGCCATCGAAGGCCAGGACATGGACCGGGTGGCCGTGCTGGTGGTGCGCTGGTTCGGGGGTGTGAAGCTGGGGGCGGGCGGCCTGGTGCGCGCCTATGGCGGCTGCGCGGCGAACTGCTTGCGGCTGGGGCAGCGCACCGAAATCGTGGACCTCGCCACGGTTTCCTGCAGCTGCGGCTTTGCCGAACTGCCGCTGCTCAAATCCCGGCTGGCGCAGGCCGGCGCCGCCATCGTGCAAGAGGATTTCAACGAAGCCGGCGTGACGCTGCGCTTTTCCGTGCCGCGCGGCGCGGTTGATGAACTGGCGCTGACCGTGGCCAACATCACGCGCGGGCGGGCAGGGTGGGAGGTGGAGTGACCGGGGCGCGCTGACTACCGGCGCGCGCGGATCGCATCCACCCGTTCCTGCGTGGGCGGATGGCTCGACAGCCAGCCCGGCAGGCCCTCGCCCGACGCCGCGCTCAGGCGCTCGAGCATGAGCGCCAGCGTGTCGGGATTCTTGCCGGCCCGTCGCATCAGGGCGGCCCCGCGCGCGTCGGCTTCACGCTCGAGGCCGCGCGAATAGCCCAGGTCGAGCAGGCCGGCGCCCAGCGTGCCGAGGTCGTATACGGCGCCGACGCCATCCCCGGTTATGAGCATGAGCACGACGGACAGGCCCGCGAGGCGGCCCAGGCGGCGCATGCCGTGCCGGTACTCGACGTGGGAGATCTCGTGCGCGAGCACGCCGGCCAGGTCGGCGGGCCGGGGCGCCAGCGCAACCAGCTCGTCGGTGACCACGACCTGGCCGCCGGGCAAGGCCAGCGCATTGGCGCCCACCAGCTTGCCGCCGCGCCGAAAAATCAGCCCGAGGCTGCCGGGCGGCGCGCTGGCATGGACGGCCAGATCGTTGAATTCGGCCTCGATGGCCTGTCGCGTGGCAACGGGCAGATCGCTGTGTTGAAAGGAGAGGCGGTCCAGCGTGTCCAGCAACGCGGCGCCGATGCGGGCCTCGGCCGCGCGCGGCACGAAACGCGATGCCGCGTCGCCCAGCCAGGGCACGGCCCAGAGCAGTCCGATGAGCACCGCCACCAGGGCCAGCGCCGCCGTCAGCGTGAGCCGCAACGTGCCGAGGCGTTCCAGGCGGTGCAACAGGCCAGGTCCGCGGCGGCTCAGGGCGTCGACCCGGTCGTTGTCGAAGGTCTCGAACACGGCGCCGCCGGGCAAGGTCGCGCGCCGCGCCGTATCGGCGATGCGGCTGGACCAGCGCAGCGCGCTGGGCGCCAGCACCCGCCGCGTACCGCCATCGTCCAGCAGCAGGGAACCGTCGGCTTGCCGCGTGAGCGTGGCCGGGCGGTGCGCGGCGGCGCCGGACTCGAACAGCCGGCCCCGCACCGGACCGGGATCAGAACATGGCCGCGCTGCCAAAGCCTTCGAGCTCGCTGAATTCGCCGCCGAAGCTGCCTGGCGCGTGCTGCTGCCGCGAGACCAGGTCGTCCAGTCCCGGCGCGGCCAGCACGGTCAGGCTTTGTGTCAGGTAGCGGTAGTGGCGCACGCGCGCCCAGGGGTAGGCCAGCCCGAGCGTGACGACGGCGGCCACCAGGCCGGAAATCACGATCCAGATCAGGACCAGCGGCGACAGCCGGCTCTGCATGCGGTGTCCGCCCGTCAGGGTCAGGCGCTTGAACAGCTCGTTGCGCAGGCAGGCGCCGTAGTACAGCCCGGCGATGAAAAACGCGGCGTAGAAGCTGGGGCCCAGCGCCGCGATGAGCAGCTTGAGCAGGCCCGAATCATAGGCCGGAGGCCGGCCCTCGGGGGCGTACAGGAAGGCGTACCAGTCGAGCGCCAGCGTCTCCATCGAGACGTCGATGCCATCGGCCGCGGCGACGGCGGCCGCCAGCAGCAGGCCCAGGATCATGATCACGAAGAACACCAGGATGCTGAGGACGAGCGCGCCGTACAGCGCGCCCAGCCGCGGGGTGCTGGCGAAGGCGGCGTTGCCGTAGCGGTAGCCGCCGGCCACGTAGCGCCCCGCCATGCGCGAGGCGAGCGGGGTCAGCAGCCCGAGCGTCAATACCGCGATCGCGGGCATGAGCAGAAAGACGCAAGCCGCGCGCATGTAATTGCCCTGAAAGCCGAAACGCACGTTCCTCCAGGACATCATGGCCGCGCTGAAACGCAGGCCCGCGTTGACCGTCCAGGACAGGAGGCACAGGATGGCGATGGTGACGGCCAGGCTGCCGGCCGGCGAGAGCCGGCTGATTATGGAAGCGGCGACGAGCACCGCCAACGCGATGATCCGGCCGACAAGAATCTGCCGGCCTGTCGCGTGATAGTCGAAGCTGTGGCCGTCGATGCGCGTGTGCCCGTAGAACCAGCGCCGCGTGCGCACCTTGGCCCAGGCGGACCAGACGCCCAGCGTGACGACGGTGAGCAGCACGTTCACGATCCAGACGCGGAAGTAATCGAGCGCGCGGCCGTGGAATTCGACCGGCAGGGTGCGCCGCGGGCCTGCGGCGGAATCGGTGGGGAGGGGGGCTGGACCGGGGACCTGATCGCCGGCCGTGATCGGTGGATTCATCGGCACATTTCCAGTGTGGGGGAACGTGCGTGAATCGTATTGAGTATCTATCTCATCTATATATGAGATGGGTCTGATACAAGCTTGCCGGAAAATGGCGGCTTGCGCCGCCCGGTGGGCTGCGCGCGCTGGGCGGTGGTGTGTTTGCCCCGGTGCGCGCGCGCCATGCCCATCCTACGCCATCACGTCAGCGCGCGATTACGCGTCCGAGCCGTTCTGGGCGGCGGCGATTTCCTTGTGGACCTGTTCCATGTCCACTTCCTTGATCTTGGCCAGCAGTTCGTTCAATTGGCCGCCGGACAGGGCGCCGGGCTGCGAGAACAGCAGCACCTTCTCCCGGAAGACCATCAGCGTGGGGATCGAGCGGATGCCCAGCGCGCCGGCCAGTTCCTGTTCGACGTCGGTATTGACCTTGGCGAACGTGACGTCCGGGTGCTCGGTGGCGGCCTGCTCGAAGACCGGGGCGAAGCCGCGGCACGGGCCGCACCAGGGCGCCCAGAAATCGACGATCAGGGTGCCGTCGGGAGTGATGGCATCCTGGAAGCTGTCTTTGGTGAGTTCAACAATACTCATTTTGCATCCTTGCCGCGTGTACGGCGAAAGCGGTGTCGGGGTTGGCGACGCTACGGCGTTCTATGCGCTTTTGGCCATAGTAGAGCGGGTGGCGGTCGCGTCGCAATGGTTGGCGCCGGGAGCGGGCGCGGTCGGGGACGCCTTCAGGCCGTGGCGTCCTGCTTCAGGGCTGCGACGATTTCGAAGGAGCGCAGGCGGTCGGCGATATCGTAGAAATCCGAGACGATCATGACCTCGTCGGCCTCGGTTTCGGCCACCAGCGCCTCCAGCTCGCGCCGCACGGTTTCCGGCCCGCCCACGATGGCGGCGCCCAGTCTTTGATTGACCGCTTCACGCTCCCATTCGTTCCACAGCCCGTCCATGCTGTCGACAGGCGGCTGCAACTGCAGCCGGTTGCCGCGCACCAGGGACAGGAACTTCTGCTGCTGCGTGGTGGCCTGGCGGCGGGCCTGCTCGTCGGTTTCCGCGGCCACCACCGGCACGCCTATCATGGCGTAGGGGCGGGCCAGCGTCGCCGATGGCTTGAACAGGTGGCGGTACAGGCGCATCGCCGCCATGCCCTCGGGCGAGAAATGCCCGGCGAACGAGAACGGCAGGCCCAGTTCGGCCGCCAGCCGCGCGCTGAAATCGCTGGAGCCGAGCAGCCAGATGGGGATGTCCAGGCCTTCGCCGGGTATGGCGCGCACCGGCTGGCCGGGCCGCGAAGGCGCCAGGAAGCCGCGCAGTTCCTCGACCAGCGAGGGGAACTCCAGGCCGCTGCGCGGGCCGCGGCGCAGCGCGTGCTGCGTGGCGCCGTCGCTGCCTGGCGCGCGCCCCAGGCCCAGGTCGATACGCCCCGGGTACAGGGTTTCGAGCGTGCCGAACTGTTCGGCGATGATCAGCGGCGCGTGGTTGGGCAGCATGACGCCGCCCGAACCCACCCGCAGGGTGCTGGTGTGCGCCGCCACGTGGCCGATCAGCACCGCGGTGGCGCTGCTGGCCACGCCGTTGATGTTGTGGTGCTCGGCCAGCCAGAAGCGGCGGTAGCCCAGGCGCTCGACGTGCTGCGCCAGCGCCACCGTGTTGCGGAAGGCGTCGGCGGCGTCGCGGCCCTGCACGATGGGGGCCAGGTCGAGGACGGAAAACGGGATGCGGGCCAGGCTGCTCATCGGACTGCCCTGCAGGAGGGGGTGGGACGGTTGAAACGCAAGGTGGACTCCATATACAGGATACTTGGGGAGTGTATCGGCGATTTCAACCGCGGCCGCCAGCAACCTTATGCGCTGGCGGGTTGTATGGATTCAATCTATGTCCCCGATTGACGGGGACAATCGACGCAGCGTGCCGCTAGCCCGGATAGAAGGCGTAGCGGATCACGAACAGGGCCGCGACCAGCCAGGTGGCGGGATGCACGTCGCGCACCCGGCCGGTGGCGGTCTTGAGCACCACATAGCTGATGAAGCCGAAGGCGATGCCGTTGGCGATCGAATACGTGAACGGCATGACCAGCGCGGTCAGCGCGGCCGGCGTGGCCTCGCACACGTCGTTCCAGTCGATGTCGATCAGCTCGCGCATCATCAGGCCGGCCACGTACAGCAGGGCGGGCGCGGTGGCGTAGGCCGGCACGGCGCCGGCCAGCGGCGAGATGAAGAGCGCGGCCAGAAACAGCAGCGCCACCACCAGCGCGGTCAGGCCGGTGCGTCCGCCCGCCTGCACGCCGGAGGCGCTTTCCACGTAGGCCGTGGTGCTGCTGGTGCCCAGCATCGAGCCGGCCACGATGGCCGAGCTGTCGGCGAACAGCGCGCGGCCCAGGCGGTTGGGCTTGTTCTCGGGCATCAGGCCGGCGCGCCGGGCCACGCCCACCAGCGTGCCGGTGGCGTCGAACACTTCGACCAGCACGAACACCAGGATCACGTGCACGAAGCCGCTGTGCAGGGCGCCCAGGATGTCCAGCTTGAACAGCGTCGGCGCCAGGCTGGGCGGCGCGGCGAAGATGCCCTTGAATTCGTTGTAGCCCAGCGCCATCGACAGCAGCGTGACCGCGACGATGCCGATCAGGATGGCGCCGCGCACGCGCAGCGCGTCCAGCGCGGCGATGATGAAAAAGCCCAGGATCGCGAACAGCGGGCCGGGCTTGGTCAGGTCGCCCAGCGTGACCTTGGTCGCCGGATGCGCGACCACGATGTCGGCGTTCGACAGCGCGATAATGGCCAGGAACAGCCCGATGCCCGCGGCGATGGCGCTGCGCAGCGAATGCGGGATGCCCTTGACCAGCCATACCCGGATGCCGGAGATCGTCAGGAACAGGAAAATCACGCCGGAGATGAACACCGCGCCCAGCGCCTGCTCCCAGGTGTAGCCCATGGTCTTGACCACGGTGAAGGCGAAGAACGCGTTCAGGCCCATGCCCGGGGCCATGCCGATCGGCCAGTTGGCGATCAGCGCCATCACCAGCGAGCCCAGCGCGGCGGCCAGGCAGGTGGCCACGAACACGGCGTTGCGGTCCATGCCCGTCGACGACAGGATGTCCGGATTGACGAATATGATGTACGACATCGTCAGGAATGTCGTCAGGCCCGCCACGAGCTCGGTACGGGCGTTCGTACCGTGTTCACGCAGCTTGAATAGCTTCTCCAGCATTCGAGTCCCCAGTATGTTTAACAGGCTTGCGGGCCGCTATTTTCGCATCAGTTGTAAACTCTGCCGCCATGATTATTCTCGGCTTTGAAAGCTCCTGCGACGAGACCGGCGTCGCGGCCGTCTGTACGGAACGCGGCCTGCTGGCCCACGCGCTGCACACCCAGATCGCCATGCACCAGGAATACGGCGGCGTGGTGCCGGAACTCGCCTCGCGCGACCACATCCGCCGCGTCATCCCGCTGACCCGCCAGGTGCTGGACGAAGCGGGCCTGCAGATGTCCGACGTGGGCGCGGTGGCCTACACCGCCGGCCCCGGCCTGGCCGGGGCCCTGCTGGTGGGCGCCAGCGTCGCGCAGTCGTTCGCCTGGGCGCGCCATCTGCCGGCCATCGGCATCCATCACCTGGAAGGGCACCTGCTGTCGCCCATGCTGGCCGACCCGCGGCCCGACTTCCCCTTCGTGGCGCTGCTGGTGTCCGGCGGCCATACCCAGCTGATGCGGGTCGACGGCGTGGGCCGCTACGAACTGCTGGGCGAAACGCTGGACGACGCCGCCGGCGAGGCCTTCGACAAATCCGCCAAGCTGATGGGCCTGGGCTATCCGGGCGGCCCCGCGCTGGCCCGGCTGGCCGCCAGCGGCGAGGCCGCGCGCTTCGACCTGCCGCGCCCCATGCTGCACAGCGGCGACCTGGATTTCAGCTTCAGCGGCCTGAAAACCGCCGTCCTGACCCGGGTCAAGGCCGCCGAGGCGGCGGGCGGCCTGGACGAACAGACCCGCGCCGACCTCGCCGCGGCCACGCAGGCGGCCATCGTCGAGGTGCTGGCGGCCAAGGCCGTCCGCGCGCTCAAGCAGACCGGCCTGAAGCGGCTGGTGGTGGCCGGCGGCGTGGGCGCCAACCAGTTGCTGCGCGCCCGCCTGGCGGCCGCGCTCAAGCCGCTGAAGGCGACCGCCTATTTCCCGCCGCTGGCGCTATGCACCGACAACGGCGCGATGATCGCGTTCGCGGCGGCCGAGCGGGTCAAGGCCGGGCTGGCGGTGCTGGATGCCGACGCGCCGCACAGCTTTACGGTCAGGCCCCGGTGGGACCTGGCGGAGATCGGTTGAGCGGGCAGGGCGCCGCGCCGCCGCCTATTTCTTCTTGCCGCCGCCGATCCGGCTTTCCGTGCCCTGCACCAGGCGCGTGATGTTGGCGCGGTGGCGGTAGAACAGCAGCACGCCGATGATGACCAGCGCCACGCCCATGGCGGGCTGGGCGCGCCAGGCCAGGCCGGAGCCGAACACGTAGTACACGGGGGCGAAGAACGCCGCCACCAGCGAGGCAAGCGAGGAATAGCGGAAGAAGATGGCGACGATCAGCCAGGTCGCGGCCGTGGCCACCGCCAGCCAGGGCTGGATCGCCACCAGCACGCCCAGCGCGGTGGCCACGCCCTTGCCGCCCTTGAAGCCCAGGAACACCGGATACAGGTGGCCCACGAAAGCGGCCAGCGCCACCGCCGACAGCGGCCCGACGGGTATGCCGGGAGCGAGCTTTTCGGCCAGCCAGATCGCGAACCAGCCCTTGGCGGCGTCGCCCAGCAGGGTCAGCGCGGCGGCGGTCTTGTTGCCGGTGCGCAGCACGTTGGTGGCGCCGGGGTTCTTGGAGCCGTAGCTGCGCGGGTCCTGCAGGCCCATGAGCTTGCTGACCACCACCGCGAACGGCACCGAGCCGATCAGGTAGGCCAGCAGGATGAGCGCAAGATGGAACGCGAAGGAGGTTGCGGTGATCGCCATGGAAAGGGGGAGTCCGTTGGTATGTCGTAATGGCTGCGGATTCTACCGCGCCGCGCGTCGCGCCCGGCTACGGGTTATCGAGCGGGGCGCCGCCGCCCGGACCTCAACCCCGTCATCCGGATGGCCTCCGCGGACGGTACAATCGGACACGTCCACCGTGTCTTGTTTTCTTTCGGATGCACAATGCGAATTCTGGTTTCGAACGATGATGGTTACTCCGCCCCCGGGCTCGAAGCGCTGGTGTCGGCGCTGCAAGGCCTGGGCGACCTCACCGTCGTCGCGCCCGAGACCAACCACAGCGGCGCCTCCAACTCCCTCACGCTGAACCGCCCCTTGTCGGTGCGCACCGCCTCCAACGGCTTCATCGCGGTCAACGGCACGCCGTCGGACTGCGTGCACGTGGCGCTCACCGGCCTGATGGACGCGCGCCCGGACCTGGTGGTCTCGGGCATCAACAACGGCGCCAACATGGGCGACGACACGCTTTATTCGGGCACCGTGGCCGCGGCCAGCGAAGGCTATCTGTTCGGCATTCCCGCCATCGCCTTCTCGCTGGCCGAAAAAGGCTGGGCCCACATCGAAGACGCCGCGCGCGCCGCGCGCCAGGTGGTGGAGCGCCATCTGGCCCAGCCGCTGGCCGCGCCGGTGCTGCTCAACGTCAACATTCCCAGCCGCCGCTACGAAGACATGCGCGGCTTCGCCGTCACCCGCCTGGGCAAGCGCCATCCGTCGCAGCCGGTGGTGCGCACCACCACGCCTTACGGCGACACGGTGTACTGGATCGGCCCCGTGGGCCTGGCGGCCGACGCGGCTCCGGGCACGGACTTCCATGCCGTCGAGCAGGGCACCGTGTCGGTCACGCCGCTGCGGCTGGACCTGACCCAGCACAGCCAGCTCGACGAGATCCGTAACTGGGCGGAGCCGCTATGCGCAAACGCATAAGCCAGCCGGACGTGTCGCAGCCCGTGCCCGGCCGCAGCGGCCCGGCGCGCTACGACTCTGGCCGGCTCAGCCCCGGCGTCACGCCGGCCAACAGCAATACCCGGATTTCCGCGGCCACGCTGCCGCGCCAGGCCCAGGCGCCGGCGCCGGCCTCCGGCGGCAACCTGGGCCTGAACTCCGACCGCCTGCGCCAGGCCATGGTGCAGCGCCTGCGCGCGCAAGGCATCAGCGACGAGCGCGTGCTCAACGCGATGGGCGCGGTGCCGCGCCACCTGTTCGTCGACGAGGCGCTGGCCAGCCGCGCCTACGAAGACGCGGCGCTGCCCATCGGCCATTCGCAAACCATTTCACAGCCCTGGGTGGTGGCGCGCATGATCGCCGCGGTCTGCGAGGACCGCGCGCCCACGCGGGTGCTGGAAGTCGGCGCCGGCTGCGGCTACCAGGCCGCGGTGCTGGCGCAGTTCGTGCGCGAGGTGCATACCATCGAGCGCATCCGCGGACTGTACGAACTGGCGCGCGGACACCTGCGCGCCTTGCGGCTGACGACGAGGATACGCCTCATCTACGGCGACGGCATGCTGGGCCTGCCCGGCGTGGCGCCGTTCGATGCTATCGTTGTGGCTGCCGCTGGCCTGGCCATCCCGCAAGCGCTGCTTTCGCAGCTGGCGCCGGGGGGCCGCCTGATCGCTCCGGAAGGGGGCGCCAACCAGCGCCTGGTTCTGATCGAACGCACGGGCGCGGCCAGCTGGAAACGCACAGAATTAGAGGCCGTGCGCTTTGTGCCGCTACGGGCCGGAATACAATCTTGAGCAAACAGGAGAAACGTATGCTCAACGGGCAGTTGCAACTGACCGATATCACTCTGGGCGCGCCGTCGGCGCGCCTGCGTCGCCCGCTCTTCATCGCGGGGGCGCTCAGCCTGGCCATCCTGGCTGGCTGCGCATCCAAAGGCACTCGCGCGCCCGTGGTCGACATGACCGGCGGGCAGCCCGCGCCCGCCACCCAGCCCGGCGGCACCTATGTGGTCAAGCCGGGCGACACGCTATACAAGATCGCCCGCGCCAACAACGTGGACATCGAGAACGTCAAGCGCTGGAACAACCTCAGCGACCCCAACCAGATCTCCGTCGGCCAGGTGCTGAAGATGTCGGGCAGCGCCACCGGCGGCGCGCAGACCGCGCCGATCACCGGCACCAAGACGCAGCCGCGTCCGCTGGACCAGCCCGAAACCACCACGCCGCCGCCCGAAACCACGCCGACCCCGGCGCCGGCCCCGGTCGAGACCAAGCCCGCCACGCGCGCCGCCGACGCCGGCGTCATCAACTGGGGCTGGCCGGCCAACGGCCAGATCGTGCAGGGCTTCAACGCCAGCAGCAAGGGCATCGACATCGCCGGCGCGCTGGGCGATCCGGTCATCGCCGCGGCCGACGGCCTGGTCAAGTACAGCGGCAACGGCGTGCGCGGCCTGGGCAACCTCATCATCGTGGAGCACCAGAACGGCTTCATCACGGCCTATGCCCACAACCGTTCGGTGCTGGTCAAGACCGGCCAGACGGTCAAGCGCGGCGCCAAGATCGCCGAACTCGGCCAGAGCGACACGACCTCGCCGCGCCTGCACTTCGAAATCCGCCGCCAGGGCCAGCCGGTGGACCCCATGCAATACCTGCCCGCGCGATGACGCCCACCCTGGTATTCGACCTGGAAACCATCCCCGACGCCGAGGGGCTGCGCAAGCTCAACGGCTGGGGGCCCGAGGTTTCCGACCAGGAAGTGATCGAGCGCGCGCTGGCCGCGCGCCGCGAGGCGGTGGGCCACGACTTCCTGCCGCTGCACCTGCACAAGGTGGCGGTGGTGGGCTGCGTGTTCCGCGACGACCAGGGCTTTCGCGTCAAGACGCTGGGCCAGGCCGACGACCCCGAGGCCGCCTTGCTGGCGGGCTTCTTCAAGACCATCGAACGCTACACGCCCAAGCTCGTGAGCTGGAACGGTTCGGGTTTCGACCTGCCGGTGCTGCACTACCGCAGCCTGATCCAGGGCGTGCCCGCGCCGCGCTACTGGGACATGGGCGAGGAAGACCGCGATTTCAAGTTCAACAACTACATCTCGCGCTACCACTCGCGCCACCTGGACCTGATGGACCTGCTGGCCAAGTACAACGGCCGCGCCAACGCGCCGCTGGACGAGCTGGCCAAGCTCTGCGGCTTTCCCGGCAAGCTGGGCATGGACGGCAGCAAGGTCTGGGAAGCCTGGAGCCAGGGCCGCGCCGACGAAGTGCGCGCCTATTGCGAGACCGACGTGGTCAACACCTGGCTGGTGTACTGCCGCTTCCGCTTCCTGCGCGGCGAACTCGACCGCGCCGCCTACGAGGCCGAGATCGCGCTGGTGCGCGACACCCTCGGCGCCAGCGACGCGCCGCACTGGAAGGAATACATGGCGGCCTGGGACGCCAACTGAGCGCAACACACCCGCGCAAAGGACGCCCCGCGCAAAGGGTGCCCCGCGCAAGGACGCCCCGCGCAATCGACTGAAACATCGCTTGCGCGCGCGAAACCCGGCTGAAACCGGGCGAATCGCACAATGGTCTCGCTTTCTTCACTCAAGGAGACCCACATGTCCCGATTCGCTATCCGCTCCAACCTGGCCGCTCTCGCTTTCGTCGTCGCTACCGGCGGCCTCGCGGCCGGCGCCGTCATGGCTGCTCCCACGGCTGACGGCGGCCCCGCCGCCATGCAGCAGCGCCATCACGGCGGCGGCGGCTTCCACAAAGCCATGCGCGACGGCCTGATGATTCCCGGCCTGGGTCCCGTGACCAAGGCGCAGGTCGCCGAACTCAAGCTGGACGAAAAACAGCAGGCCCTGTTCAAGACCGCCCAGGACAGCCAGCGCAGCCTGCACGAGGCGCGCCGCGAGGCCGGCGGCAAGCGCCATGACCTGCTCAAGGCGCAGCTCGACAGCGGCAAGCTGGACCCGCGGGCGCTGATCGAAGCGTCCGACAAGTCGCGCGACGCCTTCGGCGCGCAGGCCAAGCAGGTGCGCGACCAGTGGCTGGCCGTCTGGGACAGCCTGAACGACACCCAGCGCGGCCAGGTCACCGCGATGGTCAAGGAGCGCCAGGCCCGCATGCAGGAGCGCCACGCCAAGATGGAAGCGCGCCACGGCAAGGGCAAGGCGCCCGCCGAAACGGCCCCGGCCGCCAACTGAACCCCGCACCCCGGCCGCAAGGCCGGCCGGTGATCGCAGCCCCCGCCACGCCTGCGCGTGCCGGGGGCTCCCTGTTTTGGAGCATGGCGGCGCGCGGGCTGCACGCCGCTGGTGCATGAAAGGGCGATTCCGGGCGCTTCGGGGCTGCCGCCTGCGGCATCCGCGGCCTGGCATGGACATTGCTTGATGAGTCGGTAACCGGCCGCCGCTCCTGGCTGGCCGGCGCGGACGCGCCCGGAGGCCGTCCGCCTCCCTCGAATCCGACCAGGACTTTGCACCATGAAGAAGACGCTGCCCGCCTTGCCCTTTGTGCTTGCCGCCAGTTTCGCCGCGCCCGCGCTGGCCGAACCCACCGACCTGGGCGGCGGATTCGCGCTCAGCGGCAATGCCGCCATCGTCAGCGACTACCGGTTCCGCGGCTACTCGCAAACCGATTTCCGCCCGGCCGTGCAGCTGGGCTTCGACCTGACCCACAGCTCCGGCTTCTACCTGGGCAACTGGAACTCCAACGTCTCCGACTTCGTCTTCACCGACGGCAACCTGGAAATGGATTTCTATGGCGGCTGGAAGGGCGACGTCGGCGGCGGCTTCGCGCTCGACGCCGGCGTGCTGCATTACTACTATCCGGGCTCCAGCTCGCCCAAGGGCGGCAATTACAACAACACCGACCTGTACCTGGGCGTCTCCTACGGCAGCTACAGCCTGAAGTACTCGTACACGCCCAGCGATTTCTTCAGTACGCCGGACAGCAAGGGCACCTGGTACCTGGACGGCACGGCCAACTTCGACCTGGGCGACGGCTGGGGCCTGGTGGGCCACGTCGGCTACCAGAAGCTGAAGAACCAGACCGACATGGACGGCGACGCCATCGGCCATTACGTCGACTACAAGCTCGGCGTGACCAAGGACCTCAAGGGCTGGGTGCTGGGCCTGGCCGCCGTGGGCGCGACCCGGGACAACTGGCTGCCCACCAAGTACGGCCACCCCTCAGGGCGGCTGGGCGCGGTGTTTTCGGTGGCGCGCGCCTTCTGAGCGGCGGACGGGCCTCGGGCCATTTCCGGGATCGGGCGCAGTCCTTTTACAATACCGGGTTGCGTGTAATTCTGGACTGCGTGAGATGTCTGACGTTTTGAGTATCGAATCCCTGGACCTGGAAGCCAGGGGTATCGCCCGCCGCGACGGGAAGGTCGTATTCGTGGAAGGCGCCTTGCCGGGCGAGCGGGTCTCGACCGTCACGGTGCGGCGCAAGCCCTCGTACGAGATCGCGCGCGTCGAGGAAGTGCTGCGGCCCTCGTCGCAGCGCGTCGCCCCGCGCTGCCCGCATTTCGGCGTCTGCGGCGGCTGCGCCATGCAGCATCTCGAACCCAGCACGCAGGTGGCCATCAAGCAGCGCTCGCTGGAGGACACGTTCTGGCACGTGGGCAAGCTGCGCCCGGCGCGCATTTTGCCGCCGCTGCAAGGCCCGACCTGGGGCTATCGCTACCGCGCGCGGCTGTCGGTGCGCGTGGTGCCGAAGAAGGGCGGGGTGCTGGTGGGCTTTCACGAACGCAAGAGCAGCTACGTGGCCGACATGCGTGAATGCCACGTCCTGCCGCGCCACGTCAGCGACCTGCTGCTGCCGCTGCGGGCCATGATCGCCTCGATGTCGGCGCCGGACCGGATGCCGCAGATCGAGGTGTCGCTGGGCGAGGGCGTGACCGCGCTGGTGCTGCGCCATCTGCTGCCGCTGACCGACGGCGACATCGCCATCCTGCGCGCCTTCGCCGCCAGGCACAACGTGCAGTGGTGGCTGCAGGCCAAGGGGCCGGACACCGTGCATCCGCTGGAGCGCGAGCACGGCGACGCGCTGGCCTACGCCATGCCGGAGTTCGGCCTGCGCATGCCGTACCGGCCCACCGACTTCACCCAGGTCAATCACGCCATCAACCGCGCCATGGTGTCGCGCGCGCTGCAGCTGCTGGAAGTGCAGCCCACCGACCGCGTGGCCGACCTGTTCTGCGGCCTGGGCAATTTCACGCTGCCGCTGGCCACGCAGGCGCGCGAAGCCGTGGGCGTCGAGGGCAGCAAGGCGCTGACCGACCGCGCGCTCGAGGCCGCCTCGCGCCACGGCCTGGCCAGCAGCACCAGCTTTGCGACCCTGAACCTGTTCGAGGTCGACGTGGACTGGCTGCGCGGCCTGGGCTATTTCGACCGCATGCTGATCGACCCGCCGCGCGAGGGCGCGCAGGCCGTGTCGCAGGCCCTGTCGCAGCTGGAGCCGCAGGAGCGTCCGCGCCGCATCGTCTACGTGTCCTGTAATCCGGCCACGCTGGCGCGCGACGCCGCCATCCTGGTGCACGAGGGCGGCTATGTGCTCAAGAGCGCCGGCGTGATCAATATGTTCCCGCACACCGGCCACGTGGAGTCGATCGCGGTGTTCGAATCGCTGGACGCCGACGGCGTGCATGCGGTGAAGGAGCGCGCGCGCGAACGCGCCGCCCGGGCCGCCGCCGAGGCCGAGGCCGCGCAGGCCGCCAAGCTGGCCGCGGCAGCCGCCGCCGAGGCGCCGGTCCAGGCCTGAAGCGGGCGCTAGTGCGCGCTGCCCAGGCCTTCCAGGATAGGGCAGTCCGGCCGCTGGTCGCCGTGGCAGGTGCGCGCCAGATGCTTGAGGGTGGCGGCCATCTCGCGCAGCGCCTCGGCCTTGCGCTCCAGGTCGTCCACGTGCTGGAGCGCAATGCGCTTGACGTCGGCGCTGGCGCGGCTGCGGTCCTTCCACAGCGCCAGCAGCTCGTTCATCTGTTCCACCGAGAATCCCAGGTCGCGCGCCCTGCGCACGAAACGCAGGGTGTGCAGGTCGTGCTCGCTGTAGACGCGGTAGCCCGAGTCGGTGCGCACGGCCGGGCCGATCAGGCCGATGCTTTCGTAGTAGCGGATCATCTTGGCGGAAATGCCGGAGCTTTTCGCCGCCTCGCCGATGTTCATGGCCAACCTCCGTAGTGTCGTCCCATTCTACGCTTGACCTTGACACAATTGGAAGGTTTAAGCTGTGTTCACGGTGGACAAAACAGCGTCCGCCAACCTTGAATCCCTCTGGAGATAAACATGAGCATCGAGTTCCAAGTGCCCGACATGACCTGCGGCCATTGCGTCAAGACCATCACCGGTGCCGTGACCCAGGCCGCGCCGGGCGCGACCGTCACCGTGGATCTGCCGTCGCACCGCGTCATCGTGACGGGCGCGGGCGAGGCCGCCGCGATCGAGGCCGCGATCCGCGATGCCGGCTACGAGCCGTCGCGCGTGTAATCTCCCTTGGGGCCGCCGGCGCAAGTCCCCGCCTGCCGGCCGGCGGCCCCGGGGCCGATTGCCTCAGGCTATCAATTAATTAAAATTATTAAATTTGATTAATTAATAGCTGGCGTTTATCATTCTTTCCATGGTGGTTGAACAAGACCCCGCTACCCCAAGGAGAGATTGAATGCTGCAGAACCGCGAAGGCCAACGAGTCCCCAACGTTACTTTCCCCGTCCGCGAAGACAATACCTGGAAGAAGGTCACTTCGGACGATATCTTCAAGAATAAGACCGTTGTGGTCTTTTCGCTGCCCGGCGCCTTCACGCCGACCTGCTCCTCGACGCACCTGCCGCGCTACAACGAACTGGCGCCCGCCTTCTTCGAAGCCGGCGTGGACAGCATCGTGTGCGTGTCGGTCAACGACACCTTCGTCATGAACGAATGGGCCAAGGACCAGGAATCGTCCAATATCACGCTGCTGCCCGACGGCAACGGCGCGTTCACCGAAGGCATGGGCATGCTGGTCGACAAGAGCGACCTCGGCTTCGGCAAGCGCAGCTGGCGCTACTCGATGCTGGTCAAGGACGGCGTGATCGAAAAGATGTTCATCGAGCCGGAAAAGGAAGGCGACCCGTTCGAAGTGTCCGACGCCGACACCATGCTGGCGTATTTCGCCCCGAAGGCCAAGAAGCCGGACCAGGTCGTGGTGTTCTCCAAGCCGGGCTGCCCGTTCTGCATCGAAGCCAAGGCGCTGCTGGACGCCAAGGGCTACTCCGCGATCGAGATCCCGCTGGACAACAAGGTCCGCGGCCGCGTGATCGGCGCGGTCTCGGGCAAGGGCACCGCTCCCCAGGTGTTCATCAACGGCTCGCTGGTCGGCGGCCTGGAAGAACTGAAGGCGCGCATCGGCTAAGCGCCTGCCGGGACCGGGGCGTACGTCCCGGTCCGCCGGCCGGGCCGCCCGCCGCGGCCCGGCATCTTCCGCGAATTTCCCTCGTTGCGCATCTTGGTGCGGCCCCGTCCGGGCGCCGCGGGACGGCGTTCGTCCTCAGGCTGCGCAACAAGGCGGAATACGCCTTGCAAATCCTGCCCCACGCCATACAGGGAGACCCCAAGACATGAAGACTCTGCACACCGACATCGCCATCATCGGCGCCGGCACCGCCGGCCTGGCCGCCTACCGCGCGGCGAAAGCCGCGGGCAAGCGAGCGTTGCTGATCGAGGGCGGCCCCTATGGCACCACCTGCGCCCGCGTGGGCTGCATGCCGTCCAAGCTGCTGATCGCCGCGGCCGAAGCGGCCCACAGCGCCGCCCACACGGATGCGTTCGGCGTGCGCGTGAACGGCAAGATCAGCGTCGACGGCGCGGCGGTCATGGACCGCGTCAAGCGCGAACGCGACCGCTTCGTCGGTTTCGTGCTCGAAGGCGTGGAGAACATCCCCGCCGAGGACAAGCTGCGCGGCTATGCCCGCTTCGAGTCGGATACGGTGCTGCACGTGGACGAGCACACCGAGGTGCAGGCCGCCAGCATCGTCATCGCCACCGGCTCGCGCCCCTCGGTGCCGCCGCCTTTCCGCGCGCTGGGAGACCGGTTGGTGGTCAACGACGAGGTGTTCGCTTGGAACGACCTGCCGCGCCGCGTGGCGGTGTTCGGTCCCGGCGTGATCGGCCTGGAGCTGGGCCAGGCCCTGGCCCGGCTGGGCGTGACCGTGCGCGTCTTCGGCGTCAGCGGCAGCCTGGCCGGCATCAGCGACCCGCAGGTCCGCCAGGCGGCGCGCAAGATCTTCCAGGGCGAGTTCTACCTGGATCCGGACGCGCGCGTGCTGGAGACGACCCGCGTGGGCGACGAGGTCGAAGTGCGCTACGTGGCGCTGGACAACAGCGAACGCACCGAGCGCTTCGACTACGCCCTGGTCGCCACCGGCCGCCGCGCCAACCTGGACGGGCTGGGCCTGGAGCACACCTCGCTGGCGCTGAACGCGCAGGGCGTGCCGGTCTTCGACCGCGAAACCATGCAGGCCGGCGACAGCGCCATCTTCATCGCGGGCGACGCCAACGCCGACGCGCCGCTCCTGCACGAGGCGGCCGACGAAGGCCGCATCGCCGGCGAAAACGCGGCGCGCTATCCGGACGTCCGTCCCGGCCTGCGCCGCGCGCCGCTGGCGGTGGTGTTTTCGGACCCGCAGATCGCGGTGGCCGGCAAGGGCCACGCGCGGCTGATCCCGGGCACCTATGTGATCGGCGAGGTGGATTTCGGCGACCAGGGCCGCTCGCGCGTCATGCTGAAGAACCGCGGCCTGCTGCACGTGTACGCCGATATCGAAACCGGCCGCTTCCTGGGCGCGGAGATGGTGGGCCCCAGCGCCGAGCACATCGGCCACCTGCTGGCCTGGGCCGTGCAGCAGGAATTGACCGTGGCGCGCATGCTGGAGATGCCGTTCTACCACCCGGTGATCGAAGAGGGCCTGCGCACGGCGCTGCGCGACGCCGCGGCCAAGCTGGCGCTGGCGCGCGAGGCGCTGCGGCCGGAAGCGACGGAAGACGAGGTGGTTTGAGGGCGGGCGTCCCGCGCCGCAGCGCCTGCGACGCGGGAATCGCCTTAATCGTCCGAGTGTTTTTTCGGCGCGGGGAAGGGATTTTCCCGGAACTGCAGCGTGAACCCGGCGCGTTCGTCCTGCCCCAGCGTGCGCGCGAGGTAAGGCATGGCGGGCTTGAGCGCGTCGTGCAGGGTCCAGGGCGGATTGATCAGGAACATGCCGCTGCCGTGCAGGCCGTAGCCGTCGATGGCGGCTTTCTTGACGGTCAGCGTGGCGTGCAGCCAGCTCTTGACCTTGAGGTTTTCCAGGTGGCGCGCCATCTCGCCGGCCTCGCGGCGCTGCACCAGCGGATACCAGACGGCGATGGTGCCGGTGGCGAAGCGCTTGATGCATTCCTTGACGGTAATGAGCGTGCGGCGGTAGTCGTTCTTGTCTTCGTACGAAGGGTCGATCAGCACCATGCCGCGGCGCGTGGGCGGCGGCAGCAGCGCCTTCACGCCCTCGAAGCCGTCGTCGCCGTAGATCGTGGTCTGGCGCTGGGCGGTGCGGCCCTGGTGCTCCAGGTTGGAGACCAGCGTGTCGATTTCGGTGGGATGCATCTCGAACAGCCGCAGCCGGTCCGATGGGCGCATGGCGTCCAGCGCCAGCCACGGCGAGCCGGGATAGCGCTTGAGGCGGCCGTTGGTGTTGTAGGCGCGGATGCGGGCCACGTAGTCGGCCAGGATGGGCGGCAGGTCCGGCGCTTCCCACAGGCGGCCGATGCCGTCGGCGAACTCCGAGGTCTTGGCGGCCCAGTCGCTGTCCAGGCTGTAGAGCCCGGCGCCGGCATGGGTGTCGACCACCCAGTAGGGCGCGTCCTTGCGGTTGAAGTAATCCAGCGTGTGGATCAGGATGGCGTGCTTGAGCACGTCGGCATGGTTGCCGGCGTGGAAGGCGTGGCGGTAGCTGAACACGGCGCGGTGCCTCAGGCGGCGGGCCGGATGGCGGCCAGCTCGTCGGTGAAAATGCCGTCGATGCCCCAGTCGAGCAGCAGGCGCGCGCGTTCCGGGTCGTTGACGGTCCAGGCCGCGATGCGGTAGCCGGCGGCGTGCACGGCGTCGATCAGTTCGCGGGTGGCGTCTTTCTGGTTGATGTTCAGCGCCACGCATTCGTACTTGGCCAGGCGCTCGCGCCAGTCGGCGGGGACTTTTTCCACCAGGAGCGCGCGCGGCACTTCCGGCGCGGCCTCGCGCGCGGCCGCCAGCGCGGCTTCCGCGAACGAGGACAGCAGGGGCAGGGGCGCCGCGTCCTGCCACAACTGGCGGACGGCCAGCGCCACGGCGCGGCCGGTCTCGGCCTCGCGGCCGGGACAGGGCTTGATTTCGACATTGCTGGCGATGCCGTTGGCCAGGGTGTAGCGGGCCACGGCGGCGAAAGTGGGCAGCGGCTCGCCGGCGTAGGCGGCCGAATGCCAGCTGCCGAAGTCCAGTTGCGCCAGTTCCGCGTAGGTCTTGTCCGCGGCCGGGCCGGCGCCGTTGGAGGTGCGGTCGACCTTGTCGTCGTGCATCAGCACCAGCACGTTGTCGCGGCTGAGCTTGACGTCGTATTCGAACATGGTGAAGCCGTGTTCGGCGCCGACGCGCATCGCGGCCAGCGTGTTCTCCGGGGCCAGCCGGCCGCCGCCGCGGTGGGCGATGTAGCGGGAATAGGGCCAGGAGGGTAATGTTGCGCTCATGGAGGTGTTGCAATCAGGTTCTTGGGACAGGATTGCAAGGATACTCCTACTTCAAGGGCGCCTTGCCCTGCGACACGTCCATGATCATGCGGGCGGCCAGGTATAGGCGCGGCACGATGCTGTCGATGCGGATGTATTCGGCGTCGTTGGAATGCGCGCCGAAGCCGGACAGGCCCATGCCCTCGATCACCGGCCCGCGCGCCTTGAGCGCCGCGAAGGCCGCGTCGGTGCCGCCGCCGCTGGCGCGGTCCACCACCTTCAGCGGCAGGTCCAGTTCCTTATAGATCTCCACGCCGTGGCGGGCCAGCGCGCGCGAGGCGGGCGTGGCCTCCAGCGGCGGGCGGCGGATTTCGAATTTCACGCTGACCTTGGAATCGGGCAGCAGCTTGTTCTTGATGCCTTCCTCCAGGCTGCGCGACAGCGCGTCGAAGTCGGAGACGCGCAGCGCGCGGGCGTCGGCCTGCGCGGTGGCCTGGCCCGGGATGACGTTGCGGTTGGTGCCGGCCTGGGCCACGGTCCAGTTCAGTTTCAGCCCCGCCTCGGGCTTGGACAGGTCGTCCAGCTGCAGCACCTGGTGCGCCAGTTCGTAGAGCGCGTTGACGCCGCCTTCGGGGCGCGAGCCGGCGTGCGAGGTCTTGCCCTGCACCGTGAGGTAGGCCGCGCCGATGCCGCTGGTGGCCAGCGTCAGGCGGGGCTCGGCGCCGCCGCCCTCGAACGAGAACACGGCGTCCTGCTCGGCGCCCAGGCGGGTGATGGTGCTGCGCGCCCCGGGCGAGCTGATTTCCTCGTCGCCGTTGATCAGCACGGTCAGGGTGCCGAAATCGTCGAAACCCAGCTTCTGCAGCAGGGCGATGGTGTGCAGGATCATGGCCACGCCGTGCTTGTCGTCGGCGATCCCCAGCCCGTAGGCCTTGTCGCCGTCGATCCGAAAGGGCTGGTCCTTCAGCATGCCGTTGCGGTAGACGGTGTCCATGTGGGCGATCAGCATGATCTTCCTGTCGCCCTTGCCCTTGAATTCGGCATGCACCATGGGGCCGACCTTCTCGGGCGTGTCGTCCAGCCGGAACACGTCGGTGGCCGGCAGGATCTCGGCTTTGCCGCCCAGGGCCTTGAGGCGGTCGCGGATCAGTTCGGCGATGCGCTCCACGCCTTCGACGTCCTTGCTGCCGGATTCGATCCCGACCAGGTCGCGCATGGTGTCCAGCATGCCCTGGCGCTGCGCCTGAGCGGCTTCGTGCACGGCGGCGACCGGGGCGGCCAGCGCCGCGTGGGTGCCGCCGAGCAGGGCGAGCGCGACGCAGGCGCGCAGAACGGGCAGGCGGGGGGCGGAAAACGGCATCGGGGCGACCTCTTTGCGGGTGGAAGGACCCGGCCACGATACGAGGGGCCGCAGGCGGCGGAAATAGTGATTCCCCGGGTTGACGGCGGATGCGATCCATGCGGGCGAGGGCCGGGTTTCGCCCGGCTCACCCGGCGAATGAGAAATGCTAAAATCCGCCCGCTGACCCGGTAGTGACCGGTATGGGAATGGGGCGAATCGGGTTCGCCCTTTTTTATGCGTTTTCGTGCGGCTCCGGGTGGATACCCCGGAGCGCGGCAACAGGGATTCCATGTTCGAATTTATTCGCAGCCATCGGCGCTGGATGCAGTTCATCCTGCTGCTTCTGATCGTGCCGTCCTTTTTCCTGGTCGGGATTCAAGGCTATGAGAGTTTCATGCGGGCCGAGCCCGAACTGGCCACGGTCGCCGGGCAACCGGTTTCGCGCGCCGAGTTCGACCAGGCGCACCGCAACCAGCTCGAACAGCTGCGCCAGCGCCTGGGAACGCAGTTCGACCCGGCCGTGATCGACACGCCGGCGCTGCGCGAAAACCTGCTGAACCAGCTGATCAACCAGCGCCTGCTGGCCAACGTCGCCATGGACAACCGCTTCTCGGTGTCGGACGAAACGCTGCGCAATACCATCGCCGCGATTCCCGAAGTCCAGGACAACGGCCGCTTCTCGCCCGAGCGCTACCGCCAGGTGCTGGCCGCGCAGGGCATGTCGCCGACCTCGTTCGAAGCCGGCCTGCGCCGCGACCTGGCCGTGGCCCGCGTGCTCGAACCGGTCGGCCAGTCGGCCCGCGCGCCGGCCGAGGTCGTGGCCGCGCTGGAAACCGCGCTGACCCAGCAGCGCACGGTGCAGCTGCGCCGCTTCGCCGCCGCCGACTTCCGCTCGCAGGTCAACGTCACGCCGGCCGACATCCAGTCCTGGTACGACGCCAACAAGCAGCAGCTGCAGATCCCCGAGCAGGTCCAGGTGCAGTACCTGGTGCTGGACGAGGCCGCCGCCACCCAGGGCGTGCAGGTCAAGGAAGAAGACCTGACCGCCTATTACGAACAGAACAAGAACCGCTTCGGCAAGCCCGAGCGCCGCCGCGCCAGCCACATCATGATCGAACTGGCCCCCGGCGCCTCGGAAGAGGCCCGCAAGGCCGCCCGCGCCAAGGCCGAGGACCTGGCCCGCCAGGCCGCCGCCGATCCGGCCCGCTTCGCCGATCTGGCCGCCAAGGAATCGCAGGACGCCGGCTCGGCCGCCAAGGGCGGCGACCTGGGCTGGCTGGCCCCGGGCATGCTGTCCGGCCCGCTGGAGAAGGCCGTGTTCGGCCAGGCCAAGGACCAGGTCTCGGGCGTGATCGAAAGCCCGTCGGGCCTGCACATCGTCAAGGTCACCGAGATCCAGCCCGCCGCCATCAAGCCGCTGGCCGAGGTCAAGGACCAGATCACCGGCGAAGTGCGCAAGCAGATCGCCGCGGTGCGTTTCTCGGAAATGGCCAGCCAGCTGAACAAGCAGGTCTACGACCAGCAGGACAGCCTGCAGCCGGCCGCCGACGCCGTCGGCCTGAAGCTGCGCACCGCCTCCGGCGTGACCCGCGAGGGCCTGCTGCCCGCCGACCAGGCCGGCCCGGGCTCGGCCGCCGACAGCCCCGACGCCGCGCTGCTGGACAACCCGCGCGTGCGCCAGGTGCTGTTCTCGCCCGACGTGCTGCGCGAAAAGCACAACTCCGGCGTGATCGAACTCTCGCCCGACACCATGCTGGCCGTGCGCGTGGCCGCGGTGCAGCCGGCCCACGTGCCGCCGCTGGAGAAGGTCAGCGATTCGATCCGCGCCAGGCTGATCGACGAGCGCGCCGCCGCCGCCGCCAAGCAGGCCGGCGAAGCCGCCCTGGCCGCCGACAAGGCCAGCCCGGCCACCACCGTGCCGGAAGGCTATTCGGCGCCGCAGACCGTCTCGCGCCAGGACCCCAAGGGCCTGCCGCGCCCGGTCCTCGAAGCCGCCATGCGCCTGCCCGCGGGCACGCTGCCGGGCTATGCCGGCGTGCAGTCGGGCGCCGACTACACGCTGGTGCGCCTGGAGAAGGTCGAGGCCGGCAAGGTCGACAAGGCCGACCAGGACAGCCTCGCGCAGCAGCTCTCCGGCGCCTGGGGCCAGGCCGAGAGCGAAGCCATGATTCGCATGCTGCGTGAGCAGTACAAGGTCGAAGTGCTGCCGGCCGCCGCCGACGTCATCCGCGGCGACCAGCAGCAGGCCGCCGGCTGACGCTTCAGTCGAGCATGGGCCGCAGCGTCGGCCACACGTTGTCCAGCAATTTGGCCTGGGCATCCTCGTTGGGATGGATGCCGTCGGCCTGGAACATCGCCCGGTTCGTTGCAATACCTTCCATCAGGAAGGGCACGAGCCGGGCGTTTTCGTCTTTGGCCACCGTGGGGAACACCTGTGCGAAGCGCTGGGTGTAGTCGCGCCCGTAATTGGGCGGAATCTGCATGCCCACGATCAGCACGCGGGCGTCGGCCTGGCGCGCCGCCTGCGTCATGGTGCGCAGGTTCTGCTCGGTCATGGACAGCGACAGGCCGCGCAGCGCGTCGTTCGAACCCAGCTCCAGCACCACCACGGCCGGCTCGTGCTGGCGCAGCAGCGCCGGCAGGCGCGCCACGCCGCCGCTGGTGGTGTCGCCGCTGATGCTGGCGTTGACGACGCGATAGTTGGGGTATTGTTCGGACAGGCGGGCCGACAGCAGCGGCACCCAGCCGGTGCCGCGCTTGATGCCGTATTCGGCCGACAGGCTGTCTCCCAGGATCAGCACGGTGCGGGGCGCGGAACCCTGGGCCGGCGCGGCGGTCTGAGCGTGGGCGGGCGCCACGCTGGCGGTCGCCAGGACGGATACGAGTAGCAGACGGGAAAATAGGCGCATGGATAACAAGAATTCGATCGAGGTGAAAGGGCTGGGCAAGCGGGTGGCCGACGCCGGCGGCACGCTGTCTATCCTGGAAGGCATAGATTTTACGGTCGAGGCCGGCAGCGCGGTGGCCATCACCGGCAGCTCCGGTTCGGGCAAGTCCACCTTGCTGGGACTGCTGGCGGGGCTGGATGTTCCCAGCGCCGGCAGCGTGCGCCTGGCCGGGCAGGACCTGTTTTCCCTGGACGAGGACGGCCGCGCGCGCCTGCGCGCCAACCACGTGGGCTTCGTGTTCCAGTCGTTCCAGCTGCTGCCCAACCTGACCGCGCTGGAGAACGTGATGCTGCCGCTGGAACTGGCCGGGCAGGCCGCGCGCGAGGCGGCGCAGGCCATGCTGGAGCGCGTCGGCCTGGGCGCGCGCCTGCATCACTACCCGCGCACGCTGTCCGGCGGCGAGCAGCAGCGCGTCTCGCTGGCGCGCGCCTTCGTGGTGCGGCCCGACCTGCTGTTCGCCGACGAGCCCACCGGCAGCCTGGACGCCGCCACCGGCGTGACGGTCATCGACCTGATGTTCGACCTGCACCGCGAGCACGGCACCACGCTGGTGCTGGTGACCCACGATCCGCAGCTGGCGGCCCGTTGCGGGCGCCAGCTGGTCCTTGCCGCCGGCCGGATGGTCGACGGCAACTGAGGGCGCTTATTTCGCCTTCGAGACGGCCTGGTTCCAGGCGGCCACCACGGCTTCATATTCCTTGGCCGCCGCATCCTGGTCGATCGGGAAGATCTTGATGCTTTTGAGGTCGGGCAGGGTGGTCAGGCTGGCCACCGGGATGTCCGTGCGCGTCGGGCGGCGGAAGTTGTTCACCAGCTGGGCCTGCTGCGATTCCTTGCTCAGCAGGCCGTCATACAGGGCGCGGGCGGCGTCCGCGTTTTTCGCGCCCTTGATGATGAACATGCCTTCCGGCGCCAGGTAGCTGCCTTCGGACGGATACACCAGCTTGATCTCTTTCTGGCCGCCGGCCACGTATTCCTGCGCGGCGTATTCCAGCGTCAGGCCCGCGGCGTATTCGCCGGCCGCCACGCCCTTGTAGGTGGTGCCCGACGAAGCCGTGATCACGGCGTTGGCCGCGATCTTGTCCAGGCCTTCCTGGCCGAACTGCTTGTACAGGCCGTACACCAGCATGTAGGCCGTGCCGCTCTTGGACGGATCGGTGATGGCGAACTTGTTCTTCCACTGCGGCTGCATCAGGTCCGTCCAGGTCGCCGGCGCGGGCAGGCCCTTGAGCTGGCGCTCGTTGACCATCATCACCATGACGTGGACGTTGGTGCCGACCCACAGGTCGTCCGGGCCGCGGAATTCCGCCGGGATCTTGTCCAGGTCGGCCGGGCGGTAGGGCTGCAGGTGCTGGCGGTAGGCGCCCAGCGTGCCGAAGCCGCCGCTCCAGAACAGGTCGCCGCGCGGGTTCTGCGCCTCGGCCTCGATGCGCTTCATCATGGTGCCGGTGCCGCCGGTGACCGGCTGCACGTTCAGCTTGGGCGCGTGCTGCCTGACCGCTTCCAGCGCGGTTTCGATGGTCTCGGTGTTGTTGGACGAGTAGAGCACGACGTTCTGGGCCTGGGCCGCGCCGGTTGCCAGTGCCGCCGCCAGGACGCTGTGCTGAAGTAGGTGCTTGAGTTGCATGGGTAGCCTCTGTGCGAGTGGGTTATTTGCCGGAGAACAGCTTGATGCGGAACGCCTTGACCGACACGATGATGGGCAGCACGATCACCGTGACCAGCGCCGCGCCGTAGGCCGAGGCCATGCCCAGCCTGCCGCCGTCGACCTGGCGGAAGATGGCGATGGGCATGGTTTCCAGGCCGCCGCTGTAGGCGACGATGGAGGCCGACAGCTCGGAGATCGTCGTCAGCCACATGAGGATGGCGGCCGAGATGATCGAGGCCTTCATGGCGGGCAGGACCACCTTGAAGAAGGTCATGAGCGGGGAGACGCCCAGGCTGATCGAGGCTTCCTCGATCGACTCGGGAATGTTGAACAGCACCGACGAGGCGTTGCGCACCGCGAACGGCAGGCGCCGCACCGTGTAGCACAGCACCATGATGCCGGAGGTGCCCGCCAGCACCAGCCAGCCGGTGTTGAAAGTCTGCACCAGCGCGATGCCCAGCACCGTGCCGGAGATGGTCAAAGGCAGCACCACGATGTAGTCCAGCACCTGCGTGGAGGCGCTGCGCTTCTTGATCGTCAGGTAGCTGGCCAGCACCGCGAAGGACACGCCCAGCACCGTGGCCAGCGAGGCGAACTTGAGCGAATTGAGAATGGGCTCGGGCGCGCCGTGCAGCGCGCGCTGCATGCTGGCCAGCGACCACTGACCCCATTGCATGACCGGCCCGCTGGTCTTGGTGAAGGCGGCGATGAACACCACGATCAGCGGCAGCAGCGAAATGCAGATCACCAGGCCCACGCCGCCGGTGTAGAACAGCGCCGTCCACGAGCGCACGCGCACCGGGGCCGGCGCGCGGCCCTGCGTCATGGTGTAGACCTTGCGTTCGACCACGCGCTTCTGGAAGAACAGCACGATGGCGACGATGGCGATGGACACCACCGACATGGCGCTTTGCAGCGTGGGGCTGCCGCCCATTTCGCTGACGAAGGTGTTGTAGGTCATCACCGACAAGAGCGGCACGCGGCTGCCCAGCAGCGTGGCCAGCGCGAAGTTGCCCACCACCAGCGTGAACACCACCAGCGCGTTGACCAGCACCGCCGGCAGCAGCACCGGCACCAGCACGCGCAGCTTGGTCAGCAGCGGCGGCGTGCCCAGGCTCAGGCCGGCTTCCTCCAGCTGGCCGTCGAAGCCGCGCAAGGCCGCCAGCACGCCCAGGTAGATGTAGGTGTAGTAGACCAGCGTCATCGAGAACAGCATGCCGGTCCAGCCGTAGAACGACGGCAGCGAAATGCCGGCGTCGCCCAGCAGATTCGTCAGCAGGCCGTTGTTACCCAGGATCAGCAGCCACGACTGGCCCACGATGATCTCCGGGATGACGATGGTCAGCACCGGCAGGATCGCCACCAGGTTCTTGAGCGGGAAGTCGTAGCGCGCCACCATGTACGCGAACGGCACGCCCACCAGCACGGTGCAGGTCGTGACGGCCAGGCCCAGGATCAGCGTGTTGCCGAAGGCCTCCACGTACTGCGAGTCGGCCAGCAGGGCGCGAAACCCCTCCAGCGTGAAGCCGCCGTCCTGGCCGGTGACGCTGTTGCCGAACAGCACGCCCAGCGGATACAGCACGAAGAACAGCAGCACGGCCAGGCTGATCGCGGTGAGGACGCCCCAGGGCCACCATAGTCTTTTCATGGCGTGGCGTTCCTCAGGCGTTGACGACGCGGCTGTCGGCGGGGATCAGCACCTGCACGGCCTCGCCTGGCTGGAACTGCGCCACCATGTTGCCGGCGTGCAGTTCGACGCGGATCTCCGAGCCGTTGGCCAGTTCGATCCGGTAGGCCGTCTTGAAGCCCAGGTACTGGCGTCGCAGCACCTTGCCGGGCAGGGTGTTGGGCACGTAGGGCGTGGGCGCCATCAGCGCCAGCTCCTCGGGCCGCGCGATCAGGATGCCCTGGTCGTCCAGGCGCTCGCTACCCTGCATGCCGTCGAAGCCCAGGCCGCAGAGTTCGTAGCGCACGTGTCCGGCCGGCGCGCCGGCCTGGCCGTTTCTGGCGGGCACGGGAATCACGTTGGCCGAGCCGATGAAGTCCGCCACATAGGCGTTGACCGGCGTGCCATAGAGTTCCTCCGGCGTGCCCAGCTGCGCGATGTCGCCGCGGTCCATGATGGCGATGCGGTCCGACATGGCCAGCGCTTCTTCCTGGTCGTGCGTCACGAACACGGTCGTGATGCCGGCCTCGCGCACCAGGTCCAGGATCACGTCGCGCATCTGCAGCCGCATCTTGGCGTCCAGGTTCGACAGCGGCTCGTCCATCAGCAGCACGCGCGGGCGGATCACCAGCGCGCGCGCCAGGGCCACGCGCTGGCGCTGTCCGCCGCTCATCTGGGCGGGAAAGCGTTCGGCCAGCGCCTGCAGGCCGACCTTGTCCAGCGCCTCGTTGACGCGGCGCGCGATCTCGGCGCGCGCCACGCCGCGCGCGCGCAGGCCGTAGGCCACGTTGTCGAATGCGGTCTTGTCGGGAAACAGCGCGTAGTCCTGGAACACCATGCCGATGTCGCGGCGGTGCGCGGACACGTGGGTCACGTCGTCCCTGTCGAACAGCAGGCGTCCGCCGTCGGGCGCGTAGAAGCCGGCGATGCAGCGCAGCAGGGTGGTCTTGCCGCAGCCGCTGGGGCCGAGCAGCGTATAGAACGCGCCGTCCGGGATGTGCAGCGAAAGGTTGCGCAGCACCTGCTGCCCGCCGAAGGTCTTGACGATGCCGTCTACCGTGATTGATGCCATGTTGGGTTCCCCGATGAGGTTCCCGGCATCATAGGAATGGGCGCGCGGCGCGACCAGCGGTGTTTTTTAAGGCGTGGCGTTAGATTTTCTAAGAGGTCGGCGCGCGTGCAATCCCCTAGAATGCGGCTGGACGGAGGGGTGTGCGCGCGTTCGACGCCGGGCACCGAGAATAAATACACGACAAGGGTAGACGTGGGACAACGCAGCATAGCGCGGCGCCGGGCGGGCGCCCGGGCGCGCCGCCATTGAGATGGCGGCGCCCAGCCTGCCGCCGCTGAAGGCCTTGCGGGTGTTCGAAGTCGCGGCGCGGCTGCGCAGTTTCACCGCGGCGGCCGAAGAACTCAGCATCACGCACAGCGCGGTCAGCCAGCAGATCCGCATCCTCGAAGAGTATGTGGGCCAGCCCCTGTTCGCGCGCGAGGCGCGCGGCGTGGCGCTGCTGCCTTGCGCCCAGGCGTATTTTCCCGAAGTGCAGGCCAGCCTGGAGCGCATCGCCGCGGCCACCGCCAAGCTGAAGTCGCCCGGCTACGGCGGCGCGCTGCGCGTAAGCGCCACGCCGTCCCTGACCATGAAGTGGCTGATCCCGCGCCTGTCGGCGTTCCAGGCGCTGCATCCGGGCATCGACGTGCAGCTGACCACGCAGGGCCGTCCGTTCCTGGACCGCGGCGGCGACGCCGGCAGTGACGTGCTGGTCCGCCTGGGCTACCTGGCGCATCCGGAATTCACCTGTGTGCACTGTCTGGACGATTTCCACGTGCCGGTGGCCTCGCCGCGCTTCATCGAGCGCAACCGCCTGGCCGCGCCGGCGGACTGCCTCGGCCATCCGTTGCTCAAGGTCGCCGGCGGCATGGACCACTGGCCGCGCTGGTTCGCGCTGGCCAAGGTGGACGTGCCGGCGCAATTGCCCGGCCCGGTGTTCGACCATCAGTTCCTGTGCATGCAGGCCGCCATGAACGAGCTGGGCATCGCGCTGGCGCCCTGGTGCCTGCTGGACGACGACATCCGCGCCGACCGGCTGCGCCCGCTCTTCACGCAGCCGCAACTGCCCAACGCCGGCATCCACGCGCTGTACCGCCCGGACAGCCCGGCGGCGGCCGCGGCGCAATTATTCATCGAATGGCTGCGCGCCCAGGGGCGCGAGGCCTCGCAACCCTAGACAAGGAATTCCCCATGCCGCTGCCCACGTCCAACCCCGGCCTGCAATGGCGCGGCATCGCGCCGCCGCTGGCGCTGTCGGACTACAAAGTGATCGCGTTCGACATGGACTCCACGCTGATCTCCATCGAGACGCTGGACGAGATGGCCGACCTGATGGGCAAGAAGGCCGAAGTCGCGGCGCTGACCGAGGCCGCCATGCGCGGCGAAAGCGTGGACTACAAGCAAAGCCTGCGCGAGCGCGTGGCGCTGCTGGCCGGCATGCCGGCGGCGATGCTGGACCGGGTCTACGAGGAGCGGGTGCGCATCAACCCCGGCGCCGAGACGCTGATCGCGGCCTGCAAGGCGGCCGGCCTGACCTGCCTGCTGGTGACCGGCGGCTTTACCTGCTTTACCGACCGGCTGCGCGCGCGCCTGGGCCTGGACGACGTGCGCGCCAACGTGCTGGAAGTGCGCGACGGCCTTCTGACCGGCCGGCTGCTGCCGCAGCCCTGGGGCGACATCTGCGACGGCGAGGAAAAGCGCCGCAAGCTGCTGGAGGTGTGCGCGGCGCGGGGCGTGGGGCCGCAGCGCGCCATCGCGGTGGGCGACGGCGCCAACGACCTGCCGATGATGCGCGCGGCCGGCCTGTCGGTGGGCTACCGGGCCAAGCCGGTGGTGCGCCAGGAAGCCAAGGTGGCGATAGACGAAGGCGGCCTGGACCGCCTGCTGGAGCTGTTCGCCTGAATCAGATCAGGCCGCGGATCTCGACGGCCGGATCGACGTCGGCCTCGTAGTCCACGCCCTCGACCTCGAAGCCGAACAGGCGCAGGAATTCCTGCTTGTAGCCGGCGAAGTCCGTGAGCTGGTAGACGTTCTCGCTGGTGACCTGCGGCCACAGCGCCTGTACCCGGGCCTGCACCTCGGGATCGAGTTCCTTGCGGTCGGCGCGCAGCCGGCCTTCCTCGTCCAGGATCGGCGCCGGGCCGCAGATGCTGTCGCGGTACAGCCCGTAGACCTGTTCGATACAGCCTTCGTGCGTGCCTTGCTCTTTCATGACCTTGAAGAGCAGCGACAGGTACAGCGGCATCATCGGGATCGCGGAGCTGGCCTGCGTGACCACGGCCTTGAGCACCGACACCCGGGCGTCGCCGCCGCGCGCGGCGAGCCTGGCGCGGATGTCGAGCACCTTGCGGTCCAGGTCTTTCTTGGCCGCGCCGATCGATCCGTTCCAGTAGATGTCGTGGGTGATCTTCTCGCCCAGGTAGGTGAAGGCCGTGGTGGTGGCGCCTTCGGCCAGCACGCCGGCCTCCAGCAGCGCGTCGATCCACATCTGCCAGTCCTCGCCGCCCATGACCGCCACGGTGGCGTCGATCTCGGCCTGGGTGGCGGGTTCCAGCACGGATTCCCTGACCACTTCGCGGTCGGTGTCCAGGCCGCGCAGGGTGACGGGCGCGCCGACGGGCTTGAGCGTGGAGTTGTAGACCTCGCCGGTCCGGGGATGGGTGCGGCGCGGCGCGGCCAGGCTGTAGACCACTTGGTCGACCTGGCCCAGGTCGCGGCGGATGGCCTCGATGGTCTTCTGCTTGATCTCGTCGGAGAACGCGTCGCCGTTGATGCTCTTGGCGTAGAGGCCGGCGGCCTGCGCCGCTTCGTGGAAGGCGGCGCTGTTGTACCAGCCCGCGGTGCCCGGCTTGCCGCCCTCGGGCGCGCGCTCGTAGAACACGCCCAGCGTCTGCGCGCCGCAGCCGAAGGCCGCGCTGATGCGCGCCGCCAGGCCGTAGCCGGTGGACGCGCCCAGCACCAGGACGCGCTTGGGTCCGCCGGCGATCGGCCCCTGGGCGCGGACGTAGTCGATCTGGTTCCTGACGTTGGCGGCGCAGCCGGCAGGGTGGGTGGTCACGCAGATGAAGCCGCGCACACGGGGCTTGATGATCATGAGGGCCTCGGTTCGGGAAATATCGGGAAAAGCGCTAGGGCGACCCGCATTGTACGGGAGCCGCCCGGCAAGGACTCAGCGGGCGCGGGCGTCGGCCAGCGGCGCGCCCGGCGCGCGTCCGCGGCGCCATTCCACCACGCCGATGCAGATGCCGCTGGCGCAGATGATGGCGATGCCCAGCCAGGTCAGCGCGTCGGGAAAATGGCCCCACACCAGCCAGCCGACCGCGGTGGCGCTGATGATCTGCAGGTACACGAAGGGCGCCAGCGTCGAGGCCGGCGCGCGGCGGTAGGCGGCGATCTGGAACAGATGGCCCAGGCCGCCGGTGATGCCGGTGGAAATCAGCAGCAGCCAGTCCTGCGGCGCCAGCGCGCGCAGCACCGGCATGGCCGGCGGCAGGATGAAGGGCAGGGCGAGGGTGAGCACCACGGTGCCGACCGCGCCGCTCCAGATCAGCGAGGTGAACGGATCGTCGCCGGCCACGCGGCGCGTGGCGATGAACTGCACCGCGAAGCAACAGGCCGTGAGCAGGCCGAACAGGGTGCCCACCGGGTCCAGGCCGCCGCCCGGACGGATCACGATGACGACGCCGACGAAGGCCACGCCGGCGGCCACGAAGCGCGACAGGCGCGCCGGCTCGCGCAGTATCCAGGGCGCGGCCGACAGCACCAGCAGCGGGGCGAGGAAGTTGATGGCGGTGGCCTCGGCCTGCGGGATGTAGCTCAGCGTGGTGAAGAACATCAGCGTGGCCAGGAACATGGAGCCGCCGCGCAGGATCTGTTCGCGCGGCTTCTTGCTGCGCACGATGCCCAGCCCGCGCGCCGGCAGCACCAGCGCCAGCACCAGCACCAGGTGCACCGCGTAGCGGAACCAGGACAGCACCAGTAGCGGCACGCCCGCGCTCATGACCCACTTGCCGCTGGCGTCCAGGCAGGACAGGACCCACATCGAAAGCACCAGAAACAGCACGCCCAGCATGGGGCCGCTGGCCGCGGGCGCGCCTGCGCGCGTACGACCGCTATCGGCCGGGTTCATCGGAAGACTCCTTGATTTGGGGCCCTGTTCCAGGGTACTGACGGGCGGCTGACATGATACGCTCATCGAGCCGGGGGAACAGGCTCATGATCGAATTACGCAACATCGAAACTTTTTTCTGGGTGGCCACGCTGGGCAGCTTCCGCGCGGCCTCCGAGAAACTCAACACCACGCAGCCTGCGGTATCGCAACGCATCGCCTCGCTGGAGGCCGACCTGGGCGTGCGCCTGTTCGAGCGCGAGGCGCGCGGCGTCAAGCTCACCGGCAAGGGCCATGAATTGCTGTCGCACGCCGAACGCATGCTGCAGCTGCGGCGCGACATGTTCGAGGCCGCGCGCGAGCAGAACGTGATGACGGGCACCGTGCGCATCGGCGTGGCCGAGACCATCGTGCAGACCTGGCTGCCGGCCCTGATCGAACTCATCCACACCAACTATCCGGCGCTGGTGCTGGAGATCGAGGTCGACACCACGCACGTGCTGCGCTCGCACCTGATGTCGCGCCAGATCGACCTGGCCTTCCTGATGGGGCCGGTGCTGGAGGCGCGGGTCGAGAACCTGGCGCTGTGCACCTATCCGCTGGCCTGGGTGGCCAGCCCGGTGCTGGACCTGGGACCGGAGCCGCTGACGCTGGAGCGCATCGGCAAGCTGCCCATCATCACCTATCCGTCCAACAGCGCGCCGTACCGGGTCGTGCGCGACATGCTGACGCGCGCCGGCGTGACCGCGCCGCGCATGTACGGCAGCGCCTCCATGTCGATGGTGGTGCGCATGACCCAGGACGGCATCGGCACCAGCGTGATCGCGCCGGTGTTCCTGGGCAAGGAGCTGGCGCGCGGCGAACTGCGCATCCTGCGGGTGCAGGCCGACCCCTTGCCGCAGCTGAGCTTTACCGCGACCTGGGTGCAGGGGCCGGACAGCCACGCGGTGCGCGTGATCGCGCAGATGGCCCAGAAAGTGGCCGCCCAGGCCGGCGACGGGACGCCTTGCTAGCCGTTGGCAGGGTAGGTGTTTTCCCCAGCAGACAGTGTCCCTATTTTTATGAAAGCCGTTTTTGCGGCGCCGCGCAAAACCACCGCCGCGGCCCGCAAAGCCGCGCCACAGCGTGATTTGCGCAAAAAGTCGTAGCCCGCGTCCGGAAGACCCAAGAAATATTTATACCCCCGTATCGCAACATACGATTGGACGCTCCCGGGCCCTGACGCTGCAATGGCGGCGCATCTACGATCGCCGCGGGGCTACTGACTCCCGATCAGCCATCCGCGCGCCACCGGGATAACGGGGTCCCGCGCGCGGCATACCATCCCGCCAGCTAGGAGTTTTGTCCATGAAAAAGTCTCTAGTTTTCGCCGCAGTCGCCGCCGGCCTGCTCGCCGGCGCCGCCCAGGCGCAAGACCTGCCCAAGACCCAGTTGAAGGTGGTGGGCGGCCTGAGCAACCTGACCGCCTACAACGACTACGAAAAACCGTTCTGGACCAAGACGATCCCCGAGCTCTCCAAGGGCCAGGTCACGGCCACGATCAAGGGTTTCAACGAAATGGGCCTCAAGGGTCCCGAGCTGCTGCGCCTGATGTCGCAGGGCGTGGTCGAGTTCGGCACCGCCACGCTGGCGTACTTCGCCAGCGACAACCCGATCAACGAGGCGATCGACCTGGCCGGCCTGGCGCCCGACGTCAAGACCGCGCGCGCCGTGACCGACGCATTCGAGCCGGTCTACGCCAAGCTGTACGGCGAGGGCAGCAACGTCAAGCTGCTGGGCATCTCGACCTATCCCGCGCAGGTGCTGTTCTGCAACGCCGAGATCAAGGGCCTGGCCGACATCAAGGGCAAGAAGGTCCGCACCAGCAGCCGCACCACGGCCGAGTTCGTCGAGGCGCTGGGCGGCTCCAGCGTGACCATGGCGTTCGGCGAAGTGGTGCCGGCGCTGCAGAACAAGGTGGTCGACTGCGCCATCACGGGTTCGCTGTCGGGCTACTCGGCCAAGTGGTACGAGGTCTCCACCCACCTGGTGGCGCTGCCGATCAACTGGAACCAGCAGATCCACGCCGTCAACCAGAAGGCCTGGGACAAGCTCGATCCCAAGGTCCGCAGCTTCCTGCAGACCAACGTGAAGACCCTGGTCGACGACATCTGGGACGCCGCGGCGCGCCAGACCCAGGAAGGCTATGACTGCAATACCGGCGCGGCCGCGTGCCCGTACCCGGTCAAGGGCAAGATGGTCCTGGTCCAGCCCTCGGACGCGGACCGCGAACTGCTGAAGAAGGTCACGCAGGAAGCCGTGCTGCCCAAGTGGGCCGCGCGCTGCTCGGCGCAATGCGTGAACGACTTCAACGCCACGATCGGCAAGACGCTGGGCGTCGTGGCGAAGAAGTAGAGCCCCCCCCGAAGCGCTGCGCGCTTCCCCCCCAGGGGGGCATGCCTGAGGACCGGCGGAGCCGGATCCTCGGCATCCCGATGGGATGTGCCTGGTGCGTAGGGTGGCTAGGGTTTGCGGCTGTTTTTCAAAGGTTTTTTTATGACTCAAACCGAACACTTTCGCCTGCTGGGCGGCATATTGCGGCGCGCGGAGAGTTTTTCGCGGCTGGCGGTGTGGGCCGGCGGCGCGTTGACGGTGGCCAGCGTGCTGCTGATTTCGTTCGATGTGCTCGCGCGTAAATTTCTGGGGTTCACGACTGGCGGGGCCGATGAGCTGTCCAGCTACGCCTTCGCCATCAGCACCTCGTGGGCGCTGGCGTTCGCGACGCTGCAGCGGGCCAATGTGCGCGTGGACGTGCTCTATCAGCACATGCCCGTGCGCGTCGCCGCGGTGCTGGACTGGATCTCGCTGGTGGCGCTGGCGGTTTTCATGGTGTACCTGACGTATTACGCCTCCGAAGTGGTGCAGGCCTCGTGGACGCAGAAGTCCGCCGCCAATACGCCGCTTGCGACGCCGCTGTGGATTCCGCAGGGCTTGTGGGCGCTGGGCCTGGCCTGGATGTGCGTGACGGTGGCGCTGATGCTGGCGCGCGCCTCGGCGGCGCTGGTGACCGGCGATATCGAACTGGTCAGGAACATCTGCGGCGTGCGCTCGGCGCAGGAAGAAGCTGAAGAAGAAGCCGCCGCCGGCGAGCGCATGGTCAAGGGAGACGCCGCATGATTTCCACCGCTTTGATCCTGCTGCTGGTGTTGATCGGCCTGTCGATTCCCGTAGGCGCCGCGCTGGGCGTGCTGGGCCTGATCCTGGACCCGCTCTTTTCCATGCTGCCGCTGACGCGCGCCATCGGCGAGATTTCCTGGAGCACCAACAACGAATTCCTGCTGGTGGCGATTCCGCTGTTCATCATGCTGGGAGAAGTGCTGCTGCGCGCGGGCTTCGCCGAGCGCATGTACGGCGCGATGAGCCTGTGGCTGTCCTGGCTGCCGGGCGGGCTGATGCACGCCAACATCGGCGCCTCCACGCTGTTCTCGGCGACCTCGGGCTCCAGCGTGGCCACGGCCGCGACCGTGGGCACGGTGGCCATTCCGCAGATCCGCAAGTACGGCTACAACGAGCCGCTGTTCCTGGGCAGCCTGGCCGCCGGCGGCACGCTCGGCATCCTGATTCCGCCGTCCATCAACCTGGTCATCTACGGCGTGCTGACGAATTCCTCGGTGCCCAAGCTGTACCTGGCCGGCATCATCCCGGGCTTCGCGATGGCGGCGCTATTCATGCTGACCGTGGTCCTGGCCTGCGTGGCCAAGCCGTCGTGGGGCGGCAAAAAGGTCCAGGCCACGTGGGGCCAGCGCATCGCCAGCCTGGTGCACCTGGCGCCGCCCATGGGGATCTTCTTCCTGGTGGTGGGCTCCATCTACGCCGGCCTGGCCACGCCGACCGAGGCCGCCGCGCTGGGCGTGCTGGGCGCGCTGATCCTGGCCGCCTGGTTCCGCCGCCTGACGTGGTCGATGCTGCGCGAGGTGATGGAAGGCACCATGCGTTCGACGGCCATGATCATGCTGATCGTGATCGCCGCCAGTTTCCTGAACTTCGTCATGTCGGCCACCGGCCTGACCGACGCGCTGACCCAGTCCATCTCGGGGCTGGGCCTGTCGCCGGGCTGGATGCTGCTGATCCTGGTGATCTTCTACCTGGTGCTGGGCTGCTTCATGGAAACCCTCTCCATGATGATCACCACCATTCCCATCGTGGCGCCCATCATGATCGGCCTGGGCTTCGATCCCATCTGGCTGGGCATCGTGATCATCATCCTGGTCGAGGCCGCGCTGATCACGCCGCCGGTCGGGTTGAACCTGTTCGTGGTGCAGAGCCTGCGCAAGAGCGGGTCCATGAACGCGGTCATCGTCGGCAGCCTGCCGTTCGTGGCGGCCATGTTCGTGATGCTCGCGCTGCTGGCGTTCTGGCCCGACCTGGCGCTGTGGCTGCCGCGCGTGTTCGGCTAGGGCGCCGCCGCAAACCTTCTTTCGGACGCGGCGGGCGCCGCGTCCTTTACCTCTCAGATTCCGCAGGACAGATATGAAAGCCGTATTCCAGATCGAAGATTCCCAGCCGCGCCGGGTGGAAGTCGAGTTCAATTCCGTGATCGTGGCCGGCTGGGCCGGACGCGACATGGCCGCCATCGAGCACCACATCGAGGAACTGGCCGCCATCGGCGTGCCGCGTCCCAGCAGCGTGCCGCTGTACTACCGCATCGCCGCCAACCAGCTGACCCAGGACGAGACCGTGCAGGCGCTGGGCGAGGATTCCTCCGGCGAGGTCGAGACGTTCGTGTTCGCGATCGATGGCGAGATGTACGTCAGCATCGCGTCGGACCACACCGACCGCAAGCTCGAAACCTACAGCGTGGCCATGTCCAAGCAGGTCTGCGTCAAGCCCCTGGCCACGGGCGCATGGCGCCTGGCCGACGTGGCCGACTACTGGGACGAGCTGGTCATCCGCTCGTACATCGTGGAGAACGGCGCGGAAGTGCTGTACCAGGAAGGCCCGCTGGCCTCGCTGCGCACGCCGCAGGACCTGGTGGCCGGCTACACCGGCGGCAGCGCCGTGCTGCCCGCGGGCGCGGGCATGACCTGCGGCACGGTCGGCGCCATCGGCGGCATCCGCCCGTCGGTGGACTTCGCCATGGAACTCTACGATCCGCGCCGCCAGCGCAGCCTGCGCCACCGCTATCATGTGGAGACGCTGCCCGTGGTGGCCTGAGGCCGCCGGCCGTCCCCGTGTGTACTTGAGCCGCCCAGCGGCACCAGGATGACTATGTTTCCGACCCTGAACGAACTGAACCAGGCCCTGAACGAGGGCCGCACGACGTCCGTGGCGCTCACCGAGGCCGTGCTGGCCCGCGCCCGCGACGAGGCGGGCGAGGGCACCCGCGTCTACACCAAACTGTATGCCGAGGCGGCGCTGGCCCAGGCGCGCGCGTCGGACACGCTGCGCGCGGCGGGCATCGTGCGCTCGGCCGTCGAAGGCCTGCCCATCAGCATCAAGGACCTGTTCGACGTCGAGGGCGAGACCACGATGGCCGGCTCGGTGGCGCGCGCCGGAGAACCCGCCGCCGACGCCAACGCGGAAGTGGTGCAGCGCCTGATCGCCGCCGGCGCCGTCATCATCGGCCGCACCAACATGACCGAGTTCGCCTACTCGGGCCTGGGCATCAACCCTCACTACGGCACCCCCCTGAATCCCTACGACCGCGCCACCGGCCGCATCCCCGGCGGCTCGTCCTCGGGCGCGGCGGTGTCGGTCACCGACGGCATGGCCGTGGCCGCCATCGGCTCGGATACCGGCGGCTCGGTGCGCATTCCGTCTGCGCTTTGCGGCCTGACGGGCTTCAAGCCCAGCGCCTGGCGCGTGTCGATGGAAGGCGTGCTGCCGCTGTCGGCCAACCTGGACTCGATCGGCCCCATCGCCGCCAGCGTGCGCTGCTGCGCCGAGCTGGACGCGATCCTGTCGGGCGACGGCGGCCCGGCGCCGCAGGCGCTGCCGCTGCGCGGCCTGCGCCTGGCGGTGCCGACCACGCTGGCGCTGGACGGCATGGACAGCCACGTGGCCGCCAGCTTCGAGGCCGCGGTCGCGCGGCTGCGCGAGGCCGGCGCGCTGGTCGACGAGATCGCCGTGCCGGAATTCGCGCAGCTGGCCGCCATCAACGCCAAGGGCGGCTTCACCGCGGCCGAGGCCTGGGCCTGGCACCGCGACCTGATCGCGCGCGCCGGCCAGCGCTACGACCCGCGCGTGGTGTCGCGCATCATGCGCGGCAAGGACATGAGCGCGGCCGACTACCTGGACCTGCTGGACGCCCGCGAGGCCTGGGTGGCGGCGGTGGACCACCGCATCGCCGGCTACGACGCGCTGATCATGCCGACCACGCCCATCGTGGCGCCGGCGGTGGCCGACCTGGCCGCCGACGAAGCCTATTACGCGGCCAACGGCCTGATCCTGCGCAATCCCACGCTCATCAACTTCCTGGACGGCTGCGCGCTGTCGCTGCCTTGCCATGCGGCGGGCACGGCGCCCGTGGGCCTGATGATCGCGGCCAGCAACGGCGCCGACCGCCGCGTGCTGGCCATCGGCCTGGCCGTCGAGGAACTGCTGGCGCAAGCGAGAGGCTAGCCATGATCGCCAATTCGATGCGAGCCGGCGCGCAGGCGGCGCGCCAGGTGCGCCTGGACGCCCGCAGCGGCCGGCTGACCGGCCCCACGGCCAACCTGGCGCCGGGCCACGTGCAGGCCAACCTGGCGATCCTGCCGCGCGCGCTGGCGGCGGATTTCCTGCATTTCTGCCAGCGCAATCCCAAGCCGTGCCCCTTGCTGGCCATGTCCGAGCCGGGCGATCCGGCGCTGCCCGAGCTGGGCGAGGACATCGATATCCGCACCGACATTCCGCGCTATCGCGTATGGAAGAACGGCGAGCTGGTGGCCGAGCCCACCGACGTGCGCGACATCTGGCGCGACGACCTGGTGTCGTTCCTGATCGGCTGTTCGTTCTCGTTCGAGGAAGCCATGCTGGACAACGGCCTGCCGGTGCGCCACATCGAGCAGGGCTGCAACGTGCCCATGTACCGCACCAGCATCCAGACGCACCCGGCCGGCGTGTTCGGCGGGCCGCTGGTGGTGTCGATGCGGCCGCTGAAGGCCGCCGACGCGATCCGCGCGATCCAGGTGACCTCGCGCTTTCCGTCGGTGCATGGCGCGCCCGTGCACCTCGGCGACCCGGCCCTGATCGGGATCGCCGACATCGATCGCCCGGACTACGGCGACGCGGTGGAAATACGGGAAGGGGAGATGCCGGTGTTCTGGGCCTGCGGCGTGACGCCGCAGTCGGTGGTGGCCTCGGTGCGGCCGGAATTCTGCATCACGCACGCGCCCGGGCACATGCTGGTCACCGATCTCATCAACAGCCGGATGGCGGTGTAGCGCAAGCCGGGCTCCGCGGAGCCCGGCGCGAGAGACATCAGAAGATGTGGCGGAAGCCCACGGCGGCGCCGACCTGGTTGCTCTTGCCGGCGATTTCGCCGCTGGCGGCGTCGCTGACCTTGTTCCAGTCCACGGTGCCGTACAGCTGCGAGCGCTTGGACAGCGAGTACTCGGCCACGGCGACCAGCGCGTAGCGCTTGCCCTTGTCGCCTTCTTCCTCGACGTTCTTGCTCTGGTCGAAGTAGGCCGCGCCGGTGATGGCCCAGCGCGGCGTAGCCTGCCACGTGACGCCGGCGAAGTAGCCGTTGTCCTTGCGGTCCAGGTTGGCGGTGGTGGTGCCGCCCATGACGCCATTGACCCAGCCGGTTTCGTCGCGGCCGTTGTAGTAGCCGACGAACAGCTTGGCGCCGTCGAACTGGTACGAGGCGTTCAGGTTCCAGACGCGCTGGCGCAGGTCGGAATCGGTGCCCGCGTAGGTCTGCTGGTAGGCCGCGCCCAGACCCAGCTGGCCGATGGTGTAGCGCAGGCTGGCGCCGTACTGCTGGCCGGCCTTGTGGTCGTCCCAGTCTTCGCCGTTGGCCCACGACAGCACCATGGACAGGTCGCCGAAGGTATTGGCGTACTTGGTCATGTTGTTGGTGCGCACGCGCGACATGGCGGCCGGCAGCCAGGCGTTCTGGTCGTAGTTGCCCACGGTCAGCGGATCGAAGTAATCGGCCAGCAGGTCGAACATCGGCGTGTTCTGCAGGCCCAGGGTGAGCGTACCGATCTGGCCGCCGTCCAGGCCCACGTAGGCCAGGCGGCTGAAGGCCTTGCTGGTGTCCGAACCCCTGCCGTTCTGCAGGTTGATGCCGTTCTCCAGGCGGAAGAAGGCGCGGTTGCCGCCGCCCAGGTCTTCCGAGCCGCGCAGGCCCCAGCGGCTGTTGGAAATGGCGCCGTTCTCCATCGACACTCGGCTGCCGTCTTCGCCGACCGCGCCGGAGCTGGTGCTCAGGTAGCGGATGCTGACGTCGGCGATACCGTACAGGGTGACGCTGGTCTCGGCGGACGCCGTGCCGGCGGCCATGCCCAGGCCGGCAAGGGCGAGCGATAGGGTGATGCGTTTCATGCGGATCTCCTCCTGATGTAGCTGTTCTTGGTTGCGCCGGGCTTGTGGCCCGGCCAGATGCGCGCGGCGGATCGCCGGGCGCCGGGCCGGCCGCTCCGACGCTTGGGGTAAGCGCGGGTCCGGGCGGCCGCCCAGGTGGCACAACTGAACCCACGCCGGCAAGCGGCATGGGCGCCTCGGGATTCTAGAAAAGTTGGCGCGCCAGCAGGGGACGGATTCGTTCGGCGTTTTCCCGGGTTTACAGAATCGCAAACCGCGAGAGCGCCGGAAAAATAAAAAACCCCGGCGCAAACCGGGGTTTTCGGGGCGAGGGGCCCGGCACTACAGCGTCATGTGCTGCGGCAGCCAGGTCGCTATGCCGGGCACCAGATAGAGCAGCAGCACGGCCAGGATCATCAGGAAGAACATCGGCATCGAGGCGCGCGCGATGTACGGCAATTCCCTGCCGCTCATGCCCGAAAGCACGAACAGGTTGAAGCCCACCGGCGGCGTGATCTGTGCCATTTCTACAACGAACACGATGAAAATGCCGAACCAGATCAGGTCCAGGCCGGCGGCCTGCACCGTCGGCAGCAGCACGCCCATGGTCAGCACCACGATGGAAATGCCGTCCAGGAAGCACCCCAGCACGATGAAGAACACCATCAGCGCCATGATCAGCCCGAACTGGGACAGGCCCAGGCCGCCGATCCACTCGGCCAGCGCGCGCGGCAGGCCGATGTAGCCCATCGCCAGCGTCAGGAACTGCGCGCCCGCCAGGATCAGCGCGATCATGCAGTACAGCCGGGTGGCGCCCAGCAGCGACTGCATGAAGCTGGAGCGGTTCAGCGAGCCCTGCAGCGCCGACAGGATCAGCGCGCCCACCACGCCCACCGCCGCGGCTTCGGTGGCGGTGGCGATGCCCGAATAGATCGAGCCCAGCACCGCCGCGATCAGCAGCAGCACCGGGATCAGGTGGCGCGAGCGCGACAGCTTCTGCATGAAGGTCAGGCCCGGATCGGCCGCCGGCACCGCCTTGGGATTGCGGATCGCCCACCAGGCGATATAGCCCATGAAGAGCCCGGCCAGCAGCAGGCCGGGCACGATGCCGGCGATGAACAGCTTGGCGATGGACACGTCCGCCGCCACCCCGTACACGATCATGATGATCGAAGGCGGGATGAGCAGGCCCAGCGTGCCGGCGCCCGACAGCGTGCCGAGGATCTTGTCCTCGGGGTAGCCGCGGCGCGTCAGCTCGGGGATGGTCATCTTGCCGACGGTGGCGCAGGTGGCCGCCGACGAGCCCGAGACTGCGGCGAAGATGGCGCAGCCGATCACGTTGGTGTGCAGCAGGCGGCCCGGCAGCCGGTTGAGCCAGGGCGCGAGGCCCTTGAACAGGTCTTCCGACAGGCGCGTGCGGAACAGGATTTCACCCATCCACAGGAACAGCGGCAGCGCGGTCAGGGTCCAGCTGGAGGCCGCGCCCCAGATGGTGACGGCCATGGCGTCGCCGGCCGGACGGCTGGAGAGGATCTCCATGCCGATCCAGGCCGTTCCCGCCAGGGTCAGGCCGACCCAGACTCCGCAGCCCAGCAGCGCGAAGATCGAGACGACCAATAGGGTAATGACGAGAATTTCATTCATGGGTTTGCTGCGAAGTGGCGGCGGCCTGGCCGCGTAGGCGTCGGATCAGTTCGTCGATCAGGGCGACCAGGAACAGCACCGTGCCGATCGCCATGCTGATCTGCGGAATCCACAGCGGCGTGGCGTCGTTGGACGTGGAGATGTCGTTGAACTGCCATGAGTCGTACGTCAGCTTGATGCTGAAGAACGCGAAGGCGGCGGCCAGCACGCAGCCCACGGACAGCGCGAAGAGGTCCAGGCGGCGGCTGGCGGCCGGGTTGAGCGAATTGAGCAGCAGCGTCACACGGATGTGTTCGCCGTGCTTGAAGGTGCTGGACAGGGCGAGAAAGCCGGCGGCGGCCATGAAGTACCCGGCATAGGCGTCCGTGCCGGGGATGTTCATGTGGAGCTGGCGCGCGATGATCGCGGCCAGCACCGAAACCAGTACGCCGATCGTGCACAGGCCGGCCAGCAGGCCGGCCGCGCCGTAAAGACCATCTAGAAAGCGGCGCATGGAAATATCACTGCTTCTTGTAGGCGTCGATCATGGCCTGGCCGTCCGCGCCGGCCTTCTTGAGCCAGTCATCCAGCATGCGCTTGCCGATTTCCGACAGGCCCGACTTCAGTTCGGCGGTGGGCTGGATGGTCTCCATGCCGTTCTTGGCCAGTTCCTGCTGGTACCACTTGTTCTTTTCCTGCGACAGCTTCCAGCCGCGTTCCTCGGCCTGCGCGCCGGCCTTCTTCAGCGCGGCCTGGGTGGCCGGATCGAGCGCGTCGAACGCCTTCTTGTTGACGATGATGGCGTTCTTGGGCAGCCAGGCCTGGGTGTCGTAGAACTTCTTGATGTACTCGTAGGTCTTGGTGTCGTAGCCGGTGGAGGCCGAGGACATGTAGGAATCGATCACGCCGGTGGCCATGGCCTGCGCCAGTTCGGCCTGCTGCACCGTCACCGGCTGGGCGCCGACCAGTTCGGCGATCTTGGCCGTCACGGGGCTGTAGGCGCGCCACTTCAGGCCCTTCATGTCGGACACCTGCTTGATGTCGCGGTTGGCGAAAATGCCCTGGGGCGGCCAGGCCACGGCGTACAGCAGCGTCATGCCGTGCGCGTTCAGCTTCTTCTCCAGGAACGGCTTCTGCGCCTGGTACAGCTTGAACGAAGCGTCGTAGCCGGTGGCCAGGAAGGGCAGGCCGTCGAGTTCGTAGACCGGATCTTCGTTGGCGAAGTTGGTCAGCAGGATTTCGCCGATCTGGGCCTGGTTGCCCTGCACCGCGCGCTTGATCTCGGGCGCCTTGTACAGCGAGGCGTTGTTGTGCAGCGTGATCTTCAGCTTGCCTTGCGACAGCGTGTCGACGTCCTTGATGAAGGAGGTCAGGTTTTCGACGTGGAAGTTGCTGGCCGGGTAGGCGCTGGGCAGGTCCCATTTGGTCTGGGCCTGCGCGCCCGCGCTGAACGCCAGGACGATGCTGCCGGCCAACAGGGAAAGTTTCTTGTACATGGGTGGTTCTTCCTTGCGTATGGTAGAGCCGGGCGGTGCCCGACAGGCATTGCGAAAGCGAGCGCTGCGGCAATGACGCGCAGCTGAAAAGCCGTGCCATTCTAAGTTGCCGTGCGGCGGCGGGGCGCGTGAAATCGCGTCTTTACGGGTTATTCCTAGGGCGGCGCGCGGGCCCGCGATGCTTGAGGGTTCAATCGTTGGACGCTGCGCGTTCGCGCCGCTTGCGGCCGCTGTTTTTCTTCTAAGATTGCGCTATTTACTGCATGGGCCGAGGCTGCGCGTGAATTTCGTTTTTCGTCGTGATGAATTGTTGGTCCAAGCCGATTCCGGCGTGCTGCCGGACATGGATCTGTGCGAACGCATCGGCGTGCGCGCCGAGGTGCTGCAGCCGATCTGGATGCTGCCCGACACGCCCCACCGCACCGTGCACGTGGAGCCCGGCGTCGACGCGCCCGAGGGCTATGCGTTCCGCAAGCTGCGTTCGCTGTTCGGCGTGCTCGACGACGAGCGCATGGCGCTGGCCGGGCGCGCCTACCAGATCGCCGAATGGGCCCGTACGCACTGCTACTGCGGCGCCTGCGGCGAGCGGGCGCAGCGTTCGCCCACGGAATTCTGTCTGCGCTGCCCGTCCTGCGGGTTCTCGGCCTATCCGCGGATTTCGCCGGCCATGATGGTGCTGATCCGCAAGGGCGACAGCATCCTGCTGGCGCGCCACACCGCCACGGCCACGGCGCGCTACACGGCGCTGGCGGGCTTCGTCGAGCCGGGCGAGAGCATCGAGCAGACCATCCACCGCGAGGTGCTCGAAGAGGTCGGCCTGAAGGTCGGCAACCTGCGGTACTTCGGCAGCCAGTCCTGGCCGTTCCCGCATTCGCTGATGGTGGCGTTCACGGCCGACTACGTCTCGGGCGAGATCCGCGTGCAGGAAGACGAGATCGCCGACGCGCGCTGGTTCGGCCCGGGCGATCCCATGCCCGAGATCGCGGCGCGTATTTCCATTGCCGGCTCGCTGATCCGGGCCAATCTGCCGATGGGCTGGTCGGCGCCCTGACGATTTTTTCCAAGGCCTAGGGGTATTCCCTGTAAAGCGGGGAAATCGGCCGTCTGACGATGACTTTTTATTGATGAAATGTCGATAAATTATTAGTATTTCGTCCAGACTAACCCGGCTCCCGCTTTCCATGAAATCCGCCTTGATCGCTTCATCGGCCCATCTCGCCAGCGGCAGCGCGCCTGACCTGTCCGAGGTGGAATTCGGCCTGATGATCGCCGGCCACGCCTTCGACCGCTGGACCGTGCGCTGCATGGCCGCGGCCGGGCTGCCCGACCTGACCGCCACCGACGTGATGGTGTTCCACCACGTCTATCACCGGCAGCGCGCCAAGAAGCTGGCCGACATCTGCTTCACGCTCAACGTCGAGGACACCCACATCGTCAGCTATTCGCTCAAGAAACTGGAGCGCATCGGCGTGGTGCGCGGCGAACGCAGCAGCAAGGAAGTGTTCTACAGCGTCACGGAAGAGGGCGCGGCGGTGCTCAAGCGCTACGCCGACATCCGCGAGCAGTGCCTGACCTCGGGCCTGAACGCGCCGGGCGCGGGCGGGCTGGAGTTCAGCCGCCAGCTCGCGCATACGCTGCGCGCGCTGTCCGGCCTGTACGACCAGGCGGCCCGGGCCGCGACGTCGCTCTGAGCGGCCCACGCACCCATATCAATAAAGATCCGGGGCAAGTCCCCGCCATTGGCAACCGGCCGCGCCCAGCGCCGCGGCGGCTTTCTGTATTCAAGGACACCTATGAAGTGGCAATTCTGGATAGACCGTGGGGGCACCTTTACCGACATCGTGGCGCGCCGTCCCGACGGCACCACCACCACGGCCAAGATGCTGTCGGAGAACCCCGAGCAGTACCGCGACGCGGCGGTGGCCGGCATCCGCAAGCTGCTGGGCATCGCGCCCGGCCAGCCGGTGCCCGCCGAGCAGGTGGAATGCGTGAAGATGGGCACCACGGTGGCCACCAACGCGCTGCTCGAACGCAAGGGCGAGCGCACGCTGCTGGTGACCACGCGCGGCTTTCGCGACGGCTTGCGCATCGCCTACCAGAACCGGCCGCGACTGTTCGACCGCAACGTGGCGCTGCCCGAGATGCTGTACGAGTCGGTGTTGGAAGCCGACGAGCGCGTGGCGGCCGACGGCGCGGTGATCCGCGAGCTGGACGAAGCCAGCCTGCGCGCCGGCCTGCAGGCTGCCCATGACGCCGGCATCCGCGCCGTTGCAATCGTTTTCATGCACGCCTGGCACGCGCCGCAGCATGAAGCGCGCGCCGCCGCCATCGCCCGCGATATCGGTTTTCCGCAGGTCTCGGCCTCGCACGAGGTCAGCCCGCTGATCAAATTCGTGTCGCGCGGCGACACCACGGTGGTCGACGCCTACCTGTCGCCCATCCTCAAGCGCTACGTGGATCAGGTCGCCGGCGAGCTGCCCGGCATCCGCCTGATGTTCATGCAGTCCAGCGGCGGCCTGACCGACGCGCACCGCTTCCGCGGCAAGGACGCCATCCTGTCCGGCCCGGCCGGCGGTATCGTGGGCATGGTGCGCACCAGCGAGACGGCGGGCTTTCCCAAGGTGATCGGCTTCGACATGGGCGGCACCTCCACCGACGTGTCGCACTACGCCGGCGAGTTCGAGCGCGAGTTCGAAACCCTGGTGGCGGGCGTGCGCATGCGCGCGCCGATGATGAGCATCCACACCGTGGCCGCCGGCGGCGGCTCCATCCTGCATTTCGACGGCGCGCGCCTGCGCGTGGGCCCGGATTCGGCCGGCGCCAATCCCGGCCCGGCCTGCTACCGCCGCGGCGGCCCGCTGGCGGTGACCGACTGCAACGTGCTGCTGGGCAAGATCCAGCCGGACTTCTTCCCCAAGGTGTTCGGCCCCAACGCCGACGAGGCGCTGGACCGCGACGTGGTGGCGCAGCGCTTCCAGGCCATGGCCGATGAAGTGCGCGCCGCCACCGGCCGCGACATGACGCCGGAACAGCTGGCCGAGGGCTTCCTGGAAATCGCCGTGGGCAACATGGCCGAGGCCATCAAGCGCATTTCGGTGCAGCGCGGCCACGACGTGACCGAGTACGCGCTGACCGTGTTCGGCGGCGCGGGCGGGCAGCACGCCTGCCTGGTGGCCGACGCGCTGGGCATGACCACCGTGTTCGCGCATCCGCTGGGCGGCGTGCTGTCGGCCTACGGCATGGGCCTGGCCGACCAGACCGACATGCGCCAGAAGACGGTGGAGAAGGTGCTGGACGCCGGACTGATGGGCGAGCTGGCGGGCGAGCTGGACGAACTGGCGGGCCAGGCGGTGGGCGAACTGCGCCGCCAGCACGTGGCCGAGGGCGACATCGCGGTGCAGCGCCGCCTGCACCTGAAATACCGCGGCACCGACACCGCGCTGGAAGTCGCGTACGGCGGGCTGGAGCAGGTGCGCCGCGATTTCGAGGCCGCCTACCGCCAGCGCTATTCCTTCCTCATGCCCGACCGCGAACTGGTGGTGGAGACCATTTCGGTCGAGGCCACCGGCGGCGGCGAACGCGTCGCCGCGGCGCAGGCGGCCCGGGTGCGCGAAGGCGCGCTGGCCGCCCGCCGCAGCGTGCGCATGTACAGCGGCGGCGCCTGGCGCGACACGCCCCTGTACGTGCGCGAGGACATGGCGGGCGGCGACGTGGTGGCCGGTCCGGCCATCATCTCCGAGCCCAACCAGACCACCGTGGTCGAACCGGGCTGGCAGGCCGAGCTGACCGCGCAGGATCACTTCGTGATCCGCCGCGTCGAGGCCCGTCCGGAGCGTCGCGCCATCGGCACGCAGGCCGACCCCGTCATGCTGGAGGTGTTCAACAACCTCTTCATGTCCATCGCCGAGCAGATGGGCTACCGCCTGCAGAACACGGCTTATTCGGTCAACATCAAGGAGCGTCTGGACTTTTCCTGCGCGATCTTCGACGCGCAGGCCCGCCTGATCGCCAACGCGCCGCACATGCCGGTGCACCTGGGTTCCATGGGCGAGTCGGTGCGCACCGTCATGCAGGCCAACGCCGGCCGCATGGCGCCCGGCGACGCCTATGTGGTCAACGATCCCTACCACGGCGGCACCCACTTGCCGGACGTGACCGTCATCACCCCGGTGTTCGACCGCGAGGGACGCGAGATCCTGTTCTACGTGGGCTCGCGCGGCCACCATGCCGACATCGGCGGCACCACGCCCGGCTCCATGCCGCCCGATTCCAGGACCGTGGAAGACGAAGGCGTGCTCTTCACCAACTTCCAGCTGGTCAAGAACGGCGAGTTCCGCGAGGCGGCGGCGCGCGGCATCCTGGGCTCCGGCCGCTGGCCGGCGCGCAACCCGGACCAGAACATCGCCGACATGCACGCGCAGATCGCCGCCAACGAGAAAGGCGTGCAGGAACTGCTGCGCATGTGCGATCACTTCGGCCTGGACGTGGTGCGCGCCTACATGGGGCACGTGCAGGACAACGCCGAAGAGGCGGTGCGCCGCGTGATCTCGGTGCTCAAGGACGGCAGCTACGAGTACCCGCTGGACAACGGCGCGGTGATCCGCGTGGCCGTGCGGGTGGACACCGAGGCGCGCAGCGCGGTGGTGGACTTCACCGGCACCTCGCCGCAGCTGGACAACAACTTCAACGCGCCCGGCGCCATCGCGGTGGCGGCGGTGCTGTACGTGTTCCGCACCCTGGTCAACGACGACATCCCGCTGAACGACGGCTGCCTGGTGCCGCTGTCCATCGTCCTGCCGGAAGGCTCGATGCTGCGCCCGAATCCGCCGGCCTCGGTGGTGGCGGGCAACGTCGAGACCTCGATGTGCATCGTCAACGCGCTGTACGGCGCGCTCGGCGTGCTGGCCGCCAGCCAGGGTACGATGAACAACTTCACCTTCGGCAACGCGCGCCATCAGTACTACGAGACCATCTCGGGCGGCACCGGCGCGGGGCCGGTGCGCATCGACGCCGCCGGCCCGCACGATCCGGGCTTCGCGGGCACGTCGGTGGTGCAGGCGCACATGACCAACTCGCGCCTGACCGATCCGGAAGTGCTGGAGTTCCGCTTTCCGGTGCGGCTGGAGTCCTACGAGATCCGCAAGGGCTCGGGCGGAGCGGGGCGCTATCCGGGCGGCGACGGCGGCATCCGCCGCGTCCGCTTCCTGGAGGAGATGACGGCGGCCATCCTGTCGAACAACCGCCGCTATGCCCCCTTCGGCCTGGCCGGCGGGCAGCCCGGCGCGATGGGCCGCAACGCCGTCGAGCGCGCCGACGGCAGCGTCGAGGAGCTGGGCCCGCAGGACAGCGCGCAGCTGCATCCGGGCGACGTGTTCGTGATCGAGACGCCGGGAGGCGGCGGCTACGGACAGGCCTGATGCCGCCGGGCGCCGCGCTGGCGGCGCCCGTGCGCTTCACTCCGGTTCCGACATGACGTCCAGCGCGATCTCCGCCTTGTTCCTGCGGTCGTAGACGCGCAGCGTCACGTCCGGGTCGCGGATCTCGAAGACCGCGGTGGCGAGGGTGTTCTCCTCGTCGGGATCGTCCGCCGCCATGCGCAGAATGGGCAGATCGCCCTCGGTGTCGTGCAGCGCGGCCAGCAGGTCGGTGCTGCCGGCGCCGGCCGACCAGCCGTCCACGATGCGCTCGATGCGGTGCTGGCGCGCCCGCGAAGAGTCGGTGATGACCTGCGCCAGCCCGGCGGTCTGCGCGTGCACCATGTGGTTGGCATGGCCGTAGCGCGGGCCGGTATCGAGCACCGAGGTGGCGCCGGGCGCGACCTCCACGCTGAACATGCGTGGGTCGCCCGCGGCGCCCAGCAGATGGTGAAAGCCCCCGGAATGCGGCAGCGCGCGCAAGAGCGCCACGGCCTCGTCGAGCGTGGCGCAGTCGAGCACGGCGCGCGCCAGCAGCATGCGCGGCACGCCGGGATGGCGCTGGCGCGTGCGCAGGTTGTTGATGGTCTGGACCAGGCCGGCGCGGTTGGCCCCGAAAGTGTGGCCCGGCAGCGAGCCGGGATAGTAGAAGCTCAGATAGCCGGGCGCGTCGTCCAGCGCCACGTCCACCAGGTGGCAGCGCCCGCGCAGGTAAGGGTCGCCGTCTTCGTTGTGGGCGATCCAGCGCGCGCCGTCGGCGGTCCGCAGGGCCACCGACGTGCAGCCGTCGGCCGTGCTGTGCAGCAGGTCGCCGCGGCAATTCCACAGCAGCACGTCCTCCAGCGGCAGGCGCAGGCCCTCGGCCAGCCCCTCCAGCTCTTCCCAGACCGCCGGCAGCGCGGCGCGGGCCTGCTGCCCGAGTTCGTCCAGGAAGGCGTGGCCGCGCCACGGCCGCAAGGCTTCCCAGGTGCCGCTTTGCGCCAGATAGGCGGACATGATGGGGCGGGCCAGCTTGCCCAGCGCCACGCCGGCCTGGCGGCGGTTTCCACAGATGCGCACGTACTTGTAGGCCATGTGATTCTCCGGGTGTCCAGCCGATTGTATTTTTTCGGAAGCAGCCGGTGTAGGGGATGCGTTAAGATCCTCGGTAAGTTGCCCCGAGGACTCGGTGTAGCCCAGGAATCATGCCCTTACAACAACCGAGGGGGGCCGACGGTTCCCCAAGAGGAGAGTTTCATGATCAAACGCAAAGTCGCCGCCGCGCTGGCCGGCCTGTCCCTGGCCATGTTCGGCGCCGTCTCCGCCGCCCAGGCCCAAGGCAAGGAATTGGTGGTCGCCACCGATACCGCTTTCGTTCCGTTCGAGTTCAAGCAGGGCAACACCTACACGGGCTTCGACGTCGATCTCTGGGCGGCCATCGCCAAGGAACTCAACCTGAAATACAAGCTGCAGCCCATGGACTTCGCCGGCATCATCCCCGGCCTGCAGACCAAGAACATCGACGCCGCGCTGGCCGGCATCACCATCCGCGACGACCGCAAGAAAGTCGTCGACTTCTCCGATCCCTATTACGAAAGCGGCCTGTCCATCCTGGTCGGCGAAAAGAACACCGACATCAAGGACGCCAAGTCCCTGGCCGGCAAGAGCGTCGCGGTCAAGACCGGCACCGCCACCGTGGACTTCCTGAAGGCCCAGGTGCCGGACGCCAAGCTCAAGCTCTTCCCCAACATCGACAACGCCTACCTGGAACTGGCCACCGGCCGCGTGGACGCCGCCGTGCACGACACGCCCAATGTCCAGTACTACGCCAACACGGCGGGCAAGGGCCGCGTCAAGGTGGTCGGCTCGGTCAAGAGCGGCGACTTCTACGGCATCGCCTTCCCCAAGGGCAGCGACCTGGTGCCGCAGGTGAACAAGGCGCTGGCCACCCTCAAGTCCAACGGCGAATACGACAAGATCTACGAGAAGTGGTTCGGCAAGAAGCCCTGACGTCCCGGGCTTGAACCGCTACCTGGGCGCCCGCGCCTTGCGGGCGCCCCTTGCCGGATCATGGGGGGACTATCGTGGAGTTCGACTGGACTGTAATCAAAGACGCGTTACCCAACCTGCTGGAGGGTACGCTGTTGACGATCAAGATCACCTTCTGGGGCTTGGTCGGCGGTTTCCTGCTGGGGGCGCTGTCGGGCGTGACCCGCGCCTACGGGCATCCCATTCTTTCGGCCATCGCGCAGGTCTACGTCGCGGTCATCCGCGGCACGCCGATCGTCGTGCAGGTGATGTTCATCTACTTCGCGCTGCCGCTCCTGGCCGATATCCGGGTCGAGGCGGAGTGGGCCGCCATCGCCACGCTCATCATCAACTCGGGCGCCTACATCTCCGAGATCGTGCGCGGCTCGCTGCTGTCGGTGCACAAGGGCCTGAAAGAGGCCGGGCAGGCCATGGGGCTGCCGTTTCACAAGATCCTGTTCTACATCATCGGGCCGGTGGCGTTTCGCCGCATGATCCCGCCGCTGGGCAACCAGTGCATCATCAGCCTGAAGGACTCGTCGCTGTTCATCGTGATCGGCGTGGCCGAACTGACCCGCCAAGGCCAGGAAATCATGGCGAGCAACTTCAGCGCGGTCGAGATCTGGTCGGCGGTGGCCATCATCTACCTGATCCTGACCGGCCTGCTGGCCCTGACGCTGCACCTGGTCGAAAAAAGGATGCGCATACTATGAGCATGGTCGAATTTCACGAGGTCACCAAACGATTCGGCGAGTCGACGGTGCTCGACGAGATTTCGCTGAGCATCGACGCGGGCGAAGTGGTGGTGGTGGTCGGCCCGTCGGGTTCGGGCAAGTCCACCTTCCTGCGCTGTATCAACGTGCTTGAAACCATCAACGGCGGCGACCTGCTGGTCGACGGCCTGAGCGTCCTGGGCGGGGCGGCGCAGGTGCGCGAAATCCGCCGCGAAGCCGGCATGGTGTTCCAGCAGTTCAATCTGTTTCCGCAGATGACGGCGCTGGAGAACGTCATGTTCGGGCCGGTGCACACGCGCGGCCAGAGCCGCGACGAGGCGCGCGAACTGGCCGAGGGCCTGCTGGCCAAGGTCGGCCTGGCCGAGCGCATGAACCACTATCCTTCGGAGCTGTCAGGCGGCCAGCAACAGCGCGTGGCGATCGCGCGCGCCCTGGCGATCAAGCCCAAGCTGATGCTGTTCGACGAGCCCACCTCGGCGCTGGACCCGGAGCTGCGCCACGAGGTGCTGAAGGTCATGCGCGACCTGGCCGAAGAGGGCATGACCATGGTGGTCGTCACGCATGAAATGGAATTCGCCCGCAAGGTCGGCAGCCGCCTGATCTTCATCGACGCCGGCAAGATCGCCCACGACGGCCCGCCGGCCGAACTGCTGGGCAACCCGCCCAGCCAGCGGTTGAAGGATTTCCTGCAGCACGTGGCCTGACGCGGCCGGCGCCTACCCCTTCACCCGCACGATCTTCTGCACCTGCGGCACGTGGCGGATGGCGCGGATGACCTGCGCCAGGTGCTTGCGGCTGTCGACCTGGATGGTCAGGTGCAGCGACACCGTCGAGACCGCGTCGTCGTGCATGGTGACGTGCATGATGTTGGCGTCGGCCGCGGTGACTTCGGCGGCCAGCCTTCCCAGCACGCCGCGCTCGTTGCGGGTGACGATGTCCAGGCGCGTGGACAGGTGCTTGGCGGTGTGGGCGTCCCAGCCCACGTTGATCCAGCGTTCGGGTTCGCGCAGCCGCTGGCGCAGCGCCACGGGGCAGTCCGCGGTGTGCACCACCAGCCCGTGCCCCATGCGCATGCCGGCGACGATGGGATCGCCCGGCAGCGGGCCGCAGCAGGGCGCCAGTTGCACGGCCTGGCCTTCGTTGCCCTGGATCAGGATGGGCGCGCTGCGCGCCGAGGTCAGTTCGTCCACGGCCGCGGCGGTGGTGGCGACCAGCTGGTGTTCGGGCGCGAAGCGGCGCGCCACGACGGCCGCCAGGCGCTTGCCCAGGCCGATGTCGGCCAGGATTTCCTCCCGGGAGCTGGCGCCGGTGCTGCGTGCCAGTTTCTGCCAGGCCGGGTCGTCGGTGGCCGGCAGCGGCATGCGCAGTTCCTGCATGGCCTGGCCGAGCAGGCGCTCGCCGAAGGCCACCGATTCCTCGTACTTGACGGTGCGCAGGTAGTGGCGGATCTCGGAGCGCGCGCGGCCGGTGCGCACGTAGTTGAGCCACTGCGCATTGGGCCGCGAAGCGGGGGAGGTGACGATCTCCACCGTGTCGCCGCTGTTGAGTTCGGTGCGCAGCGGCACGAACTCGCCGTTGACCTTGGCCGCCACCGCCTGGTTGCCGATGTCGGTGTGGATCGCGTAGGCGAAGTCCACCGGCGTGGCGCCGCGGGGCAGCGAGATGATCTTGCCGCGCGGCGTGAACACATAGACCGCGTCGGGGAACAGGTCGACCTTGACGTGCTCCAGGAATTCGCCGGAGTCGCCGGTCTGGCTCTGGATGTCCAGCAGCGATTGCAGCCACTGGTGGGTGCGCTTCTGCAGGTCGTTGAGCGTCAGGTCGGCGCCCTTGTAGAGCCAGTGCGAGGCCACGCCTTCCTCGGCCACGTGATGCATGTCGCGCGTGCGGAACTGGAATTCCACCGGCGTGCCGTAGGGGCCGACCAGCGTGGTGTGCAGGGACTGGTAGCCGTTGACCTTGGGAATGGCGATGTAGTCCTTGAACTTGCCCGGCACCGGGCGGTAGAGCTGATGCAGCGTGCCCAGCGCCAGATAGCATTCCGGCAGCGTGTGCACGATGACGCGAAAGCCGTAGATGTCGAGCACGTCGGAGAACGACTTCTTCTGGTCGACCATCTTGCGGTAGATGCCGAACAGGGTTTTCTCGCGGCCCGTGACTTCGGCCTCGATGCCGGCGGCGGGCAGGGCGGCGCGCACCGAATCGGCGATCTTGGTGATGACCTCGCGGCGGTTGCCGCGCGCGGCCAGCACCGCCTTGTACAGCACCTGATAGCGGTTCGGGTACATGGCCGCGAAGCACAGGTCCTGCAGTTCGCGAAACAGCAGGTTCAGGCCCAGCCGGTGCGCGATGGGCGCGTAGATGTCCAGGGTTTCGCGGGCGATGCGGCGGCGCTTTTCGGGATTGACCGCGTCCAGCGTGCGCATGTTGTGCAGGCGGTCGGCCAGCTTGATGAGGATGACGCGCACGTCGCGCGCCATCGCCAGCAGCATCTTGCGAAAGCTCTCGGCCTGCTGCTCGGCCTTGGTGGCGAAGTCCAGGCGGTCCAGCTTGGACAGGCCGTCGACCAGTTCCGCGACCTCGGGGCCGAATTTCTCGGCCAGCTCGTGCTTGGCGATGCCCTGGTCTTCCATGACATCGTGCAAGAGCGCCGCGGACAGGGCGTTGGCGTCGAGCTTCCAGCCGGCGCAGATTTCAGTGACCGCGATGGGATGCGAGATGTAGGGCGAGCCGCTGGCGCGGAACTGGCCCAGGTGCGCCTGGTCGGCGAAGCGATAGGCTTCGCGCACGCGCTCCACGTCTTTCTTGTCGAGATAGCTGCCGATGATTTCGGTCAGCGGCGCCAGCGAGGCGACCGGCGAGGCGGTCGCGTCCGCCGCTTCCTGGGCGGCGACGGACGGCGGCGCGGGGAGGTTCTTGGCTTTCTTGCCCGTGCGGCGCCCGAGACGGGAGCCGGCGCGCAGTGCGGCAAGCAGACCAGATGAGGCGTACTTCAGCCCGGGAAAAGCCATGCTTGCCGCCCCCCGAATCGGATCAGGTCGGAACCTTGCGCAGCATTTCCACGCCGGTGAGGCCGCCGGCGATTTCGCGCAGGGCGGTGACCGTGGGCTTGTCTTTGCTGTCCAGGCGCGGGGCATGGCCTTGCGCCAGCTCGCGGGCGCGGTAGGTCGCGGCCAGCGTGAGCTTGAAACGATTGGGGATTTGAGTCAGACAGTCTTCGACGGTAATGCGAGCCATTAGGACACCTGGTGCTGATGGAGGATAGGGAGAATGCTTGCGCTTCAGTGTTCGGCCGGGATGCCGAGTTGCGAGAACAACTGGCTGTGCCGGGCGGCCTGAGACGAAAAACGTAGCCGGGCGGCGCTGACTATTTGAGTCAATTCCGACAAGGCTACGCTAAATTCTTGATTAATAATAACATATTCGCATTCAGGCGCGTGCGCGATTTCGCCGCCGGCGGCCATCAGCCGGCGCGCGATCACTTGCGGTTCGTCCTGGCCGCGCGCCTTCAGCCGGCTTTCGAGTTCGTCGATGGACGGCGGCAGCACGAACACGCCGATCGCGCCCGGAAAGCGCTGGCGGACCTGGCGTGCGCCCTGCCAGTCGATCTCCAGCAGCACGTCGCGTCCGGCGCGGGTGGCTTCGTCGATGCGGTCGCGCGGCGTGCCATAGAAATTGCCATGCACTTCCGCCCATTCCAGCAGGTTGTTGGCTTCGCGCAGGCGCTGGAATTCGGCCGTGGACACGAAGCGGTATTCGCGGCCGTCTTCTTCGCCGGGGCGCGGGGCGCGGGTGGTGCAGGAAATGGAGAGCAGGATGGAAGGGTCTTGCTGCAGCAAGGCCTTGACCAGGCTGGACTTGCCGGCGCCGCTGGGCGCGACGACCATGAAGACGTTTCCGGGGTTGGCGTGCATGAATGTGATCGGGGCGTAATGCTAAGACTGAGAGGATAGCAAATCGCGCGGCGCGGCAGGGCGAAAACCCTGGCCGCGCCGCATATTCCGCGATCCTCAGCCGCCGGTCCTGGCGCCCGCCGCGTTCAGCTTGCCGCCGGGGGCCGGCGCCTCGCTGCCCAGCAGATGGCCGTTGACCTCGATCCCGTACAGCGAATCCTCGCTGTCGTGGTACTTGGCCCGCGTGGCCGCGACCGACTCGGTATAGCGCGGGTCCTGCGGGCGTTCATGCGCGTTCATGAAGTAGGCGACGTCCCAGGCTTCCTGGTCGCTCAGCATGCCGGCCTGTCCCAGCGGCATGTTGGCCTTGATGAAGCCGGCGGCGTTGCCGATCTGGTGCATGCCCGCGCCCCAGTTGAAGGAATCCGGACCCCACAGGGCCGGGAACACCCAGTGCTTGCCGTTCTTCTGGCCCTGGCCCTCGGCGCCGTGGCAGAGCGCGCAATATTGCGCGTAGACCTTGCTGCCGCGCACGTAGTCGGCCTTGCTGGCCGGCGGCGGCAGCTTGCGGTAGCCCTGGCCCTCCAGCTTGACGCCGGTGGGCGCCTTGCTGGCCAGCCAGAACATATAGGTCTGCAGGGCCGTGAGCGTGGGATCGTCGGCCGGCGGCGCCTTGCCGTTCATGCTGAAGCGGAAACAGCCCTGCAGGCGCTCGGCCAGCGTGTTGACGTGACCGTTCTTGGCGCGATAGGCGGGATACAGCACGTAGGCGGCCCACATCGGGGCGGAATCGGGACGGCGGCCGGCGTCCAGGTGGCAGCTGACGCAGTTCAGGTCGTTGCCGACGAACTTGCCGGCCAGTTTCGGCGTGTGCAGGAAGATCTGCTCGCCTTCGCGCACGGCCTTGCCGAACTCGTCGTCGGGCAGGGACGCGGCCGAAGGCGGCGTGAACGAAGGACGCGGCTCGGCGGCCGACAGCGAGGCGGACGCGGCCAGGCCGGCGGCGGCGCAGAGCAGGCGCAGGCGCAGGGCGGTCATTGTTTTGCTCCGGTAGCGGCGGTGGAGGTGGCAGCCTTGGGCAGGCCGGCGTAGTAGGCGGAGACGGCGTCGATTTCGTCTTCCGAGAGGCGGGTCGCCACAGCCGGCATCAGGCCCAGCGGGCCGGGCGGGCGCTGGCCCTGGCGCCAGGCGCGCAATTGTCCGGCGATATAGGCCGCGGGCTGGCCGGCCAGCGCGGGGAAATTCTGGCCCACGCCGATGCCGCCGGGTCCGTGGCACTGGTTGCAGGCGGGCACGTTCTTGTCCCAGGCGCCGCGGGTGGCCAGCCAGGCGCCGGTGTCGGCCGGCCTGGCCGGCTGCATGGCGGTGGCGGCCAGGCGGTCCAGGTCCAGCGGCGAGGGCAGTTCGGCGTAATAGCGCGCCACGGCTTCGCGCTGCGCGGGGTCCAGCGCCTTGGCCGTGGCGGCCATGACCGGGCTGACGCGCGAGCCGTTGGCCATGGCGTCGAGCTGCTCTTGCAGGTAGCTCGCGCCCATGCCGGCCAGCTGCGGGAAGCCGGCGGCCGGATTGCCTTCGCCGCGCGCGCCGTGGCAGGTGATACAGGCCGGCGCGCCGTTGGCGCCCTGCGTGCTGATCTGTTTGCCATCTGGCGCGCCCTGTGCGGCCGCCGAGGCGGCGTACAGTGCGCTCAGCATGAGCGCGCCGGATAAGGACCGTGGGGTCATGAAACCTGCTCCGTAGTGGTGAATCCGGTAATAAGCTAATTCCCCAAAATTATATAAATACTTGTGACGGATCAACACCAAAACGGTCGTTTGATGGCCCAACGCCTGGGGAAACGGTGTTCGGATTGGAACCTTCGCTTGCAGCATCCGGCAGGCGATTCGGGTAGCATCTCGCGGATTGATAACAAGGAGAATCCGATGCAGACGAACGAGATCGATCCCCCGCGCGTAGCCCTAGTGACCGGCGCCGGCACCGGCATAGGACGCGCGGTGGCGCTGGAATTCCTGGCGCAAGGCTATCGGGTCGTGCTGGCCGGACGCCGGCGCGATCCGCTCGAGGCAACCCGCACGGCGGCGGGCGAAGACGGGGTGAGGGCGCTGGTGGTGCCCACGGACGTATCGGACGAACAGGCGGTGCGCGAGCTCTTCGACGCCACGCAGCGGGAATACGGCCGCCTGGACGTGCTGTTCAACAACGCCGGGCGCGGCACGCCGGCCATGCCCATCGAAGAACTGCCGGTGGCGCTGTGGCGCGAGGTGGTCGACACCAACCTGACCGGCATGTTCCTGTGCGCGCAGGCCGCCATCCGCGTGATGAAGGCGCAGAATCCGCGCGGCGGGCGCATCATCAACAACGGCTCGATCTCGGCGCATGCGCCGCGGCCGTTCTCCATCGCCTATACCGCCACCAAGCACGCGGTGACGGGGCTGACCAAGTCGATTTCACTGGATTGCCGGCCGTACAACATCGCCTGCGGCCAGATCGACATCGGCAACGCGGCGACCGACATGACCGAGCGCATGGCCGCCGGCATTCTTCAGGCCGACGGCAGCACCAAGGTCGAGCCGCGCATGGACGTGGCCCATGTGGCCCAGGCGGTGGCGGCCATGGCGCGCCTGCCGCTGGACGCCAACGTGCAGTTCATGACCATCATGGCCACCAACATGCCTTTCGTCGGGCGGGGCTGATACCGGGCGCGGCGCTGCGCCGCGCCTTTGCAGCGACCCGTCAGTTCGAATCGACCTGGGCCAGCATCTGGCCCGGTTTCGTATCCAGGTAGCGCCGCGCGCCGACGTAGCGCTTGGCCCAATAGGAATTCTGCATTTCGTCCACGCGCACCTTGGTGCCGCGGCGCGGCGCATGCACGAACTTGTTCTGGCCGATATAAATGCCCACGTGCGAGGTCACGCCGCGTCCGCGGGTGGCGAAGAACACCAGGTCGCCGGGGCGCAGTTCTTTCTTGTTGCCGACCGACTCGCCGGCGGTGCGCTGGGCGCGCGCGGTGCGCGGCAGTTCCAGGCCGGCGATCTCGCGGAACACATACAGCACCAGCCCGCTGCAATCGAAACCTTCGGCGTCGTCGCCGCCCCAGCTGTAGGGGGTGCCGATGGCGTCCAGGCCGGCCTGCACCACGCGGTCGCGCAGGGTGGGCACGGTGGGTTCCTGGGCCAGGCGCAGGCCGTTGAGGGTCGGGCGGGCTTGTTCGGATCGCAGCGACGCCTGGGCGGCGTCGGGAATCCAGGAGAGCGTCAGGGCGATGATGGGCGCTGACAGGAATACGGGGATGCGGAATCGGGCAGTTCGGGCTTTTCGCGTGGGCGGCGTCATTACGTCACTTCAGGAATCGGAGTGGGCGGCATGGCTTTGCCTGGGCAGGCAAGCCGGCGGAAAGGGGGCGGTTCCGGGACGCATGACCCCGGATTGCCACGATATTGTAATGGAATAAAGTTTCATTACATTTGTAGTGCAATGCAGCATCGTTGTCGGCAGACGTTACCGGCCGCCGCCGTCGGCCGGCGCCGGAATATGACGCTCCCGGACACCCGCGCTCGGGCATAATCGGCGGGATATGCAAGGGAGCAGAACTCGATGATGAACGCAGTACATCCGTTGTCTTCCATGAACCGGCCGGACCCCGTGCCTTTCGAGCCGTTCCAGGATGCCGTGTCGGCGGTCGAGCGGCTGATCGAAATCTACTCGCGCAATACCGCGTTCCTGCGGGCGGCGTTTCACGACGTGCTCCAGGGCGCCGGCAACGGCCGCGCCCGCGTCCGCGCCTGCTATCCCGCCATCCGCATCGTGGTCGAGACCTACGACCCGATCGACACCCGGCTTTCCTACGGCCACGTGGCCGAGCCCGGCATCTACCAGACCACCATCACGCAGCCGGCGCTGTTTCGCGACTACCTGATCGAGCAGGTCGGCCAGCTGCTGCAGAACCACCGCGTGGCGGTGGAAGTGGGCGAATCCGATTCGCCCATCCCGCTGCATTTCGCCTTTCCCGAGGGCGCCTACGTCGAAGGCGAGCACCTGGAGGCGCTGCGCCGGCCGCTGCGCGACCTGTTCGACGTGCCGGACCTGGCCGTGACCGACGACGCCATCGTCAACGGCTCGTGGCGCGGCAAAGAGGGCGAGCCCAAGCCGCTGGCGCCGTTCACCGCCCAGCGCGTGGATTATTCGTTGCACCGCTTGCAGCACTACACCTCGACCGCGCCGGCGCATTTCCAGAATTTCGTGCTGTTCACCAACTACCAGTTCTACGTCGACGAATTCTGCGCGCGCGCCCGCGCGCTCATGGCCAGCGGCAACGAAGACTATGAAATGCTGGTGGAGCCGGGCAACCGCATCACGCGGCGCGGCGAAAGCGGGCCGGGCGACGAGGAGCAGGGCGTGCGGCTGCCGCAGATGCCGGCCTACCACCTGGTGCGCGGCGACCATTCCGGCATCACGCTGGTCAACATCGGCGTGGGCCCGTCCAACGCCAAGACCATCACCGACCACATCGCGGTGCTGCGGCCGCACGCCTGGCTGATGCTGGGCCATTGCGCCGGCCTGCGCGACTCGCAGAAGCTGGGCGACTACGTGCTGGCGCACGGTTACGTGCGCGAAGACCACGTGCTCGACGATGACCTGCCCACCTGGGTGCCGGTGCCGGCGCTGGCCGAAGTGCAGGTGGCGCTGGAGCAGGCGGTGGAAGAGGTGGCCGGGCTGTCGGGCTGGGACCTCAAGCGCATCATGCGCACCGGCACGGTCGCCACCATCGACAACCGCAACTGGGAGCTGCGCGACCACCTCGAACTGGTGGAGCGCTTCGCGCAATCGCGCGCCATCGCGCTGGACATGGAATCCGCCACCATCGCCGCCAACGGCTTTCGCTTCCGCGTGCCGTACGGCACCCTGCTGTGCGTGTCGGACAAGCCGCTGCACGGCGAACTGAAGCTGCCCGGCATGGCCAGCGTCTTCTACCGCCGCCAGGTGAACCAGCACCTGGAAATCGGCATCCGGGCGCTGGAGCGCCTGCGCGGCATGCCGCCCGAACGGCTGCATTCGCGCAAGCTGCGCACCTTCATGGAAACCGCCTTCCAGTAGCTACGCAGCGGGCCACGGCGGCGGCCCGTTGATCCGTCCCCGAAGCACTTTCATTTCGCCAGTCGGGGCCGATTGCGCTATTCTCGCCGGTTGCTTGGAAATCCCCAGGCGCCGGCGCGACCCGCGCGGGCGCCTTCATGACCTGAAGGAATGCATTTTGGCAGCATCGGAACACGATGAACGCCGCGCCGGCGGCTCGCGCGCGACACAGGCCGGGCGGCCGTCGGAGCTGCGCCGCTCCCTGTCCGCGCGGCACCTGACGATGATCGCGGTGGGCGGCTCCATCGGCACCGGCCTGTTCGTGGCCTCGGGCGCCACCATTGCCAAGGCCGGCCCGGGCGGGGCGCTGCTGGGCTATGTGCTGATCGGGCTGATGGTGTATTTCCTGATGACCAGCCTGGGCGAACTGGCCGCCGCCATGCCGGTGTCGGGTTCGTTCTCGACCTACGGCGCGCGCTACGTGGAAGACGGCTTCGGCTTCGCGCTGGGCTGGAACTACTGGTACAACTGGGCGGTGACGGTGGCGGTGGACCTGGTGGCGGCCCAGCTCGTCATGGCGTACTGGTTTCCGGACGTGCCGGGCTTTTACTGGAGCGCCTTGTTCCTGCTGCTGACCTTCGGCCTGAACGCGATGTCGGCGCGCGGCTTCGGCGAAGCGGAATTCTGGTTCGCGCTGATCAAGGTGATCGCGGTGCTGGCCTTCGTGGCCATGGGCGTGATGATGCTGCTGGGCATCATTCGCGGCGGCGAGGCCGGCGGGCTGGAGAACTGGACCGTGGGCGACGCGCCGTTCGCGGGCGGCTTTGCCGCGCTGATCGGCGTGGCCATGGTGGTGGGCTTTTCGTTCCAGGGCACCGAACTGATCGGCATCGCCGCCGGCGAGTCCAAGGACCCGGCGCGCAACCTGCCGCGCGCCGTGCGCCAGGTGTTTTGGCGCATTCTGCTGTTCTACGTGATGGCCATCCTGGTGATCGGCCTGCTCATTCCCTATACCGACCCGCACCTGCTGCGCAACGAGGTCGAGGACATCAGCGTCAGCCCGTTCGCCCTGATCTTCGAACGCGCCGGCCTGCTGGGCGCGGCCTCGGTCATGAACGCCGTGGTGCTGACCTCGGTGCTGTCGGCCGGCAACTCCGGCATGTACGCGGCCACGCGCATGCTCTACAGCCTGGCCCGCGAGGGCAAGGCCCCGCGCATCTTCGGCCGCATCTCGCGCACCGGCGTGCCGCTGTGGGCGCTGCTGGCCACCACGGCCGTCGCCGCGCTGTGCTTCTTCACCTTCCTGTTCAGCCCCAACGCCGTCTACATCTGGCTGCTGAACACCTCGGGCATGACGGGCTTCATCGCCTGGCTGGGCATCGCCATCAGCCACTACCGCTTCCGCCGCGGCTACCTCAAGCAGGGCCACAACCTCGCGGACCTGCCGTACGTGTCGCCGTTCTTCCCGTTCGGCCCGATCTTCGCCTTCGTGCTGTGCCTGGTCATCACGCTGGGCCAGAACTACCAGGCCTTTCTGCAGGACCGGATCGACTGGGGCGGCGTGGTCGCGACCTATATCGGCATCCCGCTGTTCCTGCTGATCTGGGCCGGCTACCGCCTGGCCCGCGGCTCGCGCTTCGTCAGCTACCGCGACATGAAATTCCCGGACGCCCGCGCCCGCAGCGAGTATCTGGACTCGGCCCTGCGCGGCGAGCCGGCGGCGGGGGAGGCGCGCTGAGGCAGGGCGGATCGAACCCGGGCCGGCATGGCCTGGACGCCGCTGTCCTTAGGGATGAGCGGATTCCCACGGATTGATGATATCGAGGCCGTGGTGTTGAAAGTCCCGCTCGTTGCGCGTGACCAGTGTCAGTCTGTGCGTAAATGCGGTGGCCGCAAGCAAACTGTCTATGGCGGGCATCGCCCGCCCGGCCTTGGCCATCAGGCGTCCCCAGCAGTCCGCGACCGCTTCGTCAACGGCCAGCACGCGCCCACTGAAGAATCGGGGCAGCTCGACCTCCAGCCAATCCAGGTAGCGGCGCTTTCGGTCGTCATCCGACATCTGCTCTATGCCTTTGCGCAGCTCCCCCAGCGTCAGTACGGATAGGAACAACGCCGTGGGTGGGCAATTCTCCATCCAGCCGACCACGTTGCCATCCGGTTGTTTCCGGCGCAATTCCGATAGGACATTGGTGTCGATCAGATAGCTCAAAGTCCTTCCTCGCGGGTCAGGCTGCGGTCACGGGAAAAGTCCAGATCTTCGTCTCCGGCCAGCGGAGATCGGCGCATGAAGGCGACGAGAGATTCTCCGGTGCCTGCAAGCTTGTCGTAGTCGGCCCGGGAAAGGACGATCGCCACAGGTCGACCGTGGACGGTAATTTCCTGCGGACCTTGGCTTGCGGCCGCCTTGACGAGTTCGGACAAGCGGGATTTAGCTTCCTGCATTTGCCAGGCATGCATACCTACCTCCTGGTTCTGACTAGACTGGTCAGATTTTAACGGCTATCCCCGAGTGCGCCAATCAAGTGGCGAGCGGCTGCTCGTCCAGATTGAAAATGCGCCGCATCGGCGTCCATTTCTCCCCAGGAGGCGTCCACGGCGTCGGCGCCTGGAAGGTCCACATCAGCGCTTCCCATTCCCGCAGCCGGGCGTCGGTCTTGGCGGACCGCGCCATGGTCTCGGGGTCGTATACGGCGTCGTCGGTGTCCATCACCATCACCATGCGGGTGCCCAGGCGGTAGATCTCCATACCCAGCACGCCGTGGCGGCGCAGGTGCGCCGCCACTTCGGGCCAGATGCGGCGGTGGTGGGCTTCGTACTGCGCGATCGATCCGGCGTCGTCGCGCAGGTCCAGCGCGTAGCAATGGCGCATGGCTGTCTCGTTCAGGTCAGGGCGCGGTCCAGGTGGGTGTAGCCGCCGTCGACGAAGAGCCACTGGCCGGTGGTGTGGGACGCGCGGTCCGACAGCAGGAATACGACGGTGTCGGCGATTTCGTCGGACGTGGTCATGCGGCGTTCCAGGGGGATTCTGGACACGATGTCCGCCAGTTTGCGCGGCGGATCGGCGAAGCCGTCCAACCAGCGCCGATACAGTGGGGTCATGACTTCGGCCGGCGCCACGGCGTTGACGCGCACGCCGTGTTGGGCCAACGCCGCGGCCCATTCGCGCGTGAGCGAGAGTTGCGCGCCCTTGGATGCGCAATAGCCGCTGGTGCCGCCCTGGCCGGTCACCGCGGTCTTGGACGAAATATTGACGATGGCGCCGCGGCTTGCCTTCAGGTGGGCGAGGCAGTGGTGGGCCATCACGTAGTAGTGGATCAGGTTCGCTTCCAGCGACCGCACGAAGGCCGCGCGTCCGGCGTCCAGACCCACGCCGTCGTTGACGCCGGCGTTGTTGACCAGCCCATCGATGCGGCCGCATGCGGCGGCGGCCTGTTCGACCGCGTCGAGGCAGGCCGCCTCGTCGGTCAGGTCGAACAGGAAGCAGCGCGCCTTCGGCTGCAGGCCCAGCAGCTCGCGTTCGAATGCGCGCGTCATCGGGCGCTTGCCGCAGATCAGCGGAATCGCGCCTTCTTGCGCCAGGCGCAGCGATATCGCCGCGCCGATGCCGCTGGCGCCGCCGGTGACGAAGATGGTCTTGTCTTGCAGGTGCAGGTCCATGGAAGCCTCGTTCTTCGGAAATGTCAGGTCAGGCCGTAGCACGCCGCGGCGGCGCCGCCCCATAGCGCGGCCCGTTCGTCGGCCGACAGGCGGTCGCGCGCCCAGTCCCGCACGATTTGGTGGACCTCGCCATAGGCGCCGGCAAGCAGGCAGACCGGCCAGTCCGAGCCGTATATCAGCCGGCGCGGTCCGAAGACGCGCAAGGCGGCGTCCAGGCAGCGGATGATTTCGGCCCTGTCCGTGGCTTGCAGGCCGCGCCGCCAGTCGGCCTCGGTGACCAGGCCGGACAGCTTGCACGCGACGTGCGCCATGTCCCGGAACTTGTCTAGCGAGGCGCGCCAGCGGGCATGGGCGCCGGCGTCCGAGGCCATGGCCGCCAGGGGCGGCTTGCCCAGGTGGTCCAGCACCAGCCAGTGCGCGTCATGCCGGGCGCAAAAGGCCGCGGCGGCGTCCATCTGAGGGCTGCGCACCAGCACGTCATAGGCATGGCCCCGGGCCTGCAGCAACGCGATGCCGCGCCGCACCGCCGGCGAGGCCAGAAAGGCGTCGGCATCGGGCTCGTCCTGCACCTGATGCCGCAGGCCGCAAAGGCGCGGCATGCCGCGCCAGGCTTCCAATTGCGCCTCCAGGTCGCCGCCGGCCAGGTCCGCCCAGCCGACCACGCCGCGTATCCAGCCGTGCCGGCGCGCCAGTTCCAGCAGGAAATCGGTTTCGGCGATGCTGCCGCGCGCCTGCACCGCCACGACGCCGTCCAGCCCGGCCGCCTGCAAGGCGGGCAGCAGGTCGGCCGGGTTTCTGTCCTGCCTGAGCGCGGGCATGTCGGCGCCGATCCAGGGATAGTCTTCGGCCGAGTAGTGCCAGAAATGCACGTGCGCGTCGATGCGCGGCGGGACGGCGGGCGTGGCCATGGTTCAGGGACGGTGCCGGTACCGCTCCAGCGATTCGGGCTTCATCTCGATCGAGAAACCGGGGGCGCGCGGCGGCATATAGGCGGCATTGCGTATGACGCAGGGGTCGATGAAGTGCTCGTGCAGATGGTCCACGTATTCGGTCACGCGGCCGGCGCGCGTCCCGCTGACGCAGACATAGTCGATCATGGACAGGTGCTGCACGTACTCGCACAGCCCCACGCCGCCGGCATGGGGGCACACCGGCAGGCCGTACTTGGCGGCCAGCAGCAGCACCAGCAGCACTTCGTTGACGCCGCCCAGCCGGCATGCGTCGACCTGCACGATGTCGATGGCGCCCCGCATGATCATCTGCTTGAACAGGATGCGGTTCTGGCACATCTCGCCGCTGGCGACCTTGATGGGCGCGACGCCCAGCTTCACGGCTCGGTGGCCTTCCACGTCGTCGGGGCTGGTGGGCTCCTCGATGAACCAGGGCTTGGCGAAGGCCAGCTGGCGCACCCAGTCTATGGCCTGGCCGACTTCCCATACCTGGTTGGCGTCGAGCATCAGGTGCCGGTGCGGCCCCAACGCCTCGCGGGCGATCGTCACGCGCCGGATGTCGGCGTGCAGATCGCGGCCCACCTTGAGCTTGATGTGATTGAAGCCGCTGGCCAGGGCTTCATGGCACAGGCGCCGCAGCTTGGCGTCGTCATAGCCCAGCCAGCCGGCCGAGGTGGTGTAGCAGGGATAGCCCTCGCGTTCCAGCGTGCGTATGCGCTGCGTCTTGCCGGCCGCCTGCCGGCGCAGCAGGACCAGCGCCTCCTGCTGCGTGATGCCGTCGGTCATGTAGCGGAAATCCAGGGCGCGCACGAACGCCTCGGGCGAGAGATCCGCGACCAGGCGCCACAGCGGCTTGCCCTCGGCCTTGGCCCACAGGTCCCAGGCCGCGTTGACCACCGCCGCGGTGGCCAGGTGGATCGCGCCCTTGTCCGGACCGATCCAGCGCAGCTGGCTGTCCGAGGTGACGTGGCGCCAGAAACCGCCCATGTCGGCGCGTATCGAGTCCAGGCTCAGGCCTTCCACCAGGTGCCGCAGGGCCTTGATCGCGGCGCAGCAGATTTCGTTGCCGCGGCCGATGGTGAAGGTGAGCCCGTGGCCTTCGAGCCCGGGCTGGTCGGTCTCCAGGATCACGTAGGCCGCGGAATAGTCCGGATCGGGATTCATCGCGTCCGAGCCGTCCAGCTGGCGGGAGGTCGGAAAACGCAGGTCCAGCACACGCATGGATCGGATTCTGGTCATGGTCGCCCCATGGGGAAGTTGCGCAAGCGGTCGTGGGTCATTGCTGGTTTTCGCCCGTGAGCTTGGCCACCATCAGCGCGCCCAGGATGATGGCGCCGTAGATGGCCTGGATCCAGAATGACGGCACCTGGGCCAGCGTCAGCAGGTTCTGCACCATGCCCAGCAGCAGCACCCCGCACAGCGCGCCGAACATGCCGCCCTTGCCGCCGTCCAGCGATACGCCGCCGATGACCGCCGCGGCGAAGACGGTGAAGATCATGCCGTTGCCCTGGTTGGCGTTGATGGCGCCCACATAGCCGGTCAGGATCAGTCCGCCCAGGGCGGCCAGCGTTCCGGCCAGCGTGAAGACGCCCCAGGTGACGCGGTCCACGTTGATGCCCGCCGCGCGCGCCGCCGGCGCGTTGCCGCCGATCGCGTACACGGCGCGTCCCAGACGGTGGTAGCGCAGCATGACGCCGGCCGCCGCGAAAACCAATGCCGCCAGCCACACCGACCAGGGCAGGCCCAGCAGCGTAGAGGAAGCCAGCGCGAAAAACGGCTGCGGCATGTCGAACAGCGTGCTGCCGCGGGTCGCGCCCACGAGCATGCCGCGCAGCACGATCAGCATCGCCAGCGTGACGATGAAGGCGTTGAGCCGCAGCTTGACCACGAGCAGGCCGTTGAGCAGGCCGACGCAGGCGCCGGTCAGCAGCGTCGCCGCCAGGCCCGCCGCGACCGGCAGCTCCGTGCCGAAGCCGCCCGCGGCCGCGGGGATGACCAGCATCGCGCCCATGGCCGGCGCGAAGCCGACGGTGGACTCGACGGACAGGTCGAACTTGCCGGTCAGGATGATCAGGGTTTCGGCCACCACCACCAGCGCCAGCGCGGCCGAGGCGCCCAGGATGCCGATCAGGTTGTCGCGCGTCAGGAAGCTGGGGCTGACCAGCGCGCCCAGCACGAACAGGATGACCAGGGCCGGAATCAGGGCGAAGTCGCGCAGCCGTCCCAGGCCGGGCCGGCCGCCCAGGCGCCTGCCCGTGGCGTGGATCGTCGGCTCGGGGCTGGCGTGCGCCGCCATGGCGGAATCAGTTTTCATGCAGGCTGACTCCTTCGATGCGGGCGATCAGTTCGCTGTCGTTCCAGCCGGCCGCGAATTCGGCCGTGACCTTGCCGCGCGTCATCACCAGCACGCGGTCGCAGATGCGCAGGTCGTCGAGCTCGCTGCTCGACAGCAGGATGGCCTTGCCTTCCTGCCTGACCGCGTCCACCGCGGCCAGCAGGGCTTCCTTGGACTTGATGTCCACGCCGACCGTGGGGTCGATCAGCACCAGCACGTCCGGCGTATTGGCCAGCGCGCGCGCCATGACGACCTTCTGCTGGTTGCCGCCCGACAGGCCCGAAACGATCTGCCCGGGGCCGCTGGCCGCGATGTCCAGCGCATCGATCGCCGCCTGGGCCGACTGCCGCTTGCGGCGCGGGCAAATGAAGCCGAACCGGCCCAGCCGGCCGGGGATGGTCATGGTTGCGTTCTCGCCGACCGACTGCGTCAGCACCAGGCCTTCCTGGTGACGGTCCCGGGGCACGCAGCCCACGCCGCGCGCCAGCGCCGCCGCCACGTTTCCCGGCGGCAGGGCTTCGTCACGCACCGTGATCGTGCCGCCGGCCGCGCGCCGGAGACCGGCGACCGTCTCGGCCACGCCGCTGCGGCCGCTGCTGGCGCTGCCGACCAGGCCCACGATTTCCTTGCTGCGCACCTGCAGGCTGACGTTGGCGAAGTCGGCGCCGTGCAGGCCGCGCACGTCCAGCACCACGGGCGAGCGGAGCTGGCGCGGGCGTCCGGCCGCGTCCGGAATCTGCAGGCCGCCGCGTTCGCCCGTCATCGCTTCGATCAGCGTTTCCTTGGGCAGCTCGGCCACCGGCAGGGTCAGGATATGGCGCGCGTCGCGCAGCACCGTCGCGGTCTGGCAGATCTCGTAGGTTTCCTGCAGATGGTGCGAGATGAACAGAAAGGTGACGCCGCCGTCCTGCAGGTCGCGTATGCGGCGGAACAGGCGCTTGATTTCCTCGCCGTCCAGCTGGGCCGTGGGCTCGTCCAGGATGATGAAGCGCGCGCCATGCGACAGCGCGCACGCGATCTCGACCAGTTGGCGCGCCTCGACGCTCAGGTCGCCGGCCCGCGTGTCTTCGTGCACATCTATCTGCCAGGCGTCGAGCAGGGCGCGCGCCTGGCGGCGCAGCGCCTTCCAGTCGATCAGGCCGCCGCGCAGCGGCTGGCGGTTGATGAAGAGGTTTTCGGCGACGCTCAGGCCTTTGATGATGGTCGAGTGCTGGTACACGCAGGCGACCTGCCGGCGCCACGCGATGCTGTCGGCCAGCGGCGGAGCCGGCTGCCCGTTGAAGGCGATGGCGCCGGCGTCGGGCCGGCGCAGGCCGGTCAGCATGGAGACCAGCGTCGACTTGCCGGCTCCGTTGCGTCCGAGCAGCGCGTGCGATTCGCCGGGCATCACGGTCAGGCTCACGTCGCGCAGCGCGTACGTGGCGCCGAACCGTTTCGACAGCCCGCGTGCCTGCATCACGGGCGTCGGCTGCCGCGCGCTCATTGCTGGTTGGCCCACAGCGACTGGTCGTCGACGTTCTGCCGGGTCACCAAGGGCGCGGGAAGCTGGTCTTCAAGCACCCCGGGCAGGACTTCGACCACCACGCTGCCGTGGTCGGTCGGACCGGGCTTGAACGCCTGGCCCGCCATCGCGGCCTTGACGTAATAGAGCCCGAATTTGGCGTACAGGTCGGCCGGCTGCGACAGGGTGGCGTCGATATGGCCCTTGCGGATCGCGTCGTACTCCTGCGCGATGCCGTCGTTGCTGACGATGACGATATGCCTGGCGTCGCCGGCCGGATGCAGCAGACCCTTGCGCCGCAAGGTCTGCAGGGTCGGCGCCAGGTACACGCCGCCGGCGTGCATGTAGATGCCCTTCAGGTCCGGATTGGCCGACAGCAGGCTGTCCAGGGCCGCGGCGGCCGAGTCGGACTTCCAGCCAGCGGGGATCTCCAGCACCGTCAGGGCAGGGTAGTCTTTCATGCAGGCGCGGAAGGCTTCGGCGCGGTCGCGTCCGTTGACCGAGGCCAGGTCGCCCATGATCTGCACCACCTTGCCCGATTTCACGTGCTCGCCCAGGTATTGGCAGGACTTGGTGCCATAGGCGCGGTTGTCCGCGCGCACCACGATGGCCACCTTGCCCCTGGTGGGAGCCACGTCCACGGCGACGACGGGCACGTTCTTCTGTTCCGCCAGCTCGAGCGCGCGGCTGATGGCGGCCGAATCCAGCGGCGCGACCACCAGCCCCTTGGCGCCGAGATTGAGCAGGTTGGAGACGTCGGTGATCTGCTGGGCCGGGTCCTGGTTGGAATTGACCGGCGCCAGGATGTCGGCCTCGAGCTGCTTGGCGAACTGCAGGACGTAGCCGTTGTACGCCTGCCAGAACGGCGAGGTCAGCATCGGCAGGTTGACGCCGATCCTGTCCGCGGCCGCGGCGTGCGCGATGCCTGCGGCGGGCGCGGCCAATGCGATGGCCAGTATCAGTCGTTGGAGAAAACGCGGGCGCGGCGCCCGCGCCGGGATGGCGCGCAATGCTTTCATGATCTGGTCTCCGCAGATGCCGCCGTTGTCGCAGGGGATGCGTAGCAAGCGCCGTGATCCAGCGGCCAGTCACAGCTTTATTTGCTGCCGACCAATATATTCATCTGCGGAAAAATGGCTACCGATCGCCCGAATTCTGGGATTTTTCCCAGATGAACGGCACAACGCCCCGGCGGCCATGCGCGGCCGCCGGGGCGTTGTCTGTGCACTGAGGCTTATGACTCAGGCGAGCGCTTCGATGACCGCCTCGGGATTCCGTTCGATCACGTTGAGCAGAACCAGCGCCGGCCCTCTCGGGGAACGGTCGCCGCGCTCCCAGTGCCGCAAGGTCGCGGTGGAAAAGCCGAAGCAAGCAGCGAACTGCTCCTGGGTCATGCCCACTTTGGCGCGCACGGCCTTCACATCGACCTTGCGGGGACGATGCACGCGCACGCCACGAGCGTCGCCCTTGGCGTGGGCAATCGCTTCCTGCAAGCCTTGCTTGATGCTGTTGAATGCGGTGCTCATGATTTCGCTCGCCCTTTCCAGATGCTCACCAATATCTCGACCAGGCTGGCCAGATCGTTGCGCGTGCATGGCTTGGTACGCGTTTCATTTTAATCCAATGGATTAGTGGAAGGAAGAGCAATTGACCGGAGACTCGGGCGGCCCGGCGCTGAAACGCCTCGGACGCCACGGCGTGAGCCGCCCGATCCATCATTCGATGTTCTGCGCCTGTTCCCGCATCTGCTCGATCAGCAGTTTCAGGTCCATGGCGGCGCGGGTGACGTCCATGCTGCCGGCCTTGGAGCCCAGGGTGTTGGCTTCGCGGTTCATTTCCTGGAACAGGAAGTCCAGGCGCTTGCCGGCGCTGCCGGCCGGTTTCTTGTCGCCGTGTTTGCCGCCTTGCTTGCCGCCGCCGTCGGTGAGCAGGTGGCGCAGTTCTTCTAGGTGCGAGCGCAGGCGCGACAGTTCCTCGGCCACGTCGATGCGCAGGGCGAACAGGTTGGCCTCCTGCGACAGGCGCTCGGACAGCTCGGCGCCGGTGATGTGCGCGAAGCCGCCGGGGAAGGCCGATTCCACGCTTTCGCGCAGCTTGGCGGCGAGCTTGTCGCGATGGTCGGCCAGCAGCTGGGGCAGGTGGGCCTGGACGGTGTCGACGATGCGGGCCACGCCGTCGGCGCACTCGCGCATCATGCCGGCCAGCCGCTCGCCTTCGCGTTCGCGGCCTTCCTGCAGCTGGATCAGCGCCTGGCGGGCGGCCTGCAGGCAGGCCGCGCCCCAGACCTGCGGGTCCAGCGCGTCATTGGCGCGCTGGCCGGGCCAGTTGAACAGTTCGACCAGTCGCGGCGGGGCGATGTCGGGCAGGATGCGGCGGGCGGCCTGCAATTGTTCGGCCAGGTCTTCGAGCCAGGCGGGATCGAGCTTGGACAGGTCGGCGCTGGCGTTGCGCGTATAGGAGACGCGGATCTCGACCTTGCCGCGCCCGAGATTGGCGGTCAGGAGTTCGCGCAGCGGCGTCTCCACGTGGCGCAATTCGTCGGGCAGGCGGAAGTACAGGTCGAGGAACCGGCTGTTGACGCTGCGCAGTTCCAGCGCCAGCGTGCCTTGTTCCAGGTCTGCGCGGGCGTTGCCGAAGGCGGTCATGCTGCGAATCATGGTGTGCGTATCCTGGTGATGCATGTATCGGGGGCCCGGTAGCGCCAAAGCCCGCCGGCCGTGGCGCAGCCTGGCCGGCGGGGGCGTTGGAACCGGGGTATCTCGCGGCAGGATACTCCAAGCGGCGCGTTCCTGCGGCCCCAGCCCGTACAATGCGCCCCATCCATGCCATCCCAGGAGCTGCCAGTGACCACTGCCCCCACCATCGCCCGCCCGTCGGGCCGCGCCGTCGACGAACTGCGCCCGTTCAGCCTCGAACGCGGATTCACGCGCTACGCCGAAGGTTCGGTGCTGGTGAAGGCCGGCAACACCCACGTGCTGTGCACGGCCAGCGTGCTGGACAAGGTGCCGCCCTTCCTGAAGGGCAAGGGGGAAGGCTGGGTCACCGCCGAATACGGCATGCTGCCGCGCGCCACGCACACCCGCGGCGACCGCGAGGCGGCGCGCGGCAAGCAAAGCGGCCGCACGCAGGAAATCCAGCGCCTGATCGGGCGCAGCCTGCGCGCGGTGTTCGACATGAAGGCGCTGGGCGAGCGCACGCTGCACCTGGACTGCGACGTGCTGCAGGCCGACGGCGGCACGCGCTGCGCCAGCATCACCGGCGCCTGGGTCGCGGCGGCCGACGCGGTGGCCTTGCTGATGAAGCGCGGCGACCTCGCGAGCAATCCCATCCGCGACGCGGTGGCGGCGGTGTCGGTGGGCCTGGTCGAGGGCCGCGCGGTGCTGGACCTGGACTACCAGGAAGATTCGGCCTGCGACGCCGACGTGAACGTCATCATGACCGGCGCCGGCGCCTTCGTGGAGGTGCAGGGCACGGGCGAGGGCGCGACCTTCACCCGGGCCGAGCTGGATACGATGCTGGTGCTGGCCGAGGCCGGGATCGGCAGGCTGGTGCAGGCGCAGCGCGCGGCGTTGGCCTGATGCCGGGGCGCAGGCGGGTGGCGCGTCACGCCGCGCCCCTCACCCCTGCGCCAGCAGCATCCCCACCTTGTCGGCCTTCTCCAGCCCCCAGATCGCGGCGATCAGCCCGCGCAGTTCGGCTTCGGTCGCGGCGTCCGCGTAGCGGCCCAGGCTGAGCGTCTTGTCCTCGATCTCGGCGCGGCTCAGGGTATTGCCCGGGTCGCCCTTGGGTTCGTCGACACGGCTGCGCAGCTGGCGGCCGTCGCGGGTGTAGACCGTGACCTTGCCGATCCAGCGCTGCGGATAGGCGCCGTCGACTTCCGGGTCCAGTTCCATTTCGACCTTGCCGCGGAAGGCCGCGACGCCGGGGTCGTCCAGGCCCGCGTCGAACTCGGCCAGGCCGGCGCGGCCCTGGCGCGCGATCAGGGCCAGCACGGTCCCCATCGAGAACTTGGACTGGTGCACGGTCTGCGGGTTGACGACCGGACCCAGCACGTCGATGGCGCCCTGGTGCACGTGAGCCACGACGCGTTCGATGTCGGCCTCGGTCAGCTTGTGCTCGCGCAGCGCCAGCTGCAGCGCGTCCGCGGCCGGATGGGTGTGGCGGCAGGAGGCGTGGAACTTGAACGAGGTTTCGGCCAGGGCCCAGCGCTCGCCCAGGCGGTCGCACAGGCGCGCCGGATCGGCGTCGGTGGACATGCCGGCCGCCATGCCCTGCGGGCCTTCCAGTATGTGGCGCGCGCCAGTGAAGCCGTCCTGCGCCAGGTAAGCGGCGGTGATGCCGTCGGCGGCGGCCTTGGCGGTGTGCAGCTGCTTGGAGTCGGCGGCGTCGCGCAGGAACTCCCACAGGCCCGCGGCCTGGGTGCCGGCCGAACCCAGCGCATGCAGCATGGCTTCGGGCGACAGGTTGAGCAGGCGTCCGGTGGTGACGGCGGCGGCCAGCGTGCCGGCGGTGCCGGTGGTGTGGAAGATCTTGTAGTGCGAGCGGCCCAGGTATTCGCCCACGCGGATGCCGACCTCGTAGCCGGCGACGGCGGCCACCAGCAGGTCGCGGCCGCTGCGGCCCAGCGCCTGCGCCACGGCCAGCGCGGGCGGGAACACCACGGCGGCGGGGTGGAACACGGAGCCGTTGTGCACGTCGTCCTGTTCGACCACGTGGGCCGCGGCCGCGTTCACCATCGCGGCGAACAGCGGCGTGGTGCGGCGGCGCGTGATCAGGACTTCGCTGGGGCCGTCGGCCGGGCCCATGGCGGCGGCGTAGCGTTCGATGGCCTGCACCGGGCGGGCCGAGGCGCCGGCCAGGATGGACGCCAGGCAGTCCAGCAACAGGTCTTCGGCGCGGCGCAGGACCGGCGCGGGGATGTCTTCGTAGCGCAGATTGGCGGCAAAGGCCGCGAGTTGGGCGCTCAGGTGCGGGGTGTCTTTGGCTGCGGTCATGGTCAGAAGGAGCGGGGCAGGCCCAGGATGTGTTCGGCGACGTAGGAAAGAATCAGGTTGGTCGAGATCGGCGCGACCTGGTAGAGGCGGGTCTCGCGGAACTTGCGTTCCACGTCGTATTCGTTGGCGAAGCCGAAGCCCCCGTGGAACTGCAGGCAGGCGTTGGCCGCTTCCCAGGACGCGTCGGCCGCCAGCAGCTTGGCCATGTTGGCCTGCGCGCCGCAGGGCTGGTGCGCGTCGAACAGGCGGCAGGCCTCATAGCGCATCAGGCTGGCCGCCTCGACGTTGATGTGGGCGCGCGCGATCGGGAACTGCACGCCCTGGTTCTGGCCGATGGGACGGCCGAACACCATGCGTTCCTTGGCGTAGGCGGTGACCTTGTCGACGAACCAGTAGCCGTCGCCGATGCACTCGGCGGCGATCAGGGTGCGTTCGGCGTTCAGGCCGTCCAGGATGTACTTGAATCCCTTGCCTTCCTCGCCGATCAGGTTTTCCTCGGGGATCTCCAGATTGTCGAAGAACAGCTCGTTGGTCTCGTGGTTGACCATGTTCGGGATCGGGCGGATGGTCATGCCGTGCTTGACGGCGTGGTGCAGGTCCACCAGGAAGATCGACATGCCTTCCGATTTGCGCGTGACCTGCTCCAGCGGGGTGGTGCGGGCCAGCAAAATCATCAGGTCCGAGTGCTGCACGCGCGAGATCCAGACCTTCTGGCCGTTGATCACGTAGCGGTCGCCGCGCTTGACGGCGGTGGTCTTGATCTTGGTGGTGTCGGTGCCGGTGGTGGGCTCGGTCACGCCCATGGACTGCAGGCGCAGTTCGCCGGCGGCGATGCGCGGCAGGTATTCGCGCTTCTGGGCTTCGGAGCCGTGGCGCAGCAGCGTGCCCATGTTGTACATCTGGCCGTGGCAGGCGCCGGAGTTGCCGCCGCTGCGGTTGATCTCTTCCATGATGACCGAGGCTTCGGTCAGGCCCAGGCCGGAACCGCCGTACTCCTGCGGGATCAGGGCGGCCAGCCAGCCGGCCTCGGTCAGCGCGCGCACGAAGGCTTCCGGGTAGCCCCGTTCTTCGTCGATCTTGCGGAAGTACTCGGAGGGGAATTGGGCGCAGAGGTCGCGTACGGCTTCGCGGATGTCCTGGTAGGCGTGGGCGTTGGGCATGAGGCTGTTTCTGATGGGTGGTAATGGTTCGGTACAGCGTTGAATGTGCCGCAAGGCGCCGGCCATGCCAATTCACAATTGGTTAATACGGGGTTCCTGTTCGCAAAAGCGCAGTTTCATGACGGGCGTTTGTCAGGAGTAAGGCCGGGTTGTGTCAAGAAATTGCCAAACTGCATACCCATAATTTCCGCCGGTGCCGCCGCGGGCGGCAAGGTTACTGACGGACGGATATGCGGAAAAACATCAGGGTCACGACGGCGTTGTCGGCCATTCTTGCGTTGTTTGTGGTGCTGTTCGCGGTGGCGGCGGCCGCCGGCATCGTCGTGCTGCGCGACAACCGCGCCGGCATCGAGGCGCTGGGCCGGGGCAGCATCGAGCGGGCCAGCGACCTGGCGGACATGACCAGCCGGCTGTTCCAGGCCCGCGCCGCGCTCACCGACGCCAAGACGGCCATGGAAAGCGGCCTGCAGGAGGCGCGCGACGAGTCGCTGGCGCATGCCGCCGAACTGCTGGAACAGGCCGCCGCCAGCCTGGGCCGGCTGCGCGCCAACCCGGACGCCAGCGCGCAGGGCAAGCCCTTGTTCGACCAGGTGCTGGCCGCCCACGAGGCCTTCGCCGGCCAGACGCTCGCGCCCATGCTGGCGGCCATCAAGGGCTGGAACGGGATCGAGGTGAACCGGCTGGTGGACAAGGTGCTGCCGGCCAGCGGCGCGGCCTACGTCAAGCAGGCCGACGCCTACCAGGCTTACGCTCGGGCGCAGGGCCAGGCCGCGGTGGCCGAGGCCAGCCGTACGCTGGAAAGCGTGATCGCGGTGGCCGCCGGCGTGCTGGCGGCCGTGCTGATCCTGGCCGTGCTGATCCGGCTGGCGTTTCGCCGCGGCATCCTGCGCCCGCTGAATGAGGCCGGCGCGCATTTCGACCGCATCGCCGACGGCGACCTGACCGGCGCCATCGCCATGCGCGGCGACAACGAAATCGGCGTGCTGTACTCGGCCATGCGCCGCATGCAGACCGGGCTGTCGGCCGCGGTGGCGTCGGTGCGGCAGGGGGTCGAGGAAATCCATACCGGCGCTAGCGAAATCGCCGCCGGCGGGGCCCACATGTCCGAGCGCAGCGCCCGCCAGGCCGATTCGCTGCAGGAAGCCGCCGCCAACCTGACGCAGCTGTCCCACACCGTGCAGCTCACCGCCGGCAACGCCGACCAGGCCAGCCGCCAGGCGCTGGGCGCCACCGAACTCGCGCAGCGCGGCGGCCAGGCGGTGGAAGAAGTGGTGCACAGCATGCGTGGCATCGCCGACAGCGCCCGCCGCATCGAGGAGATCGTCGCGGTGGTCGACAGCATCGCGTTCCAGACCAACATCCTGGCGCTCAACGCCGCGGTGGAAGCGGCGCGCGCCGGCGAGCAGGGCAAGGGCTTTGCGGTGGTGGCCGGCGAGGTGCGCTCGCTGGCGCAACGCAGCGCCCAGGCGGCCCGCGAGATCAAGGGCCTGATCGAGGATTCCGCGCAACGGGTCGAGGCCGGCGTGCGCCAGGTGGGCCTGGCCGGCGACACCATGCGCGACATGGTCGTGTCGGTGGACCGAGTGACCCAGCTGGTGGCGGAGATCTCCAGCGCCACGGCCGAACAGGCCGCCGGCATCGCCTCGGTCAACGATGCGGTGGCCGACATCGAACGCGCCACCCAGGAAAACGCCGCCATGGTCGAGCAGACGGCGGCGGCCGCCGCCGCGCTGGAAGCCCAGGCGCAGGGCCTGCGGCAGGCGGTGGCGGTGTTCCGCATCGCCGCCGGGGCCCAGGCCTCAGCTATCGAGATTCGGCAGGGGGGCGCCGGCGTAGCGCTCGGTCACCAGCGACAGATTCCCATGCTTGACCTTGTGCTTGACGTGGGCGGCGGCCGAGGCGATGGCCTCCGGGCGGATGCGCTCGCATAGCGACGGCGTGACGGTCAGCGCGCCCACGCCCAGCGTCACGAAAGGGAAGAAGCGCGGCACGCCGTAGCGGTCCTCGGCCTCGATGCCGCCGTTGCGGCGGCCAGCGTCGTCGTACAGGTCGATGGCGCGCTCGTTGAATTCCGCGATGATGCGGCGGGCGCGGTCCAGCCAGTCGGGGCTGCGCAGCAGCACCACGAAGTCGTCGCCGCCCACGTGGCCCACGAAATCGCGCTGCGGGTCGCAATGGCGCTTGATGACCTCGGCGGTCAGCATGATCATGTCGTCGCCGCGCCAATAGCCGTACACGTCGTTGAAGGGCTTGAAATTGTTCAGGTCGCCATAGCAGATGGTGAAGTCGTCCGCGTCTTCGAGCAGCGCGGCGATGTGGCGGCTGATGGGGATGTTGCCGGGCAGCGAGGTCAGCGGATTGGCGTAGCGCGCCGCCTCGATGCGCATCTCGGTCACCGAGCGCACCAGGGTCTCGCCGGTGGCCAGGCCGTCGTAGCGGCCCTCGCGGGTGATGATCAGGCCGTCCATCAGGTAGCGCTGGTCTTCGGAAATCAGCACGTGGCTGAGCTGGTCGATGGACACGTTCTGGTCCACCAGCACCGGCTCGGCGTTCATGAAGCTGGAGCAGGCGTTGCGGCCGAACAGCTCGCGGGTGTAGCGCTGCGCATAGTGTTCGAGGAAGTCGCGCCGGTTGATGATGCCCACCGGCCGGTTGTCGGCGTCCACCACCGCAACCGCGTGCATCTCCTTGTGCTCGATGAACAGCCGGTGCACGTCGTCGTTGGTGTGTTCCTGCAGCCGGGCGGCCGGCGCCTGCACACGCAGGCTGGCCGCGGTGCCGCCGGCGGCGCGCGGCGGCGGCGAGGCGGGCGCGCGCTGCCGCAGCGTGTCGCGCAGCCGCGGGGCCAGCTCGGTCACCAGGGTTTCCTCGGGCCGCCCCAGGAACCAGCCCTGGGCGTAGCGGATGTCCAGTTCGCGCACGGCCGCCAGGTCCTCGGCGGTTTCGATGCCTTCGGCCACGACGGCGGTGCCCAGGTGCTGCGCGACCTTCAGTATGGCGCGCACCAGCTGCTGCTTGCGCTCGTCCTGGCCGATGCCGTGGAAGAAGTAGCGGTCTATCTTGACCAGGTCCGGCTGCATCTCGGACCACAGCCGCAGGTTCGAATTGCCCACGCCGTAGTCGTCCAGCGCCACGCGCATGCCGAATTCGCGCAGACAGGCGAAGGCGCAGGCGGCCTCGTCCATCTGCTCGGCCAGCGAGTCCTGTTCGGTCAGTTCGACGATGATGCTGGATGGCGCGAGTTCGCAATCCTTGAGCAGGCGGCGCGGCAGGTCCTCGCCCCACAGGCTCCAGTAATGGATCAGGGCCGAGCCGGACAGGTTCAGGAACAGCTTGCCGGCGGCGTCGTGGCGCTGGAAGCCCTGGGCGCCGGCGCGGAAGCTGGCCAGCTCCAGTTGCGGATGCAGGCCCTGGCGGCGCGCTTCGGCGAACAGCGCGTCGGGGAAATGCAGCGCGGTGTCGGCCGGCCCCCGGATCAGGCTTTCATGGCCATAGACGCGGCTGTGGGACAGGTCGATCACCGGCTGGTAGCGCGCATGCAGCAGGCGGTGGCGCAATATGCCGGCGAGATTGATGGGAGAGGAGGGGTCCGGAAGGGCGGAGGTCGCGCGGGCCGCGGCCGGGCGGGACGAGCTGGGGATGAGATCCATCGCCGGTGCGTTCAGATACGTTCAGTGACAAGTTGTCCATCATGACAAGAAATTATGTCCGGCTTGTTGCGCCGGCGCGCGTCTGGCCGCGCCTATACAATTTGCGCTATGACTTCTCCCAAGATCCCTGATTCCCTGCGCCGCGTCGTGTTGGCGTCCAACAACGCCGGCAAGCTGCGCGAGTTCTCGGCCCTGTTCGCGCCCCTGGGCATCGAACTGGTGCCCCAAGGCGAGCTGGACGTGCCCGAGGCCGAAGAGCCGCACGTCACCTTCGTCGAAAACGCGCTGGCCAAGGCCCGCCACGCCAGCCGCCTGACCGGGCTGCCGGCCCTGGCCGACGATTCCGGCCTGTGCGTGGCCGCGCTGGACGGTGCGCCGGGCGTGTACTCGGCGCGTTACGCGCAGATGCACGGCGGCGAAAAATCCGACCAATCCAATAACGCCTTGCTGGTGGAAAAGCTGGCCGGCGTGGCCGACCGCAGCGCCTGGTACGTGGCGGTGCTGGCCCTGGTGCGCTCGGAAAACGACCCGCGCCCGCTCATCGGCGAAGGCCTGTGGCACGGCGAGATCATCGACCAGCCCGAAGGAGCCAACGGCTTCGGCTACGACCCGCATTTCTACCTGCCCGACCTGGCGCTCACCGCCGCCAGCCTGGACCCGCAGGAGAAAAACCAGGTCAGCCACCGCGCCCGCGCGCTGCGCGAACTGCTGGGCAAGCTGGGCAACGCATAAAGCACGCATGTCCATCATCATCCCCATCCGCAACGATATGGGCGCGCCGGCATCGCGCCCGCGGCCGGCCGGCGGCTCGGTGCTGACCAGCCTGCCGCCGCTGTCGCTCTACGTGCACGTACCCTGGTGCGTGCGCAAATGCCCGTACTGCGATTTCAATTCGCACGCCGCGCCAGGCGGCGAGATCCCGGAACGCGCCTATCTGGACGCGCTGCGCAGCGACCTGGAGCAGGCGCTGCCTTCCATCTGGGGCCGACAGGTAGCGTCGGTCTTCATCGGCGGGGGCACGCCCAGCCTGCTGTCGGCCGCCGGCCTGGACGAGCTGCTGGCCATGCTGCGCGCCTGCCTGAACCTGTGGCCCGACGCCGAGATCACCATGGAGGCCAATCCGGGCACGGCCGAGGCCGGGCGCCTGCGCGACTACGCCGCCAGCGGCGTGACCCGGTTTTCGCTCGGCATCCAGAGTTTCGACGACGCCCAGCTCAAGAAGCTGGGCCGCATCCACGACGCCGCCCAGGCCAGAAAGGCCATCGAGATGGCGCAGCGCGCCGCGCCGCGCGTCAACCTGGACCTGATGTTCGCGCTGCCCGGGCAGACCCAGGAAGCCTGTGTGGCCGACCTGCGCGAGGCCGTGTCCTTCGGCACCGAGCACCTGTCGCTCTATCACCTGACGATGGAGCCCAACACGGTGTTCGCGAAGTTTCCACCCGAGGACCTGCCCGACGACGACGCCAGCGCGGCCATGCAGGACGCGATCGAGGCCGAACTGGCCGCGGCCGGCCTGGACCGCTACGAGGTCTCGGCCTACGCCAGGCCGGGGGCGCGCTGCCGCCACAACCTGAACTACTGGGAATTCGGCGATTACCTGGGCATCGGCCCGGGTGCCCACGGCAAGCTGTCGTTCCACGACCGCATCGTGCGCGAGGCGCGGCTGCGCAGTCCCGATTCCTGGATGCGGGCCGCGCTGGCCCGCGACGGCAGCCATGTCTCGGAAAGCCGCCAGGTCGGGGCCGACGAGCTGCCGTTCGAGTTCATGCTCAACGCGCTGCGCCTGAAAGCGGGTGTGCCGGCCAGCAGCTTCGAGGAACGCACCGGCCTGTCGCTGGCCGTGATTGCGCACCAATTGGAGGCGGCCTCGCAACGGGGCCTGCTGGACGCCGATCCGACCCGGCTGCGGGCCACCGCACTGGGATGGCGCTTCCTCAATGATCTGCAGGAAATGTTCCTGTAGCAAGTGTGCACCAGAGTAGGGCAGTCGTGCCCCACGCTTTGCACCAATATGGTGCTACATTTTCACTTCTCCGCATATTCGTCCCCGGACAATCCCGGGGACGAAAGCTGGCACGCATATTGCTTCATCGTTTATGCCAGTCGACGGGCAAGGCCCTCGACCCTTTTATCTAATGGAGATGACATGGCAAGCCCGAAAGACGTCCTGAAACAGATCGCCGACAACGAAGTGAAATTCGTGGATTTCCGCTTTACCGACACGGTCGGCCGTGAGCACCACGTTTCCGTGCCCACCTCCGCGATCGACGAAGATAAGCTGGAAAGCGGTCAGGCTTTCGACGGTTCCTCGATTCCGGGCTGGAAGGGCATCGAGGCTTCGGACATGCTGCTCATCCCCGACCTGGCCACGGCCAACCTGGACCCGTTCCGCGAAGAGCCGACCCTGATCCTGTCGTGCGACGTGGTCGAGCCGTCGGACCTCAAGGGCTATGACCGCGACCCGCGCTCGCTGGCCAAGCGCGCCGAAGCCTACCTCAAGTCCTCGGGCCTGGGCGACACCGCCTACTTCGGTCCGGAACCCGAATTCTTCGTGTTCGACGGCGTGACCTGGAACACCGACATGTCCGGCACCTTCGTCAAGATCAAGTCGGAAGAGGCCTCCTGGTCCACCGGCCTGGATTTCGAAGGCGGCAACACCGGCCACCGTCCCGCCGTGAAGGGCGGCTACTTCCCCGTGCCCCCGGTCGATTCGTTCCAGGACATGCGCTCGGAAATGTGCCTGCTGATGGAACAGATGGGCGTGCCGGTCGAAGTGCACCACCACGAAGTGGCCGGCGCCGGCCAGCTCGAAATCGGCACCAAGTTCAGCACGCTGGTGCAGCGCGCCGACTGGACGCAGATCACCAAGTACATCATCCATAACGTGGCCCACGCCTACGGCAAGACCGCCACCTTCATGCCCAAGCCCATCGTCGGCGACAACGGCTCGGGCATGCACGTGCACCAGTCGATCTGGAAGGACGGCCAGAACCTGTTCGCGGGCAACGGCTACGCCGGCCTGTCGGAATTCGCGCTGTACTACATCGGCGGCATCATCAAGCACGCCCGCGCCTTGAACGCCATCACCAACCCCGGCACCAACTCGTACAAGCGCCTGGTCCCGCACTACGAAGCCCCGGTCAAGCTGGCTTACTCGGCCCGCAACCGTTCGGCCTCGATCCGCATCCCGTACGTGGGCAACCCCAAGGGCCGCCGCGTCGAAGCGCGCTTCCCGGACCCCCTGGCCAACCCGTACCTGGCCTTCTCGGCCCTGATGATGGCCGGCCTGGACGGCGTGCAGAACAAGATCCACCCGGGCGATCCGGCCGACAAGAACCTGTACGACCTGCCGCCGGAAGAAGACGCCAAGATCCCGACCGTGTGCTCGTCGCTGGAGCAGGCCCTGGAAGCGCTGGACAACGACCGCGAGTTCCTGACCCGCGGCGGCGTGTTCAGCAACGACATGCTGTCGGCCTACATCGACCTGAAGATGGGCGACGTGAACCGTCTGCGCATGACCACGCACCCGGTCGAATTCGACATGTACTACAGCCTCTGATCGTCCGAGGTTGCGGCCGGCGGAAAACGGCGTGACGGGCAGAAACCAGGGCCCGCCGCGCCGGCGCCGCCGGCTCGCGGCCCGGTCCGACGCCCGCCAGGCGCACGCCCGGCGGGCGGGCCGGGTGCCGCTTTCCCCTCACATTCGGGTATGTAGAAAATGAATGTAGAAGCTCTCGATCTGCTGGCGACGTCCGTTTTCCTGGTCAACGAACGCGGCCATATCGAATACGCCAATGCGGCCGCCGAGGATTTGTTCGGCCGCTCGCGCAAACAGCTGTGCGGGCACTCCGCCGCCACGCTGTTCGACAGTCCGGAAAACATACAGTCCTCCATCGATCGCGCCGCCGCCGGCCGTTACGGCGACGTCAGGCAGCTGGGCAGCCTGCGCCGCGCCGCGGAATCCGTCGAGGTCTCGGTGACCACCGTCGGGCTGACGGGCCAGCGCTGGCCCGTGCTGATAGAAACCCGCGAAATCGAGCAGCGCGTGCTGGCCGACCGCAACCACCGCCTGGTCGACGAAATCGAAGCGCACCGCGAACTGCTGCGCAACCTGGCGCATGAAGTCAAGAATCCCCTGGGCGGGCTGCGCGGCGCCGCGCAACTGCTGGAGGCCGAGCTGCCCAGCGCGGCGCTGGCCGAATATACCCAGGTCATCATTTCCGAAGCCGACCGCCTGCAGGCGCTGGTGGACCGCCTGAGCGGCCCGCAGCGGGTGCCGCTGAATGCGCGGCCGGTGAACATCCACGAGATCTGCGAGCGCGTCTGCGCGCTGATCCAGGCCGAGTTCCGCAACGAGGTCACGCTGCTGCGCGACTACGACGCGTCGATGCCCGACCTGAAGGGCGATGCCGCCCGACTGATGCAGGCCGTCCTGAACGTGGCGCGCAACGCCGCGCAGGAACTGGTCGCGCGGCCCGCGGGCCCGCAGACCGAACCCGGTGTGGTCACGCTGCGCACCCGCGTGGCGCGGCAGGTCATGCTGGCGCACAGGCAGCACCGCCTGGCGCTGGAGCTGTCCATCATCGACAACGGTCCGGGCGTGCCGGACCATATCCGAGACCGCATCTTCCATCCGCTGGTGACGGCGCGCGCCGGCGGCACCGGGCTGGGCCTGAGCCTGGCCCAGGACTTCGTGCAGCAGCACGGCGGCATCATCGAATTCGAATCCCGACCCGGGCGCACCGAGTTTCGCCTGGTTCTTCCGATGGAGCCCGCACACTGATGAAACCCGTATGGATCGTCGACGATGACCAGGCCATCCGCTGGGTCCTGGAAAAAGCCCTGGCGCGCGCCGGCGTGCCCACGCGCAGCTTCTCGCAGGCTGCCGACGTGCTGGAGGCGCTGTCGCGCGACACGCCGGCCGCGCTGGTGTCCGATATCCGCATGCCCGGCGGCAACGGCCTGGAACTGCTACGCCAGCTCAAGGAGCGCCACGCCGGCCTGCCGGTCATCGTGATGACCGCGTTCGCCGACCTGGACAGCACGGTATCCGCCTTCCAGGGCGGCGCCTTCGATTACCTGGCCAAGCCGTTCGACGTGAACGAGGCGGTGGCGCTGATCCAGCGCGCCGTCCAGGAATCGGCGCAGCCCGAGAGCGCCGAAGGGCAGGGCGAATCGGCCCAGAACAACGAACGCTGGATGATGACGCAGTCCTCGTCCACCGCCATGCAGGAAGTGTTCCGCGCCATCGGCCGGCTGGCGCAGTCCAAGGTCACGGTGCTGATCACCGGCGAATCCGGCACCGGCAAGGAACTGGTGGCGCGCGCGCTGCACGGTCACGGCGTGCGGGCCGGCGGCCCCTTCGTGGCGCTGAACGCGGCCGCGATTCCGCGCGATCTGCTCGAAGCCGAACTGTTCGGCCACGAGCGCGGCGCCTTCACCGGCGCCAGCAGCCTGCGCCGCGGCCGCTTCGAGGAAGCGCACGGCGGCACGCTGTTCCTGGACGAAATCGGCGACATGCCGATCGAACTGCAGACGCGCCTGCTGCGCGTGCTGGCCGAAGGCAGCTTCTACCGCGTGGGCGGCGCGCAACCGGTGCGGGTCGACGTGCGCATCGTGGCCGCCACCCACCAGCCGCTGGAGCAGCGGGTCGAGCAGGGCCTGTTCCGCGAAGACCTGTTCCACCGCCTGAACGTGATCCGGCTGCGGCTGCCGCCGCTGCGCGAACGGACCGAGGACATTCCGGCCCTGGCCGCCCACTTCCTGAGCGCCAGCGCTCGCGCGCTGGGCGTGCCGGTCAAGCGCCTGACGCCCGAAGCGCTGGCGGTGCTGACCAAGTTCGACTTTCCCGGCAACGTGCGCCAGCTGGAGAACTTCTGCCACTGGCTGACGGTGATGGCGCCGGGCCAGACGGTGGAGCCGGCCGACCTGCCGCCGGAGATCCGCGCCATGGAGCACCCGCCGTACGCCAGCCCCGCGCCGCGCCCGGCCGTGCCCGTGGCCGGCGGCGGCACCGTGCTGGCCGCGCCTGCGCCGGCCGAGGACGAGGCCGCGGCGCGCAACTGGCAGGACTCGCTGCTGCGCGACGCGCAATACCGGCTCGAGCGCGGCGAACCCGCGGTCATGGCCACGCTGACCCGCCAGTTCGAGAAAATCCTGCTGCAAAGCGCGCTGGACGCCAGCCGCGGCCGCCGGGTCGAGGCCGCCTCGCGCCTGGGCATAGGCCGCAACACCATCACCCGCAAGCTGCGCGACCTGGGCATCGAGGACGAATAAGCCCGCCCACCGGCGGACGCCTCAGCCCAGGCCCAGCAGGCTTTCGCACAGCCGCGGGGATTTCAGCTTCTGCAGCCACCATTTCAAGGCCTCGCCCGGCGCCTCGGCGCGCCAGGCGTAGGCCAGGTGTTCCGTCGGCGACATGCCTTCGTCGGTTTCGCACGCCACCAGCACGCCTTGCGCCAGGTACGGCGCGGCCAGCGTCAGCGGCAGATAACCGCAGCCCAGGCCGCGCACCTGGGCGTCTATCTTGGCCTGCATCGTGGGCATCACCAGCGTGGGCTGCTCGGCCAGGATGCCGCGGGTCTGCGGCGGCAGGTTGCGCGAGGTGTCGGCCACCACCACCGCGCAATAGCGCATGACGTCGGCGCGCGACAGCGGCTGCGGCAGGCTCGCCAGCGGATGATGCGCGGCCACGCAGAACGCGAACTGCATCTGGCCCATGGCCTGCGAGCGATACGGGCCGGTGGGTTCGCCGGCCGCGCCGGCGCCTATCGCCAGGTCGGCGCGGCCCCCGGTCAGCGCGTCCCACGCGCCGCTCAGCACTTCGCTGGAAAAGCGCAGCGTGGTGGCGCTTTCCAGCGCCTGGAATTCCTCGATCAGGTCGTATAGCGGACGCCAGGGCAGCACCGCGCTGACGGCGATGCGCAACTCCACCTCCCAGCCCGTGGCGATGCGCTTGACGCGGCAGGCCAGGTCGTCGAGCGACTGCAGCACGTGGCGGCCGTCGCGCAGCAGCGTCTCGCCGGCCGGCGTCAGCAGCGCGCGGTGGCCGGAACGGTCGAACAGCAGCACGTCCAGCCCGTCCTCCAGCTTGCGGATGGAATAGGTGACGGCCGAAGGCACCTTGCCCAGTTCGCGGGCGGCCTTGGCGAAGCTGCCGTGGCGGGCGATCGCGTCGACCAGGATCAGGAGTTCAGGGGTGATCGGTTGCATGGCCGGTAGTGTTCAATTTATTTGAATGGTTCCGTCAAAATATAACGCTGAATCTGGCCGCCGGCGAGCGCACAATATCACTCATGCCGGTGTTGCAGCCCAGGCATCCAGGCACGAACCGAGGCCGCTGGGCAGCAATACCATTCACATTATTGAAATAGGGAGTCCGCAATGCTTACCGTACGCCGCGCCGCCGAACGAGGCCATGCCAACCACGGCTGGCTGGATTCGTTCCACACCTTTTCATTCGCCAACTACTACGACCCGGCCCACATGGGTTTCGGCGCGCTGCGCGTGATCAACGACGACCGCATCGCCGCCGGCCGCGGCTTCGGCACGCACGGGCACCGGGACATGGAAATCATCACCTACGTGCTGGATGGCGCGATCGCGCACAAGGACAGCATGGGCAGCGGCTCGACCATCCTGCCCGGCAACGTGCAGCGCATGAGCGCCGGACGCGGCGTGATGCATTCGGAGTTCAACCCGTCGCCCGACACGCAGACGCACATGCTGCAGATCTGGATCGAGCCCAACGTCGCCGGCATCGCGCCCGAGTACGAAGAGCGCGAGTTCAGCGATGCGCAAAAGCGCGGCCGCCTGCAAGCCCTGGTGTCGGCCGACGGCGTCGACGGCTCGATGAAGATCCACCAGGACGCGCGGCTCTACGCCGGCCTGTTCGACGGCGCCGAATCGGCCACGCTGGAACTGGCCGCCGGCCGGCGCGCCTGGGTGCACGTGGCGCGCGGCAGCATCGTGGTCAACGGCGTCGAGCTGGCGGCCGGCGACGCGGCCGCCATCACCGATGCCGATCGCGTCGAACTGAGCGGCGGCAAGAACGCCGAAGTGCTGGTGTTCGACCTGGCATGAGGCCAAGCCGGGCGCGATCCCGCGCCCGGCAGGCTTTAAGATGGCCGCAGGCCCCAACTTCCACACCCGGAGAGTCTCATCATGTCCACCTTGTCCGAAGCAGGCGATAGCGCCATCGAAACCGTGGTCGTCCCGCGCACCAGCGACCTGGGCGGGTTTTCTGTGCGGCGCGCCATCCCCTCGGCGCAGCGCCGCGCCGTCGGCCCGTTCGTGTTCCTGGACCACATGGGCCCGATCGAATTCGCCCCGGGTTCCGGCATAGACGTGCGCCCGCACCCGCACATCGGCCTGTCCACCGTGACCTATCTGTACGAGGGGTCGATGGTGCACCGCGACGGCGTGGGCAGCGTCAAGACCATCCTGCCCGGCGAGGTCAACTGGATGACCGCGGGCCGCGGGATCGTGCATTCCGAGCGTTCCTCGCCCGAAAGCCGGCAGTCGTCGCAGAAGCTCTGTGGCCTGCAGATCTGGGTCGGCCTGCCCAAGGCCCACGAGGAAACCGATCCCGGCTTCACGCACTACGGGCTGGACGTGCAGCCGGTGGTCGAAGGCGAGGGCGTGCGCGCCCAGGTCGTGGCCGGCTCGCTGTTCGGCAAGACTTCGGGCGTCAAGACACTGTCGCCGCTGTTCTACGGCGACCTGCAGCTGCAGGCCGGCGCCACCGTGGTGCTGCCGGCCGAGCATGAAGAGCGCGCGGCCTATGTGTCGCAAGGCAACGTGGAAGTCGACGGCCAGGAATTCGAAGGCGGGCGTCTCATTGTCTTCGCGCCGGGCCGGCCGGTGCAGATCCGCGCGAAGACCGCCGCGCGCTTCGCGGTGCTGGGCGGCGAGCCGCTGGACGGCCCGCGCTTCGTCTGGTGGAACTTTGTCTCCAGCAGCAAGGACCGCATCGAACAGGCCAAGCAGGACTGGCAGCGCAACCGCTTCGACCAGGTGGTGCCCGGCGACGAAACCGAGTACATCCCGCTGCCCGCGCCGCGCGCCTGAACGGCCCGGCGCGGCGGTATGATGCCCGTCCCGACTCAACAACAATCCGGGATGGAGACACCATGCATCGCTATACCGTCAACGCGCTGCGCGGCCTGGCCGCGCTGGCGCTGATCCACGGCGCCTCGGCGGCGCTCGCCGCCGGCTATCCGGCCAAGCCGATCACCTTCATCGTTCCGTACACCGCCGGCGGCACCACCGACCTGGTGGCGCGCACGGCCGGCCAGAAAGTGGCCGAAAAACTGGGCCAGCCCGTCATCGTCGAGAACCGTCCGGGCGCGGGCGGCAACATCGGCATGGACGCCGTGGCCAAGGCCGCGCCCGACGGCTACACCATAGGCTTCGGCGCGATCTCGACCAACGCGCTCAATCCCTTCGTCTATCCGTCGATGCCGTTCGATCCCACCAAGGACTTCACCGGCGTCAGCATGCTGGGCGCGTCCACCGTGGTGCTGGAAACCGGCCCGGCCCTGAAGGTCGGCAGCGTCAAGGACCTGGTGGCCTACGCCAAGCAGCACCCGGGCACGTCCTACGGCACGCCGGGAACCGGCACCTCCATGCACCTGGCCGGCGTCATGTTCGACCAGCTCACCGGTGCCGGCATGCAGCACGTGCCGTACAAGGGCAGCGCCCCGGGCCTGAACGATCTGCTGGGCGGACACCTGCCGGTGATGTTCGACAACCTGCCGGCCTCGCTGCCGCACATCAAGGCAGGCAAGGTGCGGGCCCTGGCGGTCACCGGCAGCAAGCGCGCGCCCGCGCTGCCCGAGGTGCCGACGCTGGCCGAGCTGGGCTATGAGGCCGCGGTGGTGGACCCGTGGTTCGCCGTCTATGGCCCGGCGAAAATGCCGCCCGAGGCGACCCGCGCGCTGAGCGAGGCGTTCCAGTGGGCGCTGGCGCTGCCCGAGGTCAAGAACAAGCTGGAGCAGGCCGGCTTCATGCCCTACGGCTCCACGCCCGAAGAGGTCGAGCGCCTGACCCGCAGCCAGTACGAGGCCTTCAAGGCCTTGTCGCAGAAGGTCAAGCTGTCGGCGGACTGAGGGAAATCAGCGGCCGCGGGCGTAGGCCTGCTCGCGCCGCTCTTCCAGCGCCTCGCGGCGGATGAAATCGCGCACGAAGTCGTTGGCGGGATGGTGGTGCAGGTTGTAGGGCGTGTCCCACTGCGCCACGCAGCCCTTGGCCATGACGCCGATGCGGTCGGCGATGGCGAAGGCCTCGGCCTGGTTGTGCGTGACCAGGATGGCCGTGTGGCCGGTGCTCTTGAGGATGTCGCGGACCTCGAAGGCCAGCCGCTCGCGCGTGTCCACGTCCAGGTTGGAGAACGGTTCGTCCAGCAGCAGCAGGTCGGGCGAGGGCGCCAGCGCGCGCGCCAGGGCCACGCGCTGCTGCTGCCCGCCCGAAATCTCGTGCGGGTAGCTGTTGGCCGCATGCGCCAGGCCCACCAGTTCCAGCATTTCCTCGACGCGGCGGGCGCGCTCGGCGCGCGCCAGCTTGCGCAGCCCGAAGGCCACGTTCAGCGCCACCGTCAGGTGCGGGAAGAGGGCGTAGTCCTGGAACATCATGCCGACGCGGCGCAGCTCGGGCGCCACCTGCACGGCGGGCGAGGAGATCACGGCGCCGTCGAGCAGGATGCGGCCGGCGCGCACCGGCTCGAAGCCGGCGATGGCGCGCAGCACGGTGGTCTTGCCGCAGCCGGATTCGCCCAGCAGGCAGCCGATATGGCCCACGGGCAGCCCCAGCGTCAGGTCCTGCACCACGGGCTTGAGGCCGGCGGGCGTGTCGTAGGCTAGGGAAAGGTGATCGAGTTCTAACAGATCGGGCACGATGATCAATGTCCCATTTTCAGATTGGTCCGCGCCAGCAGAATGACGGGAAATAGGCCGGCCAGCACGATGGCCAGCGCCGCCACGGCGCCTTCCTCGTACGTGCCGCGGGCGGCTTCCGCATAAAGCCAGGTGGCCAGCGTGTCGAAATTCATCGGGCGCAGCAGCAGCGTGGCCGGCAGCTCCTTCATGGCGTCCACGAACACCAGCAGCGCGCTGGCGGCCAGCGCCGGGCGCAACAGCGGCAGGTGCACGCGGCGCAGCGTGCCGGCCGAGCTTTCGCCCAGCAGGCGCGAAGCCTGTTCGAGCGAAGGCGGAATGCGCGCCAGGCCGGCTTCCAGCGCCCCGGTGGAGATGGCCAGGAAGCGGATGGCGTAGGCGCACACCAGCGCGCCCATCGAGCCCATCAGGAACAGGCCGCCGGTGCCGAACACCTTGGCGACCGCGGTGTCGATCCACACGAAAGGGGTGAGCAGGCCGATGGCCAGCACGGTGCCGGGCACCGCGTAGCCCAGGCTGGCGATGCGGGCACAGGCGCGGCCCGGATTGAAGCCCGAGCTTTCGCGCAGCGTGCGTCCGGCCCAGGCCACCACCAGCCCGCACAGCAGCGTCACCAGCGTGGCGCTGAAGGCCACGATCAGCGTATTGCTCAAGCCCCTGAGCAACTGGTCCGACACGCCGCCCACCAGATGCAGGCGCTTGTAGGTTTCCACCACCAGGTACAGCGCCGGAGCGACGAAGCCGGTCAGCACCGGAATCCAGCCCAGCGCCACCGCGGCCGCGGCGGCCGTGCCGCGCAGCCGGCGTGGCTGCATCGGGCGCATGCGCTGGGTATTGGCGTAGCGCTGGCGCTTGCGCCCGTGGCGCTCCAGCAGGATCAGGCCGATCACGATCGCCAGCATGGTCAGCGCGATCTGGGCCGCGCCGGCCAGGTCCGAACGCGTCACCCAGGTGGTGTAGACCGATACCGTCAGCGTCTGCACGCCCAGGAATTCCGAGGCGCCGATATCGTTCAGGGTTTCCAGGAGCGCCAGGCTCACGCCCACCACTATGGCGGGGCGGGCCAGCGGCAGGGCCACGCGGCAGAACACCGCCACGCGGCCAGCGCCCAGCGTGCGGGCGGCTTCCAGCAGGCTGGCGGCCTGCGTCATGAACATGACGCGGGTGCTCAGATAGACATAGGGATACAGCACGAAGCCCAGCACGAAGATCGCGCCGTAGATCGAGCGCAGGTCGGGCAGGCGGAACTGGCGCGGGCTGTCGTAGCCCAGCAGCGCGCGGATCGCGCTTTGGATGGGGCCGATCGGATGCAGCAGGTCCAGATAGGCGAAGGCGATGATGTAGGTCGGCACCGCCAGCGGCAGCAGCAGCGCCCAGGTCAGCACCCGGCGGGTGGGGAACTCATAGGCCGTCACCAGCCAGGCGGCGCCCGTGCCCAGCAGCGTGACCACCACGCCCACGCCGGCCAGCAGCATGGCGGTATTGGCCAGCGCCTGCGGCAATACATAGTGGGCGAGGTGCTGCCAGTGGGCCAGTTCGCCGCCCAGCGCCCACCAGCCCAGCGTCAGGACGGGCGCAAGCACGGCCAGCGCGATCAGGGCGGCGCCGGCCAGCCAGCCGGCCCCGCGTTCAGTCCAGCGCAGACGCAGCGGCCGGGGCAAAGATTCTGTGTGCATGCTTCAAAGTCGATGGCATCAAAGGCAAGGCCTGCTCCCCCGCGAAAGAGGGGAGCAGGCCCTGCGCGCGGACCGGCAAAAAACGTCCGCGCGCCTGTTACTGCCCCAAGGCGCGGCCGCGCGGCATGGCGCGGCACGCCGGGAGCTTATCAGTTGTCGAAACCGACCTTGTCCACCAGTTCGCTGGCCTGCTTGCGGTGCTTGGCGATCTCGGTCAGCGGCAGCGGGTCCACCTTCAGCTCGCCGAAGCTGGCGACGACGGGGTCCAGCTTCACGCCCTTGCGGACGGGATACTCGTAGTTGGCCTGCGCGTACAGGGCCTGGGCCGGTTCGGAAACCAGGAAGTCCAGCAGCTTGATCGCGTTGGCCTTGTTGGGCGCGTGCGCCGCCACGGCCGCGCCGCTGACGTTCACGTGGGTGCCGCCGCTCTTGGCGTTGGCGAAGGTGGGGCGCACGACCTTGATGGCGTCGCCCCACTTGCGCGCGTCGGTGCCGGGCTGCGCGTTCTTCATGTGGCCCACGTAGTAGGCGTTGGCCAGGCCGATGTCGCAGATGCCGCCCAGGATGTCGCGCGCCACGTCGCGGTCGCCGCCGGCGGCCTTGCGGGCCAGGTTGGCCTTGACGCCGCGCAGCCACTTCTCGGTGGCCTCGGCGCCGTCATGCGCGATCATGGAGGCGACCAGCGCGGTGTTGTAGGGATGCTGGCCCGAGCGGATGCAGACCTTGCCCTTCCACTTCGGGTCGGCCAGGTCTTCGTAGCGGAAGCTCTCCAGCTTCAGGTCCTTTTCCACGTACAGCACGCGGTCGCGCAGCGACAGCGCATACCACTTGCCGTCGGCGCCGCGCAGGTTGGCGGGAATCACCGATTCCAGGGTCTGCGACTTGATCGACTGGGTCACGCCGCCGTCCACGAGGTCCAGCAGGTTGCCGATGTCCACGGTCATGAGCACGTCGGCCGGCGACTTGGCGCCCTCGGCCTTGACGCGCTCGAGCAGGCCGTCCTTGACGAACACGGTGTTGACCTTGATGCCGCTTTCCTTCGTGAAGGCGTCGAGCAGCGGCTGGATCAGCTTGGGCTCGCGGGTGGTGTAGAGGCTGACTTCCTCGGCGGCGTTGGCCGACACGGTGAAGGCGGCTGCGCCGGCCAGCGCCAGGGCGCGCAGCAGCGAATTCAATTGGGGACGCTTGATCATGAGGAGGGGCTCCGGCTAGGGCTGCGGCAGCAAGCCGCGCCGGGCGTCTTGCTGCTGCTCAAAAACGGTCTGCTAACGAAAATGATTATCAAATTGGAAGGCGACGATACCAGGAAGCTTTGCGTCATTCAACTATCTGTCAGTGGACGCGCCGATCCATTGATCCCCATCAAGACGGCATAAGGGTATTACGGAATAATGAGAGCAATTATCATCGAGACCCTGTAGAATAGGGTCAACCCTAATGCCTGCCGCGTCTTTTGTGCGGTAGGGACCTGACCCCGCGGCGCAAGCCGGGCCCAACGCCCGGGGGCCGTCCGCCCCTAACTAGATGCGACATGGCTGCTTTCAATACTGAGCGCGTACTGAGCGTGCACCACTGGAACGACACCCTGTTTTCCTTCACCACGACGCGTGACGCGGCCTTGCGGTTCCACAACGGCCACTTCGTGATGATCGGCCTCGAAGTCGAAGGCAAGCCGCTGCTGCGGGCCTATAGCATCGCCAGCGCCAACTACGAAGAAAACCTCGAATTTCTCAGCATCAAGGTGCAGAACGGCCCGCTCACCTCGCGCCTGCAGCACCTGAAAGAGGGCGACACCATCTTGGTCAGCCGCAAGCCGGTGGGCACGCTGGTGGTCGACGACCTCAAGCCCGGCAAGCACCTGTTCCTGTTCGGCACCGGCACCGGCCTGGCGCCCTTCATGAGCATCATCAAGGACCCGGACGTCTACGAACGCTTCGACAAGGTCATCCTGGTGCACGGCGTGCGCTGGGTCAGCGAACTGGCCTACGCCGACTTCATCGAACGCGAACTGCCAAACAACGAATTCTTCGGCGACGTGGTGCGCGAAAAGCTGGTCTATTACCCGACCGTCACGCGCGAGCCGTTCCGCAACCAGGGCCGCATTACCGAGCTCATGGAAAGCGGCAAGCTCTGCGAGGACATCGGCATTCCCCAGATCAATCCCGAAACCGACCGCGCCATGATCTGCGGCAGCCCGCATATGCTGGCCGACATCAGCGCCATGCTGGACAAGCGCGGCTTCGTCGTCTCGCCGGGCGTGGGCCAGCCGGGGGACTACGTCGTCGAACGGGCGTTCGTGGACAAATAAGCCGCTGCGCTTGTCCGGAAGAAAACAGAAAACCCATCGCGTATATGGCGATGGGTTTTTTGTTGGGTAATGATGGGTTTCGCGCGCTTGATATTCGAGTTCTTGTGAAATCTCTCTCGCGCTATACCCATCCTACGGGAAACATGGACCCGTTTCCTTATTCCGGCTGTATCCCCGCCTTCTTGATAATCTCCCCCCACTTCTTCGACTCGCCCTGCTGGAACTGCGCCAGTTCCGCCGGCGTCGACGTGGCGGGATCGGTTCCGGTCTGCGTATAGAACTGCTTGGCGGCCGCGCTCTGGGTGGCCTTCACCAGCAATTCATTCAGGCGCTTGACCACGTCCGGCGGCGTGCCGGCCGGCGCATAGGCCGCGAACCAGTAACCCATCTCGTAACCCGGCACGCCCGCTTCGGCGATGGTGGGCACGTCGGGCGCCAGGGCGGAGCGCGCCGTGCCGGTCACGCCCAGCGCGCGCAGCTTGCCCGACTTCACCTGGGGCAGGCCGGTGGCCGTGTCGGTGATCATCATGTCGATCTGGCCGCCCAGCAGGTCGGTGACCGCCAGCGGATTGCTCTTGTACGGCACGTGCAGCAGCTGGATGCCGGCCATCTGCTGCAGCAGCTCGCCGGCGATGCGGCTGCTGGAACTGCCGCTGCCGAAGCTCAGCTTGCCGGGCTGCTTCTTGGCCTGCGCCAGGAACTCGCCCACCGTCTTGGCCGGGGAGGCGGGGTTGACCACCATGATCTGGCCGCCCTTGCCCAGCAGGGTCAGCGGCGCGTAGTCCTTGACCGGATCGTAGGTCAGGCTCTTGTACAGGTGCTCGTTGGCGGCATGGGTGGTGTTGGTGGTGATCAGCACCGTATAGCCGTCGGGCGTGGCGCGCGCGCCGGCGGCCGCGCCTATCATGGCGCTGGCGCCCGGCTTGTTCTCGATGACGACGGCCTGGCCGGTCTGTTCGGTGACGCCCTGGCCGATGGCGCGGCCGATCTGGTCGGTGGCGCTGCCGGCCGCGAACGGCACGATGAAGGTGATGGGCTTGGCCGGGAACTGGGCCAGGGCCGGCAGCGGCAGGGCGGCGGCCAGGAGCAGGGCCAGGCGGCCCTTGAAAGCAATGCGCATAGGTGTCTCCTGTGGTGTTTCTTATAAGGACTGCAATCAGGCGGCCGCTGGGCGGTCGCCGGGGATGTCGGGCAGCCGGCTGGCCAGCTCGGGGCTGACGTCCACCGCCATGTCCAGCAAACGGAACGACAGGCTTTTGCCGTGCGTGTCGAGATTCAGTGCGTCGTTGACTCCGCCGTCCAGCACGCCTTCGAGCACCAGATTCATGGCGTGCAGCGTGGGCAGCAGGTAGCGGGTCACCCGCTTCGGGCGCCGGTAGCCGAACCAGGCCGCGACCCGGGCCTCGCTGACCTGGGCGGCCAGTACCTCATAGCATTCGGGGTCCCAGGCGATCAGGCTGAGATTGGAGATATCGCCCTTGTCGCCGGAACGGCTGTGCGCCAGGCGGTACAGGGGCACGGAAACCAGCTCGGGGCTCATTGCGCGGCCTCATCAAGAAAAGACCAGCCGCTGGGCACGGCGGCGCGGGGCAGGGTGCAGGACAGCATGTTCAGCCGCGGGCGCAGCGCGGTGCGCACGCCGCCGCCGCCGGCCGGGCCGCAGGTATAGAGCGCGTTGACCTCGCGCAGCACGCTCTCGGCCAGCTTGCGGTCCAGGTGTTCGGTGGCGATGCGCAGGCGCACGTCGCGCGCATGCCCCTCGGGCAGGGCGCGGCGCATCTCGCCGGCGTCGTCGCCCAGGATGCTGATGGCGCCGATCAGGTCGGCGCGCAGCCGCAGCGCCGGATTGACGCGCTTGCGCACGATGTCCGCGGCCAGCCGCGCACGGGCCTCGGCCTGCACGCCCGCGTACGAAATCTCGGCCTCGGCCAGCCAGCCGCCGCGGTAGCAGACGTTCACCTTCAGTTCGTCGGGCCGCGCATGGCCGGTAATGCCGCGCACCGCCACGCGGTCGCCGCCCAGTTCCTCCACCGTAGCCTGGCTCAGATCGGCCACCACGTCCGGCGTCAGATAGCGCGCCGGGTCGTGGACTTCGTACAGCAGCTGTTCCTTGACCGTGCGCGCATCCACCATGCCGCCGGTGGCGTCGGCCTTGCCGATCGTGAACTCGCCGTCGGCATGGATCTCGGCTATCGGGAAACCGGCGGCGTGCACGTCGGGCACGTCCTTCAGGCCCGGCACGCAGAAATAGCCGCCCGTCACCTGCAGGCCGCATTCCAGCATATGGCCGGCCATGGTGGCGCGGCCCAGGCGCGGCCAGTCATCCAGCCGCCAGCCGAAATGGGCCAGCGCCGGTCCCAGCGTCAGCGACGGGTCGGACACGCGGCCGGCCACCACCACCTGCGCGCCCGCGGCCAGCGCCTCGGCGATCTCGGTCGCGCCCAGATAGGCATTGGCGCTGACCACGTCCAGCCCGTCCAGCGCCGCGCCCAGGCGCTGGCGCAGGGCATCGCGCTGCGTGGCGCTGGTGAGCGCGTCGCCATGCACCACCGCGATGCGCGGCGCCGGCAGGCCTTGCTTCCGGGCCAGCGCGGCGATGCGGCGCGCCGCGCCGGCCGGATTGGCCGCGCCGAAATTGCCCACGATGCTGATGTCGCGGCGCAGGCAGTCGCCCAGCACCGGCCCGACCAGTTCGTCCAGCAGCGGCTCGTAGCCGCGTTCCGGGTCGTCATTGCGGGCCAGCTGCGCCAGCGCCAGCGTGCGCTCGGCCAGGGTCTCGAAGATCAGCACGCCGCCGCCGCGGGCGGCCAGCGTGCGCACCACGGCCGCGGCGCCGTCGCTGCGGTCGCCGGAGAACCCGGACGCGCAGCCGATGAGCAGGGGAGAGCTTGAAGGCATAGAGAAAACCGCCTGGTGAATTCACTGTATGCGGCCACTATAGGCAGCGCCAGCTAATCAGTAAAATAGAAAGATCAGATCAATTCATAAAGAAAAGCCATGAATCTATCTGCCCGCCAGCTGCGCGCCTTCGTGGCCCTGGCCGAAGAAAAGCACTTCACCCGCGCGGCGCAGCGCTGCCATCTGACGCAGCCGGCCTTCAGCGCGCTGATCCGGCAGCTGGAAGACAGCGCCGGCCTGCGCCTGTTCGACCGCGACACCCGCAACGTCGAACTCACCGCCGAAGGGCGCATCCTCGACGCCACCGCGCGGCGGCTGCTGGCCGACATGGAACTGGTGATGGACGACCTGCGCGACCACGCCGCGCGGCGCCGCGGGCGCGTGGCCCTGGCGGCCTTGCCCTCGCTGGCCGCGGGCTGGCTGCCCGGGCTGCTGGCGCGCTTTCGCGAGGCCCACCCCGGCATCGTGGTGGACCTGCGCGACGCGCTGCTCGACCCGTGCCTGGACATGGTGCAGGGCGGCCAGGTGGATTTCGCCGTGGCCTCGCGGCGTCCCGACATGGCCGACCTGGACAGCGAATTCCTGCACGCCGACCGCTATTACCTGGTGTGCCGCGCCGACCATTCGCTGGCGCAGGCCGGCGCCGTCCGGCTGCGCGACATCCTGCGCTATCCTTTGATCCACCTGGCGCGCGGCAGCAGCGTGCGCAAGCATCTGGACCAGGCCTTCGGCGCCGACGCGCCGGCGCCGGTCTTCGAGGTCGAGCACCTGGCCACCGCCACCGGCCTGGTGCGGGCCGGCCTGGGCATTTCGGTGGTGCCCGCCATGACGCTGTTCCATTTCGGCGGCCCGGACCTGCGCATCGTGCCGCTGGCCGGCAAGGCGCTGACCCGGCCGCTCTACCTGGTGCGGCGCAAGGGCCGCACGCTGTCGGTGGCCGCGCAGGCGCTGTACGACCTGCTGCGCGAGCACAGGGGAGATATCGATCAGGGACCGGGCATTCCGCCACTTTCGCGAATGTCTATTGCTGTTTAAACTTCGATAGTTGTAGCTTCTATCCGTCACCCAAGGATTCCGCCCATGAGCAAGCAAATCATCCATACGGACACCGCGCCCGCCGCGGTCGGCCCTTACTCGCAAGCGGTTGCCGCAAGCGGCACCAAGACTGTCTACCTCTCGGGCCAGATCGGCCTCGAACCGGGCACCGGCGACCTCGTCTCCGAGAACTTCGACGCCCAGGTGCGCCAGGCCTTCGCCAACATGCAGGAAGTCATCAAGGCGGCCGGCGGCACGCTCGACAACGTCGTCAAGCTCACGCTGTTCCTGACCGACCTGGGCAAGTTCACCGCCGCCAACGCCATCATGGCCGAGATCATTCCGCAGCCGTTCCCGGCGCGCTCCACCATTGGCGTGGCCAGCCTGCCCAAGGGCGCGCAGTTCGAGGTCGAAGCCATCCTGGTCCTGTAGGACCCGCCCGGGACGTTTCGCACCCAGGGGGGTCTATTTCTTCATGCCGGCCGCGGCAGCAGCCTCCAAGCGATCCGGCGCCGACACCCAAGGCGCCGGCAAGGCCATGACGGATACGGAGCGCAAGCTCCGTAACCTGGGCCTGGTGCTGCCCGAGGACTTCGTGCTGCACCTGCCGCTGCGCTACGAAGACGAAACCCGCGTCGTCCCCATCTCCACGCTCAGACCCGGCTTTCCGGCCCAGGTCGAAGGCGAGATCACCAAATCCGAGGTGCTGTACCGCCCTCGGCGCCAGCTCACCGCCACCCTGGCCGACGAGAGCGGCGAACTCCAATTGCGCTGGCTGAACTTCTATCCCAGCCAGCAGAAACAAGTCACCGTGGGCAAGCGCCTGCGCGCGCGCGGCGAAGTCCGCGGCGGCCTGTTCGGCCGCGAGATGATCCACCCGCGCATGACCAGCGCCGACGCGCCGCTGCCCACCGCGCTGACCCCCGTCTATCCCAGCACCGAAGGGCTGCCGCAACTGACGCTGCGCCGCGCCATCGCGCAGGCGCTGGACCGCGCCGACCTGTCGGACACCTTGCCCGAAGCCGCCCGCGCCCGCTACGACCTGCCGCCTTTCGAGCCCGCCATCCGCGCCTTGCACACGCCCGCCCAGGGAGAATCCGAGGCCGCGCTGCTGGACCGCGTGCATCCGGCCTGGCGGCGCATCAAGTTCGACGAACTGCTGGCCCAGCAGCTCTCGCTGGCGGCCGCGCGCGCCGCGCGCCGCGTCAAGGAAGCCGAGGCGCTGCCCGTGCGCAACGAACCCGGCGGCCTGGTCGCGCGCCTGTACGAAGCGCTGCCGTTCAAGCTCACCGGCGCGCAGCAGCGCGTGGTCCAGGAAATCTCGGCCGACCTGGCCAAGCCTTACCCCATGCACCGCCTGCTGCAGGGCGACGTGGGCAGCGGCAAGACCGTGGTGGCGGCCATCGCCGCCGCCCAGGCCATCGCCGGCGGCGCCCAGGTTGCGCTGATGGCGCCCACCGAAATCCTGGCCGAACAGCACTTCCGCAAGCTGGTGTCCTGGCTGCAGCCGCTGGGCGTCAACGTCGCCTGGCTCAGCGGCAGCCTCACCGCCAAGGCGCGCCGCGAAGCAGCGGCCGCCGCCGCCGACGGCAGCGTGCAACTGGTGGTCGGCACCCAGGCCCTGATCCAGGACCATGTCGAATTCCACCGCCTGGGCCTGTCCATCGTCGACGAACAGCACCGCTTCGGCGTCGGCCAGCGCCTGGCGCTCACCCGCAAGGGCGAAACCGTGCGCGGGCGCATCGTGCCGCATCAGCTCAACATGAGCGCCACGCCCATACCCCGCACGCTGGCCATGACCTTCTTCGCCGACCTGGACGTGTCCGTCATCGACGAACTGCCGCCGGGGCGCACGCCGGTCCTGACCAAGCTGGTCTCGGACGCGCGCCGCGAAGAAGTCATCGCCCACATCGCCCAGGCCGCGCGCGGCGGCCAGCAGGCCTACTGGGTCTGCCCGCTGGTCGAGGAAAGCGAGGCGCTGGAGCTGCAAACCGCCGTCGACACCTACGAAGGCATGCGCGCCGACCTGCCGGACCTGCGCATCGGGCTGGTGCACGGCCGCCTGCCGCAAGCCGAAAAAGCCGCCGTCATGCAGGCGTTCCGCGACGGCGACATCGACCTGCTGGTGGCCACCACCGTCATCGAAGTCGGCGTCGACGTGCCCAACGCCTCCCTCATGGTCATCGAGCACGCCGAGCGCTTCGGCCTGGCCCAGCTGCACCAGCTGCGCGGCCGGGTAGGGCGCGGCACCGCCGAATCGGTCTGCGTGCTGCTCTACCAGACCCCGCTGTCGCAGGTCGCGCGCGAACGCCTGCGCGCCATGTTCGAAACCTCCGACGGCTTCGAGATCGCGCGGCGCGACCTGGAGCAGCGCGGCCCGGGCGAATTCCTGGGCACGCGCCAGTCCGGCATGGCGCTATTGCGCTTCGCCGACCTGGAAACCGACGCCGCCATCGCCGAGGATGCGCGCGACGCCGCCGTATGGCTGCGCGCCGAGTACCCCGAGGCCGTCGAGGCCCACCTGGCGCGCTGGATGCGCGGGCGCGAGGATTTCCTGCGCACATGAACCATTACCTACCGACCGCCGGCGCTGCCGCCGGCGCACAACCCGCGGGGGCGTAGTCCACCATGACTCTCACCGAACTCAAATACATCGTCGCCGTCGCGCGCGAGCGCCACTTCGGCCGCGCGGCCGAGGCCTGTTTCGTCAGCCAGCCCACGCTCTCGGTCGCGATCCGCAAGCTCGAAGACGAACTGGGCGTCACGCTCTTCGAACGCGGCGGCGCCGAAGTCGGCGTCACGCCAATCGGCCAGCGCATCGTCGCCCAGGCGCAGAAAGTGCTGGAAGAGAGCGCGAGCATCAAGGAAATCGCACGCCAGGGCCACGACCCGCTGGCCGGCCCGCTGCGGGTCGGCGTCATCCACACCATCGGCCCGTACCTGCTGCCCAGGCTGGTGCCGGTGCAGATCGCGCGCACCCCGCAGATGCCGCTGCTGCTACAGGAGAACTTCACCGTGCGGCTGGTCGAACTGCTGCGCCAGGGTGAAATCGACTGTGCCATCATGGCCTTGCCGCTACCCGAAGCCGGCCTCGTCATGCAGCCCCTGTACGACGAACCCTTTGTCGTGGCCGTGCCCAACGACCACGAACTGGCGCGGCGCAAGGCCATCGACGCGCAGGACCTCAAGCAGCAGACCATGCTGCTGCTGGGCAGCGGCCACTGCTTCCGCGACCAGGTGCTGGAAGTCTGCCCCGAACTCTCGCGCTTCTCCGCCGCCAGCGACGGAATCCAGCGCACCTTCGAAGGCTCCTCCCTCGAAACCATCCGCCACATGGTGGCCGCCGGCATCGGCGTCACCGTCCTGCCCGTGACCGCCGTGCCCGAGCAGCCGCCGGCCAACAGCCTCTTGCGCTACCTGCCGTTCGAAGGCCAGGTGCCCGAGCGCCGCATCGTGCTGGCCTGGCGCCGCAGCTTCCCCAGGCTGGCCGCCATCGAGGCGCTGGCGCAGGCTGTCTACGCCTGCGAACTGCCCGGCGTCCGGATGCTGACCGACGAAGTCGCGGCGATGCAGGACTGATCGCTTGCGCATCGTCAACACCTGCCGCGCCTGACGGCGCCGGCGCTCAACTTTGCCGCAAATCATCATCCCCGCAGTGGTATTCTTGTTTTGCAATTTCACCAACAGGAGTTAGCAATGGCCAAGTCCCCCAAGAAGACCTCCAGCGTTCCGCGCATCAACATCGGTATCTCGGACAAGGACCGCGCCGCCGTCGCAGGCGAACTGTCCAAACTGCTGGCCGACTCGTACACGCTGTACCTGATGACGCACAACTTCCACTGGAACGTCACGGGACCCATGTTCAACACGCTGCACCTGATGTTCATGACCCAGTACACCGAAGAGTGGAACGCGCTCGACAGCATCGCCGAACGCATCCGCGCACTGGGCCACTACGCGCCCGGCACCTACCGCGAATTCAGCAAGCTCTCGTCCATCTCCGAGCCGGACGCCGTGCCCGAGGCCCTGGAAATGGTGCGCCTGCTGGTCACCGCCAACGAATCCGTCGCCAAGACCGCGCGCGCCGCCTTCGAGAAGGCCGACGCCGCCAACGACCAGCCCACGGCCGACCTGCTGACCCAGCGCCTGGACGTGCATGAAAAGAACGCATGGATGCTGCGCAGCCTGCTTCAATAAAATTTGGTGCGATTCGCTTACAATGGCCGGCCGTCCTTACCGACGGCCGGATCTTTGTGAACCCCGACAATGGCCGCCGAGAGGCGGCCATGTCTATGCGACGTGCCAAAGAAAACGCCCCAGACGCCACCTTCTGCCACCTTCCCATCCGCCGCGCACTGGCTGCGCTGGCTCTGCGCGCCGGTGTGGGTGCTGGCGCTGGCGACCGAAGCCAAATCCTTCAAAGACAATCCCATCCTCGGCAGCCGCAGGCTGAACCGCGCCGGCCTGCACATCGCCCGCGTGCGGCTGGCGCAGCGGCTGGCCGACAGTCGCCGTAAACGCCTGGCCCACCTCCTGGACGAACAGGACCGTAGCGATTTCGACCGCGACGGCTTCATCCTCAAGCCCGATTTCCTGCCCGCGGCCACCCTGGCCGCCGTCGAACGGGAACTGGCCAGCGCCGCCGGCCAGGTGCGGGAAATGGAGCAGGGCGACGCCATCACCCGCCGCATGTCGCTGGACGCCGGCGCGCTCAAACACATGCCGGCCACGCGCCAGCTGCTGCAAGGCGAACAATGGCTGGGGCTGCTCAGCTATGCCGGGTCGTTCCGCTGCCATCCCATGAACTACCTGCAGACCATCCTGGCGCACGCGCGCCCGGCGCCTGCCGACCCGCAGCTGCAGCTGCATTCCGACACCTTCCATCCCACCGTGAAAGCCTGGCTGTTCCTGAACGACGTGGGCGCGGAAGAGGGGCCTTTCGTCTACGTGCCCGGCTCGCACCGCATCAACCGCCGCAGGCTCGCCTGGCTGCGCCGCCAGTCCATCGACGCCTGCACGCTCGACCGCATGAGCGCACGCGGCTCGCTGCGCGTCTCGCGCACCGCGCTGCGCCGCATGGGCTACCCCGAGCCGCGGGCCTTCGCCGTCAAGAAAAACACCCTGGTGGTCGCCGACACCTCCGGCTTCCACGCCCGCGGCGCAAGCCGCCATCCGTCCACCCGCATCGAAATCTGGGGCTACGGCCGCCGCAACCCCTTCCTGCCCTGGACCGGCTGGGACCTCCAGGGCCTGCCCGGCCTGAAGGGCAGGACCGTGCCGCTCTACTGGCGCGCCCGCGACCTGGGCGAAGCCCTGGGCCTGCGCCGCAACCCGTGGCGCCGCGTCGCGCCTACCGATACTGGCCATGAATAGCGTCCACCCCCGTGCCGAAACCCGCGAACCCGGTTTCCCCCGCTGCGTCCTGATCACCGGCGCCACCGGCGGCATAGGCGGCGCCCTGGCGCTCGAATACGCCTCCGCCGGCGCCAAGACCCTGATCCTGCAGGGGCGCAACGCCGACCGCCTGCAGGAACTGCGCGCCGCCTGCCAGGCGCTGGGCGCGCGCGTCCTGACCCACGAACTCGACGTGCGCGACCATGACGCGCTGATGGCCTGGCTGGCCGACGTGTGCGAAGCCGAAATGCCCGAACTCGTCATCGCCAACGCCGGCGTCAACATCAACACCGGCCCGCAGCAGCAAGGCGAACAGTGGCGCGACGTGCACCGCCTGCTCGACGTCAACATCAAAGCCGTATTCGCCACCGTGCACGGCGCGCTGCCCGCCATGCGCAGGCGCGGCCACGGCCAGATCGCCCTCATCAGCTCGCTGGCGGCCTGGCGCGGCCTGCCCGAAACCCCCAGCTACAGCGCCAGCAAAGCCGCCGTCAAAGCCTACGGCGAAGCCATGCGCGACGCCCTGGACGCCGAGGGCATCCGCTTCAACGTCGTCATGCCCGGGTACGTGGAATCCCAGATGTGCTTCGACATGCCGGGCCCCAAGCCTTTCCTCTGGAAAGCCGACAAAGCCGCCCGCGTCATCCGCCGCGGCCTGCAGGCCAACCGCGCCCGCATCAGCTTTCCCTTTCCGCTGAACCTGGGATGCTTCCTGCTCTCCGTCATCCACCCCGCGGTATCCGGCTGGATACTGAAAAGGTTGGGCTACGGTGATTGAAGCCTTCTGGATCCCGCTGCTGCCGCCTTACCTGATAGGACTGGCGCTCACCTGGGCCATCGAAACTCTGCTCGTGCCGCGCCCCGTCGCCCCGTGGCGCCGGCCCGCGGCCGCGCTGGGCGCGCACCTCGGCGTCTGGACCCTGGCCTTCGCGCTCGAACTCGCCCTGTTCCGGCGCCCGTACTTCGCCGTCGCCAACGTCCTGGCCATCCAGCTCCTCATCGTCCTGGTCAACAACGCCAAATACCACGCGCTGCGCGAACCCTTCGTCTACCCCGACTTCGAATACTTCACCGACGCCATCAAGCATCCCCGCCTGTACTTGCCGTTCTTCGGCCTGGCGCGGGCGTTGGCCGCCGGAGGAGGGTACGGCGCCGCCCTGTGGGCGGGACTGGCGCTGGAAGACTCCGTCACCGCGGGCGCCGGCCTGTGGCTGGTATCGTTCGCCGAACTGCCCCAGGAACACCTGTTCGATCCCACCGCGCCGCTCATCCCGTTCTTCGCCCACACCGCCGCGCTGGCCATCGCCGGCCTTGCCCTGGCCATGCTTGCCGGCAGGTGCAACCCCGTCGGCTTCGACGCCTGCAACGACCTGCGTCGCCTGGGCCTGATCGCGGCCCTCTGGGCCTACGGCCGCGCCGAACGCCAGCCCACCGCAGACCTGCGCAGCCGCGCCCCGTTCGCCAACGTCAAACCCCCGGACGTCCTGCCGGACCCGCTGCCCGACCTCGTCGTCATCCAGAGCGAGTCCTTCTTCGACGCCCGCCGCGCCTATCCCCAGATCCTGCGCGAAGACATCCTGGCCAACTTCGACCAGCTCAAATCCGAAGCCATCGCCCACGGCCAATTGAAAGTCCCGGCCTGGGGCGCCAACACCGTACGCACCGAATTCGCCTTCCTGTCGGGCATGGGGCCGGACGAACTGGGCATCCACCAATACAACCCCTACCGCAGACTGGCCGGCCAGGGCTTTCCCACGATCGCGTCATACCTCAAATCGCTGGGCTACCGCACCGTCTGCGTCCATCCGTACCACCGCAGTTTCTACCGGAGGGACAAAGTCCTGCCGCTGCTGGGATTCGACGAATTCATCGGCATCGAAGCCTTCCAGCACGCCAGACGGGACGGCCCCTACGTGGGGGACAGGGCGCTGGGCGATTACATCGCTCACATGCTGCAACAGGAATCAGACCAACCCTTGTATCTGCACGTGATCACCATGGAGAACCATGGACCGCTGCATTGGGAGAGCGTGGATGAGGCGGATGTGGCGGACGTGTTCAAGGGACCGATGCCGGACGGCTGCCGGGACCTGGTGGCCTATGCGCGGCATTTGCGCAATGCGGATGCGATGTTTGGGAGGGTGAGGGAGGTGCTGATGGGACGGAACAGGCCGGCTTCGTTGTGCATCTTTGGGGATCATGTGCCGATCATGTCCGGTGTGTATGCGGAAATGGGGGAAGGGGACGGGAGAACAGACTATATCGTGTGGCGATCTGAATGCGGAGCGCTGCAGACCACGATTACCGATGTGATGCAACTCGGAGACGCTTACCTAGCTCCCGTCGTACTAGGGTGAATAACGAGCAGAAATGCGAAGTGTAGCGCCATTCGGCCAAGAGCTACAGAAACGTAAGAAATATATGGAAATGAAACGTCAATTTTTATTCCTCTATCGGCGGCCAATGTAACAGCCTCCTTCGCAATTGCCGGTACAATCGCGGCGCCACCAAATAATCCAGCTTGAATTGGGAACGATTGTAAATTTCCTGTACAAATTGATGCAATGTGCAATAAAAGCAAATATTAGATGATAAATTTTGACAAATTGAAATCGAAGCGCCTTTTCGTATGCGTGGTGGGCGTTCCGATGATACTCGCGGTCTTGTATTACAGCTTCTTCGCCTTGGATCGCTATGTGAGCACCGCACAGGTGGCCGTTCGCCAGGTGGGTAATAACGAGGCTCCGCAGATACCGGGCTTGGCTGTCATGTTAAGCGGGCTTAATCCAACGTCGCGCGAAGAGACCCTTTATCTTCGGGAGTTTCTAACGTCGCAGGATATGCTCAATGTGCTGCAACAGAAGGCCAATTGGTCTGAGCATTATGCGAATCGCTGGCGAGATCCTCTTTACTGGTTATCGAGTGATGCTCAACGGGAAGATCTACTTGATTACTACCGGCGCCTAGTGACCGCGCATTTCGATGAACAAACCGGACTTCTCAATGTGAGTGTTGAGGCATTTGACGCGGAATTTGCAGAGAAAGTTCTGAAAATCATGCTCGGTGAGAGCGAGCGCTTTGTAAACGAGCTGTCGCACCGCATGGCTCGTGAACAGATGGCGTTCGCGCAAAGCGAACTGGCGAAGGCTCGTGCAGCCTACGAAGAGCGGCGCGAAGATATGCTCGTTTTTCAGAGCAACAACAGCTTGTTGGATGCAGAAGCTACGGCCAAAGCGCGGGCGAACATCATTGCGGAGCTTGAAGCCAATCTGACAAAAGAGCGAACGACCCTGAAAGGGCTGCTTGCGACGCTTAGTGCGAATACTCCTCAAATCCGTCAACAACGAAACCGGATTCAGGCGCTCGAGCAGCAGCTTGCTGCAGAAATTCAGCGGCTAGTTTCGCAGAAGGACGGAGACAAACTCAATGTCGTGGCCTCTCGCTACCGGAATTTGACTATCGATGCAGCGATCGCAGAAGAAGCGTACAAGTTTGCTGTCAGCTCGGTCGAGTCTGCCCGCATTGAGGCCAGCAAGAAGCTGCGCAGTCTTGTTACTGTGGTGTCTCCTAATGCGCCCGATAAGGCGATATATCCGGACCGTGCCTACAACCTGATCACCATATTTATTGCACTGTTGCTGCTGTACGGCATTGCCAGGTTCGTGATCGCCACAATTGAAGATCACCGCGATTAATAATTGGCAATAGCAAAAATGAAAGTTTATTCTTATCGCCCTGTTATTATAGCCGCTGCCCTCAGTCTGCCATTATTGCTCTCAGGCTGCGGAAGCTTATTGTCTGCTGCAGGGCCATCGCGTCACGCAGTAATGACGAGTGAAGACTCGCAAGCCTACACACTTATCGATATCACCGCACAGACGATTGCTCCATACATGCGATTGCCCGAGCCGGACATAGAAGCCGCAGTAGCTTTGCCTGCGGTTCCCGACGTCCGTTTGGTGGCGGGTGACGTACTGCGCGTAATGATCTCCGATAGCGCTTCGGAAGGCGCTATTTTTGCACCGCTGGCTACCGGCGGCACGGTTTTCGAAAATGTGCGGCTCGATAGCAAGGGAACCATATCGCTACCGTACGTTGGCCAGGAACGTGTTGCTGGTAAGAGCACCGCTGAAGTTGAGGGCTTGATACGCAGGAAGCTCAAGGGGATCACCAGCGATGTGCAGGTTCAAGTCGCGCTTACGGGCGATCTTTCGGGTTCCGTATTGGTTGCGGGAGCTGTCAAGACTCCGGGTCGGTTTTCCGCGTTGCAGGGGCCGTTAACCCTCTTGGATGCGATCAATCAAGCCGGGGGGCCAGTGTTGGAGCCCCACCTTATCCGCGTTGTTGTTCGCACAGGCAAAAAGTCCTATCAGTTCAATTATCAAGATTTGCTGGCGGGCAAAAACCAAGTCGTTCCGCCTGGTGCGGAAATCGTGCTGGAGCGTGCTCGAAAGCGTTTTGTGGCAATGGGGGCGGTCGGGGATCCTGGTCTGCATGATCTTCCTTCGAATAATCCCAGCTTGCTCGAAGTGCTTGGCACCGTGAAAGGGTTGAGCGAGGCCAAAGCGGATGCTGCGGGTGTGTTCGTGTTTCGTCTGGTCGACGAGAAAGACACCGTCACTGGCCAGGCCACACCCAAAGCGCAAGTATTCCGGCTTAATCTGAAAGAGCCCGCAGCGATGTTCCTTGCTCGCCAATTTTTGGTTCAACCTGAAGACGCAATTTACGTGACTAACGCGGCGGTGTACGAATGGCAAAAGATAATTTCCCCTATCGTGCAAGTGTTGGTATTGGGTCGCACCATTAACGGGTTTTGACATGTTGCGGCGCTCGCCTTGGAAGATATCGCGGACAGTCATTTTTGCGCTGATTCTGCGGGAAATGCGCGGTAGATTTGGAGTAAATCGTCTGGGCGCTTTTTGGTTCGTGTTTGAGCCAATCGCCCATGTACTCGTGCTCATGACAGTGTTTATTGTCATTCGAGGGAAGACTCTACCTGGATTCGATTACGCGGTTTTTCTCGTGACGGGAATCGTCCCATACATCCTTTTTAAGAATATTGCCCTGAAAGGCATGGAAGCGGTAAATGCCAATCGCGCATTATTTTCTTATAGGCAAATTAAGCCCTTTGACGCAATTATTGCGCGCGCCATCGTCGAGTTTTCATTGATGGCATGCGTCTATCTGGCATTAAATTTCGGTCTCGGATTCTGGGGCGGATTTGATGTGGCGATTCACAGTCCGCTGCACTGGATCTTGGCGCTGGGGATAGGGTGCGTTCTATCGTTCGGTTTGGCGCTGGTCTTGTGCGTGATAGCCGATGCATTTCCAGAACTTAAGACATTTCTCCGCATAATGTTTCTGCCATTGTATTTTTTGTCGGGTGTGATCATTCCATTATGGCTATTACCTCGTCAAATTCTTGAGTGGATGATGTGGAATCCCTTCTTGCATATTATTGATGAGCTTCGTGTGGGCACTTTTCTGCACTATCCGAATGTTGTGGGAATAGACCTTATTTATGCCGCCAAGATATCGCTGACTATGCTGTTTGTGGGGATGGTCCTATATCGTACTCGCCGGTTACAGCTCGTTGCAATATAAAGGTGATTCGGGCTGACGTAAATGATCGAGTTGAAAAATTTAACAAAATCGTACCGAACTAATGCGGGTAGACGTTATGTATTCCGAAACCTAAACCTCGTCATTCCTTCGGATAAAAATATCGCATTAATTGGAAAAAACGGAGCGGGAAAGTCGACATTGATGCGGCTGCTGGGCGGGCTTGATATGCCCGACAGTGGCAAAGTGGAAACGACGAAAAGCATTTCCTGGCCGGTCGGATTGTCTGGCGGATTTCAGGGTTCTATGACAGGGCGCCAAAATGTGAAATTTGTATGCCGCGTTCATGGCGCAGAAGGCGAAGTTATGACTCGCTTGGTCAAGTATGTGGAAGATTTCGCTGAGATCGGAAGTTATTTTGACCAGCCGGTAAAAACCTATTCTTCTGGGATGCGCGCGCGTGTTGCATTTGGTCTAAGTCTCGCGATCGATTTCGATTATTACCTGGTCGATGAGGCAATGTCTGTCGGAGATGCTCATTTCCGAGAAAAGGCTATCCAGGCGTTTCGGGATCGTACCGGCCAGGCAAACATAATTCTTGTAACGCATGGCATGAGCCAAGTTCGGAGAATGTGCGACCTAATATTGCTAGTGAAAGATGGTCAGGTATTTCAGTATGAAGATATTGAGGAAGGTATTGCCGCGTATGAAGCGGGTTAGCAATTACGTGATTAATTTCGGAGGCTTTTGGTGAGGTTGTTGACTGTTTTTGGAACAAGGCCTGAAGCCATAAAAATGGCTCCTTTGGTCAAGCTATTAGAGCGAGAGGAGGACTTTGAGAGCAAGGTCTGCGTGACCGCTCAGCATCGTCAAATGCTCGACCAAGTTCTAAGCCTCTTCGATATCTCGCCCGATTTTGATTTAAACGTCATGAAACCGGGCCAGACTCTGACGGAAATTACTTCCAATATACTTGTCTCCCTGACCCCGATATTGGAAGAATACAAGCCTGATTTGGTGCTAGTTCACGGAGATACGTCTACGACTTTGTGTGCGAGTTTGGCTTCCTTTTATAGCAAGATTCCTATCGCCCATGTAGAGGCGGGCTTGCGCACCGGTGACTTACTGTCGCCGTGGCCCGAAGAGGCAAATAGGAAACTCACCGGCGCTTTGGCGAGTCTGCATTTGGCTCCGACTGTTGGTGCCCGGGCCAACCTGCTTGCCGAAGGTATTTCCGAGTCCCGTATTCATGTGACCGGAAACACAGTGATTGACGCGCTGCTTTGGGTCGATCGGGAGATTCAAAGCAATGAAAGCCTACTTGCCGGTATGCGTAATACGTTTTCCTTTCTCAGGAATGACGCGAAATTGGTGTTGATTACCGGCCACCGTCGAGAAAACTTCGGCCAAGGCTTTATTGATATCTGTCATGCCATAGGAGAATTGGCTACCGAATATCCGGATGTCGATTTTGTCTATCCAGTGCACATGAATCCCAATGTTCGTGAGCCGGTCAACAGATTGCTGAATGGCCTATCTAACGTTCATTTGATAGAGCCTCTTGAGTATTTGCCATTCGTTTACTTGATGGGGCGTTCATATTTAATTTTGACCGACTCTGGTGGGATCCAGGAGGAGGCTCCTTCGCTTGCAAAGCCAGTGCTGGTAATGCGAAATACTACTGAACGACCGGAGGGCATTAATGCGGGGACTGTTCGACTAGTGGGGACGGAGAAAGAAAAAATAATTCACCATGTAAAGCTGCTGTTAAACGATAAGGCTGAATATCTCGCGATGAGCGAGGCTCATAACCCTTATGGTGATGGTAAGGCATGTGAAAAAATAATCAATGTTCTGAAGAATTGGAAATAGGTGAGATATGCAGAACTCTAAAGTGGCCACCGTTTCGGTAGTTGGTCTCGGCTATATCGGCCTGCCAGCTGCGGCTATGTTTGCGTCCCGCAAGGTAAAAGTGATTGGCATTGATGTGAACCAGCATGCAATTGATACAATCAACAGCGGTAAGATTCATATCGTCGAACCAGAGCTTGACCTGCTTGTTCATGCGGCGGTCACAGAAGGCTACCTTCGCGCTTCCACTGTTCCGGAACCGGCCGAAGCCTTTGTTATTGCAGTGCCTACTCCGTTCAAAGGCGATTACGAGCCAGATCTTAGCTATATCAAGGCCGCGGTCAGTTCAATCGCGCCAGTATTAGAGCGGGGTAATGTGATCATCTTGGAATCCACTTCCCCAGTCGGAACGACGGAACAGATGATTAAATGGCTGACCGAAGCGCGACCCGATCTCCGATTTCCGATGTCGGCCACCGACAAGCCTGATGTGCACATAGCATATTGTCCGGAGCGCGTTCTTCCTGGGCAGGTGGTGCGAGAGCTGGTGCAAAACGACCGTATCATCGGTGGAATTACTCCGGCTTGCAGCGAGCGTGCCGTGGATGTGTACCGAGTTTTCGTGGCGGGTGAGTTGTTGGTTACCGACGCTCGCACTGCAGAGATGAGCAAACTTACGGAGAATGCGTTTCGCGACGCAAATATAGCCTTCGCAAATGAGCTGTCCTTGATCTGCGATCGGCTAAATATCAACGTATGGGAATTAATCAAGCTGGCGAACCATCATCCTCGCGTGAACATTCTGCAACCGGGACCGGGCGTAGGGGGGCATTGCATCGCGGTTGATCCCTGGTTCATCGTACACAGCGCACCCGATGTCGCCAAGCTGATCCGCCAAGCACGGGAGACCAATAACGCGAAGCCAAGATGGGTGGAAGGGAAGGTTGTTGACGCAATCAGAAGCGTTGCGTCCAGTCAAGGAATCTCGGAAGCCGCAGTAAAAGTCGGATGTTTCGGTCTAGCGTTCAAGGCTAACATCGATGATTTGAGAGAAAGTCCCTCGCTTGATATCGTCCATACGCTTGCTAAGGAGTATAGAGGACAGCTGATTGCTGTGGAACCGAATATTAACGAACTTCCGAGCAGTCTGAAGGATCTGGGGGTGCAATTACAAGATATTCAGACAGCAATCGCAGAATGCCATGTTGTCGTGATGCTGGTGGACCACCAGGAGTTTATGGAGTTGAAGCCTGAATTCAGGAAAGATCAGATTCTCGTCGATGCGAAGGGCGTTTGGCTCAACTAAGAGTTGCTGAGTTTAGAACGAATAGATAGGGGGGGATGTCCCCCCTATTTAATTTTGAAGGAATGCCGGAGATTGTTGTGTTCTTGATCAAGAAAATTAAAAAATATATTCGCGCTTTCTTGCTATCAAGGCGTAGGCGCACGTCGATTGTTCGCCTGAATTCATCGGACCGCAATCTGCGTGAAAGGAAAATTGTCTTCAACTTGGCTAGGAATAATCCAGCTGAAGGTTTTATTGTTGCGGGAAAGATCTTAACTCAGGAGCGTGACATAGCCAAAGCTGCAATACTGGCAGTCAATTTGTTCGATGGCAACAATAAAAAAATACTGCCAGAAAAGAATCTGACTGGGTTCTCTGACTCCGCCAAATATGGGCAATATAAATACCTTCCGGGCAGTGCACTCGGGCAACGGTTTCATCTTTTTGTGCCCGTACCGGCCGAAACAAGGGTGCTGAAGCTTGAAATTCACGCAAGGGGAGATTCGAACGCAACCCTCCTCGCAGGTGCCACGATAGAACGTGTCACAGTGACTTCAGTGGCCGAAGCTGCCGATCTCGTTGCTAGGATCGATAAGTTCGTGGCGACGCGCCTGAATCGCATGGCTTCAGATTTCTCGGTGGATGAAGTGGAGAAGCTCATTCAGAGCTGGTATGGCAAAAACTCTACCATACAAAAGCATTTGCTTTGCTCCAAAGCGTTTAGCCACTACGTTGATTTGAATGCTCCGATTGCCCCAATTGTCGGGTGGTGCGCTTATCGATTGATGGCGGATTTGGAAACGGCAAACAGAGTACGTACGCTACTGGTAGAGCAAGGATGTCTATACCTACTCCGCGACTTTATTGACGAAGTTAATCAGGACGCTCCGTATGGCTGGAAGCATACGTCGCGAAGAGTCGTGGCGGACATCCGCAATTATGAAAACGGCTTCGATATGCCGGTTGTCACTGAGTGCAGCAGCTACGAACGCGCTTCTAAGGTTTTTTATCTGCTACATAACTCCCTGCCATACAATTCCGGCGGTTATGCGACACGCACGCATGGACTTCTCACCGGCATCAAAAACCTGGGTCACTATACTCCCGCAGGTTTTTCTCGGCCCGGATATCCAACCGATCATAAAAAGTATATTAGCCATTCGCTCCCACCGACGATTCCCCCAATCGATATTGTGGAGGGAATAGAGTATTTTCGTGCAAATCAGTCGACACGGAAGAGTAGCTTAACCCTTGAGGAGTACGTCGAGGTGTTCGCCGGGGAGTTGGAGCGGCATGGGCGAGAACAGCGCGTACGGCTTATTCACGCGGCCTCCAACTATCCCAACGGACTTGCTGCGAGTCTTGCTGCTCGCCGTCTGGGGGTGCCATCGGTTTACGAGGTTCGCGGGTTGTGGGAAGTAACACGAATGTCGCGGCAGAAGAACTGGGAGCATTCCGACTATTGCAAATTCATGGCGAAAATGGAGGCAGAGGCTTGCCGCCATGCTGATCACGTTATAACGATTACTGAGGCTCTAAAAGAGGTAATGGTCAGCCGCGGAGTCGATCGGAACAAAATATCAGTCGTTCCCAATTGCGTTCACGTCGACCTATTTACTCCGTCTGAGAAACGAGACTTGGAACTCGCGACGCAGTTAGATATAGCACCTTCGGATGTGGTCATTGGCTATATTGGCTCTGTTGTAAACTATGAAGGTCTGTACGATTTGCTTCGTGCCGGTCGAACGTTGTTGGACGATGGAGTTTCGAATTTCAAGATTTTGATTGTTGGAGACGGAGCCGTATTAGACGGCTTAAAGGGATTGGCCGCTACACTGTGCCTGGAGCGAAATGTAATCTTCACGGGCCGGGTGCCGCATGCCTTAGTAAATCGATACTATTCGTTGGTCGACATCACGCCTTTTCCTCGGGAACCTTTTATGGTTTGCGAAATTGTCTCGCCGCTAAAACCGTTTGAAGCGCTGGCATGCGGAAAGGCCGTGGTGGTATCCAGTTGTGCCGCGCTAACAGAAATCATAGAAGATGGTTCCAACGGGCTGGTCTTTGAGAAGGGTAGATATGAGGATTTGGCGAAAAAATTAAAGCTGCTGATTGACAACCAAGATGTCAGGGAGCGCTTAGGAAAAACTGGTCGTGATTGGGTAAAAAAATACAGGGATTGGAGCCATTCGGCTCAGATAGTGCAATCCATATATAATAAGATTTCTGATAATTGATAGTTGGGGGGCATTTCAGATATGATTCCGCTCGCATCTTTTTTGCATCGAATATTTCCTTATGGCGCTTACGATGATAGCGTCGATCTTATAATAAATAAAAAATTATTCAAACCGCGAAATGACTGCGAGCCATTTTTTCTAGAGTGCCCCATTGACTGGGAAGCTAAGGGCCGCGCGGAAGATCGGAACTGGAGAATGCAACTTCAGGGCTGGACCTATTTTCACGCGATTATGAATATTTTTGACGAGTATGGCGAGAAAGAAAAGCTCGTGCAAATATTTCTCGAATTTTCACGCGATTGGTACTCTGTTTATGGAGGTGACGAGGAGGACATAAAGACGACTAGGATGCCAGAAAGCTATGCTTGGTACGATATGTCGGTTGGGTTTCGGGCTCTCGTTATTGCTTTCTTTTTGGATAGGATCGCGTCGTATCAGTTGGCTGTGGAGGAAAAGGATATGGCTTTTATCCAAGAAATTGGATTAAAGCACCTACGTCACCTGAGCCACGAGAAAGTGTTCAGCCTCAACAATCATGGAATTTTTCAGATGCAGGGGCTGGTCGCGTTGTGCCAGTTCCTTGAAAATGGGGAGCAAAAGAACAAGATCTTGGCCTATGGTATCCGGCAGATGGAGGAATTGGTCAAAAGTCAGTTTGGGGTGAATGGAGTTCATTTGGAACATTCGCCGCATTACCATTTTTATGTGTGTGCTACGTTTGAGGCGGTAACTCAAACAGGCTGGTACAAGGGCAGTGATGTAATTTCAGAGCGTATATCAAAAGCGTTGGAACGCAAGAGATGGTTGGTTGATCCTCTCGCGAGGCCTATCTGCGTCGGCGATTCTATCCTCACTCCACAGCGCTCAGTCAACTTCTTACTGCAACCGGAAGATCGTGAAAATCGGGATACACTGACCAGCGACTTTCATGAAAGCGGCTACGCCGTCGTCCGATCGGCGTGGAACTCCGCTCCCGACGCTGCTTCGATGCTGTTTATGACGGCGGCTTATCATTCCAAATCGCACAAACATCGGGATTGTCTGTCCTTCGATTGGTTTGATCGGGGGGAGCGTATTGTTTGTGATGGCGGGAAATACGGTTATCGCAGCGACAAATATAGAAATTACTTCTTAAGCGCAAGAGCGCATAATTCTGTTGAAATCGAAAACTTCGATATCATAAAGATAAAACCATACGGTTCGGCTATTCGGAATCTCAGAAGGGTCGATGAAAACGTATACTGCATATCGGCATCGCTTGAGTATCCCGCGATCCACCACGCAAGAAAATTGTACTTTTGTCCAGGGCGCTGGGTAGCGGTTTTCGATGAACTGGTTTTTCAGCGTGCCAAAAAGTTTACCCAGTGGTTTCATTTGTCGCCCAGCTTCAAAGTAACGTCGATTTCGGGAAATAAAATTGTTGCCGGTGATAAGACGCGCTCTTTGATCGTGCAGTGCATGGATGAAGGGTTGCAGGTTAGTGCCTATCACGGAGATGAAGATACGCTCAACGGCTTGATTTCCGAGAAAGATTATAAGTTTGAGGCTGCATGGGCGATCGGATTCTCGTCCACCGATAAACAACGTTCGATCATCACAACGCTCGCTCTCGGCGAGGAAGAACACAATGAAGTGCAGGGGTTCGTCGCCAATGGCTTTACATTTAGCTCTGCTTCGAATGGGGTGCGAGGGGCTCCGGCGGGGGAAGTCGCTGTTGCAGAATCGATAGACTCTGATAAGGTTGAATCTGTCTCCGTCAAGACAAATTTTGATGGCAGAATGCTAAAAGGAGTCCCGCATTTTTCGTTTGACGATAATGAAGAGGCTTTTAAGCTCAAACCCGGCGCGGCGACCTATTCCGCCGAGATTGGTGGCCTCAGGTTTTACTTTTATGCAAACGTCGTTGAATCTCGTGATCTAACAATACTACTTCCTGGCGCAATAAACCGGGAAAAAGGTTTGGTCGATTTCCAACGGCATAGCTGGGCAAAGGAGCTTGGCACCAGTGTTATCTCATTCTCGGATCCTACGATTACGGCCGATAACGATATTTCGATCGGATGGTTTCAAGGAAACGAAAATTCTTACGCTGTTAATTTGCTGGCCGAGATAATTGAGTCTATTCTGAGTAATAATGGATTCACATCCTCTCGCATGAAAATATTAGGCTCTTCTGCGGGAGGATTTGTTGCACTAAAACTTGCAGACAGGTTCCTCGACGCTAGAGTCGTGGCCGTAAATCCGCAGATTTTTTTGTTTAATTATGTGCAAAGCCACTACGAAAGGATGATGCAGGCTTGCTATCCGAGCCAGCCGCTGCAAGTGAGCGCGTGTCAGTATCGAGATAGAATTGTCGTCGATTTGCCGTCCCCTTATCGGACCGCTAGGACATATATAATTCAGAATGTTAAGGATGATCGGCATTATGAGCTGCATTTGAAACTGTATTTGAAGCAGCTTAAAGAGGGACAGTTCTATATTACCGACATTGAGCGCGCACGACAAAGCGAAGCCAAGATGCTGAATATTTTGCTATACGAAGACGCGTTACTTGGTCATTCTCCGCCGGACAAGGAAACTACGTTGCGGTATCTGGACATTATTGAGAAACTCTGATCAGTATGTCGGCCTATCGATCGTAGCCAGCGGGTGGCTTGCTGTCGTTTGGCCTCTTATGGAAAGTGGCGAGGCGCTCGTTAATCAGAGGGCCTCGCCGAGCACTTTGTGACGGCTAGATTGGCTTCCGCAGCCACTACTAGCTGCGGGCCCAACATTCTTTATTTTAGTTGATTCAAGCGGTCCAGCGTGCTCTGGAAAAGCCTTGTAATGTAGGCCGAGTCGACTGCAGCCTTTGCCACTGCTTGCTTGGCTGCGCTTTCAGCTTGGACAGTGAGTGCCGCATGATTCAACGCTCCGCCGGCTAACGCTGCCTTAACAATCTCAAGTGCAAGTTCTTGATTGCTGGATACTCGTTGGGTAGATTCTGATGCCATAAGTAAGATTGCTTGGTGAAAGGAATCATTATGTTAGCGCGCCGACAATAGTAGCTCTGTAACCAGATGTCGATTTTAGATGCAAATCTATATGTATAGAATTCGATGCACCGAATGTTTATCTGTCCGGTGCTCATTAGCGCTCGTAGCGATTGATATATCTATACTTGACGATTTTGCTGACATTGACCCCACTCAACTCGTAATCGCTATTGATCGGAACTTGCGCCGCAGAGCAACGTTCGAGAAGTATTGTTTTTTCTCGTTGTTGTTCTTCTATGCTGATCTCCGCAAAGTGCTGGTCTTCCTCAAATGCCCGTAGCCAGAATTTGGAGTGTTCGGGATAATCAAAGTAACGAAAGGGCTCTATAATGCGTACGAGATTGAGAAATGCGTTGCGATACTTCTTATGCCACAATTTCTCTCTCGCATAGCTCGGATCGATCTGACGAGAAAGTTGTATGATCGCGCAGGTATGATTCCGGTGGGCGAATTTATCGACCTGAGGGGGGAATTGTGTCGGAGAGTCGGCGAAACCTGACTCGACGTCAGTTACCAACTCTCGTACATACTGAGAATTTTCAAAATAGTATCCGAGGTTGAAGTCGCATTCCTTTTGATTGGCAAGGCTGGCCATGGCGTAGGTAAAGCATTTTCGACATTTTAGGCACCATTTTCCACCCAGTCTTTCACACATATAAATATTAGAGTAATATTCTGGATAGGCGGCCGAAAGTAACTTGAATGCGGGAGTCGGCCCTAGGCCATAGTTGAAATTTCGTACGGCAAAATTGCGTTTTAACGTCAGACTTGTAGCGTTCGCATAGGCCGAGATGAATTCAGGTCTCACCAAGGCAAAGCGGGCCCTTTGCGACGGATTAGTGCCGAGGTGAAATTCACTGCCATCATAGCCATGTGCAGCTTGTATATATTTTCCTGCTGCTAGAGCAGGCGCCATCAAGCCTGGGTATAGTGCAAAATTTGCTGATTTTCCGACATCACGGTTTTCGATGACGCAATGAAAATTGCTTTCTACGAACTGTACCTCGAATCCCCTATTTTGCAGGAAACTCAAGTGATCTGAAATTATTTCCCTTTTTTTTGAAAGATTGGCGATGTCGCTATCCCATACCAAGCGGAATAAGGTTGTTTTTTCCGCGCCATATAGGTCAGCATGTATGGCGGCAGAGAGTGAAGAGTCCTTTCCTCCGCCATAGAACAGCGCGTGTGTTCTACAATTATTCCCGCCGTGTTGAAAGGATGGGCCGTCAGAGGTGCCTATGTGTACCTTGACCTGGGAAAAATTGAAATAGCGGAGAATCGTTTCGGCAATTCTCTTATCCGTTTTGAAGGGAAAGTCGACGACGAACGGTTGTCGATGTATCGTTGCATAGCAGGGTATGACAACACTGAAAAACATGTACTGCGCAATATCCGCATCCAGTGTGATGGCCTCATCGAACTTGACGTAGAGGCGCGTCTCTTTGAATACCCCTGTTAGATTTTCGGAGTGCTTCCAAGTTAGAGTGACCTGCCCGGGATGTTGCAGTTGGTAGCTGATGAATTTAATTGCATCCATGTTGTAGAGCCAACCGAATTGTATTGATGTTTACTGTTTTTTGCATGGCAGATCTAAATTCCAACTGTGTTTCTTATCAGTTCGAGCCGAACGTCCCATGAGTGCCTCTTTCTAACGACCTCTGCCCCGGCTCTTGCACGTTCTTGGTCTCTGGAAGTGGGGCCATCCTTTAAAAGCCTTTTGATTAGATCTCGGCAGTCTGCAATATCGCTGACGATATGACAATAGTCCGAGAAGTATCTGTCCACGGCTAGGCTGGGATTGGTCACCGCAATCCCACCGCAAGCGAGAATTTCCACGAGACGACGGGAGTACATGGTAGGAGAGTCTTCTACGGTGTTCACGTTCAGCGACACTAGATGTTTCCGGTAGATTTCCCCCGTTTCCGCATATGGAACGGCGGGGTTGACGACTAGCCCCGGGTACGATGGATAGCGATAGTTTGAAGATTGGCGGTTGGAATTACGGTCGTACACGTTAATTGGCATGCCAGATTCCGCGCAGGCAGTAAACATCATCTCCTGCCATAGTCGGCGCCGAGTATGTATATGCCGGCTATAGCTGCCGACGAAATTTGCACGCGGAATTTCGAAGGAAAAACCTTTGAAGTAATGGAATTTGCTTTCAACAGCAAAAGGCAAGGTGTCCACGCTAGCATTGCCACCGGTCGCTTCAATGTAGCGTGGAACGCAGTTTTCATCTACGGTAAAGATATGTTCAAAAAAACGAGCGCTGTCGATAAAGCGATCGAAATGTACAGAATCTTCTTTATTCCAAAAGACCGTTGGTATGCCAAGATCGCGAGCATAGGTGACGACTTTACGCAATGCCCCGTTGTTTCGTTGTGGATGATCGGGGTATGATGCAATTTTATATTTCCAGCGGTCCCGATCACCTTGCCATGCAGATTCTACAAATAGAAAGTCAGGCTTTCCGTACCGTAACGTCAACCGATAGTTTAATGGTGTTACATTAATGACATGCCATCGTTCTCGTAGACAAGAAGTGGTCAAGGCGTCGGCGATTAAGGCAATTTTCATTAATTTGTCGTACGGGGCAGTTGGGCTGATTCCAGTTCGCTGATCGACAGCGTATCAATATTTGATTTGGATTCCTGTACGGAACTGGGCTGTAAAAGTCGTGGCAGGCTATGAAAGATCGCTTTGTCGATGGCGGTTTTTGAATAAAATCCGCCATTAATTTGTGTATGATTAATTACGGTGTCTCGAAAATTATGGAACAACTTCCCATCGGGCGCCTGACCGCCTTCCCAGAATGAATCCAGCGATCCTTGAAATGTAAGGCCAGGTATATCATATAGTGCCCATCCCAAAGCAATGGTAGGACGGCCGTGGATAAGAGACGAGCTTCCCACTGTGCTATTGACAGTAATCACACCTTTTGCCGCGCTTAATAGCGCCGGTAAATTCCCAGTCTCCAGATAGAAGATCCGATCAGCAATTCCGTTGATTCGGGCAACTTGTCTCAAGTATCTGTCATAATTAACAAGACCGGGGTCGAGAGGGTGAATTTTGACCACGAGCCTACTATGTTTAGGAGCTTGTGTAGCGAAGGACTCAAGGACTCTGTCTATCGCATGAGTCATGCTCTGAAATGGGGAGTGATGCACAATTTGTGCATCCGAGTCGAGTTGGAGTGGCAACAAGTAGAACGGTGACTTGTCCGCTTCAGCGATTAGTGTTGCTTCGATACGGCGGGATCTCGGTGCAAGGAATTTGACTCGTATGCCTCGACACAGATATCCAAGGTATTCGGTTGCTGGTGAGTACGGTACGTGGTTTTTTACGCCAGGGTGCAGGATAGGATTCAGGCCGGCCCAGATGTTGTAGCCGACATCGTAGGCCGCACGTAGCCAGAAGGGCGCCGAAAAGGGCTCACCGTTGTCATAGTGTGGGACTGCCTTGGCCTGTATCCTGTACCACTCGGCATCACGCGGTAAGCGCGAGTGCGCATTGACGCCGTCACGTTCTAATGTGATCCAGAAGGGACGAAAATAACCTTCCTCATACACATGTACGCGAATGTCCCGTTGTCGGGCGAGATTAATAGCGGGGCGGTGTACGGGCCGACAATCACCGAATAGGACTATATCAGTGATGGAGTGCTCCTCAAACTCATTCTGATAAAAGTCTTTCAGGCGATCCATGGAGCCACGGTAGGCCACGGCATTTCCCGAACGCCAGTAGAAAGAGTCTCCGACCGAAAAGTTGACTTTGCGGACGTAGTGACCTGCTTCACGGAGGGCACGGCCAAGGCGTCGGAAGAACGGCGACCGGACGCCCTGCAAAAATAGAAAACGCTGAGCTTGGCTCATCGCTTCACCGTAAACCCTGCTCGAGTCCAGAGCACGATTTTATTCCATTGCCGCCGCCATTTCGTCTGGCGGAGAGGTGCATACATGCCTTTGGCCAACAAAAGATCACGAGTCTGAATCAAGTTGCAAAGTGTGGCCTCACAAGTGGTGTAACCATTGAGGCGTGCATCGAAGTAAATCGGATAGTGCAGCAGGGCGCCGGCAACCAGTTCGTCCAGAGTGAGCTTGCGTTCGCGGCGCGGCGGGGGTTGCCGATCTGTGGTAAGGCCCCACCCAGCGTAGAACGGGCTCCCGTATGTAGTCACGGGCTTCCCACGCAGCAAGGCGTCAAAGCCGCTCAGCGAGGTCATCGTATGGAGCTCGTCGCATGCATCGATGCAACTGACGATGGAGGCATGGGTTTCGACTGTGTTGGCGAACTCCAAGGCCTCTTTTTGATGTAGGCGTCCGATGCGGTTGTTGGCCATGACATCGGGGTGAGGCTTGTAGACGATAAAGGCGTCGGGTGCTGCAAGTCGCGCCGCGCGAAGCAGTTGTAGATTGTTGCGCACGTCCTGGCAACCGTGGCGCACCGAGGCGTCGTCCTCGACCTGACCAGGGACCAATAGCGTATAGCGGTCCGGGTTCTTCCACGTCGGCGCGATATTGGGTTCGACATTGTATTTGGTGATGCCGTTGGCCACGATCAATTCACGAACCCGCCGCGCTCGCGCGCGATCCACGTCGGTGAATTCGCGGGTATTCAGCATGGATTCCAGGTCGCTGGCCTGTCGAGGGTCGAAATACAGGCCTTGACTGTCAAGCACGAGTGCACGGGGAGGTATGAAGTCCGATCCCAGTCCGACGGAACGTACAAAACCGTCTTCCATGCGCAGCAATCGTGCTCCGCTGGCGTGGGCCAGGGCTTGCACGGGCGGCGGCGCGTCCGTGCCCCACACCACCAAATGATCGATGGCCGTCGGCTTCAGCGCGGCTGCAGCCGCGGCATCCTTTACGAAATGCGGTGCCTTGCCGTTGAATCGGAGAAACGGTCGAACGTTGTCGGCTTTCCACCGTCGGTAGCCGATTGCGATGGCGCGACCGGAATGCCGACGATGCGTGCGTCGTTGTCTTGCGAGCCATTCGATGGCGTCGAATATCGTGCCTGCCTGGCCGGTCTCGGGATCGAGATAGCGGCTGTAGTGCATGTACGCCGCTGCAAAAAGCTCTTCCACGGTACGACGTTTCGTGCGCCGTTCGCAGTTGAAGGCGTCATGGGTACACCCCCATCCTGCGTACCAGGGAAGCCCATAGCAATGCACTGGAAGTCCGCGCAATAGGGCCTCGAAACCCATGTGCGAGGTGACGGTGTAGACCTTGTCGACTTGCCCGAGCAGGCTGGCGGGTGAAATTGCGTCGCGCAGCATGATGCAGCGTTCATCGGCCGGAAAGTCGGAAAGATATCCGCGCTTGGCGCCGCTGCTGACTTCGGGGTGGGTTTTTATGTAGAGCGTCGCGTCGGGGTTCTCCCGCCTTGCGGCCGCAACCATTTCGGCGAATGTAGAGGCCCGCGCCATTCCGTGCGTCACACTGGCATCACCACGGGTCTGGTCTACGATCAGAACGCGCGAGCAGTTTCGGGGCCCGGGCAGTGAGTCGATATCTGGTGCGTGATTGTATTTGCTCAGACCCTCGGCAAGGATGCGTTCGCGCGCTTGTGCGTAGCCGGCTCCAGGTCCTTCCAGAACGTCGATGTCGGATTCCAGCAGTGTTTCCAAGTCTGAAGGGCGATCCGCCGCGTAGTAGATCCCCTGATGATCAACCACCAGCGACACCGGCGGATAGGCTCTTCCGGGCGCGAAAGAGCGCAAGAAGCCGTCCTCCAGATTGATGAACGGTATGCCGAATTGGCCAGCGAGCTTGCGCGGAAGACGAGTGGAGGGCCGGAATCCCCAACCATACACGGCGCTCATTCTACGTACGCCAAGGATCTGGCCCAGGCTCAGATGCGTCACTCGGCCGCCTACGAAGGTTTCGAGGTGGGGCAGGCGCGAGAGTTGGCGCGAAAAGGTGGCGAACGACATGGCGATATGGGCTTAGCGCAATGCTTCCGTCAGCGCCCGGATCGTTTGCTGGAGCTGCTCTTCCGTATGCATACAAGAAATAAAAAACCGCAGCCTTGCCGACTTCTCGGGCACGGCCGGATACAGAATCGGCTGCACGTTGATCCCTTGCTTGAAGAGTTCGGCCGACGCGCGCGTGGCTTTCAGCGAGCTGCCGGTGATGGCGGGCACGACGGCCAGGCCGGTGCTGGTGCCGGTGTCTATGCCGGCGGCGCGGGCCTGTTGCAGGAAGAACCGGCCGCGGGCCTGCAGGGCGGCCACGCGGTCGGGCGATTGCTTCATCTTGCGCAGCGCCGCCAGCGACGCGGCGGCGACGCTGGGCGGCATGCCGACGCTGTACAGGAAGCCGGGGGCCAGGAATTTCAGGTGTTCGACCAGCGCGGTTTCGCCGGCGATGTAGCCGCCGCAGCCGGCCAGCGTCTTGCTCAGGGTGCCCATCCAGATGTCGACGTCCTTGCCGTCGACGCCGAAGTGTTCGCTGATGCCGTAGCCGCGTGTGCCCATGACGCCCAGGGAGTGGGCTTCGTCGACCATGAGGAAGGCGCGGTGGCGCTGCTTGACCTCGATGAAGCGCGGCAGGTCGGGGTAGTCGCCGTCCATGCTGTAGATGCCTTCCAGCACGATGAGGACGCGTTCGAACTGGCGGCGCTGGTCGTTGAGGATGGCGTCGAGCGCTTCCCAGTCGTTGTGGGGGAAGGGCAGGCGGCGCGCGCCGGAGAGCTGGATGCCCTGTAGGACGCTGTTGTGGATCAGTTCGTCGTGCAGCACCAGGTCGCGCGGGCCGAAGAGGTAGCCGATGGTGGAGACGTTGGTGGCGTGGCCGCTGACGAAGGTGATGGCGTCGTCCACGCCGTAGAGGGCGGCGATCTCGGTTTCGAGTTCGCGGTGCACGGGGCGTTCGCCCGAGACCAGGCGGCTGGCGGACACCGAGGTGCCGTAGCGGTCGATGGCGGCCTTGGCCGCGGCGATCACGTCCGGATCGCCGGACATGTTCAGGTAGTTGTAGCTGGCGTAGTTGATGTAGCCGTTGCCGCTGATCCGGGTGGCGGCGCCGGCGGTGCCTTCATGCAGCTTGAAGAAGGGGTTCTTGACGCCGAGGCGGCTGGCGCCGTCGTTGATGATGCGCAGCTGCTGGTAGCCGGGGTGGAGATGGAAGCGGTAGTGTTCCTCGGGGATCTCGGCTTTCTTTTCCGCGGGGCGCGCCAGCGCCTGGCCGGCGGGCGCGGCGGCCTGGCGCAACTTGCGCTCCAGCGCTTGCTGGATGAGTTTGTCTTTGATGCCGGCGGCAAGGCCGGGCAGCTTTTTTACGGTGCTCAAGTCTTGCCTACTGGATCATGCGTTGCTTGGGAAGGCTGCCGTTCTGCTTGATCTCGTCGACGAATTCGGAGACCGAGCTGGCGCCGACTTCGGCGGCGTGGTGCGCGACGACCTGCTGCACGCTGGCGGTGAGGGCGTCGCCGGCGTCGTGTTCGTCGCGCAGCAGCAGCACCAGACGTTCGGCGAGCTTGGCCGGCGTGGGGCTTTCGTTGAGCGCCATGACGGGCAGGCGGATGCCGAAGCGGTTTTCCAGCGCGACCACCAGTTCCACGCCCATGAGCGAGTCCAGGCCCATGTCGTAGACCGAGCGGGTGGCTTCGATCTTGTCGGGCGCGACACGCAGGATTTCGCCGATCTCGGCCTTGAGCATGTCGGTGAAGCGCTCATGCAGGGCCTCGTCGTCCAGGGTGGCGATGAGGTGGGCGATGTCGTCGGCGCCGCTGTCTTCTTCGCCGGCGTCGCCGGCCTGGCGGGCGATGTCGGAGAACTTGGGCAGGCCGGAGGTGGGCAGGAAGCGGGCCAGCGCGCGCCAGTCCAGTTCCAGCACGCCGAGGCCGGAGGCGTCGGCGGCCAGCATGGCTTCGAGCGCGTCCAGCGCGGTCTGGGAGGCCAGGGCGCCGCCGCCCATGCGGCTTTGCAGGGCGTCCTTGATTTTTTCGTTGCGGGCCAGGAAGCCCACGTCGTCGATGGCGCCCCAGCGCACGCAGGTGGCCGGCAGGCCTTCGGCGCGGCGCTGGGCGGCGAGGCGTTCGAGCCAGGCGTTGGCGGCGACGTAGTTGCTTTGCCCCGGGTTGCCGAAGAGGGTGGTGGCCGAGGAATAGCAGATGAAGAGGTCCAGCGGCAGCGCGCGGGTCAGTTCGTGCAGGTGCTGCGCGCCCAGGACCTTGGCGGCCAGGGTGCGCTGGATCTGTTCGGCGTTGGCGCTGCGGGCCAGGCCGTCGTCGATGACCACGGCGGCGTGGACCACGCCCTTGAGCGGCGGCAACGTGGCGGCGGCGTCCTGCAGCAGGCCGGCCAGGGCGTCGCGGTCGGTGACGTCGCAGGCGGCGGCGTGGACGCGCACGCCTTGTGCTTCGAAGGCGGCGATGGCGGCTTTCGCGGCGTCGTTGGCGGGTCCGCTGCGGCTGATCAGGATCAGGTTGCGCGCGCCGCGCTCGGCCAGCCATTGCGCGGTGCGCAGGCCGAAGCCGCCCAGGCCGCCGGTGACCAGGTAGCTGGCGTCGGCCGGCAGTGCCAGGCCGTGATCGGCCTGGGCCGCCGGATGGTGCACGCCGCTGATGCCGTTGCGGTAGGTGACCACGATCTTGCCGATCTGGCGCGCCTGCTGCATGTAGCGGAAGGCGTCGACGATGTCGTTGGCGTCGAAGACGGTGTAGGGCAGCGGATGCAGCGCGCCCTGGCGGAACAGCGCCATCATCTCCGCGAACAGGCGCTGGGTGAGGTCGGGGCGCTCGTTCATCAGCTGGTCGGCGTCGATGCCGAAGTAGCTGATGTTGTTGCGGAACGGGCGCAGGCCGATGCGGGTGTTCTCGTAGAAGTCGCGCTTGCCCAGTTCGAGGAAGCGGCCGAAGGGCTTGAGCACCCGCAGGTTGCGGTTGACGGCTTCGCCGGCCAGGGAGTTGAGCACCACGTCCACGCCGCGTCCGTCGGTGTCGGCGAGGATCTCGTCGGCGTAGGACAGCGAGCGCGAGTCGTAGATGTGGCGCACGCCCAGCAGGCGCAGCAGGTCGCGTTTTTCGTCGGAGCCGGCGGTGGCGTAGATTTCGGCACCCAGCCATTGGGCGAACTGGATGGCGGCGATGCCGACGCCGCCGGCCGCGCCGTGGATCAGGATCTTCTCGCCTTCTTCGAGGCGCGCCAGGTGGTGCAGCGCGTAGTAGACAGTGAAGAAGGTGCTGGGAATGGTGGCCGCGGCTTCGAACGAGAAGCCTTCGGGGATGTGCGAGATGGCGCTGGGGCGGGTCAGCACGCGGTCGCCGAAGCTGGCCGGGCCGAAGCCCACGACCGCGTCGCCGACCTGGTAGCCGGCCGCGTCCGGTCCGACGCGGGTGACCGTGCCGGCGAACTCCAGGCCCAGGGTGGGGCCGGCGAAACCGTTCTCGATGGCTTCGTCGGACAGCAGGCCCAGGGCGTACATGACGTCGCGGAAGTTCAGGCCGGTGGCTTCGATGCGTACTTCGAGCTGGTCGCCGGCGGGCGCCGGGGCGGGGCAGGCTTCCCAGCGCAGGTTGCGCAGCTGGCCGGGGAATTCGAAGCCCAGGCGCACGGCGTGCGCCCCGGTGGCCTGGCTGGCCGGCGCCGGACGCGCGGCGAGGCGCAGGCGCGGCGCATAGCGTTCGCCGTCGGGGCCCAGCAGGATTTCGTCTTCGTCGTCCATGGCGGACAATTCGCGCGCCAGGGCATCGGCCAGGCCGCCGGCATGGGCCAGCGGCAGGTCCACCATGCGGATGCGGAAGTTCGACGCTTCGTTGGCCAGGGTGCGGCCATAGCCCCACAGGGCGGCGTCGTTGAGCGCGTGCATGGCGGCGGGGGCCGGCGCACGGCGCAGGTATTGCGCGGCGTCGGCGGTGATCAGCCACACGGTGGCCGGCGTCTGGGTGCGTTCGCAGGCCTGGATGACGGCGGCGGCAAGCGCGCAGCGGCGGGTCTGCTTGGCCAGCAGCTCGTCGGGCGTTTCGTGGGCGTCGGCCCAGGCCAGGCCGTCGAGATGCACGATGTGTTCGACCGGACCGTCGGCGTCGCCGGCCAGCAGGGCGTCCAGCGCCTCGGGCGCGACGCCGGTCTCCAGGCGCACCTGGTGGCCGGCCGCGGCCAGGCTGGCCTGCAGCGCGGGCGCCAGGCCGGCGCCGTGTTCCGGGTTGCGGTCGGCCAGGATCAGCCAGCGCGCCGGCGTGGCGGGCTGCGCCGCGGTGTCGGCCGACTGCGCGGCCTCGAGGCTGGCGGTCAGCAGATAGGCGCCGGTGGCCGGCGATTGGCTGAATTCCAGCGGGCTATCGCATTGCAGGCCCAGGGATTGCAGGGTTTCCTGCCAGAAGGCGGCGGGCTGTTGGGTGGAGAGCTGTTCGCCGTTCTCGCCGGCCTGCCACCATTGCCGGCGCGCGCCGAAGACGAAGTCGGCCCAGGCGGCCGGATGGGCGCCGCAGAAGAGCAGCACGCCGCCCGCGCGCAGGCTGGCGCGGGCGTGCTTGAGCGCGGCCAGGGCCGCGTCCAGGGTGTCGAATTCGCAGTGGAAGATGACGAGGTCGCAGCGCGCGGCCGGGGCGTCGCCGTCTTCGCCGATGCGTTCGGTGCGGGCGTTGGGATGGCGTTCCGCCTGCTGGTGGCCGACGTGGTCCAGCATGTCGGCGTCGGGCGAGGCGTAGCAGTAGTCGGCGACGTTGAAGTCCAGCGCGTCGCAGCAGTTGAAGTTGAAGAGCGGCGCGGCCTGGCCGACTTCCATGACGCTCAGGCGCTGGCCGGGCAGGCGGGCCGCCTGGGCCTGTTGCAGCACCGCGCGCAGGGCCGTGCCCAGGCGCTGGCCGCTGGCCGCGCCGAGCAGGCTGCGGTTGATGACGGCCGGCGTGGTGGCGCGCGGGCAGATCTGGTCGACGTCGGCCTCGCCGCGCAGCAGCGCGGGCAGGTGCAGGCCGATGCGGCCCACGGCGTGGACGATCTGCGCGTAGTCGGGGTATTCGCGCAGCAGCGTGTTCCAGATGTCGGTGGCGCCGCCTTCGCCGTTGTCGTCGGCGGGCAGCGCGATGCCGGCCGCCTGCGCTTGGACGTAGCCGGCGGCCGTCAGGCGGGCGGCGATATGCCGCAGCAGGGGCGCGGCCTGCGGGGCGTGGCGGCCCAGTTCGGTGATCAGGGCCTGCGGCAGCAGGCGGCCGTCGGGCGCGATGGCGCGCAAGGCGTCCAGCGCGAAGCTGTCGCACAGGCTTTCCAGCAGCGGATCGACTTCGTCGGCATAGCGCGCGTGCGCGCCGCCTTCGGTGCAGGCGGCGACGGCTTCGGCCAGCGCGGCGCGCAGGGTCTGGAGTTCGACCGGGTTGGGGCCGAACGGCGCGCGCGGGCGCGGCGTGGCGACGCTGTCCAGGAAGCTGAGATGGTCGGCCGCGGCCTTGCGCAGGCGGATGCTGCGAAAGCGCGCCTGTTCGACGGCGGCGATCTGCTCGCCGGCGGCGTTGTACAGCTCGAAGCTGGCGGTCAGCGAATGCGGGGCGCGGCGCTCCAGGCGCACGCGCGCGGCGGCCGGCTGGCCGGCGTTGGCGCGCAGGCTCAGGCGTCCGATCTTGGCGGGCACGTAGGCGATGCCCAGGCCCATGGCCGGGTCGTCGCGCAGCAGCTGGATGATGAGCTGGAACGCGCAGTCCAGCAGCGCCGGGTGCAGGTGGGCGGTTTCGAGTTCGGCGGCCAGGCAGGGCTGGGGTTCGAGCACGGCCAGCACGCTGGCGTCGGACTCCAGCCAGCCGTGCTTGACGGCGCGGAAGGCCGGGCCGTAGTCCAGGCCCACGGCGCGGGTCAGCGCGTTGTGGCTGTCGCCGGTGAAGTCGGGCGCGCGTTCCGGCAGGACCAGGGCGGGCCGGGTCAGGCGGGTCAGGCGCGGCTCGCGCAGCAGGCGGCCGCTGGCGTGCCGGGTCCAGGGTTCGGTGCTGCCGGTTTCCTTGGACGTGATGCGGAAACGGCCGTCGCCGTCATCGAGCAGCAGGCGCAGCAGCTTGCCGGGCGCGGCACTGAGCAGCAGCGGCGCGTGGATTTCCAGCTCTTCCAGTTCGGCGCAGTCGGTGGCGCCGCCTTGCCAGCGCAGCGCGGCGGCCAGCGCGATTTCGGCGAAGCCGGTGCCGGGAAACACGACCGCGTCGCCGACGACGTGGTCGGCCAGCGTGGGATGGGATTGCGTGTCGAGCCGGTTCTCCCAGGTGTGCTCGTGCTGCTGCATGGGATAGCCCAGCAGCGGGTGCGCCAGCCGGCGCGTGAGCAGGCCCTGGGACTCGGGGGTGGCCGGGTGCCAGTGGCGTTCGCGCTGCCAGGGATAGGTCGGCAGTTCGACCGGCGCGCCGGCCCACGGGAACAGCGACTGCAGGTCGAGCTGGCCGCCGCTGACGATGGCCTGGCCGGCGGCGTTCCAGATTTTCTCGGGATCGTCGCCGCCGCGCGTGGCGGTGCTGAGCACGCGGCCTTGCAGGTCGCCGGCCTTGAGGGCGTCGTTCAGGTACGAGCGCAGCACCGGGTGCGGGCCGACTTCGACGTAGACGTTATTGCCTTCGGCCACCAGCTGCTGCGCGGCCTGTTCGAAGCGCACGGCTTCGCGCACGTTGCGCCACCAGTAGCCGGCGTCCAGCCCGGCGCCGTCCAGCGGCGCGCCGGTGACGGTGGAATAAAAGGGCACGTCGGCCGCGCGCGGCGCGATGCCGGCCAGCGATTCGCGGATGCCGGCCTCGATGGCGTCCATGGCCGGGCTGTGGAAGGCGTAGTCCAGGTCGAGGCGGCGATGGAACAGGGATTGTTCGGCCAGCGCCGCTTCCAGCACCGCCAGCGCTTCGGGCGCGCCGGCCAGGGTGGCGCCGCGGCCGCTGTTGAAGCCGGCCACGCACACGCTTGCGCCCAGGCCATGTTCGGCGATCAGGGCCAGCGCTTCTTCGCCGCTGACGCCCACGGCCGTCATGCGGCCTTGGCCCTTGGTCTGACCCTGCAGGCGGCTGCGCTGGAAGATGACGCGCACCGCGTCGGGCAGCGACAGCGCGCCGCAGGCCCAGGCGGCGGCGACTTCGCCCACGCTGTGGCCGATCACGGCCGACGGCACCACGCCGTGCTGGGCCAGCATGCGGGTGATGCCGACCTGCAGCGCAAAGAGCGCGGGCTGGGCGATTTCGGTGCGTTCGTAGCGGTCGTCGCCGTTCTCGCCGGCCAGTTCCTTGTGCAGCGAGAAGTCGGCGTACTGGGCGAACAGCGCATCCACTTCGTCGATGGCGGCGGCGAACACCGGATCGGCCAGCAGCCGGCGGCCCATGTTGGCCCATTGCGAGCCGTTGCCGGAATAGACCAGCACCGGGCCGCGCGCGGCGGGCAGCGCGCTGCCGGCGACCAGGCCGGGCTTGGCGTCGCCGCTGTCGGCGTATTGCTGCAGCAGGTCGGCCACCGCGTTGCACTGGGTGCCGAACACCACGGCGCGCTCGCCGTGCCAGTCGCGGCGCATGGCGGCGTGGTAGGCGGCGTTGTACAGGAACTTGGCGGGCTGGTCGCGCAGCGTCTGCGCCATCCGGCCGGCCGCGGCCCGCAGCGCGGGCAGGGTCTTGCCCGAGACCACGACGGGGATCGGGGCGGTCTTGGCCATCTTGCCTTCGGCGGCCGGGCTGCGCGGCGGGGCGCTTTCCAGGATGACGTGCGCGTTGGCGCCGCCGAAGCCGAAGGAGTTCACGCCCACCACCAGCTTGCCGGCGGGACGCAGCTTGCGGTTCTGCGTGACGACGTCGAGGTTCCAGTCCTGGAACTCGATCTTGGGATTGAGGGTCTTGATGCCGATGGTGGCGGGCACCTCGCGGTGGCGCAGCACGTACAGGGCCTTGACCAGGCCGGCCACGCCGGAAGCGGCTTCCAGGTGGCCCAGGTTGCTCTTGACCGAACCGATGGGCAGCGGCGCGTCCTTGCCGCGCTGCTGGGCCAGGGCCAGGCCGATGGCGCGGGTTTCGATCGGATCGCCGACCGCGGTGCCGGTGCCGTGCGCTTCCAGGTAGTCGATCTCGGCGGGCGAGATGCCGGCCTGTTCGTAGACCTGGCGCATCAGCGCGGCCTGGGCCTGCACGCTGGGCACGGTGAGGCCGGACTTGCGGCCGTCGGTGTTGACGGCGCTGCCGGCCACCACGGCAAGGATGGCGTCGCCGTCGGCGACCGCCTGGTCGTAGTCCTTCAGCACGAAGATGCCGCCGCCTTCGGAACGGACGTAGCCGTCGCCGGAGGCGTCGAAGACGTTGCAGCGCCCGCGCGGCGACAGCATGGACGCCTTGGAGAAGGTGATGAAGCCGTAGGGGTGCAGGTGCAGGCTGACGCCGCCGGCCAGCGCCTGGGTGCATTCGCCCGACAGGATGGCGCGGCATGCCTGGTGGAAGGCGACCAGCGAGGACGAGCAGGCCGTGTCCATGGCGATGCTGGGGCCGCGCAGGTCGAAGAAGTAGGAGAGGCGGTTGGCGGCGATGCTGGCGGTGTTGCCGGTCGCCATCGAGGCGTCGACGGCGTTCAGGTCTTCGGCCAGGCGGTAGGCGTAGTCGGAGCTGGCGATGCCGATATACACGCCGCAGTCCGAACCGCGCAGGATGGAGGGCGCGATGCCGGCGTCTTCCAGGGCTTCCCAGCTCATTTCCAGCAGCAGGCGCTGCTGCGGGTCCATCAGCGCGGCTTCGCGCGGCGAGATGCCGAAGAACCCTGCGTCGAACCCGGAGACGTCGCCGATGGAGCCGGCGGCAAAGGTGTAGGCGGTGCCGGGATGGTCTTTGGCGGGATGCAGGTAGGCGTCGGCGGACCAGCGGTCCTGTTCGACGTGGGTGACCAGGTCGCGGCCTTCCAGCAGGGCCGGCCAGTAGCTGTCATGGGTGGTGCTGGGAAACCGAAACGAAAGTCCAACGACGGCAACGCGCTTACGCATGCAGAGTCCTTCTGGCCCCGCCACGCGGCGGGGGATGGTAAATGAGGGCGGTCGAACCGCAATGGCGGTCGGGGCCGGCCGAGGCTGCGGCGCCGGGACGGCCGGCGGCTGCGACGATCGGGAGTGCGGGAAGCCCGCGCCGGAAAATCAGGCGCGGGATAGACGGCCTGGGATGGCCGGAAGCTCCCGTCCAGGCGCTGCGAATAGCGTTATGGCGACGCCGGCGCCGCGGTTGCGCCGAAGCCGGGGCGCGAGAGTATTGCTCTGCATTCTCATTTTTTATTTTGTCGATCTGGCGACGAGATATGGCCTGCCGAACCTGCTCGATAACCGGCGAGCATGGTTTGGGCGCGGGCGAATCGCCGTGACATTTAGATGAATATGAGCCGATTTTACTGTATGTATAAGATTCAGCTAAATCCGGGAAGGAATGGCGGCGGACGGGGTTAACCCGTAGCGCCGCGCGCGCGTAAGCTGTCATTTCCCTGTCCCCGATGTTCCCGGCCGCTAGGATAACAACCATATGTAACCAAATTGGAGCAAGATTAATCAAAACGCTTCAACTGGGCGTAAGGGTTGTTGCGCAAGCGGCGTGTGCTGAAAGGTTTGCGGAAATCATCCGGCGATTACAAGAATTTCCGGTGCATTTCTGTTGCAAACAGTAGTCTGGATGCGTGATTTTACGCAACCAGCATGACCGCGCAGGACGGCTGCGGGCGTCTAGGACGCGTCGTAGAGCGGAATGGGCGGGATGCGCTTGGCGGGGGTGGGAATGCGCCAGGACGCCCGGCGGCGCAGGGCGCCGAGCAGTTTCAGGCCTTGCGGCCAGTCGCCCAGGCCGCTGTCGGCGTTGATGTGGCCGGCGCCGGAGAGGATGACGATGCGGCTGCCCCAGTCGCCGGCGAAGGCGCGGGCGCGGTCCAGGCTGCAATAGGGATCGTCGTCGCTGGCGACCACGACGCTCTGGTAGGGCAAGGGCTGGCGCGGCACGGGCGCGAAGCTGCGCAGGCACTCGGGCGCGTCGGCGCGTTCCACGTCGGCCGGCGCCACCAGCAGAGCGCCGGCGACCTTGGCGCGCAGCGGCACCGGCAGCGCGGCGCTGACCAGGCAGCCCAGGCTGTGAGCGACCAGCAGCACGGGGCTGCGGGCCCGATCCACTTCCGCGGCCAGCGTGGCGATCCATTGCGCGGCGACCGGGTTCTGCCAGTCGCGCTGTTCAAGGCGGACCGCAAGCGGCAGGGACGCGGCCCAGCGCGATTGCCAATGGTCGGGTCCGGAGTTTTTCCAGCCCGGGACGATGATCGGTTGGAGTCTCATGGCGGCCATCATGCCGCGCCGCTTTAGTAACTCAAACGAATAAATCGTCTTTTGCATATACGGCGACGGGCATAAGGCTGCGAGCGCGGCGGCCGCCGCGGTTTACGCGCGGCCCTCGTCGAAAAGCGGGTCGCGCGCCCTGCAAACAGGGGTATTTTTCAGTGTATGCTTGCCGTGCTAATGCACCGTAACCGGGCGTGAACACGGAAACAACCGGCGTGCGCACGGGTGCGGAACTAACGATTACAAATCATTAGAGGAGTCCAACATGAAGCCAGTATTCCGTCTGACCCCGGTCATCGCCGCGCTGGGCGTCGCCGCGGGCATGGCGTTCGGCGCGGCCGCGCAGGCGCAAACCATCAAGATCGGCGTCGTCGGCCCCACCACCGGCGCGGTCACCCAGTATGGCGATATGGTCCGTGAGGGCGTCGATACGGCAATCGAGCGCATCAACGCCGCCGGCGGCGTGAACGGCAAGAAGCTGGAAACCGTGGTGATCGACGACGGCTGCGAGCCCAAGCAGGGCCCGGTCGCCGCCAACCGCGTGGTCAACAGCAAGATCGGCTTCGTCGTGGGCCACGTGTGCTCGGGCGCCACCATCGCCGCCGCCGACGTCTACAACAACGAGGGCGTGGTCATGGTGACCCCCTCGGCCACGTCGCCGGCCCTGACCGACGGCAAGAACTACGAGTTCATCTTCCGCACCATCGGGCGCGACGACCAGCAAGGTCCTGCGGCCGCCAAGTTCATCCTGGACAAGATTAAGCCCAAGAAGGTCGCGGTGCTGCACGACAAGCAGTCGTACGGCCAGGGCATCGCCACCGCGGTCAAGAACGACCTGGAAAAGGGCGGCGTCACCGTGGCGTTCTTCGAAGGCATCAACGCCGGCGACAGCGACTACTCGGCCGTCATCACCAAGCTCAAGAGCCAGGGCGTGGACTTCGTCTACTACGGCGGCTACCACCCTGAAATGGGCCTGCTGCTGCGCCAGGCGGCCGAGCAGGGCGTGAAGGCCAAGTGGATGGGTCCGGAAGGCACGGGCAACCCGGACATCAACGCCATCGCCGGCGACGCGGTCGAAGGCATGCTGGTGACGCTGCCGGCCGACTTCACCCAGAACGCCGCCAACGCCGACATCGTCAAGGCCTTCCAGGCCAAGAAGCGCAACGCCGCGGGCGCCTTCCAGATGACGGCCTACACGGCCACCCAGGTCATTGCCGACGGCATCAAGGGCGCGGGCACGGACGATCCCACCAAGGTCGCCAAGTACCTGCACGCCAACTCCTTCGATACCCCGATCGGCAAGGTGTCGTGGAACAAGCAGGGCGACCTGACGAACTTCGAATTCGACGTGTTCGTCTGGCACAAGGACGGCTCCAAGACCGTCTACAAGTAACCCCGGGCGGCCTGCCGCCCAGTGATGCCGACCGGGCCGTGAGCTAGACTTGCGGCCCGGTTTTTATTTCGCCATCGATTTCATCCTGCACACCCATGACCAAGGCTTTGCTCGTCGAAGACGATCCGAAACTCTCGCGCCTGATCGCCCAGTTCCTGGAGCAGCACGGCTTCAACGTCGCGCAGGCCTTTCGCGGCGACCAGGCGGTGGAGGCGTTTCGGCGCCACGATCCCGCCATCACCATCCTGGACCTGATGCTGCCGGGCCGCGACGGGCTGCAGGTCTGCCGCGACCTGCGCGCGTTTTCGTCGGCGCCGATCCTGATGCTGACGGCCCGCGAGGATGACCTGGACCAGATCCTGGGCCTGGAGTCGGGCGCCGACGACTACGTGATCAAGCCGGTCGAGCCGCGCGTGCTGCTGGCGCGGGTGCGGGCGCTGCTGCGGCGCCACGGCCAGGCCGACGAACCGCCCGAGCGCCTGGAGTTCGGCCCGCTGGCCATCGACCGGCGCAACCGCGCGGTGGTCCATGCCGGCGTGGAGCTCGATCTCACCACGATGGAGTTCGAGATGCTGTGGGCGCTGGCCAGCCAGGCCGGCCAGGTGCTCACGCGCGACGACCTGCTCAACGCGGTGCGCGGCATCGAGTTCAACGGGCTGGACCGCAGCGTGGACGTGTGCGTGAGCAAGCTGCGCCGCAAGCTCGACGACGATCCGCGCGATCCGGCGCGCATCAAGACGGTCTGGGGCAAGGGCTATCTGTTCTCGCCCAGGGCGCAAGAGGGCGACGATGCTTAGGTTCATCCTGCGGCTGTTCGTGGTGCTGGCCGTGGGGTTCGTGATTTCGAGCCAGGTGGTGGACCGCTCGGCCTCTTACCTTTTCGAGCCGCTGAGCGAAGGCTATACGCGCCAGGCCGTGCGCGGCCAGATGTACAGCCTGGTGCGCGAGCTGGGCCAGGTGCCCGCCGCCGACCGCGAGGCCTATGTGCGCGACCGGTTGGCGCCGCACTACGGCCTGGGGCTGAGGGTGGCGCCGGCCGCCAGCTTCGAGGCGAGCGAGGCCGAACGCAAACTCATCGCCGCGGGCAGCTTTTTCATCCGCGACGAGATGCAGACCTTCGTGGCGGCGCTGCCGGGGCCGGGCGATCAATGGCTGGAAATGAAGCTGCCGGCCGAGCCGCCGGTCGGGCCCTGGGTGCTGGTGGCGGTGTATTCGGCGCTGACGCTGCTGCTGGGCGCTTTCATGCTGGTGTGGGCGCTGCCCACCTGGCGCGACCTGGAGGCGCTGAAGACGGCGGCGCAGCGCATGGGGCAGGGCGACCTGCAGGCGCGCGCCCGGCTGTCGCGGCATTCCACCATACGGGGCCTGGGCGACACCTTCAATCAGATGTCCGAGCGGATCAGCGCGCTGGTCAGCAACCAGCGGGAACTGACCAACGCCGTCTCGCACGAACTGCGCACGCCGATCGCGCGGCTGTCGTTCGAGCTGGACATGATGGACCGCGAGGACGATCCCGAGGCGCGCCGGCGCCTGGTCGAGGAAATGAAGAGCGACGTGGCCGAGCTGGACAGCATGGCCTCGGAACTGCTGATGTACGCCCGGCTGGAGCACAAGGGCGACGGCGTCGCGCTGCAGCCGCAGGACGCGCGCGGCTGGCTCGAATCGGTGGTGCAGCACGCGGGCTTCGAGGCCGGCGTGGCGGGCGTGCGCTGCGAGGTGGCGCAGTGCCAGGTGCCCGAGGTGCATCTGCACCAGCGTTACATGACGCGCGCGCTCCTGAATCTGCTGCAGAACGCCATCCGGCACGCGGGCGGCCGGGTCCAGGTCAGCCTGCTGGGCGGTTCGGCGCGCGAGTACGTGCTGATGGTGGACGACGACGGCCCCGGCATCGCGCCGGCGGATCGCGAGCGCATTTTCGAACCCTTCATCCGCCTGGATGAAAGCCGCGATCGCGAAACCGGCGGCGTCGGCCTTGGGCTGGCGATTGTGAGCCGGGTGGCGCGCTGGCACAACGGCTCGGTGCGCGCCGACGACAGCCCGCTGGGCGGGGCGCGCTTCGTCATCGCGTGGAAGGCGCTTTCCGCGCCGGGCCGCAGTACGTAAAGCAACTTCACAAACTCCCGCGACGATCTTCACAAACTCCATACAAAGCGGGAAAGATCGCGCGCAGGCGCATGGCTAGCATGACGGCACTTTCGTTCAGAGGAGCCGCCGTCCGCCATGTTTTGCCTGAGCCGCCTGCTTGCCGTCGCATCCCTGCTGGCCGTGATCGGCGGCTGCCAGGGCGTGCCGCCCGCCGCGCCCGCCGCCGTCGCGCCGGGCGACTACGCGGCGGTGATCGGCTACCTGGCCCAGCGCATCGCCTACGACATGGACGCGCAGAACGTGCCCGGCCTGTCCATCGCGCTGGTCGACGACCAGCGCGTGGTCTGGAGCACCGGCTTCGGTTATGCCGACGTGGCGCGGCACCGCAAGGCCAGCGGCGACACGCTGTACCGGGTCGGGGCCATCAGCAAGGTCGTCACCGCCGCCGGCGTACTGCGCGCCGCCGATGACGGCGCGCTGGGGCTGGACCGGCCGGCCTCGCAGGCGCTGCCGGACTGGGAGCTGCAGCCGCGCCGCAACGCCATGCAGTGGCTGGGCGCGCATCCCTTCACCGCGCGCGGCCTGATGGCGGTCCGTCCGGACGCGCCGGAAGACACCATGGGCCGGGCCCGCGCCGACATGGCCTACGCGCTGCTGGGCGACATGCTGGCGCAGGCGGCCGGCGAACCCTTCGACGCCTATATGCGCCGCGCCATCCTGCGGCCGGTGAACATGCCGCGCGCCGGCTTCGAGCCGGGGCCGCGCATGCTGCAGCTGCGCGCGGCGGGCTATCGGCGCGGCCACCCCTGGGCCGAGGCGCCGCAGGCCAATCCGCCGGCCGACGGACTGTGGCTCAGCACGACCGAGATGGCGCGTTTCTCCAGCATGTTGTTCGCCGGCGGCGCCCATGAGGGCAGGCGCGTGCTGAGCGCCGGCTCGGCGCACGCGGTGCTGGACCTGGAGACGGTGGCCAGCGGCATGGACCTGGAATGCCGGCTGGCGCTGTCGTGGCTGGCCGCGCCCTGCGCGGACATGATGGACGAAGCGCCGCTGCGCATGCATCGCGGCGCGACCGAGGCCTTCCATTCCCGCTGGGTGCTGGCGCCGCGGGAGAAGCTGGCGGTCCTGGTCATGGGCAATTCCGACACCAGCGAGCCGCTGGTGGCTTCGATCTCCGCGGTGGCGATGGCGCTGATGCGCCAGGCCAGGCAGCGCGGCGACGCCGACTGAATCCTTTCCTCAACCTGTTTCCAGGAACCCTCCCATGAAGCGTATTCTTCGCTCGTCCGTGTCCGTGCGCCGCGTCGGCGCGGCCTGCCTGCTCTCGCTGGGCCCGGGCCTGTGCCTGGCCGCCGACGAGGTCGCCGTCAATTCGGTCTATGGCCAGCGCGGGGCCACTTCACGCGGCCTGACCGTGCCCGACGCGCAAGGGCCGGCCGGCGAATGGCTGTTCTACGGGACGCTGGGCGTGGGCTACGCGCCGCGCTACAGCGGCAGCGACGAAGGCTCGGCGGTGCCCATCGTCGGGCTGGGGGTGCGCGGGCCGCACGGCTTCTTCCTGGGCACCGATCACGGGCTGGGCTGGGAGACCGAGGCGCTGGACAGCACCTTCCGCTTCTACCTGGCGCCCAGCGCGTCGCGCAAGGACCGCAAGCATGGCTTCGAGGGGTCGGACAAGCTGCGCGGCATGGGCGAGATCAAAAGCCGCGCGCAGATCGGCATGGACGCCGAAACCACGCTGGGCCCGGTGACCCTGTCGGCGACGCTGGCGCACGCCTTCAAGAAGAGCGGCGACAGCGACGTGGGCAGCGCCTACACCATGCTGAACCTGGGCGCCGGCGCCACGGTCTACGAAGGCGCCGCCGGCCTGGTGTCGGTGGCGCTGTCGGGCACCTTCGGCGACGGCAACTACATGCGTACCTGGTATGGCGTCAGCGCGCACCAGTCGGCCAATTCCGGCTATCGCCGCTACAGTCCCAAGGGCGGCCTGGAGAGCGTGGGCCTGGGCGCGACATGGACGCTGCCGCTGGACGAGTCATGGTCGTGGACGGTGGGGGCGGAGGCGCGGCGCCTGTTCGGCGACGCCGCCGACAGTCCCATCGTGCGCGAGCGCAACCAATACACGATCGGCACGATGGTGACCTACACGTACTGAGCAGGAGTAATGCCGGCCCCGTCCGGGGCCGGGGATGCCTGTGCAGGCTTACAGGCCTTGCACGCGGCGGCCGGTATCGGGTTCGAACCAGTGCAGCGGGTGGCGGCCGTCCGAGCCCACGTTGACGCGGTTGCCGACCTTGGCCGACGATTCCGAAAGCTGGCGCGTGGTGCAGCGGACCACCAGCGTGGCCTTGCCGCAGCGGCAGTGCACCAGTTGCTCGGAGCCCAGCGTTTCCACCATTTCCACTTCGGCCGGCACGCCCTGCGTGTTCAGCAGCATGTGCTCGGGCCGCATGCCCAGGATCACCTTGCGGCCGCGCACCGGGGCGGGTACGTCCAGCGGCGAGATTTCCAGCGGGGTGCCGTCCACCGTCTCCATCGTGCCGTCTCCGGCCACGTTCACTTCCATCAGGTTCATCGGGGGCGAGCCGATGAAGCCGGCCACGAAGGTGGAGGCGGGCTTTTCGAACACTTCCATCGGCGTGCCGATCTGCTCGGGCACGCCCTGGTACATGACGATCATGCGATGGGCCAGGGTCATGGCCTCGACCTGGTCGTGCGTCACGTACAGGCTGGTCGTGCCCAGGCGGCGGTGCAGCTTCATGATTTCCAGTCGCATCGCCACGCGCAGCTTGGCGTCCAGGTTCGACAGCGGTTCGTCGAACAGGAACACCTTGGGCTCGCGCACGATGGCGCGGCCCATGGCCACGCGCTGGCGCTGGCCGCCGGACAGCGCGCGCGGGCGGCGGTCCAGCAGGTGCGACAGCTCCAGGATCTGGGCGGCCGCGTCCACGCGCTTCTTGATCTCTTCCTTGGAGAACTTGCGGATCTTCAAGCCATAGGCCATGTTCTCGAACACGGTCATGTGCGGGTAGAGCGCGTAGTTCTGGAACACCATCGCGATGTCGCGTTCGGCCGGCTCCAGGTTGTTGACGACCTTGTCCTCGATGAGGATCTCGCCGCTGGTGACCGTCTCCAGGCCGGCGACCATGCGCATCAGGGTGGACTTGCCGCAGCCCGACGGGCCGACGATGACGATGAATTCACCGTCCTTGACGTCCATGTCGATGCCATGGATGACCGGCACATTGCCGGCATAGGTTTTCTTGACGTTGCGAAAGCTGAGAGTAGCCATGTGTTATTCGTATACGGAGTCGTGTTGGGGCGGCGAGGGCGGGAGAGCGGGGGTCACTTTTCAGTGTCGACCAGACCCTTGACGAACCATTTCTGCATCAGGATGACGACCAGCGCCGGCGGGATCATCGCCAGCATGGCGGTGGCCATGGTGATGTTCCATTCGGTCACGCTGTCGCCGCCGCTGATCATGCGCTTGATGCCGATGACGACGGGGTACATGTCTTCCTGCGTGGTCACCAGCAGCGGCCACAGGTACTGGTTCCAGCCGTAGATGAACTGGATCACGAAGAGGGCGGCGATGCTGGTCTTGGACAGCGGCAGCAGCACGTCGCGGAAAAAGCGGATGGGCCCGGCGCCGTCGATGCGCGCGGCCTCGATCAGCTCGTCCGGCACGGTCAGGAAGAACTGCCGGAACAGGAACGTGGCCGTGGCCGAGGCGATCAGCGGCAGCGTCAGGCCGGCGTAGCTGTTGAGCAGGCCCAGGTCGGCCACCACCTTGTACGTGGGCGCGATGCGCACTTCGACCGGCAGCATCAGCGTGACGAAGATCATCCAGAAAAAGAACATGCGGCCAGGGAAGCGGAAGTACACCACCGCGAAGGCCGACAGCAGCGAGATGGCGATCTTGCCGATGGAAATCGCCAGCGCCATGATCAGGCTGACGTACATCATGCGGCCCACGGGCGCGCCCGAGGAGCCGCCCGACGAGCCGCCGAACAGGGCCTGCATGTAGTTGTCGACGAAATGCTTGCCGGGAATGAGCGACATCGGCGCGGAAGCCACTTCCTGCGCGGTCTGGGTGGACGCGACGAAAGTGACGTAGAGCGGAAATGCCACCATCGCCACGCCGCAGAGCAGAATGACGTGGGCCAGAATATCCAGCCAGGGACGGCGTTCAACCATTGTTATCAGCCTCGAAAATCAATACTGCACTTTGCGGTCGACGTAGCGGAATTGCACGACCGTCAAGGCAATCACAATGAACATCAGCACCACCGACTGGGCCGCGGACGAGCCGAGATCCAGGCCGCGGAAGCCGTCGCTGTACACCTTGTAGACCAGGATCGAGGTCGACGTGCCGGGACCGCCCTGCGTGGTCGTGTCGACGACGGCGAAGGTGTCGAAGAAGGCGTAGATGATGTTGACCACCAGCAGGAAGAAGGTGGTGGGCGACAGCAGCGGGAACACGATGCTCCAGAAGCGGCGCGCCGGGCTGGCGCCGTCGATCGCGGCGGCTTCGATGAGCGAGCGCGGAATCGACTGTAGGCCGGCCAGGAAGAACAGGAAGTTGTACGACACCTGCTTCCATACCGCGGCGATCAGCACCAGCAGCATGGCCTGGTTGCCGTCCAGGCGCGGGTTCCAGTCGACGCCGGCGTGGCGCAGCGCCACGGCCAGGATGCCGACGGAAGGCGAAAACAGGAACAGCCACAGCACGCCGACCACGGCGGGCGCCACGGCGTAGGGCCAGATCAGCAGCGTCTTGTAGAGACCGGCGCCGCGGATGACGCGGTCGGCCATGACGGCCAGCAGCAGCGACACGCCCAGGCCCACCACCGCTACGAGGATGGAGAACACCGCGGTGACGCGGAAGGAATCGAGGTACGCCTGTTGCGAGAACAGGTCGATGAAATTATCCAGCCCGACGAATTCGGAGGACAGGCCGAAGGCGTCTTCGAGCCGCATGGACTGCCACATGGCTTGACCGGCGGGCAGGAAGAAGAAGACCACCGTAATGGCAATCTGCGGCAAGAGCAGCAGATAGGGCAGGGTCTTGTGCCCGAATACAACGCGTTTTTCCATAGGGGGAACCCAAGGTACACAAAAACGGCGGTTGGATTAACCGCCGCCTGAAACCGCCTTCATAAATGCGACAGGCCTAAAGCCCCAGAAAAGCAGGGCCTTAAGCCTTGTACTGCGTGGTGCTGAATGGCCCAAGTCCTTGTCACGGCATGGAAAATACCGATTGACAGAACCGGGCCGGCAATTCAGAGGGGCGTTACTTTACACTCTTCTCGAACTTTTCCAGCAGCTCGTTGCCGCGCTTGACGATGTTCTCCGCGCCGTCCTTGGCCGAGACCTTGCCCGACACGATGCGTTCGATTTCGGCGTCTTCGATCTCGCGGATCTGCGGCAGGAAGCCCAGGCGCAGGCCGCGCGACTGCGCGGTGGTCTCGACGTTGAGCTGCTTGACGCCGACTTCGGTGCCCGGGTTCTTGTCGTAGAAGCCTTCCTTCTTGGTCAGCTCGTAGGCGGCCTTGGTGACGGGCACGTAGCCGGTCTGCTGGTGCCAGCGGGCGGCGATTTCCGGGCTGGCCAGGAACTTGAAGAACGCGGTCACGCCCTTGTAGGTTTCCGGCTTCTTGTTGGCGAAGACCCACAGCGAGGCGCCGCCGATGATGGTGTTCTGCGGCGCGCCCTGCACGTCGGCGTAGTAGGGCAGGGTCGAGGTGCCGAATTCGAACTTGGCGTTCTTGGCGATGTTGGCGCGCAGGCCCGACGAGCCGGTGATCATGGCGCACTTGCCGCTGATGAAGAGCGAGTTCGGCTCGTCGCCGCGCCCGCCGTACATGAAGATGCCGTCCTTGGCGAGCTTGGCCAGGTTGTCCAGGTGGCGCACGTGCAGCGGGGTGTTGACCGCCAGGCGCGCGTCCAGGCCGCCGAAGCCGTTGTCCTTGGTGGCGTACGGCACGTTGTGCCAGGCCGAGAACGTCTCCAGCTGGACCCACGACGGCCACGAGGTGGTGTAGCCGCATTCCTGGCCGGCGGCCTTCAGCTTCTGGCCGGCGGCGGCCAGTTCTTCCCAGGTCTTGGGCGGATTGTCGGCGTCCAGGCCGGCCTTCTTGAAGGCGTCCTTGTTGTAGTAGAACACCACGGTCGAGCTGTTGAAGGGCATCGACACCAGCTTGCCGTCGGCCGACGAATAGTAGCCGGCCACGGCGCCGATGAATTCCTTCGGATCGATCGGGTTGCCGGCTTCCTCGGACATCTGCTGCACCGGCTTGATGGCGCCCTTGGCGTACATCATGGTGGCGGTGCCGACTTCGAACACCTGGAGGATGTCGGGCGCATTGCCGGCGCGGAACGCGGCGATGCCGGCGTTCATGGATTCTCCGTAGTTGCCCTTGTAAACTGCCTTGACCTGGTAATCGGGGTTTTTCTTGTTGAACTCTTCGACAAGGCCGTTCACCCGGTCGCCCAGGGCGCCTTCCATCGAGTGCCAGAACTGGATCTCGGTGGCTGCCTGCGCCGAGGCGCCGGCAAAAGCCGTCATGATGGCGGCAAAAGTTAAGGCAATACGGTGGGATCGCATAGAGAGGTTCCTCCAGGTTGGGCGTGTTGCGACCGGGGTGTCCGGGCACGAAAAACACGACACCTTATGAATTGTTTGTGACAAAACCGTGACTTTCACATCACTCTAAACGCCTGTCAAATTGCGCGTTTTAGGCGCGAACGAACATTTTTCCTTTTTTCCCCTACGGGAACTACCGATTACAATCGCCGGCTATGAAAAACGAACTTTCGATTGCGTTCATTGGTGGCGGCAATATGGCGGCCGCCCTGGCATCTGGCCTGGCGGGCAAAGTATGCGCCGCCGACCGCATCCATGTCATTGACATAAACCAGGAGGCCCATGCCGCCTGGCAGGCCCGCGGCATGACCACCGCGACGGCCCCCGACGAGGCCCTCGCGCGCGCCCGCGTATGGGTTTTCGCTGTCAAGCCACAGAACATGAAAGACGTTGTGGCTTCCACGCGTCAGTGGTTGCGCGAAGACACTTTGGTGGTAAGCGTCGCGGCCGGCATCCGCGCCGACACGCTGGCCGGCTGGCTGGGCACGCCCGAGGCGCCGTTCAAGCGCCTGGTGCGCTGCATGCCCAACACGCCGGCCCTGGTGGGCGCGGGCATGACCGGGCTGGCCGCGCTCGACGGCGTCGGCCAGGCCGACCGCGAACTGGCGGCCGAACTGCTGTCCAGCGTGGGCGAGGTGGTCTGGGTCAAGGACGACGCCGCGCTCGATGGCGTGACGGCCCTGTCCGGCAGCGGCCCGGCCTATGTCTTCCTGTTCCTGGAGGCGCTGGTCGCCGGCGGCCAGAAGGTCGGGCTGACGGCCGAGCAGGCCAAGCAGCTGGCCCTGGGCACGCTGGCCGGCGCCACGCGCCTGGCCGCCGAATCGTCCGAGCCGTTGTCCACGCTGCGCGAACGCGTCACGTCCAAGGGCGGCACCACCGCCGCCGCGCTCGACGCCTTCGGCGCCGCGGGCTTCGCCGGCATCGTGGAAGACGCCATGACCGCGGCCGCGCGGCGCTCGCGCGAGCTGGCGCAGGAGTTCGGCAAATGAGCACGGCGGCGCGACGCTTTCCGGCCATGAGCCGCACGCAGTTCGGCATCGCCGTGCTGTGCATGCTGCTGGTGGTGGTGGGCTCGAACATCCTGGTCCAGGTGCCGCTCAACGACTGGCTGACCTGGGGCGGGCTGTCCTACCCGGTGGCGTTCCTGGTCACCGACCTGCTGAACCGCCGCTTCGGTCCCGCAGCCGCGCGCCGCGTGGCCTGGTGCGGCTTTGCCGCTGCGCTGATCGTATCGGTATGGGTGGCGTCGCCGCGCATCGCGCTGGCCTCGGGCCTGGCCTATATCTGCGCGCAGCTGGCCGACATCCAGGTCTTCGACCGCATGCGCGACCAGCGCTGGTGGCGCGCGCCGCTGGTCTCCGGCACGCTGGGCGCCATGCTCGACACCGCCGTGTTCTTCAGCGTCGCCTTCGCCGCCACCGGCGCACCCTGGGTCACCTGGATGCTGGGCGACCTGGCGGTCAAGCTGGCGGTCAACGTCAGCATGCTGGCGCCGTTCCGCGCCCTGATGTGGAACCTGGCCAAACCGGCCAACGCCTGAAAGCCCACACCGGGGAACCGCAAGCCGCCCGCGAGGATGGGCACATGGCGAACGGCGGCACGCTCGCGCCACACCGCCGCGATCCTCAATTCGCCTGCGCTCCCGATTGCCGGATCAGGTTGGACCATTTATCCAGTTCGTCCTGGCCGAATTTGTCGATGCCGCTCATGGCCACGTCGCTTTTCTCCAGGCCCTGGGCTTCGAGCTTGGCGACGATGTCCGGGCTGGACAGCGCCGCGGCGGCGGAGTCGCGCAGGGTCTGCAGGACGGGAACGGGCGTGGCGGCGGGGGCGTACAGCATGAACCAGGCCTGCAGGTCGAATTCGCCGCCCAGCTGTTCGGCGATGGTGGGCACGTCCGGCGCGGAGGCGCTGCGGCGCATGACGGAGGTGCCGAGCGCGCGCATCTTGCCGGACTTGATGTGCGGCAGCACGGCCAGCGGGTGGTAGAACATGAACTGGGTCTGGCCGGACATGACGTCGGTCAGGGCCTGGCTGCCTTCTTTGTAGGGGATGTGCACCATGGTGCCGCCCAGGCGCGACTTGAGCAGTTCGCCGGCCAGGTGGCCGGAGGTGCCGGTGCCGGCGGAGGCGAAGCTGATGCCGCCGGGTTTGGCGGCGGCGGCCGCCAGGTCCTGGAGGCTGCGTACCGGCGAGCCGGCGCCGACCACCAGCAGGGTCGGGGTGTAGCCGACCAGCGCGACCGGCTTGAAGTCGCGCAAGGGGTCGTAGCCGAGCTTGGGATAGAGGGCTTTGTTGATGGCGTGCGTGCCGACCGTGCCCATGACCAGGGTGTAGCCGTCGGCCGGGGCGCGGGCGACGAGTTCGGTGCCGATGGAGCCGCCGGCGCCGGCGCGGTTTTCGATGATGACGGGTTGTCCCAGCGATTTGGACATGGCGTCGGCCAGCATGCGGGACACGGTGTCGGTGGTGGTGCCGGGGCCGAACGGGACGATCAATTTTATCGGGCGTTCGGGGAAGGCGGCGGCGCGCGCCGGCTGTGGGACGAGACCCAGCGCGCAGGCGCCCAGGGCCAGCGCCGCAAGGGCGCGGCGCATGGGGTTGGGGCGGACGGGCCGCGGGCAGGCGGTGGTCGGTTGCATGGTGTTTGTCTCCTGTGTGTTTTTAGCGCCGTATAGGGTGGGCGTCATGCTGCGGGGTGGTCCGGAACCTCGCCGTCGTATTGCAGTTCGCGGGTGGCCTGGTAAGAGAGGGCGAAGCCCGAGGGCTGCTGGAGTTCTTCGTTGAGGTGGGCGATGAGGCCGGCGGTGCGGGCCAGCAGCGGCACGCCGCGCAGGGCCTGCAGCGGAAACCCGGCGCCCAGCAGCACCGCCGGGATGGCGGCGGAGACGTTGAGCTTGAGGGCCTTGCCCAGCACTTCGGGGATCTGGCGTTCGACGGCTTCCGCGATTTCGACGTAGGTCTGGTCCGAGCCGCAGTCGCGCGCCACCTCGAACAGCCGCGCCACGCGGGGGTCGCGGGTCTTGTGCAGGGGATGGCCGTAGCCGGGGATGGGCCTGCCTTCGGCGCGGTAGCGCCTGAGCACGTCGAGCGCCGCGGCATCCAGGTCGATCTGTTTCTGTTCGGCGCAGTCCTTGATTTCGGCGAACAGCCGGCCGGCGGTTTCCGAGGCGCCGAGGATGACCGAGCCGCAGCCTAGCAGGCCGGCGGCGACCGCGCCCTGCATGGCGTCGGGCGCGGCGGCCAGCGTCATGCGGGCGGCCTGCACGCTGGGCACGAAGCCGTGTTCGGCGATGGCGACGAGGGTGGCGTCGAGCACGGCGGTGGCCGCGGCGTCGGGGCGGCGGCCGGTGACCAGCAGATGGAAGTAGTCGGTGAAGGAGATGCGGCCGATCAGGTCTTTGCACAGGTCTTCGCCGCGTACCACGATGGTGTGTTCGTCGGAGGTGCAGATGGCGGTGCGGGGGATGGTGCTTTTGCCGATTTTCATGACGGGTCCTGGGGGGTAGTGGGGTTGCGGCTGGCCAGCGCGGCGCGGATCTGGGTGTTGTGTTCGCCCAGCAGGGGCGGGGGCGTCACGTCGCAGGCGCGTTGGCCGTCGAAGCTGACGGGCGAACGCACGGTGCGCCAGGGGCCCAGCGTGGGATGCGTGCCTTCGATTTCGAGTTGCAGGTGGCGCGCCTGCGGGTCTTGCAGGGCTTCGGCCGTGTCGTACATGGGGGCGTGCGGCACGTCCGCTTCGGTCAGGCAGCGGCACCATTGTTCGCGGGTACGGCCGGCGAACACGCCGTCGAGCACGGCGATCAGCGCCGCATGGTTGGCGATGCGGCCTTCGCGCGTGGCGAAGCGCGGGTCTTGCAGGATGTCGGGGCGTTCCATGGCGTCGGCCAGGCCGCGCCAGAATTTCTCGGGCGATGACATGTGCAGGGCCAGCTTCTTGCCGTCGGCGCAGGTCAGGGCGTAGGACTGCGAGACGCTGGGACGGCTGTAGGGGCCCATGACTTCGTTCTCGGCGAAGTAATGGGTATAGGCGTCCAGGTTGAAATGGCACATGGCCTCCAGCATGGAGACCTCGACGCTACGGCCCGCGCCGGTGCGCGCGCGTTCGACCAGGGCGCCGAGAATGCCGTAGGCGGCGTAGAAGCCGGTGAGCGAGTCGGCGATGGCCGGCCCCACGACGCGGGGATGTTCCGGATTCACCAGCAGGTTGAGGAATCCGCTGGCGGCCTGGGCCACGGTGTCGTAGGCGGGGCGTCCGGCCGCCGGGCCGGTCTGGCCGAAACCGCTGATCGCGCAATAGACCAGGCGCGGGTTGATGGCGCGCAGCCGCGCCTCGCCGGCACCCAGGCGCTCGGCGGCCCCGGGGCGGAAATTCTGGATATAGACGTCGGCCTCGCGGATCAGTTCGTCGAATACGCGCGCGTCCTCGGGGTTCTTGGCGTCGAGCTCGATGCTGCGCTTGTTGCGGTTGTAGGTCTGATAGTGCGGGCTGTACAGCCCGCCCTTGAAGGCGCGGAACGGGTCGCCCGTGCCCGGCTGCTCGACCTTGATGACGTTCGCGCCCAGGTCGGCCAGCAGCATTGCGGCCGCGGGGCCGGTAATGAAGGTTCCCTGTTCGATGACGGTGATGCCATCCAATACCTTGGACATGAGTGTTCCTCTTGCGGATTGCTGCGAACCGCAAGACTATCGGCCGCCGAGAAAAGATGAAAATGATTAATATCGTCCATCATCATTGATGCCATCGATTGTTTGGGGGGCAAGACATGGAGCTGCGGCATCTCCGGTACTTCATTGCGCTGGCCGGGTCGCTGAATTTCACGCGGGCGGCCGAGCGCGTGCACGTGACGCAATCGACCCTGTCCCACCAGATCCGGCAACTGGAGGACGAGGTGGGGCAGCGCCTGTTCGACCGCATCGGCAAGCGCGTGGTGATGACGGAGGCGGGGGAGACTTTCCTGGCCTACGCCCAGCGCGCGCTCAGGGAGATCGACCAGGGGCTGGGCGCGATCAAGCAGGACGTCGCGCTGGTGACGGGCCTGGTTCGGGTCGGCACCACCCATACCTTCAATCTGAATTTCATTCCGGATTGCGTGGCGCGGCTGTTGCAGCGCAGCCCCGGGGTGAAGGTGCTGATCGAAGAGCTGCCGGCAGACGCCATCGCCAGCGAGCTGGAGGCCGGCCGGCTGGACATCGGCGTGGCCTACCGGCCTGAAGGCGCCAGCGCGCTGCGCTTCGAGCCGTTGTTCAACGAGGAGCTGGTGCTGGTGGTGTCGGCCAGCCATCCGCTGGCCGGGCGGCGGCGCATCCGCATGATCGAGCTGCATCGCGAGCCGCTGGTGATGCTGCCGGCCGGGTTTTCGACGCGGCGGATCCTGGACGAGTGTTTCCAGGCCGCGGGCGCGGCGCCCGAGGTCGTCGCGGAGATGAACACCATCGCCGCCATGCTGGGCATGGTCGCGCGCATGAACGTGGGCGCCATCGCCGCGGCCAGCGCGATCGCGCCGGACCCCGGGCTGCGCCTGATACCCATGGAAAATCCCACGCCCATGCGCACGCCGGGCCTGCTATTCAATAATGCGCATCCGCAAAGCCGCGCATGCCGCGCATTCGTGGCGCTATTGCGCAGGCGCGCGCTGGGGCAGGCCGCATTATCCGTAAGTCCTGCGTAAGTACTGTATTTGAATGCGCGGTTAAACGTCGTATTAATGGCCATCGCATATAAACCCGCATGCACGATTTTCGTGGGGTGCGCCAGCGGTCTTGCAAGCTCTGTTCGCGAATTCTCCTGCGATTTCATGGGCTTGCGGAGCCAATCCGTCACGATTAAAGGCGGCTCGCAAAATATTGGGGATTACACGCAGTGACAGTGTGGCGGCTTGCTTCCAGAATACCGCCCACATCGTGATTTCGCCCAAGAAGCCGGCGACGGGCGTCGCGCAATATCGGAATAAATGCCGTAAATGCGCGCCGAACAGAGCCGCTCACAACCTCGCTGGAGAACTCCGCATGAAGTTTCTGCATCGTCTTACCCCGGTAGCCGTCGCGCTTGGTGCACTTGCCCTGGCCGGCGCCGTGCATGCAGCCGACACGATCAAAATCGGCATTCCCCAGCCCATGACCGGGCCCAACACGCAGTACGGCGACCAGATCCAGGCCGGTGCGCTGACGGCCATCGAGACCATCAACGCCAAGGGCGGGGTCAAGGGCAAGAAGCTCGAGCCCATCCTGATCGACGACGGCTGCGAACCGAAGCAGGCCGTGCCCGCCGCCAACCGCGTGGTCAACTCCGGCGCCAAGTTCGCCGTGGCCCATGCGTGCTCGGGCGTGACCGTGGCCGCGGTGAAGGTCTATGAGGAAGAGGGCATCGTCGGCATCACCCCGGGCGCGACCTCGCCGCTGGTGACCGACACCATCAAGCCGCATTTCTTCTTCCGCACCATCGGCCGCGACGACCAGCAGGGTCCGTACGCCGCCAACTACATCGCCAAGACGCTCAAGCCCAAGAAGGTCGCCGTGCTGCACGACAAGCAGACCTACGGTTCGGGCGTGGCCACGCAGGTCAAGGACACGCTGGCCAAGGAAGGCGTGAACGTGGCGATGTTCGAAGGCATCAACGTCGGCGACAGCGACTATTCGGCCATCATCACCAAGCTGAAGTCGGCCGGCGTGGACCTGGTGTACTTCGGCGGCTATCACCCCGAGCTCGGCCTGCTGCTGCGCCAGTCGCGCGAGCAGGGCCTGCAGGTCCAGTTCATGGGTCCGGAAGGCACGGCCAACCAGGACCTGGTGGCGATCGCCGGCCCGGCCATCGAAGGCCTGCTGGTGACCCTGCCGGCCGACTTCACCAAGCTGCCGGGCAACGAAGGCATCGTGAAGGCGTTCAAGGACGCCAAGCGCGATCCGGACGGCGCCTTCCAGATGCCGGCGTACGCCGCCGTGCAGATCCTGGCCGACAGCATCAACGCGGTGGGCGAGGACCCCGCCAAGGTGGCCGACTACATGCACAAGACGACCTTCAACACCGGGATCGGCAAGGTCGAGTACGACGCCAAGGGCGACCTGAAGAACTTCGAGTTCGCGGTCTACAAGTGGGACAAGAACGGCAAGAAGACCCAGCTGTAAACTCGCGATCCCGCCGGCGGCTCGCCGGCGTGTAGGGTCTGTCGTCCTCGTTTTGCCGCCATCCGCATGGCAAGCGCCAAAAGCGCTGCGGGGGCGGCGGGAAGCGGCGGCAGGCCCTTATAAAATACGCCCAGGTTTCCGGCTCCGGGTCTCTCTACCGGAGCCGGAACTATTTGGAGCAAGAGAAATAATGTCTGACCTCATACCCCAACTTACCCAGCAATTCTTCAATGGATTGTCTCTGGGCGCGATCTATGCGTTGATCGCCATCGGCTACACAATGGTCTACGGCATCATCGGTATGATCAACTTCGCCCACGGCGAAATCTATATGATCGGCGCCTATGTCGGCCTGGTCACACTGACCGCCATCGGCACCAACAGCGGCCTGCCGATGCCGTTCATCATCGCGGCCATGCTGGTCGTGTCCATCGTGGTCACCGGCATCTACGGCTTTTCCGTGGAACGGGTGGCCTACCGCCCGGTGCGCGGCAGCCCACGCCTGGTGGCGCTGATCTCGGCCATCGGGATGTCGATCTTCCTGCAGAACTGGGTGGCCCTGGGCCAGGGCGCGCGCGACATGGCCGTGCCTTCGCTGGTCTCGGGCGCCTGGCAGTTCCAGATGGGCTCCGACTTCGATGTGACGGTGCCGTATTCGCGGCTGATGATCATCGTGGTGACGGTGCTGCTGATGATCGCGCTGACGCTGTTCATCAAGTATTCGCGCATGGGCCGCGCCTCGCGCGCCTGCTCGCAGGACATGCACATGGCCAATCTGCTGGGCATCGACACCAACCGGGTGATCTCGTTCACCTTCGTGATGGGCGCGATCCTGGCGGCGGTGGGCGGCGTGCTGATCGCCATCACCATCGGCAAGCTCAATCCCTTCATCGGCTTTCTGGCAGGCATCAAGGCCTTTACCGCGGCGGTGCTGGGCGGCATCGGCAGCATCCCGGGCGCCATGCTCGGCGGCGTGCTGCTGGGGCTGGCCGAGACCTTCGCGGCCGCCTACATCTCGTCGCAGTACAAGGACATCGTGGCGTTCTCGCTGCTGATCCTGATCCTGCTGTTCCGTCCCACCGGGCTGTTGGGCAAACCTGAGGTGGAAAAAGTCTGATGTCGAACAACACTCTTAAAAACGCCACGATGGCGGCCGTGCTGACGGCGGTCATCGTCACGCCGGTCTTCGGCCTGCAACTGATCCGCCAGGGCGCGCGCACCAGCATGGAGGCCAACTGGTCGCTGGTGGCGATCGCCGCCGCGGTGGTGTTCGTGTTCCAGCTGCTGCGGCCCTGGATCGCCAAACCCTTCCAGAAGCTCAAGACGGGCCTGCCCACCTTGCCGGCGGCGCCGGCCAAGAGCCACAAGCCGCTGGCGCTGCTGCTCCTGGCGATCGCGGTGATCTGGCCGTTCTTCGCCGGCCGCAGCTCGGTGGACATCGCCACCCTGGTGATGATCTACGTGATGCTGGGCCTGGGCCTGAACATCGTGGTGGGCTTCGCCGGCCTGCTGGACTTGGGCTTCGTGGGCTTTTACGCGGTGGGCGCCTATACGTACGCCTTGCTGTACCACTGGGGCGGCTGGAGCTTCTGGGAAGCGCTGCCGTTCTCGGGCGCGATGGCGGCGCTGTTCGGCTTCATCCTGGGCTTTCCGGTGTTGCGGCTGCGGGGCGACTACCTCGCCATCGTGACGCTGGGCTTCGGCGAGATGATCCGGCTGCTGCTGATCAACCTGAACACGCTGACCGGCGGCCCGGACGGGATTTCCGGCATTCCCAAGCCGACGGTGTTCGGCATGGAGATGACGCGCCGCGCCAGCACGGAAGGGGGCACCACGTTCCATGACTTCATGGGCTGGACCTTCGAGAACCAGCACATGGTGATCTATCTGTACCTGATGGCGCTGCTGCTGGCGCTGATCACGCTGTTCGTGTCGACCCGGCTGATCCGCATGCCGGTCGGCCGTGCCTGGGAGGCGCTGCGCGAGGACGAGATCGCCTGCCGTTCGCTGGGCCTGAACCCCACGCGCATCAAGCTCTCGGCGTTCACGCTGGGCGCGATGTTCGCGGGCTTCGGCGGCGCGTTCTTCGCGGCGCGCCAGGGCATGGTCAATCCGGAGTCCTTCACCTTCATCGAATCGGCGCTGATCCTGGCCATCGTGGTGCTGGGCGGCATGGGCTCGCAAGTGGGCGTGATCCTGGCGGCCGTGCTGCTGACGGTGCTGCCCGAGGTGGCGCGCGAGTTCGCCGAGTACCGGATGCTGATGTTCGGCCTGGTGATGGTGTTGATGATGATGTGGCGTCCGCAGGGGTTGTTGCCCATGAAGCGTCCCCACGTGGAGCTGGCCAAATGAGCGAGGCATTGCTGAAAGTTTCCGGGCTCACCATGCGGTTCGGCGGCCTGCTGGCCGTCGACAGCGTGGCGTTCGAAGTCAAATCCGACGAGGTGTTCGCCATCATCGGCCCCAACGGGGCCGGCAAGACCACCGTGTTCAACTGCGTGGGCGGCTTTTATTCGCCGACGGCGGGCGAGATCATCATGGACGGCCAGGCCATCACCGGCCTGCCCAGCCACAAGGTGGCGCGCCACGGCCTGGTGCGCACGTTCCAGAACGTGCGGCTGTTCAAGCAGCTGACCGTGCTGGAGAACCTGCTGGTCGCCCAGCACACCCAGGTGGAGTCGCGGCTGCTGCCGGGGCTGCTCAAGCTCAAGTCCTATCGCCAGTCCGAGGCCGATGCGCTGGCGCGCGCGGCCCAGTGGCTGGATTTCATGGGGCTGCGCGAGTATGCCAACCGCGAGGCGGGCAACCTGGCCTACGGCCACCAGCGCCGCCTGGAGATCGCGCGCTGCATGATCACCAAGCCGCGCCTGCTGATGCTGGACGAGCCGGCCGCCGGCCTGAACCCGCAGGAAAAGCGCGACCTGCAGGCGCTGATCGACCAGCTGCGGCGCGAGTTCGGCGTGGCGGTGCTGCTGATCGAACACGACATGAGCCTGATCATGGGCATTTCCGACCGCATCCTCGTCATGGAGCACGGCAAGCCCATCACCACCGGCACCCCCGAGCAGGTGCGCAACGACGAGCGCGTCATCAAGGCGTACCTCGGGGAGGAATGATGCTTAAGCTGGAAAACATACATACCTACTACGGGGCCATCCAGGCGCTCAACGGCGTGTCGGTGGAGGTCAACAAGGGCGAGATCGTCACGCTCATCGGCGCCAACGGCGCCGGCAAGACGACGCTGCTGATGACGGTCTGCGGCAATCCCCGGGCGCGCGAGGGCAGGATCACCTTCGAGGGCGAGGACATCACCCACAAGGACACCCACCACGTCATGCGCAGCGGCATCGCCATCTCGCCCGAAGGGCGGCGGGTCTTCAAGGACCTGACGGTGGCCGAGAACCTGAAAATGGGCGGCTTCTTCTCCAAGCGCGACGAGATCGAGGCGGGCATCGACCACGTCTACGGACTGTTCCCGCGGCTCAAGGAGCGCGCCAGCCAGCGCGCCGGCCTGATGTCGGGCGGCGAGCAGCAGATGCTGGCCATCGGCCGCGCGCTGATGACGCGTCCGCGCCTGCTGCTGCTCGACGAGCCCACGCTGGGCCTGGCCCCGCTGGTGATCGCGCAGATCTTCGACATCATCCGCGAGATCCGCGAGCAGGGCGTGACCGTGTTCCTGGTGGAGCAGAACGCCAACAAGGCGCTGGGCGTGGCCGACCGCGGCTACGTGCTGGAGAACGGCCGTGTGGTGCTGCAGGACAGCGGCGCCAACCTGCTGGTCAACGACCAGGTGCGCAAGGCGTACCTGGGCGGTTGAGGTTTTTCCCCGCGAAGGGAGATTGGGCGCATCGGGAGATGCGCTTTTTTTTACGCCGCGATCCGCTCCCGCTCCCGGTCCGCCTGGTAATGGCCGATGGCGGCCAGCGCCAGCGCGTCGATGGAGTCGGTGAGGGTCACGCCCAGGCTGGGGCGCAGCGCGTGCGGCACGGCCAGCGGCAGTTCGGTGCAGCCCAGCACCACGGCGTCGGCGCCGCGGGCGCGCAGGCGGACGATGCATTCGGCGGCCGGCGCGTAGGCGTCTTCCAGGCGGTTGGCCTTGACGGCGCGGATCGATTCCATGCAGTAGCGCTCGACCTCGTCCTCGTCGGGCACGACGCAGTCGTAGCCCTGGGCCTGCAGGCGCTGCTGGTACAGGCCCAGCTTGAGCGTGGCGGCCGTGCCCATCAGGCCGATGCGCCCGCGCGGCAGGCCGAGCCGGCGCAGGTCGTCGATGACGGCCTGGATGATGTGCAGCACCGGCAGGCGGGTGGCGGCGGCGATCTGCTCGTACCACAGGTGGGCCGTGTTGCACGGGATGGCGATGAGCTGCGCGCCGGACTGTTCCAGGAAGCGTACGCCTTCGACCATATAGGGCAAGGGGCTTTCGCCGCCCGCCATATGGGCGCTGGAACGGTCGGGGATGCGGGGATCGTTGCGCAGCAGGGTGGGGATGTGCTGCTGGTCGACGGCGGCGGGCGTCAGGGCCGCCAGGCGCAGGGCAAAAGCGGCACCGGCCATGGGGCCCATGCCGCCCAAAACACCCAGGTAACAACCCTGGGAATGGCTATTCACTTTATTCACTCCGAGCTGATGCTGCACCGGGCGTCAGAACCTGGCCCGGGCGTTCGGTGCCGGTCCGTTCCCCGTCCCACACGCGCTTGCCATTGACCCAAACTGCCTGGATGCCCTGGCTTGCCTGAATGGGAGCTGAAAAAGTGGCCACGTCTGTGACGGTGGCGGGATCGAACAGCACCAAGTCGGCATGATACCCCTCCCGGAGGCGGCCGCGGTCCGCGATGCCGTACTGGTCGGCCGCCAGGCCGGTCATTTTGTGGATGGCCGACTCCAGCGACAGCAGGCGCTGCTCGCGCACCATGGTGCGCAACACGTTGGTGAAGGTGCCCCACTGGCGCGGATGCGGGTGCGGGTCGAAGGGCAGGCCGTCGGAGCCGACCATGGTCAGCGGGTGCGCGAAGATGCGCGACACGTCGGCCGGGTCCATCAGGAAGTAGATGGCGCCGGCCGGGGCCAGGCGCTCGACGGCGGCCGCGTCGTCCAGGCCGAGTTCGGCCATGACCTCGGCGAAGTCGCGGCCGGTGGCCCCCGGGTAGCCCTTGGACCAGGTGATCAGCGTGCGGCTGGCCAGCCGCGCGCGGTCCAGCCGCAGCATGGTGGAGGTGGCGGGATAGGGGTGGCAGTCCAGGCAGACCGGCTGCGCGGCGGCGGCGCGGCTGATCAGGTCCAGCGTTTCGCGGCTGCGGCCGTGATTGCGTTCGCCAGCCAGCTTGTGGTGCGAGAACACCACGCGGCAGCCCAGCTCGCGCCCGACCAGCAAGGCTTCTTCCATGGCCGGCACGATATGGTCGGCCTCGTCGCGCAGATGGGTGGCGTAGACGCCGGGGCGGCCGCGCAGCGGCGCGCAGACGTCGATGATTTCGTCCGTGGTGGCGGCGCTGGCGGGCGGGTAGAAGGTGCCGGTGGACACGCCGAAGGCGCCCGCGTCCAGCGCCTCGCGCAGCAGTTCGCGCATGGCGGCGCGCTCGGCCTCGTCGGCTGCGCGCGAGGTGTCCTGCATGACGGCCACGCGCAAGGTGCTGTGGCCGACCAGCGGCGCCACGTTGACGGCGGGCGGCGCGGCGCGCAGCGCATCGAGCCAGGCCGCGAAACTGGCGTAGCGGAACAGCGGGGCGGGGCCGAGCAGGTCCAGCGGCTGCGGAATCTCGGCGCGCGCCAGCGGCGCGAGACTGATGCCGCAGTTGCCGGTGACCACGGTAGTCACGCCCTGCGACACCTTGGGCCGCATGTCGGGATGCGCCAGCAGATAGCCGTCGTCGTGGGTGTGGGAGTCGATGAAGCCGGGCGCCAGCGCCAGGCCGCGCGCGTCGATGACGGGCGCGCCGGGCGGGTGGTCGAATTCGCCGACGGCGGCGATGCGCTGGCCGCTGACGGCCAGGTCGCCGCGGCGGGCGGGGCCGCCGGCGCCGTCGATGAGCGTGGCGCCCGCCACGATGAAGTCTGCTTGCAAGCGCGTTGCGGTCATGTTCAGTCTAGTTTCTCGATGCCGGCGGATTCGATGATGCCGCGCCACTTGGCGGTTTCGCGGTCGATCAGCTTCTTGAAGTCGGCCGGCGACCCGCCGGCGGGCTCGGCGCCCAGCGTGGCCAGGCCGGCGCGCACGTCGGGAGCCTGCAGCGCCTTCTGGATGGCGGCGTTGAGCGTGGCCACCACGTCGTCGGGCGTGCCCTTGGGCGCGACCACGCCGCCCCAGGAGACGGTCTCGTAGCCCTTGACGCCGGCTTCGTCCAGGGTCGGGACCTCGGGCATCAGCGGCAGGCGCTTCAGGCTGCTGACGCCGATGGCGCGGACCTTGCCGGCCTTGACCAGCGGCGCGGCCTCCGAGGTGTTGACGAACAGGTAGTCCAGGCGTCCGCCCAGCAGGTCCTGGATCGCCGCGGGGCCGCCGTTATAGGGCACGAACATCACGTCGACCTTGGCCATGCTTTTGAACAGTTCGCCGCCCATGTGGCCGGTGGTGCCCACGCCCGAGGCGCCGTAGGACAGCCGGCCGGGCTGCTTGCGGGCGCGGTCGATCAGGTCCTGCACGGTTTTGACCGGAGAGTCGGCCGGCACGATGAGCGCGTTGTACAGGTCGAACAGGTGCGCGACGGGCGTGAGGTCCTGGTCCACGTCGTAGGGCAGGCGCTTGAAGAGCGAGCGGTTCACGGCCAGCGTGTTGATGTTGCCGTAGCCCACGGTGTAGCCGTCGGCCGCGGCGCGCTTGACCAGCGTGATGCCGATGTTGCCGGCCGCGCCGGGGCGGTTTTCGATGACCAGCGTGGCGCCGGTGTCGCGCGCCAGCTGGGTCGTGATCAGGCGCGACAGCACGTCGGGCGAGCCGCCGGCCGCGGACGGCACCACGAAAGTGATGGGCTTGTCGGGATAGGCGGCGGCGAAGGCGCTGGCCGAGAGCGTGACGCCGAGCGCCAGTGCGGCCAGGCCGCGGAGGTAGCGGTTGCGCATGATGGATTTCCCCTGGTTTGTATGGTGATCGTGGCCGCAGGTTACACCCGGGCCCGGGCCGCGCCGTCATCGAAAAATGTCTAAAACCTATAATCGGCCGTTATCGATCTGGCGCGACTGAGCGGGGGAAAAATGGAGATGGACGCCTATTCGGACGAGGTCGGACCGACTGCCGGCAGACCCTTGAACCTGAGGCAGATAGAGGTGTTTCGGGCCATCATGATGTCCGGCTCGATCAGCGGGGCCGGGCGCATGCTGCACGTGTCGCAGCCGGCCGTCAGCCGCGTGCTGGCGCTGACCGAAAGCCGCCTGGGCTACCGGCTGTTCGACCGGGTCAAGAGCCGGCTGTCGCCCACCGCCGAGGCCCGCCGGCTGTATGCCGAGGTGGAGCAGGTGTACGGCGGCATCCAGCGGGTCAACGACCTGGCCGCCAGCCTGGCGCAGTCGGGCGCGGGGATGCTGAAGATCGTGGCCAGCGCCAGTTTCGGGCAGCGCCTGATTCCCAGGGCGCTGGAGCGGCTGCGCAGCCGCAACGCGGACGCGCGGGTCGATTTCCGCAGCGTGACTTTCGACGAACTGGCCGCGTATTTTCTGTCGGGCCAGGCGGACATCGGCATTTCGATGCAGCCGCCGGACCATCCCAACCTGACCTCGCTGCGCCTGGCGCAGGTGCCGGTGGTCTGCGCCTTGCCGCCGGCGCATCCGCTGGCCGCGCGCGCCGTGGTGCGCCCCGAGGACTTTTCGACGGCGGCGTGGATCGGCTATCCGCAAGATACGCCGCTGGCGCGCGCCTTGCAGCCGTTCTTCGGCGGGCAGGCGGCCTGTCCGGCCGCGATCGAGGTGCATTCGCCGGTGACCGCCTGCGCCTTCGTGCAGCAGGGGCTGGGGCCGGCGCTGGTGGACGCCTGGTGCGTCACGCCGGAGCAGGCCGGGCACATGGCGCTGCGCCCGATCGAGCCGCCGGCCTCGGTGGACATCTGGGCCACGCATTCCAACCTGAGCGCGCCGCCGCTACTGGCGCGGCGCTTTCTGGCGGCGGTGAAAAAGACGCTGGAGGCCGAGGGGCCGGGCGTCGCCACGCCGGGCGCCGCTGCGCCGGGCGTCGCTACGCCTTAGGCGGCTTGCAGCCCTTCGGCCTGGAGCGCGGCCTGCACGCCCTTGTCGGCTTCCATGCGCTTGAAGAACGCGGCCAGGTTGTCCAGGCCGGTCAGGTCGACCGACTTGCCATGCGCCCAGCGCAGCACCACGTAGAGGTAGGCGTCGGCGATGGACGGCTTGTCGCCCACCAGGTAGGACTTGCCGGCCAGTTGCCCGTCGAGCTGCGCGAACAGTTTGGTCAGCAGCTTGGAGGCCGAACCCGCCAGCTCCTTCTGCGCGCCTTCTTCGCCCAGGAAACGGGAAGCGCCGAAGATCATGGAGAAGGTCTTGTGCACGTCGGAATTGATGAAGCCGAGCCAGCGGCGCACTTCGGCGCGCGAGCGGGCGCTGCCGTCGCCCATCAGGCCGGATTCCGGCGCCTGCTCGGCCAGGTATTCGAGGATGGCGGCGTTCTGCGTCACGGTCCAGTCGCCGTCGGACAGCGCGGGCACGGCGCCCAGCGGATTGACCTTGAGGAACTCGGGGCCCTTGAGCTCATCGCGGCTGAGCTTGTGCGTCTGGTAGGGTTTGCCAAGCCATTCGAGGACGATGTGGGAAGCGAGCGAACACGCGCCGGGCATGTAGTACAGTTTCATCTGATGGGTGCTCCACGGAGGTAGGACAGGAGACTCCCGTCCCTGGCCGATATGGTACGCCACCGGCGCGCCGGGTCCGACACAACGCCTCAACCGAGTTGCCGCCGGAGATGTCCATGCCGCCACGATACGCCGCCCGCGCGCGCGCCTTGCTCCTGACCCTGTCCGCGCTGTGCGCGGCCCCCGCCGCGGCGGCTTCCGATCCTGCTTCCGAGGCGCCCGCCGTGGCCGCCCGCGTCGAGGTGGTGGCGCGCGGGCTGGACCACCCCTGGTCCATGGCCTTCCTGCCCGGCGGCGACATGCTGATCACCGAACGTTCCGGCGGCCTGCGGGTGTGGCGCGCCTCGGGCGGGCTGTCCCAGCCGCTGGCCGGCGTGCCCAAGGTGCTGGCGCAGGGGCAGGGCGGTTTGCTGGACGTCGCGCTCTCGCCCGATTTCGCCGCCGACCGCTATGTCTATCTTTCGTATGCCGAAGCCGGCGGCGCCAAGAGCGGCGCGGCCGTGGGCCGCGGCCGCCTGTCGGCCGACGGCGCGGCGCTCGAGAACTTCCAGGTGCTGCTGCGCCAGGAGCCCAAGCTGTCGTCGGGCATGCATTACGGCGCGCGGCTGGCGTTCGACCGCAAGGGTTACCTGTTTGTCGCGCTGGGCGAGAATAACCAGCGTCCCACCGCGCAGGACCTGGACAAGCTGCAGGGCAAGGTGCTGCGGCTCAACGCCGACGGTTCGGTGCCGCCGGACAATCCCTTCGTCGGGCGGGCCGGCGCGCGGCCGGAGATCTGGTCGTACGGCCACCGCAATCCGCAGGGCATGGCGCTCAATCCGTGGACCGGCCAGATCTGGGAGAACGAACACGGGCCGCGCGGCGGAGACGAGATCAACCTGGTGCAGCCGGGCAAGAACTATGGCTGGCCGCTGGCGACCCACGGCATCGATTATTCCGGGCGGCCCATACCCGAGGCCAAGGGCGAGAGCCTGCCCGGCATGGAGCCGCCGCTGTACTGGTGGCCCAAGTCGCCCGCCATCAGCGGCATGGCGTTCTATGACGCCGATCGCTTTCCGGCGTGGCGCAATTCCGTATTCATCGGCGCGCTGGGCTCGCAGGACCTGATCCGGCTGACGCTGGAGGGCGATCGCGTGGTGGCGCAGGAACGGCTTCTGGCCGAGCGCAAAAGCCGCATCCGCGATGTGCGGCTGGGGCCGGACGGTTATGTGTACGTGTTGACGGACGCCTCGCCGGGCGAGCTGCTGCGGGTGGCGCCGGCGCAATCGGGAGGAGGAACGCGATGAAACCGTATGAGCTGATCGGGTCCGCGGGCTGCGGCTCGGCCATCGTCGAGATGGCGCTGGTGCTGGCCAACGTGCCGCACACGCTGACCGACGTTCCGTATCTGAAGCCCGGGCCGCAGCGCGACCGGCTACTGCATCTGAATCCGCTGGGGCAGGTGCCGACGCTGATCCTGCCGGACGACGAGGTCATGACCGAGAGCGCGGCCATGATCCTGCACCTGAACGACGTGGCGCCGCAGGCCGGCCTGGCGCCGCCGCCGGGCAAGCCCGAGCGTGCGCGCTTCCTGAACCTGCTGGTGCGGCTGGTGGGCGCGATCTACCCCACTTTCACGTATGGCGACGATCCGCCGCAGTGGACCACCGCCGGCGCGCCGGCCGAGCTGCTGCGCGAACGCGTGCACATGCGGCGCGCCGAACTGTGGCAGGAACTGGAGCGGCAGGCCGGCGCGCCCCACATGCTGGGCCGGCGCTTCTCGGCGCTGGACCTGTACGTGACCGTGATGACGCACTGGCGTCCCGGCCAGGCCTGGTTCGAGTCGAATTGTCCGGCCCTGACCGCGGTGGCGCGCGAGGCCGCGCAGGAGCCTAACGTGGCGCGCGTGCTGCGCCGGAATTTTCCGCCGCCGACCGAGTGACGGCAGGCGCGGGACGGCGCGCGCGCGACTTGCCGCGCGCCTCGCGCACGGCGATGTACACGCCGCTGCCGGCGATGAACAGTGCGCCCAGGTAAGCGTAGGCGTCGGGCGCCTCGCGCCAGAAGATCCAGCCCAGCACCGTGGCCCAGATCAGGCCGGTGTAGTCGAAGGGCGCGACCACCGAGGCCGGGCCGATGCGAAAGCCCTGCGTGATCAGGGCCAGGCCCAGCGTGCTGAAGAGCGCCACGGCGCCGAAGTACGGCAGGTCCTGCATGGCGGGCGTCTGCCAGACCCAGGGCAGCCCCACGGCGCTGCACACCAGCTGGCCCAGCACGATGTAGAACGTGGTGGTCAGCATGCCTTCGCCGCGGCTGATGCCGCGCGCGGTGATCATCATGACCGCGTAGAGCAGGGCGGTGGTCAGCGGATACAGCGTGGCGATCTGGAATGCCTGCGTGCCGGGGCGCACCACGATCAGCACGCCGGCGAATCCGGCCAGCACCGCCAGCCAGCGCCTGCCGTCCACGCGTTCTTTCAGGACCAGCACGGACAGCGCCGTGACGAACAGCGGCGCCGCGAACGCGATGGCCGTGGCCTCGGCCAGCGGCAGCGCACGCAGCCCCAGGTAGAAGCAACAGGCCGACACCACGTTGATGACGCCGCGCGTCAGGTGCAGGCCGGGATGCGTGGTGCGCAGCACGCGCCGGCCGCCCAGCCACAGCGCCAGCGTCATGACGAAGGGCAGCGCGATCAGCGCGCGCAGGAACAGGATCTGCAGCGGGTTGTAGCTGGCGCCCAGCCACTTGGCGTTGGCGTCGCTCAGGGTCAGGAAGAAAATGCCGCCCACCACGCAGGCGATGCCTGCGGCGGCGGATGGATTCTGGGCGGCGGGCAATGCGGTGGAAGTGGACATCTACAGCCTGGGAAAGCGGCGGTTCCTGCCGCCGGGTATGGGGAAACGGAAAAGGCGCGGCGCGCGATCAGGGCTGGGCGCGGTAGGCGGCCAGCGCCACCATCGCCCAGGCGGCCAGAAAGGCCGCGCCGCCGAAAGGCGTCACGATGCCCAGGCGGTGGGTTCCGGTCAAGGACAGCACGTACAGGCTGCCGGAGAACAGCACGATGCCCACGAACATCACCACGCCGGCGGCCGACAGCAGCGGCGAACCGTAGCGCGCGCCCAGCAGGGCGATGGCGAGCAGGCCCAGCGCGTGGATCAGGTGGTACAGCACGCCGGTCTGCCAGACCGTCAGCAGTTCGGGCGTGATCATGCGCTTGAGTCCGTGGGCGCCGAAGGCGCCGGCGCCTACCGCCACCAGGAGATTCAACGCTGCGAGTATCGTAAGTTGCCGGTCCGTCATCGTCTGTCCTTCGTGTGTCTGACTAATCGTGTTACAGCTGCCTATGATAGGCCCAAATCCGGCCCCGGCCGGACCGCGCGCCCCGCGCCGGGTCCGGGATCGGAGGCTTGCCGGTTGAATTCCAAATGAGCTATCATAAATTCAATTTGGAACACAGGCCGCCGCGCGGCCCAGGAGCGTCCCATGAGCCTCGTCCTTGCCGATAAAGCCCCGACCAAGCGCCCGGCGCGCCCTGTCGCCAGGCGGACCAGACAGCTGTTCCGCGGCCTGGTGGACAGCCCGCTGATCGACATGGCGCGCGACGTCAGCCGCGGCCTGCCAGCGCAGATGGTGGACGACGCCGCCGACTACCTGCAAGTGCCCAAGTCGGAAATCATGGCCATCACCGAGGTCAAGGCGGCCTCGCTGTCGCGCTGGGCCCGCGAAGGCCTGATGCTGCCCCTGGGCGAATCCGACCGCCTGGCCCGCGTGGCGCGGGTGGTGAGGGTGGCGCGCCAGGTGCTGGGCAGCGAGGAAGAGGCGGTGCAGTGGCTCAACACGCCGGTGCCGGCGCTGGGCAACGTCAAGCCGCTGTCGCTGCTGACGTCCGACGCCAGCAGCCGCATCGTCGAGGACACGCTGGCGCGCGCGGCAGCGGGCGTTTATGCATGAGCCGCGCATATCGAAAGACACGGCCTGAAGGCGCGGCCCGATGAGCGCCAAGGTTTCACTGTGGCGCATCGGCACCACCGCCGGCAAGTACCGGGCCGACGATCTCAGCGGCGGCGGCGCGGCCGCGGTGGGCGGGCGCTACAACAGCCCGGGCACGCCGGTGGTCTATACCTCGTCCTGCGTGGCCCTGGCCGTGCTGGAGACGGTGGTGCATTTCGCGGCGCGCGCCTCGGAGCAGGCCAACCGCTACCTGATCGAGCTGGCCGTGCCGCACGCCGTCTATGAAGCCAGGCAGGTGCTGGATATCGACCAGCTGCAGCAGGATTATCCCTTCTGGGACGCGGTGCCCTTTGCCGAGGCGGCGCAGGGCGTGGGCGACAACTGGGTCGCCTCGGGCGTGTCGGCGCTGCTGCAACTGCCCAGCGCCATCGTGGCCAGCCGCGGCGTGCCGGACTGCAACCTGCTCATCAACCCCGCGCATCCGGACGCCGCCCGCATCGAGGTGGTGCGGCGCGAACGCTTCATCTACGATCCGCGGCTGCGCGGGTAGGGCGGCTCAGTCGGTCAGCACGGCGCGGCCCACCACCTTGCCGGCGCGCAGCGCCGCCAGCACGCTGTCGGCCTCGGCCAGGGCGTGGCGGCGCACCGGAATGGGGGGCACCTTGCCGGCGCGCACCAGTTCCATCAGTTCCTGCAGTTCGGCCAGGTTGCCCACGTAGCTGCCGATGATGGACAGCGCCTTCATGGGGATCAGCGCGATCGGCCACGACGAGGCGCCGCCGAACAGCCCCACGATGACGAGCTTGCCGCCCTTGGTCAGGAAGTCGAAGGCCAGCGAGGTGGTGGCGGGCGCGCCGACCAGGTCGATCGCGGCCTGCACCGGCTTGCCGCCCGCGGCCGCCATGATCTGCTGCGCCGCGTCGGGCGCGGCGCCGTCGATCGCCGCCAGCGCGCCGGCGTCCAGCGCGGCCTGGCGCTTGGCCGGGTCGATGTCGACCATGATGGCGCCGGCTCCGCCCAGCGCCTTGAGCACGGTCAGACTCATCAGCCCCAGGCCGCCGGCGCCGAAGATCACCACGGGATGCTCGCGGTAGACGTCGGCGCCGATCTTCTTGAGCGCCGCATACGTGGTCAGGCCCGAGCAGGCGTAGGGCGCGATCTGCGCCGGGTCGAGGTCGCCGATGTCTATCAGGTAGCGCGGGTGCGGCACCAGGATGTGGTCGGCGTAGCCGCCGGCGCGGTGCACGCCCAGGCAGGCCGGGGCGGAGCAGTGATTCTCCATGCCCGCCAGACAGGGCGCGCACTTGCCGCAGCCGATCCAGGGGTACACCAGGTAGTTGCGGTCCGGCGCCAGCCCCTGCGCTTCGGGGCCGGCCGCGACCACGGCGCCGACGGTTTCATGGCCCATGGTCAGCGGCAGCGAAACGCCGCGGTCCTTCAGGGACAGCGTGCGGCCCTGGCCCAGGTCGTAGCCGCCTTCCCACAAGTGGATATCGCTGTGGCAAACGCCGGCCGCGCGAACCTTGAGCAGCACCTGCGTCCCTTGCGGCGTGGGCGTGGGCGGGTTCATTTCCTCTAGCGGTTGGCGGAAGTTCACGACGCAATAGCACTTCATGGGTGTCTCCTGTTGTGAGGTATTGCCGGGGTATTACTTCTTGACGCTGGGGCATTCGCTGTCGGCCAGCGACACGAATACCTTGTCGCCGGGCACCGTCGACAGGATACGGTAGAAGTCGCCGGCGTACTTGGACTCGGCGGGTTTTTTCACTTCCACCAGATACAGGTCCATGATGACCCGGCCGTCCTCGGGGCGGATGCGGGCGTTCTTGATGAGCTTGGTGGTGATGGGCAGCTCGCGCATCTTCTGGTTGACGGCGGCGCCGTCGAAGGTGCCCGCGGCCTGGGCGGCCTGCAGATAATGGGTGGTCGCGACGTAGCTCAGCGCCTGCACGATGGACGGCGCGCGGGTCACGCCCATTTTTTCCTGCCAGCGGCGGGTCCAGGCGCGGGTGTCCTCGTCGGCGTCCCAGTAGAAGCCGGTGGGAAAGGTCAGCCCCTGGGCCACCGGCAGGCCCATGGCCTGGACGTCGTTGATGAAGGTCAGGAAGGTCAGCAGCCGCTGCTTGCCGCCGGTCAGGCCGAATTCCTGGGCCTGCTTGATCAGGTTGACCAGGTCGCCGCCGGCGCTGGCCAGGCCCACCACGTCGGCCCGCGACGATTGCGCCTGCACCAGGAAGGACGCGAAGTCCAGCGCGCCCAGCGGATGGCGCGTGCTGCCCAGGACCTTGCCGCCGGCATTCTGCACGAAACGCGTGGCGTTGCCTTCCAGCGACTTGCCGAACACGTAGTCGGTGGTGATGAAGTACCAGGACTTGCCGCCGCTTTCGACCACGCTCTTGACCACCGCATTGGCCAGCGCGTAGGTGTCGGGCGCCCACTGGGTGCTGAGGTTGCTGCACTGCTTGCCGCTGAAGTCTCCGGCGAAGCCGCCGCTGATCAGCGCGGTGCCGCCTTTTTCGCGGGCCACGCCCTGCGCGGCCAGCCCGGCCGAACTGGCGCCGCCGTCCACCACCGCGACCAGGTTCTGAGTGTCGAACCAGCGGCGCACCAGCGCCGAAGCCACGTCGGCCTTGTTCTGGTTGTCGGCGCCCACAACCTCCACGGTCTTGCCGGCCGCCTTGCCGCCGAAATCCTCGACCGCCATGCGGACCGCCATTTCCGAGCCCAGTCCGCCCAGGTCGGAGTAAATGCCGGAACGGTCGTTGGATACGCCCAGGCGGACCACGTCGGATTGGGCTTGGGCCGCGCCTGCGGCCAGGACGGCGGCCAAGGCCGCCAACAGGGGGGTGATACGCATCTGCTTGCCTCCCGGCCCGCGCGCGAGCCGATTATTGGTATTCGGGTTGGGGACGCGGTGTATCTGGCCTGACGGTCGGTGCTCCAGCCGACTGAAAAGTTTTTCTGTAGTGTGAATAAAAATGCCTGCACGTGAATTTATTTTCACGTACAGGCAAAGTCAATTAGGTGGATCGCGCGGGCGCGTGCCGCAATGCGGCGGCTTGCCTCAAACGCCGCGGCGCATCAGGGTGGACTTGCCGAACAGGCTTTCGATGAGGTCCACGGCCAGTTCCGCGGTCTTGTTGCGCACGTCGAAGGCCGGGTTCAGTTCGACCACGTCGAGCGAGCGCATCAGGCCGGTGTCGGCGATCATCTCCATGCACAGCTGGGCTTCGCGGTAGGTGGGGCCGCCCGGCACCGTGGTGCCCACGCCGGGGGCGATCTCGGGGTCGAGGAAGTCCACGTCGAAGCTGACGTGCAGGTGGGTGTCGTCGTCCAGGCCGGCAAGCGCGGCCTGCATGGTGGCGCGCATGCCCATTTCGTCGAGGTAGCGCATGTCGAACACTTCCAGGCCGGCTTCGTGGACCAGGCGCTTCTCGCCCTGGTCCACGCTGCGGATGCCGATCTGACGGACCCAGCCGGCTTCGATGTCGGGGGTCTGGCCCGACAGGCCGGTGATCTGGGCCGGACCGTAGCCGCACAGGCAGGCCACGGGCATGCCGTGGATGTTGCCGGTGGGCGTGAGCGCGTTGGTGTTGAAGTCGGCGTGCGCGTCCAGCCACAGCACCCGCAGCTTCTTGCCCGCCGCGCGGCAGTGGCGCGCTACGGCGCTGATGGAGCCGATGCCCAGGCAGTGGTCGCCGCCCAGCAGAATGGGCAGGTTGCCCTGGCTCAGTTCGTCGTGCACCGCATCGTGCACCGCCCGGTTCCAGGCCGCGACTTCGTCCAGGTGGCGGTAGCCTTCGACCGGCGGCTGCCAGGGGTTGGCCGGGCCGTACAGATTGCCGCGGTCGACGACCTCGAAGCCCTGGGCCTCGATCACGGGGCCCAGATCGGCCACGCGCAGGGCCTCGGGACCCATGGAGGCGCCGCGGGCGCCGGCGCCGATGTCGGTGGGCGCGCCGATGAGTGCGATGCGGCGGGGCAGGTTGGCGGTATGGGGATGCAAGTGGCGCTCCGGACGTAAGGCGTGGTCAGGGGGCGGATAGTACCGCGGTGAGCTGGTCGCAGGCCCAGTCGATCTGGTCGCGCGTCACGATCAGGGGCGGCGACAGGCGCAGGGTATGGCCGTGGGTGTCCTTGACCAGCATCCCGCGTGCCTGCAGGCGTTCGCACCACAGGCGCGCGCCGCCGGCGTCCGGTTCCAGCTCCACGGCCAGCATCAGGCCGCGGCCGCGCACGGCGCGTACCGGGCCGGGCAGCGCCCGCAGGCGTTCCAGGAAGTACTCGCCCATCACGGCGGCGTTTTCTATCATGCCTTCCTCGGTCAGCACGCGCAGCGCGGCGCGCGCGATGGCGCAGGCCAGCGGGTTGCCGCCGAAGGTGCTGCCGTGCTGGCCGGGCTGGAACACGCCCAGCACGTCGGCGTTGGACAGCACCGCGGACACGGGATAGAAGCCGCCCGACAAGGCCTTGCCGATCAGCGTCACGTCGGCCTCGATGCCTTCGTGCTCTTCGGCCAGCAGCCGGCCGGTGCGGCCCAGGCCGGTCTGGATTTCGTCCAGGATCAGCGTGATGCCGCGTTCGGTGCAGCGCTGGCGCACGCGCGAGAAATAGCCGGCCGGCGGCAGGATCACGCCGGCCTCGCCCTGGATGGGTTCGACCAGGAAGGCGACGGTATGGGGCGTGATGGCGGCCTCGAAGGCCGCGTAGTCGCCGAAGGGAACGATCTTGAAGCCCGGCGCGAAGGGGCCGTAATGCCCGTAGGCGTCCGGGTCGGTGGAGAATCCGACGATGCCCAGCGTGCGGCCATGGAAATTATTGGCGCAGACGATGATCTCGGCCCGGTTCTCCGGCACGCCGCGCACTTCGTAGCCCCATTTGCGCACCGCCTTGATGGCGGTTTCCACCGCCTCGGCCCCGCTGTTCATGGGCAGGATCTTGTGCGCGCCGGTCAGGCGGGCGAGGTCTTCGTAGAAGGGCGCCATCTGGTCGTGGCGGAAGGCGCGCGAGGTCAGCGTGAGCTTTTGCGCCTGTTCCGTCATGGCGGCCAGGATGGCCGGGTGGCAGTGGCCCTGGTTGACGGCCGAATAGGCCGACAGGCAATCGAGGTAGCGGCGGCCGTCCACGTCGTAGAGCCAGACGCCGCTGCCGCGCGCGATCACGACGTCCAGCGGGTGGTAGTTGTGCGCGCCCAGCTGGTCTTCGACCATGTCGCGATGGGATGTCAATACGGCGCTCATGCGGTTCTCCCGAGGTCGTACTACTGCCATCTTAGCGCTCCTGGCCGGTCGTTGGATTGCCATTGCATGACCAAGGCCTTTGCCGGCCTCGGCCGGCGCCTGCTGCACAATAGCGCCTGCGCCGGTTTTCTTCCTGGAAGGTTTTCATGCTGCTGCAACGACTGATTTCGACTTTGACGCGCGGCGCGGCCGCGGCCGTGCTGGCTCTGGCCGCGGCGGGCGTCGCCACGGCGCAGGACAAGCCGCTGCGCATCGGCGTGATCCCCAGCGTGGCCAACGCGGCCACCGAACTGGCCATCGAGCAGGCCAGGCGCGAAGGGCTGAACGTGGAGCTGGTGGAATTCAACGACTGGGTGCTGCCCAACATTGCGGTGGCCGACGGTTCGGTGGACGCCAATTTCTTCCAGCACGAACCGTTTCTGCAATTGTTCAACCAGCGCCGCGGCGCCAACCTGGTGCCGGTGGCCTACGGCTATTCCACCACGATCGGGCTGTTCTCCAAGAAGCTGAAAAAGGGCGACGCGGTGCCCGAACGCGCGACCATCGCGGTGCCCAACGATCCGGTCAACACCGGGCGGGCCCTGTTGCTGCTGGAGTCCATGGGCCTGATCAAGCTCAAGCCCGGCGTGGCCCACCGGGCGGCGCTGGAAGACGTGACCGACAATCCCAGGCGGCTGAAGTTCGTACAGATCGAGGGTTCGCAGTCGGCGCGCACCTTCGACGACGTGACCGCGTCGGTCACGTACACCACTTTCGCCAAGCAGGCGGGCATAGACGAAAAGGACGGGCTGGCGTTCGACAACACCGACCCCGTCAACGTGCGCCGCTACGCCATCCGCTGGGTCGCCACGCCCGCGGGGGCGCAGGATCCGCGGCTGCTGCGCTTCATCTCCATCTATCAGCAGTCGCCCGAGGTCAAGGCCAAGCTGCGCAGCCTGTACGGCGATCTGATCGACTTTCCCTGGTAGGGAATTCCCCGGGCGGGCGTTGACGATTCTTGGCAGTCGCCGGCGGATATCGAACGTATACTGGCTCGGACATATCCCAGCCAGGCACGACGGCGCCGTCGATGCCGCGTAGCCGGTCCGGCTTATCCGCCGGCCTGGCCGGCCGCCGCCATCCACCGATCGCAGAGCCATGCTCAGTACTCCGTTCAATATCGTCGCGGCCAGCGTCCAGACGCTGGCCCCAGGATCGCCGGCCGGGCTGGATGCGACGGAGTGCGGGCAGGAACTGCAGCGCCTGCGCGAGGTGGTGGCCCAGTACGAGGCCCTGTTCCAGACGGCGCCGGTGCTGATCAACGCTTTCGGGCCGGACGGCCGCTGCACGCTGTGGAACGAAGCCTGCGAAAGGCGTTTCGGCTGGTCGAGCGCCGAGATTATGGCCGCCAGCGAGCCGCTGGCGCTGTTCTATCCCGATCCGCAACTGCGCCAGCGGGTCATCGACACCGTCGGCCCGCAGCCCAGCCGCTCGTTTCGCGAATGGCATCCGCTGGCGCGCAACGGCGAGCGCCTGTCGGTGTTGTGGTCGAACATCCGCCTGCCCGACGGCAGGGTGATCAATATCGGCATGGACGTCACCGACAGCCGGCGCACCGAGGCCGCGCTGGCCCGCATGGCGCGGGTCGACAGCCTGACCGATTGCTGGAACCGTGCCGAGATCCTCAAGCGCGTGGAAGACCGGCAGGCTGAAGCCCGGCATGGCGAAGACGGGCCGAACACGGTGCTGATGCTGGACATGGACTATTTCAAGCAGGTCAATGACCGCTACGGGCACCTGGGCGGCGACGCCGCGCTGCGCCATTTCTGCGATCAGCTGCGCGCCTGCGTGCGGGAATGCGATTCCATCGGCCGGCTGGGCGGAGAGGAATTCCTGGTGCTGCTGGCCGGCGCGGACGTGGACGTGGCGCAGGCGGTCTACGCGCGGCTGCGCGCCAGCCTGCGCCAGAACCCGGCCGAGATCGACGGCGAAGCGGTGACGCTGTCGGTCAGCGGCGGCATTGCGCGGTTTTCGCCCGACGACGCGAATGCCTCGGACGTGCTGCGCCGGGCCGATTTCGCGCTTTACCAGGCCAAGCGCGCCGGCCGCGATTGCGCGGTGCAATACCGCATCTGAATCCCCGAAGCGCCTCCCCGCCGATCAGGCGGCGGCCTGTCCGCGCGCGGCGCGCCCGCGGTTCAGGCGCCAGTGCAGGCCCGCGGCCGCGCAGGCCAGGGCGGCCGCGGCCGCCAGTCCCAGCGCCTCGAAGCCGGCGTGGGTATAGATGGTGCCGGCGATGGCGGTGCCCAGGCTGGAACCCAGGTAGGTGGTGCAGGTGTTGAGGCCCAGCACCGCGCCGCGTTCGTCGGGGCGGGCGCGCGATAGCAGCAGCACCAGCAGGTTGAGGCTGAGCTGCGAGGCGGCGCCCCACAGCACGGCGACGGCAAGCACCGCCGCCAGCGAATGGGCCGCCGGCAGCAGGCCCAGGTAGACCATGGCGATCACGCCCAGCGCCAGCGGCAGCGCGCGGCGCGGACCGGCGCGTTCGATCAGCGGCGCGCCGGTCACGCCGGCCAGCAGAAAGCCCGCGCCATAGGCGAACGCGATAAAGCCCACCTGTCCGGCCGACAGCGCCAGCAGCGCGCGCACGTGATCGGCCAGGAACGCGTAGACGCCGTAGAAGGCCGCGGAGAACGCCAGGCAGCCCAGCAGCAGGACCGGCACGTCGCGGTAGGACAGCGGCGCCAGCAGGCGCGACAGGCGCAGCGCAGCGGGGTTGGCCGCGCGGCGCTCGGGCAGGCGGCGCAGGCCCAGCACGGCGACCGCGGCGCACAGCGCCAGCGTGGCGTAGGTGGCGCGCCAGCCCACTGCGTCGGAAATCAGGGCCGACAGCGGCACGCCGGCCACCAGCGACACCGACCAGCCGGCGATCACGCGCCCCAGCGTGCGCGCTTCCTGTCCCGGCGGGGCGATCAAGGAGGCCGAGCCGTAGGCGGCCGGCAGGATCACGCCGGCTGCGCCGCCGGCCAGGGCCTGGGCCAGCGTCAGCACGATCCAGTGCGGCGCGGCCGCGGACAGGACCAATGCGGCGATCAGCACGGCCATGGCGCACAGCAGCGCGCGCCGGATGCCGATGCGGTCGATGCGCGCGGCCAGCAGGAAGGCGCTGGCCGCCGTGGCCGCGCCGTAGGCCGAGATGGCGGTGCTGATGGTCAGCGCCGAGGTCGAGAACGAACGCGCCACGTCGCTCAGGATCGGACTGAGCGCCAGGCCGTTGGAACCCACCACGCTGACGGCGAACATCAGCGCGGGGACGGAAGAAACTGGGGATTTGGACAGCGAACTGCTGGGGGTGTCACGATTCGGCATCCCGGGATTTTATTGGAATAAAATAAGGGTTAACTCCTATATTCCCTTATTACATAAAAGTTCGAATGCCGTTCGGCAGAACACGATTCCAATGTCAGACCTAGACGACCGCGACCGAAAACTGTTAACGCTGCTGGCGGCCGACGCCACGCCCAGCTATGCGGAGCTGGGCAAGATGCTGAACCTTTCCGCCCCGGCGGTGCACGAGCGGGTCAAGCGCCTCAAGCGCGACGGGCTGATCAAGGGCATCGCCGCCCGGCTGGACGGCGCGCGCATCGGGCGCCCGCTGCTGGCGTTCGTGCACGTGGACACGGCCAACTGGACCATCACGCAGCAGGTGCTGGGGCTGGCCGAACTGAACGAGGTGGAAGAGATCCACACCATCACCGGCAAGAGCGCGATGCTGCTGAAGGTGCGGGTGCGCGACACCCAGGCGCTGGAGCTGTTGCTGGCGCGCATCCACCAGATCGAGGGCATCACCAACACCACCAGCGATATCGCCCTGACCAGCTACCTGGAGCGCGGGCCGCTGCCGGACAACGCCTGAGGCGATCAACACGAGCGCAGCCGCAGCCGCGTGATCTCGGAGGGCGCGCCCAGGCGCTTGGGCGGGCCCCAATAGCCGGTGCCGCGGCTGACGTAGACCCACATATTGCCCAGGCGGTGCAGCCCGGCGGTGTAGGGCTGCTGGAAGCGCACGAAGTATCCCCACGGAAAGAACTGGCCGCCATGCGTGTGGCCGGACAGCTGCAGGTTGAAGCCCAGCGCTTCGGCCGCGGCGGCGCTGCGCGGCTGATGGGCCAGCAGGATGCGGGGACGGGCGTCGGCCGGCGCGCCGGCCAGCGCGCCCGCGGGGCTGCTGCCGTGCCGGGGATCGTAGGCGCCGGCGCCGTAGTCGGTGACGCCGGCCACCACCATCGGCAGGCCCAGGGGATGGATCACCGCATGCTCGTTCATCAGCACGCGCAGGCCCAGGCGGCGGAACTCCGCCACCCAGGGCGTGACGCCCGAATAGTATTCGTGGTTGCCGGTGACCAGGTAGACGCCGTAGGGCGCGCGCAAATCGCCCAGCGGGCGGGTGTGGGCGGCCAGCTGCTCCACGCTGCCGTCGACCACGTCGCCGGTGATGGCGACCATGTCGGGCAGCAGCCCGTTGACGGCGTCGACGATGGCGCGGACGTAGTTCCGCTTGATGGTGGGACCGACGTGGATGTCGCTGATCTGCACGATGGTGAAGCCGTCCAGGTCGGGCGGCAGGTTCGAAATGGGCACGTCCACGTCGACGATGCGGGCGCGCCGCCGCGCGTTGACCAGGCCCACCAGCGTGCCGCACAGCGCCAGCAGCGCGACCGCCCAGGCGCTGACCTGGCGCAGCGCGCGCCACGGCGGCGAGACGTCCAGCGGCAACGTGGCCAGCCAGCCCAGCAGCAACAGCGCGTCGCGTATCACCGTCAGCACGAACAGCGACGAGAACAGCCCCATGGCGAAGAGCCCGACCCAGGCGTTGCGGTCGCCCCAGGGCGCATGCATCGAGGAGCGGGCCAGCATGCCCAGCGGAATCAGGATGCAGGACAGCGCCAGCAACAGTATGGCCGCCGCCGAGCCGGCGCCGCCCAGCAGGGCGTCGGGGATCAGGCGTGCGCCCACATAGACGTGGGCCAGCGCGCCCAGGGTCAGGAAACGCAGGAAAAACGTGGATTGGCGTAGCGACATCGGCGGCGCGGGCGCGCCCGGGGCGCGCATGGCAAAAGAACCGCCATTCTATGCCGGGGCCGGAGCGCCGCTGATACGAATCTGCCTTAATCTGCCAGGCTCTCGCGGGCCAGCAGGCCTGCGTCCATTTCGCGCAAGGTATTGATTCCCAGCATGGCCATGTTGCGGTCGATCTCGGCGCGCAGCAGGCCGATGGCGTGCGCCACGCCGGCCTCGCCGCCGACCGCCGCCGCATAGTTGAAGGGGCGGCCCACGAACACGTGGCGCGCGCCCAGCGCCAGGGCCTTGAGCACGTCGCTGCCGCGGCGGATGCCGCTGTCCATCATCACCGTCATGTCGCCGGCGGCCGCGACTACGCCGGGCAGCGCGCGCAGCGGCGAGATCGCGCCGTCGAGCTGGCGGCCGCCGTGGTTCGAGACGATGACGCCGTCGGCGCCGTGGCTGCGGGCCAGCGCCGCGTCCTGCGGGTGCAGGATGCCCTTGATGATCAGCGCGTCGGGCCATTGCCGGCGGATGCGGGCCACGTGTTCCCAGTTCAGGTGGTCGCGCGCGCTGAAGTCGCGCAGCACCGAGGCCGAGACGATGGGCGCGCCGCGCGTGGCGAAGGAATTCTCGAAATGCGGCATGCCGTGCTTGAGCAGCGTGCGCAGAAAGGTGCCGGCCAGCCAGCGCGGGCGCGTGACGCCGTCCCAGGCCAGCCGCAGGCTGGGCTTGAGCGGCGTGGAAAAGCCGGTGCGCACGTTGTTCTCGCGATTGGCCGACACCGGGATGTCCACCGTCAGCACCAGGGTTTCGAAACCGGCGCGGCGCGCGCGTTCGACCAGCGCGTCGATGCGCTGCGGATCGCCCGGCAGATAGGCCTGGAACCAGGTGCCGGGCGCTTCGCGGATCACGTCTTCCAGCGGAATCAGCGAAGTCCCGCTGAGGATGGCCGGGATGCCTTGCGCGCGGGCGGCGCGCGCCAGCACGATGTCGCCGCGGTAGGTCGACAGCGCGCTGATGCCCATCGGCGCGATGCCGAAGGGCGAAGCGTAGCGGCGTCCGAACAGTTCGGTCTGCTGGCTGCGGCGCGACACGTCCACCAGCACGCGCGGCGCGAACGCGTAGCGGCCGAAGGCCTCGCGGTTGCTGCGCAGCGACTGGTTGTCTTCGGCCGCGCCGGCGATGTAGCCGAAGATCGGGCGCGGCAGGCGGCGGCGCGCGGCGGCCTCGAAATCATCCAGCGACAGCATGCGTTGCAGCGCGCGCGGCAGCGGCCGCGAGGCCTCGGCGGGGCTGCTGCCGGGAACGGTGACGGACGGAAGGATGGATGTCATGGCGGGCCCGCAAAAGCCCGTAATCTAGCAACGCGGATTCATCGCATAAAGCGAATAAATCCCGACATCCAGATTCGATTTTGGAGAACAAGCCCTGCCGGCTTCAGGCCGGCAGCGCCATCAGTTCGCCCATGCGCACGGGGCCCAGCACCGCGGGCGTGTCGGCCCAGCGGATCTTGCCCGGCCCGAACAGCACGATGGCGGTCGAACCCAGCTTGAAGCGGCCCATTTCGGCGCCCTTGGCCAGATGGATGGGCGCGCGCGCGGCGTCGTCGTAGCGCACGGCGCGCACGCGGCGCTTGTGCGGCGTGACCAGCCCGGCCCACACGGTTTCGATGGAGGCCACGATCATCGCGCCCACCAGCACCAGCGCCATCGGCCCGTATTCGGTGTCGAAGATGCAGACCACTCGCTCGTTGCGCGCGAACAGGCGCGGCACGTTGCGCGCCGTCAGCGGGTTGACCGAGAACAGGCGGCCCGGGACGTGGATCATTTCGCGCAGCGTGCCGGCGACCGGCATGTGCACGCGGTGATAGTCCTTGGGCGAGAGGTAGACGGTGGCGAATTCGCCGCCCTGGAACGGCGCGGCGCGTTCGGCGTCGCCGCCCAGCAGCTCGGCCAGGCCGTAGGAATGGCCCTTGGCCTGGAAGATGCGGCCGTGCTCGATGGCGCCCATCTGGCTGATGGCGCCGTCGGCGGGGCAGACCACCGAACCCGGCTCGTCGTCGCAGGGGCGCGCGCCTTCTTTGAGCGCGCGGGTGAAGAAATCATTGAAGCAATCGTAGGCCAGCGGATCTTCCTGCAGGGCCTCGCGCATGTCCACGCCGTAGCGGCGCACGAAACGCGAGATCATCCAGTTCTTGACCGCGGGTTCCCGGCAGTCGGCGGCCAGACCGAAAAGGCGCGACACCAGGTGGTGGGGCGCGAGGTACTGGCTGGCGAGAAATAATTGGTCTTTGATCGGCATGCTTGGGAAGGCCCGGCGACAAAAAAACGCGTCCCGCGTGTTGCGGGACGTCGTGATGAGCGGGGCATGGATTGTAACGCGTTCAGGCCCGTTTCAGGCGAATGCGCGGCGCCGGGCATTGCGGCGCGGCGCGCGCTACAGCTCCAGCACGATGCGGCCTTCGCGGGCGCGCGAGCAGCAGGCCATCATGCGCTGGCCGGCCTCGCGTTCGGCGCGCGTGAGCACCACGTCGCGATGGTCGATGGCGCCGTCCAGCACGCGCACCTCGCAAGACCCGCAAAGCCCTTCCTCGCAATCGCTCTGCACGTCGATGTTGGCGCCGCGCAATGCCGCCAGCAGGGTCTGGCCGGCCGGCACCTGCACCACGATGCCGGAATCCTTCAGCTCCGCCTCGAACGCATGCTCGCGCGACGGGTCCAGCGTGGCCAGGCTGGAATGGAAATGCTCCACGCGCAAGGCGTCCTCGGGCCAGTGCGCGCAGGCCTGCTGCAGCGCGCTCAGCATGCGCTCGGGACCGCAGGCGTAGATCTGGGCGCCGGCGTCCGGCCGGGCGAGCAGGGCGGCGAAATCGTTGCGGCCGCCTTCGTCGCCGACGTGCAGGTGCAGGCGCTCGCCGTGCAGCCCGGCCAGTTCGTCCAGCAGCGCCATGCAGCGGCGGCTGCGGCCGCTGTAGTGCAGCTGGTAGTCCAGGCCCAGTTCGCGCGCGCGGCGCGCCATGGCGCTGATGGGCGTGATGCCGATGCCGCCGGCGATGAGGATCAGGCGCGCGGCGCTTTCGTCCATCCGGAAATGATTGCGCGGCCCGCGCACCCGCACGCTGCTTCCGGGGCGCAGGTGTTCATGCACCCAGGCCGAGCCGCCGCGGCCATCGGCCTCGCGCAGCACCGCGATCTCCAGCGCGCCGCTGTCGGCCGGGTCGCCGCAAAGCGAGTATTGGCGCGACAGCCCGGTGTCGCCGCATTCGATGTCGATGTGGGAGCCGGGCGTCCAGCGCGGCAGCGGCTTGCCGTCGGGCGAAGCCATGCGGATGCGTGCGACGCCGTCGGCCGCGGCGACGACCGAGATCACCACCAGCTTGCGGCTGATGGCGTGGGTCGAGGGTTCGCCGATGCGCACCGGCTGGCTGCGCGCCAGGAGCGAGGGATCGCGGCGTTCGGGATTGGCGGCCGGGTCCCATTCCACCCACAGGTGCTCGGGGCCGCGGAACGAGGTGTTGGGCACATAGGTGAAGCGCTGCTCGGCCAGGCGCAGGTGCGGCAGCCGGCGGGTCAGCTCTTCCAGGAAGATCTGCATCTCCATGCGCGCCAGGTTCTTGCCCATGCACTGGTGCGCGCCGTAGCCGAAGGTCAGCTGGTCGCTGGCGTTCTCGCGGCGGATGTCGAAAAAGTCGGCGTCGGCGAAATGGCGCTCGTCGTGGTTGGCCGAGGACGACACGATCAGCAGCTTGGCGCCGGCGGGGATCGCGACGCCGGCGATCTCGGTGTCGCGCGTGGCCAGGCGCCGCCACGCGGCGACCGAGCCGTTGTGGCGCAGGCATTCCTCGACCGCGTTGGGCAGCAGGCCCGGGTCTTCGCACAGCTCGCGCCAGGCCTCGGGATGCTGCAGCAGGAGCTTGATGGCGTTGGCCGAGGCGTTGGCGGTGGTCTCGTGCGCGGCGACGATGCCGGCCATCATCATCGAATGCAGATAGGAGTCGGTGACCACGTCGGGGAATTCGCGCTGCTTGCGGATGCCGTACTGCATCCAGCCCGGCGCGTCGGGGTCCTGGCGCATCTTGTCCAGGATCTTGCCCGCCAGCTGCCAGAAATTGCCCACGGCATGGGCCACGGCGACCTGTTCTTCGGGCCTGGGCCGGCCCCAGGTGTTGACGGTGTGCGCGATGGAATATTCGCGCAGCCGGTCCATGTCTTCCTCGGGCACGCCCAGGAAGTGCAGGGCGACCGTCAGCGGCACTTCCCACAGCATCTGGTCGACCAGGTCGGCGCGGCCGTCGTCGATGAAGCGGTCCACGTATTCGCGGGTGAGCCGGCGCACCATGGGCTCATGGTGCTTGAGGGCCTCGGGCGTGAAGGGGTCCATCAGCGCGCGCCGGCGCGCCATGTGGGCCGGCTCGTCTTCGTTGACCAGGGTGCGGTTCATGGCGTAGCCGTAGCTTTCCAGCACGGCGTTGGCCTCGGGGCCGGTGGGGGTGATTTTTTCCAGCGCGATGGACGGGCTGAAGGTGTGGTTGTCGCGGAACACGGCCTTGATGTCGTCGTAGCGCGTGACCACCCAATAACCCAGCTTGGGGCTGTAGAACACCGGTTCCTGTTCGCGCGCCCAGCGCACGTATTCGGGCGGGTCCTGCTGGTAGCCGTCGCCGAAGGGGTCGAACTCGGCCGCCCGCGGGCTGACGGGACAGCCCCGGGCCGCGGCCAGGGCGGCGTGGTCGACGGGACAGCCGCCGGCGTTGCCGGCGGGCGAAGGCGATTGCGGGGAGGGCTGGGCCATGACGATCACTCCGGATTACAATTGCGTAAATCATATACGCATAGCGTAAATTTTCAATTGGGGTAATCTCCGGGCAGGTCAGCCGCCGGCTGACGGCCTATCCCTCGCGCCGCCATGAGTCAGACTTCCGAATCCAGCCCCAATTCCGTCCCGTCCGCCGACGCGCCGCGGCCGCGCCAGCGGCGCCAGCGCGTGCAGGCCGCCGAAACCGGCATGGCGGTGTTGAAGGAGCTGGGTCGCCTGGGCGGGCGCGCCAGTCTGACGCTGCTGGCCTCGCGCCTGGAGGAAAGCCCGGCCAAGGTGCACCGCTATCTGGTGAGCCTGATGGAGGCCGGCCTGGTGGCGCAGGACGCCGCCAGCCAGCAGTATTTCCTGGGCCTGGAAGCGATGCTGCTGGGCCTGGCGGCCCTGCGCCAGGCCGATCCCATCCGCCTGGCCGAACCCGGGCTGATTCGGCTGCGCGAAGGGCTGGAGGTGACCTGCTTCATCGCGGTCATGGGCAACAAGGGGCCGACCATCGTGCGCTTCGAAGAGCCGGGCCTGCCGGTCACGGTGAACGTGCGCATGGGCTCGGTGCTGTCGATGCTGTGGTCCGCCACGGGCCGGGTGTTCCTGTCCCTGCAGGACGACGCGCGGGTGCGCGCCCTGGCGGAGGCGGAATTGGCGCGCGCCCCGGCCGAGCTGCGCGCGCAGCTCGACCCCGCCGATCCGATCGGCCGTCTGCGCCGCGAGGTGCTGGAACAGGGCTGCGCCACGGTGCGCGACACCAACCTCAAGGGCATCAGCGCCGTGTCCGCGCCGCTGCTCAATCATGACGGCCGGCCGTGCGCGGCGCTGACCGCGCTGGGCGCCACCGGGGGTTTCGATCCATCGCCGGACGGGCCCATCGCCCAAGCGCTGCGGCGCGAGGCCGAGGCCGCCAGCGCGCTGCTGGGCTACCGGGCCGGCTGAGATCCGTCCGCGGCCTGGCCGCGCAGCCACGCCAGGGCCGCCTGCACCGCGGGCGCGCCGGCCGAGTTGCGGTTGATCACGGCGCCGATGTCGCCGAAGTTCGCCTCCAGCCGCAGCGGCAGGATGGCGACGCCGCCTTGCCGTTCGCAATAGCGCGCGATCGCCCGGGGCAACGCCGCCAGCCAGTCGTGCTGCGCCAGCAGCGCAAGCGTCGCAAGCAGTGAGTTGGACTGCAGGCTGGACGCCGGCGCGCGCACGCCGGCGCGCAGAAATGCCTCTTCCAGCCGCTCGCGCATCAACGTGTCCTCCAGCGGCAGCACCCAGGGCCAGCGCGCCAGTTCCCCGGTTTCCAGGGTGTCGCGGCCGGCCAGAGGATGGTCGGGGCGCGCGACGGCCACGATGGGTTCCTCGTACAGGCGGATGACGTCGCAGTCCGGCGGCAGCATGCGGCTGGCCAGGCGTCCCAGCACGATATCGAGTTCGTCGCGGGCCAGCTTTTCCAGCAATTCGTTGAGCGCGCCCTCGACCAGCTTGATCTCCAGCCGCTCGACCTGCGGCATGAGGTGCGCGACCAGCTGCGGCGCGAGCCTGGGCGCGGCCGAGGGCAGGGTGCCCAGGCGCAGCAGGCTGGCGCCGCGCTCTTCGGCCGCCTGCAGTTCGGCGGCGACCCGGTCGGCCGCGCCCAGGCTGTAGCGGGCGTGGCGCACCATAACCATTCCGGCATGGGTGGGGTGGCTGCCCTGGGTTCCGCGTTCGAACAGGGCGTAGCCCACCTGTTCTTCCAGCTGGGCCAGGGCCTTGGAGGCGGCGGGCTGCGACATGTGCATGCGCTCGGCGGCGCGCCCGAGATGCCGCTCGTCGTCCAGCGCGACCAGCAGTTCGGCGTGGCGCCGCTTGAGGTGGGTGCCGGCTCGCTTGGTCATGGCCGAACATATCCTTGCGGTTATGAATAGTTCAGTTTATTTCATTTCACAGCGCCCGAGCCGGCTGGGCATACTTGCCGCTCGATAGATCAGGCGCCGGGACAGGGCGCCGGGATGGAGACAGCAATGAAAAGGTTGTGGATGGCCCTGGCGGCGGGCTGGGCCTGCGGCATGGCGGCGCCCGGCGCCGCGGCCGAGGCGTATCCGGCGCGGCCGGTGCAGATCGTGGTGCCGTTCGCGCCGGGCGGCGCGGTGGACGTGCTGACGCGCCAGCTCGCGCAGCGCCTGGAGCCGCGCGGCTACACGCTGGTGGTGGAGAACAAGCCGGGCGCGGGCGGCAATATCGCCGCCGGCCAGGTGGCGCGGGCCGCGCCGGACGGCTATACGCTCCTGATGGGCACCACCAACACCCACGGCATCAACAGCGCGCTGTACGACAAGCTGCCGTACGACCCATTGCGCGACTTCGCGCCGGTCGGGCTGGTGGCGGACAACGTGGTGGTGCTGCTGGCCAACGCCGACTTTCCGGCGTCCACGCTGGCCGAGGCCGTCAGCCTGCTCAAGCAGAACCCGGGCAAGTACACCTACGGCTCGCCCGGGCTGGGCACGGTGCACCAGCTCGCCATGGAACAGCTCAAGCGGGCCGCGGGCCTGGAAGTGGTGCATGCGCCGTACAAGGGCGCCGCGCCCGCCATGGCCGACCTGGTGGCCGGGCACGTGCCGCTGATGATAGGCGGGATCGCCCCGGCCATTCCGTTCCTGGCGTCGGGCCGCGTCAAGGTGCTGGGCGTGGCCAATACCGAGAAATACGCCGCGCTGCCGGACGTGCCGCTGTTCTCCGACGTGGCCGCCAACGTCGGGGTGCGTTCGTGGATCGGCCTGTTCGCGCCCGCGGGCACGCCGCAGGCCGTGCTGTCGCGGCTGAGCGAGGATCTGCGGGCCGTGCTGACCGACGCTTCCTTCGCCCAGGCGCTGCAGCCGCTGGGCATGGTGCCCATCTACATGACGCCGCAGGCGTTCGGCGACATGGTCGCGCGCGAGATGCCGGCCTGGCGCGCGGCGGTGGAACAGTCCGGAGCGAAGCAATGACCGCGGCCGCCCAGCCCGTGAACTTCCTGCTGTTCATCACCGACCAGCATCGCGCCGACCACGTCGGCGCCTATGGCAACCGCGTGGTCCGCACGCCCAACCTGGACCGGCTGGCCGCCGGCGGCTGGCGCGCCGACAACATGCACGTGGCCACGCCCATCTGCATGCCCAACCGGGCCAGCCTGATGACGGGGCGCTATCCTTCCGCGCACGGCGCGCGCCACAACGGCATCGCGCTGTCGCTGCGCAGCCGCACCTTCGTCGAAGCCATGCGCCAGGCCGGCTACGGCACCTCGCTGGTCGGCAAGGTGCACCTGCAGAACATGACCGACATCGCGCCTTCCTGGCCGGTGCGGGCCGAAGACCGGCTGCCGCACGAGGCCGTGACGCCCGACGCCGGGCGCTACGACCAGGAGCTGCGCAAGCTGTGGCTGGAGCGCGACGACCACGACCTGAGCCTGCCGTACTACGGCTTCGAGCAGGTGGACCTGGTCGACGACCATAGCGACGACGTGCACGGCCATTACCGCCGCTGGCTGCGCCGCGAGTATCCCGAGGTGGAAGCCATGATCGGCCCGGCGCAGGCCACGCCCGCGCCGGAATACGCGCTCACGCAGATCCGCCAGGCCTGGCGCACGCGCGTGCCGGAAGCGCTGTATCCCACCGCCTATATCGCCGACCGCAGCATCGAGGCGCTGCGCGGCTACGCGGCGCAGGGGCGGCCGTTCTTCATGCAGTGTTCGTTTCCGGACCCGCACCATCCGTTCACGCCGCCCGGCCGGTTCTGGGACATGTACCGGCCCGAGGACATGGAGCTGCCGGCGTCCTTCCATTCGGCCGAGCCGCCGCCTCCCCACGTGGCCTGGCTGCGAGCCCGGCGCGACGCCGGCACGGCGATCAGGCACACGCCGGCGATCTTCGCCTGCAACGAGCGCGAGGCGCGCGAGGCCCTGGCGCTGAACTACGGGTCCATCGCCAATATCGACAACCAGATCGGCCGCGTGCTGGCGGAGCTGGACGCGCTGGGCCTGGCCTCCAACACGGTGGTGATCTTCACCAGCGACCACGGCGACTACCTCGGCGACCACCAGCTGATGCTGAAGGGGCCGATCCACTACCGCGGCCTGACGCGGGTGCCGTTCATCTGGCGCGATCCGGCCTCGGCCGGCCGCCCGGGCGCGGCCAGCGTAGCCTTGCTCAGCACCATCGACGTGGCGCCCACGGTGTTGGCGCGCGCCGGCGTGCAGCCCTATAACGGCATCCAGGGCCGCGATATGGCGGGCCTGATCGCGGGGCGCGAGACGGCGTTGCGCGACGCGCTGATGATTGAAGAGGAAGGCCAGCGCGTGATCCTGGGCTTCGACAGCCGCATCCGCTGCCGCACGCTGCTGGCCGAGGGCTTTCGCGCCACGGTGTACGACGGCGCGCGCTGGGGCGAGCTGTACGACCTGGCGCGGGACCCGCATGAAACGCGCAATCTGTGGGACGACCCGGCCCACGCCGGCGTGCGCGCCCGGCTGATGGAGCGCCTGGCCTACGGCATGCTGGAACACATCGACACCAGCCCGTATCCCACGGCGCTGGCCTGACCGGCCCGGGGACGGCTTACGCGGCCTTGGCGCCCAGCTTGGTCTGGTACAGCCAGTTCTTGTAGTCGTCCAGGTCGCCGTCGAAGGGGCTGACCTTGCCGTCGGCCACGATGATGAACTGGTCGGTGGTGGCGCGCAGCAGGTGGCGGTCGTGCGACACCAGCACCAGCGTGCCTTCGAACTGCGCCAGCGCCGAGGTCAGCGCCTCGCGGGTTTCCAGGTCCAGGTGGTTGGTGGGCTCGTCCAGCAGCAGCAGGTTGGGGCGCTGCCACACGATGAGCGCCAGCGCCAGCCGCGCCTTTTCGCCGCCGGAGAACGGCGCGATGGAACTGGTGGCCATGGCGCCGTTGAAATTGAAGCTGCCCAGGAAGTTGCGCAGCTCCTGCTCGCGCACGTTGGGCGCGGCCTTGGTCATGTGCCACAGCGGCGATTCGTCGTGGCGCAGCATCTCCACCTGGTGCTGGGCGAAATAGCCGATCGACAGGCCCTTGTTGAACTGCGTGTCGCCGGCCAGCGTATCCAGCTCGCCGGCGATGGTCTTGATGAAGGTCGACTTGCCGGCGCCGTTGATGCCCAACAGGCCGATGCGCTGGCCCGCCTGCAGCGAGAAATTGATGCCCGAGACGATGATCTTGTCGGAGGCGGCCTGCGTGTCCTCGTCGATGCTGCGGTAGCCGGCGCTGACCCGGTCCATGGTCAGCAGCGGATTGGGCGCGCGCAGCGGCTCGCGGAACTCGAACGAGAACTCGGCGGCCGCGCGCAGCGGCGCCACTTCCTCCATGCGCGCCAGCGCCTTGATGCGGCTTTGCGCCTGGCGCGCCTTGCTGGCCTGCGCCTTGAAGCGGTCGATGAAGGATTGCAGGTGCGCGCGCTGGCGCATCTGCTTCTCCATCATGCCCTGCGCCAGTTCGAGCTGGGCGGCGCGCTGGCGTTCGAAAGACGAATAATTGCCGGAGTAGCGCTTGAGCTTGCGTTCGTCGATATGGACGATGACGTTGACCACGCCGTCCAGGAAATCGCGGTCGTGCGAGATCACGATCAGCGTGCCGGGATAGCGCTTGAGCCAGTCCTCCAGCCAGATGATGGCGTCCAGGTCCAGGTGGTTGGTGGGCTCGTCCAGCAGCAGCAGGTCGGACGGGCACATCAGCGCCTGCGCCAGGTTCAGGCGCATGCGCCAGCCGCCGGAGAAGCTGGTCAGCGGCAGATGCATCTGCGCCTGGGTGAAGCCCAGGCCGGTCAGCAGCTGTTCGGCGCGCGAATGCACGGTGTAGGCGTCGGCGTCGGCCAGCGCGGCGTAGATGTCGGCCATGCGCAGGCCGTTCTCGGCGCTTTCGGGCTCGGCCTCCAGGGCCGCCAGCTCGGCTTCCAGGCGGCGCAGCGTGACGTCGCCGTCGATCGCGTATTCGATGGCGGGACGGTCCAGCGCGGGCGTCTCCTGCGCCACGTGCGCCATGCGCCAGTTCGCCGGGAAATCCAGGTCGCCCTGGTCCGCGTGCAGCGTGCCGCGCAGCAGCCCGAACAGGCTGGACTTGCCGGCGCCGTTGGCGCCGATCAGGCCGATCTTGTCGCCCGGGTTCAGGAGCAGGTCGGCGCGGTCGAGCAGCGGCTTGACGCCGCGGGCGAGTGAAACTTGTTGGAAGCGGATCATGGAGGAGCTGGCGCGGCCGCGCTCCCGCCGCAGGCTGCGGCGCAAAGAGGGACCGGGGAAGGGTCGGTATTGTACAGATCCCCGGTAGGCGCCCTAAGCCCGCGATCGGGTCCTCACCTTGGCAGACCGGCGGCAAGCGCCTGCAGGGCAAGTTGAACGGCGGACTTGTGAACTTCTTGACGATCGACGCCGGGGAGGTCGATGCACAGTTCCGGCTCCAGCTTGCGTCCAGCCTCGGTCCCGGCGCAGAGCAAGGTGTAGTGTCCGACATGAGCGCCAAGAGAATGCAGTTTGCAACGCGGCAGTCGTTCCGCCAGCCACATGGCGCAGGGTTCGATAGGCGCTTCACGGTCGGCTTCTCCCGCCAGCACGGTCACGGGAACCGCGATCTCGGCGAGGCTGTTCGGCGTGAAGGCGCGCACCGGCGGCGCGGGAGCAAGGGCGACAACGACCCTTACCCGCGGGTCGGCGCAGGAAGCGGACTGGCGCTCCCACGATGTTCGAAAGACCGCGCTATCACGCAGCAACGGTTCAATATGACCACCGAGGCCCGGAAATTCGCGCGGCACCCGGCCGGAGTCTGAAGTTCCAGCCCATTGGTTGAAGCGATCCATATCGGTGATTGCGCCGAGAATGGAGACAGCCGTATATCCGCCAAGAGAGAAGCCGACGCACGCGACCCGTGAGGTATCGAGGCGGCCAGCGAAAAACCCCTCGTTTGCGAGCGAATCGAGCGCTACGGATAGATCCCGCGGACGTTCCCACCAGCACAGGAAACCCTCGGGTCGGTATGGCTCAGAAGCGGTATTGCCGTGATGATCGACACCGATCACCACATACCCGGCGGCAGCCAAGGCTCGGGCGATCCAGCCCAGGCTCGTCGCCGTTCCGCCGGTGCCGTGCGAGAGCAGCACGACGGGGTATTGCCGCCATTTCTCGTTGATCGGCGCGTCGCGCGCGACCGTTCCCATGAGGAACAGGGGCTCCGTGGAGGGGACTGCGAGCGGTCGTTCGACCGCATCGGGGGTCGCGGTGTACCACGCGTGCCAGCGAATAGGGCGTGGTCCGTCATTCGACCAGTTCCGGCGAGAGGCATCGTAGGCATGGCCTTGCCGATAGCCGACCTTGGAGCTTTCCATAGATACCCTCCTGACTTGCGCATTTCAAGCCCGTGCGATGGCCTCGGCCAGCGCCAGCACGCGCAGCGCTTCCTGCGCGTGCAGGTTTTCCACCAGCGCGCCGTCGACCACGGCCACGCCCTGGCCGGCGGCCTGCGCCGCGCGCCAGGCTTCCAGGCGCCGGCGCGCGCCGGCCAGTTCGTCCTCGGTGGGCGCGAAGGCGGCGTTGGCGGCCGCGATCTGTTTCGGGTGGATCAGCGTCTTGCCGTCGAATCCCTGGTCGCGCCCCTGCTTGCAGGCCGCGGCCAGGCCGGCGTCGTCGTGCAGGTCCAGGTGCACGCCGTCCAGCACGGCCAGGCCGTGGGCGCGCGCCGCCATCACCGCCAGCGAGCGCGCCAGCAGGGTTTCTTCGCGCGACGGCGTGTGGCGGGCGTGCAGGTCCTTGACCAGGTCGGAGGTGCCGACCACGATGGCGGCGAGCCGGGGATGGCCGCCGGCGATGGCGTCGAGGCGCAGAAAGCCCAACGGCGTTTCCGCCATCGCCCATAGCGGCAGGCCGGCGGGCGCGCCGGCTTCGTCCAGCGCCTGCGCCAGCGCCGCCAGTTCGGCGGCCGACTGCACCTTGGGCAGCAGCACGGCGTCGGCGCCGGCGCGGGCGATGACGCGTACGTCGTCGCGGCCCCAGGGCGTGTCCAGCGCGTTGACGCGCACCACGCATTCGCGCCGTCCGTAGCCGCCGGCGCGCAGAGCGGCGGCGACCTGTTCGCGCGCCTGCGCCTTGGCGTCGGGCGCGACGGCGTCTTCCAGGTCCAGGATCAGGACGTCGGCGTCCAGGCTGCGCGCCTTGTCGAGCGCGCGGGCGTTGGCCCCCGGCATGTACAGGACGGAACGGCGGGGACGGATAGGGGAGTGCATGGTCGGGATTCTCAGGGTTGGACGCCGCCGACGATCTGCACGGGTTCGGTGCAGACGTAGCCCACGCCGTAGACGGTGCGGATGCCGAGGTCGCCGCCGGTCTGTTCGCGCAGCTTGCGGCGCAGCCGGTGCACGTGCGCATCGAGCCGGTGGGTGTCGTAGGCCGCTGCGCTGGCGCCCAGGGCCTCGATCAGGCGGGCGCGCGACAGCGGCAGCGGGGCGGCCTGGACCAGGGCGCCGACCAGCCGGCTTTCGGTGTCGGTGATGTCCACGCGCACCTGCCCGGGCGAGAGCAGCACGCGGCGCGCCGGATCGAAGCGCCAGCCGCCGGGCCGGGCCTCGCCGTCGCCGGGCACCACGCGCAGGCGGCGGGCCAGCGCCACCAGGGTGGCGCCCAGCTCGGCCAGGTTGACGGGTTTGGTCAGGTAGTGGTCGGCGCCCAGGCTCAGGCCGGACACCTTGTCTTCGCTCAGCAGCCGTCCGGTGAGCATGATGATGCCCATGGACGGAAAGCTGGTGCGCAGGTGCGATACGCGGGTCAGCGCGTCGCCGTCGGGCAGCATGGCGTCCAGCACCAGGATGCCCGGGGTCACGTCGAGCAGCAGGCGGTCCAGCTCGGCCAGCGAGCCGGCGGTGAGGATGGGACCGCCCAGGCCGAGCTCGGCGATGAACTCGGCGATGGTATCGCGCCAGTCCCGGTGGTCGTCGACGATGACGATGGTCACGGCGAATATGGCGCCAGCGCTTGCACGAGGGGCGCTCCAAGGGCTAACACGCTATCCGCTCCTTCGATCCGAGGCTTGTTATCGGCGGAGAATATCATCAACGCCGCACTGCGGCATCGGTAAGCCGGCGCAGGCAGGGGTGGTCAAAAATTGAGCAGCCCCTGCGGCATCGCCCGAAAGGCCATCAGCCGTGCGCGCGAGCCATTCTTATCCACAGAAATTGTGGATAAGCGCCGGACCTGTGGATACCGCCGCTTCAGGCGGGCAGGCGCTCGACCGGAACGCCCGCGGGCACCTGGCGCAGCCGGTCGCGCGTGATGCGCAGCGCGGAAAAGCGCGTTTTGCGCGCCGCGGCATTCTGCAGCAGGACGGACAGCACCGCGCCCTTGTCCTGCACCCACTGGGTCTTGCCGCGCAGCAGCTTCATCGCGTTCTCGGCCGTGCCCAGGCGGTAGGACATGGCGTCGATCTGGATGGTGTGCCTGCCGTCGAAGCGCGAGGCGTCCTGGTCGGTGAGCGCGGCGGCGTCGAGGTTGCTGCTTTCGTGGTCGATGCGGTAGATGAACTGCAGGCCGCTATGCGGGTCCTGCACCACGATGAGCTTGTCCGAGCCGGAGACGTCGGACAGCATGCCGATCACCCGCGACTCGACCAGTTGGTTGCCGCGCTGCTCCTGCGTGTACAGGAAGATGGTGGGGAGGGGCGGGGCGGAGAAGCTGCTTTCCATATCGAAGACACCGTGCCTGTGACGCCGCCTTTTACGCCCGGGCGCGGCGCTGGCGCACCGCCTGCGCCAGCATGTCGAGCACCGGCTCGGTCTGGATCCAGCCCAGGCAGGCGTCGGTGATGGAGACGCCGTGGCGCAGCGGCTGGCCGGCCTTGAGGTCCTGGCGGCCTTCTTCGAGGTGGCTTTCGATCATGACGCCGGTGATGCGCGCGTCGCCCGCGGCCAGCTGGGCCGCGATGTCGCGCGCCACGTCGACCTGGCGCAGGTGCGACTTATTGGAGTTGGCGTGCGAGCAGTCGATCATGACCTGTTCGCGCTGGCCGGCCGCCCGCAGCGCGGCGCAGCTGGCGTCGACGCTGGCGGCGTCGTAGTTCGGGCCCTGTTTGCCGCCGCGCAGGATGACGTGGGTGTCCTGGTTGCCGCGGGTCTCGAAAATGGCGGCCATGCCCATTTTGGTCATGCCCATGAAGGCGTGCTTGGCGCTGGCGGCCACCATGGCGTCGGCGGCGATCTGCACGCCGCCGTCGGTGCCGTTCTTGAAGCCCAGCGGACAGCTCAGGCCGGAGGCGAGCTGGCGGTGGCTGGGGCTTTCGGTGGTGCGCGCGCCGATGGCGCCCCAGGAGATCAGGTCGGCGATGTACTGCGGGCTGAGCAGGTCCAGGAATTCGGTGGCGATCGGCAGGCCCAGGCCGCTGATGTCCAGCAGCAGTTCGCGCGCGCGGCGCAGGCCTTCGTTGATGCGGAAGCTGCCGTCCAGGCGCGGGTCGTTGATGTAGCCTTTCCAGCCCACCGTGGTGCGCGGCTTCTCGAAGTAGACGCGCATGACGATGAGCAGATCCTTGCGGTAGTGCTCGGCGGCGGCGCGCAGGCGGCCGGCGTATTCCATGGCCTGGTCGCGGTCGTGGATGGAGCAGGGGCCGACCACCAGCACCAGGCGGTCGTCGCGGCCGTGCAGCACGTCGGCGATTTCGGCGCGGCTGCGTTCGACCAGCATCTGGATCTCGCTCGATACCGGCAGTTCGTCTTGCAGCAGGGCGGGTGAGATCAGCGGCCGCACGGCGCCGATGCGGGTGTCGTCCGTGCGCGTATTGTCCTGGGTGGAGTCGGCCGTGCCGACCTCGCGGTCGTGCAGGGGATCGTCAATGCGGGTCAAGGGAAGCTCCGTGCCGTAGATGCGGGAAAGACCGCCATTATCGCACCGCGCAGCCGTCCGGTTGCCTACGTCCGGCTGATGGGCCGATTTCTACGTCTATCGGCGACGCTATGGCATTAACCCGTTAGCGATAAGGACAGGTCCTGCACCGATAACGTAGCATTGCGGCTACAGTGTTCCTGCGGCCGCCTGCAAGGGCCCGCCCTATTCGACTAGGACGGTAGACAATGCCTAAGACCGACGCCGGCGCGACCCGACGGATTCTTCTCGTGGAAGACCATCCCGTCGAACGCGCCTATCTGCAGAACGTGCTTCTGGCGTTCGGTTTTCGGCGGGTGGCGGGGCTGGGCAGCAGCGCCGAGGCCGTCGGCGCGCTGACGCGCCAGTTCTACGACGTGGTCATCAGCGACATCGTGGTGGGCGAGGGCGACGGCACGCGCCTGCCCAACGAGCTGCGCCGCCTGGTCGACGCCGGCCGCCTCAAGCGCATGCCTCCCATCATCTGGATCAGCAGCCTCAGCGACGAGCTGCTGCAATCGCACGTGCGTCTGGCGCTGCAGGCCGGCTGCCCGTCGGCTCAGGCGCTGTCCAAGCCGGTTTCGCGCAGCGCCCTGCAACAGGCCATGAAGACCGCGCTGCGCAGCATCGACGAACACGACGCGGCCTCGCCGCAGCCGAATGCCGTGCGCCGCGACGTGATGGAAGTGGCGCTGGGGCACGCGCTGATCACCGGCCAGGGCATGAGCGTGGTGCTGCAGCCGCAGATGAGCCTGTCCACCGGCCGCGTGCTGGCGGCCGAGGCGCTGTCGCGCTGGGAGCATCCCGAACTGGGCGCCATACCGGCGGTGGATTTCGTGCCGGCCGCGCACCGGCTGGGCCTGGACCGCATGCTGTTCAGCCGGGTCACGGACCGCGTCATCGAGGTGCTCGGCCGCATGCATGCCCAGGACATCGCGGTGCCCATCGCGATCAACGCCTCGGCGTCCACGCTGTGCACCCGCGACCTGCCCGCGCTGCTGGAGCAGCGCGTCGGGCAGGCCGGCCTGCCGGCGCGGCTGGTCAAGGTCGAGCTGACCGAGGACGAGCCGGTCACCGACTGGCTGGCGCTGTCCTCGGTGCTGAACCTGCTGCGGGTGCGCGGCTTCGAGCTGGCGATGGACGATTTCGGCGCCGGCATCGCCTCGATGCGGCTGTTCTCGGCCATGCCGTTCACCGAGCTCAAGATAGACCGCGACTTCATCGTGCACATGCATCGCGAGCCGGCCTCGCGCGCGGTGGTGGCCGCCGCGATCGAAATGGGCCGTGTGCTGGGCCGCCGCGTGGTGGCCGAAGGCGTGGAGCACGAGCGCGACCTGCAGCTGCTGCGCGAACTCGGCTGCGACGTGGCGCAGGGCTACGGCATCTCCATGCCGCTGGAGCCGGACGCCTTCATCGAATTCTGTCGCCAGCACTGAACGGCTTGACCGCAATCAAGCGCTCGCCCGCGGGCCGGCGGGCTGGCGGCCGCGCCGCGCTACCATTGATATAGGGACGCCTTGCCGGTCGGCGGGCGCCCGGACCTTCAAATGGAGCGATGGAACGATGCGACGCATCCTTGCTGCGGTGTTGCTGGTCTGTTTGCTGGCGTGGGCCGGCGCCTATAGCGCGCTGCCCCCCGCCGAACTCAATGTCTGGATCGTGCGCGATCAGCTGATCCTGCTGACCGGGCTTTCCGCTTACGCGGTGATGACGCTGATCATGCTGCTGGCGGTGCGGCCGATGTGGCTGGAGACGCGGCTGGGCGGGCTGGACAAGATGTACCGGCTGCACAAATGGAGCGGCATCCTGGCCACGGCGCTGGCCGCGGCCCACTACCTCATCAAGGTGGGCAAGCCGGTGCTGCTGGCCATGTTCGATCCCGTACCCAAGACGCCGCGCACGGCCGCCTTGCTGGACATGTTCCGCGGCTCGGCCAAGGACATCGGCGAATGGGCGGTGTGGATACTGGTGGCGCTGGTGCTGCTGACGCTGTGGCGCCGCTTCCCGTATCACATCTGGCGGCAGGTGCACCGGATCTCGGCCGTGATTTTCCTGGTGGTGGCGTTCCATGGCGTGGTGCTGGCGCCGGCGGCATGGTGGAGCCAGCCGGTCGGCTGGGTGCTGGCCGCCTGTACGGCGGTGGGCGGCGTGTGCGCGCTGATGGCGCTGGCCGGGCTGATCGGCCGTTCGCGGCGCTACAAGGGCCAGGTGCTGGCCATCGACGCGCTGTCCGACGACATCCTGTCGCTGACCTGCAGGGTGGAGGGCGACTGGCATCACCGCGCCGGGCAGTTCGCCTTCCTGACGGCGGACCGGCGCGAAGGCGCGCATCCGTTCACGGTGTCGGGCGCCGACGACGGCACGGGCCGCGTGGAGTTCTCGATCAAGGCGCTGGGCGACTACACACGGCGGCTGCAGAAAAGCCTGAAGGTGGGCCAGGCCGTGACCATAGAGGGGCCTTACGGCTGCTTCGATTTCGAGCGCGACGATGGCCGCCCGCAGATCTGGGTGGCCGCCGGCATCGGCGTCACGCCGTTCATCTCATGGCTGGAGTCGCTGCAGGCCGAGCCGGCCCGCGCGCCGAACGCCACGCTGTATTACTGCGTGCGCAACGCCGACGAGGCGCCGTTCGCCGAACGGCTGAAGACGCTGTGCGCGCACGTTCCCAACGTGACGCTGAAGATCCGCTACAGCGATACCGAACGGCCGCTCAGCGCGGCCGAGCTGGCGGCGGACCACAAGCCGGGCATGCCCTGGCCCAGCGTGTGGTTCTGCGGTCCGATCGGGTTCGCCGACGCGCTCAAGGACGGGCTGCATCGCCGCGGCATGCCGGTGGGCGAGCTGTTCCACCAGGAAGCCTTCCAGATGCGCTGATCAGAGGCCGGACACCTCGACGTCGGCCGGGTAGTCGACCGAGAACTTGAACACGGTTTCGCGCGTCTTGCCCGGTTCGAGTTCCCAGTCCCAGGCGATCCGGCCGTCGGCTTCGCGCTTGATGTCGCGCTCGGCCGGCGACAGCAGCTTGACCGTGATCTTCTCGTTGCGCGAGACCGGCAGGCGGTCCTTGAAGCTGATGCGCTCCTTGGTGGCCTTGTTGTTCTTGACCGTGAACTTGTATTCGTAGGTCACGCGCTGGCCGCTACCCGAAAAGCCGGTGCTCTCGGTATAGCGGTTGACCAGTTCGCGCTTGATCGAGATGCCGTCGTCGGCGCCCAGCGCCAGGTCCATCTTCTCGCCCGGCATCACCGCCTTGAGCCGGCCGGCGGCCACGAAAGCGTCGTCCAGGTAGGTATTGAGCGGCCCGGCCAGGAACGGGAAGGCGGTGTCGTTGCTGGCCTGCGCGGTCAGGTAGGCGGTTTCGCGCAGCGCGGGGGTGGACTGGTATTGCAGCGTGGCCGGCAGCTTGGCGGCGGCGATGGCCACGCGCTGGGTGGTGTTGTCCGAAGGCAGCGTGGCGGGGTTCTTGATCTGGAACGAGGCGCTGGTGGCTTCGTTCTGCACCTGCGCGGTGACGACCTCCACGGGCCGGGGCGCGGGCCTGGCCAGGGTGTAGGCGGCGTCCTCCATCGGCGCGCCGCTGCGCGCGCGGCTCTCGGCCGCGATCTCGGCCTGCTTGCGGGCCGTGGGCGCGGGCGGAGGCGGCGGGGCGGCCACGTCGACGATCCAGGGCTGCAGCGCCGGCGCGCCGCCGCCCAGCGAGGGGCGCGCGGTGGACAGGGTGAGCTTGACGTTGTTCCAGTCCTCGCCGGTGTTCTGGCGGATCACGCCGAAATATCCCAGGTCCACGCTGCGCTCGGCCAGGCGCAGGCGCGCGTCGTAGGCCGGCGTCCAGTGGGCGCCGCCCACGGCGTAGGTCAGGTTCAGGTCGACCTTGCCGGCGCGCGCCAGGTTCACGCGCAGCGTGACGGTCTTGCTGCGCCGGGCCTGCGTGTCCTGCAGCCGGGCCAGCTGGTTGCGCAAGGCTTCGATGTCGCGCTCCAGCGCCGCCTTGCGCTCGCCCACCTGGCGCAGCGCGGCCAGCGTACGGGCAAGCGAGTCCGCGCTGAGCGACTGGATGGCCTTCAATTCTTCCAGCGTCGGACGCGCGCCGTCCTTGCCCGGCTCGGTGGCGCCGCGCTGCATCATCAGCACCAGCTCGCGCTGGTTGTCCAGCACCGCGGCCTCGTCTTCGAGCGCGCCATGCCGGCCTTCCAGTTCGCGCAACTGGTCTTCCAGCTGCCGGACGCGGGCGTTGGCGGCGTCGGCCTGGAAGGCGTCGCTGACCTTCACGTCCAGCAACGTGGCCTGGCCGGTGCTGTTGGCGGAGACCTGGACCGAGTTTTCCTGCAGGGATGCGGGCAGCTTTTCCAGCACCAGTTCGTGCTCGCCGGCGGGCAGCTCGGCGCTGCTGGCGTTGCGTGTCACGACCGCGCGGTCCTGGTAGACCGTCACGGCGCCGATGGAAGAGGGCAGCCCGGCGGCCGCGCCCAGGCCGGGAATCGTCGCAATGGCCAGGGCCAGAAGAGTACGTCGCACGGGATCACCTTTATATGGAAGTTCGAAGCGGCGCCGGGCCGCGGACCCGGCGAGCGCGACAATTTACATTGCCCCTCTGGCGCCGGTTTTACAGAAGGTGTCAAAGCACTTCAGGAATCGGGGTGCGCCAGCTCGCGCAGCAGTTCGACCGCGTTGGACGCCGCGGCGGAGCGGTCGTGGCGGCGGTAGGCCATGTCCAGCAGCGCGTGCGGCGCGTCGCCCTTGATCGGACGGTACTCGATGCCTTGCGCGCCCATGTGGCGCATGGCCGCCGGCACCACCGAGATGCCGACCCCGGCCGCGACCAGGCTGACGATGGAGGCCATCTGCGGGGCTTCCTGGATCACGCGCGGCGTGAAGCCGGCGCGCTGGCAGGCCGACTGGATGGCGTCGTACAGGCTTGCGCCGATGGGCCGCGGATACAGCACGAAGTCCTCGTCGGCCAGCGCGGCCATGGGGATGGCGCGCTTGCGCACCAGCCTGTGGTCCGGCGGGAGCGCGACCAGCATGGGCTCGTTGAGCACGCGCTCGGACTCGAACTCCGGGTCGGCGACATAGGGAGGGCGCACGAAGGCCACGTCGACCTCGCCGGCGCGCAGGCTGCGCAGCAGCGACACGCTGGTGCTTTCGGTCAGCGTGATGCGCACGCCGGGATAGCGGTCGCGGTAGGCGCGGATGGCGCGCGGCAGGTAGGGATGGAACACGGCCGAGGCGGTGAAGCCCACGGTGATCGCGCCGCGCTCGCCGCGGCCCAGCCGGCGCGCCGTGTCCACGGCCCGGTCGGCGCCGGCCAGGATGGCGCGCGCGTCTTCCAGGAACTGGGCGCCGGCCTCGGTCAGCGCGATCCCGCGCGGCAGGCGCAGGAACAGCGGCGTGCCGATCTCGCGTTCCAGCTGCTGGATCTGCTGGCTCAGCGGCGGCTGGCCGATGCCCAGCCTGGCGGCCGCGCGGGTGAAATGCAGCTCTTCGGCGACGGCGGTGAAGTAACGCAGGTGGCGCAACTCCATGATGGCGCGGTCCTATCGTTATTAAATATGGTGGGTAGCAGTTTCATATATTGGACGTATGCAAGGGAAAAGTCTATCTTGAATGGGCGCGCCGGTTCTTCCGGCCCGATGTTTTTCGAGAACCCAGATGTCCGCCGCCATACCTTCTCCCGCCGCACCTTCCGATTACCTCGTCCGCGGAACGCCCAGCCTGCACCGCGCCCAGTGGGCCTTGTTCGCCGCCGGGTTCTCCACGTTTTCGCTCTTGTATTGCGTGCAGCCGCTGATGCCGCTGTTCACCCACGAATTCGGCGTGTCGCCGGCGCAAAGCAGCCTGGTGCTGTCGCTGTGCACGGGACTGCTGGCCGCGGCCATTTTCCTGGTGGGCCTGTTTTCGCAGTCGCTGCCGCGCAAGCGCGTCATGACGCTGTCGCTGGCGGCCTCGGCGCTGCTGGGCACGGTCGCGGCGGTGGCGCCGGACTGGCACAGCCTGCTGGCGCTGCGCGCGCTGCAGGGCGTGGCGATGGGCGGGGTGCCGGCGGTCGCGATGGCCTATCTGGCCGAAGAAGTCGAACCGGAGACGCTGGGCCTGGCGATGGGGCTGTACATCAGCGGCAGCGCCTTCGGCGGGCTGTCGGGCCGGGTCATCACCGGGCTGGTGGCCGACCATTTCGGCTGGCGCGCGGCGCTGGGCACGCTGGGCGTGCTGGGCATGGCGGCCGCGCTGCTGTTCGCCTGGCTGCTGCCGGCTTCACGCCGCTTCAGCGCGCAGCGCGGGCGCGGCTGGGCCGGCGTCTGGGCCGACGTGCGCGCCGGCGTGGGCGCCCACCTCCGGAACGGCCCGTTGTGCGCGCTGTTCGCGCTGGGCGGCCTGCTGATGGGCGCCTTCGTCACCGTCTACAACTATGTCGGCTTCCGGCTGCTGCAGCCGCCGTTTTCGCTGAGCCAGACCTTCATCGGCTCGATCTTCGTGGTCTACCTGGTGGGCATCTTCGCCTCCACCTATTGCGGCCGGCTGGCCGACCGCCACGGCCGCGGCCTCATGCTGTGCGCGGCCACCGGCCTGGCCCTGGCCGGGCTGCTGTTGACGCTGTCGGACTCGCTGCCCGTGCTGATCGCCGGCATCGTGGTGTTCACGTTCGGCTTTTTCGCCGCCCACGCGGTGGCCAGCGGCTGGGTAGGGCAGATGGCCCGGGGCTACAAGGCGCTGGCGGCGGCGCTGTACCTGCTGGTGTACTACGTGGGCTCCAGCGTGCTGGGCTCCCTGGGCGGACACTTCTGGGCCGACGGCGCCTGGGGCGGGGTGGCGGCGATGACCGGCGGGCTGCTGGCGCTGGCGCTGGCGATCAGCGCCGGCCTGTACCGGCGCGCCGGTCGAGCGGCCGCCTTGCAGCAGGCATAGCACAAAAGCGATTAATTCTCATTTAAACTCTTGGCTCGATGCATTCCGATCCGAGAGCCGCGATGCCTGATTCCATCTCCGATTGCCAGACCCTGCGGCGCGAACACGCCGCGCTGTTGGCCGCCTACGGCCAGGCCCAGTCCCATTGCAGCCGCCTGTTGACCGCGCAGGCGGCGCGCATACTCCACCTCGAAGCCGAAACCATGCGGCTGCGCGCCGCCGTCATCGTGCGCGACACGGCGCTGGCCTGGGCGCGCCAGGACCGCGAGGCGCTGGAGCTATCGGCGCCCGGGCTGCCCAGACGCGCGGCGCTGGCGCGCACCGTGACCCAGCTGATCGAACGCATCCGCACGCTGTCGCGCGAACGGCTGGCCTGGCAGAGCCAATGCGGCGGCGCGCGGCCGCCCGCCGCCGCCGGCATGCCGGCGGCGATGGCGTTGCAGCGCAAGTCCGTGCTGTGCGTGGGCGCCGACGCCGTGGCCCTGGCGCTCACGCGCAAGGTGGTGGAGACGGCCGGCGGACGCTACCTGGGCCATAGCGGCGACGCGCACAGCGCCGAGGCACTGGAAGCCAGCCTGGTGCAGGCCGATCTGGTCATCTGCCAGACCGGCTGCGTCAGCCACGGGGCTTACTGGCGCGTGAAGAACCATTGCACCCGCACGGGCAAGCAGTGCGTGCTGGTCGACAAGCCGGAAGCCTTGAGCGCGCTGCGGCTGGACAGGGAACCGTTGCGTCGAGTTACCTAGCGTTTCGGCAGCCCGGCGTCCCCCGCAATACAGTCTTGGTGGTGGGGGAGCCTAAATGCTGACCAAGCGAGACCGCGTCGCGCTGCCCTGGACGGACACCCTGGCCCGTCTGGAGGATGAGCGCATCATGCTCGAACGCATCGCCGCCGGCGTGCCGCTGGCGCAGGTGCTGGAGCACGTGCTGCACGCCATCGAGGCGCAATCCAGCGTGGAGCTGCGGACTTCCATCGCGATGTTCGACGAAGCCGCGGGCTGCCTGCGGCACGGCGCGGCGCCCAGCCTGCCGCCCGCGTTCAACGCCGCGGTCGACGGCGCGGCCATCGGCCCGGACATGGCGTCGTGGGGCGCGGCCGCGCACTCCGGCTGCCCGGTCTATGTCGAGGACATCGCCACAAGCCCGATCTGGGCGCGCTGGCGCGACCTGGCGCTGGCCAACGGGCTGCGGGCCTGCTGGTCCACTCCGATCAAGGCGCCCGACGGCCGGCTGCTGGGGGTGTTCTCCAATTACTACGGCGCGCCGCGCGCGCCGTCGGCGCACGATATCGACGCCATCGCGCTGGTGACGCGCAGCGCCGCGCTGGCCATCGAACGCCACCTGACCGAATCCGCGCTGCGCCGCAGCGGCCAACGCTGGCGCACCATGTTCGAAGGCATGCAGGAGGCCTTCTTCCTCAGCGAAGCCCTGCGCGACGACGACGGGCGCATCATCGACTTCCGCTTCCTGGAGGTCAACCCGGCTTTCGAGCGCCAGAGCGGCATGCAGGAGGGCGACACGCTGGGCCACACCCTGCGCGAGATGATCCCGGGCGTGCCGGGACAGATCATGGACACCTTCGCGCGGGTGGTGGAAACCGGCGAAGCGGCGCAGTTCGAGTTCGCCGTATCCACACCCCGGCAGGCCTGGTACGAGGCGCGCGTGCGCAAGGTGGAGGCGGACCGCATCATGGCGCTGTTCCTGGACGTCACGGCGCGCAAGGCGGCCGAAGGCGAGTTGTGGGAAGGGCAGCACCGCAAGAACCTGCTGCTGGCGCTGGGCGACCGCATGCGGGAACTGCATCTGCAGAGCGTGATCGAACAGGCCGCCTGCGAAAGCCTGGGCCAGCACCTGGCGCTGGGGCTGGTCGCGGTGCTGGACGGGGCCGGCGGCGAGACGCCGCCCACGCTGTCGGCCTGCTGGCGCTCGGCCGCCGACAGCGAAAACCTGGAGCCGCTGCAATTGGACCGCCTGGGCGACGAATACTACGCCGCCCTGGCGCACGGGCGCACCACCTATCTGCAGCCTCTGCTGGCGCAGGTCCAGGGCGATATCCGGCCGTGGGCCATCGTGGTGCCGACCCGCCGCTGGGGCCGGCCGGACGCGGCGCTGCTGGCGCGCCCGCAGGCGGGCAGCCGGTTGCGCCACGCCGACATCGCGTTCATCGAAGAAGTGGTCGAGCGCATGTGCGGTGCGGTCGAGCGTTCGCAGTACGCGCGCGTGCTGGAACAGCGCGTGGAAGACGCGATCGCCGAGCGCGACCGCATCTGGCGGCTGTCGCCGGAACTGCTGGCGGTGGTCGACCGGCAGGGCCGCTTCGTCAGCGTCAACCCGGCGGTGCGCACGATCCTCGGCTGGAGCGCGGAGCAGTTTCTGTCCATGAGCCTGCCTGAGCTGATCCATTCCGAGGACCTGGCGGCCACGCTGGCGGCCTGGGTCCGGCCGGCCGACGGCGAGCCGGCGCAGACCGTGCGGCACCTGGAGAACCGCGTGCTCAAGCGCGACGGCGGCCATTGCTGGATCACGTGGAGCATGTCCTGGTCGAACGACAGCCTGTACATGGCGGGCCGCGACGACACCGACCTGAAGCTGCAGGCCGAGGCCCTGCGCGAAGCCGAGACCGCCTTGCGCCAATCGCAGAAGATGGAGGCGGTGGGCCGCCTGACCGGCGGCATCGCCCACGATTTCAACAACATGCTGCAAGGCATCAGCGGCGCCCTGTACCTGATCGAGCGCAAGCTCGGCGCGGGCACGCCGGAACAGGCGCTGCGCTTCGTCGCGGTGGCGATGGATTCTGCCAATCGCGCGGCCCATCTGACCCAGCGCCTGCTGACGTTTTCGCGCCGCCAGCCGATAGACCCCAAGCCGTTCAGCGTGGCGTCGGCGCTGCAGTCCATGGCCGATCTGTTCCGCCGCTACACGGGCGAACGGGTACGGCTCACCTTCGACGTGGAGCCCGGCCTGTGGACCGTGTGCTGCGACAAGAACCAGTTCGAGAACGCCATGCTGAACCTGGTCATCAACGCGCGCGACGCCATGCCGCAAGGCGGCGTACTGACGGTGGCCGCGCGCAACCTGCGGGGCGACGAACCGTCGCTGCGGCAGGCGCTGGAAGTGCAGCCGGGGCCATTCGTGGAAGTGGCGGTCTCCGACGAGGGCTGCGGCATGACGCCGGAAGTGCTGTCGCACGCCTTCGATCCGTTCTACACCACCAAGCCGCAGGGAGAGGGCACCGGGCTGGGCCTGTCGATGATCTACGGCTTCGCCCGGCAGGCCGGCGGCGCGGCGACGCTGCAAAGCGCGCTGGGCCAGGGCACCACAGTGCGGCTGCTGCTGCCGCGCCATGAAGGCGCGGAGGAATGCGCGCCGCGGCGCGCGGCGCCCACGGAGCCGGCGCCGCCGCTGAAGTGCAAGGCGGTGGTGGTCGTGGTGGAGGATGACGCCAACGTGCGCGACATGGTGCACGAATGTCTGGTGGAGCAGGGCCTGCAGGTGCATACCGCGGCCGACGGCGAGGCCGGCCTGAAACTGGTGCTGTCCACGCGCGACATCGACCTGCTGGTGACCGACGTGGGCCTGCCGGGGTTGAACGGACGGCAGCTGGCCGACGCGGCGCGGGCGGCCTATCCCGACCTGAAGGTGCTGTTGATGACCGGCTACGCCGGCAAGGCCGGACGCAACGGCGACCTGCTGGAGCGCGGCATCGAACTGATCGTCAAGCCGTTCTCGCTGGCCACGCTGGGCGAACGTGTGCAGCGCATGCTCCAGACCGCGGGAGCGCCCGGCGCCTAATGCTGGCGCCGCAGCTCGGCCGGCGGCACGCGCAACTGGCCGCGGTACTTCGATACCGTGCGGCGCGCCAGCAGGATGCCGTTGGCGGCCAGTTGCTGGGTCAGCGCCACGTCCGACAGCGGCATGGCCGGGTCCTCGGCCTCGACCATTTCCTTGATCAGGGCGCGCACCGCGGCCGCCGAGCAGGAGCCGCCCGATTCGGTGGCCAGCTCGCGCGAGAAGAAGTGGCGGAACTCGAACACGCCGCGCGGCGTCACCATGTACTTGCCCACGGTGGCGCGCGATACCGTGGACTCGTGCATGTCCAGGTCGTCGGCCACTTCGCGCAGCATCAGCGGGCGCAGGGCCACGTCGCCGTACTCGAAAAAGGTCTGCTGGCGCTTGACGATGGCCTCGGCCACGCGCTGGATGGTGGTGTAGCGCTGCTCGACGTTGCGCACCAGCCAGCGGGCCTCCTGCAGTTCCTGGGCCATGGGGCTGCGGTCGTCGAGGCGGGCGCGCCGGAACAGGTCGGCGTAGGTGCGGTGCAGCCGGGCCTGGGGCATGGCGTTGCGGTTGGGCAGCACGCGCCAGCGCGCCTGCCATTTGTCCACGAACACGTCCGGAATCACATAGGCCGGCGCCTCGGCGCTGTAGCGCGCGCCGGGCTTGGGGTCCAGGCTGCGGATCAGCGCGCAGGCCTGGCGCAGCGCGTCCTCGGTGCAGCCCAGGGCGCGCCGCAGGCCGGCGCTGTCGTTCTTGGCCAGGCGCGGCAGATGCTGCAGCACGATGTCGCGGGCCAGCGCAAGCGTCTCCGGCGCGGCCTCGGTGTCGGCGGCCAGCTGCAGCATCAGGCATTCGGACAGATCGCGCGCCGCCAGGCCGGGCGCGTCGAGCTGCTGGACCAGGCGCAGCGCCATCATCCATTCGGCCTCTTCGGGCGGCGGATCGAACTCGCCCTGAGAATTGCCGCAAAGCTCGCACAGGGAGGTGCGCAGATAGCCGTCGTCGTCCAGCGCGTCGATGATGAACTCCGCCAGCAGGCGGTCGCGCGGCTTCAGGTGGTAGTTGCCCAGTTCCTGCGACAGGCGCTGGTGCATGGACGGCGTGGCGCAGACCCATTGGGCCTGGTCGATCGAGCCGTCGCCGGCGGCCCGTGTGGGATAGTCTCCCGAATAGGAGGGGGCATCGGGCGGAGGCTGGTCGGCGTCGGAAGCCGGCGCCGGCGCTTCGGGCGCAGGGGCTTCGTGGGCGGCGTGCGCCTGCGGGGCAGGCGCCGGCGCGCCGTCCTGTTCGTCCTCGGGATTTTCCAGGAACGGGTTGGTGGCCAGCGCGTGTTCCACCGCGGTGGTGAATTCCAAGGCTGTCATCTGCAGCAGCTTGACCGATTGCTGCAGGCGGGGCGCCAGAGTCATTTGCTGGCGCAGGCGCAATTCTTGCGTAGGGTAGCCCAATCGAGACTCCAGGATGAGGGCCGCCGGACGGCAGCGCACCCTGGTATACATGCAAATTCCGTGCCAGCCGCGGCGGCGGGCGGGCAGGCGGCCCGCACGCGCCGCGCAGGGCCGGTATTACAAAGCCGCGGTAAGAATTGCCCAGCCGGCCGGTTCAGCTTTCGCCTACGTCCAGGCCGTAGGCGTCGAGCCGGTTGTAAAGGGTCTTGAGGCTGATGCCCAGTGTCTGCGCCGCCAGCCGCTTGTCGCCCTCGTGGTGGGCCAGCGTGGCCAGGATGTACTCGCGCTGGGCGCGTTCCAGCGGCATGCCGACGGGCAGGCATAGCGTGCCGTCGCGCAGCTCGCCGCGAGGCACGTCGCGCGCCCGCGCCAGGGCGCTGGCGTCGAGCTCGGCGTCGGCCAGGATATAGGCGCGCTGCACCGTGTTGCGCAGCTCGCGCACATTGCCCGGCCAATCGTGCTGCGCAATCGCATCCTGCATGGCTCGGGAGAAGGTTTTTTGCGTGCCGTGCTCGCGGTTCAGCGTGTCCAGGAAGCGCTGGGCCAGTATCCGCGCGTCGTCGCCGCGCTCGCGCAAGGGGGGCACGCGCAGCGGCACCACCAGCAGCCGGTGCAGGAAATCCTGCCGCAGCCGGCCTTCGGCCACGGCGGCCTGCGGGTCGCGGTTGCTGGCGCAGATGACGCGCACGTTGGCGCGCAGCAGGTCGGCCCCGCCGACACGCTGGTACGTGCCCGATTCCAGCACCCGCAGGAAGTGCACCTGCATGTCCGGCGGCATCTCGGTCACTTCGTCCAGGAACAGCGTGCCGCCGCTGGCGTACTCGAAATAGCCGGCGTTCTGCGCCACCGCGCCGGTGAAGCTGCCTTTTTCGTGGCCGAACAATTCGGCATGCGCCAGCGTGCCGCTGATGGCGCCGCAATTGACGGCCACGAACGGCTGGTCGCGGCGGTCGCTGGTTTCATGGATGGCGCGCGCGACGATTTCCTTGCCGGTGCCGCTTTCTCCCACGATGAAGACGCTGGCGTCGGTGGCGGCCGCCAGCCGGAGCTGGGAGGCCAGTTTCTGCATCGCCGGCGAAAGGCCGTCGGCGTCCATCAGCGCCGAAGGGGAGGCGGCGGCGGCATCGCGCGCGGCGGCATTGACAGTGCGATTGGCCATGCGGATTCCTTGGCCCGGGCGCGGGCCGTTGTCCAGATTGCATCGTAGAGGGCGGCCGCGGCGGCGTATGCGACCAGTTGCAAGTATTCGAAAACGTTGATGGAAAGTATCCAATATTTACCCATCGCGCGACGCCAGCCGCTATGCTGAACCGTGGCTCAACAAGGAGCAGGGAATGCCCCATTTGCTGATCGTCGACGACGACGCCGCGATACGCGAAACGCTGGCCGAAATAGGCCGGGACAGCGGCTTTTCGGTGGCGCTGGCCGCGAGCATCAAGGATGCGATGATCCAACTCGAACGGCAGGCGCCCGATCTGGTCCTGACCGACGTCCGCCTGCCCGAGGGCAGCGGCATGGACATCTTCAAGAACGCGGCCGCGGCCAGCGCCGAGGTCGTGGTGATGACCGGCCATGGCACGGTGGACAACGCCGTGCAGGCGCTGCGGCTGGGCGCCACCGACTACCTCGTCAAGCCCATCTGCATGGAGCGGCTGAACGATATCCTCACGCGCATCGCCGCGGGCGCGGGCGGCGACCTGGCCGGCCAGCCGTTCGAGGAGCCGGGACGTTTCGGCAAGATGTACGGCGCTTCCGAACGGATGCGGGACCTGTACCGCCAGCTGGGACGCGTGGCGCCCACCAACGTCACCACCCTGGTCATCGGCGAAAGCGGCACCGGCAAGGAACTGGCGGCCCACGCCATCCATGAACTCAGCCCGCGCCGGCAGCGGCCCTTCATCGCGGTCAATTGCGGCGCGATTTCGCCCAACCTGATCGAAAGCGAAATGTTCGGCCACGAACGCGGCAGCTTCACCGGCGCCGACCGCCAGCACAAGGGCTACTTCGAGCGCGCCGACGGCGGCACGCTGTTCCTGGACGAAGTGACCGAGATGCCGCTGGACCTGCAGGTCAAGCTGCTGCGCGTGCTGGAGACGGGCCAGTTCATGCGCGTGGGCACCAACCGCGAGATCGCCTGCGATATCCGCATCGTGGCCGCCACCAACCGCAACCCCGAACAGGCGGTGCGCGAAGGCAAGCTGCGCGAGGATCTGTATTACCGGCTCAGCGTGTTCCCGGTGGAGCTGCCGCCGCTGCGCGAGCGCGGCGACGACATCCTGCTGCTGGCGCGGCGCTTTCTCGCCACGCAGAACCAGGAGTCGGGCACCAGCAAGGATTTTTCCCCGGCCGCGCTGCAACGGCTGCAGCAGTACGAATGGCCGGGCAATGTGCGCGAGCTGAAGAACTTCGTGCGCCGCGCCTTCATCATGGCCGACGGCAATGTGCTGGAGGCCGACATGCTGGCGCCGCAGGTGTCTCCGTCGGGCGCCTCGGCCACGGGCGGGCGCGTCAGCGTGCCGGTGGGCGAAACGCTGGCCGAGGTGGACCGGCGGCTCATCCTGGCCACGCTGGAGCGCTGCAACGGCGTCAAGAAGCAGACGGCGGCGATGCTGGGCATCAGCCCCAAGACCCTGTACAACCGGCTCGAAGAATACGCCGCGGCGGGCTATGTGCTGCCGGGCGAACCCGGGGCCCGCCCGCCGCGGCGCTAAGGCCTTATTTGCCGTAGCGGGCCTTCAGGTCCGCGATACAGGCATCCTTGGCGTTGCCCGACATGGCGTCGCATTTCTCCTTGCCGACCTTATAGTCGGCGTCGTTGCGCGTCTTGGCGGCGTCGCGGTTGGCTTCGGCCTTCTGCTTGCCGGCCTTGGCCTCGGCCTTGGCCTTGTCGCGCGAGGCTTCCGCCTCCTGCTGGCAGATGTCCTTCTGGTTGCCCTTCATCGCGTCGCAGCGCTTCTTGTCGAGTTTGTACTGATCGTCGATCTGGTCGTCGCTGCGCACAGCGGCGGCGCCCGACGCGGGCTGCGCCGGCGCCTGGAAGGCGAGCGCGCTCAGGCCCAGGGCCACGGCAGGAAGAACGGCTAGGGACAGTTTCATGGTTGACTCCTCGGGTTGTGGTCCGACCACGCGCGGACCCGGGCGTCGACACGCAAGCGGCGTTCCCGGCGGGCCGGGCATGCGGCTTGCAGACCCGTTCGCGTTGCAGCAAGAGAGGGATCGGCATGGATACCGAACGTAAACGCGACGGCGGCGCGCGCGCCAATACGCCGCAGGACGAGACCGAAGCCGCGCATCGCAGCGGCAAGCTGGGCGCGGACAAGCCGGGCTTCGGCAAGCTGCCGGCGCATCCGGCGCGCCCGGCCGACAAGAAACCGAACGAGAAGGGGCCAGAGTTCGAAGAGGGCGGCCAATACCCGGGCAAGCGTCCCGGCGGCAAATAGGCGGGAGTCGGCGCGCGGGCATGGCGGTTGCTGGGCTAGCCGCAAGCCATTCCCTTACCGGAGGTTTCCCATGGCCTTGATCGTCGCCGCCCGATTCGACACCTTCGACGAGGCCGCCGTGGCGGCCCGTCAGCTCTTCGACCAGGGCTTCACCGAGGACGACATCCATACGTTCTACATCAACACGGCGGGCGAGCACGCGCGGTTTCCCATAGGCGGAGACCGCGTCGCCGACCCCGACGCCAAGGGCGGGCACTTCGGCGCCGTGGCCGGCGCTTCCGTGCTGGGCCTGCTGTTCGCGCTGGCCGGCGGGCTGGTGGCGGCGCGGCTGGCCGCCTCCATCCTGGTCGTGATTGCCGCGGCCGGCGTGGGCGCCTACCTGGGCGCGCTGGCCGGCGCGCTATGGGTCGTGGGCCGCGGCCGGCGCGCGCGTCCCGGCGTGCCGGCCGCGCCCGACGAGCATCCGGACCTGAGGCCGGCCGGCGTCATGCTGGCGCTGCACGTCGCGCCGGACCGCGATGCGCTGGCGCGCAGCGTACTGCGGCAGGCCGGCGGCAAGGACATCGAAAGAGCGCAGGGCCGCTGGCTGGAAGGCAAGTGGGAGGACTTCGATCCCCTGACCCCGCCCCGGAGAGCGGCATGAGCGCGCCGCGGATGCGCGCCTGGGCCGCGGCGCTGCTGCTGGCCGCGCTGGGGCCGTTGCAGGCGCAGGACCTGCCCGAGGCCGACGCGCGCTTTCTGCAGGCGGCTGCGGGCTCGGGCATGTTCGAGATCGAGGCCGCAAGGCTGGCGCAGCAGCGCGCCGACAGCCGCGCGGTCAAATCCTATGCGGCGCAGATGCTGGAGCAGCATCGCGCCATCGACAAAGAACTGAGGACGCTGGCGCAGCGCAAGCAGGTGACGCTGCCCGACCAGCCGTCCGAGCCGGACCGCAGCACGCTGGAACAACTGCGCAACCGCAGCGGGGCGGACTTCGACGTGGTCTACGCCAAGCGGGCCGCGGTGGACGCGCACGTCATGGCCAACCGCCTGTACGAGACCGCGGCGCGCGAGTCGGAGGACCCGCAGGTGCGGGATTTCGCCACGCGCGTGCTGCCGGTGGTGACGCAGCACCTGGCCATGAGCCGCGAGTTGCAGCAGGGCCGGCCCGCCAACGGCGACAAGATCCAGCCGCCGGTCAAGGGCGAGGCGCCGGCGGTGTCGCCCGCCTCGCGCGACGCGCCGGCCTCGATCGCGCCGCCCAGATGATGGGGCGGCGGCCCGGCATCAGTCGCCGGCGCTGCCGGTGATCGGCAGCACGATGCCGGTGATATAGCTGGAACAGACCGGCGAGGCCAGGAACACGTAGGCGGGCGAGATTTCCTCGGGCTGCGCCGGGCGTCCGAGATCCGTGTTCTTGCCGAACTCCCGGATGGCCTGCGGACTCTGGTCGGCCGGGTTCAGCGGCGTCCACACCGGACCCGGCGCCACCGCGTTCACGCGTATGCCCTGGCCGGCCAGGTTGGCCGCCAGCGAGCGCGTGAATGCGTGGATCGCGCCCTTGGTGGTGGAGTAGTCCAGCAGTCTGGCGCTGCCGCGCAGGCCCGTCACCGACCCGGTGTTGATGATGGCGGCGCCGGCCTTCAGATGGGGCAGGGCGGAGCGCGCCATGTAGAAATAACCGGTGATGTTGGTGCGCAGCGTCCGGTCCCATTTGTCGTTATCGATCTCCGGCAGCGTATCGGTGTGCTGCTGGTAGGCGGCGTTGTTCACCAGGATGTCCAGCCTGCCGAAGGCCTGCACCGCCTGCTGCACCGCGCTCTCGCAAAAGGCCGGGTCCTGCACGTCGCCGGCGATCAGCACGCAGCGCCTGCCTTCTTCCTGGACTGCGCGGCAGGTGGCTTCGGCGTCTTCGTGTTCGTTCAGGTAGACCAGGGCCACGTCGGCGCCTTCGCGCGCATACAGCACGCAGACCGCGCGGCCGATGCCGGAATCGCCGCCGGTGACGATGGCGGCCATGCCTTCGAGCTTGCCGCTGCCGCGGTATGAAGGGGCCTGGTACTGCGGCTTGAGCGCCATGTCCGCTTCTTCGCCGGGCTTGTCCAGATGCTGGCCGGGCATGGGTGGGGTCGGGTGCGGCCGCGCGCCGGTGTTGTCCTGGGTGGGTTTGCTCATGCGTCTCTCCTGGGTGCGTGTCTGCACCCACCGAGCAATCCGCGTTCCCGCGCCCGCCGGCGCTACAGGCCCAGTTTCTTCAGCATGCGCGGGCCCACCGTCTTGCGGGCCGCTTCGTAGCCTTGCCAGGGATCGCCCAGTTCGCGCGCCAGCTCCACCGCGTTGCGGATATTGCAGGCCGCGCCGCGCCAGTCGCGTCCGGATTCCAGCGCGTCCCAGCCCACGGGCAGCGACACCGGCGCGCCGGCGCGGGCGCGCGCCGAGTAGGCCGCGATGGCGGTGGCGCCGTTGCCGTTGCGCAGATAGTCCACGAAGATGCGCCCGTGGCGGCGCAGCTTGGACATATTGGAGGTGTAGCGCTCGGGGATGACCCGCGCCAGCTCATCGGCCAGCGCGCGCGCCAGGCCCTTGACCACGTCCCAGGGCTGGGTCGCGCGGATCGGCGCGACCAGGTGCAGGCCCTTGCCGCCGGTGGTCTTCAGGAACGGCGTCAGGCCGATTTCCTGCATCAGGCCGCGCGCCAGCTGCGCGCCTTCGGCGACGGCCTGCCATTGCACGTCGGGGCCCGGGTCCAGGTCTATGGTGATGCGGTCCGGCTCGTCGGGCCGCGGCTGGCGCGCGCCCCAGGTATGGAACTCGATAACGCCGCGCTGCACCATGGCCAGCACGCCTTCCAGCGAGCGGATCAGCAGGTGTTCGCCGTCGCGTTCCAGGCCCTCGGGCAGCCGGCCGCCGATGTGCTTCTGGAAAAAGCAGGTGGCGTCGGTGCCGTCCGGGCAGCGCAGCAGCGCGATGCGCCGGCCCCGCAGATGCGGCAGGATCAGATCGCCGGCCGACTCGTAATAGCGCGCCAGGTCCAGCTTGGTGGTGTCCGGATCGTGCATGATGACCCGGCCCGGATGCGTGATGCGGACCTGGCCCACCTTGTCGGCGGCCTTGTCCGTCCTGGCGGCGGGGGACTCGGGCGTGGGGGCTACCCGTTCGCCCTCGACCTCGCTGGCCGGCTTGTCCTCGCGCAGCCCGACGAAGGAAGCCTGGCGCAGCAGCTTGTCCTGGGTGACGCTGGCGTAGCGGATTTCCGCCACCAGTTCCGGCTTGACCCAATGGATTTCGCCCGCGCTCTGCCCATAGCGCCCGGGGCCGGGCAGCTCGCCCGCGAACGGGCTGGCGTCCGTCTCCAGCGCGTGCAGCTTTTTGTAGAGCGAGGCCAGGGTGGCGGCGGTGAAGCCCGTGCCGACGCGGCCCGCGTATTCCAGCTTCCGGCCCTTGCGCAGGCCCACCAGCAGCGCGCCGAAATGCTTGCGCGCGCCGGCCGGCGCGGTGTAGCCGCCGATCACGTATTCCTGGCGCGGCCGGCACTTGAGCTTCAGCCAGGCCGTGCCCCGGCCCGCCACGTAGCGCGAATCCAGGCGCTTGCAGATCAGCCCTTCCAGGCTCAGCCGGCAGGCTTCGGACCAGGCCGCGCGTCCTTCGGTGCCGTCGGCCACCTCCAGGCGCTGCGTCATCTGCAAGGGGACGCCGTCCGGCAGCGCGGCCAGCACCTGCTCCAGGCGCGCCTGGCGCTCGGACAGGGGCAGGCCGCGCAGGTCCTCGCCGTCCCAGTAGGGCAGGTCGAAGGCCATGAACGACAGGTCCTGGGTGCGGCCGTCCAGCGCGTTCTGCAGCAGCTGGAAGTCCGATATGCCGCGCTCGTCCAGGCAGACCACTTCGCCGTCGATCCAGCCGTCGGGCAGGTCCAGCGCATCCAGGGCGTCGGCCAGCACGGCCATGCGCGCGGTCCAGTCGATGCCGCTGCGGCTGACCAGGCGCGCGCGTCCGCCGTGCACGCGGCACAGGATGCGATAGCCGTCGTACTTGACCTCGTAGGACCAGCCCGTTCCCTGCGGTGGAGCCTCGACCAGCGTGGCCAGTTGCGGCGCGAGCGTGGCCGGCAGCGCCGCGCGGCGCGTGGCCGGCCGGGCGCTTTTGGTCGTTTTCGTCGTCTTCGCCGCCTTGGCGGGCTTTTTCGCCTCGGCCTTGCGGGCCGCCTCGGCGTCATCGCCTTCGAGCGCCGCCTCGTCGTCCAGCTTGCGCAGCAGCCATTGCTTGTCTTCCTTGCCCAGGCGCAGCAGGGCCCAGGCGCCATTCAGGGTGCCGCCATGCAGGGTGAAGCGCAGATGCCCGCGCGCCAGTCCGCGCCTGGGATCGCCGTCCGGCGTCCAGGTGCCGCGGTCCCAGATGTCCACGTGGCCGGCGCCGTAGTGGCCCTTGGGGATGTCGCCCTCGAACTTGCCGTATTCGACCGGGTGGTCCTCGACCTTGATGGCCAGGCGCTTGACGTCTGGATCGCGGCTGGGTCCCTTGGGCACGGCCCAGCTCACCAGCACGCCGTCGAGTTCCAGGCGGAAGTCGTAGTGCAGCGCGCGCGCCTCGTGGCGCTGGACCACGAAGGACAGGTCGCCGGCGCGGCGCGCGCGCGGCGCCTTGCCGGCAGGCTCGCGGGTGCCGGTGAAGTCGCGCATCCTGCGGTACTGAGCCAGCGGTTCGCTCATGGGAACTCCTTATGACCGGCTCACGCCGCCTTGCGCCTGGCGGACGCGCCGGACTTGGCGGCAGTTTTGGCGGCAGTTTTCTTGGCGGCGGGCTTTTTCTTCGGCGCGGCGCGCTTGGCCGGCGCCTTGCGGGCGCCGCCGCGCTGCTCGATGCTCTGCTTGAGCAGCGACATCAGGTCTATCACCTTGGCCGATTCGCGCGGCGCCTTCGCGCCGTCCTCGGCTTCGGCCAGCACGTGGGTGCGGCCGGCCTTGATCTTCTTCTCGATGGCCGCCAGCAGGTCTTCGCGATAATCGTCGCGATAGGCCTGCGGGTCCCAGGGGCCGGTCATGTCCTCGACCAGCCGCAGCGCCATGTCGCGTTCGCGCGCGGCCGGCGCGGCGGTCTTGCCGGCGGGCAGGTCCAGGTCCTCGGCCGACAGGATCTCGCCGGCGTAGCGCAGCGTGATCAGCATCAGGGCGTCGCCCTGCGGCAGCAGCGCGCACAGGTATTGGCGCGTGTGCAGCACCACGCGCGCCAGCCCCAGCCTGCCGGCCTGGCGCAGCACCTCGCGCAACAGCACGTAGCCTTTTTCGCCGCGCCGGTCCGGCGCCAGGTAGTAAGGGGTGTCGTAGTAATAGATCGGCACTTCGGCGGCGTCGACGAAACCCTGGATCTCCACCGTCTGGGTGGCGGCGACGTTGGCGCGCTTGAAGTCCTCGTCGTTCATGTAGACGTATTCGCCTTTTTCGTACTCGTAACCCTTGACGATGTCTTCCGAGGCGACGGGCTTGCCGGTGCGCTTGTTGATGCGCTGGTAGCCGACGGGCGCGTCGTCGCGCCGGTCTATCCAGTCGAAATCCAGGCGCTGCGGCCGCGTGGCCGCATGCACCACGATGGGCACATGCACCAGGCCGAACGAGATCGCGCCTTTCCAGATGGTACGCGGCATGGCCGCCTCCAGAGGTCGGGGACGCGATGAGCAGCAAGCCGCATGCCCGGCGCCGGGCATGCGGCCGCGGCCGCGCTACTGGCGGCCGACCACCACGCCGAACAGAAAGGCCGCGCCGGCCACCAGCCCGATCGCCTGCCACGGCCGGGCATGGATGTACTCCTCGGTGCAATCGATGGTTTCGCGCATCAGGTCGCCCGCATTGTCGGAAGCGTCGCGCAGGCTGCGCCGGGTGGCGCGCAGCTGCTCCGACAGCCGCTCGCGCAGCGCCTCCAGATCGGTGGCTTCCTTATCGTTGAGAGTGGCCTCCAGTTCGTCGATCCAGGATTCCGGATGCCGCGCGCGGCGGCGCAGGCTGCTGTTGTCCGGGCCGTTCTCGGGAAAATCGGAGGGCAGGGGGGTGTTGGTAGTGGCCATCGCAAGCTCCTGGCGGTCGGGCTGGAAAAGCGTCTTGCAAGCCGGCCCGGGACGGCACGCAAGACGGGTCGGGATCAGGGCCCGAGCATGTCGCGGCAGGCCAGCGCGCAGCCCAGGCAGGCGCCGGCGCAGATCTGGCAATGCTGCGCCGGCGACGCCGAACACGCGCGGGCGCAGGCGTCGCAGAGCTGGGCGCACAAGGCGCACAGCCCCTTGGCGAACTCGCCGTCGCGCGCCAGCATGGCCGCGCACAGCCGGCAGACGGCGGCGCAATCCGTGCACAGGCCGATGGCCCGCTGCATGCCGGCGGCGTCTTCCCGCAGGCACATTGCGGCGCACGCGTCGCAGGCCACGGCGCATTCGTAGCAGGCTTGCACACACAGGCCGAAATTTGAGTCTCGCATTGCATCTCCTTGTGAGCCGCCGTGCCTGCCGGCAATCGGCGTGCCCGGCCGGGGCGGGCACATCCGCTTGCAATTTCGCCGCGCCGGGGGCTTTTCCGGCGCACGCGACGCCGTAGCATGAAAGACCGGAACCGGAAGGAGATACGCATGAAACCCGCAGCCAAATCCGGACATGGCAAGTCCGCCCGCGCCCGCAAGGGGCCACAGGACGGCGCGCAAGACAACGTTAAGATACTGCCGCCTCGCGGTCCCGTCGACGTTCCGCGCATGCCGGACAAGCCGGACGCCTCGACACCGGACGAAGCCGCGCGCGACCGGCGCGCCGTGGTGGACAATCGCACCGAATCGAATTGGGCCGACGGCTCGGCGCCGCAGCCGCGCGCCAAGAACGCGCGTTCATCGATTCTTTGAGCCAGCCCCGCGGCCGCCTCGTTGCAGAAAGGCCAGCAGCCGGCGCTCGTCGGCGTCCAGCCCGCGCGGGCCGTCCGGCGCGCGTGCGCGCGGCGGCAGCCGGCCTTCCAGATAGGCCTCCAGGATGGCCGGATGCACATAGCAGGCGCGGCACACGGCCGGCGTGTTCGCCAGGCGCTGCGCCACCTGGCGGATGACCTCCACCACCGCCTGCCGGGCGCGGGCCGGGTCCGGCTCGGGACGGCGTTGCAGGGCGGCGAAGGCCAGCACCGAACCCGCCCAGGTGCGGTAATGCTTGGCGGTGAAATCGCCCGCGCCGGCCTCGCGCAGATAGGCGTTGACCGCGCCCGAATCCACCGGATGGCTCTCGCCTTCATCGTCCAGGTACTGGAACAGCTGCTGTCCCGGAATGTCCATACAGCGCTTGACCACGCGCGCCACGCGCCGGTCGGCCAGCCTGACGTCGTGCGCCACGCCGCTCTTGCCGTGAAAGCGGAAACGGATGCGGCCGCCGGCCACGCTGGCGTGGCGGCGCTTGAGCGTGGTCAGGCCGTAGGAACGGTTCTGGCGCGCGTATTCGCGCGCGCCGATGCGGATCAGCGTGGTTTCCAGCAGCCGCACCAGCGTGGCGATGACCTTGTCCTGCGACAGCCCGGGCGCGGCCAGGTCGCGCTGCACGCGCCTGCGCACGCGCGGCAGCGCCAGCCCGAAGGCCGCCAGGCTCTGGTATTTGTCGGCGTCGCGCACCGCGGTCCAGTCGGGGTGGTAGCGGTACTGCTTGCGGCCGCGCGCATCGCGGCCCGTGGCCTGCAGATGTCCGCGCGGGGTGGGGCAGATCCACACGTTTTCATAGGCCGGCGGTATCGCCAGCGCGTCGATGCGCGCGATTTCAGCCGCGTCGCGGATGCGGCGTCCCTGCGTGTCCAGATAGGCGAAGGCGCGGCCGTTGACCCGCATTCGGGTATAGCCGGGCCGGGCGTCGTCGACATAGACCAGGCCCGCCTCGGTGGTGGCGGACGGCGCGGACGCAGCGGTGGAGCGGGCGGATTTCATGCGGGCAGGGCAGGCGTGGAAGGAAGCGCGGCAAGCAGCATCCCGCGTGCCCGGGCACGCCGCTTGCTGCAAGCGGCTGGGATTCCCGAAGGAGGCCGCCATGCAAACTTTTTCCCATATGCACGTCCCACCCAAACCCGATCCGATTCCGCCGGGTTCGCCGCCGGGCGACCTGCCCGTGGACCCCGATACCGACGAACCGGACGTCGATCTGCCCCCGCTGTCGCCGCCCGGCAAGGAAATCACCCCGCCCGGGAAGTGATGTCCGCCCGTCGTTCCAGAACTCGAATCGATAAAGACGAGGAGTCGCCATGTCGACCATTCTGCTGATCATCCTCATCCTGCTGCTGATAGGCGCCGTGCCGGCCTGGCCGTACAGCAGGGGCTGGGGCTACTTCCCCAGCGGCATCCTGGGCATTCTGCTGATCGTGTTGATCGTGATGCTGCTGACCGGACGCTTGTAGGCGCGCGGCGGCGGGCGCGCGGACACCGCGCGCCCGGTTCCCGCTAGTGGGAGAACATGACCGGCAAGGTCATGTTTTTCAGGATCGACGCGGTGGCGCCGCCCAGCGCCCACTGGCGCAGCTTGCTGTGGCCATAGGCGCCCATGACGAGCAGGTCCGCGCTGAAGTCCGCGGCCGCGTTCAGGATGGTGCTGCCCACTCCCACGCCCTTGACGTCGCGGCGCACGTGCTCGGGTGCCGGCATGCCGTGGGCTTCGCAGAAGCTGGCCAGGTCCTCGAACGCGATCTGCGCCTTGCCGCGCGACTCGCCTTCCTCCATGGTCAGCACGATCAGGGTCGAAGCCAGGCGCAGCATGGGCGCGGCGTCGGCCAGCGCGCGGGCGGCTTCGCGGCTGCCATCCCAACAGCACAGCACGCGCTCGCCGATGACCGGGAAGGCGCCGATGGACGGCACCACCAGCACCGGACGGCCGGCCGTCAGCAGCGTCTGCTCGACGAACTCGATCTCGTGCGCGGCTTCGACGTCTTCGCGGTTCTCCTGGCTGACGACGATGAGGTCGCTGGCGCGGCCCAGCGCCGCGACGGTGGCGCTGGGCGAGGCTTCGCCGGCGCGCACCGCCGCCGGCACGTCGGCGGCCGCGGCGGAGGCGAGAAAGCCGTTCAGCACCGCATCGCGGCTCTGGGTCTGCAGTTGCTCCATGACGCTGGCGGCGCGCGACATCAGCACCGATTCGCCGTAGTAGTACTGCGGCGGCGCGGCGTTGGCGTAAATGCCGACGAGCTCGGCCTTGTGGCGGCGGGCCAGCCCGAGCGCGGCGTCGGTGCGGCGCTTACAGTCGAATCCGTGATCGAGGTGTACGGAAATGCGGCGGTACATGATGGCCTCCTGGGTTGAACGTGATCGGTCAACAACATGGTTGCGCGTTCGGTGCGATCGGCCCTTGATAAGGGTCAACCCGTACTCAGTTTCCACGAACGGCCGCAACTCCCCGCCATCGCATTGGCAACCAAAAGTGTCGGCCATCGCGTTAAAGACCGCCGGAGTACATATGGACACACTTCTGTATCTTTGCCGCGTCAAATATGAAAATTTGCCTGGAACAAACATAGGAAATCGCATAAAAAACGCTGTAGCTGGGAATACTCATGTCCAAATGTGCCGCTTTCTGCGCCCGGACAGCGCAGGCTCTGCCCGGTGGCACGCAAGGAGCGTCGGCATGACGTCGAATCACGAGGCTTCCACAGGCTCGGTGGCGAGCGACGACGAGATCGCCGCATTGGTAAATGGCAAGGATGGGCTGCGCGTGCTGCTGCAGCCGCAGGTGGACCTGTTGACGGGCCGTATCGTGTCGGCCGAGGCGCTGGCGCGCTGGCATCATCCGAGACTGGGCATCGTCATGCCCGGCGAATTCATTCCCGCAATCAACCGGCTGGGCCTGGACAGGGCCTTCTTCGAGCGCGTGTCCCTGCGCGCGATCGACATGCTGCTCACCCTCAGGCGGGCCGGCATCGCGGTGCCCCTCGCGGTCAATGCGCCCGCGTCCACGCTGTCGGACGAGCGCGCGGTGGACTTCCTGCTGGGCCGCATCCACGCCGCCGAACTGCCGGCTTCGCTGCTGCGCGTGGAGCTCACCGAAGACCAGCCGATCCGCGAACTCGACGTGCTGCGCGCGGCGCTGCTCAAGCTGGAGAACGCGGGCTGCGAGGTCAGCCTGGATGATTTCGGCACCGGCCACGCGTCGCTGAAACTGCTCTCGGCCATTCCGCTGTCCGAAGTCAAGATCGACCAGTATTTCGTCACCCGCATGCGGCGCAGCGCCGTGGCGTTCGAGGTACTGCGGGCGGCGGCCGAGCTGGCCAACCGGCTGGGCCGGCGGGTGGTCGCCGAAGGGGTGGAGAACGTGGCCGACATCCCCGCGCTGCGCGCCGCGGGCTGCCGCTACGGGCAGGGCTTCGCGCTGGGCCGGCCCATGCCGCTGGACGAACTGATGATGCGTCTGCGCACGCAGCGCGAGCGCGGCGAGGCGCTGGCCGCGCCCATCCCGTACGCCTCGACCTGGCTGGACGCCTATGACGACGCCCGCCAGGACGCGCCGCCGGCGCGTCGCACGCGCCACGTCACCACGCAATAGCGGCGCGCCCGCGCAGAATTTACCGGGCCGGCGCGCGGTCCTTGGCGTTTTTTCCCTCTTGCATGTCGGGTTGCCCGGCCGTCGGCCTTGGGCACGCGGGTTGCTCTGCATAGTCCGGCGGAGTGTGTCCGCTTCATCAGGAGACGTGCAATGTCGACTCAGAACCAGCCCGACCAGCAGAAGCAGCCCCAGAAACAGCAGAGCCAGGAAGACCAGCGGGACCGTCGCCAGCCGGGGCAGCAATCCGGCCAGCAGGCCGACAAGGGCCGCCAGCAGCAAGGCCATGCGCCGGGGCAGCAAAGCAAGATGCCGCGCTGACGCCCCAAGGCCGCGCGCCGCGCCGCAAGGCGCGACGCCGGCGCAGGCCCTGTCCGGGTTGCCGGGCAGGGCCTTTATCTATTCATCGCCAGGCGGCCCCGACAGGCAGAGCGCCACCGGCAGGTCGCGCAGCGCTTCGGCCAGCGGCAGGCTGCCGTCGGCCAGCGGCGCGATGCGCCGGCCGTCCAGCGCGTTGCGCCAGCGGGCGGCAGGCAGGCGCAGCACCGTATCGGCCCAGTAGCCTCGCGCGGCGTCGGCGCGGCCGCGCGCATAGTCCGCCAGCGCCAGCGCGCACAGATGCGGCGCGACGATGAGCGCGTCGCCGTCGGCGTGGCGGCGCAACCAGGCCAGCACCTGGCCGGACCGGGGGCCGTGCACGGGCACCGCCTCGCAATCGGCCCCGGCGTACAGCGCGGGCGTGCGCGCGCGCGCCGCCAGCAGCCGCTGGATCAGCGCCAGCTTGACCGCGCCGCTGCGCCAGGCCGCGTCCGACAGATCTGGGGCCGAAGTCGCACGCGCCTGCGCCAGCAGCGCCTCGCGGCGGGCGTAGTCCACCGGGCGGCGGTTGTCGGGATCGACCAGGCTGAAGTCCCACAGCTCCGTGCCCTGATACAGGTCCGGCACGCCCGGCAGCGTATTGCGCAGCAGGGTCTGGACCAGGCTGTTGACCATGCCGGCGGGCGCCAGTCCGGCGGCGAACGCGGCTATCTCTTCGAGCAATCCGCGGCCCGCGGGATCGGCGCGCAGGAAGTCCAGCAAGCCCTGGGCGGCGTCCTCGTAGGCCGGGTCCGGATCGGTCCAGCTGGTGTGCAGCTTGGCTTCGCGCAACGCCTTGGTCTGCCATTGCCCGATGCGCCCGAACCAGTCCGCCAGCGCCGCGTCGTCCGGCATGTCGTCGCCCGCGCCCCAATCGGCCGGCCACGCGCCCACCAGGGTCTGCACCAGCAGATAGCGGTCGGCCAGCGTCGGCGCGTCGTTCGCCGCGGGCAGCGCCTGTATCCAGCGCAGCGCGGTATCGCGCCAGCGCTGCGGCATTTCGCTCAGCGCGGCCAGGCGGGCGCGCGCGTCTTCGCCGCGCTTGTGGTCGTGCGTGGCGGTGGCCAGCATGGCGCGCGGATGCGCCTGGGCGCGCGCCCGCGTGCGCGCCAGGAACTCGGCCGGCGCCAGCGCAAAGCAGTCGGGCGCGGCGCCGACCTCGTTGCGCGACAGCAGCGGTCCGTAACGGTAGAACAGCGTGTCTTCCAGCGCCTTGGCGGCCAACGGCGGAGTCAGTTGCTGGAAGCGGCGCAAGGCCAGCGCGCGGGCCTCGGGGTCCGGCCCCGGCGAGCCGTCCAGCCACCCGTCCAGCAATTCCAGCAAGGCCGCGTCGGCGCCGCCGGCCGGGGCCGGCAGCAGTTGCGCCGCGCGCGCGAAGGCGGCGCGGCATACGCGGCGGTCGGCCTCGCCGCGCCCGCCGTCTTCGGCATAGCTGCGGTAGACGGGAAATGCCGTCAGCACGGCCGACAGCGCGCGGTCGATGGCCTGCGCGCTCCAGTCGCGGGTGCGCAGGTCCTGGCGGGCGATGCGCGCCAGGCAGCGCGCCAGCGCCAGCCGTTCCGACGGAAAGTGGCGCGCCAGCATGCGGCGGCGCGCGGCTTCCAGCTGCTCGCGCGGGGCGCGCACGTCGCCCGTCAGGGCCTGCCAGAATACGCGCAGCGGCGCTTCGGCGTCCGGGGCGTGCAGCAGCGCGCCGACCTGGTCCATGAAGTCGTAGCCGGTGGTGCCGTCCGTCCGCCAGCGCGGGTCCGGGCTTTCTTCGGGGGCCAGGATTTTTTCCACCACCACATAGGGCTCGCCGGCGCGGGCCAGGCGCTGGCCCAGGCGGCGCAGATAGGCCCCCGGCGCGGCCAGCCCGTCGATGTGGTCGATGCGCAGGCCGTCCAGGATGCCCTCGGCGTATAGCCGCAGCACCATCGCGTGGACCGCCTCGAACACCGCTTCGTCCTCGACGCGCACGCCCACCAGTTCGCTGATTTCGAAAAAGCGGCGCCAGTTGATCTGGTCGGGCGCGGTGCGCCACCACGCCAGCCGGTAATGCTGGCGTTCCAGCAGTTCGTGCAGGCGCCGGCGGCCCGCGTCCCGCGCGGGGTCGTACATGTCCTCCAGCGACGCGCCGGACAGGCCGCGCGGAATCGAGGGCGCGGCCACGGGATACAGCGCGCCGGCGGCCTCCAGCGCGGGCGCGCCGCCGTCCGGATCGTGGCGCAGCCGGATCGCGCCGCGCGCCAGCGCCTCGCCATAGGGCTCGGCCAGCACCGGCAGCAGCACCTTGCCGCGCAGCGCGGCGTCCGGCGGGTCCCAGTCGATGTCGAAACAGCGCGCGTGCGCGCTGGCGGCGCCGTGCGCCAGCACGTCGCGCCACCAGCGGTTGTCCGGGTGGGCGGCCATGTGGTTGGGCACGATGTCGGCGATCAGCCCGAGCCCGCGGCCGCGGGCCGCCTGCGCCAGGCGCCGCAGCGCCGGCTCGCCGCCCAGCTCGGGATTGACGCAGCCGTGGTCGATCACGTCATAGCCGTGGGTGGAGCCGGCGCGCGCGCGGGTGATGGGCGACAGGTACAGGTGGCTGACGCCCAGGTCCGCGTAATAGCCCACGCGCGCGCAGGCGTCGTCCAGCGTGAAGCCGGCGTGCAATTGCAGGCGGATGGTGGCGCGTGGGGCGGTCATGGCGGGCCTCGCTCGCGGCCGGCGCGCAGCGCGTCCAGCCGCAGCCGCGCGCCGGACTCTTCGAAGCAGGCGCGGTTGTCCAGCGGCAGGCGCTGGCGCCAGTTCGGATGCTGGTCTATGGTGCCGGGCAGGTTGGGCTGGTCCAGCGCCCCGGCCAGGTCCTCCATCGGCGCCAGCAGCAGCGGGCAGGGCGCGGAAGACACGAAGCGCAGCAGCGCGGGCACGGGCGGCGCGGCGGGCGCCGTGCGCTCGTCGGCGCCAATGGCCTGCGCCAGCAGCGCGCGGTCGGCGGCGCGTTCGCGGCGCAGCGTGTCGGCGCTTTCTCCCGGGCCGAGCAGGCCGAGGCGGGCGCGCCAGTCTATGTCGTGGCCGGCCCACCAGCCGCGCAGCGTGGGCAGGTCGTGCGTGGTCGTCATGGCCGCGGCGGCCGGCGGCCACGCGCTCGCGGGCAGGAACGGGGCGGATTCGCCGGGCCGGCGCATGAACCACAGCACGTCCATGCCCAGCACCCCGTGCGCGGCCAGCGTGTCGTCGAAGCCCGCGGGCACGGTGCCCAGGTTCTCGCCTATCACCAGCGCGCGGTGCCGCCACGCTTCCAGCGCCGTCAGCGCCAGCAGCGTGCCGAGCGGATAGCGCAGATAGGCGCCGCCGCCGGCCGGCGCGCCATCGGGCACCAGCCACAGCCGGGCCATGCCCAGGATATGGTCGATGCGCACGCCGCCGGCGTGCGCCAGGGTGGCGCGCAGCATGTCGATGAAGGCGGCGTAGCCGGAAGCCGCCAGCGCGCGCGGCGAGAATGCGGTCAGGCCCCAGTTCTGCCCCTGCGGGTTATGGATATCGGGCGGTGCGCCGATGGCCATGCGCGGCATCAGGTCGGCCTGGCGCGACCAGGCGTGGCTGCCGTCCGGGCTGTCGCCCACCGCCAGGTCGGCCACCAGGCCGATCCGCATGCCGGCCTCGCGGCCCGCGGCGTGCGCCTGCGCCAGGCTTTCGGCCGCCAGCCATTGCGCGAAACAATGGAAATCCACCTCCTGGGCATGGAGGCGGGCAAAGCGGCGCACGCAGGGCGACTCGGGGTCGCGCCATTGCGCCGGCCATTGCGGCCAGGACGTATCCTCGCCGCCGCGCGCCGCGTGCAGCGCTTCGAACACCGCGTGGTCCCGCAGCGCCTGGCCCTGCGCGGCGCAGAAGCGCGCGTATTGCTGGCGCAGGTCGGTCGCGGCCACCGCCTGGAACTGGCGGTGCAGGGCGCGCAGCAGGCGCTGGCGCCGCGCGCCCGCGTGGGGCCAGTCTATCCAGGGCGCCGCGCCGTATCCGCCGGGTTCCTCGACCTGGGCGCGGCGCAGCGCCGCGGCGCCCAGCACCGCCACCGGATTGGCGTACAGCGTGTTCAGGAACAAGCGGCTGGACGGCGCGTAGGGGCTGCAACGCGCCGGTTGCGCCGCAAACATGGCGTGCACCGGGCTGATGGCCAGCGCGTCGGCGCCCTGGGCGCCGGCCAGCCGCGCCAGTTCGCGCAGCGCGCCGAAGTCGCCGAAGTCGTCCTCCGGCTGCGGCCCGCCCGGGACCGGCGCGCGCCGCAGGCTGTAGACCTGCGCGCACAGGCCCCAGCTGCGCGGACGGGCCTGTCCGGTCAGCGCCGCCATGCCCGGCGCGCGGCGCGGCGCGACCGCCAGCACCGCGTCCTGTCCCGAAGCAAAGGACAACGCGTGATAGCCCGGCTCGTCGGGCGCGGTCAGCAAGGGGCCGGCCGCGCCCTCGATCAAACGGCCGGACTCGCAGCGGATCTGATACGCGCCGCGCGCGTCGCGCGGCAGTTTCAGCGGATCGCCGGCGCGCGCCGCGAGCAGCGGCGGCAGCCGCGCCGCTTCCTCGTCCAGCCGGTCCGCGCTTTCGCGTATGTCTCGGGCGCTGGCCGCGGGCAGGCCCAGGGCGGCCAATAGCGCCCGCAAGGCGTCGGGCGAGACGCGCTGCGGGCGCTGGCGCGCGTCGGTCCAGTGTTCCGCGATGCCGGCCCTGGCGGCCAGCGCCGACAAAGCGTCGTCCGCGCTCATGCCGGCTCCTCCAGCAGCCACACGGTGGTGTCGCCGCAAAGTTCGCCGTGCGCCAGGCCGTCGCGTCCGCCGGCCTGGGATTCGAACAGCAGCGTGGCGTACAGGTCCGCGCCCGGCAGCAGCGCCTGCGGCAGCGGCAGGCGGCGCGGCCCCAGGTTGGCGTAGACCTCCAGCCGCGCGCCGTCGGCCAGCCGCCAGCGCGCGAACACGCCGTGGCGGCCCACGGCGCTGGCGCCCAGGCTGACCGCGCCGGCCAGCCTGGGCGCGATCAGGCGGGCGCGCAGCTGCAGCAGGGCGGTATAGGTCTCCAGCCATTGCCGCGCGTCGTCGCCGGGTTCGGCGTGGCTGGCCAGCCAGGTCGCGGGGTCGTTCGGGTCGGGCAGGCGCCGCGCCGCGTCGGCCCCCGCAAATTGCGCGAAGCGCGCGAACTCGCGCCGCCGGCCGTCGCGCACGGCCTGCGCCAGCGCCGGATCGGCATGGCTGGTGAAATAAAGAAAAGGCGTGCGCGAGCCGTGTTCCTCGCCCATGAAGATCAAGGGAATCTGCGGCGCCAGCAGCTGCAGCGCGACCGCGGCGCGCAGCCGCGCCGGCTCGTCGACCAGGCTGGTCAGGCGTTCGCCGAAGGCGCGGTTGCCGGTCTGGTCGTGGTTTTGCAGGAACAGCACGAAGGCGGTGGGCGGCAGGTCGGCGCTGGGCTCGCCGCGCGGCTCGCCGCCGCGGTAGGGCGAGGGCTGCCCCTGGTAGAGCCAGCCCTCGGACAGGCAGCGCGCCAGCGCCTCGGCCGGGCGATCGGCGTAGTCGGCGTAGTAGCCCTGGGTTTCGCCGGTCAGCAGATGGTGCAGCACGTGGTGCGCGTCGTCGTTCCATTGGGCGTCATAGTCGCCGCAAAGCAGGCTGGCGCGGTTGTCGTCGTTTTCCAGCACCAGATGCACGCGGCGTTCGGCCGGGACGCGGCGGCGCACCTCGGCCGCCAGCTCGTGCAGCCACCGGTGGCCGACGATGGCGTGCACGGCGTCCAGCCGCAGGCCGTCGAAGCGGTACTCGGTCAGCCAGTACACCGCGTTGTCCTTGAAGAACTGGCTGACCGCCGGCTGGCGGAAGTCGATGGCGTCGCCCCAGGGCGTGTGCGCGTCCTTGCGGAAGAAGGGCGCGGCGTAGCGCGCCAGATAGTTGCCGTCCGGCCCGAAGTGGTTGTAGACCACATCCAGCATCACGCCCATGCCCAGGCCGTGAGCGGTGTCGATCAGCCGCTTCAGCTCCTCGGGCGTGCCGTAGGCGGTGTCGGGCGCATAGGGCAGGACGCCGTCATAGCCCCAATTGCGCGGGCCGGGAAAATCGGCGATGGGCATCAGTTCCAGCAGCGTGACGCCCAGCGCGGCCAGCGCGGGCAGGCGCGCCTCCAGCTGCGCGTAGCCGCCTTCCAGGCCGGCGTGCGTTTCGTAAAGCACGCTCTGTTCCCAGGGCAGGCCGCGCCAGTCCGGGTGGCGCCAGGGATAGCCGTCGGGCGCGACCACGATGCTGTCGCCGTGCACGTCGCCGTCCTGCAGGCGCGAGGCCGGATCGGGCATGACGGTATCGGCGTCCAGCCGGTAGTGGTAGCGCGCGCCGGGCGGGCAATCGACGTCCGCCTGCACGAAGCCGTCGGCGCCCGGGCGCAGCGCGATGGGGGCATGGCCTTCGACCTCCAGCGCCAGGCCCGCCGGCGCGGTCGGGGCCCACAGCCGGAAGCGCGTCACGCCGCTGTCGAGCAGCGTGGCGCCGAAACCGCCGCCGGCCGCCGTCATGATGCGTCTCCGTTCAGCTGCGCGGCCGCCAGCAGCACCACGCTGTGCGCCGCCACCGTGACCGCGGCGTCGGCCAGCGGCGCGGCCGGGGCCAACGTGGCCGAATCCAGTTCGCGTATCCAGGCCGCGGCCGGCGCGGGCAGCGTGAACACCGCGGCCTCGTCGCCCGGGTTGAGCAGCAGCAGGGTGAGGTCGACGCCGCCGTCTTCGCGCGAGGCGGCGCGGCGCAGCGCCAGCACGCGCTCCTGTTCGGCGTCCCACGCCGCCTGGTCCAGCGGCGCGCCGGCGGCGTCGAACCAGGCGATGGCGGCCACGCCCGGGCTGGGCTCGCGGGCGGCGTCGCTGTAGCGGGCGGCGCGCACGCTGGGATGGGCGCGGCGCAGCGCGACCAGGCGCGCGACGTAACGCGTCAGTTCGCGCCCCGCGTCGCTCTGCGCCTGGGTCCAGTCCAGCCACGACACCGCGTTGTCCTGGCAGTACGCATTATTGTTGCCGTCCTGGCTGTTGCCGAATTCGTCGCCGGCCAGCAGCATGGGGGTGCCGTCCGACAGCAACACGCAGGCCAGCATGGCGCGCGCCGCCAGCGCCCGGGTTTCCAGGATGGCGGCGTCCTGGGTCGGGCCTTCCTCGCCCCAGTTGCGGCTGTAGTTCTCGCCGTGCCCGTCGTTGCCGTTCTCGCCGTTGGCCTCGTTATGGCTGTTGTCGTAGGACACGATATCGGCCAGCGTGAAGCCGTCGTGCGAGGCCGCGTAGTTGACCGTGGCCCAGGGCCGGCGGTGGCGGCGGTCGAACAGCTCGCGCGAGCCGCAAAGACGGGCGGCGATCTCGCCGCGCATGCCGTCGTCGCCGCGCCAGTAGCGCCGCACGCCGTCGCGGAACTTGTCGTTCCATTCCGCGAAACCGGGCGGGTGGTTGCCGAGCTGGTAGCCGTCCGGGCCCACGTCCCAGGGTTCGGAAATCAGTTTGAGCCGGGCCAGCGCCGGGTCCTGCAGCACGGCGTCGAAGAATCCGGAGCCGGGATCGTAGCCCGTGCCTTCGCGGCCCAGCGTGACGCCCAGGTCGAAGCGGAATCCGTCCACGCCGTAGGAACTGGCCCAGTAGCGCAGCGAGTCGGTCACCATCTGCAGCACGCGCGGGTGCGACAGGTTGACAGTGTTGCCGCAGCCGGTGTCGTTGATGTAGTAGCGCTCGTCGCCCGGCACCAGGCGGTAGTAGCTGGCGTTGTCCAGCCCGCGCCAGGACAGGGTGGGGCCCATTTCGTTGCCTTCGCAGGTGTGGTTGTAGACCACGTCCAGTATCACCTCGATGCCGGCGGCGTGCAGCCGGCGGATGGCCTGGCGCAGTTCGTTCGGGTTGTGCTGCAGGTAGGCCGGCTCGGGCGCGAAGTAGGACAGCGTGCTGTAGCCCCAGTAGTTGCGCAGCCCGCGTTCGGTCAGGAAGCGGTCCTGCAGGAAGGCGTGCACCGGCAGCAGCTCCACCGCGGTCACGCCCAGCCGCTGCAAGTGCTCGATAAAGCGCGGATCGGCCAGCGCGGCGCAGGTGCCGCGCAGCGGCGGGCGCAGGTCTTCGCGCAGCATGGAGGCGCCGCGCACGTGCACTTCATAGATGATGGTGTCCTGCCACGGCGTGGCCGGCGGGCGGCTGTTGCCCCAGATGAAAGGGGCTTCCTCGGGCACGATGGCCTTGGGCATGGCGGGTGCGCTGTCGCGGCGGTCGATGCTGAGGTCGCCGCGCGCGTGGTTCATGCGGTAGCCGAACAGCGCATCGCTCCACCGCAGCGGGCCGGTCAGCTGGCGCGCGTAGGGGTCGAGCAGCAGCTTGTGCGGATTGAAGCGGTGGCCATTGCGCGGATCGTGCGGCCCATGCGCGCGATAACCGTAGACCAGGCCGGGATGGGCGTCGGGCAGATAGCCGTGCCAGACTTCGTCGGTGCATTCCGGCAGGTCGAAGCGGCGCAGTTCCTTGCGCGCCTTGGCGTCGAACAGGCACAGCTCGATGCGCGTGGCGTTGGCCGAGAACACGGCGAAGTTGACGCCCAGTCCGTCGCTGGTCGCGCCCAGCGGGTAGGGCTGGCCGCCCTGGATGCGGGTCAGTTGCGTGGGGTCCATAGCGGTCGGTCCATAGAAGCAGGGGGGTCCTTGGCCATTCAGCCTTCGTGCAGCAGAAACAGCGTGGACAGCGGCGGCAGCGTCAGCGACAGCGCCTGGGGCTGGCCGTGGGCGGGCGTGTCGCCGGTGCTGGCCCCGCCCAGGTTGCCCTGGCCGCTGCCGCCGTAGTCGGCGGCGTCGGTGTTCAGCGCCTCGGCCCAGCGGCCGGCGCGCGGCACGCCGATGCGGTAGCCGTGGCGGGCCACGGGCGTGAAGTTCGACACCGCCAGCAGGTGGCTGCGGCCGTCGCCGCGCACGAAGGCCACCACGCTGTTGTCAGCGTCGTCCAGCACGGCCCAGGCGAAGCCGGCCGGATCGGCGTCGGTGGCGTGCAGCGCCGGCAGCGCCTGGTACAGGCGGTTCAGGTCGGCCACCAGCCGCTGCACGCCGCGGTGGCCGGGCTGGTCGAGCAGATTCCAGTCCAGCGCGGCGTCGTGGTTCCATTCGGCCGGCTGCGCCAGTTCGCCGCCCATGAAAAGCAGCTTCTTGCCCGGATGCGCCCACATGAAGCCCAGGTAGGCGCGCAGGGTCGCCAGGCGCGCGGTCAGGTCGCCGGGCATCTTGGCCAGCAACGATCCCTTGCCGTGCACCACCTCGTCGTGCGAGAGCGGCAGGATGAAGCGCTCGCTATAGGCGTACACCATGCCGAAGGTGATGTCGTGGTGATGGTGCTTGCGGTGCACCGGGTCGTGCGCCAGGTAGCGCAGCGTGTCGTGCATCCAGCCCATGTTCCATTTGTAGTGAAAGCCCAGCCCGCCCTCGGCCACCGGCGCGGTCACGCCGGGCCAGGCGGTGGACTCCTCGGCCACCATGATGGCGTCGGGATGGTCCTGGCGCACGGCGCCGTTGAGGTCCTGCAGGAACTGCACGGCTTCCAGGTTCTCGCGTCCGCCGTAGCGGTTGGGTATCCACTGGCCCGGCTGGCGGCTGTAGTCGCGATACAGCATGGAGGCCACCGCGTCGACCCGCAAGCCGTCCACGTGGAAGCGCCCCAGCCAGTGCAGCGCGCTGGCGATCATGAAGGCCTTCACCTCGGTGCGGCCGAGGTTGTAGACCAGCGTGTGCCAGTCGGGGTGATAGCCTTCGCGCGGGTCTTCGTACTCGTACAGCGCGGAGCCGTCGAAACGCGCCAGCCCGTGCGCGTCATCGGGGAAGTGCGCCGGCACCCAGTCCAGGATCACGCCGACGCCGGCCTGGTGGCAGCGGTCGACGAAGCGCGCGAAGGCCTCGGGCGGGCCGTGGCGGGCGGTGGGCGCGTACATGCCCAGCGGCTGGTAGCCCCACGAGCCGCCGAAGGGATGCTCCATGACCGGCATCAGCTCGATATGGGTAAAGCCCATGGCGCGGGCGTAGGCGGGCAGCTTGTCGGCCAGCTGGTCCCACAGGCAGGCGCCGCCGGCCGGCGCGGCCCAGGACCCCGCATGCACTTCGTAGATCGACAACGGGGCGCCGGGCGACTGGCGCGCGCCGCGCTGCCGCATCCAGTCCTCGTCGTTCCAGGCGTAGGGCGCGGGGTCGTCCACCACGGAGGCGGTGTCCGGCGGCGCCTCGCTGCGCCGCGCATGGGGGTCGGCCTTCAGCCGCTGAAGGCCGCCGGCGTCGGTGATGGCGTATTTGTAGCGCTCGCCGGGCCGCACGCCGGGAATGAAAATCTCCCAGACGCCGGCGCGGTGGCGCAGGCGCATGCCGTGGCGGCGCGCGTCCCAGCCGTTGAAGTCGCCGACCACCGCCACGCGCCGCGCGTTCGGCGCCCATACCGCGCAGCGCAGGCCGGACACGCCGTCGATGTCGACCAGCCGGGCGCCCAGCGCTTCGCCGGCGGCGTGCCAGCTGCCTTGCGCCAGCGCCTCCAGCGTGGCCTCGTCCAGCAGCAGGCCGAAGGCGTAGGGATCGGCGGTGATCTGCTCGGCGTCCGGCCAGCGGATGGCGAGCCGGTACGAGGCGCCGTCGCCGGGGCGGGCGTGATCCACGCGGCCCGCGTACAGCCCTTGCGCCTGTTCGCGCAGCGGCGTGCGCATGCCGTCGCCGTCCAGCGCTTCGACCGCCAGCGCGCCGGGCGCGTAGACCCGCAGCCAGCCTTGCTGCGGCCCCAGGATGGCGAAGGGGTCCTGGCAGCGGCCGGCGGCCAGCGCGGCCAGTTGCGCGGCGTCCACGGCGCCGGTGTCGGTCGGGGCGTCCTGGCTCATGAGGGTTTTCCTTCGGCGTCGATGGCGGCCGACATCAGTTGGCCGCGCGCCAGTTCGGCCAGCGCGCACAGCGGGATCGAGATCCAGTCCGGGCGGTGGGCGGCTTCGTAGCTGACTTCGTAGGCTGCTTTCTCCAGCTGGGCCAGCGCCAGCAGCGAGTCTTCGCGGTCATCGGACGGTATCAGGTCGGAGGGACGGGCCTCGCGGTATCCCTGCAGGAAGGCTTCGGCCGCGCGCAGGCGGAAGCGCGCCAGCAGCGCGTCGCGCAATTCGGCGGCGGCCGCGGCCGGGTCCCCCGGGGTTTCGCCCGCGCCGGCATTGGCGTCGGCCGCGGGGCCGCCCAGGGCGTCGGCGCGCGCCATCGTCGCCGCCGCGTAGTCGAAGGAGCGCAGCATGCCGGCCACGTCGCGGTAGGGCGAGGCCAGCGCGCGCCGCGCCTTCAGGTTGCTGGCCGGTTCGCCCTCGAAGTCGATCAGGTAGGCGTCGGCCTGCGCCACCAGCACCTGGCCCAGGTGGAAGTCGCCGTGGATGCGCAGGTGCAGGGTGCCGGCCTCGGCCTGCGCCATCGCGGCCACGTGTTCGGCCAGCCGGGCATGGTGCTCGAAGAACCATTCGGCGCAGGCGCGCGACGGCGCTTCGAGCTTGTCGTACTGCGCGCGCAGGTCGCGTTCGGCGCGGTCCAGCAGACGCTGGATCTGGCGCGCGCGGGCCTCGGCGTCGGCCTGACTGCAGCGGCGCGGCCGGAAGGCCGGGTCGTCGCAGGGCTGGGCCAGGACGGCGTGCATCTGCGCCAGGCGCTCGCCGATGGTGGCCGCCATCACGGCAAAGCCTTGCAGGCCCTGCTCGAATTCCCCGGGGTCCTGGCCGACCAGCAGCGCGTTGGCCAGCGTGCGCTTGAGCGTGTCCAGCGTCCAGTTCCAGGCGTCGCCCTCATTGATGACGTAGCGGTGGGCGATGGCCAGCGTATGGATCACGCCGTCGGCGTCCTCGCGCTGCACCTCGCCCAGCAGCGCCGGCACGTTGGCGTAGCCGGCGCGGGTCAGGTAGCGGGTCATCTCGGCCTCGGGCGAGCCGCCGGGCTGCACCGCGCGGATCAGCTTCAGGATCAGTTCGCCGCCGACGATGACCGAGCTGTTCGATTGCTCGGCGGTGAGCCAGCGCAGCTCGGCGTCGTCGGGAATCTCGATATCGGCCAGGCCGGACTCGGGCAGGAATCGGATGACGCCCGGCTTGTCGCCGGGCTTGCCGCCGCTGCGTCCGTCCAGTTCCTTGCCGGCCCGCAGCGCCGCGATCACGGCGCGCACGAAGCCCGGCTGCAGGAAGGCGTCGGCCAGCAGCCCGACCTCGGCGCCGCGGCGCACGCGCGCGATGGCGTACTGGATGAAGGCGCTTTCGTCCCAGGACAGCACGAAGGGCGCCTGCGCGCGCAGGCCGCTGACGCCGTCCTCGGGTTCGACCTCGGCCCAGTAGTACTCGCCCTCGGCCGCGCCGAACGGCGTGGCGTAGGCCAGGCGCGCGCGGGCCGGGGGCTGGCTGGCCGGATACCAGCGCTGGCGCGCCAGGTACTGCGGCAGGATTTCGCGCTCCAGCGTCTCGCGCGAGGCGTCGGTCAATGCCGCGCCGCCGCGCGCGCGCAGCACCAGCGTGATCAGCTCGGGCATCTGGGCCGGCGCCGTGGCGTGCCAGTCCGGCGGGGCGGCGTCCACGCTCAGGTCCATCCAGTAAAAGCCGTAGGGCGGCAGCGTCAGCAGATAGGGCAGTTCTCCGATGGCGGGAAAAGGCGTGCCGCCCAGCATCTCGACCGGCACGCGGCCGGAGAATTCCTGCAGCGGCAGCTCGACCGGCTGGGCCGCGTTGGACAGATTGGCCACGCACAGTATGGTGGTGTCCTGCCATTGCCGCAGATAGGCCAGGATCTTGCGGTTGCCGGCGAAGATGAAGCGCAGCGCGCCGCGGCCGAAGGCATGGCTCTGGCGGCGCTGCGCCAGCAGGCGGCGGGTCCAGTTCAGGAGCGAATGCGGGTCGCGCTGCTGCGCCTCGACGTTGACCGCCTCATAGCCGTAGAGCGGCCCCATCAGCACCGGCAGCGGCAGCCGCTCGGGGTCAGCGCGCGAAAATCCGCCGTTGCGGTCCGGCGACCATTGCATGGGGGTGCGCACGCCGTCGCGGTCGCCCAGGTGCACGTTGTCGCCCATGCCGAGTTCGTCGCCGTAGTACAGCACCGGCGTGCCGGGCATGGACAGCAGCAGACTGTTCATCAGTTCCACGCGCCGCCGGTCGCGTTCCAGCAGCGGGGCCAGCCGGCGCCGGATGCCCAGGTTGATGCGGGCGCGCGGCTCGGCCGCGTAGACGTTCCACAGGTAGTCGCGCTCGCGGCTGGTGACCATCTCCAGCGTCAGTTCGTCGTGGTTGCGCAGGAAGATGGCCCACTGGCAGGTGGCGGGGATATCCGGCGTCTGGCGGATGATGTCGGTGATCGGGAAGCGGTCCTCCTGGGCGATGGCCATGTACATGCGCGGCATCAGCGGAAAATGGAAAGACATGTGGCATTCGTCGCCCGCGCCGAAGTACTCCTGCGCGTCTTCCGGCCACTGGTTGGCCTCGGCCAGCAGCAGGGCGTGCGGATATTCGGCGTCGATCACCGCGCGGATCTGCTTGAGCACGGCGTGGGTCTCGGGCAGGTTCTCGTTGTTGGTGCCTTCGCGCTCGACCAGGTAGGGCACCGCGTCCAGCCGCAGCCCGTCCACGCCCATGTCCAGCCAGTAGCGCATGACGGCCAGCACTTCCTTGAGCACCTGCGGATTGTCGTAGTTCAGGTCCGGCTGGTGCGAATAGAAGCGGTGCCAGAAGTACGCGTTGGCCACCGGGTCCCAGGTCCAGTTGGATTTTTCCGTGTCGCAGAAAATGATGCGCGTGTCGGCGTAGGCCTTGTCGTTGTCGGACCAGACATAGAAGTTGCGGGCCGCGGAGCCGGGCTTGGCGGCGCGGGCGCGCTGGAACCAGGGATGCTGGTCCGAAGTGTGGTTGACCACCAGTTCCGTGATCACGCGCAGCCCGCGGGCGTGGGCCGCGCGGATCAGCTTGCGCACGTCGGCCACGGTGCCGTAGTCGGGATGCACGCCGCGGTAGTCGGCGATGTCGTAGCCGTCGTCGCGCCGCGGCGACGGATAGAAGGGCAGCAGCCAGATGGTGTTCACGCCCAGGTTGGCGATGTAGTCCAGCTTCGATATCAGCCCGGGCAGGTCGCCCACCCCGTCGTCGTTGGAGTCGAAGAAGGACTTGACGTGAAGCTGGTAGATGACCGCGTCCTTGTACCAGAGGCCGTCGTCGTGCTGAGGCGGGGTTTCGCTAGTCATGGCAAGAGTAGCCTTTATCCGTGCAGCGACAGGCGCCACACGCGATAGGGTTGGTCGGGAGTCAGCGTCACGGCGCGGATCTTGCCCTGCCAGGACTCCTGCGTTTCGGCCAGCAGGTCCTCGGCGGCGAGCGCGCCCGCGTCGGGCTGGCCGAACAGCCACAGCGGCGCCTCGACGCGCGCGGCCTGCGGCTGGAACGGGTCCAGGCTGATGGCGGCCAGCACCACGTTGCCGTGGCCCGGCGTGCTCTTGTAGAAGGCCAGCACCCGGTCGTTGCCGCTGTCGGCCAGGGTCAGGCCGCGATGGCTTTGCAGCGCCGGGTTGGAGCGCCGGATCTGGTTCAGGCGCGCGATCTCGGCGCGGATATTGCCCGGCGCGTGCCAGTCGCGCTGGCGCAGCTCGTATTTCTCGGAATCCAGGTATTCCTCTTTGCCGGGCAGGGCCGCGCCCTCGCACAATTCGAATCCGCTGTACACGCCCCACAGCCCGGAACCCAGCGCCGCCAGGGCCGCGCGGATCAGGAAGCCGGGCCGGCCCGAGGTCTGCAGGAAATACGGGTTGATGTCGGGCGTGTTGACGAAGAAATGCGGGCGGAAGAAGTCCGCGGCCGGCGGGCTGGACACTTCCTCGAGGTAGGCCGCCAGTTCCGTCTTTTCGTTGCGCCACGTGAAGTAGGTGTACGACTGGGTGAAGCCGATCTTGGCCAGCCGGTACATCATCTTCGGGCGGGTGAAGGCCTCGGACAGGAAGATCACGTCCGGATACTGCGCGTGCACGTCGGCGATCATCCATTGCCAGAACGGCAGCGGCTTGGTGTGCGGATTGTCGACGCGGAAGATGCGCACGCCGTGGCGCACCCAGAACAGCACCACGTCGCGCAGCGCCCGCCACAGCGCGAGCCGGCGCGCGCGCCGCGGCGGCGCGCCGTAGAACGACACGTTGACGATGTCTTCGTACTTCTTGGGCGGGTTCTCGGCGTAGCGCAGCGTGCCGTCGGGGCGCCAGGAGAACCAGTCCGGGTGCTGCGCCAGCCACGGATGGTCCGGCGAGCACTGGATCGCGAAGTCCAGCGCCAGCTCCATGTCCTGCTCGCGCGCGGCCGCCACCAGCCGCAGGAAATCCTCCAGGCTGCCCAGCTGCGGCTCGATCGCGTCGTGCCCGCCCTGGGGCGCGCCGATGGCGTAGGGGCTGCCGACGTCGCCCGGCTCGGCGCGCAGACTGTTGTTGCGGCCCTTGCGGTTGCGCTGGCCGATGGGGTGGATGGGTGGCATGTACAGCACGTCGAAGCCCATGGCGCGCACGTCCGGCAGGCGCGCGATGACGTCGTCGAAGGTGCCGTGGCGGCCCGGATGGGGCGACTGCGAGCGCGGGAACAGCTCGTACCAGCTGGAAAAACCCGCCTGGCAGCGGTCCACCCAGAGCGGATAGGGCGTGGGGCTGACGGTCTCGAACGGCCGATCGTCCAGCGCCCGCATGGCCCGCGCCAGTCCTTCGTCCAGCAGCACGGCGACCGGATCGGCGGCCAGCGGCTGCGCGCCCAGCTGCTCGATCGCGTCGCGCACCGCGTCGGCGTCGGCCGCGGAACCGGCGCGCGCCAGCGCGTCGCGCAAAAGCTGCATGCCTTCCTGCACCTCCAGCCGCAGGTCCAGGCCGGCCCGGTGCTTCAGTTCCAGGTCATGGCGGAAGGTCTGCCAGGCGTCCAGCCAGGCGCTGATGACGAATTCGTGCGCGCCCACGCGGCGCGGCCGGAACACGGCCTCCCAGCGGTCGTTGGGGCCGCGCGCCAGCGGGGTGGCGCGCCAGCGCGTTTCGTCGGCCGCGCGCCAGCGCAGTTCGGCCGCCAGCTGTTCGTGGCCGTCCATGTAGATGTCGGCATGGACGGCGATGCGCTCGTGCGGAATGCATTTGACCGCGAACGCGCCGTCGTCGACCGCCGGGCTGACCCGTTCGACCGCGATGCGCGGATTGCCGCTGCCGTCGGCGCGCGAACGGTGGCGGCGCGACGGCTCGCGCACCGGCAGCGTCGGCTCCAGCAGGAACAGCGCGCAGTCGCCCGGCGGCAGCATGGCGGCCGGCGCGCTGTCCGGCGCGGCCGCGCCCACGGGCGGCGACAGCGGAACGATGTCGGCCGGCGGCAGCATCGGCGCCAGCGCGTCCCAGTCCAGCAGGGCCTGCGCGTCGGTGGAGGGATTGAGCGCCAATGCCGCCGTGGCGCCTTCGGCCGTGCCGCGCAACAGCACGGTGCAGCGGCCGTCGCGCCCGCCGGCCACGCGCAGCGGCCCTTGCAGGCGGGCGTCCGCGAACCACTGGTTCACGGCCTCCACATCGGGGAGTTCGCGTTCGTCGCGGTCGTCCAGCATCAGGCCGTCGGCGCACAGCGCGGCCGACCAGATGGCGCGCCGCCCGCGCGCCGGCGGCGGGGTGTCTGCGGGGTGGGGCGGCGCGGCGATGACCGGGGCCAGCGCGCGCAGCCGCGCGTCTTCTTCGGCCAGCCATTCGGCCTTGAAGTTCCACCACGGCAGCGAGGAAAACAGCCCGTCGAACTCGGCCTCGCGCAGTCCGGCCAACATCGCCGGAGTGAGGCCCGGCGCCCAGGCCAGCAGCTGCAGACCGGCGTGATGCCGCCGCAGTTGAGCGGCCAGCCTGGCCCAGTCCGCGCCGGCCAAGCGTTGCGGCGCGTGGAAGGCCAGGCCGGTGACGCCGTGGCTGGCCCAGCGTTCCAGCCGTTCGGTCCAGGCCGCGAGGAAGCCGGGCGGCAGCGGACCGTCGCGCAGATAGCGCAGCCGGCGTGCCTGCGCGGGCTGGCGCGGATCGCGCGCGGGGTCGCCCGCCGGCGGCAGATACCAGTCGGGGCCGACGGTGGCGGCCACCGCGTCGTGCGTGGAGCGGTCCAGCACCACATCCACGTACAGCGCCAGGCCGTGGTCCGCCAGCTCGGCGGACACGCGCCGATACCACTCGGTGATGGGAACTTCGGTGCCGTCGAGCAGGGCGCGGTCGGCGTCGCGCGGGGCCTGCGTGCCGCCTTCTTCATCCAGCAGCCAGGGCGCCGGCAGCAGCACGGCGTTGAAGCCGCGCTGGCGCAGGCGCTCGTAAAGCCGCGGGCCGAGCGCGGCCGCGGGCTCCCGCTCGCGCGCGCCGCCGCGGGCGTGATAGAGGCGCAGTGGCGACTGGGTGGCGATGGCGGCGGTCGTGGGCGGCACCTGGCGGTCTCCTTACACGGCCGCCGGCACGGCGCCGCCGGCCGGCTGGCGCACGCCCAGCGCGGCCGCGCCCGCGGCGCGGTCGGCGCGCGCCGGCATGGCTTCCAGGGTTTCGGGTTCGGCCAGCGAGCGGTACAGGCTGGCGTACAGGCCGATGGCCGAGCGCCAGCTGAAGTCGGCGCTCATGGCGTTGCGCTGCATGGTGCGCCAGAGCATGGCGTGCTCGCGCAGGGCCATGGCGCGCGCGATCGCCTCGGACATGGCCGCCGGGCTGTCGCCGTCGAACAGCAGGCCGTTGGCCGAGGCCATCGCCGACAGCGGCGCGCGCGGCCCCGGATCTTCGATGGTGTCGGCCATGCCGCCCACGCGCGAGCCGATGGGCAGCGCGCCGTAGCGCATGGCGTACAGCGGCGTCAGGCCGAAGGGCTCGAAACGGCTCGCGTGCAGCAGGATGTCGGCGCCGGCATGCAGGCGGTGCGCGGCCGCCTCGTCATAACCGATATGGGCCGCACAGCGTCCGGGATAGCGCTGCGCCAGCGCCTGCAGCGCCTGTTCCAGACGGTGGTCGCCCTGGCCCAGGATCGCGACCTGCAGGCCGGGATGGCGTTCCAGCGCCTCGGGCACGGCGGCCGCGGCCACGTCGGCCATCTTCTGTTCGGTCAGGCGGCTGCCCATGGCCATCAGCGTGGTCCCGGCGTCCACGTCCAGGCCGAACTCATGCTGCAGCGCGGCCTTGCAGCGCGCCTTGTTGGACAGGTCGCGCGCCGAATAGCGCAGCGCGCCCAGGTGCGGGTCGCGGGCGGGGTTCCACAGAATGTTGTCGATGCCGTTCGGAATCGGCAGCAGGTCGTCGGCGCGGCGGCGCAGCAGTTCGTCCAGGCCGCAGCCGAAGGCCGGCGTCATGATTTCGCGCGCATAGTTGTGGCTGACCGTGGTCACGCGGTCGGCATAGCGGATGCCGGCCTTCAGGAAATTCAGCTGTCCCCAGGCGCCTATGCTTTCGCCGTTGCGGTAGCGTTCGGGAATGCCCAGTTCGGCCGCGCACTCCATCGGGAAGCGGCCCTGGAACGCCAGGTTGTGGATGGTCATGATGCTGCGGGTCGCGTGCAGGCCCTGCGCATGCAACAGCAATGGCACCAGGCCGGCGTGCCAATCGTGCGCATGCACCAGATTGGGGCGCGCGACGCCGGGCAGGCCGCCGGCCACGCGCGCGGCGGCATGGGCCAGCGCCGCGTAGCGCAGCGCGCTGTCGGCGTATTCGACGCCCTGTTCGTCCAGGTAGATGCCGGCGCGGTCGTACAGCCCGTCGTTCTCCAGCAGCAGGAAATCCAGGCCCGACTGCGGGCAGCGGCCGGCCAGCAGGCGCGCATCGCCGCCCGGCAGGTTGTGCAGCGGCGCCACCACGCGGACGCGCTCCAGGCGGGCGCGCACGCCGCGGTAGGCGGGCAGCAGCACCATGAGCGGCGTGCCTGCCTGGGCCAGCGCGCGGGCCATGCCCGTGATGGCGTCCCCGAGGCCGCCCGTTTTGGCCAGGGGAAATGCCTCGCCGGCCACGATCAGGGTTCTAGTCTTCGCCATGCCTGCTCCCGGTGTATCGGGCCGCGCCGGATAAAAAAGTGCGACGCGGCCGCGGAAAACCTGGACAGCCGCAAGCGCCGTGCCCAAATCGCCGCCGCATTGTTTTCTTTTGTATCCGAGCGCCCCGCGGCAGGAATGGGGCTTGCTGCCGCTGGCGTCGTGTCCACGGACCGCGACCATGACAGGAGCTGGGTATGAAAACTGTGTCGGACTTCGTCCTCGAAAGGCTGTCCCAATGGGGCGTCAGAAGGGTGTTCGGGTATCCCGGCGACGGGATAAACGGCCTGATCGGCGCCTTCGGCCGCACGCAGGAACCGCTGGAGTTCGTCCAGGTCCGGCATGAGGAAAGCGCCGCTTTCATGGCCTGCGCGCATGCCAAGTTCACCGGACAGGTGGGCATGTGCATGGCGACCTCGGGGCCGGGCGCGATCCATCTGCTCAACGGCCTGTACGACGCCAAGCTGGATCACCAGCCCGTGGTGGCGCTGGTGGGGCAGCAGGCCCGCAGCGCGCTGGGCGGCGACTACCAGCAGGAAGTCGATCTGGTCAGCCTGTTCAAGGACGTGGCGCACGACTACGTGCAGATGGCCGCCACCGCCGGGCAGGCGCGCCACGTGATCGACCGCGCCATGCGCATCGCGATGGAGCGGCGCGCGGTGACCTGCGTCATTTTTCCAAACGACGTGCAGGATTTGCCGGCAGTGGAGAGCCCGCCGCGCGAACATGGCGCCGTGTACACCGGCATCGGCGTGACTTCGCATGCCGCGGTGCCGAACGAGGCGGCCTTGCGCAATGCGGCCGAGATCCTCAACCGCGGCGAGCGCGTCGCCATGCTGGTGGGCGCGGGCGCGCTGGACGCGGGCGCCGAGGTCCGCCAGGCCGCCGAGCTGCTGGGCGCGGGCGTGGCCAAGGCCTTGCTGGGCAAGGCCGCGGTGCCCGACGACCTGCCTTACGTGACGGGCAGCATCGGCCTGCTGGGCACCCAGCCGAGCTGGGACATGATGAACGAGTGCGACACGCTGCTGATGGTGGGCACCTCGTTTCCCTACGCCGAGTTCCTGCCCGAGGAAGGGCAGGCGCGCGCGGTGCAGATCGACCGCGACGGCCGCAAGCTGAGCCTGCGCTATCCGGTCGAACTGGGCCTGGTGGGCGACAGCCGGCTGACCCTGCAGGCCCTGATGCCGATGCTGGAACGCAAGACGGCGCGCCGCTGGCGCGAACGCATCGAGAAGCAGGTGGCGCGCTGGCGCGACACGGTGCGCGAGCGCGCCATGGTCGACGCCCGTCCGCTCAATCCCCAGCGCCCGTTCCTGGAGCTGTCGCAGCGCCTGCCCGAGCAGTGCATCGTCACCTGCGACTCGGGCTCGGCGGCGAACTGGTACGCGCGCGACCTGGACCTGCGCGAGGGCATGATGGGCTCGCTGTCGGGCGGGCTGGCCACCATGGGCTGCGGCGTGCCTTACGCGGTGGCGGCCAAGCTGGCCTATCCCGAGCGTCCCGTGGTGGCGCTGGTGGGCGACGGCGCCATGCAGATGCTGGGCATCAACGAACTGATCACCATCTCGCACCGCTGGAAGGACTGGGCCGATCCGCGCCTGATCGTCATGGTGCTGAACAACGGCGACCTGAACCTGGTGACCTGGGAGCAGCGCGTGATGGGCGGCGACCCGCGTTTCGCGGACTCGCAATGGCTGCCGGCGTTTTCCTACGCGGACTACGGCCGGCTGCTGGGCCTGGAAGGCATACGGGTCGAGAACCCGCAGGACGTGGGTCCCGCCTGGGACCGCGCGCTGGCCGCCGCCCGGCCCGTGGTGCTGGAGATGGTGACCGATCCCGAGATGCCGCCCTTGCCGCCGCACATCCCGGCCAAGCAGGTCGCCGCCTACGTGCGCGCGCTGCGCAAGGAAGACGCGGCCGCGGGCGGCGCGGCGCTGCGCGCCACGATCAAGCAGTGGTGGGCGGGCTGACGCCGCGCCCGCCGGCTCCGCATATTGCGTTTGCGCACAGTTCAGGAGGCCATCATGGCAGAACCCAAATCGCCCGGTTCCCCCAACAACACCGAAGGCGGCAAGTCCCCGCCGGACCAGAGCCCGGCCGAGCAGCCGGCGCCCGATCCGGGCGGCCGCAAGACCGACAAGAACGGACGCTGGCCGCCGGACAGCCTGCCCAATCCCATGCCGGGCCTGGACCCGCAGCAGACGCCGGGCATAGACCGGCTGGCGGGCACGCCGCTTGCGGAATGCGTGCGCATCCGCGCCGCACAGGGCGGGCGGCGGAGTTTTTCAAGGAGACCCTATGAGCAAGCATGAAGGATTGCGCGGCATATTCCATCCGGCCGACAGTTCGGCGCGCACGGTGCGCGACCTCATCTCCGGAACGGAGGCGCTGTTGCGCAGCACGGCCAGCTACGGCGGGTCCGAAATCGAAGCGGCCCGCGACCGCCTCAAGCAGCAGCTGGAGGCCGCGCGCGAACAGGCCAGCGGCTGGGAGCGCCTCGCCTGGGACCGGGCCCGCCACGCCTCGCACGCGGCCGACGAGTACGTGCACGAGAACGCGTGGAAAAGCATCGCGGCGGCGGTGCTGGTCGGCGTGCTGGCCGGCGTCTGCATGATGTCCGACCACCGCCGCCGTTGAGCGGGCCTCATCCATTTAACCCATTGATGATCGGCGAGGTATCCAGGAGGATGCACAGGTTGTGCCGGGTGCGGGGCCGCGCGCGAGCGAGACCCCACGGCCCGGTTCCTTTCCTTGTTTCGGGAACGCACGATGAGCACGAACGCAGTCGCGCCGAGCGGCCGGTCACCGTGGGGCAACGCCCTGGCGGTGCTGGTGCTGTTTGCGGCGGTGGCTGCGGTGCTGGCGTTCGCGGCGCTGCGCATCGCGCAGCAGCGCATCGCCAATCTGCTGGGGCCGCGCAGCGAAGTGGCCGACGTGGAGGTGGGATACCGCCAGGTGGTGTTGACCGACGTGATCGTGCGCGGCGCGGCCGGCCAGGCCGACGTGCGGGCGCGCCGCGTGGTGCTGGAGCCGGACTGGCCGGCGCTGCTGCGCCATGAAACCGTGTTCACGCGCGTGTCGGTCGAAGGCTTCGACTTCGCGGTGCTGCGCCAGCCGGACGGCAGCCTACACATCGCGCCGGCCCTGCAGGCGGCGCTGCGCACCGGCGATGCCGGCGACGGCCGCGGGCGGGACCGCCAGCCGATACGGGTGGCCGATCTGCGGCTGCAGGACGGCCGCCTGACTTTCGAAGACGCCGCGATATCGCGCCCGCCGCACCGCATCGCCTTCACCGGCGTGCAGGCGCGGCTGCGCCCGCTGGTCATGCCCGACGACGGCGCGCGCAGCGAAATGGAGTTCAACGGACGGATCGACCAGCAGGGCGGGGCCAATGCCACGGTCAGCGCGCAAGGCTGGCTGGTGGTGGGCGGCACGGACGCCGACATCAAGGTCAGCGTGCGCAACATGGGCGTGCGCCATGCCGCGCCTTACCTGGCCGACAACGGCGCCGGCTCGCTGGCCGCCGGCGCGATGGACCTGGACATGAACACCGTGATCGAACGCCGCCAGTTGCGGGCCGCGGGCACGGTGGCGCTGCGCGGCCTGAAGTTCAGCGGCGAGGGTTCGCTGTTTTCGCTGCCGCGCAAGGCGGTGCTGGCCGCGCTCAAGGACGAGGCCGGCGCGGTGCGCTTCGAGTTCGCGCTGTCGGGCGACCTGGACAGCCCCAGGTTCTCGGTCACGCGCGGCTTCGCCGCCCAGGTGGCGCAAGGCTTCGGGCATGCGATAGGGGTGGGCGCGGAGGGCGCCGCCGAAGGCGTGGCGGGCGCGGTCAAGAGCCTGGGCAACGCCTTGTCGGACCTGCTCGATCCTACTCCCTAGGCCGCCGGCGTGGAGGCGTGCGGCCCGTGTCGCAGCCGCCATTCGGCCAGCCCGAAGGCCAGCAGGGCCAGGCACAGCGGCGCGAAGGCGTAGAGCGCGCGGTACACCAGCGCCGCGCCCAGCACCTCGGGCGCGGGAATCCCCGGCGCCAGCGCCGCGACGAAGATGGCTTCGGTGGTGCCCAGCCCGCCCGGCACCCGGATGAGCACGGCCGCGAAGCTGGTGCACATCAGCACGCCCAGCACCGCCGGATAGCCGACCTTGCCTTGCAGCAGCACGTACATGATGGCGCCCATGATGGCCCACGAGCTTGCCGCCACCAGGCTTTGCGCGACCGCCATGCCCAAGTGCGGCAAGCTGGCATGCTGGCCCATCCAGGTCCAGCTGCGGCGGCGCGCCAGCGCGCAGAAGCCCACGTAGGCGGCGGCCAGCGCCAGCAGCGCCGCGCCCGGCAGGCGCAGCACGTCCGGGCGCAGGCCCCAGCCCTGCGGCAACGGCACCGCGCCCGCCACGAACAGCGCGCCGGCCAGCCAGCCGAAGCCGATCCAGTTGGTCGCGGCCGAGAACAGCGCCACGCGGGTGGCGACCGACTTGCGGCATCCCAGGCGCGCATACAGGCGCAGCCGCGCGCCCAGCCCGCCCAGCAGGACCCCGAGATTGAGGTTCAGCGCATAGCTGGTCATCGCCACGCCCAGCACCTTGGGCCAGGGCAGGGTGTGGCGGGTGTAGCGCTTGGCCAGCAGATCCATGGCGCCGTAGGCCAGGTAGCCGGCGGCCACCAGCGCACAGGCCAGCATGATCGTGCGCCCCGGAATCGCGCGCATCGAAACCCAGACCTGGGGCCAGTCCACGGCGCGGCCGAAATGGATGAGCAGGGCGGCCACGACCGCCAGCACCAGCGCCGGCAGAATCCGCTTCAGGCGCGGCCAGCGATGGCGCAGCGCCCGCGTCAGGGTGGAGCGGAAGACTCTCATGCCGTCTCTCTTTCCGTGGGCAGGGGCAGGGACTGCAGCCTGGGCTTGTGCGCCGGCAGGCTGCCGGCCCAGGCCGGAAAGCGCCGCAGGAAGTGGAACACCACCACGCCTATCCACAGCCGCCGCAGGCGCCGCCTGGAGCCCACCGACATTTCGATCTGGCGGCAGTCCTGCTCGATCAGCCGCTCCAGGCTGCGGCGCAGCTCGGCGTTGAGCGCGCGGTCTCGCGCCATCACGTTGGCCTCCAGGTTCAGCGCCAGGCTCAGCGGGTCCAGGTTGCTGGACCCCACGGTCGCCCAGTCGCCGTCCACGCAGGCCACTTTGCCGTGCAGCGGCCGCTTGCAGTATTCGTAGATCTCCACGCCGGCGTCGATCAGGTAGTCGTACAGCATGGAGGCGGCCAGCCGCGCGACCAGCACGTCGGGCTCGCCCTGCAGCAGCAGCCTGACCCGCACGCCGCGCCGCGCCGCGTCGGCCAGGTCGTGCAGCAGCTGGTAGCCGGGAAAGAAATAGGCGTTGGCGATCAGCACGTCGTGGCGCGCCGCCCGCACGCCGGCGCGGTAATGGCGCTCGATGTCGTTGCGGTGATCGACGTTGTCGCGCACCACCAGGCGGCCGCCGCCGTCGCCGGCCGGCATCTGCTCCAGGATGGCGGCCCGCCGGCCGCGCCGCCGCGGCCGCTCGCCGCCCAGCTGCGCGCGCGCATAGTCGGCGATATCCGCGGCCAGCGGCCCCTCGACGCGCAAGGCGTAGTCCTGCTTGGCCTGCGGGCCGAAGTCGGGCAGGTGGTCGGCCGAGAAATTGATGCCGCCCACGAAGGCGCAGCGTCGGTCGACGGCCACGATCTTGCGGTGCATGCGCCGGAATACGTTGGTGCGCACGCCCAGCAGCCGCGGGCGCGGGTCGAAGATGTGGACGCGGATGCCGCTGTCGGTCATGCCGCCCAGGAATTCCTCGCTCAGTTCGTCCGAACCGTAGCCGTCGATGGTCAGGTCCACGCTCACGCCGCGGCGCGCCGCGTCGATCAGGGCCTGGCGGATCTCCCGCCCCACGGTGTCGTCGAACAGGATGAAGGTCTCGACCAGCACTTCGCTGCGGGCCTGTGCGATGGCGTCGAGCACCGCGGGGAAATAGCCGGTGCCGTTTTCCAGCAGCGTGTAGCGGTTGTTCCCGCGCCAGCTCAGGTTCATAGGGCGATCTCCGCGCTGATCGGCACGTGGTCGGACAGGCGCGACCAGACGCGCGACGCCATGGGCAGCGGCCGCCAGTCGCGCACGCCGCGCACGTAGATGCGGTCCAGCCGCAGCAGCGGCCAGCGCGCCGGAAAGGTGCGCGCCGGCCGGCCCAGCCGCGAGCTGTAGACTTCGCTGGTGCCGCAGTCGCGCATCGGGCCGTCGGCGCGCAGCCGCCAGTCGTTGAAATCGCCGGCGATCAGCAGGGGTTCGGCGGCCGGCACGCCGTCGGCCGCCAGTTCGCACAATTGCGCCAGCTGGCGACCCCGGTGGCGCTCCAGTAGCCCCAGGTGCACGCAGACCGCATGCACCGGCGTCGGCGTCCCGGGCACGCGCAGCACGCAGTGCAGCATGCCGCGGCGTTCGTGGCCGCTGACGCTGACGTCGTGGTTTTCATAGCGTTCGATGGGGTAGCGCGACAGCACCGCGTTGCCGTGGTGGCCCGCCGGATAGACCGCGTTGCGACCGTAGGCGTAGTCGGTCCACAGCGTGTCGGCCAGGAACTCGTACTGCGACAGCGCGGGCCAGGAGCGGTGGCGCTCGGCATGGCCCTGGTGTTCGCCCAGCACCTCCTGCAGGAACACGATGTCCGGGCCCGCCGCCCGCAGCGCGTCGCGCAGTTCGTGCAGCATGAAACGGCGGTTGAAACTGGTGAAACCCTTGTGCGTGTTGACGGTCAGCACCGTCAGCGTGGTGGCGTCGATATAGTGCGAGGCGGGCATGCGGGCTCCGGAATGGGCGATCCCCGCCTGCCGAGCAAGCCGCGTGCCCGGAAGGTAAGCGGGCGTAACCCCGCGTCGCCGCGTTTACACCGTCCTGGCCGCCCAGAACGCGGTGCGCACGGCCGGCGAGGCCGCGATGCTGGCGACCACCCGGTCCAGGTCCAGCTCGTCGACCGAGGCTTCGCTGAGCGCGGCCTCGATCTCGACCTCGTCTTCGCCGAACTGGTCGATCTTCAGCTCGGACAGCGGCAGCTGCTCGGCCTCGAGCACGTCTTCCAGCACCATCATGGCGGCCTGGCGCTGCGCCGTGGTGGCGATCAGGTGTATGACGGTAGTCACTTCCGTGGTCTGCGCATCGACCGGCTGGCGGTTGACGTAGCTGACCACCGGGCGCAGCAGGGTGTTGGCGGCCAGCACGAACACGGTGGCGGCCACCGCCTCCAGCATCAGCGAGGCGCCGGCGCACGCCCCGATCGCCGCCGAGCCCCACAGCGTGGCCGCGGTGTTCAGGCCGCGGATGCTGCCGCCTTCGCGCATGATGGCGCCGGCGCCCAGAAAGCCCACGCCCGACACCACGTAGGAAATCACGCGCGCGCCGCCGTCGTCGCCGCCCACCAGGAAGGCCATGTCCACGAAGATCGCCGCGCCCACCGCGACCAGCACGTTGGTGCGCAGCCCGGCCGTGCGCTGGCGGAACTGGCGCTCGAAACCGACCACCGCGCCCAGCACGAAAGCGGTGAGCAGGCTGACCAGGGTATTGGCCAGGGTGAGCAGCTGGATGTTGTCGAAATTCTTCATGGTGTCCTCGGTACGGCGGCGCGCCATGATCGGGCATGCATGCGGTTTGTTTGATGACACCGGGCGATGGGCCAGATTCAGGTAATATTCAGGTTCCAGTAAGAAAGAGAGCAAGGTGGACGGCAGGCAGTCCCGGCCGTCCGCCATTTATGAACGAAGAGCCTCCCTCTAGGCCGGCGCCGCGCCGGCGCCCGACCCCTTCCTCCGGCCGCATGCCGCGGCCGTTCCACGATACCCGTCTGGCCCGGTCCCGGGCCGCCACGCCGCGCCTGGGCTGCCGCGCGCCGCCGCGCGCGCGTCCGTTGCGCCATTCCCCTGACGATTCCGGGAGCGCGCTGGCGCGCTCCATCACGCTATACGTGGAACTTCGATGATTTTCGATTGGATGACCGACCCCACCGCCTGGCTGGGCCTGGCGACCCTGGTCGTGCTTGAAATTGTGCTGGGCATCGACAACCTGGTGTTCATCGCCATCCTGGCCGACAAGCTGCCGCCGGCGCAGCGCAACCGCGCCCGCCTGATCGGCCTGACGCTGGCGATGGTGATGCGCCTGGGCCTGCTGGCCAGCATCGCCTGGGTGGTGACGCTGACCGAGCCGCTGTTCACGCTGCTGGGCGCGGAGATTTCCGGGCGCGACCTGATATTGATCCTGGGCGGCCTGTTCCTGCTCTTCAAGGGCACGATGGAGCTGCACGAGCGCGTCGAAGGCGGCGCCGCCCACGACGCCGGCCAGCGGCCGCAGCACGCCGTGTTCTGGCAGGTGATCCTGCAGATCGTGGTGCTGGACGCGGTGTTCTCGCTGGACTCGGTGATTACCGCGGTGGGCATGGTGCAGGACCTGAGCATCATGATGATCGCCGTGATCGTGGCGATGGCGGTGATGATGCTGGCCAGCCGTCCGCTGATGGCCTTCGTGGCGCGCCACCCGACGGTGGTGATCCTGTGCCTGGGCCTGTTGCTGATGATCGGCTTCAGCCTGGTGGCCGAAGGGCTGGGCTTTCACGTGCCCAAGGGGTATCTGTACGCCGCCATCGGCTTCTCGATCCTGATCGAGCTGTGCAACCAGCTGGCGCGGCGCAACCGCGCCCGCGGCGCGCATGCGCTGGGCCGGCGCCAGCGCACGGCGCAGGCCGTGCTGCGGCTGCTGCGCGCCAGCCCCGCCGGCCAGGCCGGCGCGCAGGTCGACGAGGTGGTCGCGCTGGTCGACGGCGCGGGCGAAGAGCCGGCCTTCGCGCCCGAGGAGAGCACCATGATCGAACGGGTGCTGTCCATCGGCGCGCGCGACGTGCGTTCCATCATGGTGCCGCGCGGCGACATCACCTGGCTGGACGTGGCCGACACGCCCGAGGACGTGGTCCGCAAGTTTGGCGGTGGCCATTCGCGCCTGCCGCTGTGCGCGGGCGACCCGGCCAACGTGCTGGGCGTGCTGCACTTCAAGGACGTGCTGCCCAGGCTGCAGACCCCCGGCCCGATCGACCTGGTCGAGCTGGCGCGCGAACCGCGCTACGTACTGGAGACCATGCCGGTGCTCAAGGTGCTGGACGAACTGCGCGCCAGCCGCGATCACATGCTGATCGTGGTGGACGAGCACGGCGTCTGCGAGGGGCTGGTCACGCCCATGGACGTGCTGACCGCGGTGGCGGGCGATCTGCCCGAGCACCAGGCCGACCTGTCGGAGTCGCTGCGCCTGTCCGACGGCTCCTGGCTGCTGGACGGCCGGCTGGCGGTGGGCGAGGCCGCGCGCCTGCTGGAGGCCCCGGCGCTGGCCGACGATTACCCGGACGCCACGCTGGCGGGCTGCCTGCTGCGCGCCGCCGGCCGCATTCCCGAGCCGGGCGACACGATCGCCTGGCGCGACTGGCGCTTCGAGGTGACGCGGCGCGGCGGCCTGCGCATCGACCAGGTGCGGGCCAGCCGCGGCGAGGAGGGCGCCGGCGAGGATTGAAATCGGCGCGCCCGGATGCCTGGAAAATCTGTCGCTCTCGTGCGATTATCTGACCCGGTATTGGGGATTTGACTGGTCTTATCCGCAGCCCGGGCAGCGCGTCCGCCCCAGGCTCAGTTAGTGTCTTTGCTTTTGGTTATCGCTACAGGTGGTACATCGCATGGGCAACACGAGGTCTGGATTCAAAGGCACGGCCGCGCTCTGCGCGGCGCTGGCCGCGCTGGCGACCCCGGGCGCCGCGCACGCCACGGAAGGCGCGCTGGGACGGCAGATCACCGGCACCAATGTCCAGCCCAACGCCGGCATCGTCTCGCCGCAACCCATCTGGGCGGTCAATCTTTCACAGATCTACCTGGACGGCGGCATCGGCGGCAGCCGCGAGGTGCCGGTCGCGGGCCGGACTTCGCTGGGCCTGGACGCCGAAGCCTCGTTCACGCTGGCGACCCTGCTCAAGACCTGGGACACCGGGCCGGGACGCTGGAACTTCGCTTCCAGCATCACCGTTCCCTACGTGTGGAACAAGGTGACCTCCACCCTGGCCGGCGCGGGCGGGCGCAGCGTCAGCCAGGACGACACCGCGTCGAACCTGTTCGACCTGTATTTCTCGCCCATCATCGCCGGCTACCACTTCTCCGAGACCTCGCACCTGGCGCTCAGCCTGAACGTGTGGGCGCCCACCGGCAAGTACAACGCCAACGACATGGCCAACCCCAGCCTGAACAACTGGACCTTCATCCCGCAGGTGGCCTACACGGGGATCTATCCGGAGTCCGGCTTCCAGATCGACACGGTCGCCGGCTTCCAGTTCTATACGCGCAACAGCGCCACCGATTACCGCAACGCGCCGCTGTTCAGCATGGACATGATGGGCCGCAAGGTCTTCAGCAACGGCTTCAGCGCCGGCCTGATCCTGGGCACCATCCAGCAGCTGGGCAGCGACAAGGGCCCCACGGCCGACCGGCTCAACGGGTTCAAGGGCAGGGACTGGGCGCTGGGCCCCATCGTGACCTACGACAGAAAGCTGGCTGACCAGCGTTCGCTGTCGCTGTCGCTGCGATGGGTGCCCACGATCAGCAGCACCAACCGCCTGGACAGCACCAGCACGGTCATGGCGACCGCCACGCTGGTGTTCTGAGGCGTAGCGGGCGGGGCGGTTTCCCGCCTGGCGGCACGGCCGGCCGCTGAACTGGCCTGATCTTCCGAGGAAATGCGATGAACGCAAGACAGCTGTTGAGTGCGGCGCTTGTCGCCGCGGCAGGCCTGGCGACCGCGGCCGGCACGCAGGCGCAGAGCCAGGACGCGCCGGGCAAGAAGCCGAACATCCTGGTGATTTTCGGCGACGACATCGGGCAGACCAACATCAGCGCCTTTGGCGAAGGCGTGGTGGGCTACGAGACGCCCAACATCGACCGTATCGCCAAGGAGGGCGTGAAGTTCACCGATTACTACGGTGAAAACAGCTGTACCGCCGGCCGTTCGTCCTTCATCACCGGGCAGTCGCCGCTGCGCACGGGGCTGACCAAGGTCGGCGCGCCGGGCGCCTCGGTCGGCCTGCAGAAAGGCGACATCACCATCGCCGAAGCGCTGAAGGCGCAAGGCTACGTCACAGCCCAGTTCGGCAAGAACCACCTGGGCGACAAGGACGAATACCTGCCGACCCGGCACGGCTTTGATGAATTCTTCGGCAACCTGTATCACCTGAACGCCGAAGAAGAGCCTGAGCGCCCGTACTGGCCCAAGGATTCCAACGATCCGTTCGTGAAGAATTTCTCGCCACGCGGAGTGATCAAGGCCTCGGCCGACGGCAAGGTGGAAGACACCGGGGCGCTGAGCAGGAAGCGCATGGAAACCATCGACGACGAGACCGTGGGCGCGGCGCTCGATTACATCGACAAGCACGGCAAGGGCGACAAGCCGTTCTTTGTGTGGATGAACACCACGCGCATGCACATCTATACCCATATACGACCGGAGAACAAGGGTAAGAGCGGCATGCCGGGCAACGACTATGCCGACGGCATGCTCGAACACGACGAGGACGTGGGCAAGCTGCTGAAAAAGCTCGATGACCTGGGCATCGCCGACAACACCATCGTGGTGTACACCACCGACAACGGCCCCAACCAGTGGAGCTGGCCGGATGCCGCGACCACGCCGTTCCGCAGCGAGAAGGATTCCAACTGGGAAGGCGCTTTCCGGGTGCCGGCCATGGTCCGCTGGCCCGGGAAAATCCCGGCGGGACAAGTCAAGCGCGGCATCGTGTCCGGCATGGACTGGTTCCCGACGCTGCTGGCGGCCGCTGGCGATACGTCCATCAAGGACCGCTTGCTCAAGGGCTGGACGCCGCCTGGAAACCCCACCAACTTCAAGGTGCACCTGGACGGCTACAACCAGCTCGACTACCTGACCGGCAAGTCGGACAAGAGCGCGCGCAACGATTTCTACTACTTCAACGATGACGGCATCCTGGTCGGCATGCGCTACGACGACTGGAAGATCGTGTTCTGCGAACAGCGCGCGCCGGGCAATCTCAACATTTGGCAGGAACCGTTCGTCTGCCTGCGGGTGCCCAAGGTCTTCAACCTGAGAATGGATCCGTACGAACGCGCGGACATCACGTCCGACCAATACAACGACTGGCTCGGCAAAAACTCCTACCTGACCGAGATCGGCACGATGAAGGCCACCGCGTTCATGGAAACCTTCGTGACCTATCCGCCGAGCCAGCGGCCCGCCAGCTTCAGCATCGACCAGGTGCAGGAGCGCGTGCACAAGTCCATTGCCGATCACTTCAAGGCGCAGGACAAGAAAGAGGCGAAGTAGGGCCGGCTGCGTCAGCTGCAGACCCGCCGCCACGGCGCGATGCCGCGCGGCGGGCAGTAACCGGGACACGGCGCGGTGATGGACATGCCGCTCTGGCAGCGGCTTTCCGGGGCCTTCTCGCCGGCGGGCATCCAGCCCTGGCAATCGCAGCGCGCCAGGGCGCTGCCGGCGGGCAGCTTGCCGGCAGCCGGGTCCGGCTCCGGGACCTGGACCGGCTTGGCCGGTTCCACGGGCAGCGCCTTGACCACCGCGCCGGCTTCGATGCCTTCGATCACGCCGCGCACCTTGGCGTTGGACATGCCGCAGGCGCGCGCGATGGAACGGGTCGAGCGGCCGTCCTCGGCCATGGCCTGGATTTTCTCCTCGCTGCACGCCGCCTCGGCGCTCGGCGCCGCCCAGCCGTTCAAGGCCAGGACGGCGGCCGCGCACAACACCGCTCGATGCAAAATCATGGTCCGCTCCTGCACGTAAGCCCCGCCATCCTTAGGTGGAGAGCGTGTTGCAAAAAGCGTAGTGCCCGCCATTCGGCAGTGTCAATGCGCCGCGCATGGACCCTGCTTGCGGCGGTAGCCGCAAGCATGAGAGGGGGTATCCCTAAGGTTGAGGCTAGGCCGCGATGGCGCGCGCCTCGAACGGATGCGCGGCGATCGCCGCCTCGGCGCGGCCGCGCGCCGCCTCGAGTTCCACCGGGCTGCGCACCGATCCCTGCACCGAGAAAAACGTCACGTCCGTCAGGCCGACGGTGCCCAGCACATAGCGCAGATAGGGCGTGAGGAAGTCCTGCTGGCGCCGCGGATCGCTGCTGGAGAAGTCGCCGCCCGACGCGATCGCCACGTACACCGGCCGCCCGGGCAGGCTGCCGACCTTGCCCTCGGGCGTGATGCTGAAGGTATGGCGCACCCGCACCACGTGGTCGATCCAGGCCTTCAGCGAGGACGGCACCGTGAAGTTGTGCATGGGCGTGGCGATCACGATGTGGCTGGCCTCGCGCAACAGGCGTATCTGTTCGGCCGAGCGCCTGAGCGCGCCGCGCTCCAGCGCGGGGCCGCCGGGGTCCTGGCGCGCGCTGAGCGCGGCGGCATAGTCCGGGTCCACGTGCGGCAGGGTATTGGCGTCGACGTCGACGATGGCCGGGGCCGCGCCGGCGATGCGCTCGACGATGCGCTGCGACAGGCGGTAGCTTTCGGAGGCGCGGCCGCGCGGGCTGCAGATAATGCGCAGAATGCTCATGGGGCGGGGGTCTCCACGGGTACGTGCAGGGATTTGCCGAAACGGATGGCGCTGGTCAAAAGGCCCTGGCGGAAATAGAAACGCTGGGCCAGCGCGTTGCCCAGGCCGGTATCGAGCACCAGCCGGGCGCAGCCGGCGCCGCGGGCGAGTTCGTCCAGCGCCTGCAGCAGCCGCGCGCCGTGGCGGCCGCCGCGCAGCGCAGGCGAGACGACCAGGTCGTCCACGTACAGAAAACGGCCGTACACCAGGTTTTCCTGGAAGCGGTAGCCGGCCAGCGCCACGGCCTGGCCGTCGCGCATGACGGCCAGCAGCCGGTAGCGTTCGTGGCGCATGCGGGCGACGCGTTCCAGAAAGTCTTCGGCATCGTCCAGGTGGGGCCGCAGCTCGCGCATCAGCGGCAGGCAGGCGCGCACCTCGTCGGGCGTTTCGAGGTGGCGCAGGGGGAGGTCGGGATCAGGTGTCATGGCTGCCATGGTAGGCGGCGCATGCCATAATTCCCAGGGCCATATTTTGATTTTTGGACTATGCCATGAGTCGTGCATCTCCCCAGGACCGCGAGGCCGGCCCCCTGTACCGGCAGGTCTACGAGCGTTTTCGCGGCGCGATCGCCCAGGGCACGCTCAAGCCGGGCGACCGCATTCCGTCGGCGCGTTCGCTGGCCAAGGAGATGGGCGTGGCGCGCGGCACGGTGGAGGTGGCGTATTCGCTGCTGGCCTCCGAGGGTTATATCCAGGCGCGCGGCCAGGCGGGCACGGTGGTCTCGCCCGATCTGCAGCCGCAGGCCGGCGCGCCGGCGCCGCCCGCGCCCGAGCCGCCGGCGCACGACGTGCCGGCCTGGCCGCGCTGGTCCGGCATCCTGCCGTTCCAGATGGGGCTGCCGGCGCTGGACGCCTTTCCGCGCAAGCTGTGGGCGCGACTGGGGGCCAGGCAGCTGCGCGGGCTGCAGGCCGCGGAACTGGCCTATCCGCCCAGCAGCGGCCTGCCGGCCTTGCGCGCCGCCACCGCCGCCTATCTGCAGGTGGCGCGCGGCATCCATTGCCAGCCTGCGCAGGTGTTCATCACCTCCGGCTACAACCACACGCTGCGCCTGGTGCTGCAGGCCCTGTTCGAACCGGGCGACGAAGTCTGGATGGAAGATCCCGGCTATCCGCCGACGCGGCTGCTGCTGGAGCAGGCGCGGCTGCGCCCGGCGCCGGTGCCGGTGGATCAGGACGGCCTGATGGTCGATGCCGGCATCGAACGCGCGCCGGGCGCGCGCGGCGCGGTGGTGACGCCCGCGCACCAAAGCCCCCTGTGCATGTCGCTGTCGCTGCCGCGCCGCCAGGCGCTGCTGGACTGGGCGCAGCGCAGCGGCGCGTGGATCGTGGAGGACGATTACGACGGCGAATACCGTTACGTGGGCCGGCCCTTGCCGGCCTTGAAAAGCCTGGACGGGCAGGGCCGCGTGCTGTACGCGGGCACCTTCAGCAAAGTGCTGTTTCCCGGGCTCAGGCTGGCTTATCTGGTGGTGCCCGAAACCTTGAGCGCGCGTTTCGAGCAGTTGTGCTGGCTGGGCGGCGGCGCGCCGGGCCTGACCCAGGCCATCCTGGCGGCATTCATGGCCGAAGGCCATTTCGGCCGCCATATCCAGCGCATGCGCAGGCTGTACGCGCAGCGCCGCGAGGCCGCGGCCGCCGGGCTGGCCGAGGCGCTGGGCACGCGCCTGCGGATCGAGCCGCAACCGGGCGGCATGCACATGGTGGCGCGCCTGCGGGCCGGCCAGGGGGACCGGCGCCTGGCGCAGCGCATGGTCGAGCAAGGCCTCTTCGCCGAAGCCGTGTCGCGCTGGTATGCCGGACCGGGCGGGCAGCCGGGGCTGCTGCTCAGCTTCACCAACATCGCGTCGGCGGCGCAGGCCCGCGAACTCGGCCTGCGCATCCGCGCGTTGATGTGAGTTAATTCAGCCCGGCCTTGTCCAGGCCATAGGCCGCGTCGGCCGAGCCGGGCGCCGTGCGAAACGCCACGTTCAGGCGGTTCCAGCCGTTGATGCCGACGATCAGCAGCGTCAGTTCCGACAATTCGGCCTCGTTGAACTCGGCGCGCGCGGCGCGGTAGGCTTCGTCGGACACGCCGGTCGGCGCCAGCGTGGTCACGGCCTCGGTCCAGGCCAGCGCGGCGCGCTCGCGCGCCGAGAACAGGGTGGATTCGCGCCAGATCGCGACGTGGTGCAGCCGCAGTTCGCGTTCGCCTTCGATCCTGGCCTGCTTGACGTGCATGTCCAGGCAGAAGCCGCAGCCGTTGATCTGCGAGGCGCGGATATCGACCAGATGGCCGAATTCCCGGACCACCGCCGACTTCTTGAGCGCGGTGCTGAATTCCAGGTATTTCTTCGAAAGTTCGGGCGTGGTCTCGAAGTAATTCAATCGCTGAGTCATATTGCTTCCTGTCGATGTCTCGGGAGAAATCCAGAGCCCGTAGCATGCGGCCGGCGCGCCCGGCGCAGAAGTGCCATGAACGGTATTTCGCTATGGGCCATATTCGGGCGGGCGCCGGTTGAATCCGCCGCGGCGCCCGGCTATAAGCTTGAAGCGAGGGCAGGATACTCATGCCCCGTAGCCGATGAAGCCCCGTCCCATGCCGCAGCCGCCTTCCCACGACGAACACGTCGCCAGCCAGTCCACCGCGCCCGCCCGAGTCCAGCCCGGTCCGGGTTCCGTCTTCGAGGTATTCCTGGTTTTCCTGCGCCTGGGCCTGACCTCTTTCGGCGGACCGGTGGCGCACCTGGCGTACTTCCATGCCGAATTCGTGGAGCGCCGCCGCTGGCTGGACGAATACGCCTATTCCGATCTGGTGGCGCTGTGCCAGTTCCTGCCCGGGCCGGCCAGCAGCCAGGTCGGCATGGCCATCGGCCTGAAGCGCGCCGGCTGGGCCGGCATGCTGGCCGCGTGGGTGGCGTTCACGCTGCCCACGGCCGTGGCGCTGGGGCTGTTCGCGGCGGGGCTGGCGCAGTTCGGCTGGCTGTCCGGGTCGGCCGCCATCCACGGCCTGAAGGTCGCGGCGGTCGCCGTCATCGCGCAGGCGATATGGGGCATGGGCCGCTCGCTCTGTCCCGACCGCACGCGCGCCGCGCTGGCGGTGGCGGCCGCGCTCGTCACGCTGGCCGTGCCCGGCGCGCTGGGGCAGGTGGCCGCCATCCTGCTGGGCGCCGTCATCGGCGCGGCCACGCTGCAAGTGCCGGCGCGCCCGGCGCTGGCGGTCGAACGCCAGGCCGTGTCGCGCCGCGCCGGCTACGCCGCGCTGGCCCTGTTCGTGCTGTTGCTGGCCGCCTTGCCGGCCTGGGCGGCGTTGACCGGCCAGCCGCTGGCGCGCCAGCTCGATGGCTTCTACCGCGCCGGCGCCCTGGTGTTCGGCGGCGGGCACGTGGTGCTGCCCCTGCTGGAATCGGCCGCGGTCGGCGGCGGCATGGTGTCCGACGCCGAGTTCCTGGCCGGCTATGGCGCGGCCCAGGCCATGCCGGGGCCGCTGTTCGGTTTCGCCGGCTTCCTGGGCGCGATGTCGCCGGGGCCGCTGTCGGGCTGGGCCGGCGCGCTGGCCATGCTGGTCGCCATCTTCCTGCCCGGGGCGCTTCTGGTGGCGGCCGCGCTGCCTTTCTGGGAAAGCCTGCGGCTGCGGCCCGGCGTGCGCAACCTGATCGCGGGCGTCAACGCCAGCGTCGTCGGCATCCTGCTGTCGGCCCTGTACGATCCGGTCTGGGCCAGCGCCATCCGCGGGCGCACCGACTTCGCGCTGGCGCTGCTGCTGTTCGCGCTGCTGGTCTACGCCCGATGGTCGCCGGTCTGGGTGGTGCTGATCGCCGCCGCGGGCGGCTGGGCGCTGGGCTGGCTGGGCTGAACGTCCTGCCAGCGCGGCGCCCGTTTCTGCAGGAAAGCGTCGATGCCTTCGCAGGCGTCGGCCTCCATCATGTTGCGGGCCATCACGTCGCCGGCGTAATCGTACGCGTCGGCCAGCGCCATCTGCCGCTGCTTGTAGAACATGCGCTTGCCGTAGCGGATCGCGGTGGGGCTCTTGCCCAGGATGTCGTTCACCAGGGCCTGCACGCGCGCGTCCAGTTCCGCTTCGGGCACGGCGTCGTTGATCAGGCCCCAGTCGCGCGCCTGCGCCGCGTCGATGAAGCGGGCGGTCACCAGCATCTCGAAGGCGCGCTTGGCCGACACGTTGCGGCTGAGCGCCACCGCCGGCGTCGAGCAGAACAGCCCCACGTTGATGCCCGACACCGCGAACGTGGCGCTATCTGCCGCCACCGCCAGGTCGCAGCTGGCCACCAGCTGGCAGCCGGCCGCCGTGGCGACGCCGCGCACCTTGGCGATGACGGGCACGGGCAGGGCCTGCAGTCCCTGCATGACGCTGCCGCACTTCCTGAACAGCTCGCGATAATAGTCCAGGGACGGCTGGCTGCGCATCTCGCGCAGGTCGTGGCCGGCGCAGAACGCCCGGCCGGCGGATTCCAGCACCACGCAGCGCGCGCCGGCGTCGCGGGCCAGGGCATCGATCTGCGCCTGCAACGCGGCCAGCATGGCTTCGGACAGCGCGTTGAACTGGCCCGGGCGGTTCAGCCGCAGGGTCACCACGCCGCCTTCGTCCGTGCGCTCGAGAATCGGGCTCTCCATGTCTCCTCCAGGTTGTGATTTCCCGGAAGATACTAAGCCCTGCGTGGTGGAAAGAAAACCGGCGGCTCAGCCGGCCGCGAGGCGGCGCGCCATGCCGCCCGACAGCAACAGCAGCGGCGCCACGATGGCCGCGCCGATCGAGGCCATGGCGGCCTGCGGCGGCATGCCGCTGTCGACCAGCAGCGTGGCGATGAGGGCCGAGCCGCTCATCTGGAACAGGCCGTAGACCGCGGCCGCGGTGCCGGCGCGTTCGGCGAAGGGTTCGAGCGCCAGGCTCAGGCCCGAGCCCAGCGCCAGCGAAAAGCCCACGGTCAGCACCGCGACCGGCAGCATGAAGGCCCAGGCCGACAGCGGCAGCCACAGCCAGGCCGCCAGATGCATGGCCGCGGCCGCCAGCAGCGCGGCCATGCCGACCCGCACCATGGCGTGGCGGCCGAAGCGCGCGATGAAGGCCGGCGCCAGGAAGAACGCGCCGATATTGATGGCCGCGTTGCCGCCGAACCAGGCCGAGAATCCCAGTTCGGAATAGCCCAGTTCCTGCACCAGCACCACGGGCGCGGCCGCCACGAACACCAGGATCATGGCCATGCCGGCCATGCCGAACGCCGCGAAGTACAGAAAGCGGCCGCTGGCCACGATGGGCGCGTAGCGCCGCAGGCTGTAGAGCGGGCCTTGCGGCCGGCCGGGCGCGGCCCGCGTCTCTTCGAACCGCAGCGCCAGCAGCGCCGCCAGCCCCAGCGCGAACAGCACCATGAACCCGAACGTGCTGCGCCAGCCCGCATGCACCGCCAGCGCGCCGCCCACCAGCGGCGCCAGCGCGGGCACGGTGCACAACGCCCCGTTCAGATAGCTGTAGACGCGCGCGCCCACCGCGGGGCTGAAGCAGTCGCGCACCGCCGCGAAGGCCACCAGCGAGGCCGAGCACGCGCCCAGCCCCTGGATCACGCGGGCCGCGTAGAACACTTCCAGCGAGCCGGCCGCCGCCCCCAGCGCCGATCCCAGCAGATAGGCGAGCACCCCGCCTACCGCCACCGGGCGGCGGCCGTAGCGGTCGGCCAGCGGGCCGATCAGCACCTGGCCCACGCCCACGGCGAAGATGAACAGCGTGATGCTGGCCTGCAGCGCGGTGACGGGCCGGCCGAAATCCTGCGCCATGGCCGGCAGGGAAGGGAGGTAGATGTCGATGCCCATCGGCGTGAGCGTGACCAGCCCCATCAGGAGGCCGATCAGCCAGCGTTGGCCACGGGGAGATAATGCAGACTTCATGGACAGGCTCGGGGTTCGTTGCGAACCCGGGAAAACCCGATATTATCCATGAACGAAGGAGAATCGCCTCATGAACGCGCCCGCCCTGCGACCCCGTATCGTGATCCTCTATTGCACCCAGTGCCAGTGGCTGCTGCGCGCGGCCTGGATGGCCCAGGAGCTGCTGTCCACCTTCTCGACCGACCTGGGCGAGGTGGTGCTGCAGCCGGGCACGGGCGGGATTTTCCAGGTCACCTACAACGGCGACCTGATCTGGGACCGCAAGAGCGACGGCGGATTTCCCGAAGCCAAGATCCTCAAGCAGCGCGTGCGCGACCGGCTCGACCCGGGCCGTCCGCTGGGCCATATCGACGGCCACGAGCGCGACGACGGCGCGGCCGCCGCCATTGCCCGCAAGCAGCCCGACGCCTGACGCCGGACCCCGCGTTCACGCCTTGGGCGTCCACGGCCGCCGCCGACTGGCGGCCAGCGCCGCTTCTAGGCGCCGTTTGCTGGCCTCGGGCCAGCAGGCTTCCTGGTCGTAGAACTCGTCGGCCGCCGGCACGTCCTCGGGCAGGCGCAGCCAGGGCTGCCTGGAGCGCACGAAACAATGCGCGCCCGGCGGAAAGTCGGCGGGGCGGTCCAGGGTGCCCGCGTAGATCAGGGCCACCGCCTCGCCGAACGCCGGGTGGTGGCTCCACAGATAGCCGGCGCAGGCGGCGCAGCGCACCACCACCGCCGTTTCGCCGTCGTCGGCCGTCTTGCCGGCCGGGTAGCGGCGTAACTCGCCGCTCAACCGCGTGACGCGGTCGGTCTCGATGGGTGCGTTCATGCCGAAGGCGCTGCCCGAATGGCGCTGGCATACGGTGCAGTGGCAGCAATGCACGAACATGGGCGGGCTGGCCAGGCGGTAGCGGACCGCGCCGCAGTCGCAGCCGCCTTCGATGGGAGCGTCGGACATCGCGGATCTCCAGGAGCAGGAATCGACGCGGCCAGTGTATCGGCGCGTCATGGGCGAGGGCAGTGGCAATCGCGACAAGGTAGCGGGGCGATTGCGTCAGGGGCTTCTATTTCGCGCAAAATGATGCTAAAATTCTTTATCTGGCAGCCAACGAACAATATCAACAACGCAAGCCAGAACTTTCCAGCGATGGCCGGGCGCGTTCCGGCCGTTGCTTCGCCAGCGCCGCCCGCCTAGCATGCGCCCGCATCCCGCCAGGGAGCCGCATCCCGGGCGCGCTTGAATCCTGCGTATCGCGCTTGTGCCGGGCAAGCCATACGCCCTGAACAGGAGAACGCCCATGTCTCATCAACTGGCCAGCAAGAAGTCGCGCTTCGAGATTCCGCCGCTGAACTGGAAGGCGCCCGAGACCAAGCAGGACACCGACGCCAAGACCGCCGCGGCCAAGGCCGACGCCCACCAGGACCGCGAGGCCTCGCGCTCGACGGCCTAAGCCCCAAGCCTGTGTCGGCCGGCCCGTCCGGGCCGGCCCTCTCCACGTATCCGCCTGCGATGGCGCGCCGCGCCGCCGCAGGCGGTGCTGCATTCACGCACCGCAGTTCCCGCCGTTGCGGCCCACGCGCCGCGCGGCGGCCTGCGCCTGCGCCGCCGTTGGCGCGACTTTTCCGATAGCGAGCACCCGGTATGCCTGAAAGCCCCTCCAGCCGCCCGATGGTCAGGCCCTTCATCTATGTCACGCCGACCTCGCGTTCCCTGATGTTCTCGCGCGGAGAGATACAGAGCCGCATGTGGACCGGCGATCCCTACGCGCTGAACCTGGAGTACACGCGCCTGATGATGGGGTTTCTGCTGCTCAATCCCGAGCCGCGCCGCATCGCCATGGTGGGCCTGGGCGGCGGGTCGCTCGCGAAGTTCTGCTACCGCTATCTGCCGTCGGCGCGCATCGACGTCTACGAGATCAATCCGCAGGTCATCGCGTTGCGCGATTCGTTCCTGGTGCCCGACGACGACGAGCGTTTCACGGTGCTGCAAGGCGACGGCGCCGAGCTGATCCGGAACTACCGGGACGAGTATGACGCCGTGCTGGTCGACGGTTTCCAGATCGGCGGCATCGCGCCGCAACTGGCGAGCGCGGACTTTTACGAAGCGTGCTGGCGCGCCCTGGCCGCCGAGGGGCTGATGGTGTGCAACTTCCATGCGTCGGACTTCAATACCCAACGCTATCTGGGCCGCATCCGGCAGCGCTTTGCCGGATCGGTGGTGGAGGTCAGCGACACCTCGCTGGCGCATCGCATCGTGTTCGCCTGCAAGGGCGGCCGCCTCAAGCGCCGCACCCGCTTGCCCGCGCACAAACCCGAGGCCATGAGCGCCGAGCTGTGGACGCGCATCGCGCCCGGGTTGTGGCCCATCGTGGACTGAAAGGCGGGTCAGGGCGCGTGCGTCACCACGCGGTTGCGGCCCTGCTGCTTGGCGTCGTACAGCGCCTCGTCGGCCTCGCGGAACGCCGCGCCCACGTCCGCGCCGCCCCCCGGCCATTGCGCCACGCCGGCGGAAATCGTGATGGCGCCCACGCCGGGCAGCTGCTGCGCTTGCACGCGCCGGCGCAGGCGCTCGGCCACGTTGCCGGCTTCGCGGGCGCCGGCGGCGGGGAGGAGCATCAGGAACTCCTCGCCGCCGTTGCGACAGAGCACGTCCGACGGGCGTGAACCGTCGCGCATCAATTGCGCCAGGCTGCGGATCACTTCATCGCCCACCGCGTGGCCGTGGGTATCGTTGACCCGCTTGAAGTGGTCGATGTCCAGCGCCACCACGGCGAACGGCGCCTCGGCCGCCTGCAGCCGCTGCACGGCGGCCTGCAGCCCGCGCCGGTTGTACAGGCTGGTCAGCGGATCGGTGATGCTGGCCTGGTTGAGCTTGCCGATTTCGTCCTGCAGGTTGGTGAAGCTCCGGATCACGGCGAGCTTGAGCCGGCGCGCCTCGAAATACCAGGCGCGCACCGAACGCACGCGCTGCATCGCCACCGCCATGTCCTGGTGTTCCACATTGGTGGCCAGCTGCGACAGCGGCTGCGAGATCTTGCGCGCGCACCACCAGATGGCCAGCAGGAACAGCAGCGCGAACGGCGTGGCGTAGCCGACCAGAATCCAGATCAGCCGGTCCAGCGGCTCCAGCGTCGCCCCGGTGGGCCGCTGCGCGATCACGCCCCAGCCGCTGGCGGGCACGCTGGCGTAGCCGGCCAGCATGTCCACGCCCTGCGTATTGACCAGGCGCTGCGCGCCTGCCTGTCCGCGCATCACGGCGGCCACCACCGGATTGCGGCTGACGTTGTCGCCCACGCGGCCGGGGTCCTCGTGGTAGAGCAGCCGGCCCTCGGCGTCGACCACGTAGAGATAGGAGCCGTCCTGGTACGGATGCCTGCCCAGCAGCGTGTGCAGCGCGCCTTCGTCGCTGAGATAGATGGTGCCCGCGATGTAGCCCAGGTAGCGGCCGTTCTCGGCCAGGATGGGATGGGAGACGGTGAGCAGCAGCACGCCGGTCAGCGAGACGTACGGCTTGCTGATGAGCGGCTGGCGCGCCTGCAGCGCGGCGCGGCTGCCGGGCGTGTCGACCCGCACGCCCAGGTATCCGCGCAGGGTCTGCGAGGTGGCCAGCAGGGTGCCGTCGGCCCGGACGATCGCCACCGTATTGAAGCTGTCGTCCTGTTCCTGCAGCCGCATGGCCTCGGCCGCGAGCAGGTCCGGCGCGTCGATGCGCGCGGCCAGGTGGCGGGCGCTGTATTCCAGCCGGCGCTGGGCCGACTTCAGGAACACGCCCGTGCTTTCCGCCAGCTTGGCGGCGTAAACGCGGTTGGCTTCCAGCGTATTGGCGATGAGCTGTTCGCGCTGGACGCGGTAGCTGGCATAAAGCGCATTCACGGTGGACACGAGCGCGCTGAATATGGTGAGCGCAAGCACGAGCCCGCGTAGGTGGATTCGCATGAGGGGGAGGGCCGGGTCGAGGCAGGGGAGCTGCCCGGAATTCTACCGTGGGCCGCCCTCGGGCTCGTCCAGCAGCCGGGCGGCCGGCGACCGGGCGGCCGAGCCGGCGCGGAAATAGCCCATGACCGTGGCCACGCTGCTGTGGCCGGTCAGCGCCATGGTGTCGCCCAGCGGCACGTTCTGCCGGCCCGCCTCGGTCACGAAGCCCGAGCGCAGGCTGTGCGCCGAGAAGTCGCCCTCCAGCCCGGCCAGCCGGCAGCGCTGCTGCACGATGTCGCGCAGCGCCGCGGGCGCCAGCGGCTCGCCCAGCACACCGCCGCGGCGCACGCGGCGAAACAGCGGGCCCGCGGTGATGCCGCTCATACGCAGCCAGTCGTCCAGCGCGCGCGCCGCCGGGCCGACGATGGGCTTCTGGTCGTCGGCGCGCCGCGCGCCGGACTGGTTGGTCTTGGATTGCGCCAGGGTGTAGAGGAAACCGTCGGCCGTGCGCCGGGTGTTCTCGACCGTGGCGCGCGCCACCTCGGAACGGCGCCGCCCGCCGCTGGCCCAGGCGAACAGCAGCAGGGCGCGGTCGCGCACCCCGCGCAGGGAATCGTCGCAAGTCGCCAGCAGCGCCTGCAGCGGCTCGCGCGTCAGCGCCGCCTTGCGGGCGGGCGCCGCGCCGCGGCCGGCATAGGCGCGGCGGGTCCGCGCCAGCAATTCGCGCACGCGCGCGGCGCGGCAGGGGTTGGGATGGCCGTGCAGCTCGTGGGCCTTGGACAGCACCGCCAGGCGCTGCTGCAGCGTATTGAGGCTGGGCGGGCCGAGCCGGCTCTTGGCCTTCAGGCGCACCAGCTCGCGGTCCAGCGCCGCCGGCAGCTCCCATTTCAGGCCTTGCGGGGTGTCGCGCTGCGCGTGGTCGACCACGAACTGGATGACCGCGGCCTCGGGCAGGGGCAGGGCGAAGGGCTGGCCGTAGCGCAGCCCGTACCAGGCCGTCCAGTAACGGATCGCGGCGCGGTAGGCGGCCGCGGTGTTGGCCGAACTGCCTTCGCGCATCAGCTCGCGCATGGCGGCGTGGGCCTGGGCGTCCAGCGCGGCGGGATTCAGGATTGGCAGGGCGGTTTTTGGGATCAGCGGCGGCATTTTATTAAAATACATACATATGCAGTATGATATCTAACATATTCTATAGATTACTCGCGATAAGGTTCACTTATCGAGGGTAATTATCCCGAAAATCTGACGGAAAACCAGCCATGGCCACCGGAATTACTGAGACCGACGTCTGGAGCGCCGCCGACGCCCTGTTGCTGGAAGGCGCGCGGCCCACCATCGAACGCGTGCGCCAGAAGATCGGGCGCGGGTCGCCCAATACCGTCAGCCCGTATCTGGAGACCTGGTTCCGCGCCCTGGGCGCGCGCATCAAGGACCCCGGCGCCTTCGCCGCCGCGCCGGCGGTGCCCGACCCGGTGGCCCAGGCCGCCGCGCATTTCTGGGAAGCCGCCCAGGCCGAAGCCCGCGCGCAGCAGGCCCAGGCCTATCGTGAACGCTGGGAAGAACTGGCGCAGGAGGGCGGCCGGCTGGCGGCCGACGCCGAGCAACTGCAGCGGCGCGAGGCCGGCCTGGCCCAGCGCGAGCGCGACCTGCAGGAAGCGCTGCGCGTGGCCACCTCGCAACTGGCGGCGGCCGAAGACCGGCTGCTGGCGGCCGAAGACCAGCTGCGCCTGCGCGACGACAGGCTGGCACAGCTGCAGGAGGAACTGGCCGAGTCGCGCGCGGCCGCCCAGGCCTTGCTGGCCGATGCCGAACAGTCCCGCAGCCGCCACGCCCAGGCGCTGGAAGCGCTGCAATCCCGCCACTCGGCGCATGAACGCCGCTGGCTCAATGAACTGGACGCCGAACGCGGCGCGGTCAAGCGCCTGCAGGCCCGGCTGGATGACGCCCAGGCCGCCGCGCAACAGCAACAGGCGCGGTCGGACAAGGCCCTGGCCGATGAACAGGCGCAGCGGCGCCAGGCGGAGCAGGGCGCGCAAGCCGCGCGCGCCGAGGCGCAGGAGCAACGCCAGCGCCTCGAGGCCGATCTGGCCGCGGTGCGCGCCGACGCGGCGCTGGCGCGCGAACGCGAACGCGCGTTGCAGGCCGCGCTGGCCGCCGCCACCACCCGGGCCGACGACAGCGCCGAACAGCTCAAGGCCAAGGACGCGCAACTGGGCGAGATGGCGCGCCACCTTGTGGCGCTGAGCGCGGGCGCGCCGCCCGCCGACGGCTCGCGCCCCTGACGCCGCGGCGGGCCGGGCGTAACGTCAATGGCCCGGATACACGCCCTGGAACGGCTCGTTGTTGGGCTCGCCGAAGCTGGACGAGTGGTAGTTGGCCGGATTGGCCGCCGTCGAGCCGGACGGGCGCGACGAAGTGGAGCTGTAGGAACTGGTTCCGGTGCCGGAGCAGCCGGCCAGCATGACGGCCAGCACCAGGCCGGCGGTGGTCAGGGTCCTCATGGCGTACCTCGCTAAAGATGGCCGCCGCAAGCGCGGCAGGCCCGGCGTTGCCGGCAAGTCGCGTGCCCGCCTTCGGCCCTGTCCCCGAACCGGGGAATTTCGGATACATTGCAGCGAAACGCTATGGCGCGAGGCACCCGGGCGGGCGCCACACGGCCGCCATGCGCAACCATCCAGGGCCGCGGGCCCTGTCAGGAGCCGCCGGTGCAGCCACGTCAACCGGTCGATATCGCCCGTGTCCTGCTCGTCATCGCCATACTTGCCGGGCTGACGATAGGCAGTCTTTACATCCTGCGGCCGTTTTTGCCGGGCCTGGTCTGGGCCACCACCATTGTCGTGGCGACCTGGCCGGTGCTGCTGGCGATCCAGCGCCGCTGCGGCGGACGCCGCTGGATCGCCACCATCGTCATGCTGTTGCTGCTGCTGTTCGTGATCGTGCTGCCGCTGTACCAGGTGATCGCCACCCTGGCGCTGCATGGCGGCGCCATCATGGCGGCCATCAAGAGCCTGCCGGACTACGCGCTGCTGGCGCCGCCGGCGTGGGTGGGCAGCATTCCGCTGGCCGGCCCGCGCATCGCCCACGAATGGCAGGCGCTGTCGGATGCCGGCGCGGGCGGGCTGCTGGCCCGGCTGGAACCGTATCTCACCATCGCCGCGCGCTGGCTGCTCGGCCATGCCGCCATCGTCGGCGTGTTCGCCATGCACATGCTGATCACGGTCGTGATCGCCGGCATTCTGTACAGCCGCGGCGACGTGGCCGCCCAGTTCGTGCTGCGCTTTTTCAACCGGCTGGCCGGGCAGCGCGGCATGTCCGCCGTCAGGCTGGCCGCGCTGGCGATCCGCGCCGTGGCGCTGGGCATCGTGGTGACGGCGGTGGTGCAGTCGGTGCTGGGCGGCATCGGCCTGTGGATCGCCGGCGTGCCGGCCGCCGGCATCCTGACCGCGCTGATGGTCATGCTGTGCCTGGCCCAGCTGGGCCCGTTTTTGCCCATGCTGGGCGGCGTGGTGTGGCTGTTCCAGAACGACATGAAGCTGGCCGCCGGCATTCTGCTGGCCTGGGCGCTGGTGGTGGCCATGCTGGACAACCTGCTGCGGCCCATGCTGATCAAGCGCGGCGTGAACCTGTCGCTGCTGCTGATACTGGCCGGCGTGCTGGGCGGGATGTTCGCCTTCGGCATCGTGGGCCTGTTCATCGGCCCGGTCATCCTGGCCGTGACGCAGACGCTGCTGCACGCCTGGGTCGACGAAACGCCCGCGCCGCAGGCCGTGCAAGCGCCCGGGTCCGGGCCAAGGGCGTAACATTCGCCTCTCGACGCGGGCGTGCGCGCCCGCGGTTTCAGTCACGCCATCCGCCAGTTCCATGTCGAAGCCTCCCCACACGCGCGCCGCCGGCACGCTGACTCTTCCACGCCGCGCCGCGGCGTCCAGAAACGCCCCCCGCAATACCGCCCGCCAGGACAGCAAGCCGGCCGACGGCAGCGAGCGCCTGGCCAAGCGCGTGGCCGCGCTACAGCAGTGCTCGCGCGGCGACGCCGAACGCTATATCGAGGGCGGCTGGGTCGCGGTGGACGGCAAGACCGTGGAAGAGCCGGGCTTCCGGGTCGCCCCGCAACAGGCTGTCGCGCTGCTGCCCGGCGCCCGGCTGGAACCCGCGCAGCCCGTCACCATCCTGCTGCACAAGCCCGCCGGCCTGTACGCCAACGACGAACCCGGCTCGGCGCGCGACCTGATCCTGCCCGAGAACCTGATGCCCGGCGACCGCTCCGGCCTGCGCTTCCTCAAGCGCATGCTCAATGGCCTGAAGCTGGCCACGCCGCTGGAGCGCGCCGCCAGCGGGCTGCTGGTCTATACGCAGGAATATCCGGTGATGCGCAAGCTGGTCGAAGACGCGCGCCACGTCGAGCACGAATACATCGCCGAAGTCGCGGGTGCGCTGGGCGAGGGCGATCTGGCGCGGCTTCAGCGCGGCCTGGCCTGGCAGGGCCGTCCGGCCACGCCCATGAAGGTCAGCTGGCAGAACGAAACCCATCTGCGCTTCGCCTTGAAGACGCCGGCGCCGGGATTCATCGAGTACGTCTGCGACACGGCCGGCCTGCGGCTGCTGGCGCTGCGCCGCATCCGCATCGGCCGCCTGCCCATGGCGGGGCTGGCGCCGGGGCTGTGGCGCTACCGACTGGGCTATGAGCGGTTCTGATCAAAGGAAGGACATGAGCAGCAAAGCAGCAAACCACGGCCAGCCGTCCCCGCGCCGCAGTTTTCTCATCCAGGCGGGGGCCCTGGGCCTGTCCGCCGCCGTCCTGGGCGGCTGTGCGTCGCGCGCGCCGGTCGCGCCGCGGCGGCCGGCCACGCTGGCGCCCGCCGCGCCTCCGGTTTCGCCGGGCACGGCCGCCTCGCCGGTGCCGGCGCTGCGGCCCGGCGCGAAAGTGGCGATCGTGGCGCCGGCCTCGGCCGCGCCCGACGCCAGCGACCAGGCCGCCGAATGGCTGCAGGAGCGCGGCTACGCGCCGCAGGTCATGCCGGCTTCGCGCGTCCGGCTGCAGCCGCCGTACGACTACCTGGCCGGCAGCGACGCCGAGCGGCTGGCCGATCTGCACGCCGCCTTCGCCGCGCCCGACGTCAGTGCGGTGTGGTGCCTGCAAGGCGGCTTCGGCTCGTGGCGCCTGCTGGACGGGCTGGACTACGAGCTGCTGCGCCGCCATCCCAAGCCCTTCATCGGCTACAGCGACATCACGGCCCTGCATCTGGCCCTGCAGCGGCGCGCCGGCTTCGTGACCTTCCACGGCCCGATGCTGGCGCAGGACATGCTGGCCGGCAAACGCGAGCCGACCGAATCGCATCTGCTGGCCATGCTGAGCGGGCAGTTCGGGCAGGGCGCCTGGATCGACCCGCCGCTGGACGCCCCCGCCACCACGCTGGTGCCGGGAACGGCCACCGGGCGGCTGGTGGGCGGCAACCTCGCTCTGATCGCGGCGCTGATCGGCTCGCCCTACGAGATCGACACGCGCGACGCGATTCTTTTCATCGAGGACGTCAACGAGGCGCTGCCGCGCGTGGACCGGCTGCTGAACCAGCTGGCCGCCGCCGGCAAGTTCGACGGCGTCAAGGGCGTGCTGGTCGGCAGCTTCACGCGCATCCTGGGCGTGCAGATGGACGACGCGCAGGCCCAGGGCATGCTGTATCCGCTGATCCTGGACCAGTTCCGCGGCCGCGGCATCCCGGTGCTGGGCGGCTGGCCCAGCGGCCACGGCAATCCCAACCTGACCCTGCCGCTGGGCGCGCGCGTGACGCTGGACACCGGGCGCGGCGCGCTGCGCCTGGAACAGGCCGTAGTGATCCGATAGCTGGAAATGCATCATTAATAATGCAAAACTAGCCTCAATGCGCTATTAATGACTCGGTTTACTTTTCAACATGCCTCATTTATGGTGCATTCCAATAGATTAAGCACTATTATTGAGTCATGAAAAAGAAGATCGAACCCAGCTTCGAGGCCGCCGAGGCGCTGGCCCGGATCGGCGCCAATATCCGCACCGCCCGGCTGCGACGCGCCGAAACCGAGTCCACGCTGGCCAGCCGCATGGGCGTGTCGCGCGCCACCATCGCCCGTCTCGAACGCGGCGACGGCGGCGTGTCGCTGGCGCTGGCCGTGGAAGCCTTGCTCCAGTACGGCTACGCGGACCAGCTCTACGCGCTCGGCGATCCCGAGCAGGACGGCGTCGGCAAGCGGCTCGACGCAATGCGCCGGCCCAGCCGCGGCGGCGCGGGCGCGCTGCACTCGCACCGGGCCGATCCCACCCGGCTGTAAGAAGCGTCTGCGCACATGGCTACCGGCAAGAAGCACAAATCGGTCGAAAGCGAGCTGTACGTCTACGTCGATATCCGCGGCGAGGCCGTATTGGCCGGCCTGTTGACGCTGGACGACACGGACGAGAACCGCTTTTTCGCCGAATTCACCTACGTGCAGTCCTACGTGGATGACCCGCGCGCCTTCGCGCTGGACCCGCTGAACCTGCCGCTGGTCGACGCCCGCAGCACGTTCCGCACCGAAAGCCGCTACGAAAAACTCGGCGCCATATTCGACGCCGCGCCCGACGCCTGGGGCCGCAACGTCATGCGCATCGACAACGCCGGCGCGCGCGTGACCGAAGACGAGGTGTTGCTCAAGGGCCGCGGAATGGGCGTGGGGGCGCTGTTCTTCAGCGCGCGCCAGCTCACGCCCAATATGCGCAAGACCTACCGCCTGCCCGAAGTCAGCCAGCTGGAATCGCTGGCCGGGCTGCTCACCGACATCGACCAGGGCGTCAAGCCCAAGGGCCTGTACCGCGACATCCTGGGCAGTTCATGGGACATCGGCGGGGCGCGCCCCAAGACCATCGTGCGCGACGACCAGGGCGAGATGTGGATCGCCAAATTCCCGCGCAAGGGCGATTCCTACGACCGCCAGCGGGTCGAGTACGCCAACCTGCAGATGGCCAGGGCCATCGGCCTGACCGTTCCCGAGATCCGGCTGGCCGAAACGCGGCTGGGCGCGGTGCTGCTGACCCATCGCTTCGACCGCGAACTGCTGCCGGCGGGCAAGGGCGCGGACCCCATCGTCGCGCGCCGCCATTTTCTGAGCGGGGCCTCGCTCATCAGCCCGTCCGTCCAGATCGGCAAGCGCGAACTGGACGGGCCGCGCGGCAAGGCCACGTATTCCTACGCCCGGCTGGCCGACGTGGCCCGCCGCGTGTCGTCCAACCCGGTGCAGGACCTGAAGGAGCTCTACGCCCGCATGGTGCTGAACGTGGCCGTGCACAACACCGACGACCACCTGAAGAACGTCGGCTTTCTCAAGGACGAAAACGCCCACAGCTACCGGTTGTCGCCGCTGTTCGACGTGGTGACGCAGGAAGGCTCTGCCAGGCACTATCTGCATATCGGCGCGGCCGGGCGCGAAAGCTCGTTCCAGAACTGTCTGAGCGAATACCGCCGCTTCGGCCTGCGCTCCGAAACCGCCGCGCGCCAGATCCTGGACCACGTGCGCGGCGTGGTGGCCGAACGCCGGCGCTACTACGACATGGCCGGCATGAGCGCCCAGGAAGTCGGCCACGTCGAGGCCTCGCTGATGGCCTGGCGCAACGATTCCTAGGCGCGCCTGGCCGACCAGCTCCCGCGGCCCGCGGCCTTGCCGCTCATGGTCTTGCCATTGACCACGCCCGTATAACGCACGCCGTCCACCGTGAAGGCGATTTCGGCGCCGTTGAGCCGCGCATCGGAGATCGGGACCGAACCCAGCTTGCCGGACAGCTTCTGGTAGTGCTGCTCCAGGTGCAGCGTCTGGCCGTCCACGTCCCACTTGCCCTGGACCTTGGCCGGCACGATCCACAGCAGCGCGGTGCAATAGCTGCTGCAGTTCTCGGTCACGGTTTCCTCGGCGTCCGGCTCCCAGTCGCCCATGCGGAACGTGTTCGACACCACGCGCGTGCCCGGCGCCAGCTCCAGCAGCCTGGGCCGCAGTTTTTCGTTGATGGTCGACAGCAGGAACATGGTGATGACGTCGGCCTTGGACAGGTCGGTGGCGAACAGGTCGGCCGCCACGAACGTGGCCCGGTCGCCCACGCCGGCGCGCTCGGCGTTGCGGCGCGACAGCGCCACCAGGTCCGGGTTGTACTCGATGCCCTGGGCCGTCAGGCCGCGCTGGGCGGCGGTGATCACGGTACGGCCGTCGCCCGAGCCCAGGTCCATCAGCCGGTCGCGCGGCGTGACCTTGGCCATGTCCAGCATCTTGTCGACCAGGGTCTGGGGCGTGGGCACCCAGATGACGTCCTTGCCGTCCTGGCCGACGCTGGGCTCGTAGTCCTGCTGTTGTTCGGTGGCCGCCGCGGGCGCGGCCTGCGCGGCGGCGCCCAGAACGCAGGCCAGGGCCAGCGCCGCGGCCGAAGCCGCCCGGACGCCGGGCCGTTGGAACGGAATCGCGATTTGCATGATGCAGGCTCCTTGCGTGGGGTTGCGTAAAGCCGTCTGCAAGCGCCGCGCCTAATCTGGCGGCGGCTGCGGGCGGGCCAGGCGCAGCATGGGCAGGCCCGCCGCCAGGACGGCCAATCCGATCAGGGCGCCGGCTCCCGCGTAGACGGCGCTCGAATACACCAGGCCGGCGCACACCAGCGCCAGCAGTAAGGGGGGCAGGGGATACAGCGGCACCCGGAACGGGCGCGGACGGTCGGGGTCCAGCCGCCGCAGCCGCCACACCGAGGCCGCCACCAGCAGCATGAACAGCCAGAACACCGGCGCGGTATAGGCCACCAGGGTCTGCACGCTGTTCTTGCTGAACGCGCCCAGCCCGATCAGCGCCAGCGTGATCGCGCCCTGCGCCAGCAGCGCGGCGGCCGGGGTTTCGTTGCGCGCGTTCCAGGCCGCCAGCGCGCCCAGGCGCGGCACGTCACGGCCCAGCGCGCAGTACACGCGGGCGCCGGTGATGATGGTGCCGTTGATGGTGCTGAGCGCCGTGGCGCAGATCGTCAGGCTGAGCAGGGCCGCGGCATACGGGCCGGCCGCCAGCTGCATGACGTCGGCGCCCAGCGCGGGCGTGTCGCGCAGCCCCTGCAGCCCGAAGATCTCCAGCAGGGCCAGGTTGGTCAGCACATAGGCGGCGGTGACCACCACGGTGCCCAGCAGCAGCACGCGGCTCATGTTGCGGCCCGGCTCGCGCAGTTCGCCGCTCAGATAGGCGGCCTCGTTCCAGCCGCCGTACGTCAGCAGCACGAACACCATGCCCATGCCCAGCAGGCCGGCCGGATGCCCGGCAAGCGGCATCGGCGCCACGTCGCGCAGCGGGCCTTGCGCGGTGGCCGACAGGCTGGCCACCAGCACCGCGGCCAGCGCCACCAGCGTCAGCAGCGTGAACACCCATTGCAGGCGCTTGGAATAGCGCGTGCCCGCCACGTTCAGCGCGGTCAGCGCCACCACCGACAGCGCCGCGTGCAGGGCCGGGCCGTAATCGCCCAGCGGCGCCAGGCGCTGCGCATAATCGCCATAGATATAGGCCACCACCGCGATCGCGCCGGTCTGGATCACCGTGCAGCGCGCCCACGCGAACATCACGCCCACGCGCTGGCCCCAGGCCCGCGTCAGGTACAGGTATTCGCCGCCGGCGCCCGGATAGGCCGAGCCCAGCTCCGCATAGCACAGCGCCCCCACCAGCATCACGCAGCCGCCCGCCACCCACAGCGCCACATAGGCGGCTTCGGAAGCGGCGTGCTGGGCCACCAGCGGAGGAAAACCGAATATGCCGATGCCGATGACCACGCCCACCAGCACCATCGTCGCATCCAGCACCGACAGGCCGGCGGCAGGGGGCGCATGCTGGAGACTCGCGGACGAACGCGCGGCGGACCTTGTCATCGGGGCTCTCGGGTCGGCGGGAAAGGGCAGGCGCGGATGCCGCCGGGCGGCAGCATCTGACAATAACCTGAACAATTATCGACTCGGATATGTCCTGGAAAGTTTCTTCGGGTTTACCCGAAAAAAATGCAGGAAGCGTCTGGCCCATTGCGACACTTCCTGCATCAAACAACTTTAATTTATCGTTTTAAATAATTGATTATTTGAGATTTTTCGTAGTTATATAAAGTGAATTAGTTAAAGTGATTTCTCTGAAGCTGCTTCATGCTCGCGCCCCGGCGTGAGCATTAGATACCGCTGGCGCTCGGCTGGGAATCACTGAAATTGGGTATTTGCCGGCGAATTGCCGCTGCTCGGGAAAGTCGGGCCAGGGCGATTCTCCGAAACGGTTCTTGAGGGCATCCACGTCGATTTGCGAACGCCCGGCGACCTGCCGCCAAAGGTCCGGGCCAAGGTGCTCGCGCAGGCGCAGCCGGTATAAACGCGGCCAGCATCGCCTCAGTTCTAACACCGAATCAAGGCGACACCCGAGAACACCTAAACCGTCGAAGCCCCGCCCAGAATCACCGTGTACTGCGACGACAGCACGCCGCCGTTGCCATGCGCCAGGGCGACTTCGGCGCCCTCGACCTGGCGCCGGCCGCATTCGCCGCGCAACTGGCGGACGGCTTCGATCAGCAGGAAGATCCCGTACATGCCGGGGTGGCAATACGACAACCCGCCGCCGTTGGTGTTGACGGGCAACTGGCCGCCTGGCGCGATGCGGCCGTTGGCGACGAAGGCGCCGCCTTCACCCTTGGCGCAAAAGCCCAGATCCTCCAGGAACAGCACGGTGTTGATGGTGAAGGCGTCGTACAGGCCCACCACGTCCATGTCGGAGGCGGTCAGGCCGGCCTGTGCATACGCGATCTCGCCGGACACGCGCGCGCCGGTATTGACCAGGTCGGGCATGTTGCTGATGGTCAGGTGGGTGCTGCAATGGCCCGAGCCCAGCAGGTAGACCGGGGCGGTGCGCAGCCCGCGCGCCCGCGCCGGCGTGGTCAGCACCAGCGCACCGCCGCCGTCGGAGACCAGGCAGCAGTCGCGGATGGTGAGCGGATGGCTGACCATCCGCGAAGACAGCACGCCTTCGACCGTCAGGGGTTCGCGCTCCCAGGCCACGGGATTCAGCAGCGCCCACTGGCGCGCCGCCACCGCGACTTCGGCCAGCTGCTCGCGGGTGGTGCCGAATTCATGCATGTGGCGGGCGGCCGCCATGGCGTAGGCCGTGGCCGGCAGGAAGGGCTTGTAGGGCGATTCGTAGGGGTTCCATTCCGGCCGGCTGGTGTTTTTGCGGCCCAGGGAGCGCTGGGTGCTGCCGTAGGCCACCACGGCGACCTCGCACAGGCCGGCGGCGATCGCCGCCTCGGCCCGCGCCAGGTGCCCCATGAACGACGAGCCGCCGGTGGAGGTGGAGTCGATGTAGGCTTCCGGCAGCTGCAGGTATTCGGCCAGCGCCAGGCCCGCCAGGCGGCTCTGGGTGGTGGCGCAGAACAGGCCGTCCACGTCCTTGATGGACAGTCCGCAGTCGTCCAGGGCGCGGTAGACGCCCTGGGCCATCAGGTCCAGCGCCGTATAGGCCTCGCCCACGGCGCCCAGGTCGGATTCGGCCGCGCCCGCCACCACGGCGCGGCCGGGTCGGAAATCGTCGTTCATCATGCGGACTCCAGCGGCGTGAACACGGCGACGGGATCGTCCAGGCCTTCCTCGGCCGCGGCGCGAAAGCGCACGCGCTGGCCGATGGCGACCTGCAGGGGGTCGGCCGCCTCGACCCGGCTCATCATCCGGAACCCTTCGTCCAGGTCGATCAGCGCCACGTTGTAGGGCTCGCCCTTGCGCGGGTAGACCACCGAGGTGCTGTACACGGTGCCGATGCCGGCGCTGATGCGCCATTGCAGGCTGTCCTGGCCGGTGTAGGGGCAGCGCACCCGCGGAAAGAACACGGCGCGCCCGGCCGCCGGGCTGAATTGATAGGCCAGTTCGCCGGCCTTCAGATGCCGCACGTAACGCGCATAGGGCGCGCCCGTGCCGGCTGCGTCGTCGACTCTCATCATTTGCCCTTTTCGTACATCAGGTTCAGCGTTTCGGCCACCATGACCGGGCGTTCCTGGCCTTCGCGGTACATGGTGTTGCCGTAGGTCAGGCGCACCGCGCCTTCCAGGCGTTCGAAGGCCACCAGGCTGCGCTCCAGGCAGATGCGCGAGCCCACCTGCACCGGCGCGGTGAAGCGGACCTTGTTGGAGCCGTAGTTGATGCCGCGCCCGCGCTGGCGCACCTGCACGATCTCGCCGCCCATGCCGGACATCAGCGAGAACGTCAGCATGCCGTGGGCGATGGTCTTGCCGTCCGGCAGTTCGCGCCGGGCCCGCTCCACGTCCACGTGGATCCAGTTGTCGTCGCCCGACAGGCGGGCGAATTCGTCGATCATGGGCTGGGTGACTTCGATCCAGCCGGTCCGTCCCAGGACTTTGCCGACGTGGGCTTCGAGTTCGTAAGGGGTTTCCAAAGTCAGCATGGGCTGCCTCCAGGTAAGAAAGAATGGGTCAGAGCAGGGCGGCCAGGCGTCCGGACACCAGGCCGTGGGCCTGGTCCATGATGCGGCGCACCAGGTCGCCGCAGGCCGGAATGTCGTCGATCAGGCCCTGGATCATGCCCACGGTCCAGATGCCGCTTTCGACGTCGCCGCTTTCGTAGACGCCGCGCCCCTTGGCGCCGGCCACCAGCGGACCGATGCGGTCGATGCCCGCGCCGGCGCGCTCCAGCGCCACCACCTCGGCCGACAGCTGGTTGGCCCAGACGCGGCTGGTGTTGCGCAGGCTGCGCAGGATCAGCCGGGTGTCGGTTTCGGTGGAGCGGGTGATGGCTTGCTTGATCGACTCGTGCACCGGCGACTCCCGGGTGCACATGAAGCGCGTGCCCATGTTGATGCCCTCGGCGCCCAGGGCCAGCGCGGCCACCAGGCCGCGCGCGTCGCCGAAGCCGCCCGAGGCGATCACCGGTATCGACACCTGCGCCACCGTGGCCGGAATCAGGATCAGGCCCGGAATGTCGTTCTCGCCCACGTGGCCGGCGCACTCATAGCCGTCGATGGACACGATGTCCACGCCGATCTCCTGCGCCTTGCGGGCATGGCGCGGGGTGGTGCATTTGTGGATCACGCGCACGCCGGCGGCCTTCAGGGCCGGCATGTGTTCGCCGGGATTGTTGCCGGCCGTCTCCACGATCTTGACGCCCGATTCGATGATGGCGTCGCGGTACTCGGCGTACGGCACCGGCTTGAGCGTGGGCAGGAAGGTCAGGTTCACGCCGAAGGGGCGGTCCGTCATCTCGCGCATGCGGGCGATTTCCCGGCGCAGGTGCTCGGGGCTGGGCTGGGTCAGCGCGGTCAGTATGCCCAGCGCGCCGGCGTTGGAGACGGCCGCGGCGAGTTCGGCGCGGGCCACCCACTGCATGCCGCCCTGGACGATGGGATGCTCGATGCCGAGCATGCGGGTTACTGCGGTCTGCACATTGTGCTCCTTGTCTTCTCTATAGGTCGGCGCGGTAGGGCGAGCAGTCCGGCGCCAGCGTCAGCGGGGCGCCGGTAAGCGCCTGCAGCGCCTCCAGCGTCCAGCCTTCGGCCAGGCGGCGCACGACCAGTCCCGCGGCGGTGACGTCGATCACCGCCAGATCGGTGTAGATGCGGTCCACGCAGTCCGGCGCGGTGAGGGGATAGCTGCATTGCTCCAGGATGCGCGGCGCGCCGTCGCGGGTGCAGTGTTCCATCAGCACCCAGACCTGTTCGGCGCCGGCCGCCAGGTCCATGGCCCCGCCCACGCCCGGGATCTGGCCGGGGGCGTCCACGGTCCAGTTGGCCAGGTCGCCATTGGCCGCCACCTGGAACGCGCCCAGGCAGGCGATGTCGATATGGCCGCCGCGGATCATCAGGAACGATTCGCTGTGGCTGAACACCGAGGCGCCGGGCAGCAGCGTCACCGGCAGCTTGCCGGCGTTGATCACGTCGTAGTCTTCCTCGCCCGGGGCCGGCGCCGGCCCCAGGCCCAGCAGGCCCTGTTCGCTGTGCAGCATTAGCTCGCGGCCGGGCGGCACGTGGTCGGCGATCAGGGTCGGCAGGCCGATGCCGAGGTTGACGCAGGCGCCGTCCGGTATGTCCCGGGCGGCGACGCGGGCGATATCCTGGCGGCTAAGCCTTGCGCTCATTGGGCACCTCCACTAAACGATCCACGAAAACGCCCGGCGTGACGATGTGTTCCGGGTCCAGCGCGCCCAGCGGCACGATGCCGCGCACCTGGGCGACGACCAGCCTGGCCGCGCCGGCCATGACCGGGTTGTTGATGCGCGCGCCGCGGTGATAGACCAGATTGCCCCAGCGGTCGCCGTGCAGGCCCTTGAGCAGCGCCACGTCGCCTTTGATGGGGTGCTCCAGCACGTAGGTCTGCCCGTCTATGACGCGGGTTTCCTTGCCCTCGGCCAGGCGGGTGCCGGCCGCGGTGCGCGTGAAGAAACCGCCGATGCCGGCCGCGCCGGCGCGGATGCGCTCGGCCAGCGTGCCCTGCGGCACCAGCTCCAGTTCGATCTTGCCCGCGCCGTACAGCTCGTCGAAGATCGTGCGGCCCTTGAGGCCGCGCGGAAACGAACACACCACCTTGCGGATGCGGCCGGCGGCCATCAGCTCGCTGACGATGTCGTCGCCGACGGTGGCGTTGTTGGCCACGATGGTCAGGCCCCGGACGCCCAGGTCCAGCAGGCCCTCCATCAGATCGGCCGGACGGCCGGAGGAACCGAAGCCGCCGACCAGGATGACCGAGTCATCCTTGATGCCGGCCACGGCTTCGGCTATGGAACTCACTTGCTTGTCGATCACGGCAGGCTCTCCCGGGTCAGTCCAGATCGTGGCCTTTCATATCGACGTTGCGGCGGGCGCGCTGCGCCAGGTCGCGCAGCACCGGCCCGATCCGCGCGGCGTCGTCGACCGGCTCGGCCGCGGGGCCGCGGCGCCAGCCTTCCATCGCCGCCAGATGGCCGCCGCCCAGCTCGAAGATGCGGCCGGTCACGTCGCTGCTCTCGGCGCTGACCAGCCAGGCCACCGCCGGGGCGATCCAGCGCGGATGGCGCGCCTCGATCTCTGCGGCGCTGCGCTCGCGCAGGCCTTCGGTCATGCGGGTCTGGGCATGGGGATTGATCGCGTTGACCGTCACGCCGTAGCGCTTGAGCTCGCGCGCGGCGATGATGGTCATGGCGGCGATGCCCGCCTTGGCCGCGCCGTAGTTGATCTGGCCGATATTGCCGTACAGCCCCGAGGACGAAGAGGTGTTCACGATGCGCCCGCCGACCGGCTCGCCGGTCTTCTTGTACAGGTCGCGCCAGTGGGCGGCCGCGTGGCGCGACGGCGCGAACGTGCCTTTCAGGTGCACCTCGATGACGGCGTCCCATTCCTCTTCGCTCATATTGCACAGCGTGCGGTCGCGCAGGATGCCGGCGTTGTTGACCAGGCCGTGCAGCGCGCCGTAGTGGTCCAGCGCCGCCTCGATCATGCGCCTGGCGCCGGCGAAGTCGGCCACGTTCTCGTGGTTGGCGATGGCCTGGCCGCCGCCTTCGACGATCTCGCGCACGACGGCCGCGGCGGTGCTCTCGCCGGTGTCCTCGCCCGAGCGCGACACGCTCAGGTCGTTGACCACGACGCGCGCGCCCAGCCGCGCCAGCTGCAGCGCGTATTCGCGGCCGATGCCGCGGCCGGCGCCGGTCACGATCACGACCCGGTCTTTGCATAGTGTGGACATCGAAACTCCTTACTTGGATGGTCGGGAAACTTGTTGCGAGGCCGGACGGATCAGGCCGCCCCCTGGAACACGGGCGCGCGCTTCTGCGTGAACGCCAGCACCGCCTCGCGGTGATCGGGGCTGTCGACGCATTCGACGTGGCGCTCGCATTCGCGATCGAGCAGGGCGGCCAGGTCCAGCGCCAGGCCGTCATTGAGGTTTTCCTTCATGCGGGCCACGGCCGGCTGCGGGCCGCGGGCCAGGGCGCCGGCGATGGCGGCCACCTCCGGTTCGAGCCGGTCCGGGTCGTAGACCGCATTGAGCAGGCCCAGGCGCTCGGCCTGCGCGGCCGACAGCATCGGCGAGCGCAGGTAGAGTTCGCGCGCCTTGGCCGGGCCGACGATGCGCGGCAGGAAATAATGGCCGCCGAAATCGCCCGGCACGCCCGCGCCGATAAAGCCGGTGCGCAGCCTGGCGCTGGCATCCCCATAACGCAGGTCGCAGGCCAGCGCCAGCGACAGCCCCGCGCCCACGGCCGCGCCGCGGATCATGGCGATGGCGGGCTTGGGCATGCCGTGCAGGTATTCGACGATGCGGGTGCGCCCGCGCATGGCGGCGATGCGCTGGGCGGGCGAGGGCGGCGCGGACTCGGCCTGGCGGCGCATGCGGTCCATGTCGCCGCCCGCGCAAAAGGCGCCGCCCGCGCCGGCCAGCACCACGGCGCCGACCGCCGGATCGCGCCCGGCGGCCTCCAGCGCGTCCCGCAGCGCCTCATACAGGGCAGGGCTGAGCGCGTTGCGGCGGTCGGGCCGGTTCAGCGTCAGCCACAGCACGCCCGCCTCCAGGCGGACGATCAGTTCTTGCTCCAGTGCCATGGCCTTCCAGTTCGGTTGCGGAGATAACAGGCCCCTATGTTGCGGCGTTTTGGCCCGCGGGCCGCGCCCGGGCCCGGCCGGCCGCCGCAAAAAGAGTCCGTATCGTGAACTCGCGCTTCAACCGGCGCGGGGCAGGGGGCACAATGACGGCAAAACAAGCGTCCGCAATGTAGACCATTAAAAACACGCCCCGCGGCCCGGCCGCGGGCGAGGAGACCATCATGAACCAGGCCAGCACCGGCGGCGCCATCGGCGCCGCGGGCACCCAGTCATTGCAGCGCGCCATCGCATTGCTGCGCATCATCGCGGTCAACAACCGCAGCGGCAGCCGGCTGGTGGAGCTGTATCGGCGCACCGGGCTGGAACGTCCCACCGCGCACCGGCTGCTGCAGGGCATGGTGGCCGAAAAGCTGATCCGCCAGGACCTGCAGAGCAAGCGCTATTACCTGGGCGCGCTGGCCTACGAGCTGGGCCTGGCCGCCGCGCCCAAGCTGGCGGTGCGCGACATCTGCCTGCCTTATGTGGAAGCGGTGGCCGAGCACACCGGCGACACGGTGTTCCTGACCGTGCGCTCGGGTTTCGACGGCATCTGCGTGGCGCGCGCCGACGGCGCTTTCCCCATAAAGATGTTCGTGCACGACGTGGGCCGGCACCGGCCGCTGAACGTCGGCGCCAGCGGCCTGGCGCTGCTGAGCGCGCTGCCCGACGACGAGATCGACCGCATCTGCCGCATCAACGTCGAGCGCACGCGCCGCAAGAGCCCGCGCTTTACCGAGGCGGCCCTGCGGGCCAGTATCGAAAGCACCCGCCGCCGCGGCTACGCCACCAACAAGGTCATGGACGAGCCGCCGGTGCATTCGGTCGGCATGGCGATCCGCGCGCCCGACGGCACGCCGGCCGCCGGCATCAGCGTGTCCACGCTGGCCTCGCGCCTGGGGCACGACCGGCTGGAGATGGTGGTGCGCTGCCTGGACGATACCGTGCGCTCGATCGAGGCCGAGCTGCGCGGCTACGTGGACCGCGACCGCGTCCCGTACGCCATGCCCACGCTGGCGCTGGCCTGAACGGGCGCCGGAATTCCACACAGTGGACCCGAATCTGCGCGGCGCGCGCCAGCGGGCGGCGCACGGCCGCCGCCCGCCTCTTAGACTGCGGACGACGTGAACCGAAGGGCAAGCCGGTTCCGGTATTCCAAAAATCCACGCACAGTCTGAGGAGACACCCTATGCTGAACTTTCGTCCATTCGGATTGCGGCTGGCCGGCCGCATCGGAGCAGGGCTGCTGGCCGCGGGCCTGGCCCTGCCTGCGCTCGCGGAATATCCCGCGGACCGGCCCGTGCAGTTCATTTCGCCCTACGCGGCCGGCGGAGCGAACGATTACCTGACGCGCCTGATGGCCCGCTACATGGGCGAGTCGCTGAAGGCCAATATCGTGGTCGACAACAAAAGCGGCGCCAACGGCATGATAGGCGCGTCGGCCGTGGCCAAGTCCACGCCGGACGGCTACACCATCCTCATGGGCAACAGCGCCACGCACGGCACCAATCCCACGCTGTACAAGAAACAGCCCTACGACGCCAGCAAGGACTTCACGCCCGTGGCCATGGTGGCGTCGGTGCCCATCGTGATGGTGGTCAACGCCGGGCTGGGCATCGACAGCGTGCAGGACCTGCTGGCCTACGGCAAGACCCACCGCCTGTCCTTCGGCAGCAGCGGCGTGGGCGGCACGGGCCACCTCACCGGCGAGGCCTTCAAGGCCGCCACCGGCCTGGACATGGTGCACGTGCCGTACAAGGGCGACAGCCCGGCCGTCACGGACGCGATGGGCGGCCAGGTCGACCTGGCCTTCGTGGGCACGGCCTCGGCCACTACGCAGCAGGCGTCCGGCCGCATCAAGATCCTGGCGGTCGCCCATCCGCAGCGCACGCGCGCGCTGCCCGACGTGCCCACCATGGCCGAGGCCGGCTATCCGGGGCTGGAGTTCTCGCAGTGGTATGCGCTGTTCGCGCCGGCCGGCACGCCCGAGGCCGTGGTGCAGAAACTGAACGCGGCCAACAAGGCCGCGCTGGCCAATCCCGAGGTGCAGAAAAGCCTGGACGCGCAATCGGCCGAAGGCGCCTACCGCACGCCGCAGGAGCTGGGCGCGTTCTACCAGTCGGAAATCGCGCGCTTCGGCGACTGGATCAGGAAACTGAAACTGTCTGCGGAATAAGCGCAGGATGGCGGGCGGCGCTGTCGGCCGCCCGCAAGGCCGTCAGGCCTGGGCTTCGGCGCGGGCGCGCTGCACGGCCGGGCGCGCCTCGACGCGCTCCAGGTAGTCGGTCAGCTTGGGAAACTTGGCCATGTCCACGCCGTCGGCTTCCAGCCAGCTGCCGATGGTGTACAGGTAGCCGTCGGACACGCTGTAGCGCTCGCCGGCGATCCAGGGGCCGGCGATCTGCGTTTCGAGGTAGGCCGCGCAGGCGGTCATGGCCTGCGGCACCTTGGCGCGCATGGCCTCGTGCGCGGCCGGATCGTCGGCCCAGCGCGCCCCGCGCCGCTTGTGCGCGTGCGCCACGTGGGCGGTGGAGGCCAGATAGCTGTTCAGTTCCTGCATGCGCGCGAACGCATACGGATCGTCCAGCGGCGCCAGCCCGGCCTCGGGAAAGCGCTGCGCCACGAAGGCCAGCAGCGCCGGGGTCTCGGTCAGCACGCCGTGTTCGGTGGCCAGCGCGGGCACGCGGCCCTTGGGGTTGACGCGCAGGTACTCGGGGCTTTGCTGCTGCCCGGCGCTGAAATCCAGCTTGACCAGATCGAAGTCGGCGCCGGCTTCATGCAGGGCGATATGGGTGGCAAGCGCGCAAGTGCCAGGGGCGGAGTAAAAGGTCCAGCGGGACATCGGCATCCTCTTTCGGCAGGGTGAAAAAACCATTATCCCCCCATCGCGGCGGCCCTCCAAGACCGCGCCCGCCGACCGGGAATTCAGGCCGCCGGCAGGTTGGACCAGCCCAGCAGGCCCACATAAATGCCCACGGCTATGATCAGCACCCCGGACAGGTACGGCGCCCGCCGCGCCAGCGCGCCCAGCCAGGGCGCATGCCGCGCCGCGTGGCGCACGCCCAGCGCCGCGACCGCGCCCACCGTCACCAGCGTGATGGCCAGCCCGATGGAAAAACACAGCACCAGCACCGCGCCCAGCGTGAACTCCTTCAATTGCAGACACAGCAGCAGCACCGTGATGGCGGCCGGACAGGGAATCAGGCCGCCGGTCAGGCCGAACAGCGCGATCTGCCAGTTGGTGACGCGCCGGTTGGCGAAGCGGCGCTGGATGTCGCTGGCGTGCGCGCGCTGGTGCGCGTCCTGGTATTGCCCATCGTCGTCGTGATGATGGTGGTGGTGATCGTGGTCGTGATGATGGTGGTGGTGATGATGGTGGCCGTGCGCCGCCTGCTGTTCGCGCCAGGTGCGCCAGCACATCCAGATCGCGATCAGCACGATGACCACGCCCGAGGCCAGCTGGAAGTAGGGCTCTATGGCCTCGGCGTCCACGCCTTGCCACAGCAGCATGCCGCCCAGGCCGATGCCCCAGACCACCAGGGTATGCGACACCGTCGCCGTCAGCCCCAGCAGCACCGCCTGCCACACCGTGCCGCGGATCGCGACGATGAAGGCGGCCATCATGGTCTTGGAGTGGCCGGGCTCCAACCCGTGCAGGGCGCCCAGCAGGATGGCGCTGGGAATGAACAGCCAGGCGTGCGCGGCGCCCTGGGCAAGCAATTCGGAGAAGGACAGCATCAGGGGGGGCGCCTACAGTTGCAAGGCGGCAATCTTATTCCCCCCCGGCGGGATTTGCGGACAATACCCATGACGCCCGCCGGGGCGTCATGGGCCCGCTTCAGTCGGCGTGCAGGTTGGTGCCCGGACGGTCCTTGACCAGCGTCACCGCGATGAACGATATCGCCGCCATCACGATGAGGTAGACGCCCACCATCCAGGACAGGCCGGTGGCCGTGATGATGGCCTGGGCGATCATGGCGGCGAAGGCGCCGCCGAAGATGGAGCCCAGCGCATAGCCCGTGGACACGCCCGAATAGCGCACGTCCGCCGGGAACATCTCGGCATACAGCGCCGCCTGCGGGCCGTAGGTCAGGCCCAGCGGCACGGCCAGCACCACCAGGGCGAACGCGAACTTGGTGACGTCGCCCGAGTCGATGAAGCTCCACATCGGAATGGCCCACAGCGCCAGCAGCACGTAGCCCAGCTGGAAGGTGCGCACGCGGCCGATGCGGTCGCCCAGCCAGCCGCCCAGCAGCGTGGAGCCCAGCCAGCAGACCGCCGCCAGCGTGCAGATCATCAGCACTTCCTGGGCCGGCATGTGCAGCGCCCGGCTGCCGTAGCTGATGAAGAAGCCCACCAGCAGGTAACCGCCCGTGCTGTTGCCCACGAAGATCAGCGTCGTCAGCAGGATCTCGCGCGGATGCTTGCGCAGCAGCGTGCCCAGCGGCGCCGAGGAATGGCTGCGGCGCGAGCGCATCTCCAGGAACACCGGCGATTCCTCCACCGCGCGGCGGATGATCACCCCGACGATGATGAGCGCGATGGACAGCAGGAACGAAATGCGCCAGCCCCAGGCCATGAAGTTGTCCGAACCGATCGCCGCCGTGATGCACCACAGCACGCCGGTGGCCACGATCATGCCCAGCGGCACGCCGATCTGCGGAAAGGCGCCGAACAGCGCGCGGCGGTTGCCGGGCGCGTGCTCCACCGCCATCAGGGCCGCGCCGCCCCATTCGCCGCCGGCCGAGAAGCCCTGCAGCACCCGCAGCGCCACCAGCATGATGGGCGCCCAGATGCCGATCTGCGCGTAAGTGGGCAGCACGCCGATCAGCGACGTGGACACGCCCATCAGGATGAGCGTGGCGGCCAGCACCCGCTTGCGGCCGTAGCGGTCGCCCATGTAGCCGCAGAATATCGCGCCCAGCGGCCGGAACAGAAAGGCCACGCCCACCGTCGCGAACGACAGGATCAGCGACAGCTCGGGGTTTTCTTTGGCGAAGGGGGAAAAGAACAGCGACCCCAGCACCAGGCCGGCGGCCTGGACGTAGATGAAATAGTCGTACCACTCGATGGCCGAACCGACCAGCGTGGCCGCCAGCACCTTGCGGTCTTCGGCGCTGACCAGTGCGCCGGGCGCAGCGGGAGCGCCCGCGGCGCCGGCGGCGGAAAGTTCTGTCTGCATGGATGTCTCCTTGGGGGGCTTGCAGCGGGTCCTGTTTTTGTGTGTTCTTCAGAGAGGGCGCCGCCGCGCCGGGTGGGCGCGGCGGCGCAGCTTGCCTTGCCCGTTCAGGCCGTGGCCGTTTCGGCCGCCGGCGCGGTCTGGGGCAGGGGGCGGGTGCCCGGGATACGCACGGCCTGCTCGATGTCGCCGAACAAGCTCTGGCCCGCGTCGTCGCGCATGCCGATGCGGACTCGGTCGCCATGCTTGAGGAAGGGCGTGCTGACCGCGCCGTCGCGCAGCTTTTCGCGCACCTGGGCCTCCACCAGGCAACAGACGCCGGCGGCGTCGCTGGCGTTGGAGATGGTGCCGCTGCCCAGCAGCGTGCCGGCGCCCAGGCGGCGGGTGCGGGCCGCATGCGCGATCAGTTCGCCGAAATGGAACTGCATTTCCTCGCCGGCCTGGGGCTGGCCGATCTGTTTGTCGTTGAGCCAGACGTGCATGGCGCGGTGCAGCTTGCCGCCGCGCCAGTAGGGCGACAGCTCGTCGGGCGTGACCAGCACGGGCGACAGCGCCGAGGCCGGCTTACCCTGCACGAAGCCGAAGCCCTTGGCCAGTTCCGGCAGCACGATGTTGCGCAGCGTCACGTCGTTGATGAGGCCCAGCAGCACCACGTGATCCAGCGCCTTGTCCGCGTCCACGCCCAGCGGCACGTCGTCGGTGACCACGATGACCTCGGCTTCCAGGTCCACGCCCAGGTCCTCGCTGGCGGCCGTGATGTCTTCGCGCGGCCCCATGAAGTCGTCCGAGCCGCCCTGATACATCACCGGATCGGTCAGGAACGAGGGCGGCATTTCGCCGCCGCGGGCGCGGCGCGTCAGGTCCACGTGGTTCAGGTAGGCCGAGGCGTCCAGCCATTGGTAGGCGCGCGGCAGCGGGGCGGCGCAGCGCGCCGGGTCGAAGGACTGGCTGGGGCCGGCGCCGGAATCCAGCGATTCGTATTCGGCCTGCAGCAGCGGGGCCTTGCGGGCCCAGTCGTCCAGCGCCTGCTGCAGGGTCGCGGCGATGTGCGGAACGGCGCGCATGCGCGTCAGGTTGCGGTTCACGACGACCAGTTCGCCATCGCGGGTGCCGTTCGTCAGGGTGGCGAGTTTCATATTCAGATTGCTCCGTAGATAGAGGGCGGCCCCCGCCAGGGGGGCCGCAGGATCAGGCGGTGAGCGCGGCCCACATCTCGCGATCGCGCTCGGCGGTCCAGACGCGCGGCACCGAAATGCCGCTGGCCTCGTCGAAGGCGCGGGAGATGTCGAACGGAATGCAGTGCTCGTAGATGAAGACGTGGCCGAACTTCGGATCCATCACGCGGCGCGTGTCTTCGTAGACCTGCTTCAGGCTCTTGCCCTTGGCCACGCCGTCCTGGGCGCAGCCGTACAGGGTCTGCACCCAGCTGCGCGTGTAGTCGATGGCTTCGCGGCAGCCTTCCGGCGTGGTCAGCGCGGGGCCGCGGCCCGGCACCATCTGGCGCGGCTGCAGCGCCTGCAGCTTGTCCAGCGTGGACGGCCAGTCGGCCAGGTGGGCGTCGCCGGTGTAGACGCCGGCGTTGAACTCCACCAGGTCCCCGGAGAAACAGATGCCCTGCGACGGAATCCACACCACCGAGTCGCCGCGCGTATGGGCGGACCCGAGGTGCAGCATGCGCACTTCCAGGCTGCCCAGGAAGATGGTCAGCTCGCGTTCGAACACCACCGTGGGCCAGGTCAGCCCGGGGATGGTCTCGACGGACTGGAACAGGCGCGGGAAGCGGCCGATCTCCGAATCCATGTCGGCCTGGCCGCGTTCCACGATCAGGTCATGGGTGCCGCGGCTGGCGAACACGTTGACCGCGCCCTCGGCGGCGAAGGCCGAGGCCCCCAGTACGCGCACGGCATGGTAGTGGGTGAGGGCGACGTGGCGGATGGGCTTGTCGGTCACGCCGCGGATCGCGCGGATCAGGCCCTGCGCCATGGCCGGCGTGGCGGTCACGTCGACCACCATCACGCAATCGTCGCCGATGATCACGCCCGAATTGGGATCGCCGTCGGCCACATAGGCGTAGGCGTTCTCGGACAGGCGCTGGAAGGAGACCTTTTTTTCCGTCAGGTCGGCCTGGGAGGCGAAGGGTTTGCTCATGGTGTTCCTTTACTTTTGGATGGGGGGTGGCGGGCGGCCTCAGCCGGCGTGTTCACGGCGGCGCTCGGCGCTGCTGGTGCCGGTGGCGCCGGGCTTGAGGCCGGCGGCCTTGTCCAGGGTCCAGGCGGCCAGCTCGTCATGCGCGCTGCGGCGCTTGCGGCTGACGTATTCGTCCTTGGGCACGCGCACGGTCAGTTCCAGCCGGATGCCGTTGGGGTCGAAGAAATAGATCGAGCGGATGAAGTGGTGGTCCGTCGGGCCCACGACTTCGATGCCGTGTTCGACGAGCCGCCGGCGCATGCGCTCCAGTTCGGCCTCGCTGTCGATCTCCATGGCGAAGTGGTTGACCCAGCGCGGGGTGTCCGGATCGAACTCGCTCAGCCGGTTGTCGCCCAGGTCGAAGAAGGCGATGTAGGAGTGGTCCGCGAACTCGAAGAACAGGTGCACGTAGGGACACAGTTCTCCGGTCGAGGGCACGCGCTCCTCCTTGATGACGTGGACCAGCGGCAGGCCCAGCACGTCTTCGTAGAAGCGGCGGGTCTCCTCGGCGTCGCGGCAGCGCCAGGCGAAGTGGTGCAGGCCCTTGATGGACTGGTTGGACTGCGATGGATTGAGCGTCATTGCGCCGTCTCCTTCAGGGTAGGGTCAGCGCCGGCGCATCCGGATGGTCCGCCAGCGTTTGGTCCAGGATCGCCTGGGCCCGGGGGCCGTCGTCCAGGGCTTCGATCAGGCACAGCGACAGCCGCGCGAGGCGGTCGCGTTGGGCCACGGGGTCGGGCACGTCCGTCAGCGCCACCAGGCGCTCGAGCAGATCGTCAAGCTGTTGCTGAGAAAGCGACATGGCTGGCATCTCCGAATTTGGGGAGGCTGCTGGCCTCCGGGAAGGATTGGAACGAGGAGGAGAGGGCGGAGGCCCGGCCGAGCGCCTCGGCCACCCAGGCCAGCAGCGCGTCGGGGTCCTGCACCTCGGGCGCGCTGGCGGCCATGACGTGCTGGTCGGGACGCAGCAGCCAGGCCTGGCCGTCCATCGCGACGCCGAGCTGGTGCGCCAGCGCGGCGCGCCCGCGTTCGTCGCACAGCGGGCCGACGGCCACCCATTTCACGAGGGCGTCCTCGTCCTGCCCGGCGGGCGCGCCAGCCGGCAGCGCGTCGCCGAACACCAGCACCGTGAACCACGGTCCGGCCACGTCGTACAGCGTCAGGCCATCGGCGCGGCGCAGCACGATGTTGGGCAGCGCGCGCCCGGCATGGGCGTGCGCGCCGCGCACCAGCGACGAGGGGGGATAGACGGCGGGCATGCACAGGCGGCCGGTATTGACCATGCGGGCCACGGTTTCGTGCGTCGGGGCCAGCGCGATGATGGCGTCGCGCCACATGGCGGCCGAGCTGCCCGGGGCCGGATAGACGAAGCGGGCGGAGCGGCGCGCCTGGCGGATGTTTTCCATCGCCGCGTGCCGGCGTTCCACGCTATAGGTGTCCAGCAGCGACTCGTCGGCCTTGCCGGCCAGCACCAGCGCGAGCTTCCAGCCCAGGTTGTCCGCGTCCTGGATGCCGCCGTTGCCGCCGCGCGCGCCGAAGGGCGCGAGCAGGTGGGCCGAGTCGCCGGCGAACAGCACATGGTGGTGGCGCAGGTTGTCCAGGCATTCGTGGCGGTAGGCCCAGACGCCGTGCCAGGCGATGTCGAACTCCACTTTCTCGCCCAGCAGGTCCCAGACGCGCTGGCGCATGGATGCTTCGGTGACCGCCTGCGCGGCGTCCTCTTCGGGACGCAGCTGGAAGTCCAGCCGCCAGGTGTCGTCGGCCATCTTGTGGCGCCAGACCGCGCGGCCGTGGTTGCTCTGGGCGTCCAGCCAGGTCCAGCGCTCTTCGGGCCAGGTGGTGTTGCGCAGGACGATGTCGATGATGACCCAGCGGTCCTCGGTGCGGTCGTGCACCCGCGGGCGCAGGCCCAGCATGCCGCAGATCGGGCTGTTGGCGCCGTCACAGGCAATCACCCATTGCGCGCTGACGCGGTAGGGGCCGTCCGGGGTCTCGACCTCCAGCGTGGCGGGGCCGTTCTTGCCCGGCTCGATGCCGGTGACCCGGTTCAGCCAGCGCAGCTCGGCCAGCGGTTCTTGCACCAGCGCATCGACCAGAAAGGACTCCAGGTAATACTGTTGCAGGTTCACGAAGCCGTTGTGGCGCATGTCGGGCTGGTCCTGCAGCGTGAAAGACGCCACGGCCTGGTCCTTGCACAGCACGCGGCCGACGTTCCAGTGCACGCCGGTGCCGACGATGTCGCCGACCGCGCGCAGCCGGTCCAGGATGTCCAGCGAGCGCTGGGCCCAGACCATGCCGCGCGAGGCCAGGCCGCGCACGCCGACCGTGTTGTCGTCATCCAGCACCACCACGGGCACGCCGCGGCGCGCCAGGTCCAGCGCCATCGTCAGGCCGGTCACGCCGGCCCCCACGACGACCACCGGATGCGGCTCGGCGCAAGGGTGGTCCATCTCCTCGGGTCGCTTGTAAGCGTAGATGGGAAGCTCTTTCATGGTTTTCCCTGATAGTTTGATTAATCTCATGGCACTGCGTTGCGGTTACCACTCTAGGAGCGTGTAATGGCTTCGTCATGTCCTCACGGACGAGGACACGCATCGGTCCTGGATGACCGTAGAATGGGAAAAAACACGCGCAAGCGGGGAATGACAGAACCATGGAAGAGACAAGCAATCCGCTACCCGCGGCGGCGGAGCCGGACCGATGGGTGGAGTCCGCCGTGATGGACCTGGGCGGTCCGATGTTCCATGCCGCGCTGCTGCTGTCCCTGCGCGAGGGCGTCGCCGCCGATCATGTGTCGCACGTGCTGTACGGCCATGACGGGCAGGTGCGGTACTCGTCGTCGGCCAGCCTGCTGAACCAGTCGCTCATCGAATGGACCACCAATGTCTATGTGGACGACGGCTTTTACCGCCGCGACCCCAATTACGCGCTGCTGCGCGACATGGCGTGCCAGCCCGAGCGCCATCCGGAGCCGATCATCCGCCCGGAGTCGCCCGAGCACATTTCGGACACGCAGTACCGGCGCGTGCTCTTCGAGCGGCCGGGATTCGCCAGCAAGATTTCGCTCATCGGCGCGCGCGGCGACGGCATCAGCTACGTGAACCTGTACTTTTCGCGCATGCACAGGCCCGAAGTCACCGAGCTGCTGCGCGTGCGCGCGCCGCTGCTGCTCGCGCTGGCGCGGCGCCACCACCAGTTGTGCGGCGCGCACGCCGAACCGGCGCGCGCGGCGAACTGGGCCTGTGGCCTGTCCTGGCGCGAGATCCAGGTGGCCGAACTGCTGCGCCAGGGCCATACCGCCAAGGAAGTGGGGCGCGAACTGGGCCTGTCGCCCACTACCGTGATCACCTACAAGAACCGCATCTTCAAGAAGAACAACGTGGCCAGCCTGAAGGAATTCCTGGTCAAGGCGCCGGCGGCGGCCGGCGGCATCGAAAAATCGTCCTGAACATTCCGCGCGCCGGCTCCGAACAATATCGGACGGATGGAAGGGGATAGCCCCGCGCTATGATGCCCCCCTCCGAACAGAGGCCCATCCCCCCGATATGCCGTTGGCGCGCTTGAAAGATTTCCTGGAAGAGCGGCAGGTCGCCTGCTATCTGTCCGCAGTCGCGGCCGCAGCGCTCCTGGCCTGGCGCGTGCCGGCATCGACGCAACTGGCGCCCGCCATCGAACCGCTGCTGGGCTTCATGCTGTTCGTGACCTTTCTGCAGGTGCCGCTCACGGAACTGCGGCGCGCGGCCGGCAATCTGCGGTTTTTGGCCGCGCTGCTCGCGGCGAACTTCATCGCCATCCCGCTGCTGGTCGCGGGCCTGCTGCCCTGGCTGCCGGGCGAACCGCTGGCCCGCGCCGGCATGCTGCTGGTGCTGCTCACGCCCTGCATAGACTACGTCGTGACCTTCGCCCACCTGGGCCGGGCCGACGCGCGCGCGCTGCTGGCCGCCACGCCGGCGCTGCTGGGCGCGCAGATGCTGCTGTTGCCTGTCTATCTGGGCGTGTTCCTGGACGGGCAGGGCGCGGCGCTGGTCCAGTGGGAACCGTTCGTGCGCGCCTTCGTCTGGCTGATCGCGCTGCCGCTGGCGCTGGCCGCGGCCTGCCAGGCCGCCGCCGCCCGCAGCCGGCAGGCCGACGCCACGGTGCGCCTGCTGGGCCTGTTGCCGGTTCCAGCCACGGCGCTGCTGCTTTTCGTGGTGGTCGCGGCGGTGGCGCCGCGGCTGGGGCTGGCGCGTGACGCGGTGGTCGCGGCCGTTCCGGTCTACGCGGCATACGCCGTGCTGGCGCCGGCCATCGGCTGGGGCATGGGGCGGCTGTGGCGCCTGCCCGCCGGCCAGGCCCGCGCCATTTCGTTCAGCGCAGCCACCCGCAACTCGCTGGTGGTGCTGCCGCTGGGCCTGGCGATCCCGGGCGCCGTGCCCGTGGTGCCGGCCGTGATCCTGGCGCAGACCCTGGTGGAGCTGCTATGCGAACTGCTCTACGTCCGGCTGCTGCCGCGCCTGGGCGCGGCATCGTCATAGCCGCCGCCCAGCGCGCGATGCAGCGCCACGTCGATCGCGAAGCGTCGGCTGTCCAGCGCCGCCACCGCCCGTTTCTGCGTGGCCAGGCGGTCCTCCACGATCAGCACCGACTGGAAGTCGGCCGCGCCGCCGGCGTAGCGCGCGCGCCAGTTCCCAGGCGCGCTGCTGCATGTCCAGCGCCTCGCGCGCATGGCGGATCTGTTCGTCCAGCGAGCGGCCATTGAGCACGATGCCGGCGATCTCGTTGAGCGCTTGCGCCAGCGCCGCGTCGTAGTTGGCGACCGCGGCGTCGTAATCCGCGCGCGCCACGCCGTAGGCGGCGCGGCGCCGGCCGGCGTCGAATATCGGCAGGCTGAAGGCCGCGCCGACCGAGCCGTAGTCCGCGCCGGACCGGAACAGGTTGCCCACGCCCAGGGCCTGCAGGCCCAGCGCCGCGCTCAGGTTGATATTCGGATAGAAGTCCGCCTCGCGCGCGTCGATCCGGCTGGACAGCGACTCCACGCGCCAACGCGCCGCGGTCAGGTCGGGCCGCCTGCCCAGCAGGTCGGCCGGCAGGTTGGCGGGCATCCCGGCGGCGCGCAGCACCGGTCTGGCCGGCCGCCGGATCTCCAGCGCGGCGTCGGGGCCCAGGCCCAGCAGCGCCGCCAGGCGAAACCGCGCAAGCCCGATCTGTTCGTCCGACGCCGCCAGTTCGGCCTGCACCGCGGGCGGGCCGGCCTGGGCCTGGCGCAGATCGGCCTCGGAATCGTAGCCCGCGCGATAACGCATCCGCACCAGGCGCTCGCTTTCCTGCCGGATGCGCAGCACTTCCTCCAGCATGTCGCGGTCGTTGTACAGGCGCAGCAGGTCCGCGTAGACCGTGGCCACGCCGCCCGTCAGCCCCAGCTGCGGATACAACGCGGCGCCGGCGCCTTGCACGCCGGCCTGCGGCACACCAAAAAAGCCGATTAATACACGGCGTCAATATTTCCGTTCGATATTGTTTCGATATACATATAAGGTTGCATCGTTAAAACCGCCGATATCGCGGCCGGGCGTGATTATCCAGCGCGCTGCAACGCATACCCGGCGGCTGTGACGCGCGCATTACTATTAATCCAACAAACCCTTCCGAACGCCCCCGAGATTTCGCTTTTCGGATAGCGTATTTGCGCGATACGCATTATCTTCTCTACTCGCACGGAAAATACCGCGCTGCGGCGAGCGCCGCTTTCGCACCGCTGCCTGCACGCCATTAAAAGGCGTTTTCTTTCCGGGTTTTCCCTTGCGGGTTTTCCCGGCACTAACAAGAAATAAAAACAGCATTACCGCACCATGCGTGGCATTCGGCTTTGACTTACCAGGATGGAGAAGCAAGTGAAGCAAGGGCTGAAGATCGGTTTGGCAATGGCTGCGATTCTCGGTGCTGCGGCCGCGTTCGGCGCGTATCTGGCGGGCTCCGCGGACGCCTCCGCGCCTCAGGCGCCGGTGGTCAAGCTGGGCGACGGCAAGAACGGCCCGGCCGGCATGGCATGGATACCCGGCAACGCATTCCTCATGGGCAACGACCACAAGATGTCGCAGCCCAACGAACGTCCCGCGCACAAGGTCCGCGTCAGCGGTTTCTGGATGGACGTGAACGACGTGACCAACGCGCAATTCCGGCGTTTCGTCGAAGCCACCGGCTACGTCACCACGGCGGAAAGAAAACCCCGCTGGGAAGACCTGCAGCCGCAGTTGCCCGCCGGCACGCCGCGTCCGCCGGAGAGCGCGCTGGTGCCCGGCGCCATGGTGTTCGTCGGCACCGAAACCGAGGTGTCGCTGCGCGATTATTCGCGCTGGTGGCGTTTCGTGCCGGGCGCCAACTGGCGCCATCCGCAAGGCCCCAACAGCAATATCGACGGCAAGGACGACCATCCCGTGGTCCAGGTGTCGTACGAGGACGCGCAGGCCTACGCCAAGTGGGCCGGCAAGCGCCTGCCCACCGAGGCCGAATGGGAGTACGCCGCCCGCGGCGGCCTGGAGCAGGCCACCTATAGCTGGGGCAACGAATTGCTGCCGCAGGGGCAGGCCATGGCCAACATCTGGGACACCCGGCAGGCGCAGCCGTTCCCGGTGGTGAAGGACGAAAAAGTGCAGGTCGGCACGACGCCGGTGGGCAGCTACACGCCCAATGGCTACGGCCTCTACGACATGGCCGGCAACGTCTGGCAGTGGACGGCCGACTGGTACCGCGCCGACGCCTTCCAGATCCAGTCGCAGTTCCGCCAGCCCCCCAAGGACCCGGCCGGCCCGTCCGACAGCTTCGATCCGGACGACGGCATCGTGCCGCCCTCGGCGCCCAAGCGCGTGACGCGCGGCGGCTCCTTCCTGTGCAGCGACACCTATTGCATCAGCTACCGCGCCAGCGCGCGGCGCGGCACCGATCCGCTCAATCCCATGTCGCACCTCGGCTTCCGGACCGTCATGACGCCGGAGCAATGGAAAACGGCCCAGGCCAGACAGGCAAGCGTCGCAAGCCGCTGAGCAACGCGTTTCAGTTTTGATGTCTACGGGGGAGGGGCATGGCGAACCGCGACGGCATTCTCGCGCTCGAAAAAGCAGTGTCCGGCTCGGTGCTGGGCCAGGAGCGGGTGATCCGCGAAATCATTATCGCGCTGCTGGCCGACGGCCACGTGTTGCTCGAAAGCCTGCCGGGCCTGGCCAAGACGCGCACCGTCAAGACGCTGGCCGCGCACCTGGCGGCGGACATGAGCCGCATCCAGTTCACGCCGGACCTGCTGCCGTCGGACATCACCGGCGCCGACGTGCTGCAGCAGGATGCCGAAGGGCGCAACCGGGTGACGTTCCAGCAAGGACCGCTGTTCGGCAACCTGATCCTGGCCGATGAGGTCAACCGCGCGCCGGCCAAGGTGCAGTCGGCCTTGCTGGAAGCGATGGAGGAACGCCAGATCACGGTGGGCGGCGTGACGCGCGCCATGCCCGAACTGTTCATGGTGCTGGCCACGCAAAACCCCATAGAGCAGGAAGGCACCTATCCCTTGCCGGAGGCGCAGATGGACCGCTTCCTGATGAAGATCTGCTTCGGCTATCCCGCGGCGGCCGACGAGGCGGCGATGCTGGCGCTGCTGCGCCAGCCGTCCGATTCCCATGCGGGCGCCGACAGGCTGTCGCAGGAAGACCTGTTCGCCTGCCGCGCCGAAGCGGCGGCGGTGCACGTGGCCGCCGCGGTCGACCGCTATATCGTGGACCTGGTCAACGCCACGCGCAGCCCGGCCGACACGGAGCTGGCGCGCTGGATACAGGTCGGCGCCAGCCCGCGCGGCGCCATCGCGCTGGACCGGGCCGCGCGCGTGCACGCCTGGCTGGCCGGCGCCGATTTCAGCTCGCCGGACGACGTGCGCGAAGTCGCCCATCCGATCCTGCGCCATCGCCTGCATCTGTCCTACGACGCCGTCGCCGACGGCGTGACCGCCGACGCGGTGATCGACCGGCTGCTCGACAGCGTCGCGGTGCCCGCCTGAGGATGGCCCATGCAGCCGCATCCCGTGCATCCTCCGCTGGCCGAGCTGGTCGCCCTCGAAGGCGCCGTGGCGGGGCTGTCGTTCCTGGCGCGCCAGCCGCTGAGCAGCGTGCTGGCCGGCCTGCATAGCTCGCGGCTGCGCGGACGGGGCCTGGATTTCGCGGAATTGCGCCGCTATGTGGCCGGCGACGACCTGCGCCAGCTGGACCTGCGGGCCTCGCTGCGCTATGGCAAGCCCTACGTGCGCGCCTATACCGAGGAACGCGACCGGCCCACGCTGGTGCTGGCGGACCAGCGCATGAACATGTATTTCGGTTCGGTGCGAGCCTTCAAGTGCGCGGTGGGCGCAAGACTGTCCGCCGCGGCCGCGTGGATGGCGCTGCGCGCCGGCGACCGGGTCGGCGGCATCGTGTTCGACGACGAGGGCCAGCGCGGCGTCAAGCCGCTGCGCAGCCGCGACCGCGTGCGCGGTTTCCTGGCGGAGATCGTGCGCGCCAATCGCGGCCTGTCGGCCGAACGCCCCGGGCCGCCGCGCCCCGAAGGCCTGAACGCTGCGCTGCGCGCGGCCCTGGCCCAGGCGCCGCACGACTGCCTGGTCTGCATCGTCAGCGATTTCGCGGGCGCAGACGACGAGACGCTGCGCCGCCTGCGGCAACTGGCCGCCCACAACGACGTGATCGCGGTGCTGGTGTTCGACCCCATGGCGCAGAACATTCCGCGGCGCGGCCGCCTGCTGGTGACCCAGGGCGAACTGCAGCTGGAGATCGCGGTGGGGCGGCAGCGCGAACGCCAGCCGCTGGCGGATTTCTTCAGCGGCCGGCTGCGCGAAGTGGCCGACCTGCTGCGGCGCAGCCGCGTGCCGCTGCTGACCATAGACACGGCGCAGGACGAGCTGATGCAGCTGCGCCGCGAACTGGGCCGCCTGCGGCCGGGGGGAGGGCGGACATGAGCGCCGCGCCGCCCGGCCTGGACCAATTGCGCGAGCTGCCGCTGCCGCCGCCGGTTTCCTATTGGCCGCAGACCTGGGGCTGGGCCGCGGTGGCCCTGGCCGCCGCCGCCGCGGCCATCTGGTTTGGCGCGCGCGCCTGGCGCCGGCATCGCGACAACCGCTACCGGCGCGAGGCGCTGGCCGAACTCGGACGCCTGGAAACCGCGGCCGCCGCCGATCCGCTGGCGCTGCGCCGCCTGCCGGATCTGCTCAAGCGCACCGCGCTGGCCGCAAGTCCGCGCGACGACGCGCTGCCGTCGCTGGCCGGCCCGGCCTGGCTGGCCTGGATGGGGCGCTGCGGCCCGGCCATGCCGGACGACGGCGCGCGCCTGCTGGCGACGCTGGCCTATGCCCCCGACGCGGCGGTGCGCGGACTCGATCCGGCGGCGCTGCGCGCGCTGCTGGCCGCCAGCCGCCTGTGGATGGAAAAGCACCGGACGGAGCACGGCCATGTGGCGGCTTGAATACCTCTGGCTGCTGGCCGCCGCGCCGCTGGCATGGCTGGCCTACCGCTATCTGCCTCCCTACGTGCAGGCGCGCAGCGCCTTGCGCACGCCGTTCTTCGACGCCATGGCGCGGCTTACCGGCAAATCGCCGTCGCGCCCGGGCGTCCAGGCCGGCCGCGGCCAGCTGTGGCTCAACGTCGCGGTGTGGCTGCTGGTGCTGCTGGCGCTGGCGCGCCCGCAATGGGTGGAGCCGCCGCTGACCCATACGGAACCGGTGCGCGACATCCTGCTGGCCGTGGACATTTCCCAATCCATGGACAGCGCCGACTTCCGCGACGCGCAGGGCCGGCCAGCGACGCGCTGGCAGGCCGTCAAGGCGGTGGTGGCCGACTTCATCGCCAAGCGCAAGAACGACAGGCTGGGCCTGATCGTGTTCGGCACCGGCGCCTATCCGCAGGCCTCGCTGACGCGCGACCACGCCACGCTGCAGCTGCTGCTGGACCAGACCGCCGTCGGCATGGCGGGGCCGAACACCGCCATCGGCGACGCGATCGGGCTGGGCATCCGCATGCTGGACGCGGCCGACGAGCGCGACAAGGTGATGATCCTGCTGACCGACGGTAACGACACCGGCAGCGCCGTGCCGCCGCCGCGCGCGGCCGAGCTGGCCGCCGCGCACCACATCACCGTGCACACCATCGGCATCGGCGATCCCAGGGCCAGCGGCGAGGACCGCGTGGATTTCGGCGCGCTGCAGGCGATCGCGCGCGCCACCGGCGGCAGCTTTTTCCAGGCCGCCGACCTGGCCGCGCTGCAGGCGGTGTACGACACACTCGACCGTCTCACGCCGCAGGAGGTCAAGACGCTGCGCCACCAGCCCACGCGCGAATACTTCTGGGTGCCGCTGCTGGCGGCCATCGGCCTGCTGGCGCTATGGCACGTGGCGGGCGCTTTGCGCGGCTGGCTCGGCGCCCGCGGGGACGCGGGCCGGGAAAAGCGCAGGGAGGACGCATGGACCTGAGCGCCTTCCATTTCCTGCGGCCGTGGTTCCTGCTGGGCGTGGCGCTGGCGGCCGCGCTGTGGTGGGCCGGGCGCGCCGGCCAGGCCGGCATCGGCCGCGGCCACGGCATCGCCCCGCATCTGCTGCCTTACCTGACCGTGCGCGTGGCCGGCGCGCGCGGTCCGCGTCCGCTCGATCTGCTGGCGCTGTTCCTGGCGCTGGCGTCGGTGGCCGCCGCCGGGCCGGCATGGCAGCGCGACGAGCCCGGCTTCCTCGACAACACGGCGCCGCTGGTGGTCGCGGTGGACCTGTCGGCCTCGATGGACGCCACCGACGTGCCGCCGTCGCGGCTGGAGGCCGCCAAGCAGACCGTGCGCGACCTGGCGGCGCGCCGCGCCGGGGCCAGGACCGGGCTGATCGCCTACGCGGGCAGCAGCCACCTGGTGCTGCCGCCCACCGATGACCGCGACCTGCTGGACCTGTTCGTGCAGGCCCTGTCCACCGGACTGATCCAGAGCGAAGGGCGCGACGTGGCCGGCGCCATCGACCAGGCGGCGCAAGTGCTGGCGGCCGAGCGCGCAGGCGGGACGCTGCTGCTGATGACCGACGGCGCCGCGCCCGCGGACGCGGTGCGCCAGCGCGCCCAGGCCGCCGCCAACCTGCAGGTATTGATCATGGCCGTTGGCCGCAGCCAGCCGCAGGGCGGCATCGACGAGGCGGCGCTGCGCGATATGGCCCGCGCCGCCGGCGCGCCGCTGGGCAGCCTGACGGCCAGCGCCGACGATCTGGACTGGATCACGCTGCACGCGCAGCAGCACTTCGAAGCGGTGCAGGACGCGCTTTCCGGACCGCCGCACTGGAAGGACGCCGGCTACTGGCTGTGCTGGCCCCTGGCGCTGCTGGCGCTGGTCGCGGTCCGGCGCGGCTGGCGCGTGAGCTGGCAGGCTTGCCTGGTGGCGGGCGTGCTGGCGCTGGGCGCGCCGCCCGATACGCGCGCCGGCGGCCTGGCCGACGCTTTCCTGACGCCCGACCAGCAGGGCCGGCTCGCATTCGAACGCGGCGATTACCAGGCGGCCGCCGCCCACTACACCGACCCCTACTGGAAGGGACGCGCGGCCTACGCCGCCGGCGACTACGCCGCCGCGCTGAAGGCGTTTTCGCAACTGACCAGCGCCGACGCCTATTTCTACGTGGGCAACACCCAGGTCCGGCTGCGGCGCTACGACGCCGCGCTCGCCGCCTATGACCGCGCGCTGGCGCTCAAGCCCGGCTGGGAGCCGGCCGTGGTCAATCGCGGCATCGTGACGCGGCTGCTGGCGGCCATGAGCCAGGAGCAGCAGGGCGAACAGGCCGAACCGCCGGACCAGACCATCGCCGACCGCAGCGCCAAGGCCGGCCAGCTCGCCACGGTGCAGGTGCAGCAGGCCGCCTCGGCGGAAGTGTGGCTGCGCAATCTGACCCTGTCGCCGGCGCGCTTTTTGCGCGGCAAGTTCGCGGCCCAGGACGCGGGGGTGCGGCCATGATGCGCGCATTGACCCGCTGGCTGCTGTTGCTGCTGCTGATCCTGGCCGCGCCCGCCCGGGCCCAGGACACGCCGCAGCTGTACGTCACGGCGCGCGCGCCCGCGCAGGCGCAGACCGGCGCCACGCTGCAGCTGCAACTGGACGTGATGACCACGACCTGGTTCACCCAGCCGCCGCAACTGCCCACGCTGGAAGTGAACGGCCTGATGGTGACGCCGCCTTCCGGCCAGGCCGAACTGATCCGCGACACCCGCGACGGCGTGCCGCTGAACGGCCTGCGCTACACCTTCCTGCTGAGCGCGGCCGCGCCCGGCACGATCGCCATCCCCGCGCTGAGCGTGAGCGCGCAGCTCGGCCCCTCGGGCGCGGCCGCGACGGCCGCCAGCGCGCCCCTGCAGATCGAGTTCGCCGGGCAGGCGCAGCCCGGTGAAGTCGCGGGCGCACTCACCGTCACCCAGGACTACACGCTCGCCCCCGACCCGCTGGTGCAGGGCGGACGCATCACGCGCAGCATCACCCAGCGCGCCGACGGCGTGCAGGCCATGCTGCTGCAGCCCGCGCCGCTGGACGAGGTGCCGAACTTCAAGCGCTATCCGCGCGAACCCGAGGTCACGACGCTGACCGACGGACGCGGCCGCTTCAAGGGCGGCCAGCGCATCGACCGGGCCGATTACGTGGCCCGGGAGCCTGGCCATTACGCCTTGCCGCCCATCACGCTGCACTGGACCGATGGCGCCAGCGGCGAACCCCGCGCGCAGACGCTGCCCGGCCGCGAAGTCGAAGTGGCCGCCGCGCCTGCGGCCGCGGTGCCGTTCTCGCTGGCCGACGACCTGGCGCAGCTGCGCCATGGCCTGCGCTGGGCGCTGCCCGCCGGCGCCATGCAGGCGCTGCTGGCCGCGGCCGTCGCCGCGCTGGCGCTGTGGCTGGGCTGGCCCTGGTGGCGCCGGCTCGCGCGCGCGCTGCGGGCCGGCCTGCGACGCGCGCAGGCGCGCTGGCGCGCCAGCGAACCCTATTACTGGCGCGCCTGGCGGCGCGAGGCGCGCGGCGCCGAGCCGGGCCTGAGCGCGTGCTATCGCTGGCTGCGGCGCATCCGCGGCGCCGTCGGGCTGCGCGGCGCGCTGGCGCGGATGTCGCCGGCCGATCGCAGCCTGGCGGAAAACGCGCTGCGCCAGGCGTATGGCGCAGGCGCCGGGCATGCCGGCTGGCGCGGGCAGCTCGCCTCCGCCAGCCGCGGCTGGCGCAAGGCCTGGCGCCGCCGCGCCCCGGACCGCCACGCCTTGCCGGCGGAACTGAATTCCGTACAACCGCGACGAGCAACACGCATGGGGAGACAATGATGCGGCGTATCGATCCACTTCAAAGCCTGCGGCGCCTGACCGCCTGGACCTGGCTGCTGGCGCTGGGCCTGCTGGCCGGCTGCGCGGCCACCGAACCGCAATCGCGGCCGCAGGCTGCGCTGCCTTCCTGGAACGACGGGCCTTCGCGCAGCGCCATCGTCGAGTTCGTGCAGGCCGTGGCCACGCCCGGCAGCCCCGACTTCGTCGCGCCGGAGGAGCGCATCGCCGTGTTCGACAACGACGGCACGCTGTGGAGCGAGCAGCCCATGTATTTCGAGCTGCAATTCTCGCTGGACCGGGTGCAGGCCCTGGCGCCATCCCATCCCGAATGGCGCAGCCGCCAGCCGTTCAAGGCCGTGCTGGAGGGCGACCGCGCCGCGCTGGCCAAGAGCGGCCAACGCGGCATGCTGGAGATCGTGGCCGCGACCCACGGCGGCATGACCACGGCCGATTTCACCCAGAGCGTGCAGGACTGGCTCAAGACCGCGCGCCATCCGCGCACCGGCCTGCCGTACACCAGCATGACCTACGCCCCCATGCGCGAACTGCTGGACTATCTGCGCGCGCACGATTTCAAGACCTACATCGTTTCCGGCGGCGAGGTCGAATTCATGCGGCCATGGACGCAGGCCGCCTACGGCATTCCGCCCGAACAGGTGATCGGCAGCAGCGTGACCACGGTCTACCAGCTCGACCAGGGCCAGCCGCGGCTGATGCGCCAGGCCAAGCTGGCGTTCAACGACGACGGCCCCGGCAAGCCGGTGGCGATCCAGCACGGCATCGGGCGCCGCCCGATCCTGGCCTTCGGCAACTCCGACGGCGACCTGCAGATGCTGCAGTGGACCATGGCCGGCCCCGGCAAGCGCTTCGCCGGACTGGTTCATCACACCGACGCCAAGCGCGAATGGGCCTATGACCGGCAGTCGAGCTTCGGCCGCCTGGACAAGGCGCTGGACGAGGCCCGCGCCCGCGGCTGGACGGTCGTCGACATGCAGCAGGAGTGGAAGCAGGTCTACGGCTTCGAGAAGCCTTGATCTTTTTGTTGACCCAGGGGCCCGAGCACGGGCAAGGAGAGCGGTAATGAAAGCAACACGATGGTTGGGAGCGGCGCTCATCGCCGCAGGAGGGCTGGCGATGGCCGGGGCGGCGCATGCCCAGGGCGCGCAGGCCAAGGGCCAGGATTCCGGCAAGAAGCCGAACATACTCGTCATCTTCGGCGACGACATCGGCCAGACGAACATCAGCGCCTACTCCAGGGGCGTGGTCGGCTACACCACGCCGAACATCGACCGGATCGCCAAGGAAGGGCTGATCTTCACCGACTACTACGCCGAAAACAGCTGCACGGCGGGGCGGTCGACCTTCATCACCGGGCAGGTGCCGCGCCGCACCGGCCTGTCCAAGGTCGGCATGCCCGGCGTGCCGGTCGGCCTGCAGGACCGCGACATCACCATCGCCCAGGCGCTGAAGTCGCACGGCTACGTGACCGCGCAGTTCGGCAAGAACCACCTCGGCGACCGTGACGAGTACCTGCCCACCAAGCACGGCTTCGACGAATTCTTCGGCAACCTGTATCACCTGAACGCCGAGGAAGAACCGGAGCGTCCGTACTGGCCCAAGGGCGCCGACGATTCGTTCGTGAAGAACTTCACGCCGCGCGGCGTGATCAAGGCTTCGGCCGACGGCAAGGTGGAAGACACCGGGGCGCTGACGAAAAAGCGCATGGAAACCATCGACGACGAGACGGTCGGCGCGGCGCTCGACTACCTCGACAAGCACGGCAAGGGCGACAAGCCGTTCTTCGTGTGGATGAACACCACGCGCATGCACGTCTACACCCACATCCGCGACGCGCACCGCGGCAAGAGCGGCATGCCGGGCAACGACTACGCCGACGGCATGTGGGAGCATGACCAGGACGTGGGCAAGCTGCTCAAGAAGCTCGACGACCTGGGCATCGCCGACAACACCATCGTGATCTACACCACCGACAACGGTCCCAACCAGTTCAGTTGGCCGGACGCGGCGACCACGCCGTTCCGCAACGAAAAGAACTCCAACTGGGAAGGCGCATACCGCGTGCCGGCGATGGTGCGCTGGCCGGGCCATATCCCGGCGGGCGAGGTCAAGACGGGCATCGTGTCGGGCCTGGACTGGTTCCCCACGCTGCTGGCCGCGGTGGGCGACACGGACGTCAAGCAACGCCTGCTCAAGGGCTGGACGCCGAACGGCGCGAGCAAGAGCTACAAGGTCCACCTGGACGGCTACAACCAGCTCGACTACCTGACCGGCAAGGACCCGGAAAGCGCGCGTAACGACTTCTATTACTTCAACGACGACGGCATGCTGGTGGCCATGCGCTACCAGAACTGGAAGGCCGTGTTCTGCGAACAGCAGGCGCCCGGCGGCTTCGATGTCTGGAAGGATCCGTTCGTGTGCCTGCGCGTGCCCAAGCTGTTCAACCTGCGCATGGACCCGTATGAACGCGCCGACGTGGTTTCCAACCAGTACTACGACTGGCTGGTGAAGAACGACTATCTGGTGCTGATGGCCTCGATGAAGGCCGCGCAGTTCCTGCAGACGTTCATCGAGTATCCGCCCAGCCAGCGCCCGGCCACCTTCAGCGTGGACCAGGTGCAGGCCGAAGTGGACCGCGCGATCGAAAAGCAGTTCGAAGAAGCCGCCAAGAAGCAAGGCAAGTAGGGCAGGGCGGCGGCGGGTCCGGACACCTTCGGCCCGCCGCCTGACTGCGTAAACCCGGGATAGCAGGACTTTATGAATTCAGCGCTGCGAGAAATGCCGGCTTCGGCCACGACCGACGCGCGTGCCGGCGCCGCCGGCGGCCTGTGGGCCGCGGCCGGCCTGCTGGCGCTTTCCGGCACGGCCGCATTGATATTCCAGATCGTGTGGATCAAGCAGCTGTCGCTGATCGTGGGCGTGGAAGTCCACGCCATCGCGATCGCCGTCAGCGGTTTTTTCTTCGGCCTGGCCGTGGGCAGCGCCTGGCTGGGCCGGCTGGCCGACCGCAGCTTGCGGCCCATGCGCCTGTACGCCGGCATCGAGCTCTGCGTGGCTTTGCTGGCCCTGGCGGTGACCTGGGCGCTGGCCCGCGGCGCGCTGCCGTTCGCGCGCGCGGAACAGGCCATGCCGTGGCTGGCCTGGGTGGCGATACTGGCGCTGGTGGCCGTGCCGCCGATGCTGATGGGCGGAACCCTGCCGGTATTGCTGCGGGCCTGCGGCGCCGGCCGGGTCGGACGGGCCGGCGGCGTGCTGTACGCCGCCAACACCGCCGGCGCCATCGCCGGCGCCTTGCTGCCGGCCTTCGTGCTGATCCCGGCCTACGGCGTATTCGGCACGGCCTGCGCGGCGGCGGGCCTGAATCTCGCCGCCGCGGCCGGCGCCTGGGCGCTGCAACGCCGCGCCCAGGCCGCCCCGGTCGGCGAGCAGGCGGCAATCCCGGCCGCGCAGCCGGAAGGCGCATGGCTGGCCATCGGCCTGTACAGCGCCGCCGGCGCGGTCGCGATGGGCTACGAAGTGCTGTGGTCGCAGATGGTGGTTCCTTTCATGAGCACGCGGGCGTTCGCCTTTTCCGTGGTGCTCGCCGTCTATCTTGGCGGGCTGGCCCTGGGCGCGGCGCTGTACGCGCGCTGGGAGCACCGCCTGCGCGACCCGTGGCGCGTATTCGCGCTCCTGATCGCCGGCGCCGGGGTGGCCGCGCTGGTGGCCATGGCGCTGCTGGGCCCCTGGCTGATCCAGGCACAGACGCTCGCCGAGGCCGCGGTGCGGCGCTGGAGCGACAGCGGACTGGCCGGCATGAGCGCGCGCTTCGCCGTGGTGGCCGCGGTGGTGGTGCTGGCGCCGACGCTGCTGTTGGGCGCGGCGTTTCCCGCCGTGCTGCGCATCGCGGTGCCGCCCGCCCGGCGCGGGCAGGGCGCGGGGCTGGTGCTGGCCGGCAATACGCTGGGCGGGATCGCCGGCACGCTGCTGGTCGCTTTCGTGCTGCTGCCGCGCCTGGGCGCCGCGCGCGGCCTGGCGCTGCTGGCCGCGATCGCCTGCGCCATCGGCATTGCGGCGGCCTGGCGCGCGCGCGCGCCGATGACGCGGGCCGTGGCGGCCGCGCTGCTGGGCGCCGTACTGATCGTGGGCTGGGCGCTGCCGGCCGATCACCTGGCGCGGCTGCTGCCGGGCGCCAAGGACAGCACGCTGGTGTTCTACGAGGAAAGCCATGGCGGCACCGTCGCCGTCGTGGAGCGCGGCGCGGGCGAGAAACGCTTCCGCCGGCTCTACATCCAGGGCGTGTCCAATTCCGGCGACGCCATGCCGTCGCTGCGCTACATGCGGCTGCAGGCGCTGCTGCCGCTGATCGTCCATGCCGGCGAGCCGCGCTCGGCCCTGGTGATCGGCTATGGCACCGGCATCACCGCCGGCGCCTTGTCGCGCTATCCCGGCCTGGACCGCCGCGTGGTCGCCGAACTGCTGCCCGGCGTGCTGCGCGCGGGGTCTTTGTTCAAGGGCAGCTACGACGCCGCCGCCGACCCGGGCCTGGAACGCCGCCTGCGCGACGGCCGGCGCGAGCTGCTGACCCGCGACGACCACTACGACCTGATCACCCTGGAACCGCCGCCGCCCTCGGCCGCCGGCGTGGTCAATCTCTATTCGCGCGACTTCTACCAACTGGCGGCGTCGCGCCTGAATCCCAAGGGCGTGGTCGCGCAATGGCTGCCGCTGCCCACGCAGAACCTGGACGACACGCGCGCCCTGGTAGCCAGCTTCATCGCGGTGTTTCCGCACGCCACGCTCTGGACCACCGAAATGCACGAGATGCTGCTGGTGGGCTCCATGCAGCCCATGCCGCTGGGCCATGCCCGCATCGCCGCGCGCATGGCCCAGCCGCAATTGCGCCAGGCCCTGGCGGAAGTGGGCGTGGGCTCGCCGGCGGCGCTGCTGGCCACCTGGGTGACCGACAGGGAAGGGCTGGCGCGCTTCGCCGGCGATGCGGCGCCCGTGACCGACGACCGTCCGGCCATCGAGTACGCCCCCTGGGTCCGGCCGCGCGAAATCGTGCGCACGCTGCCGGCCCTGCTGGCGCTGCGCAGCGACCCGCCGCTGGGGCCGCACGCCCAATCGCTGACCCAGGAGATAGAGAACGAGCGCGGCGCGCTGGACCTGTTCTATCGCAGCGCGCTGGCCGCCTACCGCGGCGACCGGGCCGAATGGAGCGAGAGCGCGGCGGCGCTGGCCCGCTTGGCGCAGGCCAATCCCTATCTGCGCTGGTTCATGGCGGGCGCCGATACGAGATGATGCGCATGGTCATGGCCACGATCCTGTGCGGCCTGATGGCGCATGCCCCGGCTCGCGGCGAAACGCCGTCGTTCACCGATTCGAGCGACGGCGACTTCGACACCAGCGACTTCCTGCTGCGCCACCAGGGCGCCTTGCCCGTGCCCGTCGTGATCACCGAGCCGGCCGTCGGCTATGGCGGCGGCCTGATGCTGCTGTACTTCTCCGAGTCGGCCGGGCAGGCCGAGGCCGCCGACCAGGCCGGCGAGGCGCGCAAGGCCCCGCCCAACATCACCGGCGTCGGCGGACTGGCCACCGAGAACGGCTCGCGCGGCGCCGGGCTGTTCCACTTCCATAGCTGGGACGGCGACCGCTACCGCTACCTGGGCGCGCTGGCCCAGGGGCGCGCCAATCTCGAATACTACGGCGCCTTCAGCCACGGGCGCAGCTACGAAGTGAAGGGCACGTTCCTGGTGCAGCAGGTGCTGGCCAGGGTCGCGGACACGCCCTGGTACGTCGGCCCGCGCTACACCTATTTCCGCTCGGACACGCGCTTTACCGGCGAGGCCGCCAGCGAGCTTTCGGCGGCGGAGATGGCCCAGCGCATCGGCAAGGCCGGGCTGGTGCTGGACTACGACACGCGCGACAACATGTTCTATCCCAACCGCGGCACCTATGCCGAGCTGGAAGCCCAGTTCTCGCGCAGCTGGCTGGGCAGCGACCAATCCTTCGAAAGCTACCGCGCCCGCGGCTATCACTGGACGCCGGTCGCGCCGCGCTGGACCCTGGGCCTGCGCGGCGACGGACAGTTCACGCGCGGCGCCGTGCCGTTCTATGCGCAACCCTATGTCGACCTGCGCGGCGTCTCGCGCGGCCGCTACCAGGACCGCGACGCCCTGGCGCTGGAAGCCGAACTGCGCTGGCACGCCACGCCGCGCTGGTCGCTGCTGGGATTCGGCGGCGTGGGCAAAGCCTACGGCAACTGGACGACTTTTTCCGACGCGACGACCGTGGTCAGCGTGGGCGCGGGCTTTCGCTACCTGATCGCGCGCAAGCTGGGGCTGGCGGTGGGCATAGACGTGGCCCACAGCAAGGACCAGAACGCGTTCTACATCCAGGTGGGGAGCGCCTGGCGATGAAGATTTTCCATCAATAACGACGATACCTAGGGTGATCGAATGAATTACTCGCTACTGCTTGCGGGATTGACCGTCGCGTTCTTCGTGCTGCTGCTGATCGCGATGCAGCTGGGCAAATGGCTGGGGCGCGGGGCCGACGAAAAGTCCGGCTCCGGCGCCGCGGTGATCGAAGGCTCGGTATTCGCGCTGCTGGGCCTGCTGGTGGCCTTCACGTTCTCCGGCGCGGCCCAGCGCATGGCCGACCGCCGCGAGCTCCTGGTGCAGGAGGTCAACGCCATCGGCACCGCCTGGCTGCGCATCGACATGGTCCACGCCGGCGACCAGCCCCAGTTGCGCGACCAGTTCCGCCGCTACGTGGACAAGCGCATCGAGTACTACCGCAACGTGGCCGACCTGGAGCGCCGCGACGCGATCGCCTCCGAGGTCTCGGCGCTGCAGACGCAGATCTGGGCCACCTCGATGCAGGCCGCGCGCGCCAGCGTGCCGCCGTTCGCCGCCTCCTACGTCGGCGCGGTCAACGAAATGTTCGACGTCGCCAGCGCCCAGACCGTGGCGCAGAAGGTGCATCCGCCCATCGCGACCTACGTGTTCCTGGGCTTCCTGACGCTGGTCGCGGCCGGCCTGGTCGGCCTGAACCTGGCCTCGACCAGGCGCAAGACGCTGCTGCACCAGGTGATCTATGCCGTGGTCATGACGGCGGCCCTGTACATCATCATCGACTTCGAGTTCCCGCGCATCGGCACCATACGCATCGACCAGAGCGACGCCTTGCTGGTGGCGCAGCGGCAGTCCATGGTCGATCCGGCCGGCGGCGCCAAATAGGAAGGCTCCCATGGCAAGCAAGCATAGGCGGTTGGGAAAGAAGCGGGCGGCCGCCCGCCTGGGCGCCTGGACACTGCTGGCCGCGGCCTGCGCCGCGCCCGCGGCGGCCTGGAGCCAGGGCCTGCGGCTGAGCAAGGACGACCTGCAAAAGCGCGCCAACGGCGTGCTGGCGCTGATGTCGTTCTCCATCGTTCCCGACATCACCACCAGTTCGCTGAACATCGGCAGCGGCGGCGGTTCGACCACCGGATCGAACGAGTTCTTCATGACCCAGCTGGGCGGCGGCGACACGATCTCCGATTCCTTCCCCGTCTACCTGGAAGGCGTGCTGGCCGGCAGCCGCTACGACCCGACCTTCGTCGCCACCCAGGGCGCCGAAACCCGCCGCATCCCGACCAAATGGAACAGCGTCTCCGCCACCGGCGGCATAGGCTGGGACTTCAAGCTGACCGACGAGCTCAAGCTGCGGCCCATCTTCAACTTCGCGCTGGGCAACGTCACCAGCGACCTGCGCGCGGCCAGCTGGTACGTGGGGCAGCGCACCGGCAAGGACATCGACTTCCTCGACCGCGGCTCGCTCAACGCCTACGGCCTGGGCGGCTCCATCATGCTGGACTACGAGCACTACCGGCCCGGCTATGAAGTGGACGTGGAACTGCGCTATTCCGACATCCGGCTGCAAAGCTTCGACAGCTCGGCAGCGGTCAGCGGCAACGCCGTCGCCCAGTCCGCGAACCTGTGGGCGCGCTACCGCGCGCCGACCGGCGCGATCCTGCTGCAACGGCCGCTGCGCTATGTGCTGGAGCTGACGCACTCCGAATTCCTGGGCGACCAGAAGGGCATACTGGGTTTCGACCGCCTGACCTCGGTGGGCGCCGGCCTGGAACTGGATTCGAGCGCCTACAACGTGTTCATCACCCGCACCCGCGTGGTGGGGCGCTACGTGTTCGGCAATAACGTGTCGGGCTTTTCGGTGGGGCTGGCGGTGAGTTTCTGAGGCCGCGCCCGGGCCTGCCTACGGGCGCACGCCCGTGCGGGCCAGGGTGGCGCTGGGCAGCTCTCCGAACGTCCGCCTGTAGTATTCGGCGAATCTGGACATATGGCGAAAACCCCATTTCATCGCGATGTCGGAAACGGTGGCGCTGCGGCTGCAGGTAAGCAGGTCGCGCAGCGCGCCGTTGAGCCGCGCCGTCATGAACCAGCGCCCCGGCGTCATGCCGACGCTGCGGCGAAAAATCATCTCCAGCGAGCGCAGGGTATAGCCGCTGCGCCGCGCGACTTCGCCGAGCGCGATATCCGCGGCCTCTCCGGAAAGCACCAGGCGCTCGCACGCCATGACCAGGCGCCGATGGCGTTCCGCCACCGGCAAGTCGTCGGCCTTGTCCAGCGGCTCGGCGGACGTCAGCGCGTCCACGTAGCCGGCGACCAGCGACTCGCAGATCGTCTCGACCAGGGCCGGCGCCATGCCGCCGTCGGCGGACAGGCGCCGCGCCATCACCATCGCGTCGCTGGTCAGCGTGCCCAGGACGCCGCGCCCGCCGGCGCGCAGCCGCACCGAATAGGCCGCGCGCCTTTTCATCCGCAACGGCCTGCCGGTGCGCGCAATGGCGACGTTCTGCAGGCGTTCTTCGGGCACGGTGAAGTTGACCCAGCGCGAAAGCCCGGTCGCGTGGTAAAGAAGCTCGACCCCGGGCGGATAGACCTGTATCTCTTCGGCGCCGATGGCCTCGGTGTTGTATCGCGTGACGTCGCTGCCCTCGGCCATGAAGGCGATGCAGATTCCGTCTTTCGGCATGCTGCCGTTGGCGATTACCGGGAATTCGTACCGTCCCATTTCCAGCCGGACGTCGCCGAGGACGAGCCGCTGATGCTCCATGTTCGCCAATTGCGAGGACACCAGCCGATGCTCGAAAGTACTGCCATACACCACATCAAACGCCTGCAGGGGCTCAAGCCCCGAATAAACATGCCGCAAATAGGCAGCTTGAATCGGCATATTAAGAAAAACCCCTCGAATATTTCGCTTTTCGGATAGCGTAATAAACAGCTTGCTATTACTTTTTTTATCGCGAATTCACCATCGGGTTGACTTTATGACGGAAAACTACCGGCAGGTCAAGCAGCGCATACGGTGTCTCGAAGTGGAGGCGAATCGCCTGCGCCGGCAGGAGCTGCAGGTAGTGCTGGCCGACATGCGCCAGAAAATCCGCGAATACGGCATCACCGCCGAACAATTATTCGGTCCCGACCTTTCCGACCTGGTGCGCTATCGCCACCCGGAAACCGGCCAGACCTGGAACGGCATAGGCAGGCCGCCGAACTGGATCAGGGGAGAGGACCGCAGCCGCTTCCGCGTCGATTGAAACTCCTTCCAAATCCGCCCCGGGCGCTTCACGGCATTTTCCGCCTCGTTTCCGATAATCGGCAAGCGCTCAGGCGGCGCGCCTAAGGTAACTACAAGTATCTACAGTAAATCTATTTAACTGTGGCGTGCGCCATGGCAACAATCGGTCCCGAGATTTCGTATTTCGGATAGCGCGGGGCAGGCTTTCGCATTATTTTTTCAATTGCAACGAATTAACCGCCGCGTTTCATGACAAATGATTTCTAAATAGCGTGACGGGCCGCCGCGCCGGAGGGGTGCGGCGCAAGCGCCGCAAGCCGGCGGGTCCGCGTTCGGAATAACGACGACAAACCGGGTTCAACGCCAGATCGTTGAGCCGCCTGTTCAGCAATAGCGGCGCAGCGTCGCGGTCCATGCCGGGACATGCATCGAGGAGGAGCAAGGCCATGAGTACTTTGCCGATCTTTCGCCCCATGACCCGGGCACTGGCTCTCGAACCGCGGCTGCTTTACGACGCCGCCGCCGCGGTTGCCGCCGACCGCCAGCAAAGCGACTCGCAGGCCGATCATCCGGACGCGCAGGCCGCCGACGGCGCCGCGCCGGCGGCCGGCAAGAATCTGCTGGTCATCGACGGACGGCTGGCCGGCGCCCAGGCGCTGGCCGACAGCGCCACGCCCGGCACCAAGGTGCTGGTGGTCAACCCCGCCCAGGACGGCATCGCCGCGGTGCGCCAGGCGCTGCAGGCGCTAGGCTCGGTGGATTCGGTGCAGATCCTCAGCCACGGCGCGCCGGGCCAGTTCACGCTGGGCAGCAGCACGCTGAGCGCGCAGTCGGCCGACACGCTGCGCGCGGCGGGGTGGGGCGCTTACCTGAGCGCCGACGCCGACATCCTGCTCTACGGCTGCGGCACGGGCGGCGGCGACAGCGGCCAGGCGCTCATCGGCGCGCTGGCCGGCGCCACCGGCGCGGACGTGGCCGCCTCGACCAACGACACCGGCAGCCCGACCGCGGGCGGCGACTGGGTGCTGGAGGTGCGCACCGGCGCCATCGAAAGCCGGCTGCAGATCGAGGCGTCGGCCCTGGCCGCGTTCGACGGACTGCTGGCCGACGCTACGCCCACGCTGGCCCTGGACGGCAGCGGCGAGGACATCCTGCTGGGCGACACCGCGCAGATACGCGCCGTGATCAGCAACCCCTCCAGCCAGGAGGGCTACGCGCCGTACGTCGACATCCTGATCCCCGTTACCGGCTACGACGGCGACGACGGCGTGAGCTTCGTGTCGGCCAGCACCATGGGCATCACGCTCAACGGTTATGTGGTCACGTTCGGACCCGATGGAACCGCGCAGCATCCGCTGGCGCGCGACGCCAACGGCAATCCGGTGATCCTGCAGGCCTCGCAGTACGGCTACCGCCCGGGCGATCAGCTGGTGGTGCTGGCCTTGCCCTACGCGGGATTCGGCAAGGACCAGCCCTCGATCGAAGTGGACATCACGTTGCGCATGAGTCCGCTGGCCGACGTGAACAAGGACCATAACGTCAGCCTGCGCGCCGGCTTCCAGTACGGCAACGATCCGCTGGACAATCCGCAGCAGGACCCCGCGCTGTTCGAAAGCGGCTGGCATACCTACGCGTTGCGCTCCACGCCGTTCGAAGTGACGCAAACGCTGGACATGACCGAGGGCGAGACGGCCACCGGCGAGAACTACCCGCACACGCTGACCGTGACCGCCACGCCCGCGCCGGGCCAGACGCTGAACAACGTGGTGATCTCGCAGAACCTGCCCGACAGCATCCGGGTGCTGAGCATCGCGCCCGGCGCCGGCGGCATGCTGACCCGCGTCACGCTGGCCGACGGCCGCGTGCTGACCGACACCGCCGCCATCAACGCCGCGCTGGCGCTCAAGCCCTACGTGGCGTCGTACGAGATCACCTATGCGACCCTGGACGCGCCGGCCGACACGCAGGTGCGCTTCTTCGTCGCGCAGGCCACCGCCGACGGCGACCATGTGCTCGATCCCGACACCGGCGCGCCGCGCACGATCGAGGTGCCGAGCGCGACCTCCGTGGGCCGGTGGACGCCGTTGGACCCACGCGACATACCCGCCAACCTGCCGTGGGTGCCCGTGGCTGGGCGCGGCGAAGACGTCAGCTTCGTCGCCAAGTCGGTGGCGCTGCACAAGAGTTCCGCCATAGACGCCGACAACGGCGTGGCCGGCGTCTCGCCCGGCGACGTGCTGAGCTACCGCTACGACGTCACGCTCTCCGATTACTTCGCCATCGGCAAGTCGGCGCTGGGGCAGGGCAGCCTGACCATCACCGACGTGCTGGGAGACGGCCTGAGCTTCACCGGCACGCCGCTCATGACTTTCACCAAGGACGGCAAGCAGTACACCGTCGCGCTGGTCTACACCCTGGGCGACAAGACCGCGGCGGGCACGCAGATCATCTTCGACCTGGCGGCCTCCATCGCCAAGGCCGGGCTGAGCATGGACGCGCTGATCGGCGACATCGCCAGCGACGGCACGCGCCAGTCGGCCACCCGGGCGGTCATCAGCTACCAGGCCACGGTGGACGAGGCCTACCAGGGCGGCTACACGCAGCCCGAGATCAACGAAGGCGACACGCTGCGCAATAGCGCGCTTTTGGCAGGCACCATCATCCAGAGCCGGCTCAACGTCGGGCCGGTGCAGTCCGACGGCTCCAACGTGACCGTGACGGTTCCGAACGGCAACGTGGACATCGGCGTGTTCCAGGTCAACGGCAACACGGTGCCGCCGTCCTACGAATTGCAGCCCGGCGACGTGGTGACCTTCGTGCTGCGCTACGACCTGCAGACCGGCGACTACGAAAACCTGAAGCTGACCGCCTACCTGCCGGCGCCGGTGTTCGACCCCTCCGGCGCCTGGTCGGCCGGCATCGGCGACCACCGCTGGTCGTATGGCCTGGGCGACAGCCATCCGGGCTCGGCGGTCTCGGTCAGCGCGGGCCCCGGCGGCGCGCTGGTATTCGACTTCGGCAGCTTCGCCATGCAGGGCGATCCCGCGGGCCAGAACCGCATCGAAGTGCTGTTCACGCTGCGCGTCAGCAACCAGCCCTTCGCGGACCAGCGCTCCATCACCGTGCTGGGCCAGTCCACGCAACAGACGACCGTGGACCACGCGCCGCTGGTGGACAACGACAACGTGCTGATCCAGTCCGTGGCCGAACCTTCGCTGGCGATCAAGCACGGCGTGGTCGGCGCCACCGGCGGCACGGTCACCGGCGCGACCGGCAGCTGGAACCCGCCGGGCAGCACCGGCGCGGGCTTTAATGGCAGCATCACGGATCTCGCCAGCCTGGAAGGATCGGTCGCCGGAATGGACGGCGGCGACGTGTTGCGCCTGGCCACCGGCATCGAGAACACCGGCGGCGGCGGCGCTTACGATGTCTCGGTCACGCTGCAGATTCCGCCGGGCCTGGCCTTTCTGGGCGGGTCGCTCGACACCGCCAACCTGCGCATCGCGCGCGGCGACGGCACCGTCCTGGTGCTGGGCCGGGACTACAGCGTGTCGGGCGCCACCATCACTTTCCTGGACGCGAACGGACAGCCGACGCTGCTTGCGGGGCGGGTCGGCACCGCCGCCGACGACAGCGGCCAGAACATGGTGGTCATCACCTACGACGTGGTGGCCAGCAACACGCTTGCCGCGTCCAGCACCCTGCAGAGCACGGCGGCGCTGACGCACTACGCCAGCGAGAAGGGCGGCGCGGACTTCACGCCCACCGACCTGACCGACACGGCGGCCGCGCAATCGGCCGCGCCGACCGTCACCGTGCGCTACGCGGGCGGCAGCCTGGACCCGACCGACTCCAGCGCCGCGCATACCGGCGGCAGCAATCTGGTGATCGGCGAGCGCATGCTCTACGACATCGTCGTGACCCTGCCCGAAGGCGGCACGCAGAACCTGCGCCTGTCCGACCTGATCCCGGACGGCTTCGCGCTGGACACCAGCTTCGGCATCGACGGCTACCAGCTGATCACGCAGCTCGCCGCCAGCGGCAGCCTGACGGCGGACTTCGCCGGCGCGGTGACGGTGGCCAGCGTGTCCGGATCGGGCGCCAACGGCGCCGACCTGGTGCTGAGCTTCAGCGCCAGCAACGCGCTGGCGAACAACAACGCGGCCGACAACAGCTTCGTGATCCGCGTGGGCCTGATCGCCACCAACGTGACGGGCAACCAGGCCGGCCGCACCCTGACCAACAACGCCTCGCTGACCTACAGCGACCCGGACGGCGACACGCCCAACGGCGCCACGCCGGTGGACCGCAACGTGGCCGCGACCGGCGGGCTGCCCTCGGCCACCGTCGTCGAACCGACGCTGTCGGTGTCGCACACCGCGGTCACCACCGGTTCTCCCGTGGGCGTGGACCGGGGCGACGAGATCACCTACACCATCACCGTGGGCAACGGCACCGCCTCGACCGACGTGGACGCCTTCGACGTGCGCCTGTCCGACGTGCTGCCCACCGAGCTGAGCGGCGCGCAGATCGTCGGCGTGACGCTGTACGGTGGAGCCACGCTGACGGGCGGCGACTTCGTGATCCAGAACGGCGTGCTGCAGCTGACCGACGGGGCCAAGCTGGATATTCCGAAGGGCGCCACCCTGGTGCTGCAATTCAAGGGCGTGCTCAACGAAACCACCGGCACCTCCGGCAAGGTCGATAACCTGGTCACCGTCCAATGGAGCAGCCTGGACGGCGCCAACAGCGGAGAACGCACGGGCGCCGACGGCGAGCTCGGCACCGGCGCGCTCAACGACTACCGCGTGACCAGCCTGCACAGCGAAGACGTGGCGGCCTCGGGCACCATCAGCCACGTGGGCGGGCTGCCCGACACCGCGGGCGGCACGCCGTCCACGGCCGACCCGCAGGACGTCGCGGTCGGCGAAATCGTGCACTACCGGGTGGCGCTGCTGGTGCCCGAAGGCACCCAGCCCGACGCGTCGATCCGCGTCTACCTGCCGCCCGGGCTGACCTTCATGAACGACGGATCGGCCTTGCTGGGCCTGCTGGCCGACGCGCTCGCCAACGGCTCGCCGGGCCTGACCACAGATCTCGCGGGCCTGTTCGCCTCGGGCAACGCGTATATCGACGGCGGCGTGATGGACGAGGCCAGCACGCTGCTCAACCCCGATCTGTCGGGCGTGGGCCCGCAGGGCGTGCTGAACACCGGCGCCATCGACACCAGCGATCCACGCGTGATCGTGCTGCGGCTGGGCAACCTGGTGAACCTGAACCAGGACGCGGATTTCGAGGGGCTGTACTTCGAGTTCAACGCGCGGGTGGACAACGCCGCCGGCGTGGCGGCCGGCGGCCAGCTGGCCGTGCGGGCCGATTTCCTGAGCGGCGCGGAAGTGCGCTTCGGAACGAACACCATCGTCGAACGCGTGGTGGAGCCGAAGATAGACAACATGCAGAAGTCGGTCACCGGTTTCGACCCCGGCGCCGGCGGCGCGACGGGCCAGGCCAGCTATGCGGTGAGCTTCGGCAATACCGGCACGGCCACCGCCTACGACGTCGTGCTGACCGACACGTTGCCCGCCGGCGGGCAGAATCTCACCGTCACCGGCCTGACGATCGACGGCGTCACCTATGCGCCTGGCGGCTATCCGCCGGGCGTGTCGGTGGTGGTGGACGGCGCCAGCGTCACCCTCAGGCTGGACGCCCTGGCGGCCGGCTCGACGGTCAGCCTCGCCTATGGCGCGCAGCTGCCCAACAACGTGGCGCTGGCCGACACCTCGGCAAACCTGACCTACACCAGCCTGCCGGACAGCTTCCAGAGCTTCGCCGGCACCCAGGTCGGCGCCGCGGGCTCGGTGGGCGGCGAACGCACGGGCAGCGGCGCCGGACCCAACACCTACCTGGACGGCGACGCCGCGGGCCTGAGCCGCGTCGAAGGCACGCTCTGGAACGACACCGACAGCGCCACCGCGTCCACCACGCCGGACGGCCCGGCATTGGCGGACCAGACCGTCACGCTGACCTGGGGCGGGGCGGACAACGACCTGTCCACCGCCGCCGACAACCGCAGCTGGACCACCACCACCGACGCCAACGGCTATTACTACTTCGGCGTGCTGGGCGCGGGCGTGTTCCGCATCGACGCGCCGGCCACCATCACGGTGGCCGGGCCGACCGGCGTGGTGAACGCGCGCATCGACAGCGACGGCGCCTCGCCGAAAGGCCAGGTGCTGGCCAGCTTCGGCGACCTGGGAACGACCGCGGCCGGCAACGTCGGCTACGTCGAGCGCAACGACGGCCCGGTCAACACCGTGCCCGGCGCGCTGTCCGTGAACGAGGACACCGCGCTGGCGATCGCCGGTCTGTCCATCGACGATCCGGATGCCGGCAACGGCGTCATGCAGGTCACCTTGAGCGTGCAGCATGGCGGCCTCACGCTCACGCTGGGCGAGGTCGAGCTGGTGGCGGGCGCGCTCGGTTCCGGCGTGCTGCAGCTGCGCGGCAGCCAGAACGCGCTGAACGCGGCGCTGGCCACGCTGGTCTACACGCCGGGCGCCAACTACAACGGCGACGAACGCCTGACCATCCTGACCGAAGACCTGGGCCAGCGCGGAGACGCCGACGGAGACGGCACGCCCTTCGAAGCGGGCGACGACAACCTCAGCGACACCGATACGGTGGACATCAGCGTGATCGCGGTCAACGACGCGCCCGTGGGCGTGGACGACGCCGACCGCGCCGAGGAGGCCGGCGGCGTGGACAACGACGTGCCCGGCGTCGATCCGGCCGGCAACGTGCTGGACAACGACCTCGACGTGGACATCCAGACCAACGGCGACGTGCTCAGCGTGACCCAGGCCAGCGGCGCCGGCGGCACGGTGACGGTCGATCCGCTGAGCGGCGAGGCCGCGGTGGCGGGGCTTTACGGCACGCTGTACATCAACGCCGACGGCGGCTACCGCTATGTGGTGAACAACCTGGACCCGACCGTCCAGGCGCTGCTGGCCAATAGCCCGGCCCTGACGGACGCGTTCACGTACAACCTGCGCGACAGCGGCGGCCTGGCCAGTTCGGCCCGGCTCGTCATCACGCTGACCGGCGCCAACGACGCGCCCGAGGCGCGGGACGACGCCGGCTCGGCCGAGGAGAAGGGCGGCACGGCCAACGACACCGGCGGCAGCCCCGCCAGCGGCAATGTGCTGGGCAACGACAGCGACGTGGACGCCGGCGACACGCGCAGCGTCACGCAGGCCCGCAATCACACCGGCCCCAGCCCCGCGCCCGCGCAGCCCATCCCGGCCGGCACCACCTCGGCAAACGGCGCGCTGATTGCCGGCCTCTACGGCACGCTGCGGCTGGGCGCCGACGGCAGCTATGTCTACACGGTCAATGACGACAACGCGGCCGTCCAGGCCCTGAACCAGGGCGACGTGCTGCGCGAAACCTTCGACTACGTCGTCACCGACGCGGGCGGCCTGAACGCGCTGGCCTCGCTGGTCATCACCATCCACGGCGCCAACGACAACCCGGTGGCGGCCGACAACCTGGCGCAAGGCTATACCGCCAGCGTGGATGTGGCCAGCAACACCATCACCGGCGTGCCGCGCAATCCGCAAGGCAACGTCATCACCGACCCGTACACCGTCGACGACCCGGCCCTGCTGGACAGCGACGTGGACAACGCCATGGAGACCGCGGCGGTCAACGCCATCGGCGCCGAAGGCGGCCCGCAGGAAGCCGTGGCCGCCGGCGTCGAGAAGACCATCAACGGGCTGTATGGCGTGCTGCGCATCAACAGCGACGGCAGCTACGTCTATGAGATCGACAGCCTCAACGCCACGCTGATCGCGCTGGGCCCCGACGGCACGGTCGACGAGCGCTTCGTCTATGGCCTGCAGGACGCCGACGGCGGCCAGAGCAGCGCGGTGCTGACCATCCGCATCCACGGCGTGGCCGACCAACCGGTGGCCAGCGACATCGTCGCCGTAGCCCAGGAACGCGGCGGCGTCGACAACGCCACGCCCGGGCGCACCGCCACGGGAGACGTGACCGTCAACGACATCGATCCGGACGGCGACGCCCTGGCGGTCACCCAAGTGCGCGCGGGCGCCGAGGCCGACGGCGGAACGATGAGGCCGGTGGGCGCCCCCATCTCCGGCAAGTACGGCACCCTGACCCTGAACAGCGACGGCACCTTCAGCTATGCCCTGAACGAAACCGATCCGCTGGTGCAGGCCCTGCGCACGGCCGGCGACACGCTGGTGGATGTGTTCACCTACACGGTTTCCGATCCCGACAACCTGAGCGACCAGGCCGAGCTGCGCATACGCATCCTGGGCCAGAACGACGCCCCGGTCGCGGCCGACGACGACGGCGCGGCGGTCGAGGCCGGCGGCGCCGCCAACACCTCCGGCGGCCAGGCCGCGCAGGGCAATGTGCTGGACAACGACGGCGACGTGGACGGCGCGGCCTACGGCGAAAAGCTCAGCGTGACCGGCGCGCGCGCCGGCGGCGCGGGCGGCGGCGCCGTGCCGAACGCGGCCGGTCAGGTCATGGTGGTCACCGGCGCCTACGGCACGCTCACGCTGCTGGCCGACGGCACTTATGTGTACGCGGTCGACGACGACAACCCCGTCGTGCAGGCGCTGCCGGCGGGCGCGTCCCTGTTCGAGGACTTCACCTACAAGATCCGCGACGTGGGCGGGCTGGAATCCAGCGCCGTGCTGCGCATCACCATCGCCGGCGCTGACGACGCCCCCCAGGCCGTGGCGCAGGCGATCACGGCCGAAGAGAAGGGCGGCACAAACAACGGCTCCGGCGGGTTGGACCCCAGCGGCAATCTGCTGCCGGCGGCGGGCGCCGATCCGGATACCGGCGACACCCTGCACATCGCCGGCTTCGCCGCCGGCCAGCCCAGGGACGGCGCAGCCATGCGTGCCGCCGGCACGACCCTGCAGGGCCGCTACGGCACCCTGCGCATCGACGCCGACGGCACGTATTCCTATGTGGTGGACAACGCGCTGGCGGCAGTCCAGGCGCTGCGCCTGCCCACCGACACGCTGGTCGAGTACTTCACTTTCCGGCTCAGCGACGCCGCCGGCCTGACCAGCGACGGCCAGCTCACGGTGACCATACGGGGGGCCGACGACGCGCCGGTCGCGAAGAACGATACCGGCAGCGCCAAGGAGGCCGGCGGCACCGACAACGGCACGCCGGGCTCGCCCGCCATCGGCAACGTGCTGGCCAACGACGCCGACGTGGACGCCGGCGACCGCAGCACCGTTTCGGCCGTGCAGAATTCGCAGGCGGCCGCGGGCGCCGTGGGCGGACCCGCCGCGGGCCTGTACGGAACCCTGTACCTGCAGGCCGACGGCTCGTACCGCTACGAGGTCGACGACACGCTGGCGGCCGTGCAGCAGCTGCGGGCGGGCCAGTCGCTGCAGGAGACCTACACCTATATCGTGCGGGACCTGGCCGGCCTGACGCACACCGCGACGCTGACCATCACCATCGCCGGCAGTTACGACGCCCCCGTGGCCAAGGACGACGCGGACACCGCGGTGCCCGCCACGTCGCTGTCGCCGGCGGTGGACGCGGCCGGCAATGTGCTGCCCAACGATACCGACGTCGACGCAGGCGACACCAAGGCCGTCGACGGCATACGCGTGGGCGCCGGCATCGCCGGCTTCACGGCGGTGACGGGCACGGCGCCGCAGCGCATCGACGGGCTGTACGGCTGGCTGGAAATCGCCGCGGACGGCAGCTACACGTATCACGCCGACGAAACCAACGAGGCCGTGGCCGCGCTGGACGCCGGCCAGACGCTGGTGGAGGTATTCACCTACCGCGTGGTCGATGGCGGCGGACTGACCAGCCATGCCCAGCTGAGCATCACCATCCAGGGCGTGAACGATGCCCCGCTGGCCAACCCGGTGGTCGGGGTCGCGGTGGAGCAGGGCGTGCGCGACAACCAGCCGTTCCCCGGCCGCAATCCCGTGGGCGACGTGACGCTGCGCAACTTCGACGCCGAAGGCGAGCCGGTGACGGTGGTGGGCATCCGCACGGGTCCGGCGGCCGGAGGCGGAACCGCCGGCGCCGTGGGCGCCGTGCTGCGCGGCGCCTATGGCGACCTGATCGTCAACGCCGACGGCACCTATTCCTACGTGCTGGACAATTCGCTGCCCGAGGTGGACCGGCTGCGCCTGGCCCACGACACCCTGCGCGATGTCTTCACCTACACCATATCGGACAGCGGCGGCCTGCAGGACAGCGCCACGCTGGTCATCATGATCGTGGGCCAGAACGACGCTCCCGTCGCGCATGACGACGTGGCCGCGGCGGTGGAGGCCGGAGGGCTGAACAACGGCGTGCCCGGCGTGAACCCGGCCGGCAACGTGCTGGCCAACGATACGGACGTGGACGCCGGCGATACCAAGACGGTGATTGGCGTCGGCCTGGGGCCGGCCGCGCCCGGCGCGCTCGGCCCGATCGCCGGCCGGTACGGAACGCTGGTCATGGGCGCCAACGGCCAATACCAGTACGTGGTCGACAACGACAATCCCGTGGTGCAGGCCTTGAGAACCGCCTCCGATACGCTGACGGAGGTGTTCACCTACACCATGCGCGACGCCGACGGCGCGCTGGCCCAGGCCCGGCTGACGGTCACGATCTCGGGCCGCGACGACACGCCGCAGGCGCGCGACGACACGGCCTATGTGGACGACGTTTCCGGCCCGCCGGTGGTGCAGGGCAACGTGCTGCCCAACGACAGCGACGTGGACGGCGGCGACGCGCTTTCCGTGACCGGCATCCGGCCGCAGCAGGAAGGGGCCGCGGCCGGGCAGGTCGGTCAAGCGCTGGCGGGCCGCTACGGCGTGCTCGTCATGAACGCCGACGGCAGCTACCGCTACGAAGTCGACCTGAGCAACCCGGAAGTACAGGCGGCCCGGGGCCGCGGGCCCATCCTGCAGGACCCGTTCATCTACACGATCTCGGACCTGGCCGGCCTGCAATCCGAGGCGCGCCTGACCATCGTCCTGAAGCTCGAAGCCGACTACTTCGCGCCGCCCGCCCCGTATGCGCTGTTCGGCCGCGAAACCGAGCCGGCGTTCCGTTCGGACCTGCAGGTAGACCCCGTGGTCTACGTCACGCCGGCCGTGCGCGACACGCTGGCGTTCGAGCGCTATCTCGACGCCAGCGTGCGCGGGCAGCGGCCGGAGCTGGCCATGCCGCCCGAGATCATGCTGCAGTCGCTGGCCGCGGACCTGGGCCAGGACCACGAGACGCCGCTGACCCGGACCATCCAGGCGCTGCAATGGCAGGCGCGCTACCAGGATGCCTGCCTGCAGACGCGTTACGCCAACGTGTTCCTGTCGGCCGACGGCCTGCTGCGCGACGATTCGGTGTTTACCTACAAGGAGTTGCGCATGCCCGAGGCAGGCAGAAGCGCCGGCGCCCAGGCGCGGCCCGAGCCGCCCGCGCGCGCGGCCCAGTCCTTCAGCGGCCAGATCCGCGCCAACGCCAGCGACGCATGGCGCGAGCGCTGGCTGGCGGCGGAACAACAGAATTCGGTGAAGACGGAAGGGGGAGCGGTATGAAGCGCAAGCTCGTGGTTCGCGCGAATGTGCTGGCGTTGGCCGTGATGGGCCTGAGCGCCTGTTCATCCAGCCAGTTGGCCAGCCCGTATACGCACGATGAAGTCCTGGCGCGTATCGAGCAGGATCGCAAGATGATGTATTCGGACCAGGAACCGATCACGCATCCGATCACTTTCTACGAGGCCTCGGCGCGCGCGCTGAAATACAACCTCGATTACCGCCTCAAGCTGATGGAAAGCGCGCTGTCGCGCAACCTCGTGGACGTGACCCGCCACGAGATGCTGCCCAAGCTGATCGCCTCGGCCGGCTATACCGACCGGTCCAACGACTCCGGCGGCACCTCCATCGGCATCGAGGACGGCGAGGTCAGCCTGCGTCCGTCCACCTCGGAGCAGCGCTACCACCGGCTGGCGGACCTGGAGCTGAGCTGGAGCACCCTGGACTTCGTGGTCGCCTACGAGCGCTCGCAGCAGAAGATGGACCAGGTGCTGATGGCCGAGGAACGCCGCCGCAAAGTGGTGCAGAACGTGCTGCAGGACGTGCGCAACGCCTACTGGCGCGCGGTCGGCGCGCAGCGCCTGATCGCCTCGGTGGACGACCTGCTGGCGCGCGTGCGCACCGGGCTGGACAACGCGCGCGAAGCCGAGCGCCGCGGCCTGCTGCCGCGCCAGGAGGCGCTGGCCTACCAGCGCGCGCTGCTGGACGCCGTCAGCCTGCTGTCCACCCGGCGCCAGGACCTGGAGCTGGCGCGCGCCGAGCTGGCCGCCCTGATGTCGCTGCCGCCCGGCACGGACTTCCAGGTGGCCGACGAGAATCCGCCGCCCATTCCCATGCCCACCATGAACGTTCCCGCGCTGGAGCAGCTGGCGCTGGAGAACCGTCCGGAAATCATGGAAGAGTGGTATCGCAAGCGGGTCACGGACAACGACATCCGCATCGCCAAGGCCGAGCTGTGGCCGCACATCAGCTTCAATGCCGGCGCGCACTACGACTCCAACGAATACCTCTACAACAACAGCTGGTCCTCCGTGGGCGTGCGGGTGTCGTGGAACCTGCTGAGCCTGCTCAAGGGGCCGGCGCTGCAGGCGGCCGGCGAAAACCAGAGCAAGGTCGCCGACCTGCGCCGCCTGGCGCTGTCCATGGCGGTGCTGACGCAGGTGCGCGTGGCCGCCCAGCGCTACTACCTGGCGCGCGAACAGTTCGAGTTCGCCGACCAGAGCTCGCAGGTCGACGGCAGGCTGCGCGACTACGCCGAGGCCAGCGCCAGCATCTCCGCCGATTCCAAGCTGGAATACATCCGCGCCGACGCGCGCTGGCTGCTGTCGCAATACCAGCGCTACGCCGCCTACTCGGATGCGCAGGCGGCCTGGGGACGGCTCTACAACTCCGTCGGCCTGGACGTGATGCCCGACGTCATCGCCAACCACGACGTCGCCACGCTGGCCGCGGAGATCCAGAAGACCATGAACGGCTGGGAGCGCACCACGCTGCTGGCCCAAGGCGAGGCGAAATGATGAAGCTGCCCGTGCCGCGGCCGCGCGCGTTTCTTGCCCTGGTCCTGGCGGCGGCCGGCCTGCCGGCGCAGGCCCAGGACCTGGCGCCGGCCGCCTTGCCCGAACTGTCCAGCGATCCGAACGCCATCCGGGTGTTGCTGGCGGCCGACCCCGAGAGCACGCTGGCCGCGCCGATGGCGGGCCGCCTGCAATCGACGCAGGCGCAGCTGGGCCGCCACGTGGAGAAGGGCGAGGTCGTGTTCCGCCTGGATTGCGAGGAGCCCCAGGCGCGGCTGCGCATGGCCTCGGCCGAACTGGCCGGCGCGCGCGAGAACCTGCGCGCCAAAACCGGGCTGCGCAAACTGGACGCCGCCGGCGACACCGAGGTCGCGCTGGCGCGCGCCGCCGCCGAGCGCGCCGCGGCCGCCCAGGCGCTGGCCCAGGCCCAGGTCGATTACTGCACCGTGGCCGCGCCGTTCTCGGGCCGCATCGCCAAGGTGTACGTGCGTCCCTTCGAAACCGTCAACGCCGGCGCGCCGCTGATCGACCTGGTCGGCGACGGGCCGCCGCGCCTGCGGCTGAACCTGCCGTCGCGCCAGCTGGGCCGGGTCCAGGCCGGCACGGCGTTCCAGCTCAACGTGGTCGAGACCGGCAAGCAATACCAGGCGCGCGTCACCGCGGTCAACGCGCGGGTCGACGCCGTGGCGCAGTCGATCGAACTGGAGGGCAGGGCGGAAGACCCCGGGCGCGAACTGCTGCCGGGCATGAGCGGCATCGCCGATTTCGGCTTTCCCCGGTGAGGCCCATGCAGGACGACATCCTCCTGTTGCTGCAGCTGACGGAAATCGAAGGCCTGGCGCGCCAGGCCGACGACGTGCAGCAGCTGAGCTTTCACGTCGCCAACGACGCGCATCCGCTGCTGAACTACCGGCAGGCCCTGGTCTACGAGGACACGGGCGCCGATTGGCGCCTGCTGAACGTCTCGGGGCTGGTGTCGGCCGACCATGATTCTCCTTACCTGGTGTGGCTGGGGCAGGCGCGCAAATGGCTGCGCGCCCAGGCCCGCGAGGGCCGGGACTGGCTGGAGCCGCCGCCCGCCACGGCGCCCGGCGCCGAACTGGTGGCGCAGGGCTGGCGGGAATGGTGGCCGGCCGGCGCGTGGCTGCTGCCGCTCAAGCGCCGCGACGGCACGCCGCTGGGCTGGGCGGTATACCTGCTGGAACAGCCGCCCACGGCGGCGCACCGCGCCGTCATGGGCCGCCTGGCCCAGAGCTGGTCCTACAGCTGGGAGCTGCTGGCCGGGCGCGCCGGGCGCCGGCCGCGGCGCCGCCGCGCCTGGATGCTGCGGCTGGCGCTGGTGCTGCTGGCGGCCTTGTGCTTTCTGCCGGTGCGCCAGCGCGCGCTGGCCCCGGCCGAAGTCACCTCGCTGGACCTGGAGATGATCAGCGCGCCGCTGGACGGCGTGGTCAAGGCCGTGCACGTGCGCCCCAACCAGGAAGTGCAGGCCGGCCAGTTGCTGTTCTCGCTGGACGACACCACGCTCAGCCACCGCCTGCAGGTCGCCGCGCGCGCGGTGGCCGTGGCCGACGCCGAGTACCTGGCCGCCAGCCAGACGGCGTTTCGCAACGAGGACAGCCGCGCCAGGCTGACCCTGCTGCAAAGCCGGGCCGAAGAGCGGCGCGCCGAGCTGGCCTCGATACGCTCGCAGCTGCAACGGCTGGAGACGCGCGCGCCGCGCGCCGGCGTGGCGGTGTTCGGCGACGCCAACGACTGGATCGGCAAGCCGGTGGCGACGGGCGAACGCATCATGCAGCTGGCCGACCCGGCCAAACCGGCGATGCTGATCCAGCTGCCGGCCTCCGACGCCATCGCGCTGGAAGTCGGCGCGCCGGTCGACCTGTACCTGACCGTGCGGCCGATGCAGCCGCTGCGCGGCAAGATCATCGAAACCAGCTACCAGGCGGCGCTCACGCCCGAGGGCGTGGCCAGCTACCGGCTGCGCGCCAGCGTCGACGCCGGCGAGGAAGCGCGCATCGGCCTCAAAGGCACCGCGCGCCTGGCGGGCGGCCAGTCGGTGCTGGGCTTCGAGCTGATCCGCCGGCCGCTGGCCGCGCTGCGCGCGTTCCTGGGATTGTGAGAGGCCGCCCATGATGCCGTCGTCCGTCATGGAACCCCTGCCGCGCCTGCGCGAGGACCTGCGCCTGTTCGCCGCCGGCCCCCATCCGGACGGCAGCCCGGCCTGGGTCATCGAAGACCCGGTGCGCAACCGCCATTTCCGCATCGGCTGGCTGGAATTCGAATTCCTGTCGCGCTGGCGCATGATGCCGCAGGACATGCTGGCCGATATCGGCCGGCGCACCGCGCTGCGGCCCGAAGCCGGCCAGCTGCGCCAGTTCGCCGACTTCCTGCGCGCCAACGACCTGCTGCGTCCGGCGCCGTCGCAAAGCCAGGCCATGGCGCAGGCGCAGCCGCGCAGGCCCTGGAGCCGGCCGCAATGGTGGCTGCACAACTACCTGTTCTTCCGCATCCCGCTGATCCACCCGACCTACAGGCTGGGCCGACTGTATCGCGTCCTGCGCTTTCTGTTCCATCCGGCCACGCCGTGGATCATCGTCGCGCTGTCGCTGGCGGGCATCGCGCTGACGCTGCGCCAGTGGGATACCTTCCAGCACACGCTGTTCGAATCGGTGTCGTGGCAGGGCGCGCTGGGCTTCGCGCTGGCGCTGCTGACCGCCAAGACCCTGCACGAGGTCGGCCATGCCCTCATGGCCACGCATTTCGGCGTGCGGGTCGGGCACATGGGCGTGGCCTTCCTGGTGATGTGGCCCATGCTGTACACCGACACCAGCGAATCGTGGCGCCTGGCGTCGTCGAGCAAGCGCCTGTTGATCGCCGCCGCCGGCATCTGCACCGAGCTGGCCATCGCCGGCCTCGCGACCCTGGCCTGGGCCTTGCTGCCGCCCGGCATCCTGCGCCAGGCCTGCTTCTACCTCGCGACCACGAGCTGGGTCCTGTCGCTGCTGCTGAACGCCAGCCCGTTCATGCGTTTCGACGGTTATTTCATCCTGTCGGACCTGCTGGACATGCCCAACCTGCACGAACGCGCCGGGGCGCTGGCGCGCACGGCGCTGCGGCGCGGGCTGCTGGGCTGGCGCGAACCGTGGCCGGAACCGTTCGCCGCGCCGCTGCGCCGCCGGCTCATCGCGTTCGCCTGGGTGACCTGGATCTATCGCCTGACCGTCTATCTCGGGATCGCAGTGGCGGTCTATCACTTCTTCTTCAAGGCGCTGGGCGTGTTCCTGTTCCTGGTCGAGGTCGGCTTCTTCATCGTGCGTCCGTGCTGGCGCGAGATGCGCACCTGGTCGCAGCGCCGCCGCGAAACCCGCGGCTGGCGGCGCGGCCTGCTGTGGCTGGCCCCCTTGCTGCTGCTGGCCTGGCTTGCCGTGCCCGCGCCGACCTCGGTGCGCGCCCCGGCGCTGGCGCGCCCGGCGCAGCAGTGGGCCGCCTATGCGCCGACGGCCGCGCGCGTGGAGCTGCGCGCCGAGCCGGGCAGGGTGGCGGCCGGCGCCGTGCTGGTGCGCCTGGACAATCCGGAACTGGCGAGCCAGGCCGAAGCGGCGCAGGCCGCCATCCGCGGCGGCTCGGCCCGCCTCGCGGGGCTGCTGGACCAGTCCGGCGGGCTGGACCAGCAGGCCGCCACCATCGAATCGCTGGCGCTCAGCCGCGCCAACGCCGAGTCCGTGGCCGCCGAAAAATCCCGGCTGACCCTGCGCGCGCCGTTCGACGGCGTATGGCTGGACGTGGCGCCGGAAGTGCGCGCGGGCACCTGGGTCGATCTGCGCCTGGCGCTGGGACGCCTGGTGAACCCCCACGACTGGATCGTCGAGGCCTACGTGGCCGAAGACGACATCCATGCGCTGCGGCCCGGCGACGCCGGCTGCTTCTATTTCGAGTCCACGCCCGGGCGGCAGTGCGGGCGCATCGACGCCATCGCGCCGGCCCGCCTGGCGCAACTGCCCGCGCCGATGCTGGCGACCGTGCACGACGGCCCGATTCCCGCGTTCCAGAAGCACGACGCGCTGATTCCCGAATATGCGCTCTACGCCGTGCGCGTGTCGCTGGACCAGCCCTTGGCGCTGTTGCGCGAGCAGCGCGGCAAGGCCTATTTCACCGGCGCGCCGCGCAGCCGCCTGCTGGCGGGCTGGCGCTACCTGGCCAGCCTGGCCATCCGCGAAAGCGGCTTCTGAGGCGCGACGCCCATGCCGACCATTGCGCCAGCGTCAGGGGCCCGCGGTTTCGACCGGCGGCGCGGGCATGGCCGCGGGCGGCGGCTCCTTGTCGGCCAGCCTGCGCGCATAGCGCTGCGTCAGGAGCGGCGCGACCAGCGAGGTCAGCACCACCAGCATCAGCACCACGTTGAGCACCGGCGTATCGATCAGCGGCTCGCCCTGCGCATTGAGCGTGCGGTAGGCCACCGTCGCGGCGGCCAGGGTGGCCGCCACCTGGGGCAGGGTCAGGCTCCACACCAGGCCTGCTTCGGCGGCCGGATAGCGGAACAGCAGCCCCAGCGCGGCCGCGGCCACGGCCTTGCCGATCACCAGCGCGAACAGCAGCCCGAACGCCAGCACCGGCTGGTTCACGAACGTCATCAAGGCGTCGACCGGGTGCAGCATCATTCCGGTCGTCATGAAGAACGCCGGAATCAGGAAGGTGTCGCTGATCAGCTTCATCACGCCGGCGTTGCGCGATTGCGGCACCGCCTGGCGCACGGCGATGCCGGCCAGGAACGCGCCCACGATGCCGTCCAGGCCGAAGAGCTTGGCCATCTGCGTCGCGCACGCGACCGCCAGGAAGAACACGATGATGCGCGACTCGTCGCGCCGCATGCGCTGCAGCACGTGACGCAGGATCCACGGCCCGCCGACCACGACCAGCGGGATGAACACGGCGATCTGCAGCAGCTGGAGTTCGATGGCGGCCACCGAGAAACCGTTTTCATGGGTCACCAGACAGACCGCCAGCACCAGCATGGCGGCCACGTCGGTGATCACCGTGGCGCCCGAGGCCACCGTGACGCTGACGCGCTGGGTCAGCCCGAACTGCTTGACGACGGGGTAGGCCAGCAGCGTGTGCGAGGCGATCAGCGAGCCGATGAGCAGCGACGCGTTGGCGCCGTAGCCGCAGGCCCGCGCCACGCCGAATCCCAGCGCGAAGGCGCCGCCGAAGGTGAGCACGCCGAACACCAGCACCTGGACCCGGGCGCGTTTGAGCAGGGCGAAATCGATTTCGTAGCCGATGAAAAACAGCAGCAGCGCCACGCCCAGCTCGGAAGCGAGTTCGGCGATCGGCATCTCGGGCTGCAGCAGATTGAAGCCGGCCGGCCCCAGCAGAAAGCCCACCACCAGGAATCCCAGCACGCCCGGAATGCGGCAGCGCTCGCAGATGAGCGGCAGCAGCAGGAAGAACAACAGCCACAGGACGAAACGCGTGAAGGGCGCCAGATGAACGAAAAAATCGACCGCGATCTGAGTCCAGGACATGAGGCCTCTCCAATAAGCGTGAGATCGGAAAACCCATTGAACTTCCCAGCAACGCGGCGAGTGTCCGGCCAAACGCGCCAACCGTCAAGCGCGCTCGAACCTCATCGCCATACCAACCCCGACCGAGGTGCACCATGAATGCGGATGTCCCCAAGCGGCCGACCGACGAGCCGTTTCTCCTGGTCCAGGGCGACGCGCTGTCGCGCCTGGAAAGCCGCATCGGCCTTGCGCCCCGCGGCGGCGGCATCAAGCGGCGCGCGCTCATCTACGCCCTGGTGGCGTGGCTGCCGCTGGTGGTCGCATCCTGGCTGAGCGGGCCGGCCGACGCGCAGGCCACCGAATCCCTGCTGGGCCATTTCGGCATCCACATCCGGTGCCTGGTCGCCATCCCGCTGCTGGTGCTGGCCGAGGCCGTCGCGCAGAAGAACCTGCTCATCTGCCTGCGCGAATTCAAGCGCTCCGGGCTGGTGGACGACGCGCTGGCCGCGCGTTTCGACGGCATCGTCGAAGACGTCATCCGGCTCAAGCGGCGGGTATCGCCGTGGCTCGTGATCGGCGTGCTGGCCGCCGCCTGGACGGCCGCCTTCCTGGTATCGCCCAACCCGGACGAGCTGCGCTGGACGCCGGCCGACGGCGAACGCATGGCGTTCGGCGCCTGGTGGTTCCTGCTGGTGACGCGGCCGCTGTTCTCCGTGCTGCTGCTGGCTTGGATGTGGCGGCTGACGCTGGTCGGCATCCTGCTGCTGCGCATCGCGCGCCTGCCGCTGAAGCTGGTGGTGATGCATCCCGACCGCATGGGCGGGCTGGGCTTCCTGGACCGGCTGCCCATGGTCTATGCGCCGTTCCTGTTCTCGGTGTCGGCCGTGGTCGCCGGCGCGTGGGCGCACACCGTGTTCTATCACGGCGTGGCCGTCCCGACGCTGTACGCCCAGGTCGCCACCTTGCTGCTGGTGCTGATACTGATCGGACTGGCGCCGCTGCTGGTGTTCTCTTCGATGCTGGCGCACGCCAAGCGCCAGGCGCTGCTGGACTACGGCGCCTTGCTGAGCGAGCACGGCAGGCTGGTCGACGCCCGCTGGATACACAAGGCGCAGATCGCGGAACAGCCCATACTCGACGCGCCCGAGCTCGGCCCGGTCGCGGACGTGCAGGCCATGTACCAATCCGTGGCGGCCATGCGGCCGGCGGTGATCAGCAAATCCATTCTGCTCAGGATTGCGCTGCCCGCGGCGCTGCCCTTGCTGCTGCTGGTCGCCACGCAGTGGCCCTTGAAGAGCACGCTTTCCAAACTTCTCTTCACGCTTCTGTAGGAGGCCATGCACCGAAAACGTTGAGCGCTCTGGCGCGCCCAGAGCATTTCCCGGTCCGGCAACGCCCGAGGGGGCTTGCGGCGGTATCCGGGTGTCCCAGTTGGAGAGGTCCATGAGACGGCTATTACGGCATTTCTTCATCACATTGGCGCTGCTGTGCGCAAGCACGGCGGCCCACGCGCAATCGTCATTCGGCAAGGAACAGCTCGACCAGATGCTGGCGCCGGTGGCGCTCTATCCGGACGCGCTGCTGTCGCAGCTGCTGATGGCGTCGACCTATCCCGACGACGTCGCGGCGGCCGCGGCCTGGTCGGCCGGGCACACCAGCCTGAGCGGCGACGCCGCCGTCAAGGCGGTGCAGGACCAGCCCTGGGACCCCAGCGTCATGTCGCTGGCGGCCTTTCCCTCGGTGCTGGACATGATGGGCCGCCAGCCCGACTGGGTGCGCAACGTCGGCGACGCCTTCCTGGACCAGCCCGAGGACGTCATGTCCTCGGTCCAGCGCCTGCGGGCCCAGGCCCAGGCCGCCGGCACGCTCAACAGCGACGCGCAGCAGAAGGTCTCCACCCAGACCGAAAGCGGCGCCACCGTCGTGACCATCGAGCCCGCGTCTCCCGATGTGGTCTACGTGCCGTCCTACAACCCCGCCACCACCTACGGCACCTGGCCCTATCCCTCGTACCCGCCGGCCTACTACCCGCCGCCGCCCGGGTCCATGTTCGCCTCGGCCATGGTCAGCGGGCTGGCCTTCGGCGCCGGCATCGCCATCACCGACTCGCTGTGGGGCGGCTTCGACTGGGGCCACAACGACGTGGACATCGACGTCAACCGCTACAACCACATCAACGTCAACCGCCGGCTGGACGCGCGCAGCAACAACGTGACCTGGAACCACGACCCCGCGCGGCGCGGCGCCACGCCTTATCGCAACTCCGCGACCCGCCAGCGCTACGACGCCCAGCGCCGCGTCGGCGCCACCGCGCACCGTCCGTCGGCCGACCAGGCGCGCCGCGATCACGCCCAACAGGTCATGCACGACCGCCGGCCCGCGGCCGACGGCGCAAGGGCAGGGGCAGGGGCGCGGACCGCGCAGCATCGCCCCGAAGCCGCGCGGCCCGCCGCGCACAACGCGCCGCGGCAACGCAACGACGCGCGCAACGCGGCCATCGAACGCTCGCGCAGCGCCAACCGCGACAATGCGCTGCGCGGCGTGGACCGCCCGGCGCCCACGCGCCACGCCAGCGCCCGCGGCAATGACAGGCCGGCGGCGCACTCCGCAGGCCGGGCCGGGCCCGGCGCCGGCGCACACTCCTCGGGCCGGGCCGGACGCTCGGGCGGCGCACATATCGAAAGGGGGCATGGAAGACGATGAATACCGCACAACACACTCTGGGCCGCCTCGCAGCGGCGGCCATCCTGGCCCTGGCGGCCACTCAGGGCCACGCGGCCCAGGCCGCCTTCGCCACGCCGCAGGCGGCCGCCGACGCCCTGGTGCAGGCTGTGGCGACCGGCGACGACGACGGCCTCAGGCAGGTGCTGGGCAGCGACTTCCGCCGCTTCGTCCCGCGCGACAGCATCGACCGCGACGACATCTACGCCTTCCTCGCGGCCTGGTCCAGGCAGCACAAGATCGTCGACACCAGCCCCGCCACCGCCGAATTCGTGGTCGGCGAACACGATTGGTCGTTCCCCGCGCCGCTGGTCAAGCAAAACAACGGCTGGCGTTTCGACCTGCGCGCCGGCGTGCAGGAAATGCAGCACCGCCGCATCGCCCGCAACGAAGAAGCCGCCATCGACACCCTGCGACGGCTCTGCGCCGCCCAGGACAGCTACCGCAAAACGGCCGGCAACGGCCAGCCGGCGCAGCGCATCGTCAGCACGCAGGGCCGGCAGGACGGCCTGTACTGGGACGCCGCCTCGGCCTCGGCCGCCAGCCCGCTGGACGACGACGCGCTGGTGATGGGCCCGGACGTGCCTGCCGACGCCGCCTTGCACGGCTATCGCTACGCCTACCTGCCGACCGCGGACGCCTCGGGCTGCTCCTTCGTCGCATGGCCCGCCAGCCACGGCAGCTCGGGCCTGCACAGTTTCACCATCGGGCCTGACGGCAAGGTCCGGGAGCGGGACTATGGCCGCGCAGTGACCGAAAGCGAACTGAAGCGCGCCGCCGCGGCGCAGGGCGGCTGGCAGGCGGTGGCGCAGTAGGGGGAGTATTGCGGGGCGGCGCCGGACGTCACGTAGCTCGCCACGCATCGCCGGGCATGATGCGCTTCATGAAGTCATCGAAAAGCGGAACGGTAAAAGCCGTATCGCCATGTGTAGGACTCCAGATCATGCCCTTCGCGATCAGGGCGCCGCGTACCGGCCCGAAGGACGCGACGGTCCGGCCGAGCTGCTGGGCGATATCGCCCGAACGGTGCGGACCCGGGCCGAGCTCCGCCATACCGCGCAGGTACTTCTTTTCCGACTGTGTAAGCCGATCGAAGCGAACCCGAAAGAAACTCTCGTCCAATGCCGCGACGGCTTCACGCGAAGCCGTCGCGACATCGTCGGCCGTTATCGGGCTCGCATCGGCGACGTCCCAGGCGCATTTTCCCCACTCCTGCAGGAAGTAAGGGTAGCCCTGGGTTTGCGCGACGATCAGATCCACCGCTGCCGGCTCGACCACGACGCCTTCCTCGTTTGCGGGCACGGTGATGGCCAACTTGGCGTCTTCCTGACTCAATGCGCCGATCTCCGAAAAATCGAACAACCGTTCGGCATAGGATTTCGCCTCACCCATTCGGCCGCGCAATTGCGGCAGCCCTGCGCCCACCACAGTGACCGGCAGCTTCTGCTGGGCGCATCGATGCAGCGCCGAAATCAATGCGGCAAGCTGGTCCGACTCCACATACTGGAGTTCATCGATGAATAGCACCGCCACCGTGTCCGCGGCCCTGGCAGCGTGGCCAACCTGCTCCAGCAGGGCCGAAAGATCGCCCTCCAGGTCGCCATTGTCGGCAAGGCCGGGCTCGGCATCGTAATCGATGCCCACCTCGATATCTCCGAACACGACCTTGAGCTTGCCCGCAAAACCCGCCAATGCGCGCAATCCCCGCACCGCGAACTCCTTGGCCGCGTCCATCCGGCTCAGCCGCAGCAACGCCAGGCGAAGCTGAGGCGCCAAAAGGGCAGGCAGGGATTTGTGCTCCGGCGCTTCGATACGGACGGTCTGGGCGCCCGAGGCCTCCGCTTCGTTACGCATCTGATCCAGCAGCACCGTTTTCCCGACGCCCCGCAGGCCGAGCAGCAATACGCTTTTGGCGGGCCGGCCCAGGCGCAGCCGCGCCAGGCAAATGCGTACCTTTTCACGAACATCGTCGCGGCCGGCCAGTTCAGGGGGAGGGCTGCCGGCGCCAGGCGCATAGGGGTTGCGGACAGGGTCCATGTTTATAGAAATTAGGGAAATTATTGATTTCTGATAATTTCACTAAATTCACTATAAAGCAAGGGTGTGGGCGCAGGCCTTTCAGCGTTGTCGTATCCATGCTCGCGTACTACCTCATGCCGGAATGAGGCCCGCGGAACCTAGATGGAACCCTGCTTCATCCGCTTCGACAGGGCGATCGCGGCTTCCTTGCGTTCGCTGTAGCGGTCCACGAGATAGGGCGCGACATCGCGGGTGAGCAGAGTGAACTTCATCAACTCCTCGACCACGTCGACGATACGGTCGTAGTAAGGGGAGGGCTTCATGCGCCCTGCGTCGTCGAACTCCTGGTAGGCCTTGGCCACCGAGGACTGGTTCGGAATGGTCAGCATGCGCATCCAGCGCCCCAGCACCCGCATCTGATTCACCGCATTAAACGACTGCGATCCGCCCGACACCTGCATGAGCGCCAAGGTCTTGCCCTGGGTCGGGCGCACGGCGCCCACCGACAGCGGAATCCAGTCGATCTGCGTCTTCATCAACCCCGTCATCGCGCCGTGGCGCTCCGGCGAACTCCACACCATGCCTTCGGCCCACTGGACCAGCTCATGCAGCTCCCGGACCTTGGGATGGTCCTCGCCGGCGTCGTCGACCAGCGGCAGGCCGGATGGGTTGAACACCCGGGTTTCGCCTCCCAGCGCCTGCAGCAGCCGCGCGGCTTCCTCGGCCACCAGGCGGCTGTAGGAACGCTCTCGCAGCGAGCCATACAGCAGCAGAAAGCGCGGCGCGTGCGTGGCCCGGGCGGCCGGGAAAAGTCCGGCCGGGTCCGGCCGCTGGAACAGCGCGGGATCGATGTTGGGCAAACCGGCCAGGGGGTCGGCGGTGGTGAAACTCATGAAATACCTCTGTTGATGTCAGATCCGCCGAACGCCCGCGTCATACCAGCCTTTGCTCCGATTGACGACCCGCACCACGAGCAGCATGACGGGCACCTCGATGAGCACGCCCACCACCGTCGCCAGCGCGGCGCCGGACTGGAAGCCGAACAGGCTGATCGCGGCGGCGACCGCGAGTTCAAAGAAATTGGATGCGCCGATCAAAGCGGATGGGCACGCAATGTTATGCTTTTCGCCGACGCGGCGGTTGAGCCAGTACGCCAGTCCCGAATTGAAAAGCACCTGGATCAGAATAGGTACCGCCAGCATAGCGATCACCAGGGGCTGGCCCATGATGGCTTCGCCCTGGAACGCGAACAACAGCACCAGCGTCAGCAGCAGCGCCGCCATCGAAAACGGCCCGATCCGATCGAGCGCCGCCTCGAACGCCGCCTGGCCGCGGCGCAGCAGCGCGCGGCGCCAGAGTTGGGCGAGAACCACCGGAATCACGATGTACAAGCCCACGGACACCAGCAAAGTATCCCAGGGCACGGTAATGGCCGACAGGCCCAGCAGCAGCCCGACCACGGGCGCGAACGCGAACACCATGATCGTGTCGTTCAGCGCCACCTGTGACAGCGTGAACACCGGATCGCCGCCGGTCAGGCGGCTCCAGACGAACACCATGGCGGTGCACGGCGCGGCAGCCAGCAGAATCAGGCCCGCAATGTAGCTATCGAGCTGATCGGCGGGCAGCCACGGCGCAAAGATCTGGCGAATGAACAACCAGCCCAGCACGGCCATCGAGAATGGCTTGACGGCCCAGTTGATGAACAGCGTCACGCCAATGCCGCGCCAATGCTGCCTGACCTGGCCCAGCGCCCCAAAATCAACCTTGAGCAGCATCGGAATGATCATCACCCAGATCAGGATGCCCACGGGCAGATTGACCTGGGCGATTTCCCAGCGCCCCACGGCCTGGAACAAGGCCGGCATGAGCCGGCCCAGCGCCACGCCCAGCACAATGCAGAGAAATACCCACAGCGTGAGATAGCGCTCGAACAGATTCATGGCGGGGCGCCGACCCGCAACGGCCACGGCCTGCGTACTGGACGACATCGGCTTACTCCCCGGACTGGCCGATACCGCGCAGCTCGGCCTGAAGCGACAGGGCGTCCAGACGTTCGAGCGGCAAGGACAGGAAGAGTTCGATACGGCGCTTGAGCATGCGCGCCGCGTCATGGAACGCCTTCAGGCGCTCTTGCTCGCTTCCCTCGTGCGCCGCGGGGTCCGGTATGCCCCAATGCGCCGTCATCGGATGGCCCGGCCATACCGGGCAGGCTTCACCAGCCGCGTTATCGCATACCGTGATGATGAAATCCATTTTCGGGGCCTCGGAACCGGCAAACTCGTCCCAGCTCTTGCTGCGGTAGCCGTCCGCCGGCAGCGCATAGGATACGAGCGTGGCGAGGGCCAGCGGATGCACTTCGCCCTTGGGCGTGCTGCCCGCGGAGTACGCCCGAAAGCGGTCGGCGCCCAGGCCGTTGAGCAGGCCTTCTGCCAGGATCGAGCGCGCGGAATTGCCGGTGCAAAGAAAAAGTACGTTGAAAGGGGAATGCGACATGAAAATTCCTGGCAGGAGCGAGTGGATGTTCAACAAGTCGTGCAGACGCCGGATTCGGACGCCTCGCAGGGAGCACCTTGGCAGCAATGCTCCGTGAGATAGCCAAGCAATCCGCTCATCCGCGAAAAATCGGCGCGATAGATCAGGTTGCGTCCTTGCTGCTCGACGCTGACCAGGCCGGCGTGGGCCAGTTCCTTCAGATGGAAGGACAGCGTGTTGCGCGCGACGCCGAGTTGTTCGGCCAGCACGCTGGGCATGAGCCCGGGCACGCCGGCCACGACCAGCGCGCGAAAGGTCCGCAAGCGTTGGGGATGGGCAAGGGCGCTCAGGGCGGAGATGGCTTGATCTTCGTTCATGATTCGATCATACAACGATTGTTGAATCATTTTGGCTGCGATACCGCAGTGGCGGTACGGAATCGCATAATTCTAACTTTACATAATACACATTATGCGCATATGACACTTGGCTTTATCGGCTCCGATCTGAACTACTTGTCGCCGTAATGTAGCAATGAGACGCGGCCCCTTCCTCACCGCCCCAGCCCCTGGCGCACACCCATCATCGACCTGGACAGCCTGCTGGCCGCCGCCAGAATCGCTTCTTTGTGTTCCAGCAGCACCGCTTCCGTCAGCCGCGAAATCGGTCCCGAAATGCAGATCGCGCCCTGCAAGGTCCAGTTGATGCCATAGACCGGCGCTGAAATGCTGGATACCTCGGCGTCGCGTTCGCCCAGCGAAAGCATGTAGCCCGCGCGGCGCACGGATTCATAAGGCTCGCCCGGCTCTCCGGAAAACGCCAGCAGGATGCGGCCCGGGCTGCCCAGCTCCAGCGGCAGCGCGGCGCCGACGCGCACGTGGTGGCGGATCGACTTCGGGCCTTCCACGCGCGCCATGCAGATGCGCTGCTTGCCCTCGCGCACGTAGAACGTCGCGCTTTCTCCGGTGGCCGCCGACAGCTCGCGCAGCACCGGCTGCACCACTTCCACGATGTTGAAGGTGGCCTGGTAGCACGCGCCCAGCCAGCCGGCGGCGCGCGCCAGCCGCCAGGTGCCGTCCGGGCGCTGGGCCAGGTAGTCGTCCATCGCCAGCGTGCGCGCCAGGCGCAGCACGGTGGAGCGATGGCAGCCGGTGCGCCGGCTCAGTTCGGCCAGCGTCAGGTGCGTGTCGTCCACGCCGAACGCCTCCAGGATGCTCATCGCGCGGCGCACCGCCACCACGCCTTCCTCGGCCGGAGAGTCGTCTGTATCGGGGGTCTGTTCGGTTTTCATTGTACGCAACACGTTTCACTGTACGGACTTGCATTGTATTGTCCGGAACACCGATCCACAATGCAGCACCTAAAACAAGATCGGAGACTAATCATGAAGCAGATCGCTCGCGTCCTGTCCGCATTGGCCCTGGCGTGCGTAAGCAGCCTGGGCGCGGCCCAGGACTATCCCAACAAGCCCATCCGCCTGATCGTCCCGTTCCCGCCCGGCGGCGGCACCGACGTGCTGGCGCGCGAAGCCGCGATCAAGGTGGCCGGCAATACGGGCTGGAACATCGTGACCGAGAACCGCCCCGGCTCGGGCGGCAATATCGGCGTGGACGCGGTCGCCAAGTCGGCGCCGGACGGCTATTCGCTGGTGCTGGGCCAGACCAGCAACCTGGCGATCAATCCCACGCTTTACGCCAAGCTGCCCTACGACCCGGAAAAGGATCTCACCGCCATCGGCCTGGTCGCCGACGCGCCGCTGGTGATCGTGGTGCCAGCCAATTCGCCGCTGAAGTCCTTCGACGACATGATCGCGGCGGCCAAGGCCAAGCCGGGCTCGCTGAACTTCGCCAGTTCGGGCAACGGCACCGTGGCGCACCTGGCCGCGGTGCAATTGCAGAACGCCGCCGGCATCCAGCTCACGCACATTCCGTACAAGGGCGCGGCCCAGGCCTCCAACGACCTGATCGGCGGCCAGATCGACATGTATCTGTCGTCGGTGCCCACGCTAATCGGCCACGTGCGCAACGGCAAGATGCGGGCGCTGGCGGTGACGTCGGCGCAGCGCGTGCCCGATATGCCGGACGTGCCCACCATCGCCGAACGCGGCTTTCCCGGCTTCGAAGCCGTGACCTGGTTCGGCCTGGCCGCGCCGGCCAGCACCCCCAAGGACATCGTGCAGCGCCTGAACGCCGAATTCAACAAGGCGCTGCAGGCCCCGGACCTGGGCGCCAAGTACCGGGAACAAGGCGCGCGCGTGCTCAGCAGCACGCCCGAGGAGTTCTCCAAGCTGATCCACGACGACCGCATCCGCTGGGGCAAGATCGTCAAGGACTCGGGCGCCAAGGTCGAGTAAGCGGCCATGCTGCCTCGCTATCCGTACTCCAGCGGCCAGGCGCGGCCGGCCACGGCCGCCCCGCCCGGCGCCTGCGATTGCCACATCCACGCCTATGACGCCCGCTACCCGGCCGTGCCCGGCGCAACGCTGTCGCCGCCGGACGCGTCGATGGCGCAGTACCGCGACATCCAGGCCAGGCTGGGCATGCAGCGCGCCGTGCTGGTGACGCCGTCGACCTACGGCGCCGACAACCGCGCCATGCTGGACGGGCTGGCGCTGCTGGGCGAACAGGCGCGCGGCGTGGCGGTGATCGACGGAAGCGAAAGCGATGCGCAGCTCCAGGCGCTGCACGAGGCCGGCGTGCGCGGCATCCGGCTCAATCTTTCCCTGGGCGTGACCAGCCGCGCCGACCAGATCCTGCCGCTGGCCGCGCGCGTGGCGCCGCTGGGCTGGCATGTGCAGCTGCTGATGGCGCCCGACCGGTTGGCGGCGCTGGCGCCGCTGCTGTCGGCGCTGCCCGCGCCCATCGTGTTCGACCACATGGCGCGCATCGGTCCGCAACAGGCCGGCGCGCACCCGGCCCATGCGCTGGTGCTGCGCCTGCTCGAACGCGGCCGCGCCTGGATCAAGCTGTCGGGCGGCTACATCGTCAGCCCGCGGCGCTGCGTCGAGGACACTGCGCTCGATGCGCTGGCGCGCGGCTACCTGGACGCCAATCCCGAACGCGTCGTGTGGGGCAGCGACTGGCCCCACGCGTCGGCCTCTGCCGGCATGCAACCCATGCCGGACGACGCGCGCCAGCTCGACCGGCTGGCGGACTGGACCGGCGGCGCCCGGCTGCGCCAGGTCCTGGTGCACAACCCGGCAGCCCTTTACGGCTTCCCGGCATGACCCAGACATAACGGAGACTTCCCATGCATGCCCCCCTCTCCCCTGCCCGGCGCCGCTTTCTGGCGACCGGCGCGGCGCTGGCCGCCGGCGCCGCCTTCGGCGCGCGCGCCGCGCAGCCATGGCCCGCCGGCAAGACCATCACCTGGGTGGTGCCCTACCCGGCCGGCGGCAGCACCGACGTGCTGGGCCGCGCCATCGCGCAGCAGCTCGACGCGCTGTTGTCCACGCGCGTGATCGTGGACAACCGCCCCGGCGCCACCGGCACCATCGGCGCGGCCCGCGTGGCCCGGGCCGACCCCGACGGCCTGACGCTGCTGGGCACGTCCATCGGTCCTCAGGCGATCGCGCCGCACGTGCTGGGCAAGCTCACCTACGACCCCATCGCCGATTTCGCGCCCGTCATCCTCATAGGAACGATCCCGCATCTGCTGGTGGTCGGCAAGGCGCAGCCCTACGCAAGCGTGGCCGAACTGGTCGCGGCCGGGACCAAGGCCCCGGAAAGCCTGGCCTATGCCTCCGGGGGCACGGGCACCATCCTGCACATGCAGGGCGAGCTGCTGCAGCAAAAAAGCGGCGCGCGCTTCCTGCACGTGCCCTACAAGGGCGACACCCCGGCGCTGCAGGACACGCTGGCCGGCCAGGTCCAGTTCGCCTTCATTCCGGCGGCGGCTGCGCTGCCGCACGTGCAGACCGGCGCGCTGCGCGCGCTTGCCGCCACCTCGGCGCAGCGGCTGCCCGCCCTGCCCGGCGTGCCCACGATGGCCGAGGCGGGCTACGACGACTTCGTGGTGGAGCAGTGGCAGGCGGTGTTCGCGCCGGCCGCCACGCCCGCCGAGGCGATCGCCCGGCTCAACGCCGGTATCGGCCGCGCGCTGCAAAGCCCCGCGCTGGTCGAACTGGCCGGGCAGCTCGGCATCACGCTGGCCGGCGGCACGCCGCAGGCCCTGGACCAGATCCGCAAGGCTGACTTCGACAAATGGGGCAAGGTCATCCGCGAGGCCGGCATCAAGCCGGCCTGATCCCCGCCCCGATTCCCTACTCTCTACAGGAACACTCATGGCCAATCAGGACATCATCAAGGACTTTCCGCGCGTCGACGCCGAGATCGTGCGCCGCGCCGCGCAACTGCAACCCGCCATCCTGGCCGACGTGGCCGGCCGCCGCGGCGCGCTCAACGGCCGCATCCGCCCGCTGCATCCCGGCATGAAACTGGCCGGCACGGCGTTGACCGTGGAGGTCCGCCCCGGCGACAACCTCATGATCCACGCGGCGATGTCCCTGGCACGGCCGGGCGACGTGCTGGTGATCGACGGCAAGGGCGATCTCAGCTCGGCGCTGATGGGCACCATCATGATGAACGCCTGCCGCAAGCTGGGCATCGCCGGCGTGGTGATGGACGGCGCCGCGCGCGACACGGCGGAAATCATTGAAATGGACTACCCGGTGTTCGCCGCCGGCGCCAATCCCAACGGCCCCACCAAGAACGTGCCCGGCCGCATCGGCCATCCCGTCTCGGTGGGCGGCGTGACGGTCAATCCGGGCGACTTCATCATCGGCGACGCCGACGGCGTGGTGGTGGTCGAACGCGAAAAGATCGAAGGCCTGCTGCCCGCGGCCGAGAAGAAGGTGCGCGACGAAGCCGCGCGCATCGCCGCGATCCAGGCCGGCGACACCGAAGCCAAGTGGCTCGCCGCCGCGCTGCGCGCCGCCGGCGTCCTGAAGGAAGGAGAATCGCTGTGAGCGCCGCCGCTGCGGGCAAGCCCGCCATCGTCGTGACCGCGGCCGACCTGGCGCCCGAGGCGCAGGCGCTGCTGCAGGATTTCGAACTGGTCTACGCCGGCCAGACTCCCACCGAAGAAGGCATCGTCGCACTGTGCCGCGAGCACAATCCGGTGGCCATCATCGTGCGCTACAACCGCGTGGGCGCGGCCGCGATGGACGCGGCCCCGGCGCTGCGGGTGATTTCCAAGCACGGCAGCGGCACCGACACCATCGACAAGGCGGCCGCCGCCCAGCGCGGCATCGAGGTCGTCGCGGCGGTGGGCGTGAACGCCGCCGCCGTGGCCGAACAGGCGCTGGCGCTGCTGCTGGCCTGCGCCAAGTCCGTCGTGGGGCTGGACCAGCGCATGCGCGCGGGCCACTGGGACAAGTCCACCCACAAAAGCCTGGAGCTGGGCGGCAAGACCATCGGCCTGGTCGGCCTGGGCGCCATCGGCCGGCGCATGGCGGCCATGGCGCACGGGCTGGGCATGCGCGTGATCGGCTTCGACCCCTACGCCGCGAACCTGCCGGACTACCTCGCCAGCGTGCCGCTGGACACGATCTGGCGCGAGTCCGACGTGGTGTCGCTGCATTGCCCGCTCACCGACGAGAACCGCGGCATGGTCAATGCGCAGACGCTAGCGCAGTGCCGGCCCGGCGTGATCCTGGTGAACACCGCGCGCGGCGGCCTGGTCGACGAGGACGCGCTGCTGCAGGCGGTGCGCTCGGGCCACGTCCGGGCCGCCGGCCTGGACAGCTTCGCGGTCGAACCCATGACGCCCGGCCATCCGTTCCAGCAGGAACCCCGCATCATTCTCAGCCCGCACATCGGCGGCGTGACCAGCGCGGCCTACGTCAACATGGGCGTGGCCGCCGCGCGCAACGCGCTGGACGTGCTGGCCCGCCCGCGGGCCTGACGCACGACGAAAAACAGGAGGAAGACAAATGACCTACCGTATCCAAGCCCGCGCATTCATGCTTGCCGCCGCCCTGCCGCTCCTGGCCTGCGGGGCGGCGCAAGCCGCCGACGCCTGGCCCAGCCGCCCGGTGCGGGTGGTGGTGCCCTACGGCCCCGGCGGCGCGGTCGACGTGGCCACGCGCAAGATGGCGCAGATGCTGTCGACGCAGACCGGCCAGAGCTTCATCGTGGAGAACAAGCCCGGCGCCACCGGCACCATCGGCGTGAGCCAGGTGGCCCGCGCCGCGCCGGACGGCTACACGCTGCTGGCCAACGACACGACCTACTCGCTGCTGCCCCATATCTTCAAGCAGCTGCCCTTCGATCCCGCCAAAGACCTGCAGCCGATCTCGGCTTTCGTGTTCGCGCCGATGGCGCTGGCGGTATCGGCCGACAGCCCGTACCGCAAGCTCGATGACCTCATCGCGCAGGCGCGCGCCAAGCCCGACACGGTCACCTATGGCTCGGGCGGCCCGGGCACCACGCCGCACTTCGCCGCCGAAGGCCTGGCGCTGGCGACCGGCGTAAAGTTCATGCACGTGCCTTTCAAGGGCGCGGCCGAAGCCACCCAGGCGGTGCTGGGCAAAGTGATTGACTTCCAGTTCGCCTCCACCACCGGCGTCATGGGCCCGGTGCAAGGCGGACAATTGCGGCTGCTGGCCGTCAGCGGCGCGCAGCGGCTGGCCGTGCTGCCCGAGGTGCCGACCTTCTCGGAAGCCGGCGTGAAGGATTTCGGCGTGGTCAACTGGACCGGCCTGTGGGCGCCCAAGGGCACGCCGCCCGAGGTCACCGAACGCCTGCAGCGCGAGGTCGCCAAGGCCATGGCCTCGGAAGAAATGCAGACCTTCGCGACCAAGATGGGCGCCGAACCGCGCGCGGTCGACGCCGCCGAGTTCGGCCGCATCCTGGCCGACAGCAACGCGATGTGGGGCAAGGTGGCGCGCAGCATCGGCTACGCCGCCAAGTAGGCCCCGGGGAGACGCCATGTTTTACGCGCAAGCGCCCGAGTTGGCGCAATTCGAAGTCTGGACGTCCATGCCCGAGCGCTGGCGCCGTCCCGAACGCAGCGACTGGGCGGACGCCAACCGCGGCGGCGCGCCCGTCGACTCCTTTCTGGAAGGCCCCGTGTTCGACCGTCACGGCAATCTGTATGTGGCCGACATTCCGTGGGGCCGCGTGTTCCGTATCGGGCCGGACCGCGAGTGGTCGCTCGTGGCCGAGTACGACGGCGAGCCCAACGGCATGAAGTTCCTGGACGACGGCCGCCTGCTGATCACCGACTACAAGAATGGCCTGATGACGCTGGACATCGCGAGCGGCCAGGTCGCGCCCTATCTGGCGCGCCGCAACAGCGAGCGCTTCAAGGGCGTGAACGACCTGATCTTCGACGCCCGGGGCAATCTGTACTTCACCGACCAGGGCCAGAGCGGCCTGCACGACCCCACCGGCCGGCTGTACCGCCTGCGCCCCGATGGCGGCCTGGACTGCCTGCTGGATAACGTGCCCAGCCCCAACGGCGTGGCGCTGTCGCCCGACGGCAAGGTGCTGTACCTGGCGGTCACGCGCGGCAACTGCGTGTGGCGCGTGCCGCTGATGGCCGACGGCAGCGTCAGCAAGGCAAGCCAGTTCTTCACCTCGTACGGCCCCAGCGGGCCGGACGGCCTGGCGGTGGACGAGGCAGGCAATCTGCTGGTCTGCAATCCCGGCCTGGGGTATGTCTGGCTGCTCAACCACCGCGCCGAACCGCTCATCGTGTGGCGCAGTCCGGCGGGCGCGTCCACCACCAACATCGCATTCGGCATGGATGACCGCCGCAAGCTGTTCTGCACCGAATCGGTGTCCGGCTCGATCCTGTGCGCGCGGGCGCCCCATCCCGGCCTGGCGCTGGCCAGGCCCGGCTCGCGCTGAGCGGCCGGTTCAGTTGCTGTTGATCCAGTCCTGGGTGTCCTGGATGAACCAGGGAAGATTCAGTTTTTCGCCTTCGCCGGACTGGATGGTCAGGCGCTGGCCCGGCGCGCTCTGGCTTCCGTGCGCGGCCGAAGGCGGCCGGCTCCGATAGTCCATATCCGTTTGCCGGGGCGGACTATCGGCGCAGGCGGCGACCGCCGCGCAGGCGAGCGCGGCAAGAACTGGCTTGAGGGCTGAGTGACGGATCTTCATGCTGCCACTATACGCGCCCGGCCAGGCGCGCGCCTTCATTCGATCTCGATGCCCGCCTGCTCGATCAGCGCCGTCCATTGCTTCGTGTCGCGCCGCACGATGTCGGCCAGCCCTTGCGGCGAACTGGACACGAACTCCACGCCCTGGGATTCGAACTTCTGGTTCAGCTCAGGATTCTTCAGCGTTTCGATCACGGCCTGGTTCAGCTTCGCCAGCACCTCGGGCGGCGTGCCCGCCTTGGCGAACAGGCCATACCAGGTCGTGTACGACACGCCCGGCACGGTCTGCGAAACCAGCGGCAGCGTGGCCGTGTCGGCGCCCTTGCTGGGCGCGCTCATGGCCAGCGCCCTGATCGAACCCTTGTCGATCATGGGCTTGAGCGAAGGCATGCTGCTGAACAGCGCCTGCACCTGGCCCGAGGCCAGGTCCGTCAGCACCTGCGAGGTGCCCCGATACGGCACGTGCACCACGTCGATCTTGGCGTTGCTCTTGAAAAGCTCCATGCCCAGGTGGGCCACGCCGCCCACGCCCGCCGAGCCGAAATTGACCTTGCCGGGATGGGCGCGGGCGTAATCGACCAGGCCCTGCACCGAATCCACCGGCAGCTTGGCGTTGACCACCAGCACGTGCGGGCTCTCGGTCAGCAGGCTGATCGGCGCCAGCAGTTCCAGCACGTTCTTGCCTTGCATGGCCTTGGACGGCACCGTCATGTTGCCGGAGGCCGGCATCAGCAGCGTATAGCCGTCCGCTTCGGCGCCCAGCACCTGGTTCAGGGCCGGCACGCCGTGGCCGCCGCCGGCGTTCACCACCACCACCGGCTGCCCGAGGCGGTCGCCGAACAGTTTGGCGAATTCGCGCCCGACCATGTCGGCCGGGCCGCCGGCCGCGAACGGCACGACCATGCGGATGGGACGTTCCGGATATTCGGCCTGGGCCTGGGACATGGGCGCAAGCGCTGCGACCAGGGCGATGGCGCCCAGCGTTTGTTTGAGCAACATTGTCTTCCTCCTGTGGGTAATGCGGGAATCTTCTTGTGCGGGGCCCGACTAGCGCGCCGGCGCGATGTCCAGCGTGGCGCGCGCCAACGCCTCGTCGAGCCAGGCCGGCCTGAGTTCGCCGCGGGCGATGGCTGCCATGCGCAGCGCTTCGGCGCGGCCCTTGGCCAGCGCCGCGGTGATCAAGGCGTCGCTTTCGTCGGGGCTGAACACGACCAGGCCGTCGTCGTCGCCCAGCACCCAGTCGCCCGGATTGACGGCCACGCCGCCGCACCGGATCGGACGGCCGACGCTGCCGCCGCCGGTCTTGGTCGGCCCCGCCGGCGACAGCGCCGCGGCGAACACCGGCAGCGCGCCGGCGCGCAGCTCGGCGGCGTCGCGCATGGCGCCGTCGACCACGACGCCGCTGAGGCCGGCCGCCGCCGCCTGGGCGCACATGATTCCGCCCATCACGGCGCGGTCCGCGTAGCCCTGAGCGTCGACCACCAGCACGTCGCCGGGCCGCGCGGCGGCCAGCGCGGCATGAATCGCCAGGTTGTCGCCGGCCGGCACCGACACGGTGAGCGCGCGGCCGCGCAACAGCCACCCCGCCCGCAGCGGCTTGATCGGCGCGTGCATCGCGCGCGCGCCCACGTCTGCCAGCAAGGTGCTGCAAAGACCTTCGGTAAACACATCGGACATCACGTTCACTCCATCAGGGCCGACACGACGGCCGGGAAAATGCTCTGGAAGGCCTCGCCGTAGCGCGCGCCCCCGGTCTTGCCGCGGCGGCCGGCCTGCGCGCCGCGCTGCAGCGCCACGCGTTCGTAATAGGCCCACAGATTGCGCTGCGTCGGCATGGCCTGCATGGCCGCCCACTTGCGGTCCCACACTCGCGTGATATCCAGCAGCACGTTGGGCCTGAAGCCGCAAAGCTCGGTCTGGTGCGGTTCGAAACACAGCACCTGCGGCGGCACCACGAAGTCGGCGCCATGCCCGGGCGCCATGGCCTGCATGCGCGCGCGCAGCGTCATTTCGAACGTGCGGCAATGGTCCAGATTGGAGGGATCGTGCTCCGGATGCGTCAGCACCACCGACGCCCGCGTACGGCGCAGGGTTTCGGAAATGCGGCGCACGGAGTCCGCCGATTCCGGCATCGGGTAGTCGCCCAGGTCATGAAAATCCAGCGAACTCACGCCCAGGATGTCGGCCGCGGCCTCGGCCTCGGCGCGGCGCTGCGCCTTCACGTCATCGCGCGCGGTGTCATCCCCCCACGCCGAATTGGACTCGCCGTTTTCGCCATAGCTCAGGCACACCAGGTGCACGTCCACGCCACGCTGCGCATGCAGCGCCATCGCGCCGCCGCAGCGCCAGACGAAGTCGCCCACGTGCGCGGTGACCACCAGCATCGAACTCGCCATCTCTTTCTCCGGATTGGAAATGGCTTCATTGTATTTTTATGAAATGCCGTTGTATCCAGTACAATCAACCAACAAATTCAACATACTTGGAGCACTCGATGAGTAACGACGGCGTGGTGGCGGTGGAACGGGCGCTGAGCGTGCTGGATTGTTTCCGGCCCGGGGCCGAACACCTGTCGCTGGCCGATTTCGCGCAGCGCCTGCCGCTGCACAAGACCACGATCTTCCGCCTGCTCAATTCGCTGGCGCGCTGCGGCTACGTGGTGCGCGAAGCCGACGGGCGCTATGGGCTGGGGCCGCGCGTGCTGTTTCTGGCGCGGGTGTACGAGCGCGGCTTCGACCTGTCGGCCGTGGTGATGCCCATACTGGAAAACCTCTCGGCCGATACCGGAGAAAGCGCGGCCTATTACGTCGAGGGCGGCGAGCCGGGGCAGCGGCTATGCCTGTTCCGCCATCAGCCGCACGAAGGGCTGCACAGCCAGGTCATCGCCGGCAGCGTGATGCCGCCCGACAAGTCCTCCACCGGCCAGGTGTTCGCGATCTGGGCGCAAGGCATCCAGCAGCGCGGCGACACCGCCCTGCCCATCTTTTCCTGCGGCGCGCGCGACCCCTACACCTCGTCGTGGTCCGTGCCGGTGATCGGCCAGGACGATATGTTCGTCGGCGCGCTCACCATCGCCGGGCCGTCCGAGCGCCTGAAGACGGTGGACGCGGCCCGGTTCGAGGCGCTGATACTCGAACGCGCCGACGAACTGTCCAGGCGGCTCGGCGCGTCGGCCGAAATGCGCGGCGCCTTGTACGGCCGCGGCTAGGCGCCGACGCTTGGCGCTGAAGGCAAAAGTTTCAAAATCCGCGCTGGCTACGCCCGTCTGGCCAGGCTGAAGACCGAGGCCGGCGGCAGATTGAGCGGCACGAACCCGATCCGGCGGGCCGACAGGCCGCAGGCGTCCAGCACGCCGGGCGACACCGGGCAACGCATGCCGTAGGTGAACAGCTGCATCGAGCCGCCCTCCGACATGGCGTCGAACACCGCGGTCAGCAGCCGGTGATGAAGCGCGCCGCTCATGTTGCGCAATGGCAGTCCGCAGATCGCCGCGCCTATGCCTTCCAGCTCGGGATGGCTGTGGCGCGACAGCTCCAGCGCGCAGACCTGCAGCACGGCGGCCTGGGGAAACTGCGTGCGCAGGCTGGAACTCATGGCCGCGTCCTGCTCCACCAGCACCATGCGCGCCGGGTCCACGCCCCGGCGCAGCATTTCCCGGGTGAACACGCCGGTGCCGCAGCCGAGCTCCAGCACTTTGCCCGCATTGGGCGGAATGGCCGAGGTGATGGCCGCGGCCAGGGCCGGGCCGGACGGCGCCACGGCGCCGATGGCCGCGGGATTGGAAAGTAACGCCTTGACGAACTGCTTGCGCTCCTGCAGCCAGCTCATGGATGTTCGGGACGGGGACTTATGCGCTGCGGTGAAGTGGAAAGGCGAATGCATCGGTCGTTTCTGACTCCAGGTACGAAAACCTCCGCGCGCTTTTGCGCGCGGAGATTCAGCTTGAACGCGCCGCCGGGCGGGCGGCGCGCGCTGCTATCCAGACCTTAACTGGCATCGACGGTTCAGGCACGAAACCGTGCGTAAGCACCCTTGTCAATCTGACAAGCGCCCCCCCTACTTGCCCGCCGGCCGCAGCGTCAGCGTATCGGCCCGCTCGCTATCCACCTTGGCGCGGCTGAACGCCATGGGGAAGTACTCGCCGGTGGCCCAGCCCTTGAGCAGGTTCTGGTAGTACGGGCTGCGCGGATCGGCGGACTGGCCGGGCACGTTCTGCACGCGCGAGTTGTCCCAGTTGGACACGTCGATCACCTGGCGGTACGAGGCGCCGCTGATCTGGCGGAAGTCCGACTTGCGGAACGTGGCGCGATGCACCGTGTCGTTGTCGCCGCCCACCGGATAACGCGGCGTGCCGTAGGCCTTGGCGGTGGCCTCGGGCAGCAGGCCGGCCAGGCTGTGCTCGAACTGGATGTGGTGCAGCTTGCCCCATTGCCACTGGGCCGGGTCCGAGCCGAGCTTGGCCTGCAGCTTCTGCACGCCATCGCCCAGCGCGGCCAGCAGCAGCGCGTCGCGGCCCTGCTCCGGCCGCTGGCCGAAGGCGGCGTCCGGCGCGGCCAGCTTCTCCAGCGTCTTGCGCGTGGACAGCTCGCCAAAGACGCTGCGGCCCGCGGCGGGCACATACAGGTCGGACACGCGCTTGACCACTTCGGGCAGCCAGAACTCATAGACCGTGGCGGCGCGGCTGTCGATGCCCGTCTTGTAGTCCCAGTCCTTCAGCAGGCTCAAGGCCCGGCTCAACTGCGGATCGGCGGAGTTCAGCGACTTGGCGTAGCCGGCCAGCGTACGCGCCGGAATCGACAGGTTGTCGAACTGCAGGGCCTGCGAGTTCTGCACCGTCAGCCCCTTGCCGTCGGCCAGTACTTCGCGGATGCGCTGCACGCGGTAGGGTTCGGCCCAGGTGCGCGCCGACATGTCCCGGTAGCGGTAATCGGCCGGCAGGTTGAACTCGTTGGCCGTGGCGAAGTAGCCCTCGGGCGGGTTGTAGACGCGCGGCAGCGCGCTGCCGGGCAGCACGCCGCGCCATTCGAAGTCGCCGTTGCCGGGCACGGGCAGCATGCCCGACCAGTCGGCGCGCGGACGGATCGGCGCGATGCTGCCGCCGAACCAGCCGATATTGCCGTCCACGTCGGCGTACACCATGTTCTCGCTGGGCGTGTAGTGCTTTTCCATGCCGGCCACGAACTCGTTCCAGTTCTGCGCCTGGTTCAGCCGCAGGCTGGCCAGATAGGCGGCCGTGCCCGGATATTCCAGATAGGCCGCGCGCAGCGCATAAGCCTTGCGCCGCACCGGATCTTCATAAATCACCGGACCATGGCGCGTGAACTTCAGCTGCCGCGTCGCCGCCGGCTGGCCGCGCACCGGAATCGACTCCTCCACCTGGCGCATCTTCTCCCAGCCGCCGCGGTAGCGGTACTCATTGGGATTGGACGGATTGGTATCGTAGACGTAGAGGTCTTCCTCGTCGCCGAAGGCGAAGATCGTCAGCCCGAATGCGATGCGGTCGTTGTGCCCCATGGAAACGCCGGGCAGCGCCGGCTCGCCGGCGCCGATCACGTTCCAGCCCGGCGCGTTCAGGTGCACCATGTAGCGCAGCGACGGCATCGTGATCGAACGGTGCGGATCGCCCGCCAGTATGGGCTTGCCGGTGGCCGTGTGCTGTCCGCCTATGGTCCAGTTGTTGCTCTCGTAGCGGGTCGCCATGGGATCGAACGCCGGGTCCAGCGCGGCCATCATGCCCGCCGACAGGCGGCTTGCCAGCGCCGCGCGCTGGTCTTCGGCCAGCGGGCTGCGCGGAAAATCCGCCGCCACGAACTTCTGGCCGGTGCGCGCCAGGCTGTAATTGGCGAGCACCTTGCTGTCCACCTGCTTCACGTCCAGCCCGGCCGGCACCTGCAGCGCCAGCGGCGGCTCGAAAGTGCTCAGGCCCTGGACCGTGTTCAAGCCCAGCGCGGCCACCCGCTGCGCCATTCTGACTTCTTCGTTGAGGTTGCGCGTCAGGCCGTAGATGCGGATGAGCGAGGTCTGCGGACTCCAGTAGCCGGGCTCGGTGCCGGTCAGCTTGAATTCCGGCGGCATCTGGTCGGGATGCGCCTTGACCCAGTCGACGTAGGCGTTGATGCCCGCCGCGAACGCGGTCAGGATCGCCTGGCCCTGCGGATGGTAGCTGGCGTATTCGGCCTGCATGTCGCCGCGGAACAGGAACAGGCGCGCGGCGCGGTCCTGCTCGATGAAGCGCGGGCCGAACTGTTCGGCCATCTTGCCCTCGCCCTGGCGGCGCCAAAGATCCAGCTGCCACAGCCGGTCGCGCGCGGCGCTGAAGCCCTGCGCGAAGAACAGGTCCGCCTGGTTCTGCGCGTAGATGTGCGAGACCCCGTGGCGATCGCGCACGATCTCCACCGGCTGCGACAGCCCGGCCATATCGATGGTGTCTTTCTTGCTTCCCGGCGCGGCACAGCCCGCCAGCACCGCCACCAATCCGCCCGCCAGCAATGCAGCGGCCCTGCGATTGAACGTACGCATGACTCCTCCTCCGATGATTGGACTGCCATCGCTGCCGGTCTCGAGGCGCCATGCTTGCCGACGCTGCCGCTCGCAATGCCGTACAACTAAACCATGTGTCCCCCCTCTTGCGCAAGCAAGTTTTCAAGCATAAATTCTTCGATACCGCATATCGCTTGCGTCGCGAGCGAACTGCGCGCACGGCGTCAGAAGGTTGTTTTTCTATCCCTGTTCCCTTGAGGAGCGATGCGATGAAAGTGAAACACCTGTTCGGTCCCGCAGTTCTAGCCCTCGCCTTGCTGGCCCCCGCCACCGGCGCCGCGGCCGCCTCCGAGGGAGCCCCCATCCTCACCGGCCAGCAATGGTCGCAGTCCGACCCCAACCTGAAAAAAGCCTACCTGCTGGGCATGGCCAACCTGCTGCAGGTGGAACAGGCCTACCAGCGGCGCCACGCCCCCACTGACGCCCAGAGCCTGGTCCCGCGCTTCGCCAAGGGACTGCAGACGCAGACCCTGGACTCGGTGCGTGAAAGCCTGGACAACTGGTATGCGGCGAACCCGACGAGGATGGACCGCCCGGTGGTCGAAACGCTCTGGTTCGAAATCGTCGTGCCCGGCATGAAACGCGCGCGCTAGGAGACCGCCATGAAAACAGTTAGCTCGATCGTCATCGGCCTGGCGATGGTGTCGCTGGCCGGCTGCACCAACATGAGTTCCAAACAGCAAGGCACCCTGTCGGGCGCGGCCATCGGCGCCGCGGCCGGCGCCGGCATCGCCGCCATCGCCGGCGGCAGCGGCTGGACGGGCGCGGCCATCGGCGGCGTGGCCGGCGGCATTGCGGGGAATATTTACGGCGGGCAGTGAATGAATGGCCCGCGGAAATGACAAGCGATTGAAGGCCGGCGTGCGCCGGCCCGATGGGTTACGCGCGCTTGATATTCGAGTTCTTGTCCAAGGATTCTCGCGCTGCACCCATCCTACGCTGGACGACAACACGTAGGAAGGGAGCTGCGCGAGACATTTAGCGCAAGAACATCAGCGCTGCGAATCCAGCACTTCGTTGTTCTTCACCACTTCCTGCGCCTTGGCGTAGCTTTCGATCAGCAGCTGGTAGGCCGGGAACACCTTGGTGTAGACCTCGGCCCACTGGGCCGCGTCTTCGCGGTTCCAGGTCTTTTACAGTTCGGAGGCGACGGCGGCGGTGTCCATCGGCACCACGCCGGCCTGCACCACGCGCGCCAGCGTGATTTCCTGGGCCATCTTGCTATAGGTGCCCGACGTGTCGATCACGGCGAATACTTTGTAGCCGTCGGCCACGGCGCTGATGGCGGGGAAAGCCATGCAGACGCTGGTGATGGTGCCGGCGATGATGAGGGTCTTGCGGCCCGTGGCCTTCACGGCTTCGACGAACTCGGGGTTGTCCCAGGCGTTGATCTCGCCCTTGCGCGCGACGTACTTGGCATGCGGGGCGTTGGCGTGGATCTCCGGAATCAGCGGGTGCCGCGCGGCTCATTCAGCGTTCTCTTTGTAGAACGCTATGGCGTCATTTTGCCATTCAGCCACATCATCGTCCCTGCATTATTTACATCGGGCCGCAAGGCTGGCGTACGGCAGGCAATCCCCCATGACGCGCCGGCCCACCACGGCCCGCCCGGCGCAACCGGCATACACTGCAACGCCCGGCCCCTGCCTGCGCACGACTCCCTCATGACGTATCTGCTCTGGTCCCTGCCCGCCCTCATCGTCATTGCCGCCATCGCCAGCGGACGCGTGAACACCACGGTCGCGGCCATCCTGGGGCTGGCGGCCGCGCTGGCCGTGGCGCTGGGGGCCGCGCCCGCGCCATTCGACGGCGGGCAACTGGGGCAGGCGCTCACGCGCGGCCTGTGGATCGGCGCGATCATCACGCCCTATATCCTCGGCGGACTGCTGTTCTGGCACATGGCCGCCCAGCATCCCGCCGGCAAGGCGGCCGGCGCCGACGGCCCGGGCGATACGCTGGCGCGGCGCAGGCGGCTGTACTTCGCCTGCTTCCTGGTGGGTCCGTTCGCCGAAGCGGCCACCGGCTTCGGCGTGGGCATGCTGGGCACGGTGCTGCTGATCCGTCCGCTCAAGCTGCAGCCGCGCGAAACCATGGTGTTCGCGCTGCTCAGCCAGACCCTGATTCCGTGGGGCGCGATGGGCAGCGGCACGCTGCTGGCCTCGGCCTATGCGCGCGTGCCGGCCTCGCAGCTGGCGCTCTACAGCCTGGTGCCCGTGGCGTTGCTGACGGCGCTATGGATGGCGCTGTACTGGCGCACCGCCGCGCGCGCGGGGCTGCGCGCCGCCGCATCCGAACACTGGCGCGAAGCCGGCTGGATGACCGTGAGCCTGGCGGCGCTGGCCGCGGCCACCGCGCTGCTCGGTCCCGAGACCGCGCTGCTGGCGGCCTACGGCCCGCTCATCGTCGCGCGCTTCCTGCTCGACCGCCGCCCCGGCCGCGCGCAGCTGCAGGCCGCCGCCGGCGGCGCCCTGCCCTACATCGTCATGATCGCCTGGCTGGTGGCGACCCGGCTGCTGCCTGGCCTGAACCATGCGCTCTCGGCGCCGGCCGACTTCCGCCCGTACGCCGACCTGCCGGGCTGGCAGCCCTTGCTGCATGCGGGCAGCTGGCTCATCGCCGGCGCGCTGGCGCTGGCCGCGCTGCGACGCCAGCCGCAAGTCCTGGCCGCGCAGGCGCGCGCCGCCTGGACCACCGGCCGCCACGCCGTGTACTCGGTGTTCCTGTTCGCCATGATGGCCGAGGCGCTGGCCGGCGCCGGCATCTCGCAGGCCTACGCCGACGGCCTTTTCTCCAGCCTGCGCGACTGGACCGTGCTGATCACGCCCGTGCTGGCCGGCGCCTTCGGCATCCTGGCCAACAGCGGCAACGCGCCGAACAGCCTGTTCATGCCGTCCCAGCTATCGCTGGCGCTGCAAGCCGGCCTGAACGTGCCCGCCGCGGCCGCATTGCTGCACGTGTCGGGGACCTCGCTGGGCATTTTTTCGCCGGTGCGGATGTCCATCGCCGCCGGACTTGCGCACGGCCGCGGCCAGGAACGCGCCGTCTACGCCGGGCTGCTGCCTTACGCGCTGGCCGCTTGCGGGGTGCTGCTGTGCCTGGCGCTGGTGTTGGCGTTGTCGGGCAGTCCGGGGTGAACGGGCCACGCTAACCACTTTCCCGGCACGCGCTTCAGGCGCTATTGCTCCACGCCATACAAGGCAGGAAGCAGAATCGGCAAGGACTCGAGTGGAAAAGCGAACCTGACCGGGGCATGGGACGTATCGGAAGCGACCAGGCCGGACTTCAGGGCCGCCGCCAATAGAGCGCGCCCCGTGCGTTCGCCCAGGCCGGTCATCTGAATGAACTCTCCGCGCGTGGTGGGACCTGCGGCAAACAGATGGTAAATGGGCAACGCGGCCTCGGGCCGCAACCGTCCCTTCGCCGTTTCCACCAGGACCGACGCCTTGATTTTTTCTTTCATCGAGTCCAGCGCCAACATTTCCCTCATGTAGGAAACCTGGTCTTCACATACCCCCAGGAAATATTCGATCCATTGCAGCAGGCCCTTTTGAGTGAGGTTGCCGCGCCCATCCAGATCGCCTTGCCGCGGCGCGTCCGCGCCGGCCAGATAGCCGTAGTAGTCCGCGACATTTCGAGCAAGGCCACGATTGACCGACCATAGGCCCCGGGTAATTGGCAGCATGGCAGCGTGAGTCTGCAATCGCGCGGAGCGACCATTGCCGTCGGAGAAAGGATGCATCCAGGCCATCCGATGATGCGCGCAGGCGATGGCGATAAGCTGTGCATCACCGGCCCGTTGCCGGTCATAGTGCGCGGTGAACGACTCCATGAACCGTGGCAAAGCGCGCCAGACGGGCGGATGGTGGCGACCGACGACGACATCAACCTCCCGCAGCTCTCCCGGTTCGACGGATAGGCCGTCCTTGCTGATTCTGTCCGCCGGAGCAAGGCGGCCATACATGGCTCGATGAGCGAGCCTAGCGAAATCGGCGCTCAGCGGCGAATGGCTCTCGGCCAGACCTTCCAGTTCCCGTTCCGCCTCGATATGAGCCACGGCAACACGCTGCAATTGTGCAATTTCGGGCTTGTTCGAGTACTTGTCATGTAAAGCTGCGTCGATGTTCCTGGGGGTTGTGCTTTGGCCCTCGATCCTGTTGCTGTAATAGGAATTCATGCTGCGCAGCAGTTCGTGCAACGCTGCCCGAGTGCTTGCGTGGGCTATGCCTCCAAGTTCGGCCGCTTGGTTGACCACGGCCGCCGACCGTTCAATCAGGGGAGCGAGCACATGCTCGCCCGGCGATAAAGGCATGAACTGCTGCGGAGAATCGTACATTTTTCCGGTTTAAATTCCGATCTTTAAATCATCTATGTAATTGATATTACGGCACATATCAAGTGCAAATTTCTAGTCACCAAGTTATTTTTGCCGCTTTTTTTTCCGGTTTTTTTGCCTTGCTCGCAGTACCTACCTATCCAGCCGGATCAACGCGGCACCGGCAACGGCGGCGCGGGCGTCAGCGGCCCGCTGGGCTGGCCCCGCGGCGCAGGCATGGGCGGCAGGCGCGACGGCGCCGGGCTGACCCATCGCGGCTGGCGGCCCGGGCTGCTGCCGGGCGCCGGAGGCGGACCCGGCGGCCTGCCGGCATTGGCGCAGCCCGTGCCCAGGCACGGCTCGGGCGCCGGCTCGGGATTGAAGAGCCGTGGGCAGGCGGCGCCCACGCAAGTGTCGGGAATGACTCGGGCCGAAGGCGGCGGCTGCAGCACGGCGGGCGTCGCGCCCTGGGCGCCGGCAACGGCGGACAGCGCCGCCAGGCCGGCCGCCAATACCGCTGTTTCACGCATTTTCATGGCTGCATGCTCCGCCCCGCGCGCCGGGGCCTGCCACCAGGATTCCATGCCGGCGCGCCCGGCGTCAATCCAGGCGGATGTCGGTGCTCTTGACCACCGTGGCCCAACGCGCGCGCTCGCCGGCGAAGAACTGCGCCAGCTCGGCGGGATTGCGCGTGACGATTTCTGCGCCCTGCTCGTTGAGCTGGGCCTTGACCTCGGGCTGGTTGACGATCTGCGCCATCAGCGAGGACAGGCGCTCGGCCACCGGATCGGCGAAGGTCGCCGGCGCCATCACGCCTTGCCAGGTACCGGATTCGAAGCCGGCCACGCCCTGCTCGGAAATGGTCGGCAGGTCGGGCACCAGCTGCATGCGTTCGCGCTTGGAGATCGCGATCGGACGCAGCTTGCCGGCGCGGATGTGGGGCAGCGTGGCCAGCAGGCCGTTCATGATGATCTGGGTCTGCCCGCCGATTGTGTCGGTCACCGCCTGCGAGCCGCCTTTGTACGGCACGTACTCCCATTGCGCGCCGGTGGCCTGCTGCACCGCCACTGCGGCCAGGTGCGGCGCGCTGCCGATGGCCGTCACGGCGAAATTCAGGCGCTGCTTCCTGGACAGCGCGACCAGTTCGGGCACGGTGCGCGCCGGCACGTCCGGATGCACGGCCAGCACGTGTGGCGAATAGGCCAGCATGCCGACGGCGCGCAAGTCCTTGGAGGGGTCGAAAGACAGCTTGGTATAGACCGACGGACTGATGGCCAGCGCGCCCACGTCGCACAGCAGCACGGTATGGCCTTCGCCCGCGGCCTGCACCACCAGCCCGGCGCCCAGATTGCCGTTGGCCCCGGGCTTGTTCTCGACCACCACCGTCTGCGACAAGGCTTCGCTCAGCCGCGGCGCCAGCAGGCGGGCGATGATGTCGGATGATCCGCCCGGCGGATACGGCACGATGATGCGCACCGGCCGGGTCGGCCAGCCGGACGGCTGCGCCCCCGCGGGCAACCATGGCGCCAGGCACAGCGCCGCGGCGCCGCCCAGGAACTGTCTCTTGCTCGGGTTCATGCTGTCTCCTCTCCAGGATATGCGCCGCGTCCACTCGGCAGGCTAGTTATCGTACAACTACAAGAATAATTCCAAACGACATAAAAAATATATTTCGGGTTTCCCCTTTAATGCCGCATATTTAGCTAGACCCTTCCTTGTAGTCCCGATTTTCATGTTGTACGATGACCTACCTCTTTAATCAAAAAACCACCCAGGACGAGCGCCCCCATGACGACTCCGCAGGAACTCAAAAACATTGTTTCGGACGGCTTGCTGTCCTTCCCCGTGACGGACTTCGACCAGAACGGAGACTTCAACGCCAGGGGCTATGCGCAGCGCCTGGAATGGCTGGCGCCCTACGGCGCCACCGCGCTGTTCGCCGCGGGCGGCACGGGTGAATTCTTCTCGCTGGCGCCGCAGGAATATGCCGACGTCATCCGGACCGCGGTGCAGACCTGCGCCGGCAAGGTGCCTATCCTGGCCGGCGCGGGCGGGCCTACGCGCAGCGCCATCGCCTATGCCCAGGAGGCCGAACGCCTGGGCGCCAAGGGCATCCTGCTGCTGCCTCACTACCTGACGGAAGCCTCGCAGCAAGGCATCGCGGCCCACGTCGAACAGGTCTGCAAGTCGGTGAAGATCGGCGTCATCGTCTACAACCGCGCGCAATCGCGCCTGTCGGCCGACAGCCTGGCCCAGCTGGCCGAACGCTGCCCCAATCTGATCGGCTTCAAGGACGGCGTGGGCGACATCGAGGCCATGGTGCGCATCCGCCGCAAGCTGGGCGACCGCTTTTCGTATCTGGGCGGGCTGCCCACGGCCGAGGTCTACGCCGCCGCCTACCGCGCGCTGGGCGTGCCCGTGTATTCCTCGGCGGTGTTCAACTTCGTGCCGCGCACGGCCATGGCGTTCTATCGCGCCATCGCGGCCGGCGACCACGACACGGCCAACCAGTTGCTGGACACGTTCTTCCTGCCCTACCTGGACATCCGCAACCGCGTGCCGGGCTATGCGGTCAGCATCGTCAAGGCCGGCGCCCGGCTGGTCGGGCACGACGCCGGCCCGGTGCGCGCGCCGCTGACGGACCTGCTGCCCGATGAGATGGAGGCGCTGGACGCGCTGATACGCAAGCTCGGCCCGCAATAACAAGCCGGGCTGCAAGCCCGGATAAACCCGGTTCAAACCAGGAACTGGCGATACGCCTCGTTGTCGGTTTCCTCGAAATGGGCGTAGCCCAGCTCGCGCAGAAAGGCGTCGAGCGCGCCGCTGTCGGCCAGCGGCGCCTGGATGCCGACCAGCGCCGAACTGAAGTCCGCGCCCTGGTTGCGGTAATGGAACAGGCTGATATTCCAGTTGGGCGCCATCTCCGACAGGAACTTCATCAGCGCGCCCGGGCGCTCCGGGAACTCGAAGCGGAACAGGCGTTCACCGCCGGCCAGCGGCGAGCGCCCGCCCACCATGTAGCGGATGTGCTGGCGCGACAGCTCGTTATTGGTCAGGTCTCCCACGGAAAAACCCTGTTCCTGCAGCGCCGCCATGATCTCGGCGGCGTCGCCGCGCCGCGCGATCTGCACGCCGACGAAAATGTGCGCGGTATGGGCATCGGCAATGCGGTAGTTGAACTCCGTCACGCTGCGCTGGCCGATCACGCGGCAAAAGCGCCGGAAACTGCCGCGCTCTTCGGGCACGGTCACGGCGAACACCGCTTCGCGCGCCTCGCCCACCTCGGCGCGGTCGGCCACGAAACGCATGCGGTCGAAGTTCATGTTGGCGCCCGACGTGATGGCGACCAGTGAACAGCCCTGCACGCCTTCGCGTTCCACATACTGCTTCAGGCCCGCCACCGCCAGCGCGCCGGCCGGCTCCAGCACGCTGCGCGTGTCCAGGAATACGTCCTTGATCGCCGCGCAGACCGCGTCCGTGTCCACCAGGAGCACCTCGTCCAGGTGCGCGCGGCACAGGCGGAAGGTTTCCTCGCCCACCAGCTTGACCGCCGTACCGTCCGAGAACAGCCCCACTTCGGCCAGGCTGACCCGTTCGCCGGCGCGCAACGACTGCGCCATGGCGCAGGAATCCTGGGTCTGCACGCCGATCACCTTGACCTCGGGCGCCACCGCCTTGACGTAGGCCGACACGCCGGCCGCCAGGCTGCCGCCGCCGATCGGCACGAAGATCGCGTGCGGCGCGCCCGCATGCTGGCGCAGTATCTCCATGCCCACCGTGCCCTGGCCGGCGATCACGTAGGGATCGTCGAACGCCGGGATGAAAGTCAGCGCATGCTGCGCGGCCAGCGTCTGGGCGTGGGCATAGGCGTCGCTGTACGAATCGCCCGCCTGCACCACCGTCACCGTCGGCCCGCCGTGGGCGCGGACCGCGTCCACCTTTACCTGCGGCGCGGTCTGCGGCACCACGATGGTGGCGCGCACGCCGAGCTTGGCGGCCGAGATCGCCACGCCTTGCGCATGATTGCCGGCCGAGGCCGTGATCACGCCGCGGTCCAGCGCGGCCTGCGGGGTGTTGCGCATCTTGTTGTAGGCGCCGCGCACCTTGAAGGAAAACACCGGCTGGTTGTCCTCGCGCTTGAGCAGCACGGTGTTGCCCAGGCGCGCGGACAGGCCGCGGGCGGGGTCCAGTTCGGTCTCGCGGGCGATGTCGTAGACGCGGGCCGTGAGGATCTGCCTCAGGTATTCCATCGGCGAGGCGTTGCCGTGCTGGAATGCGGCGGGGTTAGCGGCTTCTGAACTGGCGGAAGGAGTTGCGGACATGCGGTTCTCTGCTTTGGGGGTTGGCTTTGCCCGGCAGAGGCGGCCACAAAAAACCCGCCTCGTGGGGCGGGTGGCTGTGACTGTTGCGGTCGCGCGCTAACCCACCATTCCAGGAATGATGGTAATAATCAGCGAAATGCGAACGGCGCGGAAATTCATGGGCCGTAGCTTCCTCCAAGCGCCGCGCTTTGTCAAACGAGACGCGCGGCGGGCCTGCCCGAAATAATGCGTCCCCGTTTTATCGCCTGCGCCTGCGCGTATCCCGCGCCCGACACCGCCGTTTTTCCTGCGCGCCAGACGGGCCGCGGTATTACAATGTAAGGTTCGTGGCAGTCGCACCTCCCTGGAGGCGGACCTGGGTCCGGCCGGTACAACCGGCCCTCCCCGGCCGGCCAAACAAAAAAGGGCGGGCGCCGGCCATGCTGGGCAGACGCTCACGGCCTGCGCGCCTGCCCGGACGAACCCACTCTCGACAACATCTACCGGCTTCGCGCCGCATAGCATGTTCGGGTTTGCGCCTAGCGCCTGCCGAACAGATTCAAGGATCATGTCTCTTACTCCGAAGATTATCTATACCCTCACCGACGAAGCGCCGGCGCTCGCAACCCGTTCGCTGCTGCCCATCGTCCAGGCCTACACCAAACCCGCCGGCATCACCGTCGAGACCCGCGACATCTCCCTGGCCGGCCGCATCATCGCCGTGTTCCCGGACTACCTCGACGACAGCCAGAAGCTGGGCGACGCCCTGGCCGAGCTGGGCGCGCTGGCCGTGCAGCCGGAAGCCAACATCATCAAGCTGCCCAACATCAGCGCCTCCATGCCGCAGCTGAAGGCCGCCATCAAGGAACTGCAGCAACAGGGCTACAAACTGCCCGACTACCCCGACGCCCCGGCCAACGACACCGAGCGCGACATCAAGGCCCGCTACGACAGGGTCAAGGGCAGCGCCGTCAACCCGGTCCTGCGCGAAGGCAACTCCGACCGCCGCGCCCCGCTGTCGGTCAAGAACTACGCGCGCAAGCACCCGCACAAGATGGGCGCCTGGTCGTCCGACTCCAAGTCGCACGTGTCGCACATGAGCGAAGGCGATTTCTACGGCACCGAGAAGTCGGCGCTGATCGCCGCCGCCGGCGACGTGAAAATCGAACTGGTCGCCGCTGACGGCGCCGTCACCGTCCTGAAGGACAAGACCCCGGTCAAGGCCGGCGAGATCATCGACGCCGCCGTCATGTCCGCCGCCAAGCTCAAGTCCTTCCTGCAGGCCCAGGTCGACGACGCGCGCGCCCAGGGCGTGCTGTTCTCGGTGCACCTGAAGGCCACCATGATGAAGGTCTCCGACCCCGTCATCTTCGGCCACGTGGTGTCCGTGTTCTACAAGGACGTGCTGGCCAAGCACGCCGACGCGCTGGCCCAGGCCGGCTTCGACCCGAACAACGGCATCGGCGACCTCTACGCCAAGATCCAGTCGCTGCCGGCCGACCAGCAGGCCGCCATCACCGCCGACATCGACGCCGCCTACAAGACGCTGCCGGCCCTGGCCATGGTCAACTCCGACCGCGGCATCACCAATCTGCACGTGCCCAGCGACGTCATCGTCGACGCCTCCATGCCCGCCATGATCCGCGACTCGGGCAAGATGTGGAACGCCGCCGGCGAACTGCAGGACGCCAAGGCCGTGATCCCCGACCGCAGCTACGCCGGCGTCTATCAGGCCGTGATCGACGACTGCAAGGCCAACGGCGCCTTCAACCCGGTCACCATGGGCAGCGTGCCCAACGTCGGCCTGATGGCCCAGGCCGCCGAGGAATACGGTTCGCACAACAAGACCTTCGTGATCCCGGCCGCCGGCACCGTCCGCGTGACCGACGCCGCCGGCGCCGTGCTGCTGGAACAGGCCGTCGAGGCCGGTGACCTGTGGCGCATGTGCCAGACCAAGGACGCCGCGATCCAGGATTGGGTCAAGCTGGCCGTCACCCGCGCCCGCGTCAGCAAGACGCCGGCCGTGTTCTGGCTGGACGAGAACCGCGCCCACGACGCGCAGGTCATCGCCAAGGTCAAGCAGTACCTGAACGACCACGACACCAGCGGCCTGGACCTGCGCATCCTCAGCCCGGTCGAAGCCACCAAGTTCTCGCTCAAGCGCATCCGCGCGGGCCAGGACACCATCTCGGTGACCGGCAACGTGCTGCGCGACTACCTGACCGACCTGTTCCCCATCATGGAACTGGGCACCAGCGCCAAGATGCTGTCCATCGTGCCGCTGGTCGCCGGCGGCGGCCTGTTCGAAACCGGCGCCGGCGGTTCGGCGCCCAAGCACGTGCAGCAGTTCCTGGAAGAAGGCTTCCTGCGCTGGGATTCGCTGGGCGAATTCATGGCGCTGGCCGCCTCGCTGGACCACCTGGGCCGCGCCTATGACAACGCCCGCGCCCTGGTGCTGGCCAAGACGCTGGACCTGGCCACCGCCAAGTTCCTGGACGAGAACAAGTCGCCCGAGCGCAAGGTCGGCGGCCTGGACAACCGTGGCAGCCACTACTACCTGGCCATGTACTGGGCCCAGGCCCTGGCCGCGCAGACCGACGACCGCGAACTGGCCGGCCAGTTCGCCCCCGTCGCCCGCGCCCTGGCCGACGGCGAGGACACGATCCTGGCCGAACTGAAGGCCGCCCAAGGCAAGCCGGTGGACATCGGCGGCTACTACCAGCCCGACCAGGCCAAGGCCAGCCAGGCCATGCGCCCCAGCGCCACGCTGAACCAGGCGCTCGCCGCCATCGCCTAAACGGCGCGACGCGACGCAAAAAAACCGGCAGCCTTGCGGGGCTGCCGGTTTTTTTTTCGCGCCTCAGGCCTGCAGCCGATCCAGCCGCAGCCGTCCGCGCTCGTCCGTAAGACGCCGCATGGCTCCATACGCCGCGCCCATGGCGGCCATGCCGCTGGCGCCGCACAGCAGGAACATCAGCAGGATCTGGTACTTCGCGGCCTCTATCGGGTCCATGCCGGCGATGATCTGGCCGGTCATGATGCCCGGCAGCGTGATGATGCCCGCCGCCGACATCTGGTTGATACTGGGCACGATGCCGCGCCGCACCGATTCGCGCAGCAGCGCCGAGAAGGCCTGGCGCGCCGGCGCGCCCAGCGACAGCCGGGCCTCGATCGCCAGCTTTTCGCGCCGCACGCCCGACAGCATTCCATCCAGCGCCAGGCTGGCGGCGTTGAGCACGCTGCCCAGCACGATGCCGATCAGCGCGATCGCATAGCGCGGGTCGTACCAGGGCTCCGGGTGCAGCGCGGTGTTGAGAATGAACATCACGGTGATGAGGGTCGTCGCCGCCACCGCCGCCGCGCCCACCCAGCCGTTGCCATGCCCGACCAGCCGGGCCTTGGGGCGCGCGGCCACCTCGCGCGCCGCCAGCGCCATCATCACCGCCACCACCAGCGCGGTCAGCCAGGGCGCCGCATGCGCGAACACGATGCGCAGAATATGGCCGACCAGCAGCAGCTGCACCACTGTGCGCAGCGCCGCCCACAGCAGCTGCCGCTGCACGTTCACGCGCAGCGCGAACGAGATCCCGGCGCTCAGCACCACCAGCAAAGACGCGACGACCAGATCCAGCGTATCCAGTTTGATCACGTCCATAGCGCCTCCAGCCTCCCCTGCTCCATGCGCCAGGCGCGGCGCGCCATGCGACGCGCCTGCTCGGCGCTGTGCGTGACCATCAGGATCGCCGCGCCGCCGTCCAGGTAGCGCCGCAGCTCCTCTTCCACCCGTCCGGTAGCGGCCTGGTCCAGCGCAGCGGTCGGCTCATCCAGCAGCAGCACGCGCGGGTCCAGCGCCAGCGCGCGCACCAATCCTAGGCGCTGGCGTTCGCCGCTGGACAACTCGTTGACCAGCGCATCCAGCTTGTCCTCGGACAGGCCAAGCCGGCCCATGATCGCGACGGCGCGGGCGCGGTCCTTGAAATGCGGCGCCACGCGGTCTTCCCACCAGCCCGCCTCGGCCTGGCAGTACATAACCTGCCGGCGCCATTCATGGCCACGCATGCCCGAACGGCGCCGCCCGCCCAGCTCGGCCTCGCCGTGTCCCGGGTCCAGATCGGCGATCTGCCGCAACAGCAATGATTTTCCGGCCCCCGAAGGGCCGAGCACGGCGGCGCATTCGCCCGCCGCGAGATCCAGGCTGACGGGCGCCAGGCGGCGGCTGTGGAGGCCGCGCAGCCTGAGCAAGGGAGCTTCGTCTGACATGGCGGCAAGCATAACCCGTGACACGGCCCTATGCGTTTCGCCACCCTGCATATGGATGCCGCCTATGTGTTCTTTGCAATCCAACGCTGCAAAAAACGATTTGCTAGAGTACATATATTGCAAATGCGAATCATACCCATGCAGATGCTTGAGTCGTGCAACAGCGGTGCAGACAATCCTTCGCCGATGCGGTGGACAGGCCGGCAACCCCGCCAGCCGCGCCCCGTTCCCACCGATTAGACGCCGCGCCCGGCCTTGTCCCGCGGCGCTCGTTGCAGAACGCCGCCCGTGAATCACAGACCCAGAGGTGGCACCAACATGACCCGTGAACTCTATGACTTCGTCGCCATCGGCCTAGGCCCGTTCAATCTCAGCCTGGCCTGCCTGTCTGCTCCGCTGCCCGGCGTGCGCGCCCTGTTCCTCGACAAAAAGCCGGGCTTCGACTGGCATCCCGGCCTGCTGATCGAGGCCTCCACGTTGCAGAATCCGTTTCTGGCGGACCTCGTCAGCCTGGCCGATCCGCGCAGCGAATACAGCTATCTCAACTACTGCAAGCAGACCGGCCGCATCTACTCGTACTACATGCGCGAAAACCACTACCTGACGCGCGCCGAGTACAACCGCTATTGCAAGTGGGTGGCCGCCCGCCTGCCCAACCTGCGCTTCAACAGCGACGTGCAAAGCGTCCTGCACGATCCCGCGACGAACACCTATCTCGTCACCGGCCAGCACAGCGCCACCGGCGAACGCTTCATGTTCCGCTGCCGCAAGCTGGTGCTGGGGCTGGGCTCGCAGCCGGCGCTGCCGGCGTGCTGCGACCGGCGCGAGGCGCCCTACATCCACAGCGCCGACTATCTGCGCCACAAGCCCGCGCTGCAACGCCGGGATTCCATCACGGTGATCGGCAGCGGCCAGAGCGCCGCCGAGGTCTTCCACGACCTGCTGCGCGACAGCGACGCGCACGGCTACAGCCTGGCCTGGATCACGCGCTCGCCGCGCTTCTTCCAGATGGAAAACACCAAGCTCACGCTGGAACTGATCTCGCCGGACTACACCGACTACTTCCACGACCTGCCCGAAGCCCGCCGGCGGCAGATCCTGGCCGAGCAAAGCAGCCTGTACAAGGGCATCAACGCCTCGCTCATCAACCAGATCTACGACCTGCTCGACGAAAAAATCCACAACGGCGACCGCCGCTACACGCTGCTCACCAACGCGGAACTGCGCGCCAGCCGCTACGACCGATCCGCCGAGCGCTACCAGCTGGAATTCCGCCACGTCGATACCGCGCAGCCGTTCTCGCACGCCACCGACGGGCTGGTGCTGGCCACCGGCTACGCGCGCAGCATCCCCGCGTGCGTCAACCCCATCCACGACCGCATCGCCTGGACCGAACACGGCGGCTACCGCGTCGCGCGCAACTACACCATCGACCACGGCGGCAACGAAATCTTCGTGCAGAACAGCGGCCTGCTCAGCCACGGCGTCACCAATCCCGACCTGGGCTTCTGCTGCTACCGCAACTCGCAGATCCTGCGCGACCTCACCGGCCACGAGCACTACGCCATCGAGCCCCGCACCGCGCTGCAGGACTTCCGTCCGCCTGCCGGCGGCATGCTGCGCCACCGCGTGGCGGCGCTCGACCCGATGCCGCTGCTCGACGGGCACCGGGCGGCCTCGGTCTGACCCGAGTCCGCAAGGAGCCGCGATGATGATCATGACCGCCACCTTCCTCAGCGCCATCGACCGCCAGGCGCGCAACCGCTATGACGACGGCGCCGGCCTGGCGCTGCGCCCGCTGGACCCGGCCGCCGACGCCGCCCTGCTGCGCCAGTGGTTCTCGATGGACTATGCCCGTTTCTGGTCCATGCAGGAGCACACCGAGGCGCAGGTGCGCGAATTCTACGAAGCGCTGGCCGACAGCGGCCACGCCGCCGCCTGGCTCGGCAGCTACCAGGACCGCCCGGCCTTCCTGCTGGAGTGCTACGACCCCGCCCACGACCAGGTCGGCGAGCACTATCCCGTATGCCACGGCGACCTGGGCATGCACATCTTTATCGGGCCGCCCGAGGTGCGCATCCCTCACTTCAGCCGCCGGGTGTTCGCCTTCGTCATGCGCTTTCTGTTCGACCGGCTGCACGCCCGGCGCGTGGTGGTCGAGCCCGACAGCAACAACATCAAGATCCATGCGCTCAACCTGGCCATGGGTTTTACCTACGCCGGCCAGGCGCGCTTTCGCGAAAAGACCGCCAGCATCGCCTTCTGCACCCGGCGGCAGTTTGAACAGGCCCAACTCCAGGAGTCGTCCCTATGAGCACCCAGCCCCATCCCGCCCGGATCGCCGACCACCTCGCGCCCGACGTCTGGCAGAAGGTCAACCGCCTGCTACTCAGGAAAGCCATCTCCGAATACGCCCACGAATGGCTGCTGGAACCCGAGCGCCTGGGCCCGGCCGAGGCCCCCGGCTTCGACCGCTACCGGCTGGCGCTGGCCGACGGCCACGCCGTCTACCATTTCGACGCCCAGATGATGGCCATGCGCCACTGGCGCATCCCGCCCGAGTCCATCTCCAAGACCGTCGCCGGCACGCCCGCGCCGCTGGACGCGCTGCAATTCGTGATCGAAATCCGCGACAAGCTGGGCCTGCCCGAAGACCGCCTGCCCATCTACCTGGACGAAATCACCAGCACGCTGCACGGCAGCGCCTACAAACACACCCGCGATGCGCTGCCCGCTGCCGAGCTGGCGCTGGCCGACTACCAGACCATCGAAACCGCCATGATCGAAGGACATCCCAGCTTCGTCGCCAATAATGGCCGGCTGGGCTTCGACGCCGAGGACTACCACGCCTACGCCCCGGAATGCGCCAGCCCGATCCGGCTGCTGTGGCTGGCGGTGCACAAGGACAACGCCCATTTCGCGTGCCTGTCCACCATGGACCACGACAGCCTGCTGCGCGACGAACTGGGCGCCGCCGTCCTGGCCCGCCATCGCGACAGGCTGCGCGACATGGGCCTGGACCCGGCCGACTACTACATCATGCCCGCGCATCCCTGGCAGTGGTTCAACAAGCTGTCGCTGGCCTTCGCGCCCTACGTGGCCGCGCGCAAGATCGTCTGCCTCGGCTACGGCGACGACGACTACCTGGCACAGCAATCGATCCGCACCTTCTTCAACATCTCCCAGCCCGGCAAGCATTACGTCAAGACCTCGCTGTCCATCCTGAACATGGGCTTCATGCGCGGGCTGTCGCCCTACTACATGTCCGGCACCCCGGCCATCAACGAGTACATACACGGGCTGATCGCGTCCGATCCCTGGCTGCGCGAAAACGGTTTCACCATCCTGCGCGAAGCGGCCTCGCTGGGCTTTCGCAACTACTACTACGAAGCCGCGATCTCGGTCGACACGCCCTACAAGAAGATGTTCTCGGCGCTGTGGCGCGAAAACCCCGTCGCGCTGATCGGTCCCGGCCAGCGCCTCATGACCATGGCCGCGCTGCTGCACGTCGACCCGCAAGGCGGAGCGCTGCTGCCCGCGCTGATCCGCGCCTCGGGCCTGAACACCGGCGCCTGGCTCGAACGCTACGTGGACGCCTATCTCACGCCGCTGGTGCATTGCTTCTACGCCCATGACCTGGTCTTCATGCCGCACGGCGAAAACGTGATCCTGGTGGTCGAAGACCACGTGCCGGTGCGCGCCTTCATGAAAGACATCGCCGAGGAATCGTCCATCCTCGACCCGCAGGCCGCGCTGCCCGAGAACGCCCGCCGCCTGGCCGCCAACGTGCCCGAGGAGTACAAGCTGCTCACCATCTTCGTGGACGTGTTCGAAGGCTACTTCCGCCACCTCTCGCAGGTGCTGGCCGATACCGGCCTGATGCACGAGGACGCGTTCTGGAAACTGGTGGCCGGCCGCGTCGCCGCCTACCAGCAAGCGCATCCGCAGCGGCTCGACAAATACCGCCGCTACGACCTCTACGCCCCCGACATGATCCATTCGTGCCTGAATCGCCTGCAGTTGGCCAACAATCTGCAGATGGTCAACCTGGCCGACCCGATCGGCAGCTTCCAGATGGCGCCGCGCCTGCCCAACCCGATCGCCCCCTACCGGCCGCAGTGGCTAGACCAGGAAGCGGCCGACGCCGCGCGGGCGCTTGCGTGAACCGCGAACTGGAAGACCTGCTGGCGCTGACCGCCCGCCTGGTGCCCGGCCTGGCCGGCCAGGTCGCGGCGGGCACCGGCCCGGGCATCCGCCCGGGCGCCGACAACGCCCAGGCCATCGCGGGCTTGCGCGACATCTGGCGCCAGCGGCATCCCGAAGCCGGCCCGCACTACCTGGCCCTGCGCTGCTGGGGGCTGCTGATCTGGCAGCCGGTATACCTGAGCGTGATCGCGGCGCACCGCAGCGCCATCGTGCCGGACCTGTCCGGCATGAGCCTGCCGGTGCCGGACGACGGATTCATCATCGGGTATACGCTGCCGCCCCACGCCCCCTGGCGCGCCGACCCGTGCCAGCGCATCCATACCGCCGCCGCGCAGCTGCGCACGCTATGCGCCGGCTTCTACGGCGAACTGAGCCGCGCGCTGCGGATCAGCGCGCGCGCCGCCGAAAGCATGCAGGCCGATTGCGTGCTGCAGGCCCTCCTGGCCGCGCGCCGCGACCACGGCGCCTGCGCCAACGCCTGGGCCCAGCGCCAGGCCGGCCTGTGGCTGAACCTGCTCGGCCTGCAGGGACGCAGCGGCTACCTCAGCTACGAACGCGCATCGCTGCCGCGCATCGCCGTCGACCGGCAGGTCTGCTGCCATGACTTCCGCAAGCGCGACGGCGACTACTGCAGCACCTGCCCCAAACTGGATCTTGCCGACCGCATGGCCCGGATCGACGCCGAGCACGCCGAAGCCGCCTGAAGGCGCGGCGGCCCGGGCGGCACGGCACAAGGAGTCGCACATGAACGATATCGGCCGTCTCGCTCACGTAGAGCAGGCTGTCAGCCCGCTGCACGTGCGGGCCTATTTCGACCAGGCCCTGTACGCCCGCGAACAGGAACTCATATTCAAGCAATGCGCCACGTACATGGGCCACGAAAAAGGCGTGCCCGAACCGGGCGACTGGCGCCGCCTGCCCCACGAGGAAGGCGGCCGCGTGCTGGTGCGCAATGCGCGCGGCGTGGAGCTGGTGTCCAACGTCTGCCGCCACCGCCAGGCACTGATCCTCGGCGGCGAAACCGGCGCGGTGACCGGCCCCGGCAACCCGGCAGGCAACCTGTCGGCCACCGGCGGCAACATCGTCTGCCCGCTGCACCGCTGGACCTACGACGACCAGGGCCATCTGCTCGGCGCGCCGCAGTTCCCCAGCACCCCGTGCCTGAATCTGCCGCGCTTTCCGCTCAGGAACTGCCACGGCCTGCTGTTCGAAGGCCCGCGCGATCCGCTGCGCGACCTGGGCGGCCTGTTCGGTCGTCCCGAATTCGATTTCTCCGACTACGTGCTCGACCACGTCGAGGTGCACCGGTGCAACTACAACTGGAAAACCTTCATCGAGGTCTACCTCGAGGACTACCACGTCGGACCGTTTCACCCCGGGCTGGGCCGCTTCGTCACCTGCGAGGACCTGAGCTGGGAATTCGGCGACTGGCACAGCCTGCAGCGCGTCGGCGTGCACGACGCGCTGGAAAAACCGGGTTCCGACGTCTACCGCGACTGGCACGACACGCTGATGCGCTACCGGAGCGGCTCGGCGCCCGACTTCGGCGCCATCTGGGTGACGTACTTCCCCACCCACATGATCGAGCTCTACCCCCACGTGCTGGTGCTCTCGACCCTGTACCCGAAAGGGCCGCAAGAAACCCTTAACATCGCCGAGTTCTACTACCCCGAGGAAATCGCCCTGTTCGAACGCCCCTTCGTCGAGGCGCAGCGCGCGGCCTACATGGAAACCGCGATCGAGGACGACGAAATCGGCGAGCGCATGGACGCCGGCCGCCTGGCGCTGCTGCGCCGCGGCGTGTCCGACAGCGGGCCGTATCAATCCCCGATGGAGGACGGCATGCAGCACTTCCACGACTGGTATCGCGGCATCATGGGCGATGCATTGGGAGACTGCGCCGCGCCATGAACGATGCAGATGCGAATATGTGCTATTCTCATTTTCATGATAAACGGCGGTTGACGCGCCGCCCATGGGCTCATCCCGTAATGCCAGCGACGACCTTGAACCCGGCTCCCTCCCCCGTCCGCTTCACCGTGGCCGATTTCGACCGCATGGGCAGCGAGAACGGCTTCCGCTACCGCCTGCCGCAGCCTGGCGGCGGGCTGCGCGCCAGCCCCGAAACCCTGTGCATCGCCGAAGGCCGGGTCGAAACCTACCAGATCCGGCCCGGCCTGACGCTGGTGCTCTCAGACGTGCGCGTGCACCAGGACTACGAGGCTGCCTCGATGATGTCCCCCCGCTTTTCCGCCATCGTCATGTTGCAAGGCCATGCCCGCACCCGCCTCGACCGCCACGACGACGTCAGGCTGGCCGCCCACAGCGGCATCAGCGCGCTGTACGGCGACACCGTCGCCATGACCGGCACCCACGCGGCCGGGCAGCGCCTGCGCAGCGTCAACCTGTCCCTGTCGGCCCCCGACGGCGCGGCCGACGACCGGATCAGCGAAACCATCTGGAAAGCGCTGCGCACGCCCGCGCTGCGCCTGCGCCGCTGGCAGGCGCCGGGCCATCTGCTGCACACCATCGAACACCTGCTGGCCTGCGACTGGGACGCTCCCTTGCAAGAGCTGCTGCGCGAAGGCGTGGCGATGGAGTTGCTGGCCCACGCACTGGCCTCGCTGGAACAGCGCGCGCCCGCCGAAGGCACGCTGTCCGAGCGCGACCGCCAACTGCTCGAACGCGTGCGCGAACGCCTGCACGACGCGCCCGGCGAGGAACACACGCTGGACGACCTGGCCCGGCTGGCCTGCATGAGTCCCAGCACCTTGCGCGCCAAGTTCCAGGCCGCCTACCAGCGCTCGGTATTCAGCTGGCTGCGCGAGCGCCGGCTTGAGGTCGCCCGCGAACAACTGGCCCAAGGCTGCAGCGTGCAGCAGGCCGCGCACCTGGTCGGCTACCGGCACGCCACCAATTTCGCCACGGCGTTTCGCGAACGCTACGGCATCGCCCCCAGTGAACTGAACTGAGCGCATGGCCTTGCGGGGCTTACGGCGGCGCTCATTGCTCTTGCGGCATTCTCCATTCCCCGCGGGCACGGCGGCGGGCGACCATCGGGCAGAGCTTCCCGCCGTGGGAAGCGCCAGCCATGGATGCCCTCGTGCCGCGCTCCGAACCCCTGCCTTCCTTTCCCACTATGGTGCTGATGCTGGGCCTGCTGGCCTGCGTCGCGCCAGCCACCATCGACGCCTATCTGCCCGCCTTCGGCGCGCTCGGCAGGGAGTTCGCGGTCGCGCCGCAAACCGTGCAGCTCACGCTGGGCGTCTACATGGCCTGCTACGCGTCCATGCTGCTGTTGCACGGCACGCTGTCAGATTCGCTGGGACGGCGCCGCATCGTGCTCGCTGCGCTGGGGGTCTATCTCTGCGGGACGCTGATGGCGGCAATGGCGCCCAGCTTCGGCTGGCTGCTGGCCGCACGCGCGGTGCAGGGGCTGTCGGCCGGCGCGGGCATCGTGGTCGGCCAGGCTATCGTCCGCGACTGTTACGACGGCGCCGTGGCGCGCCGGGCCATGTCCTACCTGATCCTGGTGTTCAACCTGTCGCCGGCGCTGGCGCCCATCATCGGCGGCTACCTGGCGGCGCACCAGGGCTGGCGTTCCATCTTCGTGCTGCTGGCGGCGCTGGCCGGCGCCGCCTTGCTGCTGTGCGCGCGGCGCCTGCCCGAAACCCTGCCGCCCGACCGGCGCCAGACGCTGGCCTGGCGCACGCTGGGCGGCAACTATCTGCGTTTGCTGCGCGACCGGCGCTATGTCTCGCTGGGCCTGGCGTTCAGCCTGCTGTTCGCCGCCCAGGGGCTGCTCATCGGCGCGGCGCCCGACTTCATCGCCAACGTGCTGGGCCTGCCGGAAACCGATTTCGCCTATCTGTTCGTGCCGCTGGTGGCCGGCGCCATGGCCGGCGCACTGCTGGCGGCGCGCAAGGCCGGCCGCTGGTCCGACGGCCGCGTCACGCTGCTGGCCTACGGACTGATGGGCGCCAGCTGCCTGGCCTTCGTGCTGTACATGGCAGGCGCCGCGCCGCCGCGCCTGCCGTGGGCGGTGCTGCTGCCGGGCCTGTACACCTGCGGCCTGGCCATGGCGGTCCCCGCCATGACCCTGCGCATCCTGGCGCGGGCGCCGGACCTGTCCGGCACCGCCGCTTCGGTGCTGGGCTTCATGCAAATGCTCACGTTCTCGATAGTCAGCGGCTGGTGCGTGCCGCTGGTCTATGGCCGGCCGCTGCAGCTTGCCGCCGGCATGCTGGCATGCGTGGCGGCAAGCGCCGCGGGCTGGGCCTGGCTGCACCGCCGCGCAGCGCCCGTGGTCAACACCGAGTCAGGCTAAGCAGGGCGGCATTCTGCATACGTATCGCATCGTCCGGCATACCCAGGCGGGTCGGTAAAAAACAACAATTCTCATTACCAAATCTTTCTGCCGGAGCCCGCCTCATGTTGTTCGTTCTGTCCTCGCCCGCCGCCCGCCCGCGCCGGACGACTCCTCTTGTCTACGCCATCAAGGCGGCCCTGGCCTGCTCCGCCCTCGCCCACCAGGCCGCCGGCGCCCAGTCCGCCGAAAACGTGAAGCAACTCCCCTCGGTCACCGTCAGCGGCGAGGGCGTCACCGGCACCACCGAAGGCACCGGCTCCTACACCACCGAAGCCATGAGCACGGCCACCGGCATGACGCTGTCGCCGCGCGAAACGCCGCAGTCGGTCAGCGTGGTCACCCGCCAGGAAATCGAGGACCAGGGCCTGCAGGACACCGGTTCCATCCTGGCCAGCGCGCCGGGCATCTCGGTCACCACCAGCGACAGCAACCGCCTGTCCTTCTCGTCGCGCGGATTCGCCATCGACAACTTCCAGTTCGACGGCCTGAATTCCCCCATCCTCAGCCTGTGGAACTACGGCGCCACCGATCTGGACTCCGCCATCTACGACCGGGTCGAAATCGTACGCGGCGCAACCGGCCTGATGACCGGCTCGGGCAACCCTTCGGCAGCGGTGAACTTCGTCCGCAAGAAGCCGCTGCGCGAGTTCGCCCTGTCCGGCGGCGCCAGCGTCGGCAGCTGGAACCACGTCCGCGGCGACGTCGACCTGTCCGTGCCCATCCTCGAAAACGGCCGCATCCGCTCGCGCTTCGTGGCCGCCTACGATCAGGGCGACAGCTACGTGACCTTCCTGGACAAGCGCAAGCGCACCTTCTATGGCACGGTCGCCGCCGACCTGACCCCGGACACCGTGCTGACTGTGGGCCTCGAATACCTGCGCAACCAGAGCAGCGGCTTCGGCAGCGGCTTTCCGCTCTTCTACGCCGACGGCTCGCGCACCGATTTCAATCGCTCCGTTGCCAACAACACGCGCTGGGCCCGTTTCGACGTCGAATCCACCACCACCTTCGTGGACCTGGCGCACCGCTTCGCCAACGACTGGAAGGCGCGCGCCGCCTACAGCCACAATAGCGGCGAATATCGTTTGAAGCACATGTTCCGCGGCGGCTACCCGGACCGCGTCACCGGCGCCGGCATGACCGGCGCGTTCAACAACTACGACGGCGACCGCTCGCGCGACGACATCCACCTGACGCTGTCCGGCCCGTTCCAGCTGCTGGGCCGCAAGCACGAGCTCGCGCTGGGCTGGATGAGCGTGAACGACCACAGCGACATCGGCCGCTACGCAATGACCGGCGCCGCGCCGGACCTGGGCAGCTACTTCGACTGGCGCCAGGACCGCATCGCCGAACCTACCTGGGCCAGCGACAAGACGCCCGCCGACGACATGCGGGTCAAGCAAACCGGTATCTACGCGGTGGGGCGTTTCGCGCTGGCCGATCCGCTGCACCTGATCGTGGGCGGGCGCTGGAGCAACTGGGAAACCAGGCAGAACTATTTCGGCAGCAAGCGCGAGTACAAGATCAATAACCAGTTCACACCCTATGCCGGCCTGGTCTACGACATCGACAAGACCTATAGCGCCTACGCCAGCTACACCGAGATCTTCCAGCCGCAGAACCGGCGTTCAATCGATGGCTCCATCCTGCCCCCCATCGACGGCAAGAGCTACGAGATCGGGCTCAAGGGCTCCTACCTGGACGGGCTGCTGAACGCCGCGGTGGCGCTGTACCAGACCCGCCAGGACAACCTGGCGCAGCCCATCCCCGACGAGTTCGTCGAAGGCATGCCCGGCACGCCCGCCTATCGCGCCGTCTCGGGCGCCAAGGTCCAGGGCTTCGATCTGGAGGCCAACGGCCAGCTCTCGCCCGGCTGGAACGTCGCCGCCAGCTACACGCATTTCACCACCAGGGACGCCAAGGGCAACGCGATCAACACCGAGCATCCGCGCAGCCTGTTCAAGGTCTACACCACCTACCGCCTGCCGGGCGACCTGCACCGCCTGACCGTGGGCGGCGGCGTCAACTGGCAAAGCAGCATCTACCGGTCCGCACCCAGCCCGCGCGGCAATGTGCGCGTGCAGCAAGGCAGCTACGCCCTGGTCAACCTGATGGCCCGCTATGACTTCTCCAAGCGGCTTTCGGCCACCCTCAACCTGAACAACGTGTTCGACAGAAAGTATTACGACCAGATCGGCTTCTACAGCCAGGGCTGGTACGGCGCGCCCCGCAACGTCATGCTGACGCTGCGCGCGCAGTACTGATGGCGACGGCGGCCAGCACGATGCGTTTCTTGACTCTGGCTATCGCGGCGCTGGCCCTGGTGCTTGGCTTGGCCGCCTGCGAGCGCGCGCCGCAGACGCCCGCCGCTTCCGCGGCCGATGCCGCAACCGCCGCAGCCGGCTTTCCCGTTACGCTGGACAGCGCGCTGGGCCAGGCGGTGATCCCCGCCCCGCCCAGGCGCGTCGTCACCCTCGGGCTGGGCGCCGACGACCTGGCGCTGGCGCTCGGCGTGGTGCCGGTGGGCGTGGGCCGGGCCGACTGGGGCGGGGACGTCGATCACTACTGGCCCTGGGTGCGCGCCGCCATCGAGGCCCGCGGCGAGCCGCTGCCCGAACGCATCACCGTCTATCCCGAACTGGACATCGAAAAGATCATCGCGCTGCGCCCGGACGTGGTGCTGGCGCCGTTTTCCGGCGTGAGCCCCGCAGGCTATGCGCAGCTGTCCAGGATGGTGCCGGTGGTGGCCTACCCGGATCAGCCCTTTCTGACGCCGGTGGACACGCAGATCGACCTGATCGCGGCGGCCCTGGGCAAGCCGGACGCCGCCGCCCCCTTGAAGGCTCGCATCCACGAGACGCTGGCGCAGGCCGGGCGGCGCTATCCCGAGCTGGCCGGCAAGACCTTCGCCTATGTGCGCGCCGATCTGGGAACCGGCAACTTCACCGTCTACGTCGCCGGCGATCCGCGGGTGGACACGCTGGGGGCCATGGGGCTGGCGCTGGCCCCGTCGGTGCGCGACATGCGCGCCAGCGCCGGGCATTTCGCGCATTACCTGGGGCTGGAGAACGCCGACGCGCTGGCCGACGCCGACATTCTGGTGAGCTGGTTCTACACGCCCCAGGAGCGTGAGCGCACCGAGGCGCTGCCGCTGTACGCCGCCATTCCGGCGGTGCGCCGCGGCGCCTACGTGGCGCTGAGCGACCCGGCGCTGGTGATGGCGTCGTCTTCCGGCACGCCGCTGGCGGTGTCCTGGATGCTGGACCGGCTGGCCCCGCAACTGGCGCAGGCCGCGCGCCGGGCCGAACACGACGAGGGCCGCCCGTGACGGCAGCCGCTACGCATTGGCGCCGCGCGGCGCTGCTGATCGCGGCCTGTATGCTGCTGGCCGCGGCCGCGCTGGCCAGCCTGTGGCTGGGCTCGCGCGGGCTGTCGGCGGGCGCCGTCTGGCAGGCGCTGACGCGGCCCGATGACAGCCACGCCGCGCTGGTGGTTGCGTCCCGGGTGCCGCGGACCCTGCTGGCCCTACTGACCGGCGCGGCGCTGGCCGTAGCCGGCGCCCTGATCCAGGCGCTGACCCGCAACCCGCTGGCCGAGCCTGGCCTGCTGGGCGTGAATGCGGGTGCCGCCGCTTCCATCGTCAGCGTGGCGCTGCTCCTGGGCGGGCTGCCGCCGCATCCGTTCTGGGCCGCCCTGCCCGGCGCGCTGGGCGCCGCCGCCGTGGTCTATCTGATCGGCGCGGGCGGCCGGGGCCTGCAGCCCGAGCGGCTGATCCTGGCAGGCGCCGCCGTCAACGCCGTGCTGTTCGCCTACGTGCAGGCCGTGGCGCTGCTGCGCGACGATCTTTTCGATTCCTACCGCTTCTGGGCCGTGGGCTCGCTGGCCGGACAGGGCCTGGACACCGCGCTGCGCGCCGCGCCCTATATCGGCGCCGGCCTGCTGCTGGCCGCGGCGCTGGCCCGGCCGCTGAATCTGCTGGCGCTGGGCCGGGCGCTGGCGCAGGCGCTGGGGCTGCGCGCCGGCCTGTACCGCGCGCTGGGCCTGCTGTGCGTGGCCGTGCTGGCGGCCGCGGCCACGGCGGCGGCCGGCCCCATCGCCTTCGTCGGCCTGGCTGTGCCGCACATCGCGCGCCGCCAGGCCGGTTCCGACCTGCGCTGGCTGCTGGCTTATTGCGTCGTGCTGGGTCCGCTGCTGATGCTGGTCGCCGACATTCTGGCGCGGCTGCTGCGCGCACCGGCTGAGTTGCTGACCGGCGTGGTGGTGGCGTTCATCGGCGCGCCCTTTCTGCTGACGGCGCTGCGCCGCGGCGGGCGGGAGCCGGCATGACGCGGCCGGCGGCCGTGCTGCGCGCCGGCGATTGGCTGGCCCTGCCGGTGGCGCCGCGCGCGCTGGGCTACGGCGTACTGCTGCTGATTCTGGCCGGCGTGCTGCTGGCGGCGTCGCTGCGCGCGGGCGATCCCTTGCTGTCCTGGGATGCCTTGTGGCGCACGCTGCAAGGCGGCGGCAGCAGCGTGGAGCAATGGCTGTTGCACGCGGTCAGGCTGCCGCGCGCGCTGGCGGCGCTGGGCGCGGGCGCGGCGCTGGGCCTGTCCGGCGCGCTGTTCCAGAGCCTGACCCGCAACCCGCTGGGCAGCCCCGACGTGATCGGGCTGACGGCCGGCGCGGCCGCCGGCGCCGTGGCGGCGACCATGATCTGGCCCGGCGTGATGCCGGTGGCCTGGGGCGCGGCGGCCGGCGCGCTGGCGGCCACGCTGGGCGTCTGGTTCGGCTCCGGCGCCGGCTTCGCCGCGCCGAGGCGTATGGTCATCGCCGGCATCGCCGTGGGCGCGCTGGCCTTCGCCTTCGTGCAGTTCGGCCTGTCCAGCCTGCGGCGCGAGCAGGCCTATGTGGCGGCCGCCTGGCTCAACGGTAGCCTGGCCGGCAAGACCTGGGGCGACGTCGCGCTGATCGGCGCGGCCTGCGCCGCGCTGCTGCCGCCGGCGCTGGCGCTGTGCGCCCGGCTGCGCCTGCTGGAAATGGGCGACGACCTGGCCCAGGCGCTGGGCGCGCGGCCCGACCGCAGCCGGCTGGCGGCCACGCTGGTGGCGGTGCTGGCCGCAGCCGCGGCGGTCACGGTGGCCGGGCCGGTGGCCTTCATCGCGCTGGCCGCGCCGCAGATCGCCCGCCGCTGCGTCCGCGCCAGCGGACCGCAGCCGCTGCTGTCCGCCCTGACCGGCGCCGTGCTGCTGGCGGGGGCCGACCTGCTGGCCCGCGCCGCCGGTCCCGGCGGCCTGCCGGTGGGCGTGCTGACCGCCGGCATCGGCGGCGTTTATCTGGCTTTTCTGCTGGTGCTCGAATGGCGCAAGACTTCCGCATGAACCCTGATCCCCTCGACCGCAACCCCGGCGCGCCCGCGCTCGAACTACGCCGGGTCAGCCTGGCCTATGGTGAACGGCAGGTGCTGGAGTCGCTGTCGCTGACGATCGCAGCCGGCGCCTTCACCGCGGTGGTGGGCCCGAACGGTTGCGGCAAATCCACGCTGCTGCGGGTGCTGGGCGGCGCGTTGGCGCCCACCCGCGGGCAGGCGCTGCTGGACGGCGCCGATCTGGCGGCGCTGCGGCGCAAGCCGGTGGCCCGGCGACTGGCCTACCTGCCGCAGAACCCCATCGCGCCGGAAATGATCAGCGTGCGCGATCTGGTGGCGCGCGGCCGCTACCCGCACCAGAGCCTGCTGCGGCAATGGTCGGCGGATGACGCCCGCGCGGTGGACGCGGCGCTGGCCGACACCGACCTGGCGGAGCTGGCCGACCACCCCGTGCATACGCTGTCCGGCGGACAGCGCCAGCGTGCATGGCTGGCGCTGGTGCTGGCGCAGGACGCCGGCATCATGCTGCTGGACGAGCCCACGACCTACCTGGACATCCGCCACCAGATCGATCTGCTGGAGCTGTGCGCGCGGCTGCACCGCGACGGGCGCACGCTGGTGGCGGTGCTGCACGACCTGAACCTGGCGTTCCGCTACGCCGACCGGGTCGTCATGATGCGGGCCGGACGCGTGGCGGCGCACGGCGAGGTGCGCAGCGTGGTGACGGAAGATTCGATACGGCAGGTCTTCGACCTGGAGTGCCGGGTGGCGCCGGACCCGGAGACCGGCAGCCCCATGATCGTGCCCCGGCGCGCCGGCCGGGGCTGAAGCGGCACGGGGCCTACAGCATGTGCGCGAGGAATTCGCGGCTGCGGGCCTGGCGCGGGGCGCTGAAGAATTCGGCCGAGGGCGCTTCTTCGATGATGCGGCCTTCGTCCATGAAGATCACGCGGTGCGCGACTTCGCGCGCGAAACCCATTTCGTGGGTGACGACCAGCATGGTCATGCGTTCGTCGGCCAGCTGCTTCATGGTGCGCAGCACCTCGCCGGTGAGTTCCGGGTCCAGCGCCGAAGTGGGCTCGTCGAACAGCATGATGTCCGGCTCCATCGCCAGCGCGCGGGCGATGGCCACGCGCTGCTTCTGGCCGCCGGACAGCCGCCCCGGATAGTTGTCGCGCTTGTTCAGCAGGCCGACCTTGCGCAGCAGCGCCTCGGCCTTGGGCACGATGTCGGCGCGCGCCATGCCCTTGACGGTGATGGGCGCCTCGATCACGTTCTGCAGCACGGTCATGTGCGGGAACAGGTTGAACGACTGGAACACCATGCCCATCTTGCGGCAGATGCGGCGCACGTCGGCGTCGCCGGCATACTGGCTGCGTCCGCCTTCGACCGCGCGGGCCATGGACTCGCCCTCGATCTCGATGCTGCCTTCGTCTATGGTTTCCAGGTGGTTCAGGCAGCGCAGGAAGGTGCTCTTGCCCGAACCGGACGGGCCGATCACCGCCACCACTTCGCCCTGGCCCAGGGTCAGGGATACGCGGTCCAGCACGCGGTGCGGACCGAAGGATTTGACGATGTCGCGCGCCTCGATCATGACGGGGCGTCCGGACGTCGGATTACTGGTCGTATTTGGCATAGCGCTTTTCCATATGCTGGAAGAACCAAGTCAGGACCAGCGTCATGATGAGATAGAAGGCGGCGGCGACCAGGAACGGCGAGGTCGTGAAGTCGCGCTGCACGATGCCGCGCGCGGTGCGCAGGATGTCGTTGAGCGCCAGCACGTAGATGAGCGAGGTGTCCTTGACCAGCGTGATGGTCTCGTTGCTCATGGGCGGCAGCACCCGCTGCACCATCTGCGGCAGCACGATGCGGCGCAGGGTCTGCAGGTAGGTCATGCCCAGCACCTTGCTGCCCTCGTACTGGCCGCGGTCCACCGACAGGATGCCGGCGCGGAAGATCTCGGCGAAATAGGCGGCGTAGTTGAGCGCGAAGGCCACGACCGCGGCGGGAAAGTCCGGCAGGCGCACGCCCACCACGGGCACGAACGGCAGCGCGAAATAGATGAACAGCATCTGCAGCATCAGCGGGGTGCCGCGCATGAGCCAGATGTAGCCGTTGACCAGGCGGCTAAGCAGCTTCCATTTGGATATCCGCGCCAGCGCCAGCACCAGCCCCAGGGGCACGGCCAGCGCCAGCGTGATGAAGAACAGCGTCAAGGTCACTTTCGCGCCTTCCGCCAATGGCCCCAATAGGGAGAGTACGTAGTCCATGCAGTGGGTTCGCGCCGCCAGGGCAACAGGGATTCATGAGCAAGCCCGCCTGGCGCGCGACGGCGCTGCGGCGGGCTGCGGAAAACTCGGCGGGACGCCCGGGCCGGCTGGCCGCAGGCGCCCCAGGCCGCTTACTTGATGATGTTGGCGCCGAACCACTGGGTGGCGATGCGGCCGGCGGTGCCGTCCTGCTTCATCGAGTCCAGCGTCTGGTTCAGCTTGGCCAGCAGTTCGGTGTCGTCCTTGCGCACGCCGACGCCGTAGTCTTCGGTGCCGAAGTTCTCGTCCAGCACGCGGTATTCGCCGGCGCGCTTGCTGATGAGGTAGCGGCCCACCACTTCGTCGACGACGATGGCGTCGAGGCGGCCGGCGGCCAGGTCCATCAGGGCCGTGACGTTATCGCCGAACTTCTTGACTTCCTTGATCTGCGCGGCGACCGGGTCCTTGGCGATGGCGTCCGTGGCGCTGCTGCCGTCCTGGGCGCCGACGACCTTGCCGGCCAGGTCGGCCTTGAGCTTCACCGGCGAGGCGTTGCCCACGATGATGATCTGGTGGTTGGCCATGTACGGGGAGGTGAAGCTGATGTTCTTCTTGCGCTCCTCGGTGATGGTCAGGCCGTTCCACAGCACGTCGACGCGCTTGCCGTTGAGCTCGGCTTCCTTGGCGCTCCAGTCGATCGGCTTGAACTCGACTTCCATGCCCAGGCGCTTGCTGGCTTCCTTGGCCATGTCGATGTCGAAACCGACGATCTGGTTGTTCGCATCCCGAAAGCCCATGGGCGGGAAGTTGTCGTCCAGGCCGACGACGACCTTCTTGGCGGCGGCGGGCGCCTGCGCGTCGGCCTTGGGCGTATTGTCGCCGGGGCCGCAGGCGGTGAGCATCGCGGTGGCGGACACGAGAAGCAGTGCAGTCAGTTTTTTCATGCTTATGGGCGCGCGGGGCGCAGGAATGGAGAAAACCGGGGGCCGGTTAAAGCCGCGAGCCGGTATTTTATCCTCTTGCGCGCCGCGCGCCCGCAGGCCCGCCGTTTCAGTCCTTGCGGATGCCGGCGGCCTCGATCAGGGCCTGGTAGCGGGCGGCTTCCGCCTTCATGGCTTCCAGGGTCGCCTGCGGGGTGGAGCCCAGCACCTGCAGGCCGCGCGCCTCGTAGGTCTTGCGGAAATCCGGCTCGGCCGTGACCGCGGTCACGGCCAGGTTGATCCGCGCCACCAGGGCGTCCGGCGTCTTGCCGGGGACGAACAGCGAGAACACCGTCGACGGAATGCTGCCGGGCTTGCCGCCGGCCTCCTCCAGCGTCGGCACGTCCGGCATCATGGCGGCCCGTTGCGGCGAGCCCGCCACCAGCACGCGGATCTTGCCGGCCTTGTACTGCTCGGCCACCGCCAGGCCGCCGGCCATCACGCTGTCCACGTCGCCGGCCATGACCGCCGTCATCGCCGGCGCCACGCCCTTGAACGGCACGTAGGTGAACTGCACGCCTTCGGCGCGCGCCAGCATGGCCATGCCCAGGTGGTTCACGTGGCCCTGCCCGCCGGTGCCCACGTTGATGCGCTGCGGGTTGGCGCGGGCGTAGTCGATGAATTCGCGGTAGCTCTTGGCCGGAAAGGCGTCGCTGACCGCCACGTACAGCTGCACCTGCCCCAGGTCGGTGACCGGCTTGAAGTCCTCCTGCCAGCGGTACGGCACCTTGGCGTACAGGAAAGGATTGGTCTCCAGCGCCAGCCGGTCGATCATCAGCAGCGTGTTGCCGTCGGCCGCGGCGCGGGCGACGTAGTCGCTGCCGATGATGGCGTTGGCGCCGGGCCGGTTCTCCACGATCACGGTCTGGCCGCTCTGCTTGAAGAGCCGGTTGCCCAGGTCGCGCGCCAGCACGTCCGGCTCGGTGCCCGGCGGATACGGCACCACGATTTTGACGGTGTCCGACGGCCAGCCCTGGGCCGCGGCCGGCCCGGCGGACGTCAATGCGAGCGAGGCCCACAATACAGCTTGCAAACAACAGCGATACGGCGATCCCATGGCACTTCCCCTTGTGTAGAAACCCTAGATCAGACCGGCGCGCTTCACCAGCGGCCGATCAGTATGCCCATCATCCGTTCGTGCGCGTGCGTGCGCGCACAGACCTCGGCGTCGGTCTCGCTGGCCCGGCGTTTCAGGCCTTCGTGCCAGTCCAGCAGCGCCGCCCTCATGCGGGCGACGACCGGCGCCATGCCCGGGTCGGCGCCCAGGTCGCGCAGTTCGCCCGGGTCGTCGCGCAGGTCGAACAGCTGGGCCGGATAGCCCTGCCAGTGCAGGTACTTGTAGCGTTCGTCGCGCACCATCAGGCCGGTGCACTCGCGCGTGCCGCGTCCCAGGAACAGGCGCGCCTCGCGGTAGGCGTAGTCCAGGCTGCCCACCACGTACTCGCGGGCCGGCGCCTCGGGCTGTCCGCCGCGGATGTCCGGCAGCAGCGAGCGGCCCTCGATGCGGTGACGCTCGGGCGGCAGGCCCAGCGCGTCCAGCACCGTGGGCACGATATCGATGCACTCGACGAAGGCGTCGCTGCGCCGCCCGCGGCTGGCGTCGGCCTGCGCCGTGGGGTCGTAGACCAGGCAAGGCACGCGCATGGCGCTCTCGAAAAAGTATTCCTTCTCGCCCAGCCAGTGGTCGCCCAGGTGGTCGCCGTGATCCGAGGTGAACAGGATCAGCGTGTCGCGCAGCCTGCCGCTGCGCTCCAGGAAGTCCAGCACCCGGCCGATCTGGTCGTCGATCTGCTTGACCAGCCCCATGTAGACCGGACGCACTCCGCGCCAGACCTCGTCGCGCGCGAACGATACGGATTCTTCCAGGCGCTGGTAGGCGCCATGCACCGGATGGGGCCGTTCGCGCTCGGCCTGCGAGCGCACCGGCGGCGGGCAGTCTTCCGGCCCGTACAGCGCGTGGTACGGGGCCGGCGCCTTGTACGGCCAATGCGGCTTGATGTAGGACAGGTGCAGCGCCCACGGCGCGTCGCCCTGCTCCTGCATGAACTGCAGCGCGCGGTCGGTCAGGTAGGCGGTTTCGGAATCGGCCGCGTCCACCCGCGCCGGCAGCGGCGCGTTGCGCATCAGCCAGCCGCTGGCCGGGGCGCCGTCCGGGCCGAGGCTGCCGATGACGTAGTCTTCCCAGGGCCGTTCGCTGTCGTAGCCGCGCTCGCGCAGGTAGCGGCGGTACGCGCTGTTCTCGGCCAGTTCGAAGTGGCCGTCGTAGCGCTCCAGCGGCACGAATCCGCCCTGCAGGAAGCGCTGTTCGTCCTCGGCCGCATAGCCCTTGGCGCGCAGCCCGGCGCGGTCGGGCACGAAATGGGTCTTGCCCAGCAGGTGCAGCGCGCGGCCGGACTGGGCCAGGTACTCGCCCAGGCACCACTCGTCCACCGGATGCGGCACGCGGTTCCAGGTGACCCGGTGCGACAGCGGATAGCGGCCGGTGTAGTACGAAGCGCGCGACGGGCCGCAGACGGCCGAGGTGACGTAGGCCCGGTCGTACTGCACGCCCATGCCCGCCAGCCGGTCGATGTTCGGCGTGCGCAGCGCGCCGGCCCCGCCATAGCAGGACAGATGATCGGCGCGCAGCTGGTCGCACATGATGAAGAGCACGTTGCGGACCGTGCGTGCGCCGGCGCTCATGGCTGCGCTCCGTTCAGCGCCGCCGCCGCGGCGCAGGCCAGGCCGGCGGCCTGCGCCGGCTCGGCGGGCGCGGGCGCGCCGCCCGGCACGAAGCGGGCGGCGAACTGGCCCAGCAGCGCGGCGGCATCCTCGCGCCGTCCGAGCGCCGCGACATAGCGGTCCGGCCGCAGCAGCACCCAGTCGGCGCCGGTGCGCTGGAACCAGAAATGCAGCGCGTTCTCGGTGTCCTGCAGCACCGGCAGCGGCCCGGCCTGGGCCGCGTCCGGCGCGCAGCCGCTGCGGGCGCGCTGCGCGGCCACGTAGCGGCACCCCAGCCTGTCGAGCTGCGCGCGCAGCGCCGGCGTCAGCGCCGCGCGCGGGTCCCAGCGCCAGCCCAGCAGGGCGAAGCCGGCGCCCAGCGCCTCGTCCATGCGGCTGGTGGCCCCGTCCTCGGTCTCGACCAGCGGCTGGATGAACATGCGGCCGATGCATTCGCGCTGGACGCGGTCGGCGCTGTCGCCCACCACGCCGCGGCTGTAGCGCGGCATGGGCTTGAACTTCATCTGCAGCACGTAGTCCCGGATGCGCGGGATCTTGCGGATCGACATGAAAAAGGCGTCGCGCAGCGCGGCCAGCGCCGGGTTGGTCTGCGACAGCATGGCGCCGAACATGTCGGCCAGCGAAATCATGGCGCGGGCGTGGGCGTGGCGTTCGTCGTGGTAGCTCTGCAGCGCGGCCGGATCGAGCCGGCCCTGCACGATCCAGGCCACCTTCCAGGCCAGGTTGAACGCGTCGCGCAGGCCGGCGTTCAGGCCCTGGCCGATCCACGGCGGCGTGAGGTGGGCGGCGTCGCCCGCCAGGCAGACCCGGCCGTTGACGAAGCTGCGCGCCACCCGCGAATTGTGGGTGTAGACCCGCGCGCGGATGACGTTGAGCCGGCTCGGATCGGCCACGTGATGGCGCAGCAGCTCCTGCACTTTTTCGGGCTGCAGGATCTGTTCGCTGTCCTCGCCCGGGAACAGCATGAATTCCCAGCGCCGCAGGCCATACGGCAGGCGCAGGCAGACGTAGGGACGGCGCGGCTCGCAATGCAGCGCCGTATAGGGCGCGTCCAGCGGGTCCTGGTCGCACTCGATGACCACCCACTTGCGCGGATGGGTGTTGCCGTCGAACGGCAGCTTCAGCAGGCGCTCGCGCACCGTGCTGCGCCCGCCGTCGGCGGCCAGCAGATATTGCGCGCGGATCTCGCGCTCGGCGCCGTCGGCCCCGCGCACCCGCGCCGTGACGCCGTGGGCGTCCTGGTCCAGCGCCAGCAGTTCCGTGCCCAGTTCCAGGGCCACGTGCGGAAAGCGCCGCAGGCCCGCGCGCAGGGTGCGTTCGCCCAGCGGCTGCGAGAACAGGTTGCGGCGGTACCAGCCGAATTCGCGCGTGGCCGGCAGGATTTCGGCGAAGCAGCGCTTGGTCCGCGTGTACATGCGCATGGGCACGTTCTGGATCATGTCGCGCAGCATCTCGTCGGCCAGGCCGGCGCTCTGGAAGGTGCGCATGGCCTCGTCGTCCAGGCCGACGGCGCGCGGATAGTCCAGCACGTCGGCGTTGCGCTCCAGCACCCGCGTGGCCACGCCGTAGCTGCCCAGCAGATTGGCCAGCGTCACGCCCACCGGCCCGGCGCCCACCACCAGCACCGGCACTTCTTCGATATGCGCCATGTCGGCTCTCCCTTGGTTTCTTGTCGTATGCGCGCGCGCCCTGCTCAGGCGCGCCGCAGGAATTCGCCCACCGCCTGCGCGAAGGCGTCCGGCTGATCGTCGTGGATGTAGTGGCCGGCCCCGGCGATCTCGGTCCAGGCCACGTTCGGGTTGCGCGCCGCCATGTCGCGGGCGGTGGCCGCCTGCAGGTAGTCGGACCGCCCGCCCCGCAGCACCAGGGTCGGACAGGCCAGCGCCGCGACCGGCGGCCACAGGTCCACCACGCGCGCCGGATCGGGATCGAGCCGGGTCGCCGCGATGCCGGCATGGTCGTGGCGCCAGGTCCAGCCGCCCGCCCCGTCCGGCTTGAGCATGTGCCGCAGCCGTTCCTCGCGCGCGGCCTCCGGCACGCTGGGACGCAGCGCCCGCAGGTACTCGCGCGCCGCGCCGATGTCGGCGAAGGATTCGGGCGTCTCGCGCAGTTCGCGCTGGATGCGGGCCGCGCCCGCGCTGCCTTCGTACGCCGCCGGGCCCGCGTCCTCGATCACCAGGCGGCGCACGCGCCGCGGATAGGTCGCCGCGAACACGATCGCGGCGATGCCGCCCATCGAGTGGCCCAGCAGGTCGAAGCGCTCCAGGCCCAGCGCGTCGGCAACGCCGGCCAGGTCCGCCACGTAGGCGTCGGTGTAATAGTTGCGCGCCGGGTCCCAGTCGCTGGCGCCGCGGCCGCGCTGGTCATAGGCCAGCACGCGGAACTCCGGCTGCAGCGCCCGGGCGATGCCGGCGAAGGTTTCGGCATAGCCGCGGATGCCGTGCAGCATGAACAGCGGGCGGCCGTCCCGCGGCCCCCATTCGGTCAGGCGCAGGCTCAGGCCGTTGACGGCGATGTCGGAGTCGCGGCGTTGCATGGCTGCGCCCCTTTCAGCAAAGGCCGTCCTGGCCCGCGATCTCGCTGGCCGCCAGGCCGCCCAGGCGCGCGTGCAGGCGGCCGCGGGTCGCGAACGCGAAGGCGATCAGCACTTCGTCGCGGTTGGGCGCGTCGGCGAACAGCGCGGTCACGGTGTCGTAGTGCGAACGCACATAGAGCGCGTCCTTGTGCGCCAGCGGAATGTCGACCACGGCGCCGGGGCCGCCGCGCTTGCCGGTCGAGGGCACCCAGGCCTTGCCGCCGCCCAGGGCCGCGCGCACCGGCTCGGCGAACACCGTGGTCAGCAGCGCATTGCCGTGCTCGTATTCGCCATCGGCGCCCACGACGCAGGCCTTGCCGTAGCTTTCCAGCGGCTGGCCGCCGGCCGCCTCGATGATGCGGCGGCCGAACTCCTCGCCCAGCATGCCCGAGGGCTCGACGTAGGCCGACAGGTCGCGCTCGAAGCGTCCCGCGTACGGGTTGTGCAGCACGGCGGCGATGACGATCTTGCGCAGCGGCGCGCCGTCGGCCGGCTCGCCGGTCTCGGTGGCCAGCGTGTCCTCGACTTGCAGATACCACTTGCGGATGCGGTAAGGGCCGAAGTTGGGGGTGTTCATGGATGCTCCAGTGAATTGGGAATCGGAATGGGTGGCGCTTAGAGCGGATCGAGCGTCATGGGGACGCTGGGGGCGTTGTGCTCGTGCAGCACGCGCTTGCCCGCCTCGTCGCCGTGCACGGTCTCGCAGAAGAATTCGAAGCGGTGGCCGTCCGGGTCGGTGAAGTACACGCCGTAGCCCACCTTGTGGTCGGTGATCTTCACCACGTCCACGCCCTTGGCCAGCAACATGCCGTAGAGCCGGCGCAGCTCGTCGACGTCGCCCTCGATCTCCAGGCCGTAGTGCTGCATGTTGATGGGGCCGCGCGCCGGCGCGGCGCCGCCCTCTTCCTGCGGCGCCTTGATCAGCGCGATATCGTGGTGCTTGCGGCCGAAGGACAGGAACACCCATTGCTCGCCGCGCGCGGTCTCCTGCATGCCCAGCACGGATTCGTACCAGGACGCCGAGGCGAACGGGTCCCGCACGAACAGGGCCAGGTGGGTGCGCGCGATGCGCGGGCGGCGCTCGGCCGGCGCGAGGGCGGAGTTGGACATGGCGGTCTCCGTGCGTTCAGTTGATGGACTGGGGATGCGCCGTGACCGGCGCGACGTGCGGCGTCCAGGCCACCGCCGTGATCTCGCTGAAGTCGCGCCACTCCTTGAACCAGCTGCGCCCGCCGTCGGTGGAGCGGAACAGGTGGCCGTACTTGGTGCCGGCGAACGCCAGCCCGGGGTCGGCGGCATGCACGCCGAAGGCCCAGAAGGTGGAGTTGGGCGCCGTGTGCAGCAGGGCCGGCCGCCAGTTGCGGCCGCGGTCGTCCGACAGGTAGATGCGGCTGCGCGTGCCCGGCGTGCCGTCGCCGATGGCCAGCAGCAGCGTATCGGGCGCGCCCGGCAGGGCCTGCACCGTGCGGGTGTAATACATGCCGTCGAAGCGCGACTTGGAGGCCGCGCCCTCCCAATGCCCGCCGTCGTCCTCGCTCAGGTAGACCGAGTTCACGCTCAGCACCATCGCGGTCTTGGGCGCGGCGGCCGTGGCCGGCAGGATGGCCACGCAATGGATGTCGGGGTTGGCGATGGCGCCGTCCTCCTGGTCCACGCGCTGCCAGGTGTCGCCGCCGTCGCGGCTGCGCCATAGCCCGCCCTCCTCGACGCCGAACCAGACTTCGCGGCCGTCGTCCGGGTCCACGCAGACGGAAAGAATGCGCGGACGATTCACGCCGCGGCAGAACTCGGGCAGCTCGGGCGACAGACGCTGCCAGCTGGCGCCGCCGTCGACCGAACGGAACATGGCGGCGCGCGAGGGCGCGCCGGTGCCGGCGTACATGCGCCGGGGGTCGGACGGATCGATCGCGATGGCCCAGACCGTCATGCCGTTCATGGGCGAGTCCACCCGGGCGAAATGCGCGCCGCCGTCGGTGCTGATGCACAGGCCGGCGTCGGCGCCGGCGAACACGCGGCGCGGGTCGGCCGGGTCCACGGCCAGGCTGCGCACCGTACCGTCGAACTCGATGGCTTCCTTCAGGCCCAGGCGGTGCCAGGTGGCGCCGTCGTCCACGCTGCGCAATATTCCTTGGCCGGCCGTGCCGACCAGTATCGTGCCTTGCATATCCAGACTCCTATCCGGCGCTTGCCGGTCAAAGAAAAATGCCGCGCGTGATGCCGCCGTCCACGCCCAGCGACTCGCCGGTGATCGCGCCGGCGCGCGGCGAGGCCAGGAACAGCACGGCGTCGGCGATCTCGGCCGGCTGCAGCACGCGGCGTATGGGCGTGGCCTTCGCGTAGTTGGCCTCCACCTGCGCGGCGGTCAGCCCCTGTTTGGCGGCTTCCTTTGCGTACAGCTCATGGATGTGCGGGGTCTCGACCACGCCCGGATGGATTACGTTGACAGTGATGCCGTCCGGGCCGAGCTGGTCCGACAGCGTCTTGGTCAGGTGGCAGATGGCGACGTTGCGCATGCCGGAGAGCTGCTTGCTGCCGCGCCCGGTCAGCCCGCCGATGTTGACGATGCGGCCGTAGCCGCCGCGGCGCATGTGGGGCGCGGCGGCCTTGGCGCAGCGCATGTAGCCCACGACCTTGATGTTGATGTCTTCCAGCAGGCCTTCGGGATCGGCCTCGTCGATCTCGCTGCGCACCAGCCCGCCCGGATGCGCGGCGCCGTTGACCAGGATGTCGATGCGGCCGAAATGGGCGGCCACCTGCTGCATCATCGCGTCGACCTGGGCGGTGTCGGACACGTCGGCGGCGAAGCCCCGCACCTCCACGCCGCTGGCGCGGGTGATCTCGGCGGCAACTTCGTCCAGCTGCGCCTGGCGGCGGGCCACGATGGCCACCCGCACCCCTTCGGCCGCCAGCGCTTCGCTCACCGCCCGTCCGATGCCCAGGCTGCCGCCCGTGACCACGGCGACTTTCCCCTTGAGTTGCAAATCCATCGCGTCTTGCTCCTTGTGTATAGATAGAGAGAGGGAGCGGCGCCTACAGCGCCATCTCGATCAGGGCGGGACCCGGACGCCGCAGCGCCTGTTCCAGTTGTTCGGCCAGGGCTTCGGAAGTCGCGGCGCGGCTTGCCGGCACGCCGTAGCTGGCGGCCAGCCCCACCCAGTCGATGCGGGGGGCGTCCAGCGCGGTCATTGCGGCGGCGCGCTCGCCCAGCGCCGCGCCGCCGCGGCGCAGTTCGTTGCGCAGGATGGCGTACTGGTGATTGGCGGCGATCAGCACCGTGACCGGCAGGTTTTCGCGCGCCAGCGACCACAGCGCCTGGATCGTGTATTGCGTGCTGCCGTCGGACAGCAGCGCCACCACGCGGCGGTCCGGGCAGGCGATGGCCGCGCCCATGGCGACCGGCAGGCCCTGTCCGATCGCGCCGCCGGTATTGGTCAGCACCGTGTGCGGGGCCGCGCCGGCCGAGGCCGCGTACAGGGGATAGCCGCAGGTGCCGCCCTCCACCGACACGATGGCCTGCTCGGGCAGCGCGCGCGCCACCACCGCCGCGATGGATTGCGGCGTGAGCGCGCCGGCGGCGGGCTGCGGCAGCAAGGCGTCGGCCGGCTCGAACGCGGGCGCGCCCGCCAGCTCGGCCAGCGCCTCCAGGCGCGAGGCGGCGTCGCCGCCCGGCGCGGCCAGCGTCAGCAGCCGCTCGGGCGGCACCAGCCGGCTCGGGTGGCCGGGGTAGCCGAAGTACGTCACCGGCGGCAGCGCGCCGGCCAGCACCACCAGGTCGGCCGCGTCCAGCGCCGCCCGGGCGGGTTCGGGAAAATAAGGCAGGCGGTCGAAATCCGGCAGCCCCCGGCCGCGCTCGGAGCGGGCCGGAAACGTCTCGGCGTAGGCCGAGCCGCCCAGTGCGGCGCAAAGCCGCGCCGCGGCGATCTGCGCGCGGCGGCCCAGGCCGCTGTCCGGCCCGCCCCCGCCCAGCAGGAACAGCGGACGCCGCGCCGCGCTCAGGCGGCGCCAGACGGCGGCGGCGTCGAAATCGTCGTCCGCCCGGTCCGCAACGGCCGCGGCCGGAGCCGGCGCGGCCTGGCCGTCCAGGTTCTCGGCCTGGAAGTCGGCCGGAAAGATCAGCGTCGCGCCCTGGCCGCCGCGGGCCAGGCTGGCCGCGACCGCCTCGCCGGCGTCGCGGGCGGCGTCCTGCGCCGAGGCGATGCGCCGCACCCAGCCCGAGACCGGGCGCGCCAGCGACTCGATGTCCGAGGTGAGCGGCGCGTCGCAGTCCAGGTGCCAGCTGGCGTGGTCGCCGATGACGTTGACGATGGGCGTGCGGGCGCGGCGCGCGTTGTGCAGGTTGGCGATGCCGTTGGCGAATCCCGGCCCCAGGTGCAGCAACGTGGCGGCGGGCTTGCCGGCCAGGCGGCCGTAGCCGTCGGCCGCGCCGGTGCACACGTTTTCCTGAAGGCCGATCACGCAGCGCATGCCCGGCACCTCCTCCAGCGCGCGCACCAGATCCAGCTCGGTCGTGCCGGGGTTGGCGAAACACAGTTCCACGCCCTGCTCGCGCAGGGCCTCCAACAGGGCTTTAGCTCCAGTCATCATTTCAGCCTCCTTTGATTGCCACTTTATCGTAATTTGATAATTCTGCAATTCTTTTTGGCCGTTTGATGCGACTCAACCCATTAAGATTATCTATTTGATGAACAATCGATGTTGGCCTATAAGCACGCGTGCGCGGGCCGCGCGAGGCCGATTTGCCAATCCGCGTCCCTTGGTGCACCCTCACCGCAAGTCTTTCCCATCACCGCTTACACCCATGAACAGTCTTCGCCGCATGCTCGATGTCCTGGATCTTTTTCAGCCCGAACGGCCGGTCCTGGATGTGGAAGCCATCTGCCGGCTGCGCGGCTACGCGCCGGCCACCGCCTACCGCTATGTCCGCGAGCTATGCGCCTGCGGGCTGCTGGTGCGCCTGCCCGCCGGCTATGCGCTGGGCCCGCGCATCATCGCGCTGGACCTGCAGATGCGGGAGTACGACCCCATGCTCACGCTGAGCCGCGACCTGATCGAGGAAATGTCCGCCCAGACCGGGCTGGACGTGCTGCTCAGCGAGCGCTACGACGACAAGGTCATCAACGTGCACCAGCAGGCCGGCCGCAACACCCAGGCCCTGAACTTCGGCCGCGGGCGCTACATGCCGCTGCTGCGCAGCGCGACGGCGCGCGTGATCCTGGCCAATCTCGGCCCGCGGCCCCTGCGCCGCGTCTACGACGAACATGCGGATGCGCCGGACATGCAGCGCCTGGCGCGCGACTGGAAGGCCTTTTCGCGCCTCATGCTGCAAGTGCGCAAGGCCGGCTACTGCATCAGCTCGGGAGAGCTGGATTCCGGCAAGACCGGCATCGCCGCGCCGATCTTCGATGAAGAAAACCACGTGCTGGGCAGCATCACGCTGATCGGGTCGCAGCCCGCCTTCGCGGCGTTCCGCGAAGACTATCTGGCCGGACTGGTGTGCGGCGCGGCCGCCGAGATCACGCGCCGCATCGCCCAGGCGCCGGCCCCGCTGCAGCATGCGGCCTGAACTGGCGGCGCTGGCGCAGCGCCTGGACGCGATCGGGGCGCCGAACTAGCGCATCGCCGCCAGCATCAGGTCCAGGTTCTGCACCGCCGCGCCCGAGGCGCCCTTGCCCAGGTTGTCGAACACCGCGGTCAGCAGGACCTGGCCGTGCTGCGCGTTGCCGTAGACCGCCAGGCGCAGGTCGTTGGTGCCGTTCAAGGCCTGCGGGTCCAGGTGGGTATGGCCGGCGGCTTCTTCGGGCGCCACCACCTGCACGTGGGCCGCTTGCGCGTAATGGCCCTGCAGGCAATCGTGCAGCCGCGCGGCGTCCACGCCCGGCGCCAGCAGCCGCAGCTGCAGCGGCACGGTCAGCACGATGCCCTGGCGGAACGCGCCGTAGGCCGGCACGAACACGGGCCGCTGCGTCAGGCCGGCGTGCCGCTGGATTTCCGGCGTGTGCTTGTGCGCCAGGCCCAGGCCATAGAGCTGGAACGCCGGGCCCCGCGGTCCGTCCGGATCTTCGTAGGCCTGCACGCTGGCGCGTCCGCCGCCCGAATAGCCCGACACCGCGTGCACGGCCACGGGATAGTCGGCCGGCACCAGGCCGGCGCGCACCAGCGGCCCCAGCAGCGCGATGGCGCCGGTGGGATAGCAGCCCGGATTGCTCACGCGCCGCGCCTGGGCGATCAGGCCGGCCTGCTCGGCGTTCATTTCCGGGAAACCGTAGACCCAGCCGGCGTCGGTGCGATGCGCCGAGCTGGCGTCGATGACCCGCACCGCCGGGTTGGCGATCGCCGCCACGGCCTGGCGCGCCGGCTCGTCGGGCAGGCACAGAATGGCGACGTCGCAGGCGTTGATCGCCTCGGCGCGGCGCTGCGGATTCTTGCGTTCGGCCTCGCGCAGGGTCAGCAGCCGCAGGTCGGCGCGTCCGTGCAGGCGCTCGTGGATCTGCAGGCCGGTGGTGCCCTGGTCGCCGTCGATGAAAACTAGAGGTTGGGTCATGTCGCGGGTTTCCCGTAGCAGGAGAGGATGGCGGAATAAGGCTCTATCATCGGCCGCGAGGCTGGATAACAAAAGTCGAATATCATGATCGTCTGATTCAGCTTTACTGAACGACGGAAACTTCACCATCATGCGCGCCATCAGCCTGGACCGGCTTCGCACCCTGGTCGCCATCGCCGACCTGGGCTCCTTTGCGCAGGCGGCCCGCGCCCTGTACCTGGCCCCGCCCACCGTCAGCCTGCACGTGGCCGACCTGGAGGCGCGCATCGGCGCGCCGCTGCTGACCCGCAAGCGCGGCCAGGTCCGGCCCACCGCCATCGGCGAAACCCTGCTGGAACGCGCCCGCCGCCTGCTGGCCGAAGCCGACCAGGCGCTCGACGACGTGCAACGCCAGGTGCAGGGGCTGGCCGGGCGCGTGCGGCTGGGCGCCTCCACCGGCGCCATCGCCCATCTGCTGCCGCAGGCGCTGGAATCGCTGGGACGCAACCACCCCGGCATCGACGTGCAGGTCGCGGTGCTGACTTCGCAGGAAACCCTGCAGCGCCTGGCCGACGGCACGCTGGACGTGGGGCTGGTGGCCCTGCCCCAGCCGCCGCTGGACGGCCTGGTGCTGCGGCCGTGGCGGCGCGACCCGATCATGGCCTTCCTGCCGGCCGGCTGGCGCGCGCCGGCCCGCATCGCGCCGGCCTGGCTGGCCGAGCGGCCGCTCATCCTGAATGACGCCAGCACGCGGCTCTCGCGCCAGACCACCGAATGGTTCGCCGCCGCCGGCCTGCACCCGCGCCCGCGCATCCAGCTCAACTACAACGACGCGATCAAAAGCCTGGTGGCGGCCGGCTACGGCGCCACGCTGCTGCCGCACGAAGCCACCGCGCCACAGCCCGATCCGCGCATCGCGATGCGCCCGCTGCGGCCCGCGCTGTGGCGTCCGCTGGGCATCGCGCACCGTGCCGGAAGCGTGGAACAGGCCACCCGGCACGTGCTGGACGTGTTATGGGAATTGCGCGCGGTGCGTTAGCGCAACGCCCGCCTCAGGCGCCGGCGGGGGGCGGCCGGCGGAAGTACGCCGTGCGCCGGCTTTCCTCGCGCAGCCGGCGCGCGCGCGAGCGGAACAGGTCCTTGCGGCCCACGATGCCGACCAGCCGGCCGCTGGCGCGGTCCAGGATGGGCACCCGGCCCGCGCCCGACAAGGCCATGCGGTCGGCGATCTGGCTGGCCAGTTCCTCGGGATAGCCATAGACCAGCTCGCGGCCCTGCAAGGCCGCGCCCAGGGTCTGCGCATGCAGCCCGCCGTCCAGCGCCCAGGCCAGGGTGTCGGCGCGGGTCACCTCGCCCACCACCTGCCCGTCGGCGTCCAGCACCGGATAGCTGGTATGCACCGGCTGAGCGGTCGTGAAATGCTCGATCGCCTGCGCCACGGTCCAGTCCTGCGGCAGGGTCTGCACCGGCGAAGTCATCACGTCGCGCACGCGCAGCAGGTCGAAGGGATCGACGCGGTATTCGCGGCTGATGTGGTGGCCGCGGCGCGCGATTTTCTCGGTCAGGATGGAGCGCTTGAGCAGCAGCACCGTGACCCCGTAGGCGAACACGCAGGCCGCCAGCACCGGCAGCAGCGCGCCCACGTCGCCGGTCAGTTCCACCGCGAACAGCGTGGCCGTCAGCGGCGCGCGCATGGTGCCGCCCATCATCGCGGCCATGCCCAGCAGCGCCCAGAAGCCGGCGTCGGCCTGCGGCAGCAGCGGCGTGGCCAGCGCGCCCAGCGCGCCGCCGAAGATCAGCAGCGGGGCCAGCACCCCGCCCGAGGTGCCCGACCCCAGCGCGATCGACCAGATCAGCACCTTGACCACCAGCAGCAGCAACACGGCCTGCAGGGCCAGGTCGCCGGCGAGCAGGTGGCGGATATTGTCGTAGCCCACGCCCAGCGCGGCCGGGTCGATCAGACCGCCGATGCCGATCGCCAGCCCGCCCAGGGCCGGCCACCACATCCAGTGCAGCGGCAGTTTTTCGAACAGGTCTTCGGCGGCATAGACCATCGAGGTCAGCACGCCCGAACCCAGCCCGGCCAGCACGCCGACCGCCGCGCAGGCGGCCAGATGCGCAGGCGTGAACGGCAGCGTGCCGGCGTAGGCGAAGATCGGCCCCGCGTCGAGCAGATAGGCGCGCGTGGCCGCGGCGACCAGCGCGGCCACCGCCACGGGCAGGAAGCTGCGCGGCTTCCATTCGAAAAGCAGCAATTCCACCGCCAGCAGCACCGCCGCCAGCGGCGTGGAGAAAATCGCCGTCATGCCGGCGGCCGCGCCGGCCACCAGCAGCGTCTTGCGCTCGCCGTCGTCCAGGTGAATGGTCTGGGCCAGCAGCGATCCGATCGCGCCGCCCGTCATGATGATGGGGCCTTCGGCCCCGAACGGCCCGCCCGTGCCGATGGACACGGCCGAGGACACCGGCTTCAGCACCGCCACCTTGGGCTGGATGCGGCTCTTGCCGATCAGAATGGCCTCCATCGCCTCCGGTATGCCGTGGCCGCGTATCTTCTCCGAGCCGTAGCGCGCCATCAGGCCGATGATCAGGCAACCGGCGACCGGAATCGCGACCGAGGCCGGCCCCAGCCGCCCGTCCGTGATCGGCAGGTCGGCGAAGGAAAACAGGCCGTGGTAGGCCAGGTTGGTGCACAGCGCGATCAGGCGCAGCAGCACCCATGCGGCGGCCACGCTGGCCAGGCCGACCGGAATGGCCAGGCCCATCAGCAGTACGACGCGTCTGTCGGTGGTGAAATCGCCCAGGCGCAGCGCGGCCCGGGCGGAAGCGGAATTGGCGGGCATGTTGGAAAAAGGGAAAAGAGATCCGCGTGAATTTGCGGAAAATCAATATATCGTATCACGATATATATTAGAATCTAACATGTGAATCAATCTGCCCCCCCGCCCCCCGCCACGCTGTCCGCGGCAGACTACGAACTGCTGTCCGACTTCCGCTACGCGCTGCGCCGCTTCTCGGTCTTCAGCGAAGGCGCCGCCGCCCGGCTGGACCTGATGCCGCAGCAGCACCAGGCCCTGCTGGCCATCAAGGGCGCGCGTTCGGCCGCCCCGGGCCGCCGCGGCCTGTATGTGGGCGAAATCGCCGAACGCCTGCTGATCCGGCCGCATACCGCCGCCGAACTGGTGGGGCGGCTGGCGCGGCTCGACCTGGTCAGCCGCGAACCGGACCCGCAGGACGGCCGCCGCGTCGAGGTCGTGCTCACGGCCAAGGCCGAACGCCTGCTGGAAGACCTTTCCGCCGCCCATCTGGAAGAGCTGCGCGCCATGCGGCCGCTGCTGACCCGCCTGCTCGCGCGCATCGGCGAAGAGCCGGACCAGGCCTGAATCGCGGTCCTGCTCCGCGCGGCATAAGCTTATGCTGCACCGCAACGCCCTGCGTGATAAATTATCGCCCCGCGACATAATCGGAGTCGCTTGGAGAAAGCAGTGGGTGTGGGTTTCATGCGCTGGCTGGGAGCGTTCGCGCCAGCGCCGGTGGGCGTCAATGGGCGCGAAAAGCTGTTTGGCGCGGTGGGCGCGCTGCTGGGCCTGTTCTGCACGGAATGGGTGGGCCGGCATGCGCTGGGATCGGCCAGCCCCTGGTTCATCGCGCCGATGGGCGCGTCCGCCGTGCTGCTCTTCGCCGCCCCCGCCAGCCCGCTGGCCCAGCCCTGGTCGCTGATGGCCGGCAATCTCATCGCCGCGCTGATCGGCGTGTTCTGCGCCCAGTTCATTCCCCTGCCCGGCCTGGCGGCCGCGGCCGCCGTGGCCCTGTCCATCGGCGCCATGTTCTCGCTGCGCTGCCTGCATCCGCCCAGCGGCGCGGTGGCGCTGACCGCGGTGCTGGGCGGCCCGCCCGTGGCCAAGCTGGGCTACGGCTTCGCGCTGTGGCCGGTGGCCCTGAATTCCCTCATCCTGCTGTGCATCGCCGTGGTCTTCAACGGCGCGCTCAAGCGCAACTACCCGCGCCGCCACGTCGACGCGGCCGGCGCCCACAGCACCCGCGATCCGGCGCCCAGCGCGCGGCTGGGCTTCAGCCTGCACGACCTGGACGAGGCGCTGAACCAGCGCGGCGAACTGCTGGACATCCGCAAGGAAGACCTGGAGGAAATCGTGCTGGCCGCCGAGCTGCGCGCCAGCGTGCGCCGCTACGGCGACGTGCGCTGCGCCGACATCATGTCGCGCGACGTGGTCACGGTGCGCGCCCACGATCCGCTGGATTACGCCGTGCGCCTGTTCGACAAGCACCGCGTGCAGGCCCTGCCGGTGCTGGACGAGAACGGCCGCTATGCCGGCATGATCGCCCAGGGCGACGTGCTGGCGCGCCGCAACCGGCTGGCCAGCGTGGCCGCCGACGCAACCGGCGTGCCGGACCTGGTGGTCGCGGACTGCATGCACAGCGAAGTGCCCTTCGCCACGCCGGGCCTGCCCGTCATCGAACTCGCGCGCCCGATGTCCGACGGCCTGCACTGCGTGCCGGTGCTGGACGAGTCGCGCGACCTGGTCGGGCTGGTAAGCCAGTCGGACCTGGTGGCCGCGCTCTACCAGATCGCCGTGTCCGCCGGCACCCAGGCCGACGATCCGCGCCTGGGCAGGCTGGCGGCCTGAGCGCCGCGTCTCCGTAGCCCTACGGATGCCTGCCGGCCGCGCGCGCAGGGCATAATCCAGGCGTGAAACCCCTTTCGCGCTCCGGCGCCCTACTCTGCTGGCTGGTCCTGTTCTGTCTCGGCGCCGTCTGGATCGGCCGGCAGGAATACACGGACCAGCACGAACGCTTTCTGCAGAACACCAGCGTGGCGCAGCGCATGCTGAGCCAGAAGACGGTGCAGCACGAAGCCGTGCTCGCCACGCTGGCCGCCCTATCCCATCCTCCCGCCCCCGAACGGCTCTACCCCAGCCTGCAGCCGGCCATGCCGCAGCTGCTGGGCCTGGGCCATCTGCACGACGGCGTCTGGCGCGGCAGCATGGCCGCGCCAGATGGCCTGCCCGAGGCGATCGGGCGCGCGCGCCAGATGCAGCGCCCGGTGACGCTGCCCGTGGACGATGCGCGCTACTGGCTGGCGGCGCCGTCCGGCTGGAGCCTGCTGCTCGATGCGCGCCAACTGGTGCCGGCGGCCGACTTCCCGCCGGGGCTGGCCAACCTGACGCTGACCGTGGGCGCCGCGCCGCTGCGCCTGCTGGACAAGCAGCCCGAAGGCGGCGCGCCCGGCTGGCGGCTCGCGTTGCAGAAGCCGCTGGGCGCGGCCAGCCAGCCCTTCACGATGCGCAGCGAGCGCCGCCTGACGCCCGACACCTGGCCCTGGACCGCATGGCTCGCCTGGGCCGTGGCCAGCGCCTTGCTGGTGGCCGGCGCCGTGGCCTGGCAGCGCTCGCGCGCCGAGGCCCGCCGCCGCCAGGAACAGCTGCGGCTGGGCGCGATGGCCCGGCTGGGCGCGCTGGGCGAGATGGCCGCCGGCATCGCCCATGAACTGAACCAGCCGCTGACCGCCATCCTGGCGCAGACCCGCGCCGCCGAACGGCTGCTGGACGACGAAGAAGAGCGCCCCGCGGTGCGCCGCGCGCTGCTGGCCAGCGCCGAACAGGCCAAGCGCGCCGCCGACATCATCAGCCGCATGCGCGCGCTGGTGCGGCCCAGTTCGCCGGGGCGGCGCGAAGCCCTGGACCCGGACGCGCTGGTGGCCTCGCTGCGCTTTCTGCGCGAGCCCGAACTCGCCGGCCAGGGCATCAGGCTGACGTGGCGCAACGCCAGCCCCGGCGCGCGGCCGCTGGGCGACCGCGTCGCGCTGGAGCAGATCCTGCACAACCTGGTCCAGAACGCCGCCGACGCGCTGGCCGGCGCGGACGGCGCGCGCCACATCGCGCTGGAGGGCCGCGCCGACGGCGCCAGCTATCTGTTCAGCGTCAGCGACACCGGCCCGGGCATCGCCGCCGACGCGCTGCCGCGCCTGTTCGCGCCGTTCTATACCACCCGGCCGCAAGGCATGGGCCTGGGCCTGGCGCTGTGCGAGACCCTGGCCGGCGCCATGGACGGCCGCATCGCCGCGCGCAACCTCAGCCCGGCCGGCGCCTGCTTCACGCTCAGCCTGCCGCTGGCGGGCGGCGCGCCGGCCGCCACAGGAATCTCCCATGCTTGAACAATCTCCGCTGGTGTATCTGGTCGACGACGACGACGCGGTGCGCGACGGGCTGGCGCTGCTGTTGCGCAGCGTGGGCCTGCGCAGCGAGGGCCATGCTGATCCCCAGGCTTTTCTGGCGGCGCTGACGCCGCAGTCCATCGGCTGCGTGGTGCTCGACATCCGCATGCCCGGCATCAGCGGCCTGGACGTGCTGAGCCGGCTGGCCGCGCAATCCGACCTGCCGGTGGTCATGCTCACCGGCCACGCCAACGTCGACCTGTGCCGCCGCGCCTTCAAGGGCGGCGCCATGGAATTCCTGCAAAAGCCGGTGGACGACGACGTGTTCCTGGACGCGGTGCAGGCCGCCGTGCGCACCCATATCGCCAGCCGCGAGAAACTCGCCGTGACGCAGGCCGCGCAGGAGCGGCTGGAGCGCCTGTCCGGGCGCGAGCGCGAAGTACTGGAACGCATCGTGCAGGGCCTGAGCAACAAGGAGATCGCGCGCGAGTTCGACCTGTCGCCGCGCACCGTCGAAACCTACCGCGCCAATGTGTTCGCCAAGCTCGAGGCCGACACCCTGGCCGCGCTGATCCGCGAATACGCCGTGCTGCTGGGCTGACCGCCCGGCGGCCTCCGTAGCCCTACGGAGCCGCCAGCGTAACCGACCGGCTACCGCCGCCGCGCCGCCATCTTTAATCTGTCTGCTCCTGTTATCTATTCCTGAAAGGACCCAGACATGTCGCCCAAATTCCTCGCTTGCGCCACCCTCCTCGCCTGCGCCGGCGCCGCCAACGCGGCCGTGCTGACCGAGAGCAACCTGTCCATGGCCGATGCGCAGAAGCTGGCCACCGAGACCGTCGCCGCCTGCCAGGCCAAGGGCTACAACGTCAGCGCCGCGGTGGTGGACCGCGCCGGCCTGCTCAAGGCCTTCGCCCGCGCCGACAACGCCGGCCCGCACACCATCGAAGCCAGCCGCGCCAAGGCGTTCACCGCGGTCTCGGCCAAGTCGCCCACGCTGGCCATGATGGAGAACGCGCAGAAGAATCCCGGCGCCGCCAACCTGACGGATATCCCGGGCTTTCTGCTGCTGGGCGGCGGCGTGCCGGTCAAGGCCGGCGCAAACGTGATCGGCGCCATCGGCGTGGCCGGCGCGCCGGGCGGCCACCTGGACGCCCAGTGCGCCGACGCCGTGCTGGAACAGAACGCCGCCATGTTCAAGTAGGCCGCGGCCCGGCGCGTTGCGGCGCACGCCGCGACGCGTTAGGCTCGCGCCATGCTCCCGTCCCCTCATCCCCTGCTGGACGCGACGCTGCGGGCAGCGGCCCGCCGCTACCGCGTGCCGGCCGTGTCCGAACTGTCCGCACATGACGCCGGCGCGGCCGCCGCGCTGGCCGTCTCCATCGAACACGCCCGTCGGGCGCTGGCCGCCGGCGAAACGCCGCCGCCAGCCCTGCGCCATGCCTTCCTGGCGGCGCTGGCGCGCCTGATCCGCGAGGCCTTGCGCGAACCGGGCGGCGACCCGGTATTCCAGGCGCTGCTGCTGCGGCATCGCAACGCCAGCGTGCGCGAGTATGCGGCGCTGTCGGCCGGCGCGGCCCGCGACCGCCGCGATCTGGTGGCCGCCGCCAACACGCTGGCCCATCCCGCCAAGCTGGAACGCATGCCGGCGGCCCCGCCGCGCGCCGCGCTGGCCCGCCTGCACGCGGCGGCCATCGCGCAATCGTGGGCCGAACTGGCGCGGGCCGCGGACGAACTGCTGGGCCTGCCCGGGGCGTGCGATCCGGCCGTGCTGCAGCGGCTGCTGGCCGGCCCCGCCTTGCGGCGCCTGCAGCGCCTGGACGCGCTGGCCTCGGACGCCGAAGTGCGCCGCTACCGCGAACGGTGGCTAAGCCAGGGGCCGGCGCCCGGCAGCGCCGACGCCGCCGCGCAGGGCGATGCCTCGCGCGAGCGCGGCGCCGCCGTCGAAGCGCTGGCCTTGCGGGCCATGCAGGCCCTGGCCCGCGCGCTCAACGCGGCCGCGGACGGCGCGCCGTACCTGGCCGTGTCCTCGATGCGCGTGCCCCCGTCGATCCCGGCCAGCGCCGAGCGCGCCAAGAGCGAATGGGACGCCGCCCTGCTGCGGCGCGCCGGCGGCGGCGACGCCGCGCCGACCTGGGACGTGTGCCTGCTGCTGGAGGCCAAGGCCTCGGCCGACGCGGCGGCCACGGATTTTCCGCGCCTGCTGCGCGGGCTGCGCCTGTTGGCGCACGCCGACGCGCAGACCGACTACCCGTTCCGCGCGCGCGAAGGCGGCTATGCGCTGCGCGGCGGCTCGCTGCGCGCGCTGCCGACGGAGGGCCCGGCGCTGGAACGGGCCGTGCTTTATTTCAGCGACGCCCCCGCCGACGCCAGGCCGCGCCTGCTCAGCGCCGCCAGCCGCATGCAGTTGCTGGGCGCCGACGCCAGCCTGGACTACGCCGGCCGGCTGACGCAAGGCGAAGACGCGCCCGCCGCCATGCTGGAACCGGTCTGGACGCTGCTGCTGGAGTCTCCGCAATGGGCCGGGGTGCTGCAGCAATACCCCATGCTGCGCCAGGCGCGCGAGCTGATGGTGCATGCGGACGACCTGATGGCGGCCATTGCGGCGTCGCAATCCGGACATCGCGCTGCGCCGTAAGGACTGCACCGAAAGAATGGCCCCCGCATGAGGCGCGCGCCGTTTATGATCGGGAACGTCCCATGGTCTTTCGTCGGTCTGCCATGGCCTGCATGCTCACCCCACGGAACCCTCCCATGATCGCCAGGCACGCAAGACTGCGACTCGTCCTGGCCGCGCTGGCCGCGGCCCTGTGGAGTCCCGCCGCGCCGGCCGCCCCGCCCGGCGCCTGCGAAACCGTCACGGTGCGCGAGGGCGACCCGGTGCCGCCCGGCGCCTGCGCCGTGAACGTGCTGCCGCGCGACCCGGGGCCGGCGGGCATGCTGTTCGGCGGCCCGGACTGGGTGCCGCTGGACCCCCAGGCCATGCCGGGCGTGTTCTACGACAGCGCTTCGATCAAGCCCGTATCCGACAGCCCGGCCGTCATGGCCGTCACCGTGGCCTGGTTCTACGCCCAGCCGCGGATCTCCGAAGCCAACGGCAAGCCCTACCGCTCGGTGGCCCAGCCGGTCGTGCTCAATTGCGCGGCCGAAACCTACAGCGTGGAACGCACGCTGCACTACGCCGGCGAGAACGCCACCGGCGAACTGGTGGAAGCGACGCCGACGGCCGGCATCCACGATGCGCCGGTCGCGCACGACCCGGTGCAGCGCAAGCTGCGCGGGCTGATCTGCCCGGCCGCCGGCAAGCGCCCGCGCAAATAGGCGGGCGCGCGGCGCTCAGGCCTTGGCCAGCGCCTGGTCCAGGTCGGCCAGCAGGTCGTCGATATGCTCGATGCCGATGGACAGGCGCACGGTTTCCTCGCGCACGCCCGCCTTCTGCAGTTCTTCCGGATTGAGCTGGCGGTGCGTGGTGGAGGCCGGATGCGTGGCCAGCGACTTGGCGTCGCCGATGTTGACCAGCCGGGTGAAGAGCTGCAGCGCGTCCTGGAAGCGCGCGCCGGCCTCGCGCCCGCCCTTGACGCCGAAGGTGAACAGGCCCGGGGCCTTGCCGCCCAGGTATTTCTGCGCCAGCGCGTGGTCGGGATGGTCGGGCAGGCCCGCGTAGTTGACCCATTCGACCTTGGGATGCTCGCGCAGGAAGTTGGCGACCTTGACCGCGTTCTCGACGATACGGTCCACGCGCAGCGCCAGGGTCTCGATGCCCTGCAGGATCTGGAAGGCGTTGAAGGGCGAGATCGCCGCGCCGGTATTGCGCAGCGGCACCACGCGGGCCCGGCCGATATAGGCGGCCGCGCCGAAGGCTTCGGTGTAGACCACGCCGTGGTAGCTCACGTCCGGCTCGTTCAGGCGCTTGAAGCGGCTCTTGTGCTCGGCCCAGGGGAACTTGCCCGAGTCGATGATGGCCCCGCCCAGGCTGGTGCCGTGGCCGCCCAGGTACTTGGTCAGCGACTGCACCACGATGTCGGCCCCGTGCTCGATCGGGCGCAGCAGGTAAGGCGACGGCACGGTGTTGTCGACGATCAGCGGCAGGCCGTGGCGGTGCGCCAGTTCGGCCAGGGCCGCGATGTCCGTGATGTTGCCCAGCGGGTTGCCGACGGACTCGGCGAAGATGGCCTTGGTGCGCTCGTCGATCTGCGCCTCGAAGCTGGCCAGGTCGGCCGGATTGGCGAAGCGCGTGGTGATGCCGTATTGCGGCAGCGTGTGCGCGAAGAGGTTGTAGGTGCCGCCGTACAGGGTGCTGGAGGACACGATGTTGTCGCCCGCTTCGGCGATGGTCAGGATGGCGTAGGTCACCGCGGACTGGCCCGAGGCCAGCGCCAGCGCGGCGACGCCGCCTTCCAGGGCCGCGACGCGCTGCTCGAGCACGTCGGTGGTCGGGTTCATGATGCGGGTGTAGATGTTGCCCGGCACCTTGAGGTCGAACAGGTCCGCGCCGTGCTGCGTATCGTCGAACGCATAGGCCACGGTCTGGTAGATGGGCACCGCCACCGCGCGCGTGGTGGGGTCGGGGCGGTAGCCGCCATGCACCGCGATGGTTTCTAGCCGCCAGGACTGTTTCGGATCGCTCATGTGTCTCTCTGGTTTCGTTATGGAAGGGAACTGTCCCTCGCTATAGTAGCCGCCCTCCCAGGCGAATGGACCAGAGGCCGCGCGCGGTCAGGGCCGCAGCGGCGCGTCCACGCCGGCGGCGCGCTGCAGCCAGGCCGGCCGGGGCGCGGCGTCCAGCCAGTTCTTGACGATCAGGCCCAGTTCGGTGTCGCCCGATATGCGCAGGCGGCGCTGGAAGAACAGCGTGTCGGCGTCGGTTTCCTGGCGCATCAGCGCCAGCAGCTCGGCCGCCTTGGCGCCCAGCTCCAGTTCGGCCGGCGCGCCGTTCCAGACGGGCCGGAACGCGCCGCGTTTCACGGTGAAGCAGTTGCGCAGGCCCAGGTCCTCGACCGTGATGGCGAAGCTGCGCCCTTCCAGTTCCGGCGGCGGCGCCAGCCATTTGAGGCGGCGCGCCACTTCGAGGCCGGCGACGAAGTGCAGCGACACCAGCGGCGTGGGCAGGCGCCGGCCGATGCGGGCCAGCATGGCGGGCAGGACGATGGGCGGGCTCATGCCGCTTCCTCCAGCAGATCGATGCCCGCGCGGCCATGGAAATAGCCGTTGCAGCGTTCGATGCCCGCCGGCGGCGCCACCGGGACCGGCCGGCGGCCCTGGCGCATCGCGTCGAGCGCGGCCACGGCTTCCAGCGTGCCCGACGATTGCGGACTGACGCGCAGCACCTCCACGCCGAGCGCGGCCAGGCTGGGCGCCAGCGGCAGCAGGTCCAGGCAGGCCGCGGACTGCACCTGAATGCCGTTGATGGCCAGGAAGCCGCGCGATTCGCGGGTGCGCATGTCCAGGCCGTCGGGATGCTCGATGCAGCGGAAACCGCAGTCGTCCTTCTTCAGGCGGAAGTGGCGCGCCGTGAAGCAGCGCGCCGAGAACGCCAGCGCCATGCGGCCCCACACCAAGGCCTCGGCCTCCAGTCCCACGGGCCGTTCCTGCAACAGGCGGCCCAGGGTCTCGGCGTCCATTTCCAGCGGCGCGACGAAGCGCACGGCGCCGCGCTGCGCGAGCCAGTCCAGCGTGCCGCCGTGGTAGGCGTTCAGGTGCGGGCCGGCCACAAATGGGCGACCGGCCAGGTGGCGTATGGCGCCGATCTCGCCAGCCTCGACCGGAAAGTCGTCCTGCTCGCACAGTTTCCTGAGCGCGGCGGCCTCGGCGCCGGTCTCGATCAGTGTGCGGCCCGAGAGCACCACGGTCTTGCCGGCGGCGCGCAGGTCGCGCGCCAGGTCCAGCCAGTCGTCGGCGCGCAGCTCGTGGCGGCGGCTGCACACGGTTTCACCCACGTAGAGGATGTCGGCCGGGCTGTCGGCCAGCGCGGCGTAGAAGTCCAGCGTGTCGCGCCGCGGCCAGTAGTACAGCAGGGGGCCGACCGAGATCTGGAAGAAGTTGGGCGTTATTTCCATGGACGTTCGAATGCCCCTTGAGTGACCTGGGAACCCTCGGCATGGCGCGCCAGCATGGCGTTCCATTCGGGGCGCGGAGAAAAACGCGCGGCGTCGGCATGCGCGCTGTCGAGCGCGGCGCGCAGCGTGGACACCACTTGCGTGACGTAGGCCGGGCTGCGCTGGCGGCCTTCGATCTTGATGGCGGACACGCCCATCCCGGCCAGGCGCGGCAGCAGGCCGATGGCGTTCAGGCTGGTGGGCTCTTCGAGCGCGTGGTCGGATTGGCCGTCGACCTCGAAGCGGCCCTTGCACAGCGTGGGATACGCGGCCGGCTCGCCCGGTTCGTAGCGGTCGATCAGGATGCCGTTCAGGCGCGCGTCCATGCGGCCGTCGGTTTCCTCCCAGCGCACCGCGTGCGCCGGCGAGCACACGCCCTTGTTGTTGGGCGAGTCGCCGGTGGCGTAGGACGACAGCAGGCAGCGGCCTTCGGCCATGACGCACAGGCTGCCGAAGCCGAAGACCTCGACCTCGACGCTGACGTTGGCGCAGATGCGCGCGATCTCGGCCAGCGTCAGCACGCGCGGCAGCACCACGCGGCGGATGCCGAATTGTTCCTTCATGAGCTCGATGGCGTCGGCGTGGGTGGCCGAGCCCTGCACCGACAGGTGCAGGCGCAGGTCGGGATAGCGGTCGCTGGCGTAGGCCAGCAGGCCCGGATCGGCCATGATGACTGCGTCGGCGCCCAGGCCGTGGGCCGCGTCCACGGCGGCGCGCCATTCCTGCGCCCTGCCCGCCTGCACGAAGGTGTTGATGGCGAACAGCACCTGGCGCTTGCGGCTGTGGGCCAGCTCCACGCCGGCGCGGATGTCGGCTTCGGTGAAATTGAGCCCGGCGAAGTTGCGCGCGTTGGTGGCGTTCTTCAGGCCGAGATAGACGGTGTCGGCGCCGGCCTCCAGCGCCGCTTTCAGCGCAGCCAGGCTGCCGGCGGGAGCCACGAGCTCCATGGGTGAGGTTCGAGTATGCATGCCGGCCAGTCTATGGGCCGGGGGCATGCCGGGCCTTGTCGCAGATCAAACGCGGGGGGGTGGGATGGCGGCTGGCGCCGCCTGATGGGTGCAGCGCGAGAGATTCCGCGCAAGAACCCGGCCATCGAACGCGCGAAACCCATCAGGCGGCGCCAGCCGCCCTATTCCTCCACATACAACCCATGCTCCACCGCGTACACCGCCACCTGCACCCGACTGGTGAGATTGAGCTTCTTCAGCACGTTCTGCACATGGATCTTGACCGTGCTTTCGCTCACGTCGAGTTCGCGCGCGATGACCTTGTTGCTGGCGCCGCGCGCCAGCCACTGCACGATCTGCCGTTCGCGCGCGGTCAGGCGGTGGCGGTCGCCGCTGCCCGCGGCCTGCGCGCCCGCCCCGCCCTGGCCGGCCTGGCCGCGGAACTGCTCGACCAGCTTGGCGGTCATGCTGTCGGCGATCACCGGCTCGCCGCCGGCGGCGCGGCGGATGGCGGCGGTCAGCGCGTCGGCGTCAATGTTCTTGACCAGGTAGCCGCGCGCGCCGTCGCGCAGCGCCTGGCCCAGCTCGTCGGCCTCTTCGGAAACGGTCAGGATGATGACGGCGCAGGACGGCAGGTCCTGCGTCAGCAGCTGCAGGGTTTCCAACCCGGACAGCCCGGGCAGGTTGAGGTCGAGCAGCACCACGTCGGGCTTGAGCTCCTTGGCGCGCTTTAGGCCTTCGACCCCGTCGCCGGCCTCGGCCACGACCTCGAAGTCCGGCTGGCGCTGCAGCAGCAGGCGCACGCCCGAACGGAACAGGGTGTGGTCGTCGACGAGGAGAATACGGATAGGCATGGTCTGGAAAATATCAAGCGGCCTGGCGTTCGCTGCCCGGCAGGTTCAGCCGCACGCGCGTGCCGGCGCCGGGCTGCGATTCGAGTTTTATCATGGCGCGCATGCGGGCGGCGCGCTCGCGCATGATGTGCAGTCCGACATGCGACTCGCCGCGTTCGGCCACCTCGGCGGGGTCGAACCCCTGGCCGTTGTCGGCCACCAGCAGGCTGAAATCGCGGCCGTTGTCGACGGCGACTTCGACGCGGTCGGCCTCGGAATGCTTGCGCACGTTGGACAGGGCTTCCTGCAGGATGAACAGCACCTGCAGCTGCTGCTCCGGCGGCAGCGGCGCGCCCTGCCCCTGGCCGAAGCGCAGCTCGGTGGCGATGCCGGTCTGGCGGCGGAAGCGCTCCACCGTATCCTCGATGGCGGCCTGCAGGTCGCCCTGGGCCAGCTTGCTGCGGAAGTTGGTCAGCAGCTCGCGCACGTCCTGGTAGCTTTCGTCCACGCCGGCGCGCAGCAGCGGCAGGATTTCCTCGATTTCGTCGGCGTCGCCGCGCTTGACCGCCGCGTCCAGCATCTGCAGCTGCAGATTCAGGAAATTCAGGCCCTGGGCCAGGCTGTCGTGCAGCCCCTGGGCCACCAGCCCGCGCTCCTGCACCACGGCCAGCTGGCGCGCCTGCGCGCCCAGGCGCCGGTTGTCCAGCGCCACGCCCAGGTGCCGCCCCAGCGTTTCCAGCATCTGCGATTCCGCCGGCGTGAGCTGGCGCTCCCGGCGGAAATGCAGCGAGTACGAACCCAGCACCTCGTCGCGCGTGACGATGCGGAACACCGCCACGCTGGCGTAGCCTTCGCGCCGGCAGCTCAGGCTGCTGGCCAGCGCCGCCTTGCTCAGGTCCTGGATGACGATGACGCTCTTCTGGCGCGTGGCCGTGCCGCAATAGCAGTCGTCCACGTTCATGCAATGCTCGGACTCGACCAGCGCGTCGGACAGGCCGACCGAGACCATCAGGTTCAGCTTGTCGGTGGCCGGGTCGAGCGCGCGGATGCTGCCGCCTTCGGCGTCGAACTGCAGCATCACGCGGCGCAGGAAGCCGTCGCACAGCGCCTCGATCTCGTTGGGCTGGTTCAGGAAGGCCGCCATGTCGTAGAGCGCGCCGATGTCGCGGTTCTGCGCGGCCAGCTGGGCGGTTTTTTCCTCCACGCGCCGTTCCAGGCCGGTGTAGAGATCCTGCAATTCGTCGGCCATGCGGTTGTAGCCGCGCGCCAGCACGCCGAACTCGTCCTGGCTTTCCACCGGCAGCCGGGTGCTGAATTCGCGCGCGGCCATGCGCTGCAGGCCGTCGCGCAGGCGCAGCACCGGCGAGATGATCCACAGATACAGCAGGTAGATCATGGCCAGGGTGCCGGCGCTGGCGATGGCGGCCAGCACGCCCTGCGACAGGCGCAGCGAAGCGGTCTTGCCGGCGTTGTCCTGCTCGATCATGCGCACCAGCGAATCGGCGCGCTCGACAAACTCCGGCAGCGTTTCCAGGTAGGCCGCGGCGCTGGGCTGCCCCAGGGCGCGCAGGGCCACCGGTTTCATGATGTCGTTCCAGTAGCTGGCCACTTCCCGCCACTGGAGCCGGATGGCCTCGTCGTTGGGCAGGAACAGCGGACGGGCCGGATTGCCGCGCTCCAGGCGCGCGATGGTGTCGTCCATGACGTCGATCTGCTCGCGCGTGCGGAACTCGCGCCCGGCCTGCGGCCGCATCAGCTCCACCGCCACGCGGTTGGCCCGCATGCGCAGGCTGCCGGTGTCGTTGATGGCCGCGCCGGCGCCCTCCAGCTGCCAGGAGACCCACAGCGTCCAGCTGACCATGGCCAGCACCACCACCAGGGCCACCAGGGAACTGGCGACGATGCGCGTGGACAGCCGGTGCCGGGGCGATGGCAGGCTGTCGGAGTCGGCAGGAGCTGGCGGATTCATGGGGTTGGGAGCGGTCTGCGCCCGTGGAGCGGTATAACGGCCATCAGTGTAGCCCGACGCGCCCGCCGGCCCCGGCCGCGCGGCGGCCCGGACGTTCACGTCAGCCCCAGGGCGCGGCAGATGAAGGCCGCGACCTCGGCCGGCTGGCCCAGGGGAAGACACGGCAGTGCGATATCGAGCGGCACGTCGGTCGCCACCGCCAGGAAACCGGGGTCTTCGGCATGCAGCGGCGGCTTGCCCACGGCCGGCCGGTAGACTTCCAGCCGCGGCACCTCGGCGCGCTTGAAGCCTTCGACCAGCACCAGGTCGGCCGGCGACAGGCGCGCCAGCTGCTCGTCCAGCGTGGGTTCGGGCGCGCCGCGCAGTTCGTGGACGATGGCGAAGCGAAACGGCGAGGCGATCATCACCTCCTGGGCGCCCGCCGCGCGAAAGCGCGCGCTGTCCTTGGCCGGCGGCTCCATCTGGAAATCGTGGTGGCTGTGCTTGACCACATTGACCTTGAGGCCGCGCGCGGCCAGCACCGGCAGCATGGCCTCTATCAGGGTGGTCTTGCCGCTGCCGGACCGGCCGGCGATAGCGAAAACTGGGCTCATCCTAGCTCCGTGAACAATGGGCATACGATGGGCAGAAACGCGTCCGCCCGAGCCGAGTATGCCAGCAAAGCGCCGGCGGCCAGGTCGAAGTACCAGCCATGCAGGGTCAGGCGGCCGGCCTCCAGCGCCCGGCGCACGAAGAACAGCTCTTCCAGGTTGCGCAGCGAGATCAGGATGGAGGCCTGCTCGCAGGCGCGGCGTCGCTCGGCGGGCGTGGCCTCGGGCATCTGCTGCAGCACCCGGCTGCGCGCCGGCTCGGCGATGTCCATCCAGCGCTCGATGTAGTCGGGCTCGCCCCCCGCGTCGGCGCGCCGCGCGGGCCGGCTGCCTGTCCCGCGCTCCATCAGGGTGCGGATGCCGCCGCATTGCCCGTGGCCCAGCACGATGACGCGGCTGACCTGCAGCTGCTCGACCGCGAACTGGATGGCCGCCAGCACGCCTTGCAGGCCGCGGTCCATGTTGGACGGCGGCACCAGGTTGGCCACGTTGCGCACGGTGAAGATGTCTCCCGGGTCGCAGCCCAGCAGCATGGCGGGGTCGACGCGCGAATCGCAGCAGCCGATCAGCAGCGTGCTGGGGTGCTGCCCGTCTCGCAGGCTGCGGTACAGCGAAGGTGCGTCCTCGTAGTACTGCTGCTGGAAACGCTGGAAACCGTCGACCAGGCGTTCGATGTCGCGCATGTCATCCTCCCGTCTGCGCCATGAATCGCACGATGCGTTCCGGCCGGCTGGAGAACTCGTGCCGCTCCGGCTTGGCCGCGATGCCGGCCCGGATGGCGCGCACCAGGTCGGCGTCGCTCGCGCCCTCGCGCAGCTGCCGGCCCAGCGGCACCTGGTCTTCCTGGCCCAGGCACAGGTACAGCGTGCCGTCCACGCCCAGCCGAACGCGATTACAGCTGGCGCAGAAATGGCGCGACATGGGCGTGATCACGCCCAGTGCCGGCGCGCCATCGCCCGTGCCCCAGTAGCGCGCGGGGCCGCCGCCCGCGGGCTCCAGCGCCGGCACCAGGCCGGCGTCGCGGGCTAGGCGCGCGCCCATCGCGTTCAGGTCGGTATGGCTGAACCCGCGGCCGCACTCGCCCATCGGCATGGGCTCGATCAGACGCAGCACGAAGCCCTGCGCCAGCGCGTAGTCCAGCAACCGGCGCACCTCGGCCTCGGGCGTGGCCGCGTGCACCACGCTGTTGAGCTTGATGGGCGCGAAGCCCGCGCGGCGCGCCGCGTCCAGGCCTTCCAGCACCGATGCCAGGCAGTCGCGGCCGGTGATGCGGCCGAAGGCGGCCGCGTCCAGCGTGTCCAGGCTGACGTTCAGGCGCGTCACGCCGGCGGCGCGCAAGGCCTGTGCGTGGCGCGCGAGCCGGGTGCCGTTGGTCGAGACCGACAGATCCGTCAGCCCCGGCATGGCGGCGATGGCGCCGGCCAGGCCCGCCAGCCCGCGGCGCAACAGCGGCTCGCCGCCGGTCAGCCGGACCTTGCGCACGCCCAGCCCGGCGAACAGGCCGACCAGGCGCTGCATTTCGGCGTGGTCCAGCCAGTTGGCCGGCGTTTCGAAGCCCTTGAAATCCTTGGGCAGGCAATAGCTGCAGCGCAGGTCGCAACGGTCGGTGACGGACACGCGCAGGTAATCGATGCGGCGTCCGTAGCCGTCTTGCAGCGGTGAAGCGGATGGCGCGTCCATCATGCGGGGCCTGCGCTGTAGACCCGCTCGGGTTCGCCGTCGTCCAGGTCGATGCCTTCGATCCGGGCGCGGCCGACCAGCAGCTTGATGTACTGGCGCCAGGCGGTGTCGCGGCTCATGGCCGTGAGCGCCGCGGCGATCTGGCCGGCCACGTGTTCGTAGGGCAGCAGCCGCCCTTCGATGCGGCGCGTCACCCGCAGGATGTGCAGGCCGTGGCGCGTCTGCAGCAGCTGCGGCAGCAGGCCGCCGGCCGGCAGCGCGAACAGCGCGCGCTCGAACTCCGGCACCGTATCGCCGCGGCCCAGCTGGCCCAGGCTGCCGCCGACCGCGGCCGACGGGCAGTTGGACTGCTCGCGCGCCACCTCGGCAAAGCGCGAGGGGTCGGCCAGCAGCGCTTCCAGCACCATGGTGGCGTGCCCGCGCAGCATGTCCAGGTTCACGCCGGGCGTGACCTGGAACAGGATGTGGTCGGCCTCGACCAGCTCGCCCGCCATAAAGCGCTCGGGGTGCATCTGGTAATGGCGGCGGCAGGCCGCCTCGTCGGCCTCGGGCGCGGTCGCCTCGCGGGCCAGCAGTTCGCCGATGGCGGCCTCCTCGTCCGCGGCGTCCAGCCCCTGCCGGCCGGCTTCGTCCAGCAGCACGCGGCGCAGCACCAGGGCGGTGACCGCCGCGCGCATGGGATTGTCGGCCTGCTGGTGCTGCGGCAGTTCCTGTTCCAGATCGGCGTCGTTCAGTTCGACGCCATTGACGATGACGGGCATGTTCGGCTCCTGGTGACGGGGTTCAGCGCGGGCGCACCAGCTGCCAGGCGCGGCCCAGGTACCCCAGCGAGGCGAAGCCGCTCCAGATGTGCACCAGCCGGGTGAACGGGAAGATCAGGAACAGCGTCAGGCCCATGAACAGGTGCGCCTTGAACAGGAACGGCGCGTCCGTGATATGGCTGGCGGCGTCGCCGCGGAAGGTGACGATATGCTGGGCCCAGGTCATCAGGCGCACCATCATTTCGCCGTCCATGTGGCCGGCCGACACGACGATGGTGGACAGGCCCAGCAGCAGCGTGACCAGGATCCACAGCAGCAGCACCTTGTCGCCGGTGCGCGTGGTGGCGCGGATGCGCGGATCGCTCAGGCGGCGGTGGATCAGGATCGCCAGGCCGATCAGGCAGATGATGCCCATGACCCCGCCGGCCGCCATGGCCACGCCCTGCTTGAACGTATGCGACACGCCCAGCGCGTCCCACACCACCACCGGGGTCAGCAGGCCCACCAGATGGCCGAAGAACAGGCCCAGTATGCCGACGTGGAACAGGATGTTGCCCAGCCGCAGCTGGCCGCGGTGCAGCAGCTGCGAGCTGTCCGACTTCCAGGTGTACTGCTCGCGCTCGAAGCGCACCAGGCTGCCCAGCAGGAAGATGGCGCCCGCGATATAGGGATAGATGCCGAAGAAGAACTGGTTCAGGGTGTTCATGTTGCGTCGTCCTGAAGATTAATGGGCCATGCGCGGATGGAAGCGCACGGTCTGCGCGCCATCGCCCGAGAACGGCCGCAAGAGCGGTTCCACGCCGTCATGGCCGGCGCCGTACATCTCCATGGCCTCGTCCATGTCGCGCACGGGCGCATCGGTCTGCTCGCGCGGGATCACTCGCGACCGGGCGCGCAGCACGGCGAAGACGCAGGCGTAGGGGCTGTCGTCACGGGCCAGGCGCGCGCCGATCGCCGCCAGCACGTGGATGGCGTCGTCCAGCAGCGCCTGGGCCTGGTCGGGGTCGATCACGCCCAGGAATTCCAGGAACAGCGGCACGTGGTCGGGCAGCTCGGCGGCCACCGGCTCGAAGCCGTGCTGGCGATAGGTCTGCAGCAGATCCACCATGGCCTGGCCGCGGTCGCGGCTTTCGCCGTGCACGTGCTCGAACAGGTGCAGCGAATGCGAGCGGTTGCGGTCGAAGGTGGCCACGTAGTTCTCCTGCAGCGAAATCAGGTCGTGGGTGGCCAGGTACGCCATCAGCGGCTGCAAGGCCTCTTCGGCGTCGGGATCGTCGGCCAGCACGGTTTCGATCTCGCCCAGCGCGTCCAGCAGCTCGGGCTCGGGATAACACAGCAAGGCGGAAAGCAGGCGGTACGGACTCATGGTTTTCTCCTTTCCTAGACCGAAGCGGCCTTCTTCTTGCGGGATTTCGGCATCTCGATGAAGATCTCGCTGCCCTGCGGCTTGCGGCCGAACAGGGTGCTGTCCGAAGCGCCGCCCGAGCAGCCGTTGCCGAAGGTGAAGCCGCAGCTGCCCTTCTCGTTGAAGCTGTCCTCGACCATCTCCTTGTGGCTGGACGGAATGACAAAGCGGTCCTCGTAGTCGGCGATGGCCATGATCTTGTACATGTCCTGCACCATTTCCTCGGACAGCCCGACCGGCGCCAGCACGCTGGTGTCGCGCTCGCCATGCACGGTTTCCGAACGCTTGTAGGCGCGCATGGCCAGCATGCGTTCCAGCGCCAGCAGCACCGGGGCCTCCTTGCCCGCGGTCAGCAGGTTGGCCAGGTAGCGCACCGGAATGCGCAGGCTGGAGACGTCCGGGATGATGGCGCTCTTGCCCAGGGTGCGCTGCGGCATCTTGCCCGACTCGGCGGCCGACTGGATCGGCGACAGCGGCGGGATGTACCAGACCATCGGAAGCGTGCGGTATTCCGGGTGCAGCGGGAAGGCGACGCGCCATTGCACCGCCATCTTGTAGACCGGCGAATTGCGCGCGGCCTCCAGCCAGGCTTCCGGGATGCCCTGCTCGCGCGCGGCGGCGATGACCTCGGGCGAGTGCGGGTCCAGGAACAGGTCGAGCTGCGATTCGTACAGGTCCTGCTCGCTGGCCACGGACGCCGCGGCCTCGATGCGGTCGGCGTCGTACAGCAGCACGCCCAGGTAGCGGATGCGGCCCACGCAGGTTTCCGAGCAGACCGTGGGCTGGCCGGCCTCGATGCGCGGATAGCAGAAGGTGCACTTCTCGGCCTTGCCGCTGTTCCAGTTGTAGTAGATCTTCTTGTACGGGCAGCCCGAGATGCACATGCGCCAGCCGCGGCACTTGTCCTGGTCGACCAGCACGATGCCGTCGTCCTCGCGCTTGTAGATCGAGCCGGACGGACAGCTTGCCACGCAGGTCGGGTTCAGGCAGTGCTCGCACAGGCGCGGCAGGTACATCATGAAGGTGTTCTCGAAGGTCGAGTACATCTCTTTCTGCACGCCCTCGAACAGCGCGTCGCGGCTGCGCGCGCTGAACTCGCCGCCCAGGTCGTCTTCCCAGTTCGGGCCCCAGTGGATCTTGTCCATCTTCTGGCCGGTCAGCACCGACACCGGCCGCGCCGTCGGTGGCGTCTGCGACAGCGGCGCGTTCTTCAGGTGCTCGTAGTCGAAGGTGAACGGCTCGTAGTAGTCGTCGATCTGCGGCAGGTCCGGGTTGGCGAACAGGTTGGCCAGGATGCGCACCTTGCTGCCCTGGCGCGGTTCGAGCTTGCCGGCGGCGTTGCGGACCCAGCCGCCCTTCCACTTGGCCTGGTTCTCCCATTCCTTGGGATAGCCGATGCCGGGCTTGGTCTCGACGTTGTTGAACCAGGCGTACTCGACGCCGTCGCGGCTGGTCCAGACGTTCTTGCAGGTGACCGAGCAAGTGTGGCAGCCGATGCACTTGTCCAGGTTCAGCACCATGCCGATTTGGGCGCGTATCCTCATGATTGCTTCTCTTCCTCTTGCGATTCTTCGACGAGCGGGCCTTCCAGCCAGTCCACCTTTTTCATCTTGCGCAGCACCACGAACTCGTCGCGGTTGGCGCCCACCGTCCCGTAGTAATTGAAGCCATAGGCCTGCTGGGCGTAGCCGCCGATCATGTGGGTGGGCTTGAGCACCGTGCGCGTGACCGAGTTGTGGATGCCGCCGCGCTTGCCGCTGGTTTCGGCGCCGGGCACGTTCACGATCTTTTCCTGCGCGTGGTACATCAGGCACATGCCCACCGGCACGCGCTGGCTGACCACCACGCGGGCGGTCAGCGTGCCGTTCACGTTGAACACCTCGACCCAGTCGTTGTCGACCAGCCCGGCCTGCCGGGCCTCGGTTTCCGACACCCAGACGTGGGGGCCGCCGCGGCTGAGCGTGAGCATGCGCAGGTTGTCGGAGTACGTGCTGTGGATGCCCCACTTCTGATGCGGCGTGATCCAGTTCAGCACGAGTTCCTTCTCGCCGTTCGGGTAGCGGCCCAGCATGGGCGCCACCGTCTTGGTGTCGATGGCCGGCTTGTACACGCAGAAGCCTTCGCCGAAGTCCAGCATCCAGCGGTGGTCCTGGTAGAACTGCTGGCGGCCGGTCAGCGTGCGCCACGGAATCAGCTCGTGCACGTTGGTGTAGCCGGCGTTGTAGCTGACTTCCTCGCTTTCCAGGCCCGACCAGGTCGGGGCCGAGATGATCTTGCGCGGTTGCGCCACGATGTCGCGGAAGCGGATCTTGTCGTGTTCGCGGCCCAGCGCCAGGTGGGTATGGTCGCGGCCGGTGATCTTGCCCAGCGCCTCCCAGGCCTTGACCGACACGTGGCCGTTGGTCTCGGGCGCGAAGGTCAGGATCATCTCGGCGGCGTCGATGGCGGTGTCCAGGCGCGGACGGCCCTGGCTCACGCCGGCTTCGGCCACGGCCTCGTTCAGGTTGGCCAGCTCGCGCACTTCGTGCTCGGTGTTCCAGCTGATGCCCTTGCCGCCGTTGCCCAGCTTGTCCAGCAAGGGGCCGACCGAGGTGAACTTGCGGTAGATGTCGTTGTAGTCGCGCTCGACCACCGTCATGGTCGGCGCGGTCTTGCCCGGCACCAGGTCGCACTCGCCCAGCTTCCAGTCCTTGGGCTCGAAGGCCTGGCCGAGTTCTCCCGGCGTGTCGTGCATCAGCGGGGTCAGCACCAGGTCGCGGCGCTTGCCCAGGTAGGGGCCGCCGATCTCGCTGAAGCGCTTGGCCAGCAGCTTGTAGATCTCCCAGTCGGTCTTGCTTTCCCACAACGGCTGCACGGCTTCGCTCAGCGGGTGGATGAACGGGTGCATGTCCGAGGTGTTGAGGTCGTCCTTTTCGTACCAGGTGGCCGTGGGCAGCACGATGTCGCCGTACAGGCAGGTCGTGCTCATGCGGAAGTCCAGCACCGTCAGCAGGTCGAGCTTGCCCTGGGCCGCGTCTTCCTGGTAGGTGACTTCGGACGGCCGGATGGCCTGGGCCTCGTCGCCGAACACCGCGTTCTGCGTGCCCAGCAGGTACTTCAGGAAGTACTCGTGGCCCTTGCCGCTGGAGCCCAGGATGTTGGAGCGCCACACGAACATGTTGCGCGGGAAGTTGGCCGGGTCGTCCGGGTTCTCGCAGGCCATGCGCAGTTCGCCGGATTTGAGCTTTTCGGCGGCGTGGGCAACCGGGTCCTTGCCGGCCGCGTCGGCCTCGGCCACCACGTCCAGCGGATTGGTGCGCAGCTGCGGCGCCGACGGCAGCCAGCCCATGCGCTCGGCGCGGGCGTTCAGGTCGATCATGCTGAGGTCGGCGTACTTGGCGCGGTCGGCGGTGGGGCCGAGCACTTCGGTGACGTCCAGCTTTTCATGGCGCCACTGGCTGGTGTGGGCGTAGAAGAACGAGGTGCCGTTCATCTGGCGCGGCGGGCGCACCCAGTCTGCGGCGAAGGCCAGCGGGGCCCAGCCGAACTGCGGACGCAGCTTTTCCTGGCCCACGTAGTGCGCCCAGCCGCCGCCGCTCTTGCCCACACAGCCGCACATCATCAGCATGTTGATGATGCCGCGGTAGATCATGTCCATGTGGTACCAGTGGTTCAGGCCGGCGCCGACGATGACCATGGACTTGCCCTCGGTGTCGTGCGCGTTCTGGGCGAACTCGCGCGCCACCTGGATCACCTGCGCGCGCGGCACGCCGGTGTGCTTTTCCTGCCAGGCCGGCGTGTAGGGCACGTCGTCGTCATAGCTGCCGGCGACGTTGCCGCCGCCCAGGCCGCGGTCCAGGCCGTAGTTGGCCATCTGCAGGTCGTACACCGTGGCCACCAGGGCCTCGCCGCCGTCGGCCAGGCGGATGCGGCGCGCCGGCACGTTGCGCACCTGCAGATCGCCATGCTCGCCGCCGAAGTAGGCAAAGCCCACGCCGACCACGGCGTCGGACCGGCCCAGCAGCGTCAGCGTGGGCTCGATCTCGCGGCCGCTGCCGCCGTCCCTGGATTCCAGGTTCCAGCGTCCGACCTTCTCGCCGCCGTTGACGGCGCCCTCGCCCCAGCGAAAGCCGATGCTTCCGTTGGGCGCGACCAGGTCGCCGCTCTTGGCGTCCAGAACCAGCGTCTTCCAGTCGGGGTTGTTCTGCTCCCCCAGCGCGCCGTCCAGGTGCGAGGCGCGCAGGAAGTGGTCGGGCACGTAGCAGCCGTCGCGCTCCTTCAACTGCACCAGCATGGGCATGTCGGTGTAGCGGCTCACGTAGTCGCGGAAATAGGCCGAGGCGCCGGACAGGTGGAATTCCTTCAGGATCACATGGCCCATGGCCATGGCCAGCGCCGCGTCGGTGCCCTGCTTGGGGGCCAGCCAGATGTCGCCGAACTTCACCATTTCGCCGTAGTCGCTGGACACGGCCACGGTCTTGGTGCCCTTGTAGCGGACCTCGGTATAGAAGTGGGCGTCGGGCGTGCGGGTCTGGGGCACGTTGGAGCCCCACACCATCAGATAGGTCGAGTTGTACCAGTCAGCCGATTCCGGCACGTCGGTCTGCTCGCCCCAGACCTGCGGGCTGGCCGGCGGCAGGTCGCAGTACCAGTCGTAGAAGCTCAGGCAGGCGCCGCCCAGCAGGCTCAGGTAGCGCGCGCCGGCGGCGTAGCTGACCATGGACATGGCCGGGATCGGCGAAAAGCCGATCAGGCGGTCGGGGCCGAACTTCTTGATCGTGTACGCATTGGCCGCGGCGATGATCTCGGTGGCGGTGTCCCAGTCGGCGCGCACGAAGCCGCCCAGGCCGCGCACGGCCTTGTAGCGCTTGGCGCGCGCCGGGTCCTGGCTGATCCATTCCCAGGCGGCGATGGGGTCCATGGTCTTGCGGGCCTCGCGCCACATTTCCATCAGGCGTCCGCGGATCATCGGATACTTCACGCGCTGGGCCGAATACACGTACCAGCTGTAGGAAGCCCCTCGCGGACAGCCGCGCGGTTCATGGTTGGGCAGGTCCGGCCGCGTGCGCGGGTAGTCGGTCTGCTGGGTCTCCCAGGTGATCAGGCCGTTCTTGACGTACACCTTCCACGAGCACGAACCCGTGCAGTTCACGCCGTGGGTCGAGCGCACCACCTTGTCGTGCTGCCAGCGGGCGCGGTAGGCGTTCTCCCAGCTGCGGTCTTCGTTGACCGTCTCGCCGTGTCCGTTCGCGAAGGTGGACTTCACCCTGGACATGAACTTCAAGCGGTCCAGAAAATGGCTCATTCTCTATTCTCCAAGAGCGCCGGCCCGGCCGGCGCGTAATGCGATCGATGCGGTTGCAATCACTTTAGGCCTGGCCTGTCTGCGGGACCATTGCCCGGTGGCATAGGCCGGGCGCGGCAGAATGACTAGTCACCCCGGCCAAGCGCCCGCCGGTCAGCACGGCACCGGCGCGCCGCGGCGGCCGTAGTACCACCACGTGATCGCCATGCAAGTGGCGTAGAAGGCAATGAAGCAATACAGCGCGGCCTGCACGCTGCCGGTCATCTCCAGCGAGGTGCCGAAGCTGCGCGGGATGAAGAAGCCGCCGTACGCGCCGATGGCGCCCGAGAAGCCCAGCACCGCGGCCGATTCCTTGGCGGCGTCGGCCAGCGCCTGCTTCTGCGCGGCCGCGTCCTTGCCCTTGGCGGCCTGGATGCGCTCGCGCAGGAAAATCGCGGGGATCATGCGGAACGTGGAACCGTTGCCCACGCCGGTCAGCGCGAACAGCACGATGAACATGGCCAGGAAGCCGTTGAAGTCGCCCGCGCCCGAGGCGCCCGGCAGGTAGGCCACCACGCCCAGCACCGCCGCGATCATGGCGGCGAAAGTGAACAGCGTCACGCGCGCGCCGCCCAGCTTGTCCGAGACCCAGCCGCCGACCGGACGGGTCAGCGAGCCGACCAGCGGGCCCAGGAAGGCGTAGGCCGTGGGATCGACCTGCGGGAACAGGGTCTTGGTCAGCATGGCGAAGCCCGCCGAAAAACCGATGAAGGAGCCGAACGTCCCCACGTACAGCCAGCACATCAGCCAGTTGTGCTTGCGCTTGAAAATGACGGCCTGGTCCGCGAAGGAAGCGCGCGCGTCGGCGATGTCGTTCATGCCGAACCAGGCGGCGATGGAGGCCAGCGCGATGGGAATCACCCAGATGAAGCCGGCGTTCTGCAGCCACAGGCTGTGCTGCGCGCCGTCGCGGGTCACCGTCTGGGGATCGCCGCCCAGCACGCCGAACACGCTGGCGGAGATCACCAGCGGCACCACGAACTGCACCACCGACACGCCCAGGTTGCCGATGCCGGCGTTCAGCCCCGTCGCCAGGCCCTTCTTTTCCTTGGGGAAGAAGAAGCTGATGTTGGCCATGCTGGAGCTGAAATTGCCGCCGCCCAGGCCGCACAGCAGCGCCAGGATCAGCAGGGTCGGATAGGTCGTGGTGGGATCGCGCAGCGCGAAGCCCATGCCCAGCGCCGGGATCAGCAGCGAGGCGGTGGAAATGGCGGTCCACTTGCGCCCGCCGAAGACCGGCACCAGAAACGAATAGAAGATGCGCAGCGTGGCGCCCGACAGCGCCGGCAGCGCCGTCAGCCAGAACATCTGGTTCTTCGACAGCATGAAGCCGGCGCGGTCCAGGTTGACCACGACCACGCTCCACAGCATCCAGATGCAGAACGCCAGCATCAGGGCGGGAATGGAGATCCAGAGATTGCGGTTGGCGACGCGCGAACCCGTCTGTTTCCAGAAGCCGGGATTATCCGGCTCCCAGCGCGCCAGGACTTGAGTGGACATGATAGGTGCTCCCAGATTGAGGTTGGATCAGGTGGCGTGTTGCCGGGCCAGCGCCGCGCTTTCCGGCCGGAAACTGAAATGCATGAAGATGAGAGAGACGCAGACCGTGCCGTACAGCAGCATGAAGGCGCTGGAGCGCACGCCCGTGTAGTCGAGCAGGATGCCGAACAGGATGGGCAGCACGAATCCGCCGAGGCCGCCGGCCAGGCCGACGATGCCCGAAACCGCGCCGATGTTCTCGCCGAACTCGTCCGAAATGAACTTGAACACCGAGGCCTTGCCGATCGCCATGGCGATGCCGACCACGAACAGCAGAATGGTGAATACGACCGGTCCGAGCGCGATATCGAAACTGCGCGCGCCCGCGGTGGTCAGCACCGTAAAGTGCGTTTGCGGATAGCTGAGGATGAAGAAGGCGACCCAGCACACCCACATGACCCACCAGGTGGTCTTGTAGGCGCCGTAGCGGTCCGAGATCCAGCCGCCCACCGCGCGCAGCACGCCGCCGGGCAGCGAAAAGCAGGCCGCCAGCAGCGCCGCCAGCTTGATGTCGAAGCCGTACTCGCCGATGTAGTACTTGGTCATCCACAGCGCCAGCGCCACGTAGCCGCCGAACACCACCGAGTAATACTGGCAATAGCGCCAGACGCGCGGGTCCTTGAGCATGGCGAACTGCGCCGACAGGCTGGCCCCGCCGGTCACCCGGTGCGACGGGTCCGAGGCCGAGAACAGCCAGAACAGCACCGCCGTCACCAGCAGCGCGATCGCATAGACCTGCGGCACGATGATCCACGAACCGGCGGTGGCCGCGATCAGCGCGGGCGCCACGAACTTGGTGATGGCCGAGCCGGAGTTGCCGGCGCCGAACACGCCCATCGCCAGGCCCTGCTTGTTGCGCGGAAACCAGCGCGCCACGTAGGGCGTGCCCACCGAGAACGAGCCGCCGGTCAGGCCCACGAACAGCGCCAGCACCAGGAACTGCCAGTACTGCGTCGCGTAGGACAGCAGCCAGATCGGCACCACGGCCACCAGCATCAGGACGAAGAACACCGGCCTGCCGCCGTAGCGGTCGGTCCAGATGCCCAGCGGCACCCGCACCAGCGAACCGGTCAGCACCGGCATGGCGGCCAGCAGGCCGAATTCGGTTTCGGACAGGCCGAGCTGCGTCTTGATGGGTATGCCCAGTACGGCGAAGATCATCCACACCGCGAAGCAGATGGTGAAGGCGAACGTGCTGGATATCAGGACCCGCATCGGCGCGCCGGCCGAGGAATGACTGGTTGCTGCCATGGTTATTCTCGCTTTGGTCACGAAGAAATCTGACTTGCCCCAAGCCTAAGGACGGCGCGCCTTGCGCACCATTCGCCAGCCGACCAGAAGCGGCCTGTCGATGTGACTAGTTACCCCGCCGTTGCGGCCGGGCTTGCGTTGGATCAATTCGCCAAGCTGGCGATGCGCGGTGCGGCGTATTAATATGCATTTGAAATACACCTTTAAAAACGCAGGCCCCCATGAGCACGCTGCTGACCATCGACGAACCCGACCAGGACTCGCGCCGCGCGCGCCCGCAATGGCGCGCCTTCACCGAAATGGGTTTCCGCCCGCTGTATCTGGCGGGCTGCTTCTGGGCGCTGGCCTCGGTGCTGCTGTGGGTGCATGCCCCGTCCCTGCTCAACGGCGTGCTGGGCGGCATGCCCTGGCATGCGCACGAAATGCTGTGGGGCTTCGTCGCCACCATCGCCGTGGGCTTTCTGCTGACCGCCGGCGGCAACTGGACCGGCAGGAATCCGCTGCGCGGCAATGCCCTGGCGGCGCTGTGCGTGCTATGGATCGTGGCGCGCGCGGGCTACCTGGCGCCGGGCCGGCCCGCGTTTCTCATCGCCGCGCTGGCCGATCTGCTGTTCTTCCTGTGGGGCGCGGCCGCGCTGGGACGCGCCGTGGCCATCACGCGCAACCGGCGCAACTACGGCATACCGCTGCTGCTGGTGGCGCTGGCCCTGACCAACGCGCTGTACCTGTGGGCCACGGTCCAGGGCGACTACTTCGCGCTGATGCGCTACTTCAACGCCGGCCTGCTCTGCATGGCCGTGCTGACCCTGCTGATCGCGCGCCGCATCCTGCCCTTTTTCGCCAAGCGCGCCGTGGCCGGCCTGGACATTCCACCGCATACCCGCAGCGGCCACTGGCAGCTGGGCACGGGCGTGGTCGCCATCGCCTGCCTGCTGGCCGGACGTCCGCAGATCGCGGCCGTGGCGCTGGCCGCGACCGGGCTGATCGCGCTGGTGCAATGGATCTCCTGGAAGCCCTGGGCCGCGCGCCGCGTGCCGCTGCTGTGGATTCTGTACGCGGGCTATTTCGGACTGGGCGTGGGCCTGCTGGTCGGCGCGGCGCAACTGGCCGGCTTCGTGCTGCGCACCGCCTGGCCCGCGCACGTGGTCGGCGTGGCCGGGTTTTCGGTGCTGATCATCGGCATGGCCACGCGCACCGCGCTGGGCCACCTGGGCCGGCCGCTGCGCGCCGACCGCAGCATGGTCGCCAGTTACGTGCTGGTGATACTGGCCGCGCTGCTGCGCCTGGCCGCCCTGCTGCCCACCGCGGCCGCGCTGGGCCTGCTGCACGCCTCGGCCACGGCGTGGGCGCTGGGCTTCGCGCTATACCTGTGGCGCTTCTTCCCCATGATGATCCGGCCGCGCGCCGACGCCGGCAAAACCGCCGCGCCGGTCATGCGCGTCGCGCCGGCTCCCGGACGCCCGGCCGCCTGAATCGCGCGCAATGCATTCAGCGGCGCGCTTCGCGACGCCGCTGCGCCGCCATCTGCTGTTTCATGGCATCGAGCCAGGCCTTGACCTGCTGCATGTCCACGAACTGCGCCAGTTCGAACTCCAGCTCGCCGATATATTCGCGCACGTCGGCGATCTCGGCTTCCAGGTCCTCCATCAGATCGGCCGGATCTATCGACTGTTCCGGGTCGAAGCGGTAGCGCGCCTTGAACGCGCGTTCGGCGCCGGCCACCGCCGCCCGCACCTCGGCCAGCCGCGCCTCCAGCGCCCCGGCCTCTTCCGGCAAGGCCGGCGCATCCGCCGGCGGTAAGGCGGCGGGCGGCTCCTCGGCCAGCGCGTCTGCGGCGCCGCGCTCATCGGCATAGTCCGCGTCGAAATCGCTGCCCGCGTGCTTGCGGTACACGGCCTTCAGCTTCGCGAGGTCGCATTCCCCGGGCGTGCCGTCCAGCTCCAGGGAACACAGGGTTTCGTCGGCAAGCTGCGCCGCGATTTCGGAGGCCAGCTGGCGCTGCCCCTTGCTCAGTTCCTTCTGCTTGCAGGCGTGGTCGAAACACAGGACCAGTCTGGCCTTCAGTTCGACTTCCATGGTTTCCAGCGGCGCCAGCTCGTCGGCGTACCGCTGCGCATAGTCCTGCGCGACCTGCCCCCACCGGGACAGCCGGGCCTGCGCCTCTTGCAAATCGTGCCTAAGGGCTTCGAACGTCTGGCGCGGCTGCGGCGCGGCGGGCGGATTTTGTTGCATGGCGGGAGCCTTTCATCAGCGTGGCGCGGCGACGGGCCGCGCATCGACAGGCGCATTTTAAGCGCGGCCGCGCCGACCCAGGCGCCTACGCTCTTGCTGACCAATCCGCGCGATGACAGCGCGGCCCGGCATCGCCGGGCCGCCAACGCTCAATTGAGGTTCAACGAGGTGATCTTGGACCCTTGCAACCCCACCCCGGCCATCAACCCCTGTCCGCCGAAGGGCACGGCGTACACGTCCTGGGTCAGGGTGGTGGTGGTGATGCTGGCCGCGTAGCTTTCGTCCACCATGACCAGCGTGGGTCCGGAACCCAGCGACCAGCCGTCGCTCTGGTCCAGGAACTTCAGCGCCGCCTCGTTCATGAAGAAGAGCGCGTAGCCGAACTTCTGCGCGCCGGCCTGCAGGCCGAAGGACACCGCGGTGATGTTGTAGTAGGCCTGGACCTTGCCGCCGCGGATCAGGGCGCCGTCGCCGCTCTCGGCGCCGACCAGCAGTCCGCCCTTGAGAATGCTGGGAAACACCAGCACGGCGACCGCCTTCTCGCCCAGCACCCGGGTCTTGGGCTCCTGCTGGTACAGCCGTTCCAGCGCCGCCCGCGCATCGCGGCTGATGTCGGCGGCCGACTCGGCGCGGGCCTGGGTCGCCATACAGAAACCGGCCACCCATAAAAAAAGGCTGGCCCACAGCCAACCGTGAAACTTGACAGGCAAAACGGATACGCGACGCATACAGCCTCCTGGAATGAAGACGGCAAGCGCCACGCGCGCTCGCCCCGACTTGCCCGAGCAAGTATTGGCAGGCGCGCGTACGTTGTCAAGCTCCGCCGATGGACGAGGGCCTGGACGCGACAGGACTAGACGGCGGGCGGATCGGTCTCCCGTTCGGGATGGCGATGACGGGCCAGCGCCTCCAGAAACAGCGGCGCGCTGTTGCCCGGCTCGCCGTCGACCAGCAGCAGGCCGGCGTCGGCTTCGTCCGGCTCGATGCCCGCCGCAACGAATAGCTGCTTGCCTTCGGCCAGCCCCATCAGCGTCTTGCCGTGGCGATAGGCGTCGCGCAGGAATTCCAGCGCCCGTCCGTCGGCGTGCAGACGCTCCGCCGCCGCCGCGCCGCCGGGCGCGATGGCGCCGTCGAACAGCACCGAGGGCTGGTTGTCGAGCGATGCGTCGGCGTCCAGCACTTCGCCCTCGCCCGATAGCGGCCCGATGCGCTGGCCGACCAGCCGCACCACCACGCCGGCGGCGATCAGCGCGTCGGCCAAGGCGCGCACGGCGCGGGCGTCCACGCCTTCGGCCACCAGGATCGCGACCTTGCGCGTGGCCGCGCCGCCGTCGCCGGGCCGCGCGGTCAGCGACAGCGCGGGCGAGACCTCGACCTCGGGCGCCGGCGGTTCGCAGGCGCGCGGCAGCGGATCGGGCAAGGCCATGCCCAGGCGCTGCGCCACCGAGCCGGCCAGCTCGTCGGACACGTTGCGCAGGGACGCCACCATGCGCCGGCGCACGGCCGGCACCGTGACCTTGCTCAGTTCGAACGCGAACGCGCTGGCGATGTGGCGGCGCTCCCATTCGGTCTGGCTCAGGTAGAAGAGCGTGGCCTGGTTGTAGTGCTCGGCGAATTTCTCGGGATGGCCGCGCAGCTCGTCGCCCGCCACCGGCTCGGGAAAGGACACGAAACCGTCCATGCCGGCCTGGAACGGACAGCCGCCGCCCAGCGAATTGGGCTCGTAGGCCGCCCGCCCCCGGTGGATGGCCTGGCGGTGCATGCCGTCGCGCTGGTTGTTCTGCACCGGCGCCAGCGGCGCGTTGATCGGGATCTCGTGGAAATTGGGGCCGCCCAGCCGAGAAATCTGCGTGTCCACGTAGGAATGGATGCGTCCGGCCAGCAAGGGATCGTTGGTGAAGTCCAGGCCCGGCACCACGTGCGCCGCGCAGAAAGCCACCTGCTCGGTTTCGGCGAAGAAGTTGTCGGGGTTGCGGTCCAGCACCAGCCGGCCCACCGGCACCACCGGCACCAGTTCCTCGGGCACGATCTTGGTGGCGTCCAGCACGTCGAAGCTGAAGCGTTCGGCCTCTTCCTCGGTAAAGACCTGCACGCCCAGCTCCCATTGCGGGGGGTTGCCGGAATCGATGGCCTCCCACAAGTCGCGCCGGTGGAAATCGGGATCGGCGCCGGCCGTCTTGACGGCCTCGTCCCAGACCTGCGAATGCGTGCCCAGCAAGGGGTTCCAGTGGAACTTGACCAGCCGCGACTCGCCGTCGGCGTTGACGAAGCGGAAGGTGTGCACGCCAAAGCCCTGCATCATGCGAAAGCTGCGCGGGATCGCGCGGTCCGACATCAGCCACATCAGCATGTGGGTGGATTCCGGCATCAGCGACACGAAGTCCCAGAACGTGTCGTGCGCCGAAGCGGCCTGCGGCATGGCGTGGTGCGGTTCGGGCTTGACCGCGTGCACCAGGTCCGGGAATTTCATCGCGTCCTGGATGAAGAACACCGGCATGTTGTTGCCCACCAGGTCCCAGTTGCCTTCGTCGGTGTAGAACTTGACCGCGAAGCCGCGCACATCGCGCGCGGTGTCCTTGGAGCCGCGCTCGCCGGCCACGGTCGAGAAGCGCACGAATACCGGCGTGCGCTTGCCGACCTCGGCGAACGGCGCGGCCGCGGTCAGGTCGGTCAGGGCCCGCTCGCAGACGAAGTAGCCGTGCGCCGCCGAGCCGCGCGCGTGCACGATGCGCTCGGGGATGCGCTCATGGTCGAAGTGCGTGATCTTCTCGCGCAGGACGAAATCCTTGAGCAGCGCCGGCCCGCGCAGCCCCGCCTTGAGCGAATGCTGGTTGTCGCTGATGCGCACGCCCTGGTTGGTGGTCAGCGGCTGGCCCGTGGGGTCGGCGCGCACGCGCGCCAGCCGGCCGTCGGCGGCGTTGACGCCGGGCGCGGCCGGCCCGCCGGTCTTGGGCGAGTCCGCGCTTTCGGACAGGGAGCTGGCGCCCGCGGCCGGGTCCGCCGGAGACACGCTGGCGCCCGTATACGGACAGCGCGCGCCTTCCTCGCCATACTCGGCGGCCTTGCCGGCGTTGTGGTCCAGCGCGGATGCGGCGGCGTCCACGGCCGCGGCCCGCCTGGCGGCCGGACTGCGCGCCCGGCCGCGCGCGCCGCCCTCGGGCGCGGCGCCGGGGCCGCTGTCGGTGTTCTGGTAGGCGCTATCGACGGCCGGCGCGGCGCCCGCCTTGGCTGGTTTCTTCCCTGGCATGGCGGCTCTCCTAAAGCATCTTGGCGCGGGACTGCTCGGCGCGGGATGCGCCGATCGCGGACTCCACCTGCTTGACCTCTTCGGGCGGCGGCAGCACGGCGGGATAGCCCAGGGCCTCGATCCACAGCTCCCGCGACCAGCCCTTGGTGTGATAGAGATGGTGTTCCTCGTCGGTGACCACCGCGTCATAGGCCTGTTTGAGCACCTTGCCCTCGGTGCCGCCGTGCTGCTCGGCGATCACGCCGATCAGCGTCCAGTTGGCGTGGTCCTTGGTCTCGGCCAGCACCACGCATTCGGTCGCGACCAGCTGCGCGGCGTCGGCGTCGCCAGCGGCGATCGCCATCTTCATGGCCTTCACCAGCGACTCGCCGATATGGCGCACGACCTCGCGGCCCGGCGACTCGCGCTCGGGGTCCAGCCCCAGCTGCTCGAACACGGTCAGCAGCACGCGGCGATGGGTGCGCGTTTCTTCCAGATAGTCCTGCCATTCCTGCTTCAGGTCTTCATTGACGGCGCAGGTCACGGCGGTCTCGTAGATTTTCAATCCCCCGATCTCGGTTTCCAGGGCCTGATACAGCAGTTCCTCGATCTGCGCGGCATTTCCGGCTTTGCGTTTCATTGGACGCTCCTCTGTCTGTGTAGTGTCGCGCCACCGCCGCCGCGTACCGGCGGCCTGGCGACCTGCGCGACCCCAGCAACCGGCGTTCCCGCGCCGCCCCGCACGCCGCGCCTGCGCGCACCGGGTGCAGAAAATACAAAGCCCCGGACCGGACAACACTGGCCCCATTTAGTTTAGAATCGGAATTATTCTCAATAAAAATCAGACCGCCTCGGTTCGCGGCGGCGTCACAAGAAAGAGGCTCACCCTGAAATCCGGTTTCCGCCTGTCCATGGCCTGGCTCCATACGTGGGTCGGCCTGTGGTTCTCCTGGCTGCTGTTCGCCGTCTTCCTGACGGGTTCGCTGGCCGTGTTCTCCGAACCCATCACCCATTGGATGACGCCCGAACACCAGGCTGCCGAAGCCTCGGCCGCCGAGCGGCAAGGCGCGCCGGTGGACCGCGCCCACCGCTTCGGGCTGGCGGTGGACTACATGGCCCGCAACCATGCCGGCGCGGGCATGTGGGAAATCTGGCCGGTCAACCGCCACCACGACAACGGGCTGACGGTGTACTGGTTCGACAAGAACGGCCTTTACGCCGACGCCGAGCTCGACCCCGTCACCGGCGCCGAACTGGACGAGCACCACGACGAGGCCGAAAGCCGTGCCACGCCGGGCGGCCAGCACTTCGTGGACTTCCACTACACCCTGCACGACGCCGGACTGGGGCTGTGGATCGTGGCCTTCGCCACCATGGCGATGCTGGTGGCGCTGATTTCCGGCGTGGTCACGCACAAACGCATCTTCAAGGATTTCTTCACCTTCCGCGCCAACAAGGGCCAGCGCTCGTGGCTGGACGCGCACAATACGAGCGCGGTGCTGACCCTGCCCTTTCTGTTCATGATCGCCTACACCGGCGTGGTGATTTCCGGCGCCACGCTCATGCCCGCCCCCGTTTCCGCCACCTACGGCGAGGGCCCGCAGGCGCTGCGCGCCTATCTGGCCGAACTGGAAGGCGAGCCGATGCTCGCGCGCAGCGGCGCCGCCCAGGCCGTGCCGGCGCTGGAGCCCATCGTCGCCCGGGCCGAAAGCCTGATCGGCCAGACCGCCCGCGCCATCGTCATCCGCAACCCCGAAGACAGCTCCATGCGCATCGGCGTGTACGGCTGGAACGAGGCGGCCGACACCTTGCGCAACATCAGCGCCACCACCGGCATGGCGGAGTTCACGGGCGACGGCGAACTGCTGCGCGTGCGCCCGGCCGGCGAAGTGCTGGGCGGCGCCGCGCCGCGCACGCGCCAGGTCTTGAGCGACCTGCACATGGCCAGGTTCGGCGGCGTGGCCATGCAATGGCTGTATTTCATCTGCGGCATGGCCGGCGCGGCCCTGATGGGCACCGGCGCCATCCTCTTCATGGTCAAGCGCCGCGCCCGGCACGGCGGCGAATTCGGCGCCGCCACCGCGCGCGTCTACCGCCTGATCGAAGGACTGAACGTGGCCGCGATGGCCGGGCTGGCCATCGCCTGCGTCGGCTATTTCTGGGCCAATCGCCTGCTGCCGGTGACGCTGCAGGACCGGGCCGCGTGGGAGCTGCGCGTCTTCTTCCTGATCTGGGCGCTGACGCTGCCGCATGCCTGGCTGTGCGCCCCGCGCCGCGCCTGGATCATGCAGCTGGGCCTGCTGTCGGCGCTGTGCCTGCTGCTGCCGCTGATGTCGTACGCCGCCGTGGGCGACCACCTGTACGCGCAGATCGCGCGCGGCGACTGGGAAAGCGCCGGCGTCGAACTGAGCGCCCTGGCTTTCGGCGTACTATCGGGCTGGGCGGCCCTGCGGTTATGGCGCCGGCCCGCTACGGCGCCCTCGCAGCGCATCCCCCGCGCAAACGAAGAGGCAGCGGCATGAATTCCAACGACCTGTACGCCATCGGCATGGCCCTGCTGCTGACCTACTCCGGCATGGCCTGCCTGAGCCTGGCCATGCCGCGCCATTACGACCAGGTCTGGGGCCGCGACCCGTCGGCCGGACACAGCCGCGTGCTGCGCGGCGCCGGCCTGCTGCTGCTGGCCCTGGCCCTCCTGCCCTGCGTCAGCCTGTGGGGCAATACGGTGGGCGTGGTGGCCTGGCTGGGCTGGCTGTCGGCCGGCGCCCTGCTGTGGGTCGGCATGCTGTCGTGGGCCCCGCGCCCGGCGGCGCGCACCGCGGCGCTGGCCCTGGCGATCGCGCTGGCCGGGGTCGGAATCGGCTTTTGACGGTCCGCGCAAGGCGCGAAAAACGCGTTTGATGCGCATCAAGCAGGGCTGAAATCCCGCGTCTCGCGTACGTCGACGACACCATATGTGGTGATAGAGTTTCACCACCCTACTACATATGGTGTCAGTCATGCATATCCAGCACATACTCAAGCGCGACGGCCGGGTCGTGGCGTTCGACCGCGACAAGATCGCCCACGCCATCGCCGCGGCCGGCCAGAGCACCGGGGAACTGGACCTCGCGGGCGCGCAGGCGCTGACCGACGCCGTCATCGACGCGCTGGCCGACCAGCCCTGCCCCGGCGTCGAAACCATCCAGAACCGCGTCGAGGAAGTCCTGGTCCAGGCCGGCCGCTGGCGCACGGCGCGCGCCTACATCGTCTACCGCGAGCAGCACGCCCGCCTGCGCTCGCTGCGCCACACCCTGGTGGACGTGGAAAGCGCCATGGAGGAATACCTGGAGCAGCGCGACTGGCGCGTCAACGCCAACGCCAACCAGGGCTACAGCCTGGGCGGCCTGATTCTGAACGTCGCGGGCAAGGTCACCGCCAACTACTGGCTGTCCAATGTCTTCGCGCCGGAGGCCGGACGCGCCCACCGCGAAGGCGACATCCACATCCACGACCTGGACATGCTGAGCGGCTATTGCGCCGGCTGGTCGCTGCGCCAGCTGCTGACCGAAGGCTTCAATGGCATCCCCGGCAAGGTCGAGGCCACGCCGCCGCGCCACATGTCGGCCGCCATCGGCCAGATCGTCAACTTCCTGGGCACGCTGCAGAACGAATGGGCCGGCGCGCAGGCCTTCAGCTCGTTCGACACCTACATGGCGCCTTTCATCCGCCGCGACGCCATGACCTACGCGCAGGTCAAGCAGGCCATGCAGGAGCTGATCTACAACCTCAACGTGCCCAGCCGCTGGGGCACGCAGACGCCGTTCACCAACCTGACCTTCGACTGGACCTGCCCGGCCGACCTGCGCGAACAGATTCCGTACGTGGGCGGCGAGGAAATGCCGTTCGCCTACGGCGACCTGCAGGCCGAGATGGACATGATCAACCGCGCCTACATCGAAGTCATGATGGCCGGCGACGCCAAGGGCCGCGTCTTCACCTTCCCCATCCCCACCTACAACATCACGCCGGACTTCGACTGGGACCATCCCAACACCGAACGCCTGTTCGAAATGACGGCGCGCTACGGCCTGCCTTATTTCCAGAACTTCCTCAATTCCGACCTGGAGCCGCACATGGTGCGCTCCATGTGCTGCCGCCTGCAGCTGGACCTGCGCGAACTGCTCAAGCGCGGCAACGGCCTGTTCGGCTCGGCCGAGCAGACCGGCTCGGTGGGCGTGGTCACGGTCAACTGCGCGCGCCTGGGCTATACCTGCCGCGGCGACGAGGGCAAGCTGATGGCGCGCCTGGACCACCTGCTGGAACTGGGGCGCGACGTGCTCGAAACCAAGCGCAAGGTGGTGCAGCGCTACATCGACCAGGGCCTGTATCCCTACACCCGCCGCTACCTGGGCACGCTGCGCAACCACTTCAGCACGCTGGGCGTGAACGGCATCAACGAGATGATCCGCAACTTCACCGGCGATATGGACGACATCACCACCGGGCCGGGCCACGCCATGGCGGTCCGGCTGCTGGACCGCGTGCGCGCCCGCATGACCGAGTTCCAGGAACAGACCGGCCACCTGTACAACCTGGAGGCCACGCCGGCCGAAGGCACCACCTACCGTTTCGCGCGCGAGGACCGCAAGCGCTATCCCGACATCCTGCAGGCCGGCAGCGACGCGCAGCCCTACTACACCAATTCCAGCCAGCTGCCGGTGGGGCATACGGACGACCCCTTCCACGCGCTGGAGCTTCAGGAAGCGCTGCAGGGCAAGTACACCGGCGGCACCGTGCTGCACCTGTACATGAACGAGGCCGTGTCCTCGGCCGGCGCCTGCAAGGAGCTGGTGCGCCGCGCGCTGTCGAATTTCCGCCTGCCCTACATCACCGTCACGCCGACCTTCTCGATCTGCCCCAACCACGGCTATCTGGCGGGACGCCACGAGTTCTGCCCCAAATGCGATGCCGAGCTGCTCGCCCGGCAATCGTCATGCTGCACCCCGGCCTAGCCGGATATCCCCCTGGCCTCTACCAAGGAACCCCTATGCAAACCCTGACCACCCCCGACATCGCCCCCGCCACCGCCCCCATGCTGGACGACAGCCAGCGCGTGCGCTGCGAGATCTGGACCCGCGTGATGGGCTACCACCGTCCCGTTTCGTCCTTCAACACCGGCAAACAAGGCGAATTCAATGAACGCCGCTTCTTCGTCGAACGCCGCGCCTGAGGGCGCGCGTCCTGCCCCGGCCTGCGGGTCGGGGTCCGCGCCCGCCGCGCGCAGGATGGCCGTCAGGCCGGCCTACGCCGCCTTGCCGCAGCCGGTGCTGCAGCCCTTGCCGCGCCACGCCCATTCGGTGGGCGGGCTGGTGCCTTTTTCCACCGTGGACTGGCCCGGCAAGCTGGCCGCCGTGGTCTTCATCGCCGGCTGCCCCTGGCGCTGCCATTACTGCCACAACACCGAATTGCAGACGCGCACCGCGCGCTACGACTGGCATGACATCCGCGCTTTCCTCGAAACCCGCAAGGGGCTGCTGGACGCCGTCGTGTTCTCCGGCGGCGAACCCCTGAGCGAGCCGCGCCTGGCCCAGATGATCCGCGACGTGCGGCGCATGGGCTACCAGGTCGGCATGCACACCGCCGGCATCTATCCGCTGCGCCTGGCCGACGTGCTGCAGCACCTGGACTGGGTCGGCCTGGACATCAAGGCCGACGCCGCCGGCTACGACGACATCACCGGCCGCCGCGATTCCGAGCGTCCCGCCATGTCGTGCCTGGCCCAGCTGCTGTCGGCGCGGCGCGATTTCGAATGCCGCGTCACCTGGCATCCCGACTGGTTCGACGAGACCCGGCTGCTGGACGTGGCCCGGGAACTGTCCCGCCGCGGCGTGCGGCGCTTCGCCGTGCAGGGCGCGCGCAGCACGCCGGACTCGCCGGCCGCGCGCCACCTGAGCGCGCAGGCCGAAAGCCGGATGCGGGAATGGTTCGAAACGTTCGAGTATCGCTGAAGGGGTGGCGTTGCGTGGAACCATGGCGCGGGCACGTGGCTGCGGGTCGAACCATGAATCATGATATTGGGTCGTAGGATGGGTGTAGCGCGGCAACCGGCGGGTGAGAATTCTGACTCCGAACGCGCGTAACCCATCGGCCGGCGAGAGCCGGCGGTTTGTCTCTTGCCTCGAAAGGCGGCGGCTGGCGCCGCCTGATGGGTTATGCGCGTTGAATAGTTGAATTCTTGCTTAAGTATTCTCGCGCTACACCCATCCTACGCCCGCCCCACGCCAACCCGCGCGTCACCCCCCACGCCGCGCCATCGCCTCCCGGAAACGCGGCGAGCCGATGGCGCCGACGTTGCAGCGCGCCCAGGGCGATCGGATCGTGGGGTCCACGCTGAACACCCGCCCCGGCGCCATGATGATCTTTTCCGGCATCAGCTCGGCGGCCAGGGCCAGCGTGTCGTCCACGCCGGGAAAGGCCGACCACAGGTACAGCGAACTGGTGGGCCGGGCGAAGACCTCGGCGCCCAGCGAATCCAGCACCTGCAGCGCATGGCCGGTGGCGGCTTCCAGGCGCTGGCGCAGCCTGACCAGATGCCGCTCGTAGTGGCCGTCGCGCAGCATCACGTCCACCATGCGCTCGCAGTACTCGGAACTGCTGACGTGCACCAGCGCCTTGAGGTCGGCCAGGTCGCTGGCCAGCGCGGCGTTGCAGGCGATGAAGCCCACCCGCAGCGCGGCGGAGAATGACTTGGAGAAGCTGCCGATGTAAATGGTGCGCTCCAGCTGGTCCAGCGCCGCCAGGCGCACCGCGGACGTGGGCTTGAAGTCCGCCAGCGGATCGTTCTCCACCAGGATCAGGTTGTGGCGCTCCGCCAGCTGCAGCACCCGGTACGCCTTGGCCGGCGAGATGTCCGACCCCGTGGGGTTGTGCGCCAGCGACTGGGTGAAGAACAGGCGCGGCTTTTCCCGCTGCAGCAGCGCTTCCAGCGCGGCGATGTCCGGACCGTCCGGCAGGCGCGGCACGCCCAGCATGCGCGCCCCGGCCAGCTTGAGCTTGCCGAACAGGGGGTAATAGCCGGGGTTGTCGACCAGCACCGGCGCGTCCTGCGGCACGAAGTAGCGGATCACCAGGTCCATGGCCTCGTTCGCGCCGTGCGTCAGCACCAGTTGCGGCGGCGCCGCATTGATGCCCACGTCTCCCAGCTTGCGCACCAGGCTTTCGCGCAGCGGCGCATAGCCGAAGCGGCTGCCGTAGCGGAACAAGGCGCCCAGCCCGGTGCGCACCACCTTCTGGTGGTAGCGGTCCATGCGCATGTCGGCCAGCCATTCCACCGGCGGAAACCCGTCGCCCACCGCGACCGCGTCGGGCTGGGTCTTGAGCTGCTCGCGCATCAGCCACACGATGTCCATGGCGCGGCTCAGCTGCCCCGGCTCCTCGTCAGCGGCCTTGCGCGTCCTGCCCGTCTCCAGCACGTAGAAGCCGGAACCCCGGCGCGGCTCCACCAGGCCCTGCGCGACCAGCATTTCGAACGCCACCACCACGGTGTTCTTCGCGTAGCGGTGCAATTGCGCCAGCTCGCGCAGCGACGGCAGCTTGTCGCCGGCCCGGTACACGCCGTCGGCGATCTGCTGGCCGATCAGCCGGGCCAGGCTTTCGGCGATGGGCGCGGCGCGCGGCGGGCGCGTCGCCAGGGGAGGAAGGCTGCCGGACATATGCAAAAATTGGTGCAGTGCAATGACACTGTTTGTCGAAACTGTACCTCTCAATACCGGTACAGTCTACCTAGAATCTGGCCACCCGATTCCGATACATGGAGACCCCGCAATTGGCCGATTCCCGCCTGCCCAACTTCCGTTCCCTCACCCCCGCCGACCGCCTGGCGGCCGTGGCCGACGCCGCGGACCTGAGCGCCGAGGAGCGCCGGCTGCTGGCCGCGCCAGGCGCGCTGGGCCTGGACCGCGCCGACGGCATGATAGAGAACGTCATCGCCGCGTTCGAACTGCCGCTGGGCGTGGCCGCCAACTTCCAGGTCAACGGCCGCGACGTGCTGGTGCCGATGGCGGTCGAGGAGCCGTCCGTGGTGGCCGCCGCGTCCTACATGGCCAAGCTGGCGCGCGCCTGCGGCGGCTTCGAGACTTCCAGCACCCGGCCGCTGATGCGCGCCCAGGTGCAGGTGCTGGGCCTGGGTGATCCGCAGGGCGCGCGGCTGGCGCTGCTGCGCGAACGCGAGCGCATCGTGGCGCTGGCCAACGGCCGCGACCGCACCCTGGTCGAGCTGGGCGGCGGCTGCCAGGACATCGAAGTCCACGTATTTCCCGACACCCCGCGCGGCCCCATGCTGGTGCTGCACCTGATCGTGGACGTGCGCGACGCGATGGGCGCCAACGCCGTCAACACCATGGCCGAGGCCGTGGCGCCGCTGATCGAGGAAATTTCCGGCGGCTCCGTGCGCCTGCGCATCCTGTCCAACCTGGCCGACCTGCGCCTGGCGCGCGCCCGCGTGCGCCTGACGCCGCAGGCGCTGGACACGGCCGAGCGCAGCGGCGCCGACATCATCGAAGGCGTGCTCGACGCCTACACCTTCGCCGCGGTCGATCCCTACCGCGCGGCCACGCACAACAAGGGCATCATGAACGGCATCGACCCCGTGATCGTCGCCACCGGCAACGACTGGCGGGCGGTGGAAGCCGGCGCCCACGCCTACGCCAGCCGCGACGGCCGCTACACCTCCCTCACCCACTGGGAGAAAGACGCCGCGGGCGCGCTGGTCGGCTCCATCGAGATGCCCATGCCCGTGGGCCTGGTGGGCGGCGCCACCAAGACCCATCCGCTGGCCCGCCTGGCGCTGAAGATCATGGGCGTGAAAAGCGCGCAGGAACTGGGCGAAATCGCCGTGGCCGTGGGCCTGGCGCAGAACCTGGGCGCGCTGCGGGCGCTGGCCACCGAAGGCATCCAGCGCGGCCACATGGCGCTGCACGCGCGCAACATCGCCCTGGCCGCCGGCGCGACGGGCGCCGAGATCGACACCGTCGCCAAGCGCATGGCGGCCCTGCGGGACGTAACCAGCGACCGCGCGCGCGCCTTGCTGGAGGAATTGCGCGCGCCCCGATAAACCCGGCCATCCGGCCTGACAAGAACCAAGGAGAGAGACATGAATCCGAACACCCCGGCGCCGCCTGCGCGCCTGGCGGAAGTCTGGAGCGACACGGTCGACCTGCGCCAGCTGGCGTGGGCCATCGGCATCGGCATCGTCATCAGCGTGGCGGGGTTCTATGCCGCCAGCCATTGGCTGCGCGGCGTCGTCGCCTCGCCCGAGCTGGCCCATGCCTACGCCATGCTGGCCGGGCTGGCGGGCTGCGTGCTGGCCGGCCTGATCTGCGCCCGCCTGTTCCCGCCCAAGCGCATCGTGGTCGAACACAGCGCCACCCAGGACCCGGCCTGGCGCGCCGAAGTGCTGGCCGAACTGGCCGAGCAGCCCGGCGGCCTGGGCACGCTGGCCGATCTGCCCGAGGCCGCCGTGCGCGAACTCAAGGCGCTGGACCTGTACGAGCTGTTCGCCCAGCCCGCCGCGCCCGCGCCCGATGCGCGCGCGCGCGCCGAAGCGCCGCAGGGCGCGAACAAGGAGGCGCTGGCATGAGCAATCCCGCGCTACTCGAACAAATCATGATGGCGGCCGCCATGGGCCTGCTGGGCGCGGTGGTGTTCGCGGCCATCGGCCTGGTGTCCGGCACCGACGAAACCACCACGCTGGCGCCGCTGACCCTGCTGGTGGTGCTGCTGGGCGTGCCGCCGGCGGGCGTCTTCACCTTCTTCCTGGCCGGCGCCGTGGCCAAGCACATGACCCATGCCGTGCCCACAGCGCTGCTGGGCATACCCGGCGACACCATGGCCACGCCGCTGCTGCAGGACGCGAACATGCTGCGCAAGCTGGGCGTGCCGCACATCGCGCTGCGCAAGATGGTGTCCGGCGCCATCGTCGCCGCGTTCGTGGCGGTGCCGCTGGCCGTGCTGTTCGCGGTGCTGCTGGCGCCGTTCGGCGCGGTCATCACCCGGTTCGCGCCCTGGATCTTCCTGGCCGCGGCGCTGCTCATCGCCTACTTCTCGGCCGGCCGCTGGGCCGCGGTCGCGCTGCTGGTGCCGTTCGTCGTGCTCATCGTCGCGCTGCAAAGCCTGACCGCCAAGTACGGGGTCAAGCTGAGCATCAGCTACTTCCTGGGCATCGCCATCGGGCCGCTGATCGCGGACCTGTTCAGCGTGGCCTCGCCGCAGGGGCGCTCGCGCATGCTGCGCGACAAGGTACGCACCTTCTCGCTGGCGCCGGACGTGAAAGGCTGGTCGGGCTACTTCCCCAACCCGCTGAAGGTCATGGACCGCACGCAGACCCGCTGGACGCTGGCCACGGCCGCGGTCTCCAGCGCCACCTTCGTGTTCAGCCCCGTGGCCATGACCGTGGTGCTGGGCGAGCTGGTGGGCTCGCGCGTCAAGCATGCCTATCACCGCCTGACCACCGTGCTGAGCGCGCGCAACGGCGTCACCGAGGCCACCTACATCGCCGAGGCGCTGATTCCGCTGATCGCCTTCGGCCTGCCGCTCAGTCCGGTGGCCGCCGGCCCCGCGGCGCCCTTGTTCAACGCGCCGCCGCGCTTCACGGTGGACGCCGCCACCGGCCAGACCAACAATCTGCACAACCTGCTGAACCACTGGGAGTTCCTGGGCTACGGCATGCTGGCGGTATTGCTGGCCGCGGTGGTGTCCTATCCGTTCGCCATGAACTTTGCGCGCCGCGCCGCGCTGTTCGTGTCGCGCAAGGTCAGCCACGAGGCCATCATCGCCACCTTCGTCGGCCTGATCATCGTCATCAGCGTCTGGGAAGGCCAGTTCCTGGGCCTGCTCGTGATCCTCACCATGGGCCTGTTCGGCGGCCTGCTGTCGCGCCTGTTCGGCTTCAACACCGGCGTGCAGTTCATGGGCTATTACACCGCCGTGCTGTCGGTGCCGGCGATCGTCAAGCTGCTGGCCTGAAATACCGCGTATCGGACGGGGCCCGGCCCCGTCCGCAATTCCCCGCCGCTTGATCCCGCGCAAGGCGATCGGACGCCCCTTGCTCTAGCCTCTGTCAACTTGACCTGAGGAAAGACCTGATCATGACGTGGTTCAAATCACTCACTCTCGCCGGACGCGAACTGCTGCCCATCGTACAAGGCGGCATGGGCGTCGGCATCTCGGCCCATCGCCTGGCCGGCGCGGTCGCCAGCCAGAACGCCATGGGCACCATCGCCAGCATCGATTTGCGCCACCATCATCCGGATCTGCTCGAAAAGACCGAGCGCTGCCATGACCGCGACCTGATCGACAGCGCCAACCTCGAAGCGCTGCACCGCGAAATCCGCGCCGCGCTGGACACGGCGCAGGGCCGCGGCCTGGTCGCCGTCAACGTCATGAAGGCGGTGCGGGGCCACCCGGCCCTGGTGCGCCAGGCCTGCGAAAGCGGCGCCCAGGCCATCGTGATGGGCGCGGGCCTGCCGCTGGACCTGCCCGAAATGACCGCCGATTTCCCCAAGGTCGCGCTGGTGCCGATTCTGTCCGAAGCGCGCGGTGTGGCCGCGGTGCTCAAGAAATGGATCAAGAAGGGCCGGCTGGCCGACGCCGTGGTGATCGAGCATCCCGGCCACGCCGGCGGCCACCTGGGCGCGGCCCGGCTCGAAGACGTGCACGACGAACGCTTCGATTTCAAGCGCGTGCTGGCCGATTGCCACAAGCTGTTCCAGGAACTGGCGCTGGGCAAGGACGCGCCCAAGCTCATCGTGGCCGGCGGCGTGGGCAGCCACGACCAGGTTCGCCACTGGCTGGGGCACGGCGCCGACGGCGTGCAGGTGGGCACCGCCTTCGCCGTCACTATCGAGGGCGACGCGCACGAGAATTTCAAGCGCGTGCTGATCGACGCCGACCCCGACCAGTTGAAGGAATTCACCAGCGTGGCCGGCCTGCCGGCGCGCGCCGTGGCCACGCCGTGGCTGACGCGCTACCTCCGCCAGGAAAAGACGCTGCAGGAAAACACCCGCTGCGACGCGCGCCGCTGCAGCCAGCGCATGGACTGCCTGACGCAGTGCGGCCTGCGCGACGGGCTGTCGCGCTTCGGCCAGTTCTGCATCGACCTCAAGCTGGCCGCCGCCATGCGCGGCGAAGTCAGCCGCGGCCTGTTCTTCCGCGGCGCATCCAAGCTGCCTTTCGGCAACGCCATGCGCTCGGTGCGCGAACTGATGGACTACCTGCTGCACGGACAGATGCCCGCCAACGCCTGATCCCTGCGGCCACCGCCCGCCCGGCGGCTTTGATAAATTATTGAACGACGTATAATATTATTCATCGTTCAGATAATCCGAGCCGCCATGTCCGCCACCGAATCCCTATCGCCCGCGCCGGCGGCCGATCCCGGCCGCCGCGAGCGCAAGCGCCTGCAGACGCTGGACCATCTGGCGCGCACCGCCTTCGGCCTGTTCGAGGCGCAGGGCTACGACGCCGTCACGATGGAGCAGATCGCGGCCGCGGCCGACGTCGCCAAGGGCACGCTGTACAACCATTTCCCGGTCAAGGAGGCGCTGCTCGCGCACCATCTGCACGGCGAACTCGCCGCCTCGCTGGCGGCGCTGTGGCCGGCGCTGCGCGCCCTGCCCTCGTTCGCCGCACGGCTGACGCGCATCCTGCGCGCCTCGGCCGACTGGTCCGAATCGCATCGCGCGTATCTGGGCCCGTATCTGCGCTATCGCCTGGCCCATGCGCAGTCCGACGCCGCCCGCCATCCCCGCAGCGGCCTGCAACCGGCGTACGCCTCGCTGATTGCCGAGGCGCAGGCCGCGGGCCAGCTGCGCGCCGACCTGTCCGCCGAGCAATTGGCTCACCACCTGCAATTCCTGCACCTGGGCGCGATGCTGCGCTGGCTGGACCGGCCCGGCGCGAGCCTGCGCGACGAATACGACGCAGCCCTGAGCCTGTTTCTGGGCGGCGCCGCCAAGGAGGCGCCATGAACGCGCTGGTGCTGGACTGGGCGGCGGCCGAAAAAGCCGGGCCGCGCGCCGCCGGCGGCAAGGGCTGGCAATTGGCGCGCATGGCGCAGCTCGGCGTGCCCGTGCCCGAAGGCTTCGTGCTGGCGGCCGCGGCCAGCCTGGGCCGCCAGCCGGGCCAGCCGGTGCCCCCCGAGGCGCAGCGCGTCTTGCTGCAGGCGCTGCGCGACCGCGGCTGGCTGACGCGGCCGCTGGCGCTGCGCTCGTCCGCGCCGCAGGAGGACTCCGCGGGCGCGTCCTTCGCGGGCATCCATCTTTCCTGCCTGAACGTAACCGGCGAACAGGCCGTGCTGGAGGCGCTGGCGCGCGTCTGGGATTCGCAGGCCACGCCGCAGGCGCAGGCCTATCGCCAGCGTCTGGGGCTGGACGCCGAGGGCGGCATCGCCGTGGTGGTGATGCCGCTGATCGAGGCCGCCGCTTCCGGCATCGCGTTCACGATGGACCCGCTGTCCGGACGCCGCGACGAAATGCTGATCCACGCCAACTGGGGCCTGGGCGAATCGCTGGTGGCCGGACAGGCCGACGGCGACGAATACCGGCTGCGCGAAGACTACCTGCGCCTGGCCTGGCCGCTGGCGTCGCGGCGCGTGGGCGCCAAGCGCCAGGCCAGCCTGCCCGCCGCCGCCGGCGGCACGCAACTGGCCGACACCGCGGCCGCCCGGGCCGCGCAGCCCGTGCTCAGCGATGCGCAGGCCGAGGCGCTGGGCGAGATCGCGCGCGACGCGGCCCGCGCCCTGGACTATGCCGGCGCCGGCCACGACCTCGAATGGGCCTGGGACGGGCGGCAATTCTGGATTCTGCAGGCGCGCCCGATCACCGCGGCGGCGCGCTACACCTATCCCGCGCTGCGTTCGCAGCCTTCGTACTGGTCGCGCGGCAACACGCGCGAAGTGCTGCCCGAGGCCATGTCGGCGCTGGAATGGGACAGCGGCCGGGTCATGGCCCAACGCATGCTGAGCAGCGGTTTCGAACTGAGCGGTTACGCGCCCTTGCCGGGCGTGCGGCTGGCGGCGCTGTTCCAGGGCCGCGTGTACCTGGACGCCTCGGTCATCCAGTGGGTCGGCTACGACGCCCTGGGCGTGCCGCCGGCGGCCATGAACGCGCTGCTGGGCGGCCCCCAGCCCGCGATCGAGGCGCCCGCGCCCACGCCCGCGCAGCGCCTGCGCCATGCCGCGCGCATCCTGCGCTACCTGCGCCGCGCCGCCCCCTTGCGCAAGCGCGCCGAGACCGACCTGCCGCGGCTGCTGGCGCGCGCCCTGGCCTGGCTGGACGAGCCGCTGCCGGCCGCCGGCGCCGAACTCGGCGCGCGCCTGCGCACGCAGTTCCTGACGGTGCTGGGCGCGGACGAACTGTTCTTCCTGCAAGGCTCGGGCGGCGGCGCGCTGTCGAAGCTGCTGGAACTGGTCGAGAAGGCCTGCCCGGGCCAGGGCCATGCCCTGACGGCCGCGCTGATGGCGGGCGGCGAGCCCAGCGTGACCGCGAGCCAGGGCTATGCGCTGATGGCGCTGGCCGAGCTGGCGCAGGCCGACGCGGCGGCGCTGGCCTGGCTGCGCAGCCCGCAGCGCGACAGCGCCGCCTGGCGCGAGGCGCTGCCCGACGGCAGCCCGTTCAAACAGGCCTTCGCCGACTTCCTGGGCCGCTACGGCCATCGCGCCGTGTATGAAACCTATCTGCGCAATCCGCGCTGGCGCGAGGCGCCGGGCTACCTGCTCGACAGCGTGGTCAACCTGATCGGCGCCGACGCCGGCGCGCTGCGCGCGCGCCAGGAGGAAGCGGCGCGCCAGGCCTGGCAGCAGTTGCGCGCCGCGCTGCCGTTCTGGCAGCGTCCGCTGGCCGCGAAACTGCTGCAGGCCTCGCGCCTTGAAGGCCGGCAGCGCGAGGCCGCGCGTAGCGTGCTGGTGGCCTACCTGGCTGCGGCGCGCCGCAGCGCGCTGGCGCTGGGGCAACGCTATCTCGGCCAGGGCCTGGCGGTGGCCGACGACGTATTCCACCTGACCGCCACCGAACTGTTCGCGCTGGCCGACGGCCGGCTCGCACCCGTGGCGGCGGGCCGCCGCGCGGCCCTGCGCCGCACCCAGCTGGAAACCTGGGCCGCCACGCCCGACCCGGACGTGATCGTCGAACCCGCGGCGGGCGGCGCGCCGGCGCCGGCGCAGCCGGCAAGCCGCCCGGCCGGACAATCCGCCTCGGGCGCCTGGCGCGGCACGCCCGCGGCCGGCGGACGGGCGACCGGCCCCGCCTTCGTCGCGCGCACGCCGGCCGAGGGACTGGAGATGCCGGCCGGCAGCATCCTGCTCGCGCCCTCCACCGATCCGGCCTGGACGCCGCTGTTCCTGCGCGCCGCGGCGCTGGTCATGGAGGCCGGCGGCTACCTGTCGCACGGCGCCATCGTGGCGCGGGAATTCGGTATTCCCGCTGTGGTGAACGTGCAGGGGATATTGCGGGAAGTGGGCAGCGGGGACGTGCTGGAGGTGGATGCGGGCGGGGGGACGGTGCGGCGGGTTTAGGCGGTGGCGGCTTTTGCCGCCTGATGGGTTTCGCGCGTTCGGTATTCGAGTTCTTGCATAAGGAATCTCGCGCTGCACCCATCCTACGTTCGGGGATCGGATCGTAGGATGGGTGCAGCGCGCGGCATCCGATATAAGAAACCTGCTGTCAACCGCGCGAAACCCATCAGGCGGCCCCAGCCGCCACCAATTCAAACTCGAACACCGCCCCCCGCCCCGCCTGCTCCACCAGCCGGATCTCGCTCTGGTGCAGTTGCAGGATGCGCTGCACGATCACCAGCCCCAGCCCGCCGCTTTCCCCCGGCCCGCGGTTCAGCGCGCTGGCCCGCACGAACAGCCCGGGGCGCAGCGCTTGCGGGATGCCGTCGCCGGAATCGCTGACCTGTACGCGCACCCGGTCCTGCGCCGCGCCCAGGCGCAGTTCGATGCGCCCGCCCGGCGGGCTGTGGCGGATGGCGTTGTCCAGCAGGTTGGTCAGCACCCGTTCGATCAGACCCAGGTCCGCGCGCACCGGCGGCAGCCCGTGCGCGATGTCGGTGGCCAGCCGCTGCTGGCGCGCCTCGGCGGCCAGCTCGAATTTCTGGATCACGTCCTGCGCCAGCTCCGGCAGCGAAAAGGTTTCGGGCTCCAGCCGCACCAGGCCGGACTCCAGCCGCGCCAACTCGAAAAGCTCCTGCGCCAGCCGGCCCACCTTGCGGCTCTGCGCCAGCGCGATGTCCAGGTAGCGGCGCCGCTCGGCCGGCTCCAGCGTGGCGTCCTTGAGCCGGAGCGTTTCCAGGTAGCCGTGCAGCGAAGTCAGCGGCGTGCGCAAGTCGTGCGAAATATTGGCGACCAGGTCGCGCCGCTGCTGGTCCTGCCGCGTCAGCTCGCGCCATTGCTCGGAGATGCGCGCGCCCATCTGCACGAAGCTGCGGCGCAGCACCTCGATTTCGTCGCCGCGCTCGCCGGCGCGCCCGTCGTCCGGACCTTCCAGCGCGGCCAGCGCCATGCCGTCGTCCGTGCCGAAAGCGCGCACCGCGCGCGTCAGGCCGCGCAACGGCCGCGTGATCAGCGCGAACGCCGCCAGGCCGGCGGCCAGGCCCAGCAGCGCCACCAGACCGATGGACCACAAGGTCATGCGCAGCACCGAACTGCGCGACACGTCCTGGGCCAGCGCGTCGCGCGCCTGGCCCTGCAGCACCACGTAGACATAGCCCTGCTCCTGTCCGCCCACGCGCACCGGCGCGGCGCTGAAGACTTTCCGCGCCTGCGGATTGCGCGGATCGTCGCCGACGATGGGCATCATGTCTCCGGCCAGCAGCCGGCGGATCGGTTTCATGTCGACGCGCCCGCGCTTGATTTCGCCGGGCGGCGCGGCGTCGGCCACGATGTGGCCGTCGTTGGACAGCAGATAGACCTCCACCGCCGGATTCACCGCCATCAGCATGTCGAACAGCGAGCGCACGGCCTGCGGCCGCCAGCCGTTGACGTCCATCAGCTCGTTGGTGCCGGCGATATGCTGCGCCAGCCCGCTGGACAGGCGCTGCACCACCTCCTGCTGGTAGCGCGAATTGGCGGCGATCTGCAGCCAGGCCGAGGCGCCGCAGCAGGCCAGCAGCAGCAGCGCGAACACGCCCGACAGGCGTTGGGTGAGCGTCAGGCGTTTCATGCCGCGTCTCCCGCGCGGCCGGGCGCCGCCGCGAATTTGTAGCCCCGGCCCCAGACCGTCAGGATGCGCTGCGGATTGGACGCGTCCGCCTCGATCTTGGCGCGCAGCCGGTTGATGTGGGTGTTGACCGTGTGCTCGTAGCCTTCGTGCCGGTAGCCCCACACCTGGTTCAGCAGGTCCAGGCGCGAGAACACCTGGTCCGGATTGCGCGCAAAGAAAAGCAGCAGGTCGAATTCGCGCGGCGTCAGCTCCAGCCGGCGGCCGTCGACGTCGGCCGTGCGCGCCAGCGGATCGATGGCCAGGCCGTGCAGCGACAGGCTGCCGGCGTCCAGCCGCGCGTTGCGCTCCAGCGCCTCGCTGCGGCGCAGCAGCGCGCGCACGCGCGCCACCAGCTCCAGCATGGAGAACGGCTTGGCCAGATAGTCGTCCGCGCCCAGCTCCAGGCCCAGGATGCGGTGCACTTCGCTGGAGCGCGCGCTGGTGATGATGATGGGGATGTAGCGCGCCATGCCGCGCGCCCGCTTGCAGATCTCCAGCCCGTCGATCCCGGGCAGCATCAGGTCCAGCACCAGCGCGTCCCAGTTGCCTTCCTCCAGCCTGCGCATGCCGTCGTGGCCGTCGGCGGCGTGTTCGACCGCATAGCCTTCGTCGCGCAGGTGCATGCGCAGCAGTTCCGCGATGTGGGCGTCGTCTTCGACTATCAGTACGCGTCGGGGCGTGTCCATGGGCAGCTCGGATGGGGAATGATGCGCGTATTGTCGCCAATCCGCGCGCGGCGAGTTATCACATTTAATTTAAGTTTGCGTGAGGACTTCGCCACCGGCCCCGGACAAGAATGTCGCCAACGACAAGCAACCCGGAGCCTTCCATGCCGGCCATTCCCGCCCACCGCGCCCCTGGCGCCAGCCCTGTCCACCCCGGCTGGCTGCGCATCCAGCACTGGCTGAACGCGCTGGCCGTGGGCGTCATGGCCGCCAGCGGCTGGCGCATCTACAACGCCTCGCCGCTGTTCGACTTCAGCTTCCCCGCCGAAGTCACGCTCGGCGGCTGGCTGGGCGGCGCCCTGCAATGGCATTTCGCCGGCATGTGGCTGCTGGCCGGTAACGGCGTGCTGTACCTGGCCGCCAATCTCGCCACCGGCCGGCTGCGCCGCAAATTCTTTCCGCTGAGCCTGCGCGGCCTGGCCGCCGACCTGGGCGCGGCCTTGCGCGGCCGGCTCTCGCACGCCGACCCGCGCCGCTACAACCAGCTGCAGCGCCTGGCCTACCTGTTCGCGATGGCCGACATCGCGCTGCTGGTCGCCTCCGGCCTGGTGCTGTGGAAATCGGTGCAGTTCGAACTGCTGCGCGAACTGATGGGCGGATACGAAGGGGCGCGCCTGGTGCACTTCTACGCCATGGCCCTGCTCGCGGCCTTCGTCGCGGTGCACGTGCTGATGGTGGCCGTGGTGCCGCGCAGCCTGGCCGCCATGATCCGCGGGCGCTGAGCAAACGAACGGGAGCCACGAATGAATCCGCAATCCAAGCCGAAAAACCGTCTCGCCGCCGCCCGCCCGGACGCCGCGGAGATCCTGCGCGAAGCCGGCGGACTGTTGGAAAAGCGCCTGCCGCAGCCGGCGCGCCGCGCCTTCCTGCGCCGCGGGCTGACCCTGGGCGGGCTGGCCATGCTGTCGGGCTGCTCGCTGGCCGACGACGAAGGCGTGGAGCGCGCGCTGGCCGCGGTGTCGCGCTGGAACGACCGCGTCCAGGGCTGGCTGTTCGATCCGACCCAGCTGGCTCCCACTTATCCCGAATCCGTGATCGCGCGGCCGTTTCCGTTCAACGCCTATTACGGCATCGACCAGGCGCCGCGCGTGGACGAGGAATCGTTCCGGCTGGAAGTCAGCGGCCTGGTCGCCGACCGCCGCGCCTGGCGGCTCGAGGAGCTGCGCGCCATGGCCCAGGCCGAACAGGTGACCCGCCACATCTGCGTGGAAGGCTGGAGCGCCATCGGCAAATGGGGCGGCGTGCCGTTCGCGGATTTCCTCAAGCGCGTGGGCGCGGACCTGAGCGCCAGGTACGTGGGATTCAAGTGCGCCGACGACTACTACACCAGCATCGACATGCCCACCGCCCTGCATCCCCAGACCATCCTGGCGCTGACCTATGACGGCCGCACGCTGCCGCGCGAATACGGCTTTCCCATGAAGCTGCGCATGCCGACCAAGCTTGGCTACAAGAACCCCAAGCACGTCCAGGCGATCTTCGTCACCAACACCTATCCCGGCGGCTACTGGGAGGACCAGGGCTACAACTGGTTCGGCGGCAGCTAGGCCAAGATTTTTTCCCCCACCCCTGTTCTAAAAGGAACACACCATGAAGACTTACGCTACCGCAGCATTCGCTATCTGCCTGGCCTTCGGCGCCGCCACCACGGCGCTCGCGGCCGACGCCATGGACAAGAAAGCCGGCGACCACAGCGCCATGTCCAAGGACGGCATGGGCAAGGACCAGATGTCCAAGGACAAGATGGGCAAGGATGCGATGGGCAAGGACGGCATGTCCAAGGACGCCATGGGCAAGGACGCCATGGGCAAGGACCAGATGTCCAAGGACAAGATGGGCAAGGACGGCATGTCGCACGACGGCATGGCCAAGGATGGCATGTCCAAGGACGGCATGAAGCGCTGATCCCGCGCGCCGCGCCGCCCGGCTGCGTCAGCGGCGGCGCGCGCGCACCTGCCCCGGCGTCATGCCGAACCTGCGCCGGAACGCGGTGGCGAAATTGGCCGCGCTGTTATAGCCGGCCAGCCACGCCGCCTGCGTCACGCTGACGCCATCGACCTCCAGCGCCAGCCGCGCGCGCGCCAGCTTGCGCTCGCGCAGGTACTGGGCGACCGTGGTGCCCCACATCGCCCGGAAATGGCGTTGCAGCGTATTGACGCTGATGCACGCCCGGGCCGCGATCTGCGCCAGCGACAGCGCATCGGCGCCGCCCTCGTCCAGCAGTTCGCGCAGCGCCATCATGCGCAGGCGCTCGCGCTGGCCGAGTTCCGGCGTGTGTTCGGCCGCCCCGTCCTGTAGCCCTTCCAACGCGTCCACCAGAATGGCCAGCGCGCGCGACTGCTGGTAAAGACGCCACAGCGACGGCGCCATCACGGGCGGACGCAGCATCTGCTCCGCCGCCGCGACCGCCGGCCCCGAAGCCTGCCAGGTCCGCAACGCCATGTGGCGTTGCGCGAAATTGCGCAGCGCCGGCAGTCCGGCGCAAAGCCGCTGGCGGTCCATCCATTCGTGTTCCAGCCTCAGCAGCACCGTGCGCTCGATGTCGCCCAGGCACGATTCGCGCACGAAACCGTCCGGCTCCCGCACCGACAGCGCCACGCCCAGCACCTTGCCGTCGGGGCGCGGCCCCAGGGCCAGCCGCTGGCCGGCCAGCGTCACGTTCACGCGCCCGCCCACCACCAGGGCAATGTGCAGGCCCGGCCGCAGCGAGCCGCGCGCGCTCGCGCCCTGCAGATCGCGCACGTCCAGGCGCCTCAGCACCAAGCCCGGCGCCAGTTCCGTCAGGTCGGACCAGCCCTCCAGCATGGCGCGCGGACGCGCCGCGGCCGTCCGGCCATACCCGTCCGGGCGCGCCGGCAGCAGTTGCGGCCCGCCCACGCCGCCTGCTTTCTCTTGGTCCGATTCTGGGGAGTTGGCGCTGCCGCAAAGTTTTGTGGTGGCGCCGCAAACCCCGGCGCGTGTAGCCGCTGACATAATTTCGCCGAAATTCAAATAGCAATCGTTCTCAATTAAAACATGGCCGCCCGCTTCCGGGTTGCCTTTCTGCTCTTGGAGAAATGTCAGTGCACCGTCTGAACTACGCCGCCCTGCTGCTTTGCGGCCTGCATGGAACCATCGCCGCCGCGCAGGCCGTCCCGGAACTGCCGACCGTGCAGGTGCTGGGCACCGCCGAAGAAGAAGTCAAGGAAGCGCTCGGCGTCTCGGTGATCACGGCCGACGAGATCGCCCGTCGCCCGCCCGTCAACGATCTGTCGGACATCGTGCGCCGCGAACCCGGCGTGAACCTCACCGGCAACAGCGCCAGCGGCTCGCGCGGCAACAGCCGCCAGATCGACATCCGCGGCATGGGCCCCGAGAACACGCTGATCCTGATCGACGGCCGGCCCGCCACGTCGCGCAATGCGGTGCGCTACGGCTGGAACGGCGACCGCGACACCCGCGGCGACAGCAATTGGGTGCCGGCCGAGGAAGTCGAGCGCATCGAGGTGCTGCGCGGACCGGCCGCCGCGCGCTATGGCTCGGGCGCGATGGGCGGCGTGGTGAACATCGTCACCAAGCGTCCCGCGGACCGGTTCGGCGGGTCGCTCACCTACTACCTGAACCAGCCCGAGGACAGCGACGAAGGCAATACCAACCGCGTCGGCATCCGCCTGAGCGGCCCGATCAGCGACACCCTGAGCCTGCGGCTTTACGGCAACTACAACAAAACCAATCCCGACGCGCGCAACATCAACGCCGCGCGCTCGCAGCTCAACGCCGACGGCCTGGCGGAATCGGCCGGCCGCGAAGGCGTGGTCAACCAGGACCTGAACGCGCTGTTCTCGTGGCGCCCGGATGCCCGCAACACGGTGGACCTGGAGGCCGCGTTCAGCCGCCAGGGCAATCTGTACGCCGGCGACACCATGCTCAACAGCACCTCGTCCTTCTCCGACAGCCTGTACGGCAAGGAAACCAGCGCGCTCTACCGCGAAAGCCTGGGCCTGACCCACCGCGGCGTCTGGGACTGGGGCACATCGCGCGCCGCGCTGGGCTACGACTACACGCGCAATGCGCGCCAGAACGAGGGCCTGGCCGGCGGCGGCGAAGGCATGCCGGTGGACCTGGGCCGGGCCACGTCGCGGCTGCGCAACTGGAGCGCCGTGGGCGAAGTGAACCTGCCGTTCGAGCTGGGCTTCGAGCAGGTCGCCACGATAGGCGTGGAATGGCTGCGCGAATCGCTGGAAGACGCCGCCAGCCTGCGCCAGACCTATACCGGAGGCGCCATCGGCGGCGTGGCCATGGACGGCCGCGACCCGAAAACCGCCCAGAACAGCTATGCGCTCTTCCTGGAGGACAACATCCAGGCCGGCGCGCGCGCCACGCTGACGCCGGGCCTGCGGTTCGACCGCAACGACAAGTTCGGCAGCAACTGGAGCCCCAGCCTGAACGCCGCCTACGAGCTCACCGCGGCGCTGCGCCTGAAAGGCGGCGTCGCGCGCGCCTACAAGGCGCCCAACCTGTACCAGTCCAACCCCAACTACCTGATGTACAGCCGCGGCTACGGCTGCCCGGTATCGCAGGCCAACCGCAACGGCTGCTATCTCGTCGGCAACCGCGATCTGGCGCCCGAGACCAGCGTCAACAAGGAAATCGGCTTCGAGTACGACCCGGGCGGCTGGCGCGCGAGCGCGGCCTATTTCCGCAACGACTACCGCAACAAGATCGTCGCCGGCACCGACATCGCCTACCGCCTGGCCAACGGCGCGCGCGTGCTGCAATGGAGCAACGCCGGCAAGGCGGTGGTCGAGGGCGTGGAAGGCAATCTGTTCATCGCCCTGGCGCCGGACCTGGACTGGAACACCAACTTCACCTACATGATCCGCAGCGAAAGCAAGGACGACGGCCAGCCGCTGAGCGTGATCCCGAAATACACCGTCAATTCCACGCTGGACTGGTACGCCACCGAACGGCTTTCGCTGCAGGCCAACCTGACCTACTACGGCCGGCAGCAAGGCCCGACCCTGAACCCGCGCCGCGGCGAGGCGATCACGGACCGCGGGCTGCAAGGCGTCAGCCCCTACGCCCTGGTGGGCCTGAGCGCCGGCTACGCGTTCAACCGCAACCTGCGGCTGCGCGTGGGCGTGAGCAACCTGCTGGACAAGAAGCGCTACCGCGAAGGCAACGCGGTCGAGGCCGGCGCGGCCACCTACAACGAACCCGGCCGCGCCTATTACGCCAGCCTCACGGCCTCGTTCTGAGTGCCAAGAAAAAAGGCCTCGCCGGGGGTGGCGAGGCCTTTTGGCGTCAGCAGCAGCCGATGCGTTTCTTGCCGCCGTAGCGCGCGTCCTGGCGCTCGCGGAAGAACTCTTCGTAGCTCATCGGCTCCCGGTCGGGATGGGTGCGCCGCACGTGCTCGACGTAGGTCTCGTAGTCGGGCACCCCCACCATCAGCCGGAGCGTCTGCCCCAGGTAGCGGCCGGCCGCGCCGGCGGCCGAGCTCATGTTGGCGAACAGCATGCGGCTCTCCTGCTCAATCCGCGCCGGCGCCGGCGGGCAGCGTCTCGTACGGGGTTTCGCGGGCGGTGGGCTTGTTCTCGTTGCGCGCGCGCTGCACCGAACGCAGGCCGAACACCAGAATGCTCACCACGACGAAGATGAAGATACCGCACAGGCCGGCGTTGATGTAGTCGTTGAACACCACGCGGGACATCTCCGCCAGCGACTTGGCCGGGGCCAGGACCTTGCCTTCGGCGATCGCCGCGTTGTATTTGGCGGCGTGCGCCAGGAAGCTGACGCGCGGATCGGCGTCGAAGATCTTCTGCCAGCCGGCCGTCAGCGTGCACGCCAGCAGCCAGATCGTCGGCAGCACGGTGACCCACGCATAGCGGTCGCGCTTCATCTTGAACAGCACCACGGTGCCCAGCGTCAGCGCCACCGCGGCCAGCATCTGGTTGGCGATGCCGAACAGCGGCCACAGCGTGTTGATGCCGCCCAGCGGATCGACCACGCCCTGGTACAGGAAGTAGCCCCAGGCCAGTACGCACAGGCCGGTGGCGATCAGGTTGGCGGGCAGCGAGTCGGTGCGCTTGAGCGAGGGCGCGAAGGTGCCCAGCAGGTCCTGCAGCATGAAGCGGCCCGCGCGCGTGCCGGCGTCGACGGCCGTCAGGATGAACAAGGCTTCGAACAGGATGGCGAAGTGATACCAGAACGCCATCATGCTCGGGCCGCCCAGGGCCTGGTGCAGGATGTGCGCCATGCCGACGGCCAGCGTGGGCGCGCCGCCGGCGCGCGAGATGATGGTGCTTTCGCCCACGTCCTTGGCGGTCTGCACCAGGTCGGCCGGCGTCACCACGAAGCCCCAGCTCGAAACCACCTGGGCGACCTGGTCCGGCGTGGTGCCGATGACCGCGGCCGGGCTGTTCATGGCGTAGTAGATGCCCGGCTCGATCACGCAGGCCGCCACCAGGGCCATGATGGCCACGAAGGATTCCATCAGCATGCCGCCGTAGCCGATGTAGCGGGCCTGGGTTTCGTTCTCGATCAGCTTGGGCGTGGTGCCCGAGGAGATCAGGGCGTGGAAGCCCGACACGGCGCCGCAGGCGATCGTGATGAAGAGGAACGGGAACAGGTTGCCCGACCACACCGGACCGGTGCCGTCGACGAACTGCGTCAGCGCGGGCATCTTCAGTTCGGGCGCAACCACCACGATGCCGATGGCCAGGCCGACGATGGTGCCGATCTTCAGGAAGGTCGACAGGTAGTCGCGCGGCGCCAGCAGCAGCCACACCGGCAGCACCGAGGCGATGAAGCCGTAGATGATCAGGATCCAGGTCAGGCCCTTGCCGTCGAAGTCGAACATCGGGCCGATCACCGGGTGCGCGGCCACGTCCTGGCCGAAGGTGATGGCGGCCATCAGGCCCACGAAGCCGATGATGGAGACTTCGCCGATCTTGCCCGGACGGATATAGCGCAGGTACACGCCCATGAACAGCGCGATGGGGATGGTCGCGGCCACGGTGAACGTGCCCCAGGGCGAGTGCGTCAGGGCCTTGACCACGATCAGCGCCAGCACCGCCAGGATGATGACCATGATCATGAAGGCGCCGAACAGCGCGATCACGCCCGGGACCTTGCCCAGTTCGGACTTGACCAGGTCGCCCAGCGAGCGGCCGTCACGGCGGGTCGAGATGAAGAGGATGGTGAAATCCTGCACCGCGCCGGCGAACACCACGCCGGCCAGGATCCACAGCATGCCCGGCAGATAACCCATCTGCGCGGCCAGCACCGGGCCGACCAGCGGACCGGCGCCGGCGATCGCGGCGAAGTGGTGGCCGAACAGCACGTGCTTGTTGGTCGGCACGTAGTCCAGGCCGTCGTTGTACTTCCAGGCCGGGGTCATGCGCGTGGGGTCCAGCTGGAAGACCTTGTTGGCGATGAATCGGCTGTAGTAGCGATACGCGATCAGATAGACGCAGACGGCGGCGATCACCACCCATAGCGCGTTGATGGTCTCCCCTCTGGCCAGCGCCACGGTGCCCAGCGCGAACGCGCCCAGCACCGCAACCGCCAGCCAGACCAGGTGTTGACCCAGTCCTTTACTGCTGGTTTGCATAACTGCTCCTCTTGCCTCCCGCCATGCTCTTGGCGTGGAAACGCTGTTGTCGTCCCGCGGAAGGCAGACTCATTGTTGTGGGGTGGCGGACGCACGCGTCCACACTGCGCCCGGTAAGCGCGGACGCTAGTATTTCGTTTTGCCCCGGCAGCAACAAGCGCGGAACTACGCAAGCCCGCTACGTATTACTACGCAATGCGCCGCAACATAATTTTCCGGAAATCGTAAAATCTGCGGCATGCCCCGAACGTTCCTCCATCGGGGCCCACGCGATATTGCATCGCAACAAGCGAATCCGCGCTGATACAAATCCCTATGAAGCTGCGCCTGAAAATCCTGCTGCTGGCGGCCGTGCCCCTGCTGGTGGCGCTGGCCGCCATCACGGTCGCCGTCTACGTGCAGGGCCTGCAACTGGCCCAGCGCGAGAAACAGGTGGTCGAGAACGCCTGGCTGGCGAGCAAGGAAGGCGAGTTGCGCCACTACGTGAACCTGGCCTATAGCGCCATCGCCCCGCTGCAGGCCCTGTCCGACGACGAGGCCACGCGCCAGCGCGCGCTGGACCTGCTGGCGCAGATGGAATTCGGCCACGACGGCTATTTCTTCGTCTATGACCTGCACGGCCGCAACCTGATGCACCCGCGCCAGCCGGAACTGGTGGGCCAGGACCTGTGGAACCTGCGCGACACCCACGGCCAGCCCGTGATCCAGAACCTGCTGACCGCCGCCCGCCGCAGCGGCCAGGAAGGCGAGGCGGTGCGCTATCTGTGGGAAAAGCCCTCCACCCACCAGACCGAGGAAAAGCTGGGCTACGTCGTGGTGCTGGAGCGCTGGGGCTGGATGCTGGGCACCGGCATCTACCTGGACGACGTGGAACAGGCGCTGGAGCGCATCGACGCGGCGGCGCAGGCCAACATCATCAATATGTTCACCTGGGTGGCCGGCATCGCCGCCGTCTCCATCCTGGGCGTGGCCGCCTGCGGCCTGGCCCTGAACATCAGCGACCACCGCCAGTCCGACGCCAAGCTGCGCCTGATGGCGCGGCAGCTGGTGCGCACCCAGGAGGACGAACGCGCCCGCCTGTCGCGCGAGCTGCATGACGGCATCAGCCAGGTGCTGGTGTCGAGCAAGCTGTCGCTGGAAGCCGCGCGCGAACGGCTGCGCCAGTCGCTGCCGGCCGACGCCGGCGCGCTGGCCCACATCGACGGTCCGCTGGGCGGCGCGCTGGAGCGCCTGAACACCGCCGTGGGCGAAGTGCGCCGGATTTCGCACAACCTGCGCCCCACCCTGCTCGACGACCTGGGCCTGCCGGCCGCGCTCGAACACCTGGGCCGCGAGTTCGCCATCCCCAGCCCGGACGGCGCGCCGCCGCTGGCCGTGCGCCTGCACACCACCGGCCGTCCGGTCAAGCTGCCCGAAGCCTACGCCACCGCCCTGTTCCGCGTGACCCAGGAAGCGCTGACCAACGTCATCCGCCACGCCGGCGCGACCCGTGCCGACATGACCCTGGCCTATTCCGAACGCGACCTGCGCCTGACCATCGCCGACGACGGCCGCGGCTTCGACTACGACGAAGTGCAGCAGGACCCGCGCCGCGGCATCGGCCTGCGCAACATGCGCGAACGCATGAATGCGCTATCGGGTAACCTGACTTTCCGATCCACCGCCCACGGCACGATCCTGCAGGCCTGGCTGCCCCTGCCGCCTGCCGTCTCCGCTCCGGAGCCCCAAGCATGACCGCCAAGCCCGCCCCTGTCCGACTCCTGCTGATCGACGACCATCCGCTGGTGCGCGACGGACTGCGCCTGCGCCTGGAGACCGTGCCGCACCTGCGCGTGGTCGGCGAGGCCGGCAACGCCGCCGCGGCCCGCGCCTTCCTGGGCGCCTGTATGGCCGAGGACCCGCAGGGCGGCACGCTGCCGCACCTGGCGCTGATGGACCTGAACATGCCCGGCGTCGGCGGCCTGGAACTGACCGCCGAACTGCACGAGCGCTACCCGCAGATCGCCGTGCTGGTGCTGTCGATGCACGACAACCCCGAATACATGGTGCAGGCCGTCAAGGCGGGCGCGCGCGGCTATCTGCTCAAGGACGAGCCGGCGCACGAAATCGTCACCGCCATCGAGGCCGTCATGGCCGGGCGCAGCTACTTCAGCGCCGCCGTCGCGCTGCGCCTGTCCCAGGCCAGCGCGCCGGCCACCCTGCTGACCCAGCGCGAACGCGACGTGCTGCGCCACATCGCCAGCGGCCACGCCAACAAGCAGATCGCCCACGACCTCGGCCTGTCGGTGCGCACGGTGGAAACGCACCGGCTGAACATCAAGCGCAAACTCGGCATAGACGGTCAGGCCGAGCTCATCAAATACGCCGTAGAGAACCGAGGGGTCTGACCCTGAGGTAGACTTGCGTCCCAGAGCAACAGCAAAACGCCGCAGCATCCAGGAGTCCCCCATGTCATTGGAACAACACTACACCGCCATACTCGAACAGCTGGGGGAAGATCCGTCCCGCGAAGGGCTGGCCGATACGCCGGCGCGTGCCGCCAAGGCCATGCGCCACCTGTGCCGCGGCTACGGCCAGAACCTGGAAGAGATCGTCAACGGCGCGCTGTTCACCTCCGACACGCGCGAGATCGTGCTGGTCAAGAACATCGAGCTGTATTCGCTGTGCGAGCACCACATGCTGCCCTTCATCGGCAAGGCGCACGTGGCCTACCTGCCCAACGGCAAGGTGCTGGGCCTGTCCAAGGTGGCGCGCATCGTCGAGATGTACGCGCGCCGCCTGCAGATCCAGGAAAACCTCAGCCGCCAGGTGGCCGAGGCCGTACAGTCGGTCACCGGCGCCGCCGGCGTGGCCGTGGTGATCGAGGCCCAGCACATGTGCATGATGATGCGCGGGGTCGAAAAACAGAATTCGTCCATGGTCACGTCCGTGATGCTGGGCGAGTTCCACGACAACCCCTCGACCCGCGCGGAATTCCTCAGCCTGATCCGGTAGGATGGGTGCAGCGCGAGAAACCATAGGCAAGAAAGAGAACCGCGAGCGCGCGCAACCCATCGGGCGGCCCCGGCCGCCAATCACCCGTGCCGGCTGCGAGACCCCGCCAGCCGCTCGATCGCGGCCCAGTCCCACGCAATCCCCAGCCCCGGCTCCTGCGACGGCAGCGCGTGGCCGTCCTCGATCCGCAGGCGCGACTCGGTAATCAGGTCCAGCTGCGGGATGTATTCCAGCCAGCGGCTGTTGGGCACGGCGCAACACAGCGCCACGTGGATTTCCATCAGGAAGTGCGGGCAGACCGGCACGTTGTAGGCTTCGGCCAGGTGCGCCACTTTCAGCCACGGCGTAATGCCGCCGATCCGTCCCACGTCCACCTGCACCACCGAGCACGCGCCGCTATGCAGATAGTCCTTGAACTGCGACAGGCTGTAGAGCGACTCGCCCACCGCGATGGGCAGGCCGGTGGACTCCGACAGGCGCCGATGCGCGTGCACGTCGTCGGCATGTATCGGTTCTTCCAGCCAGGCCAGGTCCAGCGCTTCGAAGGCGCGCGCCCGGCGTATCGCCTCGGGCAGCGAAAAGCCCTGGTTGGCGTCCACCATTATCTCCCAGCCCTCTCCCATCGCCTCGCGCACCGCCGCGATGCGCGCCACGTCCTCGGATACGTGAGGCCGTCCGACCTTGAGCTTGGCGCCGCGCAGGCCATCGGCCCGCGCCTGCTGGCAGCCCTCGACCAGGGCCTGCGCGGGCAGGTGCAGCCAGCCGCTCTCGGTGGTGTAGAGCGCGATGCGATCCTTGGCCCCGCCGGCCAGCCGGTGCAGCGGCAGGCCGGCGCGGCGCGCCCGCAAATCCCATAGCGCGGTGTCGATGGCGGCCAGCGCGATGGAAGTCAGCGCGCCCACCGTGGTCGCATGGACCCGGTACATCAGGTCCCGCCACAGGCCTTCGATGTCTTCGGCCTCGCGGCCGGGCAGCATGGGCGCCAGGTGTTCGTCCAGCAGGCGCGCCACCGCCGAGCCGCCCGTGCCGATGGTGTAGCTGTAGCCCACTCCCACCGCGCCGTCGCTGTCGGTGATGCGCACGATTGGGGTTTCCTGCCGTTCGAAACTCTGCACGGCGTCGGTGCGCACGGTCTTGGGCGGCAGGTCGACCAGGAAAATGTCTACGGACTCGATGCGGGCCATGGGGGATGCCTCCGTTCAGTGGACGGCATCGAGCTTAACGTCGTTCCGGCTGCTGCGCAGCCATCCCTCCAGTCTGGTTCCGGACGCCGGCGCGCTGGCCGAACCAGATGCTGCCGATGACGAGGGCCACGCCGATGCGCTGAACCGGGGTCAGCGTCTGGCCCAGGAACAGCCAACCGAGCAGCACCGCGGTGACCGGGCTGAGAAAGCCCAGCGAGGACACGACGGCCGATTCCAGCCGCGCGATGCCGCGGAACCAGAGCATATAGGTCAGGGCCGCGCCGATCAGCCCCAGCCATGCCAGTCCGATCAGGTTGCGTCCGGTCGGCAGCCCCATGGACGGATCGAACAGCAGCGCCACCGGAACCAGCAGCAGGCCGCCCGCCGTCAATTGCCACGCGGTGAAGGTGAGCAGCGACACCGGCGGCCGCCACTTGCGGCTCAGCACCGTTCCGAACGCCATCGACACCGCCCCGGCCAGGCCGGCCGCGACGCCGACGGCATCGAGCGAGGCGCCCGGCGTCAGCACCAGCAGCGCCACGCCGAAGGCGCCGGCGATGGCCGCCACGACCGTTATCGCGCGCAGCGCGCTGCCCAGCAGAACGGCGGCCAGCAACACCACGATCAGCGGCTGGACCGCGCCCACGGTTGCGGCGACGCCGCCCGGAAGGCGGTACGCCGAGATGAACAGCATGCTCCAGAAGATGGAGAAATTGAGCGCGCCCAGGACGAAGATGCGCAGCCACCATATGCCGGCAGGCAGGCGCCGCACGATCAGGAGCAGCAGCAACCCGGCCGGCAGCGCGCGCAGCATGGCCACCGTCATCGGCGCAAAGCCGGGCAGGAATTCGGTCGTGACGATATACGTGCTGCCCCATATGGCGGGGGCCACGGCCGTCAGCAGCAGATCGGCGCCGCGCGTGCTCATGCGATTTCCAGGACGTCGATCATCATTTCGTTCTGCTCTTGAGGGGCTTACGGAAAAATATACATAGTTCACCCAATAAAGATAATATTCGATAATACAAATTCATTATTTACCAAAAGAATATTATCCATGGACCGCCTGACCGCCTTGCAGGTATTCCGCCAGGTGGCGGAACGCAACAGCTTCGCCGAGGCCGGGCGCCGGCTCGGACTCTCGCCCGCGGCCGTCAGCAAGAACATCGCCGAACTGGAAGCGCACGTGGGCGTGCGGCTCATCAACCGGACCACGCGGCGCATGGCCCTGACCGAAGAAGGCAGGATCTACCTGGAGCACGTGACGCGCGGGCTCGACGCGCTGGTCGAAGCGGACCAGGCCCTCTGCCCGGTCAAGGCGGCGCCCAGCGGCACGCTGCGCGTCAGCGCGCCCATGACCGTGACCCTGACGCGCCTGTCGGCCGCCATCCCCGGATTCCTGGCGCGCCATCCCGACCTCAGGCTCGACCTGCATCTGGACGACAGGCGGGTCGACCTCATCCGCGAGGGTGTCGACCTCGCCGTCCGCGGCAGCGACAAGCTCGAAGACTCCAGCCTGATCGCCAGAAAGCTGGCGGTCATGCCGCACGTGCTGTGCGCGGCGCCATCCTATTTCAAGACGCATGGAAAGCCGCAAGCGCCCGCCGACCTGAAGGCGCTGAACTGCATCCGGTTCAGCCTTTCGGGGCATGCGGACGCATGGGAGTTCAGCAAGAACGGCCACACCGAAAGCATCGCGGTCAAAGGGCAATACTCCGTGTCATCCAGCCTGGCCGTGCGCGATGCGCTGCGCGGCGGGCTGGGCCTGAGCCTGATGCCTCGTCCTTACGTCGAGGACGATTTGAAAGCGGGGCGGCTGCAGGCGGCGCTCGAAGACTGGGCCACGGTCGAAACCACGCTCTATGCGGTCTATCCGTCCAGACAGCATGTCGCCCCGAAGCTGCGCGCCTTTCTCGATTTCCTGGTCGAGCAATTCAGCCGGACCTGAACGCACCGTCTCTTTGGCACCTACTGATCTCCCCATCTGGTCCTAGCGTTCCGAATCCATCCGGGCAAACTGACATCAAACCGCAGCAACGCGGCGTAGCCGGACGCGCCGGAACGCGGTCTCACCCACGGAGATCACCATGAACGCGATATCCCGCCTCATCCGCCGCTGCGCCCTGGCCGGCCTGGCCGCCGCGCTGCTGGCCGCTCCCGCATACGCCCAGACCAAGCTCGTGGTCGGATACCAGCTGATCGTCGGCCCATTCCTGTCCGCCATCGCCGACGGCAGCTTCGACGCCGCGCTCAAGCAGGCGGGCTACCAGGTGGACTGGCGCCAGTTCACGTCCGGCGGCGACATCTCCACCGCGCTGGCCTCGGGCAACGTGCCGGTCGGCGTGCTGGGCTCGACCGGCATCACCGCGGCTTCCACGCGCGGCGTGGACATGGAGCTCTTCTGGGTGCTGGACAACATCGGCAAGTCCGAAGCGCTGGTGGCGCGCAACGGCTCCGGCATCAACGGCACGGCCGACCTGAAGGGCAAGCGCATCGCCACGCCGTTCGTCTCCACCTCGCACTTCCACCTGCTGGTGGGGCTGGAGCAGGTCTGGAAGATCAACCCGCGCGAGGTGCGCCTCTTGAACATGCAGCCGCCGCAGATCGTCGCCGCCTGGCAGCGCGGCGACATCGACGCCGCCTACGTCTGGCCGCCGGCGCTCACCGAGATCGCCAAGACCGGCAAGATCATTGCGGACTCGGAACAGATCGGCAAGGCCAGCGTGCCCACCTTCGACGGCATCGTGGCCGACCGGGCCTGGGCCGCCAAGCATCCCAAGTTCATGGCGGCGTTCACCGCCGTGCTGGCCAAGTCCTACGCCGACTATCGCGCCAACGGCGCCAAATGGACGGCCGATTCGCCGCAGGTCAAGGGCATGGTCAAGCTGATCGGCGGCAAGCCCGAAGACGTGGTCGAGGCGCTCAAGCTGCTGGTGTTTCCCACCGCGCAGGAGCAGGCTTCCAACGAGTGGCTGGGCGGCGGCAAGGAATCGGGCGCGGCGCGCGCGTTCGCGGCCAGCGCCAAGTTCCTCAAGGACCAGAAGCAGATCGACCGCAGCCTGGACGACTACAGCGCCCACGTCAACGGCCAGTACGCCAAGGCGGCGGCCAAGTAGCCATCCCCGCCGTTCAACCAGGAGCCGGCATGACCCAGCCATCCCCCAGCGCCGCGCAGCGCCTGTGCGCGGAAAGCGTCAGCGTCACCTACCCCGGCCTGCACGACAGCGGCCCGGTGATCGCGCTGCAGAACGTCAACCTCACCATCCAGCCGGGCGAGTTCGTGGTCGCGCTGGGCGCCTCCGGCTGCGGCAAGACCACCCTGCTCAGCCTGCTGGCGGGGTTTCTTTCGCCGACCGAGGGCGAGATCACGCTGGGCGGCAAGCCCATCGTCGGCCCCGGCGCGGACCGTGGCGTGGTGTTCCAGAAGCACGCCCTGCTGCCCTGGCTGAACGTGCTGGAGAACACCGAGTTCGGCCTGATGCTGCAGGGCGTGGACAAGCAGACCCGCCGCGCGCGGGCGCGCCGCAACCTGGAACTGGTCGGGCTGCAGGACTTCCACCGCCACATGATCTACCAGCTGTCCGGCGGCATGCAGCAGCGCGTGGGCATCGCGCGCGCCCTGACCTGCGACCCCGCCATGCTGCTGATGGACGAGCCCATGGCGGCGCTGGACGCGCTGACGCGCGAAACCATCCAGGAGCTGCTGCTGGACATCTGGCGTCAGACCGGCAAGATGTTCTTTTTCATCACGCACAGCGTGGAAGAGGCGCTGTTCCTGGGCTCGCGGCTGATCGTCATGTCGCCGCGCCCGGGCCGGATCACGCACACCTTTACGCCGGACTTCAACCGACGCTACCTGGAGACCCGAGATGGCCGCGGCATCAAATCCAGTCCAGACTTCATCGACATGCGCGAGCAGGTCCTCGGCATCATCTATGGCGACGAGCGCGCCGTCGCCTCGTCGCCGGGCCTCCATGCCTAAGGGCCACAAACCCGCGACGCCGGGCATGGTGTACGGCGCGCCGGGCGCGGGTTACAGCGGCCACATCAGCCTGCTGACCAGCCTGGCGCTGATCGCGCTGTGGTTCCTGGTGACGGCCGCCGGCTGGGTGCGGCCGCTGTTCCTGCCCTCGCCCCTGGCGGTCTACGACAAGTTCGTCTTCGCCATGACCGAAGGCGTGGCCAACTCCACCCTGGCCGAGCACGCGCTGGCCAGCCTGTCGCGGGTCTTCGGCGCCTTTTTCCTGGCCTGCGCCACCGCCATCCCGGTCGGCATCCTGATGGGCGTGAACCGCTACGCCCGCGGCATATTCGACCCGCCCATCGAGTTCTACCGCCCGCTGCCGCCGCTGGCCTACCTGCCGCTGATCATCATCTGGTTCGGCATCGGCGAATTCCCCAAGATCCTGCTGATCTACCTGGCCATCTTCGCGCCCATGGCGATCGCCGCGCGCGCCGGCGTGCGCTCGGTGTCCATCGAGCAGATCCACGCGGCCTACGCCATGGGCGGCTCGCGCGCGCAGATCGTCCGGCACGTGATCCTGAAGGCCGCCATGCCCGAAATCTTCACCGGCATGCGCATCGGCATCGGGGTGGGCTGGACCACGCTGGTCGCCGCCGAAATGGTGGCCGCCGATCGCGGCCTGGGCTTCATGGTGCTCAACGCCGCCCAGTTCCTGGCCAGCGACACGGTCATCATGGGCATCATCGTGATCGGGGTGTTCGCCTTCGCCTTCGACCTGCTGGTGCGCTACCTCGAAAAGTTCGCCATACCCTGGAAGGGACGGGTCTGATCGCCGCCCGGGCAATCCCTCATTCCTTCGCCAACCCCGCTCCTCTATTCTCAGTGGCAGCCCCGGGGACGCAGCGCCGTCCCCGCGGTCCACCCAAGGGGGAGCCCTCATGTCCAGCCAGGCCTCGATGCTCAAGCCCGTGTTGTGGGAGCGCCTGTTCGAACGCGAAAGCGCGCCCAACCTCAGCCTGCAAGGCTGCGTGCGCCAGATGCTAGTGTCCGCCATCCTCAGCGGCCACCTGCCGCCCGGCACGCCGGTGCCGTCCAGCCGCCATCTCGCCGACCAGTTGCGGATCGCGCGCAACACCGTCGTCTTCGCCTACCAGCAGCTGGTCAGCGAAGGCTACCTCGTCTCGCGCGAGCGCAGCGGCCATTTCGTCAGCGAGACCGTCATGCAGGGGCATTCCGGCCCCGCCTCCGATCCCGCGCCGCCGGCCGGCGGCGCGCCCGCCGTGCGCTGGAACGAACGGCTGCGCTTCCGCCCCTCGCGCCAGCGCAACATCAGCAAGCCGCGCGACTGGCAGAAGCAGCCCTACCCTTTCGTCTACGCGCAATTCGACCAGGACCTGTTCCCCACCGCCGAATGGCGCGAATGCTGCATCAAGGCCCTGTCGGTCCTGGACATCCGCAGCTGGGCGCCCGACCTCATCACCCATGACGACCCGGCGCTGATCGAGCAGATCCGCACCCAGGTGCTGCCGCGCCGCGGCGTATGGGCCGACGCCGAGGAAATCGTCATCACCGTGGGCGCGCAGCACGCGCTCTACCTGCTGGCCGACCTGCTGGTCAACGAGGACACGGTGGTCGGCATGGAAGATCCCGGCTACCCCGACGCCCGCAACATCTTCGCCAGCCACACGCGCCACCTGCTGCCCATGCCGGTGGACGAACAGGGCCTGCGCACCGGCACGCACCTGCTGGGCTGCGACTACCTGTTCGTCACGCCCGGCCACCAGTGCCCCACCACGGTCACGCTCGCGCCCGAACGCCGGCAGGCCCTGCTGGCGCTGGCGCGCCAGGCCGACAGCCTGATCATCGAGGACGACTTCGAAAGCGAGACCCGCTGGGGCGAAGGCGCCATCCCGGCGCTCAAGAGCCTGGACCGCGACGGCCGCGTGATCTACGTGGGCAGCCTGGCCAAGTCCTTCGCGCCCGGCCTGCGCATCGGCTATATCGTGGCCCCGCGCGAACTCACGGCCGAGCTGCGCGCGCTGCGCCGGCTGATGCTGCGCCACCCGTCGGCCTATATCCAGCGGGCGTTCTCGCTGTTCATCTCGCTGGGCCATCACCACGCGCTGCTGCGCCGGCAGTCCCAGGCCTACCAGAAGCGCGGCCAGGAGCTGGCGCGCGCGCTGGCGCAGCACCTGCCCGACTTCAAGGCCATCCCCATCACCGGATCGTCCTCGTGCTGGCTGCAAGGCCCGCCCTGGCTGGACGCCGCCGAGCTGTCCGAGGCGGCGCTGGCCGAAGGCGTGGTGGTCGAGCCGGGCGACGTGTTCTTCATGGACGGCGCCAGCGCGCCGCGCAACTTCCTGCGCGTGGGGTTCACGTCCATCCGCCCGGAACACATCGAGCCGGGCATCGCCAGGCTGGCCAGGGTGGTGGCCCGCTACCGCGCGCAGGCCGAAAGCCGGCAACCGGCCGGCCCCGCCCTCAGCGCCCTAGAGCAGTTCGTCTCGTAAGTAGTACCACCGGTACAGCAGCCCCTGGCCCAGCCGCCGGAACGGCGCGAACGGATGTCCCGGCAAGGGAGTGTCGTAGATGGGCAGGTTCCAGGCCTGGTCGTCATGGCCCATCATGCGCTGCGCCAGCCGCCGGCCGGCCTGCGCCGAGAACGCCACGCCATTGCCGCCATAGCCGAACGCGTAATACACCGGCTGGGCCGGATCGGGCTGCGTGACCCGCGGCATCATGTCGTGGCTGACGTCCACCCAGCCCCACCACGAATACGCCACCTCTATCCCTTTGAGCGCGGGAAACTTGCGCGCCAGCCCCTCGCGCAGCAAGGCCAGGTGGCGGGGATGCTGCGCATCCGCGCCGCGCAGCGCGCTGCGGCTGCCTATCTGCATGCGGCCGTCCGGCAGCAGGCGGTAATAGAAACGCAGCGTGCGCGTGTCGGTGATGAACACCGTGCTCTTCAGGCCGGCGGCCTCGCGCTCGGCGGGCGACAACACGCGCGTGACCAGCGAGTTCGACAGCACCGGCATGATGCGGTTGTCCAGCAGCCGGTTGACGCCCTGCGCGGTGTAGCCGCCGGTGGCGAACGCCACCCGCCGCGCGCGCACCACGCCGCCCGGCGTCTGCAGCCGCACCCGGCCGTTTTCCGCGCGCCAGCCCAGCACCGGGCTGCCCGGATGAACGCGCACGCCCAGCGCGCGCGCCTGCCGCAGATAACCGTAGGCGAGCTTGAGCGGATGCACGCCCACGCCGTCGGGCTCGTGCATGGCGCCCACCGCCTCGTGGTCGTCGATGTAGCGCTCGCGCAGTTCCGCCTTGCCCAGCATCTTCGTGTCGTAGCCGAACACTTCGCGCATCACGCGCGCCTCGTTCTGCAGGAACGCCATTTTCTTCTGGCGGTGCGCGGTGTACAGGTGCCCGCCCGGCTGCGCGTCGCAATCGACCTGCGCGACCAGGCTCTTCCAGTACTCGAAGCCGTCGCGGATCTCGGCGTCCAGGCGCTTGGCGGTGTCCAGGCCCCAGCGCGCGATCCACTGCGAGCGGTACAGCCGGCCCGAGGCGTTCTGGCCCTGGCCGCCGTTGCGGCTGGTGCAGCCCCAGACCACGCGGTTGGCCTCCAGCACCACCGCCTTGACGCCGAAGTCGCGCGCCAGCGTCAGCGCCGCGGACAGGCCCGTGAAGCCCGAACCGACGATGACCACGTCGGCCTCCATATCGCCGTCGACCGGGCCGTCGTCGGCGGGCGGCTCGCCCGCCGTCGCGACCCAGTAGGTGGGCGCGTAGTCCTGCCCGCGCCCCGGCGGCGAGACCAGCGGATCGTAGGCCGGGTTATAGGCGTTGATGGCCGCGCCGCCCGGGCGGGCCGGACCTGCGGATTCGAAGGACATTTGGGTATCCATGCTGCGGCTTCCGGTTGTTGGATGCATGGCTGACGGATGCGAGCCGACGGTCAGGAACGCGCCGGCAGGGCCGGCCGCTGCTTGCGGAACGCGTTCTTCACGCGGATCTTGCCGTCCTGGAAGGTGAAGACGTCGACCATGTCCGCCTCCACCCGCGACCCGTCGGCCGCGGTGCCGGTGAAGGTCGATTCGGACACGCCGCGATCCCCCGCGACCCAGTGCCTGCCGTTGCGCCATTGCGCGTCGGGAAAGGCGGCCCAGGCCGCGGCGAAGGCGGCGCGCACCGCCTCGCGCCCCGAATGCCGCGTGCCCCACTGCTCGGGCCCGCCCACGGTTTCGAACACGCAGTCCTCGCTCATGAAGGACATCAGGGCGTCGATATCGTGGCGGTTCCAGGCAGCCGCGAAGTCGGCCAGCATTTCCTCGGTGACGGTGTTGTGCATTGCGACCCTCCGGTATGCGCCGGCGCACGGCGCGCCAGTGCTCATGAGCCAAGGTAAGTGAGCGCCGGGACAGGGTCTAGAACCAGAAACGGAAAATCGCTTGCACCAGAATCTGGGGCGGACCGATGGGTTTCGCGCGCGCTATAGCCGAATGCTTGCGCAAGGAATCTCGCGCTGCACCCATCCGACGTTGCCGGGTCGTAGGATGGGTGCAGCGCGCGATCCCTTATGCAAGAGCTCAAATATCGAACGCGCGAAACCCATCACCTCCCCACACCCGCCGCAGCCAGCCACGCCGCCAACGCGTCCCGGTCGAGCGCCCCGCACAGCCCTATCATCACCAGCCCCTGCGGCGGCGCCTCTGTCGGCGGACTCGCCCGCGTGTCGTAGCGCACCCGGCGCCCCGCCAGCTGCACCAGCACCAGTCCGTGCCGGTCCGTGCGCACCCAGCCCTTGGCGCGCAGCAGCTGGCGCGGCGTCTGCCTGAGCCGTTCGGCCAGCCGGTCGGCGTTCAGCAAGGCCGGCGCGGGCCACAGCCAGCTTTCGAACGGATGCGCCGGGTCCTCGTGATGGTGCGCCGGATGGCTGCAGCCCGAGCCCGCGCAGGCATGGCCCTGCGCCGGCGCGGCGGCGCTATCGCCCAGCAGATAGCGCAGGTCCACGCGTCCTTCGCAGGCCTCGATGAGCGGGGCGCCGCCCGTCATGCGGTCCAGCCAGGCGCGCAGCGCCTCGCGTTCCCGCGGCGGCGCCAGGTCGGTCTTGTTCAGCACCAGCAGGTCGGCGGCGCGCAGCTGGCGTTCCAGCGTGTCTGCCAGCAGCGGATCGGCGGCCAGCGTCCGCACGTGGGCGGCGTCGGCCACCACCACCACGCTTTCGAGCTGCAGCATCGGATCGCTCATGCCGACCTGGGCGATGCGGGCCGGGTCGGACACGCCGCTGGCCTCGATCACGATCCATTCGGGCAAGGGGTCCAGCGCCAGCACGCGCGCCAGCGCGTCGTCCAGCCCGCCGGCCATCGAACAGCAGACGCAGCCGTTGGCCAGCCGGATGACCTCGTCGGCGCGCTGGGCGATCAGGCCCGCGTCGATGTCGACCGGGCCGAAGTCATTGACCAGCACCGCCGCGCGCCGGCGGCTGTCGGCCAGCACGTGGTTGAGCAGCGTGGTCTTGCCCGCGCCCAGGAAGCCGCCCACCACCGTGAGCGCGATGCGCGCGGCCATCAGCCTTCCTGCAAGGCCAGCGGCACCCCGCCAATGACGGTGCCCGCCACCTTCAGGTCCTTCAGGCCGTCGGCCGGCACGCTCAGCGGATCGTCCTCCAGCACGCAGAAATCGGCGTACTTGCCGACTTCGATCGAACCGACCAGATGATCCAGGTGCAGGGTGTAGGCCGCGCCCAGCGTCACCGCATGCAGCGCCGCGTCCACGCCGATGCGTTCGGATTCGCCCAGCACCCGGCCGGAGGCGGTCTGCCGGTTGACGGCGCACCACGCGGTGAACAGCGGCCCCAGCGGCGTGATCGGCGCGTCCGAGTGGATCGCGAACGGCACGCCGGCGCGCGCCGCGGTGGCGCAGGCGTCCATGCGGTTGGCGCGGTCCGGGCCCATGGTCAGCGCGTAGTGGGCGTCGCCCCAGTAGTAGATGTGATTGGCGAAGAGGTTGGCGCACATGCCCAGGCTGGCCATGCGCCGGAACTGCGCGGCGTCGGCCATCTGGCAGTGCTGCAGCGTGTGGCGGTGGTCGCGCCGCGGATTGCGGCGCAGCGCCCGGTCCACCGCCTCGATGGCCAGCTGCGTGGCCTCGTCGCCGTTGGTATGGATGTGCAGCTGCGCGCCGGCGTCGTGATAGGTCTGCACCAGCGCGTCCAGTTCCGCCGGCGCGGTGACCCAGATGCCATTGGGCGCGCCGTTGTAATAGCCCGGCCAGCGCACCCGGGCGGTAAAGCCCTGGATCGAGCCGTCCACCACCAGCTTGACCATGCCGAAATGCAGCTTGTCGTGGTTCTGCGCGCGCGCCCGCTCCAGCCGGGCCAGGCAGCCCGCCGGATCGCCGGCGTAGGTCAGGGCCGAGGCCGCCGGCACGATGCGCACCGGATAGTCCGGCTCCGCGGTCACGCGCGCCAGCGCCGCGGCGCCCTCCTCGGTCAGCTCGTTGACGAGGTCGGTGGCGGTGGTCACGCCGGCCCATTTCGCCACCTGGCCGAACATGCGCAGCCCCTCTTCCGACACGCCCAGCGTGCGAAACGGGCTGCCGATCAGGCGCATCACCGGGAACATGGCGGCGAATTCGCACAGCTCGCCGCTGGGCTGGCCGTCGTCCATGCGGGTGATGCCTTCGATGTCGGTGTCGCGGTCGATGCCGGCGCGCGCCAGCATGGGCGTGTTGACGTTCATCAGGTGCATGCTGGCGTGCATGACCACGACCGGCCGTTGCGCCGAAACGGCGTCCAGGTCGCGCACGTCCATGCGCCGGCCTTCGAAGAAGATGGGATCGAAGCCCCAGCCGATCAGCGTGGCGTCCGGGGCCAGCGCGCGCTCGGCCTCGCGCAGCCGCGCGGCGACCGCCTCGAAGCTCTTGAGCCCTTCCCACAGCCGACCGTCGGGCCCGCGCCGGTCATAGAAGCCGACGTAGACGAACTTCCACATGCCGCCTTCGGGCAGGTGGCAATGGCCTTCCACCAGCCCCGGCATGAGCACCTGGCCGGCATAGCGCTCGTCCAGCCGGGCCGGCCCCCAGCCGGCCAGCGACTCCTTGGTGCCCACCCCGAGGATGCGGCCGTCGCGCACGGCGACGTGGGTGGCGCGCGGCTGCGCCGGGTTCATCGTCAGGATGCTGCGTGCGGCATAGATCGTGGTGTTCATCCGGCTCTCTCCTCTGGCTATCCGGGGTCAGCCCTGCAGCGGCGAAGTCAGCACGCCGTTGCGGGTTTCGACGAAATGGCAGGCCACGCGGTGGCCCGGCGCGACCTCGCGCAGCGCCGGCTCCTGCGCGGCGCACATGGGCTGGGCGGCCGGGCAGCGCCCGGCAAAGCGGCAGCCCGGCGGCGGGTCCACCGGGCTGGGCGGGTCGCCGGCCAGCCGCACGCGGCGCGCGGCCAGCTCGCGTCCGCCCTTGACGGTAGGCACCGCCGACATCAGGGCCACGCTGTAGGGATGCAGCGGGCGCGAGAAGAACGCTTCGCGCGTGGTCTGTTCGATGATCTTGCCCAGGTACATGACCGCGATGTCGTCGCAAATGTGCTCGACCACCGCCATGTCGTGGGAAATGAACAGAAAGGACTGGCCCTGCTCGCGCTGGATGCGGCGCAGCAGGTTCAGGATCTGCGCGCGGATGGCGATGTCCAGCGCCGACACGGGTTCGTCGCAGACGATCAGGTCGGGCGCGCTGGCCAGCGCCCGCGCCACGTTCAGGCGCTGGCGCTGGCCGCCCGAGAACTGGTGCGGAAACAGCTGGCGCTGCTCGGGCCGCAGGCCGACCAGCTCGAACATGCGGGCAACGCGCGCCTCGCGCCCGCCGGGCGGATCGATGCCCATCAGGTCCAGCGGCGAACGCACGATGTCGCCCGCGCGCTGGCGCGGGTTGAGCGAGGAATACGGGTCCTGGAACACCAGCTGCAGGCGCCGCCGCATGCGCCGCAGGGCCTGGCCGCGCAAGGCCGTCAGGTCGGCGCCGTCGAAGTGGATGGAACCGGCGGTCGGGTCGGCCAGCCGCAGCACCGACAGCGCCGTGGTGGTCTTGCCCGAGCCCGACTCGCCCACGATCGCCAGCGTGCGGCCGCGCGCCAGGTCGAACGACACGCCGTCCACGGCCTTGACCACCGCGGGCCTGCCGTCGCGGCCGCGCCCGCCGATGGGAAAATGCACCGCCAGGTCGCGCACGGACAGCAAGGCGGGAGCGTGCGGCGTCGTCATGGCGCTGCCTCCGGATAGAGCCAACAGGCCACTTCATGGGCGGCGCCCACCTGGGTGAGCGGCGGAAAGGCCTCGGCGCAGCGCGCCATCGCCTGGCTGCAGCGGTCGCGGAACGGACAGCCCGCGCCGCGCTCCCAGACCGAGGGCACCACGCCGGGAATCTCCGGCAGGTCGGGCCGGATGTCGGTAGGCTGGCGGTCCAGTTCGGGCAGGCAGGCGATCAGCCCGCGGGTGTAGGGATGGCGCGGCTCGGCCAGGATTTCGCGCACGCCGCCCTGCTCCACCACGCGCCCGCCATACATCACGACCACCCGGTCGGCCATTTCCGAGACCGCGCCCATGTCGTGCGTGATCAGCAGCACGGCGGTGCCGCGGCGCGCCTGCTGCTCGCGCAGCAGGTCGAAGATCTGGGCCTGCACCGTCACGTCCAGCGCAGTGGTGGGCTCGTCGGCGATCAGCACGTCCGGGTCGCAGGCCAGCGCGATGGCGATCATGACGCGCTGGCGCATGCCGCCGGACATCTGGTGAGGATAGTCGTCCACGCGCCGCTCGGGCAGCGGAATGCCGACGGACTTCAGCATCTCGATGGCGCGCTCGCGCGCCTGGGCCTTGCTCAGGCCCTGGTGCAGGCGCAGCGGCTCGGCGATCTGGTCGCCCACGGTGTAGACCGGGTTGAGCGCCGTCATGGGTTCCTGGAAGATCATCGAGATCTTGTTGCCGCGCACCTCGCGCATGGCCGCTTCGTCGTGCGCGGCCAGGTCGGCGCCGCGCAGGCGCACGCTGCCCGCGCCGATCCGGCCCAGCGGCGGGATCAGCCGCATGATGGCCAGCGCCGTCATGCTCTTGCCGCAGCCCGACTCGCCCACCAGGCACAGCGTTTCGCCGGCGCGCATGTCGAAGCTCACCGCGCTCAGCACCTCGGCCACGCGCGAGCGCGTGCGGAATTCCAGGCTCAGGCCGTCGACTTCGAGCACCGGGGTCTGGTCGGCGGCCGTCATGCGCGCCCCCGCGAGTTGGGGTTGAGCGCGTCGTTCAACCCGTCGCCGATCAGGCTCACGGCCAGCACCGTCAGGAAAATGGCGGCGCCGGGCAGCGTCACGGCCCACCACGCGGTCAGGATGTAGGGCCGGTTGCTGCCTATCATGAGGCCCCAGCTCATCACGTTCGGATCGCCCAGGCCCAGGAACGACAGCCCGGCCTCGAACAGGATCGCCGTGCCGATGGCCAGCGTGGCCGACACGATCAGCGGCGCCAGCGCGTTGGGCAGGATCACCTTCCAGATGATGCGCGCGTCCGACGCGCCGATGACCCTCTCGGCCAGCACGTACTCGCGGCGCTTGAGCCGCAGGAACTCGCCGCGCGCCAGCCGCGCCGTGCCGGTCCAGCTGACCACGCCGATGGCCACCGCGATGGTGGCCAGCGATGGCGAGAACAGCGTCACCAGCACCATCGCGAACAGCAAGGTGGGCAGCACCTGGAAGAACTCGGTGATGCGCATCAGGATCTCGTCGATCCAGCCGCCGTAATAGCCGGCAAGCGCGCCCACCGTCAGGCCGATGGCCATGGACAGCACGGCGGCCACCAGGCCCACCAGCAAGGTGGCGCGCCCGCCGTAGACCATGCCGGTCAGCACGTCGCGTCCCAGGTAGTCGGTGCCCAAGAGCGCGTCCTCGCCCGGCGGGGTCATGGGCGCCCAGGCGATCTCGAAAGGATCGGCCTGCATGACCATCGGCCCGAAGATCGTCACGCCCAGGATGGCGGCCAGCAGCAGCGCGCCGGCCACCGCCGAGGGATTGCGCGCGAACACGCGCAGCGCTTCGTAGGAAGGCCGGGCCGGCGGACGGGCCGCCGCCGTGTCGGCGGGCGCGATAACAGGCATGGCGGAGGGAGCTTGGCTCATGTCGTCTTGATCCGGGGATCGATCAGGCGGTAGGCCAGATCGGTTAGCTGGTTCATCACCACCACCAGGAGCGATGCGAACAGCAGAATGCCCAGCAGCGTGGGATAGTCGCGCCTGAGCACGGAATCGAATGCCAGCCGCCCCAGCCCGGGCCAGTTGAATACCGTCTCGACCAGGATGGCGCCGGCCAGCACGTTGCCGAACTGCAGGCCCAGCATGGTCACCACCGGCAGCACGCCGTTGCGCAGCGCGTGCTTGTACAGCACCGAGCGCTCGGGCAGGCCCTTGGCGCGCGCGGTGCGGATGTAGTCGGCCGCCAGCGCCTCCATGACGCTGGCGCGCGCCAGCCGGCTGTACTGCGCCAGGTACACGAAGGCCAGCGTGAAGGCCGGCAGCACCAGGTGGTGCAGCACGTCCAGCACGCCCGCCCAGCCCTCCTGCGGGCCGCCCGCCGAGCGCATGTCCGACACCGGAAACAGCGGCAGCACCGAGGCGAACAGCAGGATCAGGATGATGCCGGTCCAGAACACCGGCGCCGAATAGCCCACCACCGACAGCAGCGTGATGCCCTGCGACAGCGGCCCGTTGGGCTTGCGCGCGGCCAGCGTGCCCAGCAGCGTGCCGACCAGAAAGGCGCTGAGCACCGAGGTCACCACCAGCAGCAGCGTGGCCGGCACCCGCTCCCAGATCAGCTGCGCCACCGGCACGTTGAAGAAGTACGAATAGCCGAGGTCGCCGCGCAGCACCTGCGACAGGTAGATGCCCAGCTGCGCCAGGAACGGCTTGTCCAGCCCGTACTGGGCGCGCAGCTGCGCGCTCAGTTCGGCGCTGATGCCGCCCATCGAGCCGGCGATGGTCTCGACCGGATCGCCCGGCGCGATGTGGATGAGCAGGAAATTCAGCGTCACCACCGCCAGCAGCAGCACCAGGGCATAGGCGAGACGGCGCACGAGATAGCGCATCATGGCCGCGCTCCTACTGCAGATAGGTGTCGTCCATGGGGGACATGACGCCCCAGATTCCGTTGGGCAAGGCGTGCACCTTCTTGGAAGCCAGGGTGTGGTACGGGACGACCGTCAGGAACTCGATGGGCAGGTCCTCGGTGACGATGCGCTGGAATTCGGCGTACAGCGCGCGGCGCTTGTCCACGTCGGTCTCGGTGCCGGCCTGCTCCAGCAGCGCGTCGACCTTGGGATTGGCGTAGGACTGCGTATTGGTCCAGATGATGTCGCGGATATTGGTGGACAGGTAGGTCCGGTGCACGCCGATCACCGGGTCGCCCCAGTTGAAGACAATGTCGTTGGTGAGGTCGAAATCGTGGCTGGACACGCGCTTGGCCCAGGTCGCGAAGTCGGGCGAGGCGCGCACCTGGATGGCGATGCCCACTTTCTTGAGCTGGCTGCGCAGGTACTCCGCCACGTTCTTGCCCTGCACGTCCGAGCCCGGTATGGAGTCCACCGTGAGCGTCAGGCGCACGCCGTTGGCGTCCTTCTTGAGGCCGGCCGCCTCCAGCAGTTCTTCGGACTTCTTCAGATCCAGCGGATACTTCTTGACGTCCGGAGACGCGAACGGGCTGGTGGCGACGATGGGGCCGTCGGCGGCCTTGGCGAAACCGCCATTGAGCGCCTTGGTGATGAAGCGCTTGTCGATCGCGTAGGCGATGGCCTGGCGCACGCGCACGTCGTCCAGCGGCTTGCGCGCCGTGTTGAAGGCCAGCCAGCTGAGCGCGCCTATGCCTTCATAGCCCTGGTTGGTCATGGTGAGCGCCGCGTTGTCCTTGGCGCGCCGCAGAATGGTCGGCTCGGTCATGTAGGGCAAGACGTTGATGTCGCCGCGCTCCAGCCCGATCAGCAGATTGGTGGCGTCCGGGTTGAACTTCATGACGATGCGGTCCAGGTAGGGCTTGCCCGGCAGGAAGAACTTGTCGAACTTCTCCAGCACGATTTCCTGGCCCGGCTTGAATTCCTTGAATACAAACGGCCCCGAGCCGACCACATTGGCCGAATTGCGCGGATGCGTCTTGAGGTCCTGGCCGTCGCCGTAGATGTGCTTGGGCAGCACCGGCATCAGGGCCGGCGACAGCGCCAGCAGGATCGCCGGGTGCGGCTTGCTCATGCGCAGCACCACGGTATAGGGGTCGGGCGTGTCGACGGCCTCGACCGGCGCGAACATGGTCTGGAACGGGTGGTTCTTCTTGACCGCCATGATGGAGAACGCCACGTCTTCCGAGGTGACCGGCTTGCCGTCATGGAACAGCGCGTCCTTGCGCAGGTGCATCGTCAGCGACTTGCCGTCCTCGGCCAGCTCCCAGGTTTGCGCCAGATAGGGTTGCGGCTTCCAGTCGGCGTCGTAGCGCAGCAGGCTGGCGAACAGCTGGGTGCTGGGCAGCGCGGTCGCGGTGCCGGACTGCACCGCGCCGTTCAGGTGCCGCGGCACCTGCGTCGAGCCGATGACCAGCGTGCCTCCGGATTTGGGCGCATCGGCCGCCGCGGCGGTTCCGGCCAGCGCCAGCGCGGCCAGTATGGTGGTCAGGTAGTGTCTTGCGCTGCGCATGTCGAACCCCTTTATGTTCCGGCTTATGAACCATGCATCGGATGATGGTCTTTGGGGGTAGCGTAGCCAGCATGCGGGTCCGGGCTTAGTACCAAACCGCCGGACTTGTTGGAACCAGCGCGCCCCGCCCCGGTGCTCACGAGGCGGCCAGCGCGCGCGCGTACAACACGGCCACCGCGCAGCTGTTGACGCGGGCCGGCATGGAGTCGGAACGGCTGGTCAGCAGCACCGGCACGCGCGTGCCCAGCACCAGCCCCGCGGTGCCCGCCCCGGCCAGCCAGGTGAGTTCCTTGTAAAGCATGTTGCCGGCCTCGATGTCCGGTACCAGCAGGATGTCGGCGTCCCCGGCCACGGCCGACACGATGCCTTTCTGTTCGGCCGCGGCGCGCGAGATCGCGTTGTCGAAGGCCAGCGGGCCGTCGACTTCGGCGCCGCGGATCTGCTGGCGGTCGGCCATTTTCGACAGGGCCGCCGCGTCCAGCGTGGCGGGCATGGACGGGTTGACCGATTCGGTGGCGCACAGCACCGCCAGCTTGGGACGCGCCACGCCCAGCGCGCGCGCCAGGTCGATGGCGTTCTGGGCGATATCGGCCTTTTCCTGCAGCGTGGGCGCGATGTTGACCGCCGCATCGGTCAAGATGAACAGCTTGGGATAGGCCGCCACCGCCATCACGAAGGCGTGGCTGATGCGCCGGGCGCCGCGCAGCCCGGCCTCGCGCGCAACCACGGCCGACATGAAATGATCCGTGTGCAGGCTGCCCTTCATCAGCATGCGCACGGCCCCGTCGCGCGCCAGGGCGGCGGCCGCGCCGGCCGCCAGCCTTTCGTCGTCCGGCGTGTCCACCACCTCCAGCGCGTCCTCGGCCAGCCCGGTCTCGGCCATCAGCGCGCGCAGCCGCGCCGCCGGACCCACCAGCACCGGTTCGATGAAGCCGGCCTCGCGCGCCTGCACCGCGGCGCCCAGGCTGGTGGGGCACAGCGGATAGGCCACCGCCGTGCGCAGGCGTCCGGCCTCGAGCGCGGCGCGGCGCAGCGGCTCGAACATTCGATCGCTTTCCATTCTGTGTGCTCCTGCCAGCGGGCCGGGCGCGGCGGGCGCCGCGCCGCACGGGTCGCGTCAGCTGCCGACCGGATCGATGGGCAGCGCCACCTCGCCAGGGCGGAACGGCTGGTTCACGTAGCGCTTGTACTTGTCGAGCAGGCGCACGGGTTGCTTGAGCGCGTCGCGCCGGAACGGGTCGCCCAGCTCCTGGCTGACCATCATCTCCAGCACCGTGGTCTTGCCCTCGGACTGCGCGCGGCACGCCGCGGCGAGCGCCGCGCCGACCTGGTCCTCGTGCTCGACCCGTATGCCCTCGGCGCCCATGGCCCGCGCCAGCTCGGCGAAGTTGGGATTCTTCAGGTTGCTGCCGACGAAGCGGCGCCCGTAGAAATCCACCTGGTTCTTCTTCTCCGCGCCCCACTGGCCGTTGTGGAACACCACGGCCGTCACCGGGATCTGCTCGCGCACGCAGGTCAGCAGTTCCTGGAAGCTCATGCACCAGGCGCCGTCGCCCACGTAGGCCACGGCCGGACGGTCGGGCCGGCCCAGCTTGGCGCCGATCAGCGCCGGCAAGGCGTAGCCGCAATTGCCGAAGCTCATCGCGGCCAGCATGGAGTTGGGCTCGTCGAAGCGCAGGTAGCTGTTGGACACGGAGCAGATATTGCCGATGTCGGTGGACACCATCACGTGCTTGGGCATGGCGCGCTCCAGTTCGCGCAGCATGCGGCGCGGGTGCATGCGCCCGCCCCCGCGCTCGATCACGTCCAGGCTCCAGTCGTCGCGCTCGTGCGCCCAGCTGTCGAGTTCCTTTTCCCATTCGGCCTTCTGCGCCGCGATCTGCCTGGCGCGCTCGGCCTTGGTGCGGGCGCTGGCGACTTCCCGTTGCTGCAGCCTCGCCGTGAGCGCGGCGGCGGCCGGCTTGGCGTCGCCGCAGATGCCGACCGAGACCGGCCGCACCAGACCCAGCATGCGGTGGTCGGCGTCGACCTGGATGATGCGCGCGTTCTGCGGCCAGTAGTCCAGCCCGTGCTGCGGCAAGGTGCCGAACGGGCCCAGGCGCGTGCCCAGCGCCAGCACCACGTCGGCCTGCGACAGCAGCAGCATGGCGGCCTTGGCGCCCTGGTAGCCCAGCGGCCCGCACCACAGCGGATGGCTGGCCGGGAAGGCGTCGTTGTGCAGGTAGCTGGTGACGACCGGCGCGCCCAGCAGTTCGGCCAGCGCCACGCATTCGGCCTGGCCGTCCGAAAACAGCACGCCGCCGCCGGCCACGATGACCGGAAACTTGGCCTGCGCCAGCATCGCGGCCGCCGCTTCCAGGTCCTCGTCGGAACCGGGGCCGCGGCGCACGCGGCGCGGCTCGGGGATGGCCACGTCGATCTCGCCGTAGAAGTAGTCGCGCGGGATGTTCAGCTGGCTCGGACCGCGCTCGGCCATGGCGTTGTCGAACGCCTTGGCGGTGAATTCGGCCATGCGGTCGGGCCGGTTGACGTGCGCCTGGTACTTGGTGATGCGCGAGAAGATCGGCAGCTGCTCGGTTTCCTGGAAGCCGCCCAGGCCCATGCCCGAGGTGCCGGTCTCGGGGGTGATCGCCACCACCGGGCTGTGCGCCCAGTAGGCGGCGGCCACGCCGGTCACGAAGTTGGTGATGCCGGGGCCGTTCTGCGCGATGCACACGCCGTGGCGGCCGGTCACGCGCGAATAGCCGTCGGCCATGTGCGCGGCGCCCTGCTCGTGCACGGTGGGCACGAAGCGGATGCCCGCCGCCGGGAACAGGTCCAGCGCGTCCATGAAGGCCGAGCCGACGATGCCGAATACATCCTTTACGCCCTGGGCGACCAGCGTCTCGACGAAGGCTTCGCTGGGCGTCATGTGTTGCTTGCTGCTCATGGTGTCTCTCCTGGCAGGCCGGCGCGGGTCGGGTTGCATCTAGGCCGGCGTGCCTTGATACTGCAGCAGAACGTCCGCCTATCCCAGCCCGCCGCGTTTCATTTTCTGCAAAATCCGTGCGAGCATAGGCATCACCGCGCCGAATCTTCAATTATTGAAAGATGAAAGACGAATCCTCCGCCGCGCTGCGCGCGCTGGCCTTGCTGGAACAGGTTGCGCGCGCCGCACATCCGGTGTCGCTGGCCGCGCTCACCGAGGCCACCGGCCTGCCCAAGCCTTCGGTGCTGCGCATCCTCTCGCGGCTGGTCGACGCCGGCATGCTGCTGCGCGAGCCGGCCGCCAAGAGCTACGTCAGCGGGCCGCGGCTCAGCGCGCTGGCGCGCGACACGCTGATCAATTCCCCGCTGCGCGGCGAACGCCACCGCATCCTCGACAGCCTGGTCGACGAAATCGGCGAGACCTGCAACTGCACCATGTTCGACGGCGACGAAGTCATCTACCTGGACCGCGTCGAGACCGCGTGGCCGCTGCGCGTCAACCTGCAGCCGGGCTCGCGCGTGCCGCTGCACTGCTCGGCCAGCGGCAAGCTGTTCCTGGCCCATATGCGGCGCGAGGCGCGCCAGCGCCTGCTGGCCGCCGCGCCGCTGCCGCGCTACACGCCCAACACCTTGTGCGACGTGGCGGCGCTGGAACGCGAACTGCGCGCCATCAAGGCCGAGGGCGCCAGTTTCGACCGCGAGGAATACCTGCTCGGCATCGTCTGCATGGCGGTGCCCATCCTGCACGGCAAGCGCGCCATCGCCGCCGTGGCGCTGCATGCGCCGGTGGCGCGGCTGTCCATCGACGGCGCGCGCGCGTGGCTGCCGCGCATGCAGGAGGCCGCCCGCGCGCTGGCCGGCACCTACGAAGCGCGGGCCTAGCGGTACACTCTCGGACGTAACGGACATTCCGTCCCCGCCGCGCTTTTTCCCCTGTTACCGTGACCGACAACGCCTTTACCACCCTGCCTCTTCTGCCCGCCCTGCTCGGCAACCTGCAAAGCCTGGGCTTCGAGCAGATGACGCCGATCCAGGCCCAGAGCCTGCCGCTGATCCTGGAGGGCCGCGATCTCATCGCGCAGGCCAAGACCGGCAGCGGCAAGACCGCGGCCTTCGGCCTGGGCGTGCTGCAGAAGCTGGACCCGGCCCGCCTGGCGCCGCAGGCGCTGGTGCTGTGCCCCACGCGCGAGCTGGCCGACCAGGTCGCGCAGGAACTGCGCCGCCTGGCCCGGCAGATCGCCAACGTCAAGGTGCTGACCCTGTGCGGCGGCGCCGCGGCCCGTCCCCAGGCCGAATCGCTGGCGCGCGGCGCGCACCTCGTGGTGGGCACGCCCGGCCGCATCCAGGACCATCTGGCGCGCGGCAGCCTGGACCTCTCGGGCCTGAACACGCTGGTGCTGGACGAGGCCGACCGCATGGTCGACATGGGCTTCTACGACGACATCGTCGCCATCGCCTCGCATTGCCCGCCGCGCCGGCAGACTCTTCTTTTCTCGGCCACCTATCCCGACAACATCCGCAAGCTGGCCGCGCGCTTCCTGCGCAATCCCGCCGAGGTCAAGGTGGAAACGCAGCATGACGCCAGCCGCATCGAACAGATCTTCTACGAGATCGACGAGCGCGACCGGCTGGACGCCGTGGCGCGCCTGCTGGCGCATTTCCGGCCGGCCTCCACGCTGGCCTTCTGCAACACCAAGATTCGCAGCCACGACCTGGTCGAGCGACTGCAGGCCGAAGGCATCAGCGCCCAGGCGCTCAATGGCGACCTGGAACAGCGCGAGCGCGACGAGATCCTGATCCAGTTCGCCAACCAGAGCTGCGCCGTGCTGGTCGCCACCGACGTGGCCGCGCGCGGCCTGGACATACAGAACCTGGGCGCGGTCATCAACGTGGACGTCACCAAGGACACCGAGGTGCACGTGCACCGCATCGGCCGCAGCGGCCGCGGCGAACAGAAAGGCCTGGCGCTGAGCCTGTGCTCGCCCGACGAAATGCGCTGGGCCAACCTGATCGAGCAATACCAGGGCGCGCCGCTGGTCTGGGCCGACATCAAGTCGCTGCGTCCCAAGGCGGACCGCCCGCTGCGCGCGCCCATGATCACCCTGTGCATCCAGGGCGGCAAGAAAGACAAGCTGCGTCCCGGCGACCTGCTGGGCGCGCTGACGGGCGACGGCGGCCTGGCGTTCGAGCAGGTCGGCAAGATCAATATCGGCGAATTCGCCTCCTACGTGGCGCTGGACCGCCAGATCGCCAAGCAGGCGTTCTCGCGGCTGTCCAACAGCAATATCAAGGGACGGCGTTTCCGCATGCGCTTCCTGGAAGCGTTCTGAACCGGCCTGCCTTCGTTGCAAAACGTCGCGGCGCCGCCACAAACGGTTGATGGTTTCACTACGCTCTTGCCATAATGAGTCGGTCCGTCCCCGGTTCGCGGGGCGCGGAACCAAAGGCTCGCAACCTGCTCCAACGGCCGCAGTCCCTTTCAACCATTAGAAGAGAACCCACCATGATCAAGTCCGATGACACCGGCAAACTGATCCTGCGTCTAGCCCTCGGTATCCTGATACTCCTGCACGGCTTGTTCAAACTCACCGGCGGCGGCGTCGGCGGCATCGGCGGCATGCTGTCGTCGCACGGCCTGCCCGGTTTTCTCGCCTATGGCGTCTACGTCGGCGAAATCATCGCCCCTGTCCTCCTCATCATCGGTATCTACACCCGCCTGGGCGGCCTGCTGGTCGCGATCAACATGCTCGTCGCCATCCTGCTGGCCCACACCGGGCAGATCGGCAGCCTGACCAGCAACGGCGGCTGGGCCCTGGAACTGCAAGGCATGTTCCTCTTCGCCGGCCTGGCCATCGCCTTCATGGGCGCCGGCCGCTTCAGCCTCGCCGGCAACGGCGGACGCTGGAACTGAACGCCGCGCCGCCGGCTGTTCCGCGCCATGGGGGCCGCTCGCAAGAGCGGCCCTTTTTCATGGCTTCCGGAATCATTGATACGAACGACATCAACCGTCACGCAAACGCAAACATCCGTCACCTGAAAGCTGTTTCGGAACGATTACAGTCCAGAACTGCAAGCGCCGGCCTATGGCCTAATCCTTACAAGCGCAATCGGGGCGCACGCCGCGCCTGGCGCTTGGCAGGAGTCGCACAATGAAAAAAAGTCTGTTGCTGATGCTGGCGGTGTCCAGCGCCCTTACCGGATGCGTGGTGGTGCCGGCCCGGCCGGCCCATTACCGCCCGGCCCCGGTCTACTACACGCCGCAGTACTACTACCCGGCCTACCCTGCGCCGCATTACTACTATCGTGGCCACTGATCCGCGCATCCGTCGCGTAAAGGAAAAACCATGATCGCCCCTACCCGGATTCTTACCGCGCGGCCGCTGGCCGCGGCCGTGCTGCTGGCGGCCAGCGCCGGCGCGGTCGCGCAAGTCTATGAAGCGCCGCCGCCCGCGCCCGCCGCTCCCGTGTACGAGGGCGGCGATCCGGCCGACGCCAACCTGGCGCTGGTGGACCGCAGTCCCGAGCCGCCGCCGCCCCTGCCCGTCTACACGCAGCCGCCCGCTCCGGCCGACGGTTATCTCTGGGTTCCCGGGTACTGGAGCCGCAACCACTACGGCTTTTTCTGGGTGCCGGGCGCCTGGGTGCTGGCGCCCTACGTGGGCGCGCTGTGGACGCCGGGCTACTGGGGCTTCGCCAATGGCGTGTACATCTGGACCGCCGGCTACTGGGGGCCGCACGTGGGCTTCTATGGCGGCATCAACTACGGCTTCGGCTACACCGGCATGGGCTATGTGGGCGGCTACTGGAAGCGCGACCGCTTCTACTACAACCGCTCGGTCACCAACGTCAACATCACGCGCGTGACCAACGTCTATCAGCACAACGTGGTGGTCAAGAACGTGGACCAGCGCCGCGTCAGCTACCACGGCGGACCGTCGGGCATCCAGCGCCGCGCCGATCCCCGCGAACTGGCCGCGCGCAAGGAACGCCACACGCCTCCCACCCAGATGCAGCACGGCTACGTGCGCGACGCCAGCCGCGACCGCAACCAGTCCTACGAACGCAACCGCGGCCGCCCGCCCCAGGCCTACGTCAACCACGCGTCCGACCCGCGGCGCCCGGACAATGGCGCGCGGCCCGGCAACGGGCCGGACCGTCAACGCGGCGGTCCAGACCGCGGCCAGGACGGACGCAGGGACGCGCCGCCGCCGCAACAGCAGCGCGAGCAGCAGGTGCGCCAGCAGCAGCAACGCGACCAGCAGGCCCAGCAGCAGGATCGCCAGCAACAGCAGCGCGAACAGCAGATGCGCCAGCAACAGCAGCGCGAACAGCAGATGCGCCAGCAACAGCAACGCGACCAACAGGCCCAGCAGCAGGCCCGCCAGCAACAGCAGCGCGAGCAGCAGATGCGCCAGCAACAACAGCGCGACCAACAGGCCCAGCAGCAGGCCCGCCAGCAACAGCAGCGCGAGCAGCAGATGCGCCAGCAACAACAACGCGACCAACAGGCCCAGCAGCAGGCCCGCCAGCAACAGCAGCGCGAGCAGCAGGCTCGTCCGCAGGGCGGCGGCCGCGACCAACCGCGGGGCGAAGGCAACGGCAATGGCAATGGCCGCGGCCAGTCGGGGCGCGACTAGCCGGCCTGGACCCCGGCCCGGCGCGGGACTACAGTAGTAGACCCACCGACGCCCCGACCGAAGGAGATTCCGATGAAACGCACCGCCACCTGCCTGTTGCTATGCGGCCTGCTGGCCGGCGGGTCCGCCCAGGCCGCGCTCACGGTCGGCGCCCCCGCGCCCGACTTCAACGCCCAGGCTTCGCTGGGCGGCGACGTGTTCACGTTCAAGCTCGCCGAGGCGCTCAAGCAGGGTCCGGTCGTGCTGTATTTCTTTCCGGCGGCCTTCACCCAGGGCTGCACCATAGAGGCGCGCAATTTCGCCGAAGCCACGGATGAATACAAATCGCTGGGCGCCACAGTGATCGGCGTCTCGACCGACGACATCGGCACGTTGAAGAAATTCTCGGTCAGCGAATGCCGCAGCAAGTTCGCGGTGGCCGCCGACAGCGACGGCAAGATCATGAAGGCCTATGACGCGGTGCACGACAAGCGCCCGGAATACGCGCAGCGCGTGTCCTACGTGATCTCGCCGCAGGGCAAGATCCTCTATGAATTCACGGACATGAGCCCTGAATCGCACGTCGCCAACACCATGCGCGCACTGCGGGCGTGGAAGACCCGCCAATAAGCGCCGCTAATTGAACGGCCACACCGGCGGGTGCGTGCCCGGCGGGCTCGACGGGCGCGTCCAGCGCGCCGGCGTGGACGAGAAATGCGCCGCATGGCGCAGGCTGACCAGTTCGCCGAAGCCGGAGGGCTCGGTTTCCAGCAGGCCTTCGAAGCCCGGCATCGGACAGGCCAGCCCGCCTTCCACCCGCCCCAGGCTGCGCAGCCAGTGCGCGGTCTGGGCCAGCGATACCTGCACGTGCCAGCTGCCGCCTTCGGTCGCCTGGCGCGCCAGCGCCGCCTGCGCGCCGAACGCCATCAGATAGCCCGAGGCATGGTCCAGGATCTGCATGGGCAGCGGCTTGGGCGCGTCCTGGCCGGCCGCCTGGGCCTCGGCGTGGTTGAAGCCCGTGGCCATCTGCACCAGCGAATCGAAGCCGCGGCGGCCGGCCCAAGGCCCCTTGGGACCGTAGGCCGACAGCGACACATAGACGATGCCGGGGCGGATGCGCGCCGCGTCCTGCGGGCCGAAGCCCAGCGCGGCCAGGCCGCCGGGACGGTAGCCCTGCACGAACACGTGCGCGCTGCGCAGCAGATTGCCCAGCGCGATGCGGCCGTCGGCCGTGTCCAGGTCGGCCAGCACCGACAGCTTGCCGCGACTGGTTTCGATGATGTTGTCGATGTTGGGCAGCTGCGGCGAATTCACCAGCATCACGTCGGCGCCGTAGGCGGCCAGCGCGCGGCCGCAGACCGGCCCCGCGATGATGCGGGTCAGGTCGAGCACGCGGATGTCGCTCAGCGGCCGCGCGTCTTCGCCGTACTTGGGCAAGGGCCGGGCGTCGGCCTCGCCGATGCGTTCTATGGTCAGGAGCGGCTGCGCGGCCAGCGCCTGGCCCTGGGGATGGTGGTCCCATTCGTCGAAACTGCGCATGGCCGCCACGGGCAGGCCGGCGTCGGCCGCCACCTGCTCGAAATCCAGCGCTTTCCAGCGGCTCAGGGCGCTCTCGACGGCGGCGCGCGTGGCGCCGTCGCCCTGCGGGCAGCCCAATAGCGCCAGCGCGCCATCGCGGTGATGGGCGAAATTGGCGTGGATGCGCACCCAGCCGCCGTCGCCGCAACGATACATGCCGGTGAGCGGGTCGCGCGGGTCCAGCGCCACGCCGTTGATCTTGAAGTAGCTGCGGCACTCCTGCGCCGCGTGCAGCATGTCCACGCCCACCTGCTGGCGCGCGCCGCCGCGCAGGTGCCAGAGTTCGGCGGCCGCCAGCGCGGCCGCGGCCATGCTGGTCTGCGCCGCCGTGCCGACGGCGAAGGACGAGGGAAGGACCGGATCGGCGCCCGTCAGCACGACGTGGCTCAGGGACTCGGCCGGCATGTCGACCGAGCGCCAGAGTTCCTGCAACACGTCCTGCGGCGCCTTGGCGGCACGCGGGCGACCCTTTAAAAAGGACGGGCGTAGGTCCATCAGATTTCCCATAGCATTCTCTAGTCGTTTATTGGGATTACATGGCGCGGCTCCCATCCGCGTCAATATGCGTGGATCCCTGGCGTGTTTCATGGTTTGACCGCCGCGCGGCCCGCCCGCGCCCGGACGGACACATCTACTCTTAGTTTTTACATCGGCTCGCGCTCAGGCACCGGCCGCGGCCTGCTTGTCCAGGCGCTTGATGAACACCTGCAGTTCCTTGACCACCTGCTGGTCGCCGCGCGCCTGCGCCGCCTTCAGGCCCGACTCCCAGGCCTCGCGCGCGCCGGCCGTGTCGCCGCGTCCCAGGCGGGCCTTGCCCAGCCACTTCCAGCCCACGGAATAGGCCGGATCGAAGGCCAGCGCCACGCGCAGGTGTTCCTCGGCCTGGTCGAACCGTTCGCGTTCGGCGTAGGCCTTGCCCAGCGAAAAGCGCAGCAGCATGTTGTCCGTGCCCTTGGCCAGCATCGCCTCGAGGCGTTCGATCATTCCATCCATAGCCGCTCTCCTTCAGCCGCTTGACGATTTCGTTGCCGTACATGATAGGACGGCGCCCGCGCGGCCCGCACAATGGCCCCGCGCCGCGCAAGGAATCGGCGCAGGCCCGCCCGACCTACGGGTATACCCTTAACGACGGCAGGGCTTTGTCCGGGCGACGCGGCCGCCCTGCCCTAGAATCGCGCCCTTGCCCTTTCCATGCCGCCGCCGCGGCCCACCGTTGTTTTCCTCCATGCCCCTGCACCTCATCGCGCTGGCCGCCGCCGCTTTCGGCATCGGCACCAGCGAGTTCGTCATCATGGGCCTGCTGCCCAACGTCGCCGACGACCTGCACGTCGGCATCGACATCGCCGGCCTGCTGATCACCGGCTACGCCATGGGCGTGGTGGTCGGCGCCCCCATCATGGCCATCGTCACCGCCCGCCTGCCGCGCAAGGCCGCGCTGATCGGCCTGGCCAGCACCTTCGTGCTGGGCAATCTGCTCTGTGCGCTGGCGCCCGGCTATGCCCTGCTGATGGCCGCGCGCGTGTTCACCGCGTTCTGCCACGGCGCGTTCTTCGGCCTGGGCGCGGTGGTGGCCGCCGACCTGGTGCCGCGCAACCAGCGCGCCAGCGCCATCGCGCTCATGTTCACCGGACTGACGCTGGCCAACGTGCTGGGCGTGCCGCTGGGCACGGCGCTGGGCCAGGTGGCGGGCTGGCGTTCCACGTTCTGGGTGGTCAGCGCCATCGGACTGGCGGCCGTGGCCGCGCTGTCGGCATGGCTGCCGGCCCGCATCCCGATGCAGCCCGGCAATATCCTGCGCGAATTCAAGGTGCTGCGCGACGTGCACGTGGTGTGGCCGCTGGCCGCCAGCGTGCTGGCCTCGGCCGCGCTGTTCTGCGTGCTGACGTATATCGCGCCGCTGCTGCGCGAGGCGACCGGCGTGTCCGAACGCGGCGTCACCGGCGTACTGCTGCTGTTCGGCGTGGCGCTGACCGTGGGCAGCACGCTGGGCGGCAAGCTCGGGGACCGCAATCTGGAGGCCTCGCTGCGCCGCATCTTCGTGGGCCTGCTGCTGGTGTTCCTGGCGCTGAGCCAGGCGGTGTATGCGCTGGCGCCCATGCTGCTGACGGTGTTCGTCTGGGGCGTGCTGGGTTTCGCCGTGGTGCCGCTCTTGCAGACGCTGATCGTGGACCAGGCGGCCGAGGCGCCCAACCTCGCCTCCACCTTGAACCAGGGCGCGTTCAACCTGGGCAACGCCACCGGCGCCTGGCTCGGCAGCCTGGCGCTGGGCCACGGCCTGCCGCTGACCGACCTGCCCTGGATCTCGGCCGGCATCACGCTGGCCGTGCTGCTGCTGACGCTGTGGGGCACGCGCTACTACGGCCGCCACGCCGCGGCTACACTGGACGCACCGGCCGGCGTGCTGGCGCCCTCGCGTTCCGACGCCTGAGCGCGCAGACCCGGCAGCACAAAGGTGGCCCGATGAGCACGATCTACGATTTCTCCGCCCGCGGCATCGATGGCGCGGAACGCCCCCTGGACGCGTACCGCGGCCGCGTGCTGCTGGTCGTGAACGTGGCTTCCAAGTGCGGCTTCACGCCGCAGTACGCGGGCCTGGAGGCGCTGTACCGCAAGTACCGCGAGGCCGGGCTGACGGTGCTGGGCTTTCCCTGCGACCAGTTCGGCCACCAGGAACCCGGCGACGAAGCCGCGATCCGCGAATTCTGCAGCACGCAGTACGACGTCAGCTTCCCGCTCTACGCCAAGATCGAGGTCAACGGCGACGCGGCCCATCCCCTCTACCGCTGGCTCAAACAGGAAAAGCCGGGCCTGCTCGGCACCGGCCGGATCAAATGGAACTTCACCAAGTTCCTGGTCGGGCGCGACGGCCGTCCGATCAAGCGCTACGCGCCCACCGACACGCCCGCAAGCCTGACCGGCGCCATCGAGAAAGCGCTGGCCGCGTCCGCCTGAAGGCGCGGCACTGATTAGCGCAGCGGCGGCAGCCGGCGGCGCACGGTGTGCGCCTTGACGATGGCCGTATTGGTTTCGGCGAATTCGGTCACGCGTTCCAGGATGCCGTCCAGGTGCGAGATCGAGCGCAGCACCACCCGGGCGATGAAACAGTCGTCGCCCGTGACCTTGTCGCATTCCACGAACTCCGGGATCTCCTGGATCAGCCCTTCGACGTGGCGCAGTTGTCCCGGCAAGGGCCGGATGCGCACGACGGCCTGCAGCGTGTAGCCCAGCGCCACGGGATCGAGGTCCACCGTGTAGGCGCGCAGCACGCCGGATTCCTCCAGCCGCCGCAGGCGGTCGGCCACGCTGGGCGCGGACATGCCGACCTGGCGCGCGAGGTCGGCGGTGGTGGTGCGCGCGTTGGCGTCCAGCATCTCCACGAGGCGGCGGTCGATACCGTCCAGCACCGGGCCTTCATTGGTATTTTCGTTTTTTAGGTCGTTGCGCATAAATTTCACCTAAACAAAGGTTCTATGAACGATTGACCGCAGCAACATCATATAACCAGCTTGATCCGCCTGGGATAATTTTTCCATCGCATACCGAGGCCGCGCGCCTCCTGGAGAAATCTCATGGCTCCCTCATCGGAACGCATCGGCCTGGCGCAAATGACGGCCGCAATGACGCTGTCGGGCACGCTGGGCGTGTTCGTGCTGGAATCCGGGCAGAGCGCCTGGAACGTGGTGTTCTTCCGCTGCGTCTTCGGCGCGGCGTCGCTGTTTCTGTACTGCTGGCTGCGCGGGCTACTGCGGCCCGGGCTGTTCACGCGCAAGACGCTGGCGCTGGCGCTGGCGGCCGGCGCGGCGCTGGTGCTCAATTGGGTGCTGCTGTTTTCGGCCTACCGGCTGGCGTCCATTTCGCTGGCCACCGCGGTCTACAACGTGCAGCCCTTCTTTCTGATCGGCCTGGGCGTGCTGTTCCTGGGCGAACGGCCCACGCGCGGCAAGCTGGCCTGGTCGGTCATCGCGTTCGCCGGGCTGATGCTGGTGCTGCGATTGTCCGAGGCGGGCAGCGCGGGCGACGGCTATCTGGCGGGACTGCTGCTGGGCCTGGGCGCGGCCGCGCTCTATGGCGTGACCGCCTTCATCGTCAAGCGCCTGACGGGCATCCCGCCGCAGGTGCTGGCGCTGGTGCAGGTCGCGCTCGGCGCGCTCATGCTGCTGCCGATGGCGGACTTCGGCGCGCTGCCCGCCGCGCCCCTGCAATGGGGCTGCCTGGTGGCCCTGGGACTGGTGCATACCTGCCTCATGTATATCCTGATGTACTCGGCCATCCAGAAGCTGCCCACGACCTCGACCGCCGCGCTCAGCTTCATCTATCCCGCGGTTGCCATCATGCTTGATTTCCTGGTCTACGGACACCGCATGGACGGCTCGCAGATCGTGGGCGTGGCGATGATTTTCATGGCGGCCGCCGGCGTCAGCCTGAACTGGAGCTGGCGCCTGCCGCGCCGGGCGCGGCCGGGCGCGGCCTGTTAGGCGGGTGGCGGCGCCGCCGGCCAAACCCGTATCCAGTCCCCGGTTATTCAGGGCGCGGCCGGCGGCGGCCCGCTATCATGGGCGTTCCGCCCGGCCGCCGCCGCCGGCGCCACGAACAGGACACCCCCATGATCGATCTCTATTACTGGACCACGCCCAACGGCCACAAGATCACGCTGTTCCTCGAAGAAACCGGCCTGCCCTACAACATCCACCCGGTCAACATCAGCCGGGGCGACCAGTTCAAGCCCGAGTTCCTCGCCATCGCGCCCAACAACCGCATCCCCGCCATCGTCGACCAGGCCCCGGCCGACGGCGGCGCGCCGCTGTCGCTGTTCGAATCCGGCGCGATCCTGCTCTACCTGGCCGAAAAGACCGGCCGCTTCCTGCCCGCCGACCTGCGCGGCCGCGCCGAAGTGTCCCAATGGCTGTTCTGGCAGATGGGCGGGCTGGGCCCCATGGCCGGCCAGAACCACCATTTTTCGGGCTATGCGCCCGAGCGCATCCCCTACGCCATCGACCGCTACGTCCGCGAAACCAACCGCCTGTATGGCGTGCTGAACAAGCGCCTGGCCGACCGCGAGTTCGTGGCCGGCGACTACTCTATCGCCGACATGGCCGCCTATCCCTGGATCGTGCCGCACGCCAAGCAGGGCCAGGATCTCAACGAATTCCCGCACCTCAAGCGCTGGTTCGAAACCATCGCGGCAAGGCCCGCCACCGTGCGCGCCTACGCGCTGGCCGACACCGTCAACACCGCGCCGTCGGTCAGCGACGAGGCCTCGCGCCGCATCCTGTTCGGCCAGACCGCCCAGAACGTCACCCGCTGACAGGAGCCGCCATGCCCGATCCGCAACTGGTGTTCCGCCGCGCGCGCCTGGCCGATCTTCCCGCCATCGTCGCGATGCTGGCCGACGACGAACTCGGCGCGGCCCGCGAAAATCCGTCGCTGCCCCTGGACCCGCGCTACACCGCCGCCTTCGGCGCCATCGCGCAGGACTGCAACCAGTTCCTGGCGGTGCTGGAGCGCGATGGAAGCGTGGTCGGCTGTTTGCAGTTATCGTTCATCCCCGGCCTGTCGCGGCTGGGCCAGTGGCGCGGCCAGATCGAGAGCGTGCGCATCGCCTCCTCGGCGCGCGGCGCCGGCCTGGGCCGCGCCATGTTCGAGTGGGCGATCGAGCAGTGCCGGGTGCAGGGTTGCAGCCTGGTGCAGCTCACCACCGACCGCGCGCGTCCCGACGCGCGCCGGTTCTACGAAAGCCTGGGCTTCAAGGCCAGCCACGACGGCATGAAGCTCAGCCTGTAGCCACTGTTTTTCTGTTTGTTCATTACCGATCTGGAATCAGCAAGGAGCGCCCATGCATGGCGAATACAAAGTCCCCGGCGGCAAACTGGTGGTCGCTGACCTGGAAGTGCGCGACGGCCGCCTGGCCGACGTGCGCATCAGCGGCGACTTTTTTCTCGAGCCCCCCGAAGCGCTCGAAGCCATCAACCGCGGCCTGAACGGCCTGCCGGCCGACGCCGGCGAACTCGAACTGGCGCTGGCCGTGCAGTCGGCGCTGCCGCCCGGCGCGGAGATGTTCGGCTTTTCGGCCGAGGCCGTCGCCGTGGTGCTGCGGAGGGCGCTGGCATGACGCGCACCGACTGGAACGATTACGACTGGGAGCTGGTCCACGAAGGCCCGCAGCCGCCCGCGCTGCACATGGCGCTGGACGCCATCATCACCGACGAGGTCGGCGCCGGCCGCCGCCCGCCGACGCTGCGCATCTGGGAATGGTCCGCGCCGGCCGTGGTGATCGGCCGCTTCCAATCGCTCAAGAACGAGGTCGATCCCGAAGGCGCGCGCCGCCACGGCATCGAAGTCGTGCGCCGCGTCAGCGGCGGCGGCGCCATGTTCATCGAGCCGGGCAACTCCATCACCTATTCGCTCAGCGTGCCGCAGGCGCTGGTGCACGGCATGAGCTTCCAGGAATCCTATGCCTTCCTCGACGCCTGGGTGCTGGACGCGCTGCAGGGGTTGGGCATCAAGGCCTGGTACCAGCCGCTCAACGACATCGCCTCGGAGATCGGCAAGATCGGCGGCGCCGCGCAGGCGCGCCGTTCCGGCGCGGTGCTGCACCACGTGACCATGTCCTACGACATCGACGCCGATAAAATGGTGGAGGTCCTGCGCATCGGCCGCGAAAAACTGTCGGACAAAGGCACCACCAGCGCGAAAAAGCGCGTCGACCCGCTGCGCACCCAGACCGGGCTGGCGCGCGAAGCCATCATCGACCGCATGGTGGAAACTTTTGCCGCGCGCCATCGTCTGAGCCCTGGGCAGGTCGGCGAGGCCACCCTGGCGCAGGCGCAGGCGCAGGCCCTGGAAAAGTTCTCCACGCCGCAGTGGACGGGCGTCGTCCCCTGAGCTGCCGTGTCCTGATTCTCTGGAGGTAATTCAATGCGTCGCATGTACACGCCGCGAGGCGCGACCAGCGGTCTCATCCTGGGCGCCGCCATCCTGGCGCTGGCCGGCTGCAGCAGCGCGCCGCCGGCCGACATCACCCTGGCCTCGCCGGCGCCGTCGGCGCAATCCACGCCGCAGCAGCTGGGCGACCTGGCCACCGAACGCATCCAGTGGGCCTCGAACAAGCCCGGCTGCGAAGGCGACTGCCCGCGCATCGAAATCGACAGCGTGGCCTTTCCCGGCATCCCCAAGCTGACGGCGCTGGTCGATCACGTGCTGGCCTACATGACCGGCACCGACGCCAACCGCCGCGGCCCCTACGACACGCTGTCCGAATACACGCAGTACTTCTGGTCCACCGCGCGCCCGCGCGACGCCACCTATTTCAAGGCCAGCGTCAAGGACACCGTCGGCGACGTGATCGCCATCGAGCTGCACACCGAGCAGTACCTGACCGGGGCCGCGCACGGCATTCCCGCCACGCAGTACCTGAACTGGGAACGCAGCCGCGGCCGCGTGATGAGCCTGGACGAAGCCCTGATACCGGGCCGGCGCGCGCAATACGTCGCCGCGCTGCAGCGCGCGCACGCCAAGTGGCTGGAACAGAATCCCGACGCGCGCCGCGATCCGGCAACGTACAACCGCATGTGGCCGTTCCAGGAAAGCGACAATTTCGCGCTCACGCGCGACGGCATCGTGGTCAAGTACGACGCGTATTCGATCGCGCCGTATTCGCATGGCGAGCCCGAACTGAGCATCGCCTATCCCGATCTGCGCGGGATACTCAAGCCCGAACTGCTGCCGCAGTCCTGAACGCCTGTGGCAGGCGCCAGGCTGCGGCGTGGCCGGGGTTCGGGTGAGCGGACTGAGAGTGGAGCTAGGGAGGTGGCCGCTTTTTTCGCGTCTGTGGCCGGGTAAGACGCCCAGTCCGCTCAGTGCAACCGCGGCTCGGCGCAAGGGGCGGCGCATGCGCGCCGCCCGCTCATGGCCGCGCCTTAGAAGCGGTGGCGGATACCCACGATACCCACGGTGCTCTTGACGCCGTCGATGAAGGCGTAGTCGGTGGCGTACGAGGCCAAGGCGTACAGATTGGTGCGCTTGGACAGGTTGTAGGTATAGCCCAGGCTGTAGACGTTCATGGTCGCGTCGTCGCCGGTCAGCGCATCGCTGTCCGGATCGGCGCGCTGCCACGAGGCCAACAGGTTGCTGGCGCCGCCCAGCGGCACGCTCAGGCCGACCAGGTAGGAATTGGCCTTGAAGCCGGACGCGGCCACGTTGCTGCTGAAGCCCTTGGCTTCGGGGCTGCCGCTGCCGAAGGCGTTGATGCCCTGGCCGGTGAACCAGCCGTCGCGCGTCTGGCCGTAGGCCAGCGCCAGCTTCAGCACTTCGAAGTCATACGAGCCGCCCACGATCCACGACTTCGGCGTGGCGTCGGTGTTCAGCTGGTTGGCCGGATTGAGCTGGTCGTAGGTCACGGCCAGGTTCAGCGGGCCGCTGACGTAGCGCAGGCCGGTGGTGATGGCGCGCGTGTTGTCGGCGGTCTTGAAGCCGGTCTGGGCGCTGGTCGTGTCCGAGGCGTTGAACGAGTAGCCGACGCCGAACTGCAGGCCGCTGAACGACGGGGTCGAGTACTGCACCATGTTGTCGTAGCGGACCGTGTTGGCGGCGCTGAAGGCCACGCCCACGTTGGCCTGGCCGTAGCTGGCGCCGAACGGATCGATCGCGCCGAAGTACTTCGAAGCGATGTTGGTCTGGCGGCCCAGTTCCAGCTTGCCCCACGAATCGCTTTGCAGGCCGATGGTGGCCTGGCGGCCGAACAGGCGGCCGCTCTGGCCCGACAGCCCGTTGCCCGAGTTGAAGCCGCTTTCCAGCGTGAACACGGCGCGCAGGCCGTCGCCCAGGTCTTCGCTGCCGCGCAGGCCCCAGCGCGAGCCGCTGGACACGCCGTTGACCATGCCGACCTTGGATTCGTGGTAGTTGTCGCCCTTGATGCGCTGGTAGCCCAGGCCCGTGTCGATCAGGCCGTACAACGTCACCGAGGTTTCCGCCTGTGCCGTTGCGCCGAACGCGCCCAGGATGGCGGCGGCGAACAAAGTCTTTTTCATTGCAAATTCCCGTTGATTGAACAGACCATGAGCAGGTTGCTTCGCATCGCGGGCGACGTCCCCGGCACATGGTTGCAGCGAATTCTAGGGACGCAATGTGTCAATTCGTTATGCGCAAGCCCGGATTTGCCCTGAGCGACACAAATCGGGACATATTGTGGCCGGCAGCCCACACCGCCAAAAAAATGGGGCCCGTACACATGGCTGCAACGCGGACGTGCATGCCGCAATGAAAATCGCCCCTTGCGGGGCGATCGGGTTTGTCTCCTTGCCTCCTCGGGGCGCGTCCGGGGACGCGCCGCCGAAGCCGGTATCAGGGATAGAGGCCGCGCACCTGGCGCGCCTGCAGGATGCGCGTGCAGGCGACGATGAACGCCGCCGTGCGCAGCGTGACCTTGTGCTCGCGCGCCACCTGCGACACGGCCGCGTAGGCCTCGCGCATGATGCGTTCGAGACGCAGGTTGATCTCGTCCTCGCTCCAGAAGAAGCTGGAGAAGTCCTGCACCCATTCGAAGTAGCTGACGGTCACGCCGCCGGCGTTGGCCAGCACGTCCGGCACCACGTACACGCCATGTTCGGCCAGGATGTCGTCGGCCTCCGGCGTGGTCGGGCCGTTGGCGCCTTCGACCACGATCTTGGCGCGAACCTTGGGCGCGTTTTCGGCGGTGATCTGGCTTTCCAGGGCGGCCGGGATCAGGAATTCGGTTTCCAGCGTCCAGAATTCGTCCTTGTCCATGGCCTGGCCGCCGGAGAAGCCGCCCACGCCGCCGTGCTGCGACACGTGCGAGAGCAGCTTGTGCACGTCCAGGCCTTCGGCGTTGTGCACCGTGCCGGTGTGGTCCTGCGCGGCGATGACCTTGGCGCCGGCTTCATGGAACAGGCGGGCGGCGGTGCCGCCCACGTTGCCGAAGCCCTGCACCACCACGCGCGCCTTGGAGACGTCGATGTTCAGGTCGCGGGCGGCTTCGCAGCCCACCACGAACACGCCGCGGCCCGTGGCTTCGACCCGGCCCAGGCTGCCGCCCAGCGCGATCGGCTTGCCGGTGACCACGCCGGTGGCGGTGGCGCCTTCGTTCATGGAGTACGTGTCCATCATCCAGGCCATGGTCTGGGCGTTGGTGTTCACGTCGGGCGCGGGAATGTCCTTGGACGGCCCGATGATGACGCCGATCTCGGAGGTGTAGCGGCGCGTGATGCGCTCGAGCTCGGATTGCGACAGTTTGCGCGGATCGACGCGCACGCCGCCCTTGGCGCCGCCGTACGGCAGGTTGACCGCGGCGTTCTTGATCGACATCCAGGCCGCCAGCGCCATCACCTCGGACAGCGTCACGTCCTGGTGGAAACGCACGCCGCCCTTGCCCGGGCCGCGCGAGGTGTTGTGCTGGACGCGGTAGCCCTCGAAGTGGGCGACGCTGCCGTTGTCGAGCTCGATGGGCACGTCGACGATCAGCGAACGCTTCGGGCGCTTCAGGGTTTCGACCCACCGCGCCAGAGAACCGAGATACGGGGTGACCCGATCGACTTGTTGCAGGTAATTACCCCAGGGGCCGAGGTCATCGGCATTCAGGTACGACGGCAAGGCGTGGGTGGGAGTTTGAGACATGAGCATGCTCTCCTGACTGAGTTGCGCCATTTTATCCACGAAAAATATAGCGTCCCCAATTTAATATGAAAAATATTTAATGGGGACATATTTGTGTTGCGGATGTCGAACGGGTCGCAAGCCCGGACCTGATCTGGTCCTATCCTAAGCCGCCGCACTGCGCCCGTCCAGCCCGATGCCCTGCCCGCCGCGACCCCGGGGCGCCAATGCAAAAAGGCGGCTTTCCCGAAAGAAAGCCGCCTCCCGAAGCGAGCCCGCCCGGCCGTCAGTCCGCAAGCAGCTGCCAGGCCAGCCGCGCGGCCGCGCGCGCGCCATGGCCGTCGATGTCGAAGGCCGGGTTGTATTCGGCCATGTCGGCCAGGCGCAGCTTGCCGCTGGCCTTGACCCGCAGCGCGATTTCCTCGACCACCGGCAGCGGCACGCCATAGGGCGCGGGCGCGGAGACGCCCGGCATGACGGCGGCCGGCAGCACGTCCAGGTCTATGGTCAGGTAGACGTGGGCAGCCCCGCGCAGCAGGCCGTCCACGTCGGCCAGCCTGGCCTCCAGGTGCCGCTCCTGCATCTCGCGGTCCTCGACCCAGAAGGCCCCGGTCTCGGCGGCCCGGGCATACAGCGCCGGCGTGTTGGCCAGCCGCGAAACGCCCAGGCAGGCGTATTGCAGCGGCTGGCCGCGCGCCTCGCAGTCGCGCAGGATCTGGTCGAAAGGCGTGCCCGAACTGCCCGGCCGTCCGGTGCGCAGGTCGAAATGCGCGTCCAGGTTCAGCACCAGCACCGGGCCGGCATCGGCGCGCGCCTGCAGCCAGCGGGCCAGGCCCTGGAAGCTGCCCCAGGCGATCTCGTGGCCGCCGCCCAGCACCACCGGACGCGCCCCCTGCCCCAGCAGCTCCGCCACGCGCAGACCCAGACGCTCCTGGGCCTCTTCCAGGCGGTCGCCCTTGCACACCACGTCGCCGGCGTCCAGCAGGCGCGCCAGCCCGTGCGCGGGCAGCCCAGCCAGGAACTTGCGGATGCCGGCCGGCCCGCCGGCGGCGCCGACGCGGCCCTGGTTGCGCGCCACGCCGGCGTCGCAGGCAAAGCCCAGCAGCACCGCTTCGCCGTCGCGGACTTCCTGCCCGGCGGCCGGCGCCACGATGTGCGCCAGGCGCCGCGTATCGCCCTGTTCGGCGCTGTCGTCGCGCGCCTTCCACAGGCTTTTGTCGAATTCTCCGGTGGTCATGTCTCGCGCTCCCGGCGACGCGGCGTCAAGGCGCTGCGGGCTCGTCGTAATTGTTCAGCTTCAGGCCCGAGACGCCTTGGACGGCGCCCGACGATGCCGCGGGAGCCTGCGCTTCGGCCGCCGGCGCGGGCGCGGCTGGAGCCTCGGCGGCAGGCGCGGCCTCCCCCCCCGCGCGGCGCTTGCTGCGGGCTTCGTCCTGCTGCGCGATCAGCTTGTCCAGCTGCGCGGCCAGCGCGGTGGATTTGCCGGTACGGGCCCAGTCGGCCGCGGTCTGGCCCTTGGTGTCGCGGGTGCCCACGTCGGCGCCGGATTTCAGCAGCAGCTCGACCATGGGCCTGCGGCCCGACAGCGCGGCCATCATCAGCGGCGTCTCGCCGTTGGGCGCGGGCGCGTTGGGCATGGCGTGCTGCGCCAGCAGCAGGCGCGCCATCTCCATCTGACCCTTGGAGGCCGCGTAATGCAGCGGCGTCCAGCCCAGGCGGTTGACCTTGGCGCCGCGCGCGATGAGCTTTTTGGCCCGGTCGGTCTGCCCGACGATGGCCAGGTACATCAGCGGCGTCTCGCCCGCGGGGTTCTCCGCGTTCACGTCGGTGCGCTTGTCGGCCGCCAGCACGTCGAACACCTTCCAGGCGCCGTCGACCACCGCGCGCATCAGCGCCGGCTGGCCGTTCTTGTAGCGCACGTTGGGATCGGCGCCCTGCTTGAGCAGGTCGCGGATATCGTCGGGATAGTCGTTGGCGACATAGACCCACCAGTCGCCGGGATTGGCCGCCTGCGCGCCCGGCGCGGCCAGCCCGAGCGCCAGCGCCAGCAGCGCGGCGCGGCTGCACGTCAACACGGTCCGATGAGCGGAAGCGACACTGATAGCCATGGATATCCTAGAATTTACTTTAAATAAAATAGATTCAATTATTTCTTTATCTTATTGAAAAGACGGAAGAAATTATCGGTCGATGCACGCGCCACCTCGGCCACCGGTATGCCTCGCAGGTCCGCGATCTTCTCGGCCACGTGAATGACCTTGGACGGATCGTTGAGCTTGCCGCGGTACGGCACCGGCGCCAGGTACGGCGAATCGGTTTCGATCAGCAGGCGGTCCAGCGGCACCTTGGCGGCAACTTCATGCACCACCTGGGCGTTCTTGAACGTGACGATGCCCGACAGCGAAATATAGAAGTTCTGGTCCAGCGCGGCCTGGGCCACTTCCCAGTTCTCGGTGAAGCAGTGCATCACCCCGCCCACCTCGGCCGCCTGCTCTTCGCGCAGCACGCGCACCGTGTCCTCGGCCGAGGCCCGGGTATGCACGATGAGCGGCAGGCCGGTCTCGCGCGCGGCCCGGATATGGCAGCGGAAACGCTCGCGCTGCCAGTCCAGCGGCTCCGACAGGCGGTAGTAGTCGAGTCCGGTCTCGCCGATGGCCACGACCTTGGGATTCGCCGACAGGCGCACCAGTTCGTCCACGGACGGGTCCGGCGTGTCTTCGTAATCGGGGTGCACGCCCACCGAGGCCCACAAATTGGGCTGCGGTTCGACCAGCGACATCAGCGAGGGCCATTCGGGCATGTTGACGCTGACGACCAGCGCATGGGTCACCTGGTTGGCGGCCATGCGCTCGAGGATGGCGGGCAGATCGGCGGCGAGCTCCGGAAAGTTCAGATGGCAGTGAGAATCGACGTACATGGTGAATCGGATAAAGGACCGCGGCGCCCCGCCCGCAGCCGGGCAAAGCGCCGCCGGATCAAGGGCTTACGCCTGGCAGGATAGCACCACGCGCTGCAGGGCGGCGTGGGCGAACAGCTTGGCGTTCAAGGGATGGGTGGCCAGGGCGCGCTGACGCGTGAGCCAGCGCGCGCCCTCGGCCACCTTGACCGGGTTCATGCGTTTTGCGACCTGCGCGACGCCTTCGGCCAGCGACGGGAAATACCGGGCGGGCGCGCCCGCGCCGGCCAGCATCAGGTCGGTGTACAGGCGCTGCAAGGCGTCGATCCATTCGCTGGCCGCCACCTTCTCCAGGGACTCGGCCAGGGTGCCCACGTCGGGCGCCTGGCCGCTGGCCAGCGGCGCGACCAGCTGCCCCAGCCAGGCCGGGCAGGCGGTGGCGCCCGACTGCGCCAGGCGCAGCGCGGCCAGCGGGGCGCCGCCGGCGGCCGCCAGCCATTCGCGCGCCGGCTCGACGTTCTGCCCGCGCAGCCATTGCAGGGCCGTATCCGGATCGGGCGCCGGCAGCGGCAGGCGCCGGCAGCGCGACACCAGCGTGGGCAGCAGGCGGTCCGGCGCGTCGGCCACGAGCAGGAAAACCGTGTGCGGCGGCGGCTCTTCCAGCACCTTGAGCAAGGCGTTGGACGACACCACGTTGAGCGCGTGGGCCGGATACAGCAGCGCCACGCGCCAGCCGCCGCGGTGCGTGGCGGTGTTGAACCAGGACTCCAGCGAGCGGATCTGGTCGATGCGGATTTCCTTGGACGGCGCGCGCTTGCTGGCGCCGGCGGCCGGCTCCGCGTCTTCGGCGGGCTCGGCGGCGTCGGCACCCTCCTCCAGCGCGATGGCCTCGGGCCGGATGCGGCGCAGGTCGGGATGGTTGCCGCTGGCGAACCAGGCGCACGCGGCGCAGCGTCCGCAGGCCAGGCCGTGCTCGGGCGCCTCGCACAGCAGGCTGGCGGCCGCGGCCACCGCGAAGTCCAGCTTGCCGATGCCGGCCAGGCCATGCACCAGCCAGGCATGGGCGAAACGGTCGCGGTCGCCCAGCCAGGCGCGCGCCGTGTCCATCTGCCACGGCAGGAACTGCGGCGCGTTGGAGACCGCGCCGTCGCCGCCCTGCGCGGCCGCGTCCTGAGCGTTGCGGGCGGCGTTCATGCCGCCTGCTCCAGCAGTTCGCGCAGCCCGGCCTCGAGCCGGGCGCGTACCTCGGCGATCGGGCGGGTCGAATCGACGATGCGGATGCGGTCCGGTTCGGCGGCCGCGCGCGCATGGTAGGCCGCGCGGGTGCGTTCGAAAAAGGCCGCGCCCTCGCGCTCGAAACGGTCCGGCTCGCGCGAGTCGGCCAGCCGCGCCCGCGCCACTTCCAGCGGCACGTCGAACAGCCAGGTGCGGTCGGGCCGGCCCGCCTGCATCCAGTCTTCCAGCGCGGCCACGCGCCCGGCGCCCAGGCCGCGCCCGCCGCCCTGGTAGGCGTAGCTGGCGTCGGTGTAGCGGTCGCACACGACCCAGGCCCCGCGCGCCAGCGCCGGCTCGATCACCTGGCGCAGGTGCTCGCAGCGGGCCGCGAACATCAGCAGGGTCTCGGTGTCCAGCCCCATGGGATCGGCCAGCAGCAAGGCGCGCAGCTTCTCGCCCAGCGGCGTGCCGCCCGGTTCGCGCGTGGACACCACCTCCAGGCCCTGCGCGCGCAGGAAGTCGGCGATCCAGACGGTATGCGTGCTCTTGCCCGCGCCGTCGACGCCCTCCAGCGTAATGAAGCGTCCACGCGAGGTCATTGGTCTGGTCCTTGTTCGGGTTCTGGTGCGGGGGGTTGTGCGGCTTGCTGCGCGGCCGGTTCGGGGCCGGGCGCGGCATTGCGGCCCTGGCCCAGGACGTAGCGCGAGACATTGCGGTTGTGCTCGGACAGGCTGGCCGAGAATTCGCTGGTCCCGTTGCCGCGCGACACGAAGTACAGGAATTTGTGCTGCTCGGGCTGCACCGCGGCCAGCAGCGCCGCCCGGCCGGCCGCCGCGATGGGCGTGGGCGGCAGGCCCGGGCGCGTATAGGTGTTCCACGGCGTGTCGGTCTGCAGGTCGCGCTTGCGGATGCGGCCCTGATAGGCCTCGCCCATGCCGTAGATCACGGTCGGATCGGTCTGCAGCAGCATTCCGACCTTCAGGCGGTTGGTGAACACGCCGGCCACGCGGCGGCGGTCCGGACCGTGGCCGGTTTCCTTTTCGACGATGGAGGCCAGCACCAGCGCCTCGTAGGCGGTCTTGACCGGCAGGTCGGGCTGGCGCTGGGCCCAGGTGTCCTGCAGGATGCGCTGGCCTTCCTCGTACGCGCGGCGCAGCAGGTCGAAGTCGGTGCTGCCCGGCGTGAAGATGTAGGTGTCGGGAAAGAACAGCCCTTCCGGATGCTTGATGGAAGAGCCCAGGCGCTCCATCAGCGCCTCGTCGGAGACGCCGTCCAGCGTCTGCTTGACGTCGGGATTGGCGCGCAGCGCCTGGCGGATCTGGCGATAGGTCCAGCCTTCCACGAAGGTGATCTGGCGCTGTGTCATGTCGCCGCGGGCCAGGCGCTGCAGCAGGCGCCACGGCGAGTCGCCATTATGGGCCTGGTAGCCGCCGGCCTTCATCTGCTTGTCCAGTTCGGACAGCCGCGCCATCCAGACGAAACCCGGCTCCCACACTGGCACGCCGGCCTGGTTCAGCGTGCGCGCGACGGTGCGCGGGCTGCTGCCCGGATCCACCACGAAATCGATCTTGTCGGCCGCCAGCGGGATGGGGCGGTGCATCCAGTACCAGGCCGAGCCGACCGCGCCCGCGGCGGCCAGCACGACCAGCAGGAAGAACCACAAGACGTAAAAAAAGAGTCGCTTCTTCATAAGTCCCGGAAGTTTAATTGATCGCGCGGCCCTGTCGCACCAAAAGCGGGGCCGGAGCGCGCCGTCCGTCCCTGCGCGCGGCGCGGGCATGGCCCTGCCCCGAGGGGAAGGCGGCTATCATCTGCACTTTGATGATGCGATAACGCCGCCGCCATGCATGCTTTCTATTCTTCGATTCCCGCGCGCGCCGAAGGTTGCGCGCAATGCGCGCCGCTCGATGATTTCCAGGTCTTCGCCGCCTCCGGCGCCGACGCCCTCACCTTCCTGCACGGCCAGCTGACCCAGGACGTCACCGGCCTGCCCGCCGACGCCGCCCGCCTGGCCGGCTACTGCACGGCCAAGGGCCGGTTGCTGGCCACGCTGGTGATGTGGCTGGCGCCCGCCGCGCAAACCGACGACGCCCCCCGGCTCTACGGCCTGGTGCGCCAGGACCTGGCCCAGGCCCTCCTCAAGCGCCTGTCGATGTTCGTGCTGCGCGCCAAGGTCAAGCTGGCGCCCGCGCCGCTGTCCGTGGCCGGCGTGCTGGCCACGGCCGAACAGGCCGCCGCGCTGGAAGCCGCCGCCGGCGCGCTGCCGCGCACGCCGTGGCAGCGCGCGGAACTCCCCTCCGGCACCTGGATCGCCGCGCCCTCGGCCGACGCGCGGCTGCGCTGGTGGTGGATCGCCTCTGACGAGCAGCTGCAGCAGTCGGGCGCGCTGGCCGAGGTCCTCGGACTGGCGCCGGCCGCGCAATGGCATGCCGCCGACCTGGCCGCGGGCATCCCGTGGATCACCGCCGCCACGCAGGACGTTTTCATTCCGCAGACGGTCAATCTGGACCTGATCGAAGGCGTCAGCTTCACCAAGGGCTGTTATCCCGGCCAGGAAGTGGTGGCGCGCAGCCATTACCGCGGCACGGTCAAGCGGCGCATGGCGTACGGCACCGTCGCCGGTGCCGAGGGCGCGTCGCTGGCCGGCCAGGACGTCTACGACGCCAGCCAGCCCGGCGAGCCCACCGGCCGCATCGTCGATGCCGCCAGCGCGCAGGGCGTGGTCTCGGTGCTGTTCGAAACCACGCTGGCGGCGCTGCCGCAAGGCGACCTGCGCCTGGGCGCGGCCGACGGCCCGCGCATCGCGCCCGCCGACCTGCCTTATTCCATCACGCCCTAGTGTGCTGTCCCGTAGATACGCCCGCACGAAATTCCCCTCTTGACGCCAAGGCGTCGTTGCAAATCCTCGCGATACCTACGGGTATCGCTGCGGTTTGCGCCTAGCCCTGACGCCAAGAGGAAAAATTTCGTCATGCGGACGCATCTACGGGGCAGCACACTAGACCGCCACCCCGAACAGCGCGCCGACCCCCGCGGTCGCCGCCATCGCCAGGGCGCCCAGGATCGTCACCCGCAGCGCGGCCGGTCCCTTGGGCGCGCCCCCGGCGCCGGCGGCCAGCGCCCCCAATCCGGCCAGACAGGCCACCGACGCGCCTATGACCCAGCCCACCAGCTGCGGCAGGGGCGCCACCGCCGCCACCACCAGCGGCAGCGCCGCGCCGCCGGCGAACGACACGGCCGAAGCCAACGCGGCCTGCACCGGCCGCGCGCGGTTGTGCACGGAGATCCCCAGTTCGTCGCGCGCGTGCGCGTCGAGCGCGTCGTGGCTGGTCAGCTGGCCGGCCACCTGCGCCGCCAGGTCGCGGGTCAGCCCGCGCGAGACATAGATATCGATCAGTTCGGCCAGTTCCTCGCTGGAATTGCGCTTGAGCGAGCGCTGCTCCAGCCGCAGGTCGGCGGCCTCGGTGTCGGCCTGGGACCGCACCGACACGTATTCGCCGGCGGCCATGGACAGCGCCCCGGCCACCAGGCCGGCCAGCCCGGAAGTCAGGATGGCGCCGTGCGAGGCCTGCGCGGCCGCGACGCCGGAGATCAGGCTGGCCGTGGAAACGATGCCGTCGTTGGCGCCCAGCACCGCGGCGCGCAGCCAGTTGGCGCGGAAAATCCGATGATGTTCTCTAGGAGGCATTGCCAGATACCCATGCTACGCGCGACAAACCTTGCGGCGGCCCTCGTGTGGACGGGTCCGCCGCAAGCAGGATTCAGCGCGGCGTCACGCGCACCGCGGTAAGCAAGCCTATCACGCAAAGCGTGGCCTGCTCGCCTTCGTAGGCATGCACTTCGACCTGGCAGATCGACAGGCGCTTGCCGGGCTTGACCACGCGGCCGCTGGCCACGTAGCGATCGCCCTTCGCGGGCGCCAGGAAGTTCATCTTGAACTCCGAGGTCAGCACGTCCTCGCCGGGTTCGAACAGCGTGTAGGCGGCGTAGCCGCCGGCGCTGTCGGCGATGGTGGTGGAGATGCCCGCGTGCAGGAAGCCGTTCTGCTGGCACAGATCGGCCCGGTACGGCAGGACGATGTCGACCCGCCCCGGCTCCACCACGTCCAGGTCCGCGCCCAGCAGCGCCATGATGCTCTGCCGGGCGAAGCTGGCCTGGACCCGCGAGGCCGGGCAGTCCGATGCCTGGGGCTGCGCCATGTCAGTCCGGCTCGCGCTTGAGCAGGTTGACGATGCTGGAGAAGTCCAGCCGGCCCGAGCCGCCGGCGCTGTGCAGCGAATACAGGTTGCGCGCCAGTTCGCCCAGCGGGATCGAGGCGCGCGCCGACAGCGCCGCCTCGGCCGCCAGGCCCAGGTCCTTGAGCATCAGGTCCACGCCGAAGCCGCCGGCATAGCCCTTGGACGCCGGGGCGTGATCCATCACGCCGGGCCAGGGGTTGTAGAGCTCGGTGGCCCAGTTGCGGCCCGAGCTCTTGGCGATGATGTCCGACAGCACCTTCGGGTCCAGCCCGTTGGCCACGCCCAGCGCCAGCGCTTCGGACGTGCCGGCCATGAGGATGCCCAACAGCATGTTGTTGCAGATCTTGGCCACCTGGCCGGCGCCCGCCGGACCCGCGTGGAAGATGTTCTTGCCCATCTTCTCCAGAATCGGACGGGCGCGCTCCAGCGCCGCGGCCTGGCCGCCGACGATGAAGGTCAGCGTGCCCGCGGCCGCCCCGCCGGTGCCGCCGGACACCGGCGCGTCGATCATCGCCACGCCGCGCGCCTCGGCGGCCTGGGCCACCTTGCGCGCCGAGTCCGGCGCGATGGTGCTGCATTCGATGACCAGCGCGCTGGAGGAAATCTTGCCCAGCAGGTCGCCGTCCAGATACAGCCCTTCGACGTGCTTGCTGGCCGGCAGCATCGAGATCACCACCTCGGCGCCCTGCACCGCCTCGGCGGCGGAAGCGGCGGCCTTGGCGCCGGCGTCGGTCAGCGCCTTGACGGCCGCCGGCACCAGGTCGAAGACCGTCAGGCTGTGGCCGGCCTTGACCAGGTTCAATGCCATGGGCGCGCCCATATTGCCCAATCCGATAAACGCGATACTGCTCATGATGTCTTGTCTCCTGTTGCTGCTGCTATAGGTGTGAAATCATCGTGTGCTGCGTGGCGGGCCGGCCGGCGCCGGGACGGGACGCGACTAGCGCCCTTGCTGTCCCAGGTCCGCCAGCGGATGCGGCTCGCCTTCGGGCCAGGGGTCTTCGAAGAACTTCTCGACCCAGGCCTCGCTGGCCTCCTGCAGCGTGGCCGGATTCCAGCGCGGCTTCTTGTCCTTGTCGATCAGCAGCGCGCGTATACCTTCGGCGAAATCGCCGTGCGCGGTGCAGGCCAGCGCCGCGATGTATTCGGCGCGCAGCACGTCTTCCAGCGAACGCGCCCGCATGCGCTGCTGCAGCGCGAACGACAGGCGCACCGAGCCCGGCGAGCCCGCCAGCATCGTCGCCGCGGCGCGCGCCAGCCAGGGGTCCTCGTGGTCTTTCAGCGCGGCCAGCTCCTCGTGGATGTCGTCGAGCCGGTTGCCGCTGCACAGGCTGTTGATCAGGAACGAATGCTGGCGCAGCGGGCCCGGTTCGAGCGGGGTCTGCGGCTCCAGCGCGGCCAGCGCGCGGCGCAGCAGGCCGTCGTTGATGGAGCGCGGCGCCAGGCCGTCGTCGGCCGCGCCGGCCCAGGGCTGTTCCTGCAGCGATTCCAGCAGCCTGGGCCAGTCGGCGTGGTTCAGGCGGAAGTCCGCCAGCCCCGCGAAAAAGGCGTCGGACGTGTTCATGTTGGCGCCGGTCAGCGCCAGGAACAGGCCGGTGCGCCCCGGCATGCGGTTCAGCAGCCAGCTGCCGCCCACGTCCGGGAACAGGCCGATGGTGACTTCCGGCATCGCCAGCCGCGAGGTCTCGCTGACCACGCGGTGGCTGGCGCCCATCATCAGGCCGATGCCGCCGCCCATGACGATGCCATGGCCCCAGCACAGCACCGGCTTGGGGTACGTGTGGATGCGGTAGTCAAGCCGGTACTCGTGCTCGAAGAAGCGCCGCGCGTAGGCGTTGTCGGAACCGGGCCGGCCCGCGTTCTCGCGCATGCTGCGGTACAGCCCGTGCAGGTCGCCGCCGGCGCAGAAGGCCTTTTCGCCGGCGCCCTGCAGCACCACCAGGACCACGCCCGGATCATTGGCCCAGGCATCGAGCTGCGCGGCCAGCGCATCCACCATCTCCAGCGACAGGCCGTTGAGGGTCTGCGGCGAATTCAGCGTCGCGATTCCGAAACGCGTTCCATTGGCAGCGGTTTTTTCTTCGAACAGCACCGGTGCGTTCATCTTATGTCGGCTCCTTTTTCCAACAATTGGCGGGCGACGATCACGCGCATGATCTCGTTGGTCCCTTCCAGAATCTGATGAACGCGAGTATCGCGCACCAGACGCTCCAAGGGATAGTCCCGCAGGTATCCGTAGCCGCCATGGATCTGCTGCGCGTCCAGGCAGATCTGGAAGCCCATGTCGGTGGCGAACCGCTTGGCCATGGCGCAGTAGGTGGCCGCATCGGGCGCGCCCGCGTCCAGCTTGCATGCGGCCAGGCGCACCATCTGGCGGGCCGCCACCAGGTGCGTGGCCATGTCGGCCAGCTTGAACTGCAGCGCCTGAAATTCGGCCAGGCGGCGGTTGAACTGGCGGCGCTCGTCCATGTAGCGGCGGGCGGCGTCCAGCGCGCCCTGGGCCGCGCCCACCGAGCAGGTGCCGATGTTGATGCGCCCGCCGTCCAGGCCCTTCATGGCGATCTTGAAGCCGTCGCCCTCCTGGCCCAGCATGTTGGCGGCCGGCACGCGCACGTTCTCGAACGTGATGGGACGCGTGGACTGGCTGTTCCAGCCCATTTTTTCTTCCTTGCGCCCGTAGCTGATGCCCTCGCTGTCGGCGGGGATGGCGAAGGCGCTGATGCCGCCGGCGCCCTCGCCGCCGGTGCGCGCCATCACCACCAGCAGGTCGGTGTCGCCGCCGCCGGAAATGAAGGCCTTGGCGCCGTTGACGATGTAGTCATCCCCCTGGCGCTGGGCGCGGGTCGACAGCGACGCGGCGTCCGAGCCCGCGCCGGGTTCGGTCAGGCAGTACGAGGCGAGCTTCTGGCCGCTGGCCAGCAGCGGCCCCCAGGCCTCGCGCAGGGCCGGCTGGCCCCAGTTGCCCACCATCCAGGTGGCCATGTTGTGTATGGTCAGGAAGGCCGTGGTGGACGGGTCGACCGCCGCCATTTCCTCGAACACGAGCGTGGCGTCCAGGCGCGGCAGCCCCAGGCCGCCGATGTCCTCGCTGGCGTAGATCGCGCAAAAGCCCATTTCGCCGGCCCGGGCGAAGGCCTCGCGCGGGAAGATGCCCTCGGCGTCCCAGCGCGCCGCGTTGGGGGCGAGTTCGCCCTCCGCGTAATCGCGCGCGGCCTGCGCGAAGGCCCGCTGTTCGTCGCTCAGTTCCAAATCCACAGCCTGTCTCCTGTAGTCGGTATTGTCTGCCGGCATTGCTGGCGGCGCCGGCCCCGGTATGTCGATTTTGACATGACGTTAACGTAAACGTAAGTCCGTAGCAACGCTAACTTGCGCTTCAGGGCGCCGGCCGCCGTTCCCTACAGCAGGCCGGCCGGGCGGATGCGTCCGTTCCTGGCGGTCTTGGCGCGCCGGTGCTCGGCGCGGCGGCGGCGCGATTCCTTGGGATCGAAGCTCAGGCCGCGGTAGATCTCGACGCGGTCGCCGTCGGCCAGCCGGGCCTGGGGCTCGGTGGCGCGGCCGAAGATGCCCACGCCGCGTTCCCAGGGCTGGACCACCGGAAAGGCCGCGGCGAAGCCGCTGGCCGCCAGCGCGTCGGCCACGGTGGCGCCGGCCGGCAGGCGCAGCTCCCGCATCCAGACGTGGCCCGGCAAGGCGTAGCAGACGCTGACGCTCAGACAGGCGGCGGCCGGCTCATTCGCCATACTTGGCCTGCGCGCGCTTGGTGAAGGAATCGATGAAGCTGGTGGCGATGCGGTTGAACACCGGCCCCACCACCATCTCCAGCGCCCGGTTCGAGAACGCGTACTCCAACGTGAACAGCACCTTGCAGGCGTCGTCGGCCAGCGGCTGGAACACCCAGTGCCCCACCAAGCTGGAGAACGGACCGTCCACCAGCTCCAGGTCGATGCGGTCGGGATAGGCATGGGTATTGCGCGTGGTGAAGCGCTGCTTCATGCCCGCGAAGCTGATCAGGATGGAAGCCTGCATGCCATGCTCGTCCCGCGTCTGCACCTCGGCGCCGCCGCACCAGGGCATGAACTCGGGGTACTTCTCCACGTCGGCGACCAGGTCGAACATCTGGGCGGCGCTGTAAGGTACCAGGACGGATCGTTGTACTTTGTGCATCGGCTATCGCAAATGGCTAGAATGGCGGGATTTTACCGGCACCGCCGGCACCCCGGCTAATCGAGGGCTACCCCGGTCGGCCAAACGCGCCCCCAAGGCATTATGAGCATTATCGACAATCGCAAGGCCACGCACGACTATTTCATCGAAGACCGCTACGAGGCCGGCCTGGTGCTGCAAGGCTGGGAAGTCAAGGCGATCCGCGATGGCCGCGTGCAGCTCAAGGAAAGCTATGTCATCGTGCGCGACGGCGAGCTCTACCTCTTGGGCATGCACGTCAGTCCGCTGCCCACGGCCTCCACGCACATTCACCCCGACGCCATGCGCACGCGCAAGCTGCTGCTCAAGGCCGAGGAAATCAGCAAGCTGATCGGCAAGGTCGAGCAGCGCGGCTACACGCTGGTGCCGCTCAACCTGCATTACAAGAACGGGCGCATCAAGCTCGATTTCGCGCTGGGCCGCGGCAAGAAGCTCTACGACAAGCGCGACACCGCGCGCGAAAAAGACTGGCAGCGCGAGAAAGAGCGCATGATGAAGCACGACACCCGCGCCCCGCGCCGCGGCAAGGACGACTGATTCAGGCGGCCGCGGGCAGCGGCGCCGGCTCGCCCTCGCCCGCCGGCCCCACGATGCGGTTGCGCCCCGCCGCCTTCGCGGCATAGAGCTTGCCGTCGGCGCGCTCGAAGAACGCCTGCAGGCCTTCGCCCGGCATCCATTCCGCCACGCCGGCGCTGAACGTATACGAAATCGAACTGCCGCCGTGCGCGCACGGCGTGCGCCGCACCGATTCCAGCAGGCGCGCCGCCACCTCCATCACCGCCTCGCTGCGCAGGTCGGGAAACAGCACCGCGAACTCCTCTCCGCCGACCCGGCCCACGTGATCGCCGGTGCGCAGCGTGGCCGTGGCCAGCAGGCCGAAATGGCGCAGCACGGCGTCGCCGGCCGCATGGCCGCGCGTGTCGTTGATGCGCTTGAAATGATCGATGTCCAGCAACAGCAGCGACAGCGGACGGCGCGTGCGCAGCGCCTGCGCGCAATAGCGCTCGGCCTGCAGCCACCACGCCTTGCGCGACATCAGCCCGGTCAGGAAATCGGTGTTGGCCTCCTGCTCGCGCTCGGCCAGCATGCGGTCGTGGATGATCATGATGGTGCCCAGCGTCAGGCAAGGCATGGTCAGCACGCCCAGCGTCATGAACACGATATTCCAGGCGGTGGGCACCAGCAGCGCCTGCGGCTCGGCGATGTCCAGCAGGTACACCACGGCGCGCGCGGCGCACACCAGGGCGGACGCCAGCGCGACCACGCGCACGAAGTGGTAGCTGTAGCGCGACCGGTTCGACGGCATGCCGCGTCCGACCGTCACGGCGATGGCCAGCATGAAGCCCGCCATCAGGATCGACATCGCCACCATGCGGGCCCCGATCTGCGGCTCGATATACGTGTAGGCGGCCAGCACCAGCAGCGTGGCGCCGGCGCCCAGCGCCATGCGGCGCCTGGGCACCGGTTGCCCGACCAGCCGGCACAGGCCCGCGTAATAGGCGCAAAGCGCCAGGGCCACGGCCGCGTTGGCCAGGATCACCGATATGAACAGGGGGCCGCCGACGGCCTGCAGCGAGAACGCGCCGAACGCCAGCAGCGTCAGCAGGCTGCTGCCTATGGTTTGCTTGATGCCGGCCATGCCGCTGCGCGCCAGCGAGCCGAGCACGCACAGCGCCAGCAGTCCCGCCAGCGCCGCCACCAATAGCAGGTTGACGGGAGCGATCATCGTCCGGGCGCCGGCAGGCGCGGTTCTCAGCCGTTGCGGTTGGCGGACTTCACGATGGTCATGGCCGAGGCGATCATGCCGCCCACGTCCGACAGGTTGGACGGCAGGATCAGCGTATTGCCTTCCTTGGCCACGTTGCCGAACGCCTCCACGTAGCGCTCGGCCACCTTGAGGTTCACGGCCTCCATGCCGCCGGGCTGCTGCACCGCCCCGGCCACCTGGGTAATGGCCTTGGCGGTGGCCTCGGCGATCGCCAGCACCGCCGCGGCCTCGCCCTGCGCCTGGTTGATCTGCGCCTGCTTCTCGCCCTCGGAGCGGGCGATCGCGGCCTCGCGCTCGCCGGTGGCGATGTTGATCTGTTCCTGGCGGCGGCCCTCGGATGCCGCGATCAGCGCGCGTTTTTCGCGCTCGGCGGTGATCTGCGCCTGCATGGCGCGCAGGATCTCGTTGGGCGGGGTCAGGTCCTTGATCTCGTAGCGCAGCACCTTCACGCCCCAGTTCAGCGCGGCCTCGTCCAGCGAGGACACGATATTGCTGTTGATCGCGTCGCGCTCCTCGAACGTGCGGTCCAGCTCCATCTTGCCGATGACCGAACGCAGCGTGGTCTGCGCCAGCTGCGTGATGGCCGAAATATAGTTCGACGAACCATAGGACGCCCGCATCGGGTCGGTCACCTGGAAGTACAGCACGCCGTCCACCTGCAGCTGGGTATTGTCGCGCGTGATGCAGATCTGGCTGGGCACGTCCAGCGGGATTTCCTTGAGCGAGTGCTTGTACGACACGCGCTCGATGAACGGGATCACGAAGCCCGCGCCCGGCGACAGGACCCGGTCGAACTTGCCCAGGCGCTCGACCACCCAGGCGTGCTGCTGGGGCACGATGGCGATCGCCTTGATGACGATCAGTATCGCCAGCGCGACGATGACGACGAGGACGATGGTGGACGTGTCGATCATGATTCGAAAGCCTCTCTCTGTAAGTACGTATGCCGCGCCGGCCTCAGGCCGGCCCGCCGGTGTGCTTGGGGGTCAGCACCAGGATGGAGCCGCGCATTTCGGTGATGATCTGTTCGCCGGCCCGGGGCGCCTGGCCGCGGGCCAGTTCGGCCTGCCAGTGCGCGCCGCGGTACCAGACGCGCGCCGTGCCGTTATCGGACCAGCTCTCAACCACCACCGTCTGGCCGATATCCAGATTGACGTCGGCGTTGCGCGCCGCGTCCAGCCCGCGCTGCTTCAGCACACGGGTCTTGCGCAGCACCAGCAGGCCCGCCAGCAGCACCACGCCGCAGGCCACCAGCTGCCATTGCAGGGCGGCGCCGAACCATGCGGCCACCCCGCCCGCCGCCAGCCCCAGGGCCACCAGCAGCAAGTAGAACGTTCCGGTCGCCAATTCTCCGATCAGGGCCAGCGCGGCCAGTCCCAGCCATATCCACATAGTTTCGTACGCCCAAAAGAACGAGCCCCCAAGGAGGAGTCCCTGCGCGGGATTGTACGTATTTCCGAGACGTAACGGCAGAGGCGTCGGGCATCGGGAACAATTGCGCTGGATTATGATGTGTGCTGGCGGCGCGGACCCAGCGGGGCCCGTGATCCGCACCACTTACGCAAAGCCCAATGACCGCCGCAATGCCTTCCTCTCTTCCCGTCCTGATCCTGCACACCGGCGATCCGGACGACACGCTCAAAAGCCAGTTCGGCGGCTATGCCGACCAGCTCGCGCAGGCCGCCGGCCTGACCCCCGACACGATGGAAATCGTGGCCGTGCATGAAGGCCGGCAGCCGCGCGCGCCGGCCAGCTACCGCGCCGCCCTCATCACCGGCTCGCCCGCGATGGTGACCGACCTGGAACCCTGGAGCGAAGACACCGCCGCCTGGCTGCGCGCGGCCGCCGCGGCCGGACTGCCCATGTTCGGCGTGTGCTACGGCCACCAGCTGCTGGCCCATGCGCTGGGCGGCAAGGTGGGCTACAACCCGGCCGGCCGCGAGGTCGGCACGCAGACCGTCGAACTGCTGCCGCCGGCCGCCGGCGACCGCCTGCTGGCCGGCCTGCCCTCCACCTTCCCGGCCCAGATGCTGCATGCGCAGACCGTGCTGCAACCGCCGCCCGGCGCCGCCGTGCTGGCGCGCTCGGACCTGGACGGCCACCAGATGATCCGGATCGGCCGCAACGTGTTCTCCACCCAGTTCCACCCGGAATTCGGCCCGGAGTTCGTGCGCGCCCACCTCGAGCGTTTCGGCCGCCGCTATGCGGCCGAAAACCTGGACGTGCCCGGCCTGTCGGCCAACGTGCGCGCCACGCCCGTGGCCGGCGGGCTGCTGCGCCGCTTCCTGGAGGTCTACGCCTAGGCGCCGGTCCGCGCAACAACCGGAGTGCGGCGCGGCGCGGGTCTTGAGACGATACGTTCAAGCGCGCGATCCGCGCATCCGTCAGGAGTTCCAGATGAACCAAGCCGCGAACCAAGCCGCCTCCCTGGGCACCCAGCACGCCGCCGCCATCGAGCGCGCCTGCCGCGCGCTCGAATCGGAGCAGCCGCCGGACCTGGCCACGCTGGCCGAACAGGCCGGCATGAGCCGCTTTCACTTCCACCGCGTATTCAAGGCGGCCACCGGCGTCACCCCCAAGGCCTACGCCACGGCGCTGCGCGCCAGCCGCGCCCGCCGGCAGCTGGAGCAAAGCGCCAGCGTCACCGACGCCATGTACGAGGCCGGCTTCAATTCCAGCGGCCGCTTCTACGAAGCCGCGCCCGCCATCCTCGGCATGACGCCCACCGCCTTTCGCAACAACGGCGCGGGCGTGGACATCCGCTTCGCGGTCGCGCAGTGCGCGCTCGGCGCCCTGCTGGTGGCCGCCAGCGATACCGGCATCTGCGAAATCGCCCTGCACGACGATCCCGAACAACTGGTGCGCAACCTGCAGGACCGCTTCAAGGCCGCGCGCCTGATCGGCGCCGACGCCGAATTCGAACGCTGGGTGGCGGCCGTCGTGGGCTTCGTCGAAGACCCCTCGCGCGGGCTGGACCTGCCGCTGGACGTGCGCGGCACCGCCTTCCAGCGCCGCGTGTGGGAGGCGCTGCGCGAGATCCCCGTGGGCGAAACCGCCACCTACACCGACATCGCCCGGCGCATCGGCTCGCCGCAAGCCGTGCGCGCCGTGGCCCGCGCCTGCGCGACCAACAACATCGCCCTGGCCATCCCCTGCCATCGCGTGGTGCGCACCGACGGCTCCCTGGCCGGCTACCGCTGGGGCATAGACCGCAAGCGCGAACTGATCGCGCGCGAAGCGCAGGCGGCGTAGGCGGGCAGCCAATCGACCTATATTTGCCCTGCCCTGAAGCCCGGTGTTGCATGCCGCGCAGATCCGGCCCTATGCTTTCAGGCAACAGGGAGATCATCATGCCGACGACCGATGCAAGCGCCCGCGTCAACAAGCGCCGCGCGGCGCTGCGCGCCGCCGGGCTGCGGCCCGTCCAGATCTGGGTGCCCGACACGCGGCGGCCCGATTTCGCGCAAGAATGTCGGCGGCAGTCCATCGCGGCTGCCGCGGCCGACGCCAAGGACGCAGACACACAGCGCTTTCTGGACGAAGCCGTATCCGATCTGGATGGCTGGAAGGCTTGATGCACCGGGGAGATCTTGTGCCGGTCGCCATCCAGGGGGACTTCGGCAAGCCCCGTCCGGCTTTGATCGTTCAGTCCGACCTCTTCAACGCCCATGAAAGCGTAACCGTGCTACCCGTAACCAGCAGCACGGTCGACGCCCCGCTGCTTCGCGTCACGGTCACGCCGAGCCCGCAGAACGGCCTTCGACAAGCTTCTCAAATCATGGTGGACAAGGCCGTGACGGTGCGCCGCGACAAGCTCGGACGGGTCTTTGGCCATATTGAGGCCGACACACTGCTGGAAGTCGAGAGTTGCATGGCGGTGTTCCTAGGCATCGCCAAATAAAAAACCACACCCGTTCCGGGATCACGCGGCGGGCAAATCCATGCTCAGCCTCAGCCGGCAGCATCCAAAAAAAACCCCGCGCCCCCCAAAGGGGGACGCGGGGTTTCTCAAACCGGCGATCCGATCAGTTCTTGGCCAGGCGCTGCCAGGTGTCCACAACCGTGTCCGGGTTGAGCGACATCGACAGGATGCCTTCGTCCTTCAGCCACTGCGCGAAGTCGGGGTGGTCGCTGGGGCCCTGGCCGCAGATACCCACGTACTTGTTGGCGGCCAGGCAGGCCTTGATCGCGCGGCGCAGCATGAACTTCACGGCGTCGTCGCGCTCGTCGAAATCGGCGGCCAGCAGTTCCATGCCGGAATCGCGGTCCAGGCCCAGGGTCAACTGGGTCATGTCGTTCGAGCCGATCGAGAAGCCGTCGAAGTACTGCAGGAACTCGTCGGCCAGGATCGCGTTGGACGGGACTTCGCACATCATAATGAGCTTCAGGCCGTTCTCGCCGCGGGCCAGGCCATGCTTGGCCAGCAGGTTGACCACGCGCTCGGCCTGTCCCAGCGTGCGCACGAAGGGCACCATGATCTCGACGTTGGTCAGGCCCATTTCGTCGCGCACCTTCTTGAGCGCCTCGCATTCCATGCGGAAGCACTCGGCGAAGTCGTCGGCGATGTAGCGCGACGCGCCGCGGAAGCCCAGCATGGGGTTCTCTTCCTCGGGCTCGTAGCGCGAACCGCCGACCAGCTTGCGGTACTCGTTGGACTTGAAGTCCGACATGCGCACGATGACGGGCTTCGGATAGAAGGCCGCGGCGATGGTGGCCACGCCTTCGGCCATCTTCTCGACGAAGAACGCGCGCGGGCTGGCGTGCCCGCGGGCCGCCGATTCCACGGCCTTCTTCAGTTCGCCGTCGACGTTCGGGTAGTCCAGCACCGCCTTCGGGTGGATGCCGATGTTGTTGTTGATGATGAATTCCAGGCGCGCCAGGCCGACGCCGCCGTTGGGGATCTGGGCGAAGTCGAAGGCCAGTTGCGGGTTGCCCACGTTCATCATGATCTTCAGGTCGATGGCGGGCATTTCGCCGCGGCGCACTTCCTCGACCTCGGTCTCGATCAGGCCGTCGTAGATCCGGCCTTCGTCGCCTTCGGCGCAGGAGACGGTCACGGCCTGGCCTTCCTTCAGCACGTCGGTCGCGTTGCCGCAGCCGACCACGGCCGGAATGCCGAGCTCGCGCGCGATGATGGCCGCGTGGCAGGTGCGGCCGCCGCGGTTGGTCACGATCGCGGAGGCGCGCTTCATCACGGGCTCCCAGTTGGGGTCCGTCATGTCGGTGACCAGCACGTCGCCCGGCTGGACCTTGTCCATGTCGGAGATGTCGCCGACCACGCGCACCGGACCCGAACCGATCTTCTGGCCGATCGCGCGGCCGGTGATCAGGACCTGGCCGGTGGCCTTCAGGCGGTAGCGCTGCTGCACGTCGGCGGCGCCCTGTTGCGACTTCACGGTTTCCGGACGCGCCTGCAGGATGTAGATCTTGCCGTCGACGCCGTCGCGGCCCCATTCGATGTCCATGGGGCGGCCGTAGTGCTTCTCGATGATGACGGCGTAGCGGGCCAGTTCATTGACCTCGTCGTCGGTCAGCGAATAGCGGTTGCGCTCGGACACCGGCACGTCGACGGTGCGCACGGCGCGGCCTTCGGGACGCTCGGGGTCGAACTCCATCTTGATGAGCTTGGAGCCGATGCGGCGGCCGACGATGGGGAAATGGCCCTGGGCCAGCGTGGGCTTGAAGACGTAGAACTCGTCGGGGTTGACGGCGCCCTGCACCACGGTCTCGCCCAGGCCGTACGACGAGGTGATGAACACCACGTCCTGGAAGCCCGATTCGGTGTCGATGGTGAACATCACGCCGGCGCTGCCCTTGTCGGAGCGCACCATGCGCTGGATGCCGGCCGACAGCGCGACGTCGGCGTGGGCGTAGCCCTTGTGCACGCGATAGGAAATGGCGCGGTCGTTGTACAGCGAGGCGAACACGTGGCGGATCTTGTCCAGCACGTCATCGATGCCGACCACGTTGAGGAAGGTTTCCTGCTGGCCGGCGAAGGACGCATCGGGCAGGTCTTCGGCGGTGGCGGACGAACGCACGGCGAACGAGCCCTTGCCGTCGGCGTCGAGCTTGGCGAAGGCGTCGCGGATCTGCTTTTCGAATTCGGCCGAGAACGGCGCTTCGACGATCCATTGCCGGATCTGCGCGCCGGCGTTGGCCAGCTCGCGGACGTCTTCGGGGTTCAGCGTGCTCAGGCGCTCAGCGATGCGCTTGTCCAGGCCCGAAGCCTTGAGGAAGTCGCGGAAGGCGTCCGCGGTCGTGGCGAAGCCGCCCGGCACGCGCACGCCCGCGCCGGACAGCTGACTGATCATTTCGCCTAGTGATGCGTTCTTGCCTCCTACCGAGTCCACGTCCGTCATGCGGAGCTGCTCGAACAAAACAACATACGACATTGAAGTCACCTTTTACAATGGAATGAAAGCGAGTTTGGTCAATGCGTAGAAAGCGAACGCGGCAACCCTGCCCTGCCGTGTTTTTACGCGCTGACCAAACTGGCCTTGGACCGCCCTTGGGGTGACTTATAGGGGCCTGATTGTACTCGGTCGAGTACATCCGGCCATCGGCCTGGTTGGAATTTTTTACACATGACATCTACCTCGATCGTACGCACGGTTTACATCGTTTCCGACAGCACCGGCATCACCGCAGAAACCTTCAGCCAGTCGGTGCTTTCGCAATTCGAGGGCGTCGAATTCAAGCCGGTGCGGCTGCCCTTCGTCGACACGCTGGAAAAAGCCGCAGAAGTCGCCATGCGGATCGACCGCAGCGCCCAGGAAGCGGGCGTCCCGCCCATCGTGTTCAGCACCCTGGTCAACCCGGACATGCTGGCCCGTGTTCGCCAGGCGAACGGCGTGTTCCTGGACTTGTTCGGCACCTTCGTCAGCCATATCGAGCAGGCCCTCGGCCTGAAATCCAGCCATTCCATCGGCCGCTCGCACATGCTGGCCAATTCGGAAAAATACCGCAACCGGATCGATGCAATCAACTTCAGCCTGGCGCACGACGACGGCCAGTTCGTCAACCAGCTGGATCAGGCCGACGTGATCCTGGTGGGCGTATCGCGCTGCGGCAAGACGCCTACCAGCCTGTACCTGGCCATGCAATACGCCATCAAGGCGGCCAATTTCCCGCTCACGCCCGACGATTTCGAGCGCGGCACCCTGCCCTCGACCATCACGCCGCACCGCGCCAAGCTGTTCGGCCTGTCGATCCAGCCCGAGCGGCTGGCCGAGGTGCGCAACGAACGCCGTCCCAACAGCCGCTACGCCCAGCTGGAGCAATGCCGCTACGAAGTGGCCGAGGCCGAGCGCATGATGCGCCGCGAGGGGATTTCGTGGCTGTCCAGCACCACCAAGTCGATCGAGGAGATCGCGACCACGGTGCTGCAGGAAGTGGGGCTGGACCGCGGCTGAGACCGGGCCCCAGGCGCGGCTCAGCCCGCGCCGCCGGCCAGCGCCTGGCGGCGCTGCTCGAACAGGCAGATGGCGGCCGCCGCGCCCACGTTGAGCGATTCCACGGCGGCCTCGTCATGCGGGATGCGCAGCTTGAGGCGGGCCGCGGCCAGCAGGGCCGGCGCCACGCCCTGGCCCTCGTGGCCGAAGACCCAGGCGCAGCGCGCCGGCAGTTGCCCGGCGTACAGGTCCCGGGCGCCTTCCAGCGCGGTGGCCACCAGCGGCACCCGCAGCCGCGGCAGCAGCGCGGCCAGATCGACGTGTTCATGGATCGCCAGGGCGAAATGCGCGCCCTGGCCGCTGCGCAGCACCTTGGGAGACCAGGCCGCGGCCGTGCCGGTCGCCAGGAACACCCGCTTCACGCCGGCCGCCGCGCAGGTGCGCAGCAAGGTGCCTACGTTGCCCGGGTCCTGGATACGGTCGAACAGCACGCAATTCTCGGCGATGGCGTCGGGCGGCTCGACGGCCGGCGGCGTGACCAGGAAAGCCACGCCCTGCCCGCTTTCGACGCTGGCCAGCGACTGCATCAGCCGCGCGTCCAGGGCCAGCGAGCGGGCCTCGGGCACGGCCGCGGCCAGCGCGGCGATGTCGGGCTGCGACAGGCGCTCGACGTCGAACACCGCCCGGTCCGGCGCGCCGTAGTGCTGCAGCCAGGCCTGGCACAGGTGCACGCCGTCCAGCAGCACGGGCGCGCCGCGCTTGCCGGCGGTGCCGGCCAGCCTGGCCAGCGCCTTGACCGCGGGGTTGTCGCGGGAACTGATGTGCTTCATGGCGTCAGGCCGAAGGCCTTGATGGGCGCGAAGCTGCGGCGGTGCTCGGCGCAGGGGCCGTGTTCGCGCAGCATCTGCAGGTGCAGCGGCGTGCCGTAGCCCTTGTGCTGGTCGAACGCATACTGGGGATACAGCGCGTGCAGCCGCAGCAGGTCCGCGTCGCGCGCGGTCTTGGCCAGGATGGAAGCGGCCGAAATCGCCGGGACCAGCGCGTCGCCCTTGATGACGGTCTGCACCGTGCAGCCCAGCTTGGGCGCCTGGTTGCCGTCGACCAGCGCCAGCTGCGGCAGCACCGACAGGCCCTGGACCGCGCGCTGCATGGCCAGCATGGTGGCGCGCAGGATGTTCAGGCTGTCGATTTCGGCGACGCTGGCGCTGGCCACGAACCAGGCCAGCGCGCATTCGCGGATCTCCAGCGCCAGCGCCTCGCGCGTCTCGGGCTTGAGCACCTTGGAGTCCGCCAGCCCGGCGATGGGGCGGGCGGGATCGAGTATCACGGCGGCGGCGTAGACGGCGCCAGCCAGCGGGCCGCGGCCGGCCTCGTCGACGCCGGCCGTCACCAGCGGCGGCTGCTCGGGCGCGGCGAACAGGTCAGGCTGCTCCACCGGCCACCTCCAGGATCGCCTGAGCGGCCAGCGCCGGCGTATCGCGCAACAAATCCTGATGCAAGGCCGTGAAGCGGGCCTCGATGCGGGCCGCCAGCGCCTCGTCGCTGAGCGCCGTCCAGGTGGCCTCGGCCAGCTTTTCGGGCGTGGCGTCGTCCTGCAGCAGTTCGGGCACGGCGAAATCGCGCAGCAGCACGTTGGGCAGACCCACCCACGGCAGATAAGGCCGCTGCTGGCCGGATTTCCAGGCCATGATGCGCCGCATCCAGGGCGACAGCACGTAGGAGATCACCATGGGACGCTTGTACAGCGCCGTCTCCAGCGTGGCCGTGCCGCTGGCCACCAGCACCGCGGTGGCGGCCTCCATGACCGACCAGGCCACCGGCGCCTGGCGTTCGCCGCCCTCGCCGTGCAGATCCTGCGCGGTCACGCAGCGCAGCCCGGGCACCGGATACTGGGCCAGGATGGCCTGGAATTCGGCGCGCCGCTGGTCGTTGACCATGGGCACCACGCATTGCAGGGCCGGGTCCTTCTTCTGCAGCAGCTGCGCGGCCTGCAGGAAGCGCGGCGCCAACAGGCGGATTTCGGACGAGCGGCTGCCCGGCAGGATGGCCAGCACGCGCGCGTTCTGGTCTATGCCCAGGCGCTCGCGCGCGGCGGCGCGGTCGGGTTTCATCGGCACCGCGCCGGCCAGCGGATGGCCCACGTAAGTGACCGGAATGCCTTCCTTGCGGTAGATCTCTTCCTCGAACGGGAACAGCACCAGCATGTGCGACACCGATTCGCGGATCTTGTGGATGCGTTCGTAGCGCCAGGCCCAGATCGACGGACCGACGAAATGCACGGTGGGCGTGCCGGCCTGGCGCAGCTGGTGCTCCAGGCGCAGGTTGAAGTCCGGCGCGTCGATGCCGACGAAGACCGCGGGCGGCTCGGCCAGCCAGCGGCGCTTGACGTCGCGGTAGGTGCCCAGGAGGCTGGGCAGGCGCTTGAGCGCGTCGACGTAGCCGAACACGGTCAGCGCGTGCATGGGATGCCAGGCGTCGAATTCGCGGGCCTGCATCTGCGGCCCCCCTATGCCCTCGCAGCGCACGCCGGCATCGCGGGCCTGCAGACCGGCAATGATGCGGCCGGCCAGCAGGTCGCCCGAAGGCTCGCCGGCCACCATGCCGATCCGGTAGCTCATGGCCGGATGATGCCGCGGCTGGCGACGTCCAGGAAGTCGAGCATCGTCTGCAGGTGCTCGGCGACTTCCGGTTCGGCCTGCTGGCGGGCGCGCAGCTCGGCGCGCGCCGCGTCCAGGGACAGCCCGCGGCGGTAGATGATCTTGTAGGCGTCGCGCAGCGCCGAGATCTGGGCGGCGGTGAAACCGCGGCGCTTCAGGCCCTCGACGTTCACGCCTACCGGCCGGCACGGATTGCCGGCGGCCAGCACGAAAGGCGGCGTGTCCTGCATCAGCGAGCTGTTGCCGCCAGTCATGCTGTGCGCGCCGATGCGGGCGAACTGGTGCACGCCGGTCAGGCCGCCCACGATGGCCCAGTCGCCGACATGGACGTGGCCGCCCAGCTGCACCGAATTGGCCAGGATGGTGTTGCTGCCGATGTGGCAGTCGTGCGCCACGTGCACGTAGGCCATGATCCAGTTGTCGTCGCCCAGCGTGGTGACGCCGCCGTCCTGCACGGTGCCCGTGTTGAGCGTGACGAATTCGCGCACCGTGTTGCGGTCGCCGATCTCGAGGCGGGTGGGCTCGCCCTTGTACTTCTTGTCCTGCGGCATGCCGCCGATGGAACAATAGCGGTAGAAGCGGTTGTCGCGCCCGATGGTCGTCACCCCGTCCACCATGCAGTACGGGCCGATTTCGGTGCCCGCGCCGATGGTCACGTCGGGACCGATCGTGGCATAGGCGCCGACCACCACGCTAGGATCGAGCTTGGCCGCCGGATCGACGACGGCGGTGGGGTGAATGTTTCCTGCCATTTAGTCTTCCAGGCTGCGGATCGCGCACATCAGCTTGGCCGAGGCGACTTCCTGGCCGTCCACCGTGGCGCGCGCATTGTATTTACAGATGCTGCGGCTCAAACGCTCGGCCTGCGCCTCGATGCGCAGCTGGTCGCCCGGCACCACGGGGCGGCGGAAACGCGCGCCGTCGATGCCGACCAGGTAGTACGCCGTCTTGGCGCCTTCGCACTTGAGCCCGCCGTCCTCGTCGGTGAACGAGAACAGCGCCGCGGCCTGCGCCATGGCTTCCACGATGAGCACGCCGGGCATCACCGGATGATGCGGAAAGTGGCCGTTGAAAAACGGTTCATTGATCGAGACATTCTTGATGGCCACGATGGACTTGCCAGGCACCATTTCGACGACGCGATCAATCAGCAGCATCGGGTAACGATGCGGCAACCTCTCCATGATCCCCTTGATGTCGAGTTCCATTTTTCTGTGCTTTCCTGCAAAGTGAAATAATTTCGCGGCGCGGACGCGCCGGGGCGGCGATGCGCCCTACTCTTTTTCCAGCGTCCGCACGCGGCGGCGCAATTGCGCCAACTGCTGTATCACGGCGGCGTTGCGCTGCCAGTCGCCGTGCTCCGCATACGGGAACACGCCGGTATAGCGGCCGGGCTTCGAAATGCTGGAGGTGACCGCGGTGCCGCCCGAGATGTGGACGTCGTCGCCCAGCGTCAGGTGGCCCGACAGCATGGCGGCTCCGCCGATGGTGCAGCGCTCGCCTATCGTGGTCGAGCCGGCCACGCCGACGCAGGCCGCCATCGCGGTATGCGCGCCGATGCGGCAGTTGTGCCCGATCATGATCTGGTTGTCCAGCTTCACGCCGTCGGCCACGATGGTGTCTTCCAGCGCGCCACGGTCGACCGTGGTGTTGGCGCCGATCTCGACGTCATCGCCGATGGTCACGCCGCCCAGCTGCGGAATCTTGCCCCAGGCGCCCTGGCCCAGCGTCGGGTCCGGCGCGAAGCCGAAGCCGTCCGCGCCCAGCACGGCGCCGCTGTGGATGATGGCGCGCGCGCCCACTTTGACGCCTTCGTACAGCGTGACGTGGGCATGCAGCAGGCTGCCCGGGCCCACGGACGAGCCGGCGCCGATGACGCAACCGGGGCCCAGCACCGCGCCGCGGCCGATTCGGGCGCCGGCCTCGACCACGCAATGCGGGCCGATGCGCGCGCCCTCTTCGATGACGGCGTCTTCGGCCACCACCGCGGACGGATGCGTGCTGCCGGGCAGCTCGGGCCGGCGGGCGGCGTCGAACCACTGCGCCACGCGGGCGTAAAGCAGATAGGGATGCTTGCAGACGACCAGCGCGAAAGGCGGCCGGGCGCTGCCCTCGGCCTCCAGGGCCTCGGCCACGTCGGGGGAGACGATGACCGCGGCGGCGCGCGTGGCGCCGAGCTGGCTCTGGTAGCGGGGATTGGCCAGGAAAGCGATTTCCTGGGGGCCCGCCGATGACAGGGTGCCGATGCCGCAGACCCGCAACGGGTCTGCGCCAGGCTGCGCGCTGATACGCCAGTCCAGACCCTGGGTATTGGCGGCGCTCAACAGTGCTTCAAGCGTCGGCGCGCGGACAAGATCCAGTAAAACCGGCATGGTGCGACAGCTGCTGTTTTACTTGCCCAGGCTCTGGATCACCTTGTCGGTGATGTCGATGCGCGGGTTGACCGTCACGGCGTCCTGAATGATCAGGTCGTAGCTTTCCTGCTCGGCGATGCGCTTGATGGCCTCGTTGGCCTTGGTCACGATGCCCGAGAATTCCTCGTTGCGGCGGCGGTTGAAGTCTTCCTGGAACTCGCGGCGCTTGCGCTGCAGGTCGGTATCCAGGTTGGACAGTTCACGCTGGCGCTTGACGCGGTCGGATTCCGACAGGACGGGCGCGTCCTTGTCGAACTTCTCGGCCTGCGAACGCAGGTTGTTGTTCAAGCGCTGGAGTTCATCGTCGCGCTTCTTGAATTCGGCTTCGATCTTGCTTTGGGCGGCCTTGGCCGGACCCGACTCGCGCAGGATCCGCTCGGTGTTGACGAAACCGATCTTGGTGCCTTGCGCCTGCGCGGGAATCGCTGCAGCCGAACCGAGAATGAGCGCACCCACCAGGGCGATGGAACCCCCCAGCTTGCCGCGGCGCTTGGCGCGCAGCGAATTCGATGTTTTAAGTGCGGAATCAGACATCATGAAAATCTCACCTTCCAGTAAGGCAAAGCCAAAGTGTGTATTGTGCCACTAAACGGCAAGGGAGCCGGCCAGCCGGCCTCCTGCCTTGTTTTCAAGCGTAACGGCGCTCAGAACCCGGTCCCGATCTGGAACTGGAAGCTCTGCTTGTCGTCGCCCTGCTTGGCGTTGAGCGGACGCGCGTACGACAACTGCAACGGCCCCATCGGCGACTGCCACGACAGGCCGATACCGGCCGAGAACCGCCAGCCGCAAGGATCTTCCACCTCGCTGCCCGGCTTGCCGTTGGTGCAAGACAGGCCGCTGCCGGCCGAAACCTGGCCCGCATCCGAGAAGATGAACCAGCGCAGGGTGCGGTCTTTCGAGGCCCCCGGGAACGGCAGGTACAGCTGGGCGTTGGCCACGATGCGGCGCGTGCCGCCCAGGTAGTCGCCCGTCTTGGTGTCGCGCGGGCCCAGCGAGGAGCCTTCGTAGCCGCGCACGGTGCCGATGCCGCCGGCGTAGACGTTCTTGATGACCGGGTAGTCCTTGCTGCCGTAGCTCTGGCCCCAGTCCACCAGACCGTTCAGGGCCAGGGTGTACGAACCGCCCAGCGGCACGTAGTACTGCTGCTGGGCCGTCAGCATCGTGTACTGCAGGTCGATGGTGGAAACGTCGGCCTTCAGGCGGGTGTACGAACCCTTGGTCGGCGCCAGCGCGCTGTCGCGCGTGTCCTTGGACCAGCCCGCGCTCAGGATCACCGAGTTGGTCGAATCGCCGTAGTCGTCGACGAACTTCTCGTAGGCGGCCGGCGAGTTGTTGTACAGCTCGATCTGGTTGCGTTCGAAGTTGGCGCCCAGGAAGATGCGGTCGTATTCCGAGATCGGCACGCCGAAGTTCATGCCCAGGCCCATGGCCTTGACGCGATAGTCGCCGTCGTTGTTGTTCCAGGGCTCGGTCACGCGGTAGTAGGCCGACGACGTGCGGCTGATGCCGTCCTTGGTCCAGTACGGATCGGTGTGCGAGAGCACGATCGCGCGGTTGGTCTTGCTGGTGTTCAGCTGCAGGGTCAGGTTGGTGCCGCTGCCGAACACGTTGTCTTCGCTGATGCCGGCCGACAGGATCGCCTTTTCCGACGAACCGTAGCCCACGCCCAGGTTGATCATGCCGGTGGGCTTTTCCTTGACGTCGACGTTGACGTCGACCTGGTCGGGCGAGCCCGGCACCGGGTCGGTCTTGACGTTGACGTCGCTGAAATAGCCCAGGCGGTCGATACGGTCGCGCGAGGTCTTGATGTCTTTGGCGTCGTACCAGGCCGCTTCCTGCTGGCGCATCTCGCGGCGCACCACCTCGTCGCGGGTGCGGGTGTTGCCGCCGATCTGGATGCGGCGCACGTACACGCGGCGGCTCGGGTCGACGTAGAACGTCAGGTCGGCCTCGTGCTTGGCGCGATCCAGCTGCGGGTTGGGGTTGACGTTGGCGAAGGCGTAGCCCAGTTCGCCCAGGTAGTCGGTGATGGCCTTGGCCGAGTCGTTGGCCTTGGCCGCCGAGAAGGTCTCGTCAGGCTTGACCTGCAGCAGCGCGTTGATTTCCTTGTCCAGGCCCAGCAGGTTGCCCGCCAGCTTCACGCTGCGCACCTTGTAGGGCTCGCCCTCGTGCACGGTGATGGTGATGCGGATGTCCTTGCGGTCCGGCGAGATCGTGACCTGCGGCGGCTCGACCGAGAATTCCAGGTAGCCCTGGTCCAGGTAGAACGAGCGCAGGCGTTCCAGGTCGCCTTCGAGCTTCTCGCGCGAGTATTTGTCGGTGTCGGTGTACCAGGTCAGCCAGCCGGGCGTGGTCAGCTGGAACACGTCCAGCAGATCGCCTTCGGAGAACGCCTTGTTGCCGACGAAGCGGATTTCCTGGATGCGCGCGACCGAGCCTTCGAACACGTCGAAGCTCACGCCCACGCGGTTGCGCGGCAGCGGCGTGACGGTGGCGGTGACCTCGACGCCGTACTTGCCCTTGGACAGGTACTGCTGCTTGAGTTCGTATTCGGCGCGTTCGAGCATGGAGCGGTCGAAGATGCGGCCCTCGGCAAAGCCCACCTGCGCCAGCGACGTGGTGATGGCCTTGGAGTCGAACTCGCGCATGCCGTTGAAGTTGACCGAGGCGATGGTGGGGCGCTCCTGCACCACCACCACGACGACGTTATTGTCGGTCTGGATCTGCACGTCGGAGAAAAAGCCCGTGCCGTACAGGCGCCGGATGGCCTCGGTGGCCTCTTGCTCGGTGAACTGTTCGCCAACCTTGACGGGCAGATAGCCGAAGACGGTGCCGGCGTCGGTGCGTTGGATCCCTTCTACGCGGATATCCCGCACGACAAAAGGGTCGAAGGCGTGGGCCATGGCCGGTACTAGCAGTGCGGCGATCAGACCCGGCAGTACACCCTTTTTGTGATGAAACATCCGGCGAAAAGACATCCTTGAGTATCCTCGGTCGTGCAAATGGCGGGGGATTTTATGCTAAATCGCGCTCAGGTGAACAAACGCGTGAAATCGTTGAACAGCGCCAGCCCCATCAGGCCTGCCAACAAACCTATGCCGGCGCGCTGTCCGATATCGATCCACCTCGCGGGCGGCGGGCTGCCCCGCACAATTTCGACGAGATAGTACAGCAGATGGCCGCCGTCCAGCATAGGAATGGGTAGCAAATTTAGAACGCCCAGGCTGATGCTGATCAAGGCGATATACGCGATATAAGCAACAATTCCGATTCTCGCGGTCTGGCCGGCGTAGTCGGCGATGGTCACGGGGCCGCTGACGTTGCGCCAGGACACGTCGCCGGTCACCATGCGGCCCATCATGCGCAGCGAGAACCACGCTGTGTCCCAGGTGCGGACCGCGCCGCGCCACAGACTTTCGAACACACCGTAGCGGACCGTCACCATCGGGACGTCGCCGCCCAGCTGCACGCCCAGCCGGCCGATCTCGCGGCCGTCCACCGTTTCGACGCGCGGGGTGACGTTCAGGGAGATCTCGGCGCCGTCGCGCACCAGCGTCAGCGCCAGGGTCTTGCCGGCGCTTTCCTGGATCTGCCGGACCAGGGCGCCGGTGTCGGGCGTGGGCGCGCCATCGACCGCCACCACCAGGTCGCCCGGCCGCAGGCCGGCGGCCTGCCCTTCCCCGCCGTCGATCACGGCGCGCACCGCGGGCCGGGGCTGGGCCAGCCGGATGCCGGCGGCCGCCAGCGGGTCTCCGCCGGAGGGGTCCATGGAATTGGAGGGCAGCGCCAGTTCGCGCAGGTGCACGGAGCCGCTGGCGTTGCGGACCTCGATCTGGGTGGTGCCGCCGGTGGCCATCACGTCCATCAGGCGCCAGCGCGCGTCCGACCAGGAGGCGATCTGCTCGCCGTCGATGGCCAGGATGCGGTCGCCCGGCAGCAGGCCGGCCCGGGCGGCGGGGGTCTCGGCCGCGGGCTGGGCGATGACGGCCACGGGCTCCTCGGTGCCGGCCATGTTCAGGCCGGCATAAAGGAATACCGCGAGGATCAGGTTGAAGATGGGGCCGGCCGCGACGATGGCGATGCGCTGGCCGACCGGCTTGCGGCTGAAGGCGGCCGCCGCTTCCTCGGCGCTGGCGCCGGGAGGGGGATCGTCCTGCATCTTGACGTAGCCGCCCAGCGGCCAGGCCGACAGCGCCCACTCGGTGCCGTGGCGGTCGTAGCGGCTGGCGACGACCTTGCCGAAACCTACCGAGAACCGCAGGATCTTGACGCCGCACAGCCGGGCCACCCAATAGTGCCCCAGCTCATGAAAGACGATCAGGGTGCCAAGCGCAACCGCGAAGGCCAGCAGCGTAAAAAGCATGAAATTCTTAAAAATCCGGGGAGTCGGTGGCGGGCGGGTCTGAATTCAACCGGACCTTGCCCTGCCTTTCAGGCCAGCCCCAGGTTGCCCGCGTACGCGCGCGTGGCGGCGTCCAGGGCAAGCACGTCGTCAAGACTACCGAGCGTAACAGAACCCTGTCGCGCCTGCCACTCCAGGGAAGCCTCGATCACCCGCGCGATCCAGGTATAGGGAAGCCGGCCCGCCAGGAAGGCCTCGACGGCCACTTCGTTGGCGGCGTTCAGGGCCACGCAGGCGCCCTGCCCGGCGCGCAGCGCCGCGAACGACAGCGCCAGGCACGGGAACCGGGCCAGATCGGGTTTTTCGAAGTCCAGCCGTCCCAGGCGCGTCAGGTCCAGCGGCCCCACGCCGCTTTCCAGCCGCTCGGGAAAGCCCAGGCCGTAGGCGATCGGCGTGCGCATGTCGGGCTGGCCCAGCTGCGCCAGCACCGAACCGTCGTTGTACTCGACCATGGAATGCACCACGCTCTGCGGATGCACCACGACCTCGATGCGTTCGGCCGGCATGGCGAACAGCCAGTGCGCCTCGATTACCTCCAGGCCCTTGTTGAGCATGGTGGCGGAATCCACCGAGATCTTGCGGCCCATGCTCCAGTTGGGGTGGGCGCAGGCCTGGGCCGGCGTGACGTCGTGCAGGTCTTCCAGGTCGCGGCCGCGAAACGGCCCGCCCGAGGCCGTCAGCAGCAGGCGCCGCACGCCGGGCGCCGGCGCATCCGGCGCCAGGGCGCGCCCGCCGGTGGGCATGCATTGGAAGATCGCGTTGTGTTCGCTGTCGATAGGCAGGAGTTCGGCGCCGTTGTCGCGTATGGCCTGCATAAACAGGGAGCCGGCGGCTACCAGCGCCTCTTTGTTGGCCAGCAGCACGCGCTTGCCGCTGCGCGCGGCCGCCAGCGCGGCGGGCAGGCCCGCGGCGCCGACGATGGCCGCCATGACCGAATCGCACTGCGGGTCGGCCGCGGTATCGGCCAGCGCCTGCGCGCCGACCCGGATCTCGGGCATGGGCCGCGCGCCGCTCCAGGCGGCGGCGAACCGGCGGCGGGCGGCCTCGTCGGGCACCACCACCACCGCCGCGCCGCTGGCTTCGGCCTGTTCCGCCAGGCGCTGCATCCGGCTGTAGGCGGACAAGGCATACACCGCCAGCCGCTCGGGGTGGCGGGCGATCACATCCAGCGTGCTTTCACCGATCGAACCGGTCGATCCCAGCACCACGACGCGTTGAAAAGCCGTCAAAACAACACTCCAGACAAAAGTAGCGCGAACGGCGCGACCGGCAGGATCGCGTCGATGCGGTCGTAGACGCCGCCATGGCCGGGCAGCAGCGAGCTGGAATCCTTGCGGCCGGCGCGGCGCTTGAGCAACGATTCGAACAGGTCGCCGACGATGGACAGCACGCCCAGCAGCGCGGCGATCGGCAGCGCCAGCCACAGCGTCCAGCGCTCGACCAGGGCGTGGCCGAAGGTGCCGGCCCACAGGCTGGACAGGCCGATCCAGACGACCGCGCCGAGCACGCCGGCGATGGCGCCCTCGATGGTCTTGCCCGGACTGACCCGCGGAGCCAGTTTACGCCTGCCGAACGCACGGCCGGCAAAATAGGCGGCGATGTCGGCCACCCACACCAGCGCCAGCAGCGACACCACGAAACCGGCGCCGCGCGCCATGAACATCTGCGCCAGCACGGCCCAGGCGGCGAATGCCGCCGGCACCGAAAACAGCGACCAGCCCGCGCTGGCCGGCGGCGCGTCGGCGCGCCCGCGCACCACTGCCGTGACGCCGCCGAACAGCCATACGGCGCACACCGCGGGCACCACATAGCGCAGCACCCAGGCCGGATCGGCCACGCCGCTGCGCTGGCCCGCCAGCCACGCGGACGCGAGCGCCAGCATGCCGGCCAGCAGCAGCGCGGCCACGCCGACGGAAATCAGGGGGGAAGGCGGTTGCGGCAGCGTCAGGCGCAGCCACTCCCAATTGGCGCAGGCGGCCGCCAGGGCCAGCAAGGCGACGAACCACCAAGGATTCGCACTGACCATCGTGGCGGCCAGAATGGCCAACAGGATGACGGCGGTAACGATACGCTGGCCCAACATGTGACGGTCTCCTCGTGTACGGCTCTGGAAAGACGCGCTAGTCGCCGTCCGCTTGAATTACTTCGCGCCGTCTTCGTGGAGTTGCGCACTGGTGCGGCCGAAGCGGCGCTCGCGCGTGCGGTACCAGTCGAAGGCGGCCTGCAGCTCGGCCGCGCCGAAATCCGGCCAGTAGCGGTCGGTGAAGTAGAACTCCGCGTAGGCCATCTGCCAGATCAGGAAATTGGAAATGCGCTGTTCTCCGCCGGTGCGGATGAACAGGTCGGGCTCGGGCGCCCAGGCCATGGACAGGTGGCGCGACAGGCGCGCTTCGTCCACCAGCTGGGGCTGCGTCGCCAGCGACGGCTCGGCGGCCAGCATGGCGCGGGTGGCCTGCAGGATGTCCCAGCGTCCGCCGTAATTGGCGGCGACGGTCAGGTGCAGGCGGTCGTTGTGCGCGGTGCGTTCCTGCGCCGCGAAGATGAGTTCCTGCAGCCGCGGCTCGAACGCGCTCAGGTCGCCGATGACGTGCAGGCGCACGCCCTGCTCTTCCAGTTTGCCGACCTCGCGCTCCAGCGCCTGCACGAACAGGCGCATCAGCAGCGACACTTCTTCGGCGGGACGGCGCCAGTTCTCCGAACTGAAGGCGAACAGCGTCAGGTAGCGCACGCCGGCGCGCCCGCAGGCCTCGACCACGCGCCGCACCGCCTGCACGCCCTTGGCATGGCCCGCGGTGCGCGGCAGCAGGCGCCGCGTGGCCCACCGGCCATTGCCATCCATGATGATGGCCACATGCTCGGGAACGTCGCGAGTCTCGGGAACCGCCTGGGTCGAACTGGTTGCCATGGGTTGATTACTGCGCGTTGAGCGGTGCAAACGGAATACGGGAAAAGCCTGCGCCGTCGTTCCACCGTTGCGTAGAAAAGCCGCGAAACAATGGAAAAGACGGCGCGCGAAGAACAGACGCGGCCATGCCGGCCGCGTCCGGAACGTGCCGAAATTATACGGTCATGATTTCCGCTTCTTTCTGCGCGACCATCTTGTCGATGTCGGCCACGCTGCGGTCGGTCAGCTTCTGGACCTCGTCCTGCGAACGGCGTTCGTCGTCCTCGGAGATCTCCTTGTCCTTGACCAGGCGCTTGAGCGCTTCGTTGGCTTCGCGGCGCAGGTTGCGCACGGCCACCTTGGCGTCCTCGCCTTCGCTGCGCACCACCTTGGTCAGGTCGCGCCGGCGCTCTTCGGTCAGGGCCGGCATCGGCACGCGGATGGTGTCGCCCATGGAGATGGGGTTGAGGCCCAGGTCCGATTCGCGGATGGCCTTCTCGATCGGGCCGGCCATCTGTTTCTCGTAAGGCTGCACGCTGATGGTGCGGGCGTCGACCAGGTTCACGTTGCCGACCTGGCTGATCGGCACGGGCGAGCCGTAGTACTCGACCTGCACGTGGTCCAGGATGCCGGTATGGGCGCGGCCCGTACGGATCTTGGCCAGGTTGGTCTTGAGCGTGTCAAGCGACTTGGCCATCCTGGCTTCGGCGGATTTACGGATTTCTGCGACGCTCATGGAATTTCCTTTTCTTTAAACGTGTACCAAGGTGCCTTCGTCTTCGCCGCTGACCACCCGCTTGAGGGCGCCGGACTTATTGATCGAAAACACTTTGATCGGCAGTTTCTGGTCGCGGCACAGCGCGAAGGCGGTGGCGTCCATCACTTCCAGACGGCGCACGATCGCTTCGTCGAAGCTGATGCGCGCGTAACGCGTAGCGGTGGGATCCTTGTTGGGGTCCGCGCTATAGATGCCGTCCACCTTGGTGGCCTTCAGCACGATCTCCGCGCCGATCTCGGCGCCACGCAGGGCGGCGGCGGTGTCGGTGGTGAAGAACGGATTGCCGGTGCCGGCCGCGAAAATGACGACCTTGCCCTCTTCGAGGTAGCGCAGGGCCTTGGGACGGATATAAGGCTCGACGACCTGATCGATGTTCAGGGCCGATTGTACGCGGGTGTCGATACCCTTGTGCTTGAGCGCGTCCTGCAGCGCAAGCGCGTTCATGATGGTGGCCATCATGCCCATGTAGTCGGCGGTCGCGCGGTCCATGCCCTGCGCGCCCGGGGCGACGCCACGGAAGATGTTGCCCCCGCCGATGACGATGGCCAACTCGACGCCTGCGGCGGCGACTTCGGCGATCTCATCGGTCATGCGGACGATGGTGGAACGATTGATGCCGAAGGCATCCTCGCCCATCAGCGCCTCGCCGGAAAGTTTGAGAAGAACCCGTTTGTATGATCTGCTGCTCATAGGTGATATCCCGAAGAACAATCCGACGAAAGTGTAAGACAAGAAATAGGCCGGCCTGATTTTAGTCAGTGCCGGCCTGTAAGCAAACTACCGTTTAGGCGCGGCCGGCGGCGGCGGCGGCAACCTCAGCGGCGAAATCGCTGGTCTTCTTCTCGATACCTTCGCCGACGACGAACAGCACGAACTTGCTGATCGAAGCGCCCTTGGCCTTCAGCATCTGCTCGACGGTGGCCTTGTCGTCCTTGACGAACGGCTGCGACAGCAGGGTGACTTCCTTCAGGAACTTCTGGACCGAGCCTTCGACCATCTTGGCGACGATTTCAGCCGGCTTGCCCGATTCGGCGGCCTTCTGCTCGGCGACCGAGCGTTCGGCGGCGATGTCGGCCGGGTTCACGCCTTCGGCGTTCAGGGCCTTGGGCTTGGTGGCGGCGATGTGCATCGCCAGGTCCTTGCCCACTTCTTCGGCGCCGGTGTACTCGACCAGCACGCCGATGCGGCCGCCGTGCACGTAGCTGGCCAGCGCGTTGGGGGTCTCGATGCGCTCGAAGCGGCGGATCGACATGTTTTCGCCGATCTTGCCGATCAGGGCGGTGCGGGTCGTTTCGACCGTGCCTTCGCCGTACGGCAGCGCCGACAGCGCGGCCACGTCGGCCGGGTTCTGCGTGGCGACCAGTTCGGCCAGCTTGTTCACGAAGGCGACGAAGTCGTCGTTCTTGGCGACGAAGTCGGTTTCGCAGTTGACTTCGATGACGGCGCCTTGCTTGGCGTCGGCGGAGATGAACAGACCGATCAGGCCTTCAGCGGTGACGCGGGCGGCGGCCTTGCTGGCCTTGTTGCCCAGCTTGACGCGCAGGATTTCCTCGGCGCGGGCCAGATCGCCTTCGGCTTCCGTCAAGGCCTTCTTGCACTCCATCATGGGGGCGTCGGTCTTTTCGCGCAGTTCCTTGACCAGGGCAGCGGTAATTTCAGCCATGTTTGCTCCAATTTTGCTAGGGACTTGTCCCGGCGGGCCGGGACAGTGGTGTGATTCGATGGGACATCCGCGCCAGGCGGATCGGGAAGATGGGAGCCCACCTTCGCTGTGCCGGCGAGGCGGGAGCGGATCGGAATGCCGGGCCGCTCCCGGACGCTAAGCGCCGGACATGACAACTATGGCTTAGGCCTGGTGGTCCTGGACTTCGACGAACTCTTCCTGGCCTTCGCCCAGCTCTTCGACCAGACCGTTCAGGTTCTGCTCGCGGCCTTCCAGCACGGCGTCGGCGATGCCCTTGGCGTACAGCGCGATGGCCTTGGCCGAGTCGTCGTTGCCGGGGATGACGTAGTCGATGCCGTCGGGCGAGTGGTTGGTGTCAACCACGGCCACGACCGGAATGCCCAGCGTCTTGGCTTCGGCGATGGCGATCTTGTGATAGCCGACGTCGATCACGAACATGGCGTCGGGCAGGCCGTTCATGTCCTTGATGCCGCCGATCGACTTGTTCAGCTTTTCCAGTTCGCGCTGGAACAGCAGGCCTTCCTTCTTGATCATGCGCTCGGCGCCGCCTTCGGCGACCACGGCTTCCATGTCCTTCAGGCGCTTGACCGAGGTCTTGACCGTCTTGAAGTTGGTCAGCATGCCGCCGAGCCAGCGGGCGTCGACGTAGGGCATGCCGCAACGGGCAGCTTCGGCGGCGACCAGCTCGCGCGCAGCGCGCTTGGTGCCGACGAACAGGATGTTGCCGCCGCGAGCAGCCAGCTGCTTCACGAACTTGGTGGCTTCCTGGTACTTGTCAACCGTCTTTTCGAGGTTGATGATGTGAATCTTGTTGCGATGGCCGAAGATATAGGGGGCCATCTTGGGGTTCCAGTAACGGGTCTGGTGACCGAAGTGGACACCCGCTTCCAGCATTTCGCGCATCAAAGACATAACTTTCTCCAAGGGTTGTTTCTTGCGCCGCACCTGCATCAGCCTCTGGCTGACACCCTGGGTGGTGTTGCGCGCGATTTCCCGCAACGGCGGGATGACAAAATTCTAACCGGGCCGGCCGATCACTGCCGCAATAATGCCGGCGCCCACGGCGCCTGGCGCCTCGAATGCCGCTTACTACGCTGCCGCGATAAACCCAGACGGCCGCCACGACGAAAAACCTGCGCCGCGCTCCTGCATTGCGTCTCCCGACCCGCCAGGAATTTCCTGGAAGTTTCTTCGAGACGCGCCCGACCCGGTTTTGTCGGCGGCGAAATCCGGCTCTGGAATATCCTGCTCTTCGCGCCCGGACTTGAACTTCCATCCAGCCGCGCATCAGACCATCGGGGCATCTCTTAAGAAAACAATAATGTTTTCAAGAGCTTAATCCGACATCCACACCGAGCACAGACCCTGAACCTGCATCGCCGCTCAAAAACCTGACCAGGCCTGCAAGCGCACCGCGCCCCGGCCGCGCCAGCCGCGCAATTGCCGCCGTCCGCACCCGCCCGGCCCGCATCCGTCATGTCCGCATCCCGCCACCGGCACCCGCGGCCTGCCCGAATTCGCTCCACAACCTTCGCTTGCGGTGAAACTTCAGGGCGCGCCGACGATCCCAATGTATGGACCCGCACCAACCAATACGGCCGGGGTCGCGCAAAACCCGCGTCAACCCACCTTGCCAACATCCGCCGGGTTCGGCTCTTGCCGCTACCCAGTTATAGAATCGGACAGTCATGCCGCAGGCGCTTTTGCTCCGCCCCGGTATGTCCTACCAGACCCTAATGCATCCCCAAAAATTTAGGGAAGCCTATAATTCTACTATTCTTTCAAGCAGACATTCAAGCGACAGATAGCCAAGCTACTCCATGGGCACCATTACCAATCAAGCCGATCTGGCCAAGATGCGCGCGGCCTGCCAGGACGCCGCCAAAGTTCTCGATTTCATCACCCCCTACGTCAAGCCGGGCGTCACCACCGGCGAGCTGGACCGGTTGTGCCTGGAGTACCTGACCGACAAGCTGGGCGTGAAGTCGGCCACCGTGGGCTACGCGCCGCCCGGCTATCCGCCCTTCCCCGGCGCCATCTGCACCTCGGTCAACCATCAGGTCTGCCATGGCATCCCGGGCGACAAGGTGCTGAAAAATGGGGACTCATTGAATATCGACGTCACCATCATCAAGGACGGCTGGTTCGGCGACACCAGCCGCATGTACGCGGTGGGCGAACAGTCCATTCTTTCCCGCCGCCTCAGCGAAATCACCTTCGAGTGCATGTGGAAGGGAATCCAGCAGGTCAAGAATGGCGCCACGCTGGGCGACGTCGGCCACGCGATCCAGAAGCACGCCGAAGCCAACGGCTTTTCCGTGGTGCGCGAGTTCTGCGGCCACGGCATCGGCCAGCGCTTCCATGAAGACCCGCAGGTGCTGCACTACGGCAAGCCGGGCACCGGCGTGCCGCTGACCACCGGCATGCTGTTCACCATCGAGCCCATGATCAACGCCGGCCGCCGCGAGATCCGCCAGCTGTCCGACGGCTGGACCGTGGTCACCCGCGACCACAGCCTGTCGGCCCAGTGGGAGCATGCCGTATGCGTGACCGAAACCGGCTACGAAGTGCTGACCCTGTCGCCCGGCATGCCCCAGCCGCCGGCCTTCATCACCGAACCCCTCGTCATTCCCGCCGTCTGACGCCCCGACGCCCGCCGCCATGACCGCCGACACCCTCAGCGCCCTGCGCGCCCGCATCCAGGAAGCCCGGCAGGCGGCGGTGGCCCAGTTCCGCAGCCACGAAAGGCCGGACCCGCTGCTGACCGAACTGCGCCGCATCGTCGACGCCGCCCTGCGCGACCTGGTCAAGCACTGCCCCCTGCCCGCCGGCGCCACGCTGGCGGCCGTGGGCGGATACGGCCGCGGCGAGCTCTACCCCCATTCGGACGTCGATCTGCTGATCCTGCTGCCGCACGCCCCCACGCGCGAGGACGAGGCCGCCATCGGGCGGCTGGTGGCCGCGCTCTGGGACCTGGGGCTGGAGCCCGGCCACAGCGTGCGCACCATCGAGGACTGCGAGCGCGAGGCCGAGGCGGACATCACGGTGGAGACGGCGCTGCTGGAATCGCGCTGGCTGGCCGGCAGCCGCGCGCTGATGAAGAAGTTCGAGGCCGCCACGCAGTCGCGCCTGGACCCGCGCGCCTTCTTTCGCGCCAAGCGCGTCGAGATGCAGCAGCGCCACGCCCGCTACCACGACACGCCCTACGCGCTGGAGCCCAACTGCAAGGAATCGCCCGGCGGGCTGCGCGACCTGCAGGTGATCCTGTGGATGGCGCGGGCGGCCGGCTTCGGCGACAGCTGGCGCTCGGTGGCGCAGGCCGGCCTGCTGACCTCCTCGGAGGCGCGCGACCTGCGCCGCGCGGAACAGGCCTTCAAGCGCCTGCGCATCGAGCTGCACCTGCTGGCCAACCGGCGCGAGGACCGCGTGCTGTTCGACCTGCAGCCGGCGCTGGCCGAGGTCTACCGCATCCACGCCACCGCCACGCGCCGCGGCAGCGAACTGCTGATGCAGCGCTATTACTGGGCCGCGCGCCTGGTGACGCAGCTGAACGGCATCCTGGTGCAGAACATCGAGGAACGGCTGTTCCCGCGCCCCGACAGCGACGCGCGCGAAATCGACGACGATTTCCGCAACCTGCGCGACCGGCTGGACATCATCCGCGACGACGGTTTCGAGCGTAACCCCACCCTGCTGCTGCGCGCCTTCCTGGTGATGCAGCAGCATCCGGAACTGACCGGCATGTCGGCCCGCACGCTGCGGGCCATCTGGCATTCCCGCCACCGCATCGACGCGCAGTTCCGCCGCAATCCGGTCAACCGCAAGCTGTTCCTGCAGATCCTGCAGCAGCCGCGCGGCATCGTGCACGAGCTGCGGCGCATGACCATGCTGAACATCCTGCCGCGCTACCTGCCGGTGTTCCGCCGCATCGTCGGCCAGATGCAGCACGACCTGTTCCACGCCTATACCGTGGACCAGCACACCCTGGCCGTGGTGCGCAACCTGCGCCGCTTCACCATGCCGGAGCACGCGCAGGAATATCCGCTGGCCAGCCAGCTGATCGCCGGGCTGGACCGGCACTGGCTGCTGTACGTGGCGGCGCTGTTCCACGACATCGCCAAGGGCCGCGGCGGCGACCACTCCGAACTCGGCGCGCGCGAGGTGCGCAAGTTCGCGCAGGACCACGGCATGGAGGCCGAGGACACCGCCCTGGTCGAATTCCTGGTGCGCCAGCACCTGCTGATGTCGGCCGTGGCGCAAAAGCGCGACCTGTCCGACCCGGCCGTGGTGCAGGACTTCGCGGCCATCGTGCAGAACGAGCGCCGCCTGACCGCGCTGTACCTGCTGACCGTGGCCGACATCCGCGGCACCAGTCCCAAGGTCTGGAACGCCTGGAAAGGCAAGCTGCTCGAAGACCTGTACAAGCTCACGCTGGCCGCGCTGGGCGGCGCGCACGCCGACGCCCACACCGTGCTGGCCGAGCGCAAGGAAGAGGCAGCCCGCCTGACGCGGCGGGCGGGGCTGCGCGACGACGCCCGCGAGGCCTTCTGGAACCAGCTGGACGTGGCGTATTTCCTGCGCCACGACGCCTCCGACATCGCCTGGCACACGCGCCACCTGTACCACCAGGTCGAGCCGGCGCAGGCCGTGGTCCGGGCCCGCCCCACCGAACACGGCGAGGGCCTGCAGATCATGGTGTACACCCGCGACGCGCCCGACCTGTTCGTGGCGATCTGCGGCTATTTCGACGCCAAGTCGCTCTCCATCCAGGACGCCCGCATCCACACCACGCGCCACGGCTGGGCGCTGGACAGCTTCATCGTGCTGCTGCCCGAAGGCGCCAGCGACCTGCGCGCCCAGGCCACCCTGGTCGAGCACGAGCTGGCCGAACGCCTCAAGGACCCGCATGCCGCGGCGCAGCGGCATGGCACCGGCGGCGGCTATTACGGCCGCGGCCGCCAGTCCCGCGTGTCGCGGGTGTTCCCCATCATGCCGCAGGCCGAGCTGCAGCCCGACGAGCGCAGCACGTCCTGGCGACTGTCCGTCATCGCCACCGACCGCCCCGGCCTGCTGCACGCGCTGGCGCGCGTCTTCGCCGAACACGAGGTCAACCTGGTCATGGCCAAGATCATGACACTGGGCGACCGGGTCGAAGACGTGTTCATCGTAGACGGCGCGGCGCTGACCCGCCCGCGCAGCCAGATGCAGTTCGAGCGCGACGTCCTGGACGCGCTGGCCGGCGAGGAAGCCGGCCGCCGCGCCGCCTGAATCCGCCCGTCCGGCCGGCATCGCCAGCGCCGGCCGGACGGCATACAATCCCGGTTTTCGGCCACGCGGCGTCCGCCATCCATGCAGCTCAATGACTACCTACGCGTCTTCGGGAGCAGCTTTTTCTTCGCGCTGGCCACGCTGCTGCCGTTTCTCAATCCGCCCGCGATCGCGCCCATCTTCCTGTCGCTGACGGAAGGCGCTTCTTCCGCGACCCGGATGGTGCTGGCCAAGCGCGTCGCCATCAACGTCTGCCTGATGCTGATCGTGGCCATGGTGGCCGGCAACGTGCTGCTGATTTTTTTCGGGATTTCGCTGTCCATCGTGCGGGTCGGCGGCGGCATGCTGGTGATCGCCAGCGCCTGGCGCCTGGTGAACTCGCCCGACGCCGACACCGAACGCGTGGCGCGCATGGCCGAATCCTTCACCCCCGAAATGGCCAAGGCCCGCGCCTTCTATCCGCTTACCTTCCCGATCAGCTGCGGCCCGGGCTCGATCGCCGCGGCCATCACGGTCGGGGTCTCGCTGCGCGACCAGAACCACGTGCTCAGCCTGGTGCGCCTGGGCGGCTCGATCCCGGGCATTATCGTCGTGTCCGTGACGCTCTACATCTGCCTGCGCTTCGCCGCGCAGATGCTGCACCGGCTCGGCGATAATGGCACCGCCGTATTCATGCGGCTGTCGGCCTTCATCATGCTGTGCCTGGGCGTGCAGATCTTTTGGGAAGGCTCGCGCGAACTGCTGCTTGGCGTCCTGCAGCAGGTGATGCAACCAATTCCGATTCCCAAGGCCTAAGCCCCTGCCTTTCGCAACCACTACCGCAGAACAATGACCTCACGCTCCGAACGCCTGCTCCGCCTCATCGCCCTTTTCTGCTTCGGCGCGGTCGGCATCGCCCTGATATCCCAGCACGTCTTCGACATGCCGCCCTGCGCCTGGTGCGTCATGCAGCGCCTGATCTACCTGGCGATCGGCATCGTCGCGCTGGTGGGCGGGTTCGGCGGCGGACGCGCGCTGACCCGCGTCTGCGGCGCGCTGTCCGCGCTACTGGCGGCCGCCGGCGTCGTCGCCGCCTGGTACCAATACAGCGTGGCGGCCAAGATGCTGTCCTGCGACCAGACCTTCGCCGACCGCTTCATGAGCGGCACGGGGCTGGACGGCGCGGTGCCATGGCTGTTCGGCATCTACGCCACCTGCATGGACGCCGTGGTGTCGGTGCTGGGCATCGAATACGCCCTCTGGAGCCTGGCGCTCTTCGTCATCGTGTTCTTCATGGCGCTGCCGGTCGTGTTCGGGCGCGGGCGCGCGTGACGCCCCGCATCGCAAGGCAGTGCACACCTCCCCTGCAGACCCGCACGCGGACAGACTGCGCGCACTGGTGGCCGCGCATGCGCCGCTGATGCGCTGGCTGCATGCCGCGCGCGACCACGGGCCGGCCGACGGCTGCATCGCCGCCGCCGCGATCCGTTCGCTGGTCTGGAACCATCTGCACGGATATCCCGCGGCCAGCCATGCGCCCGCGGACCTGGATTTCGTGTATTACGACGCCTCCGACCTGTCCGCCAGGCACGAAGCCGAGGCCGCCATTCGCTTGCGGGCGGCGGCTCCCGATGCGCCGTGGGAAGTCGTGAACCAGGCGCGCGTGCATCTCTGGCGTCGCGATGGCGCAGGTCGCGCGCCGCGTCCGGCGACCTCGCTGGCCGACGGCATGGCGGCCTGGCCCGAAACGGCGACCTGCGTGGGGGTGAGCCTGACCCGCGACGGCCAACTGCGCATCGTTGCACCGCACGGGCTGGACGACCTGTTCGCGCTCGTGCTGCGGCCCAGCCCCAACGCCGACCCCGCCGCCTATGCGCAGCGCCTTGCCGCCAAGCGCCATCCGGAAATCTGGCCTCGCCTGACCGTCATCCCCGCGGTTCCCGCATGACTGAACCCACCTTGAAATACCTCACCGGCTACCCCGAACACCTGTTGCTCCAGGCGCGCAAGCTGCTGGACCAGGGCAAGCTGGGCGCGGCGCTGCGGTCGCGCTATCCGGCGGGCGCGCACGGCGTGCGAACGGACCGCGCGCTGTACCAGTACGTAACGGACCTGAAGAATACGCACATGCGCAACGGCGACCAGATCAACAAGGTCGCCTTCGACAGCAAGATCCACGTGATCCAGCACGCGCTGGGCCAGCATACCTACGTGTCGCGCGTGCAGGGCGGCAAGCTCAAGGCCAAGCATGAGATCCGCGTGGCGACGCTGTTCAAGACGGTGCCGGCGGAATTCCTGAAGATGATCGCGGTCCATGAGCTGGCCCACCTGAAGGAGAAGGACCACAACCGGGCCTTCTACAACCTGTGCCTGCACATGGAGCCGCAGTACCACCAGTACGAGTTCGACCTGCGGCTGTACCTGACCCACCTGGACCATGTCGGCGAAGCGCTCTGGCCGGCCGCTGGCGCGGGCCTATAAGGCGGCCAGCGCCACCTCGATCACATCCAGCAGGCATTGGCGCCGCTGCGGCGCGGGGCTGCCTTTGGCCAGCACCCGCAGCCCCTGGACGGTGCCGACGAAGAACCGCGCCAGCGCCCGCGGGCTTGTCGTGGCGGCGATCTCGCCCGATTGCTGTCCGCGCCGGATCAGTTGCTCCAGGGCTTTTTGCAGGCTCAGGAAGTTGTGCGCCACCAGTTCGGCGACCGCGACGTCCTGCCCCGCCAGTTCCAGCGAGGCGTTGGCGGCCAGGCAGCCGCGCCGCTGCGGATCGCGCAACTCGTCCTCGGCCACGCGCATCAGCAGCTGCCGGATCAGCGCCTTGGGCGAGCCAGGCCCGGACAGCAGCGCCACGTTGGACGCGGTGACGGCCTGGTAGCGGCGCAGGGCCTGCCGGTACAGGCCCTGTTTGTTCTCGAACGCGTTGTACAGGCTGCTGCGCGACAGGCCGGTGCCGTCGACCAGGTCCTGCACCGACGTCGCGGCATAGCCGCGCCGCCAGAACACCTGCATGGCGGCGTCGGCGATGTCGTCCGGCTCGAACGCTTTGGTGCGCATGGCAATCCGCCTGACTGGAATGATCGTTCCGGCCAATTTACGATGCAGGCCCGGCAGCGTCAACGGCCCAAAACAAAGAACCCTCCGGTTCAAGGGAGGGTTCTTCGCAAGGCCCGCGGGATTCAGGCGTCGTTGGCGGCGTAGCCCATGTTGAACTGCAGGCCGCTGGCGCCGCCCTCGTCGCCGGGCTCGCCGCGCGACTGGCCCAGGCGCGCCAGGTACTCGGCGGTGATGTCGCCGGTGACGTACTCGCCGTCGAAGCACGAGGCCTCGAAGCGCGACAGCCTGGGATTGATGTCGCGCACCGCCTGCTGCATGTCCTGCAGATCCTGGTAGACCAGGTTGTCGGCGCCGATCGCGCGGGCGATTTCCTCGTCGCTGCGGCCGGTGGCGATCAGCTCGCTCTGCGTGGGCATGTCGATGCCGTAGACGTTGGGGAAGCGCACCGGAGGCGCGGCCGAGGCGAAATACACCTTGTTGGCGCCGGCGGCGCGGGCCATGTCCACGATTTCGCGACTGGTGGTGCCGCGCACGATGGAGTCATCGACCAGCAGCACGTTCTTGCCCTTGAACTCCATGCCGATGGCGTTGAGCTTCTGGCGCACGGATTTGCGGCGCACCGCCTGGCCCGGCATGATGAAGGTGCGGCCGACGTAGCGGTTCTTGATCAGGCCTTCGCGGTAGTCCAGGTTCAGGCGCGCGGCCAGCTGCATGGCGGCCGGACGCGAGGAATCGGGAATCGGCATGACCACGTCGATGTCGCCCAGGCGCATGTTGCGCGCCACCTTGTCGGCCAGGTATTCGCCCATGCGCAGGCGCGCGTCATACACCGACACGCCGTCGATCAGCGAATCGGGACGCGCGAAGTACACGTATTCGAAAATGCAGGGCACCAGCTGCGGGTTCTCGGCGCACTGGCGGCTGACGAAGCGGCCGTCCAGGTCGATGAACACGGCCTCGCCCGGCTCGACGTCGCGCACGAAGGCGAAGCCGCTGCCTTCCAGCGCCACCGATTCCGAGGCGACCATCCATTCCACGCCCTCTTCGGTTTCCTGGCGGCCGATGCACAGCGGCCGGATGCCGTTGGGATCGCGGAAGGCCAGCAGGCCGTAGCCGGAAATCTGGGCCACCACCGCGTAGGCGCCACGCACGCGCTTGTGCACGGCCGCCACGGCGCGGAACATCGCGTCGTCGTCCAGCGACACGCCATTGGCCGCCGACTGCAGTTCGTGGGCCAGCACGTTCAGCAGCACTTCCGAATCGGAATTGGTGTTGATGTGGCGACGGTCGACGCGGTAGAGCGATTCGCGCAGTTCGCGCCAGTTGGTCAGGTTGCCGTTGTGGGCGAACATGATGCCGAACGGCGCGTTGACGTAGAACGGCTGGGCCTCTTCCTCGCTGGCGCTGGAGCCGGCGGTGGGATAGCGCACCTGACCGATGCCCGAGGTGCCCGGCAGCGCGCGCATGTTGCGCGTGCGGAAGACGTCACGCACCAGGCCGTGGGCCTTGTACATATTGAACTGGTTGCCTTGCGACGTCGCGATGCCCGCTGCGTCCTGCCCGCGGTGCTGCAACAGCAGCAAGCTGTCATAGAGCAACTGGTTGACCGGCCCGCGCCCGATGACCCCTACGATTCCACACATGGTGAGATTTCCTGGTTGATTTGAAGCAGATCAATACGGCAGCCACGTCGCCAGGGACGGCGGCAGCCAGGTCTTGATATGTTTGATGGCCTCGATGGCCGAATGCGAAAACATGGCGTCCTGCCACCACGGCTCCTGCGGCAGCGGCGTATAGCCGGCCGCGGCGACCAGCGCCAGCACGATCAGCAGGCCGCGCGCCAGCCCGAACATGCCGCCCAGGCCGTGGTCGGCGGGGCTCAGGCCGGTGCTGCGGATCAAGGCGGAAAGCGTCATGTTGACCAATCCCACGCCGAGCAGCACGATGATGAACACCGCCGCGTACGAAACTCCCATGCGCAACAGCGTTGTTTCAATATAGGGCTCCAGCCAGGCGTAGACCGTGGGCCCCCACCATATCGCCGCCACGAAGGCCAGCAGATAGGCGACCAGCGACAGCACCTCTTTCAGCAGGCCGCGCACCAGTCCCAGCACACCCGAAACCACCAGGATGGCCAGCACGACGAAGTCGAAGCCGGTCACTATTGCGCGGCGATGAAACCATTGTCATAGCCCAGGGTGCGCAACCGCGCCTGGGCCGCCTGCGCCGCCTCGCGCGAGGGGAACGGCCCCACCCGCAGACGGTACTGCTGCTTGCCGTTGATCGTGGCCTGTTCGACGAAGGCGTTGGTCACGCCCGCCTGGTGCAGCTTGCTGCGGCGCGACTGCGCATCCTCGGAGGTCGTGTAGGCGGCGATCTGGAGTACGAAATTACCCTTGGTGGCCGCGGGCTTGGCGGCCGGCTTGGGCGCCGGTTCGGCGCGGCCTTCGAGCAGCGCCAGCGCGCGCGCGCCGTCGTCGGAGCGCGAGTCCTGCTTGGGCGGCGTGGCCGGCTTGGGCTCGGGCTTGGCTTCCGGCTTGGGCGGCGTCACGGGCTTGGGCGGCGTGGCCGGCGGCGTCGCCGGCTGCGCGGCCGGCGGGGTCGCCGTGGCGGGCGGCTGCACGGACGCGACCGCGGGCGGCTCGGGCACCGGCTCGGCCGGCGCGGCGTCGGCGGGGGCCGGCGTTTCCGGCGCGGCGACCTGCGGTTCGCTTACTTGCGGCTGGAACGGCGTATTGCGTTCCGGCACGCGGATGGGGATGTTGTCGGCCACGGGCTCGGGCTGGGAATCGAGCACCATGGGCAGGATGATGACAGCGGCCAGCACCAGCGCGACCGCGCCTGCCAGCCGGCGCCGCGCGCGCCCGCGCAGCTCCGCAGCCTGCACTTCGCTAGGCACTGCCGCCCTTCTGGAGGACTGCGCCTGGTCGGCAGGATCTTTGCGTTTGAAAAAACCCATGGGGGAGAATTCCTTGCGGCTATAGGGCGGGCGGCGAGCCGCCTGTGAGCCCGCCTGGGAGCGTTTGACCCGTTCTTGACCCGATCTTGCCTTAGGCCTTGCGGCCCAGCGCCTGCAAAACCGAGGCTACCGTCAGAAACGATCCGAACACCACGATTCTATCATTCTCGCCCACCCGTTCACGCGCCGCCGCAAAGGCCTGGGCCGGGTCGGCGTAGGCGCTCACGCCGGGGCTTTCGCCGCCCGCGGGCACCGGCGGCAAGGCGGCCGCGACCTGCTCGGCCAGCGCCTCGCCGGTGGCGCCGCGCGGCCCGGGCAGCCCGGCGCAATACCAGTAGTCGACGCGCGTGCCGAGCTTGGCGACGACGCCGGCCAGGTCCTTGTCGTTGAGCATGCCGAACACCGCGTGGGTATACGGGTGGAAGCTCATGTTGTCCAGGTTCTGGGCCAGCACGGCCGCGGCGTGCGGGTTGTGCGCCACGTCCAGGATGATGGTGGGCTGGCCGGGCAGGATCTGGAAGCGGCCGGGCAGCGAGGCCTGCAGCAGCCCCAGGCGCACGGCCTGCTGCGGCACCGGCAGGCGGTCGCGCACCGATTCCAGCGCAGCCAGCGCGGCCGAGGCGTTGAGCAGCTGGTTGGCGCCGCGCAGCGCCGGATAGGCCAGCGAGTTGCGGCGCTGGCCGCGCCCGCCGTAGGCCCATTGCTGGCGATCGCCGGAATAGTTGAAGTCGCGGCCGAACAGCCACAGGTCGGCGCCGATTTCCGCGACGTAGTCGAGCAGCGACTGCGGAGGCGCGGGATCGCTGCAGATGGCGGGACGGCCGGCGCGGTAGATGTGGGCCTTTTCGAAGCCGATCTTCTCGCGCGTGTCGCCCAGCCAGTCGGTGTGGTCCAGGTCGACGCTGGTGACGATGGCGCAATCGGCGTCGACGATGTTGACGGCGTCCAGGCGGCCGCCCAGCCCCACTTCCAGCACCACGGCGTCCAGGCGCGACTGCGAGAACAGGCGCAGGATGGCCAGCGTGGTGAATTCGAAGTACGTGAGGGAGACGTCGCCGCGCGCCGCCTCGACCGCCTGGAACTGCTCGATCAGGGCCTCGTCGGTGGCGATCTGGCCGTTGATGCGGGCGCGCTCGTTGAAGTCGATCAGGTGCGGCGAGGAGTACAGGCCGACCTTGTAGCCGGCCGCCAGCAGGATGGATTCCAGCATGGCACAGGTCGAGCCCTTGCCGTTGGTGCCGCCGACCACGAACTTCATGGCGTTCAGCTCCAGCCCCAGGCGCGCGGCCACCTCGCGCACCCGGTCCAGGCCCATGTCGATCGCGGTGGCGTGGATGGATTCCAGGTACTGCAGCCAATCGGACAGGCTGGCGGAAGCATCAGGCGTGCGGACAGAAGACATGGCGGGGCCGTAAAGTGGCATCAGAGTGGAACCAGCCGCGGATTTTAACAGTCCGGGCCCGGTGTTTTCCCTAATCCCCCAGGGCGCGAAGCGGTATCCGGGCCGAAAAACCGCTTGCCGATTCTTTTCTCATACATAAAAATAAATTCACATATGAAAATTTGAGGGAAAAACATGACCACTGGCAAGACGCCCCGCTGGCTGGTCCGGGAAGCCGACGTCCCGGGCTACCACCCCGCCAACCACACCGGCACCCTGAACCGCCGCCTCATCGGCCCGGACACCGTCGGCGCCCGCGGCGTGGAGGTGCTGCTGGGCGTCATCGAAAAGGGCAAAGGCGCGCTGCCCCACGCCCATCCGGGCATCGAACAGGTCTGCTACCTGATTTCCGGCACCGCGCGCGCCCAGGTGCAGGACGAAGCGGCCGACATGGGCCCGGGCGACTGCTGCTACTTCCCGCCCGACGTGCCGCACGTGTTCACGGTCACCAGCGACGAGCCGGCGCGGCTGCTGGTGATCTACACGCCCCCTTATGAAGAATCCCCGGATCGCGTGATCCGGGACTTTCCGGCGCCCCCCTCCGCCGCCTGAAGCGGCGGCAGCCCCCGCGACCGCGGCCGCAGAAGCCGCGCCGCGGGCCGACAACACAGGAGACAAACCATGAAATTCCTGAACCTGCTGAAGGCCGTGCTGGTCGGCGGCGCGGCCCTCGCGGCCGCCCCGCAGGCCCAGGCGGCCGACTATCCGGTCAAGCCCATCACACTGATCGTGCCGTTTCCGGCCGGCTCCGGCACGGACGCCGTGGGCCGCATTTTCGGTTCCGAGCTGTCGGCCATCCTGGGCCAGCAGATCGTGGTGGAGAACAAGCCCGGGGCCAACGCCACCATCGCGGCCGCCTACGTGGCGCGCGCCAAGCCGGACGGCTACACGCTGTTCGTCACCACCAACACCTCGCACTCGGCCGCCCCCTGGCTGATGAAGAACGTGCCCTACGACCCGGTCAAGGACTTCACGCCGATCGCGCGCGGCGGCAACCTGCCCTTCATTCTGGTGGTCAACCCCAAGCGTCCGTGGAAGAACGTCGGCGAGCTGGTGGCCGACGCGCGCCAGCGCCCGGGCCGCATCACCTACGCCAGCGGCAACAGCACCGGCATCGTCGCCGGCGCAACCCTGGCCAACCGCGCCAAGATCGACATCCTGCACGTGCCCTACAAAGGCACGCCGCAGGCCCTGACCGACGTGGTCGGCGGCCAGGTGGACTTCATGTTCACCGACCTGGCCTCCGGCCTGCCCTTCGTGCAGTCGGGCCAGTTGCGGGCGCTGGCCGTGTCCACCGCCGAGCGCAGCGCCATCGTGCCGGAACTGCCCTCCATGGCCGAGGCCGGCGTGCGGGACTTCGACCTGAACTCCTGGAACGGCTATTTCGGCCCGGCCGGCCTGCCGCCGGAGATCGTCGCCAAGCTGAACGCGGCGATCAACCAGGTGGTGTCCAAGCCCGAGGTCAAGCAGCGCCTGGCCGGCCTGGGCTTCGACGCTTTCTCCGGCACGCCGCAGGACTTCGGCCGGTTCGTCGGAGAGCAGCGCGACCTGTGGGGCAAGCTGATCCGCGACGCGGGCATCCAGCAGCAATGAGCGCCCAGCCCACCCCCACCGCCGCCGGACCGCTCGCCGGCGTGCGCATCCTGGACCTGAGCTCGGTCGTCATGGGCCCCTACGCCACCCAGGTCCTGGGCGACCTGGGCGCCGACGTCATCAAGGTGGAGCCTCCCGCCGGCGACAACCTGCGCGCCGTCGGTCCCATGCGCAACCCCGGCATGGGCCACCTGTACCTGCACCTGAACCGCAACAAGCGCTCGGTGGTGCTGGACCTGAAAACGCCCGAGGGCCTGGAGGCCTGCCTCAAGCTGGCCGAAAGCTGCGACGCCCTGCTCTACAACATCCGCCCCCAGGCCATGGCGCGGCTGGGCCTGTCCTATGAGGCGGTGGCCGCGCGCAACCCGCGCATCGTGTACCTGGGCGCCTACGGCTTCAGCGAGGCCGGCCCCTACGCCGGACGGCCCGCCTACGACGACCTGATCCAGGGCCAGACCGGCATCGCCGCCCTCGCCGCCCAGCAAAGCGGCGAGCTGCCGCGCTACGCGCCGCTGACGCTGGCCGACCGCGCCGTCGGCCTGCACGTAGCCATCGCGCTGGTGTCGGCGGTGCTGCACGCCCGCGGCAGCGGGCGCGGCCAGCAGGTGGAGATCCCCATGTTCGAGGGCATGGCGCACATGATGCTGGGCGACCACCTGGGCGGCGCCACCTTCGAGCCGACGCTGGGCCCCACCGGCTACGCCCGCCTGCTCGCGCCGCACCGCCGTCCCTACGCCACGGCCGACGGCTATATCTGCCTGCTGATCTACAACGACAAGCACTGGCGCAATTTCTTCGACCTGATCGGGCGGCCGGAATTGTGCGTGGACCCGCGCTTTTGCAGCCACGGCGCGCGCGCCGCCCATATCGACGAGGTCTATGCCTTCGTCGCCGACGTGATCGCGACGCGCGCCAGCCAGGAATGGCTGACCGAGCTGGCGCGGGCCGATATCCCGGCCTCGCAGCTCTACACGATCGACGGCCTGCTGCAGGACGAGCACCTGGCGGCCACCGGCTTCATCCGCCACGTGGACCACCCCAGCGAAGGCCCGATCCGCACGCCCGCCCCGCTGGGCCGTTACGAAGGCACCCCGACCGCCCTGCGCCGGCCCGCCCCGCGGCTGGGCCAGCACAGCCGCGAAGTACTGGAGCAGGCCGGCTACGACCGCGCCAGCATCAACGCCATGGCAGACCGTGGCATCACCCAGGATGGAAACGACTGATGGACTTTGAATTCACGCCCGAGCAACTGGCCCTGCGCGACGCCGTCGCCCGCATCTGCGAACGCTATCCCGACGAATACTGGCAGGAACGCGATCGCGAAGGCGGCTTTCCCGAGCCGCTGCACGCCGACCTGGCGCGCGACGGCTGGCTGGGCATCGCCATGCCGCCGGAATACGGCGGCGCCGGCCTGGGCATGACCGAGGCCGCGCTGATGATGCAGACCATCGCCGCTTCCGGCGCGGGCTTTACCGGCGCCTCGGCCGTGCACATGAACATCTTCGGGCTCAACCCCGTGGTGGTGTTCGGCAGCGACGAGCAGCGCCGCCGCTGGCTGGAGCCGCTCATCGCCGGCCGCGAGAAGGCGTGCTTCGCGGTGACCGAGCCCGACGCCGGCCTGGACACCACCAAGCTGGGCACGCGAGCCGTGCGCCAGGGCGACGAATACGTGGTGCACGGCCGCAAGATCTGGATCTCGACCGCCCAGGTCGCCCACAAGATGCTGCTGCTGGCGCGCACCACCCCGCTGTCGGAGGTGGAAAAGCCCACCCAGGGCTTGTCGCTCTTCTATACCGACCTGGACCGCGAGCGCGTCGAGGTCCGCGAGATCGAGAAAATGGGCCGCAAGGCCGTGGATTCCAACATGCTGTTCATCGACGGCCTGCGGATTCCGGTAGCCGACCGCATCGGCGAGGAAGGCCGCGGCTTCGAATACATCCTGCACGGCCTGAACCCCGAGCGCATCCTGATCGCCGCCGAAGCCGTGGGTATCGGCCGCGCCGCGCTGGAACGGGCGGTGAAATACGCCGGCGAGCGCGTCGTGTTCGGCCGCCCGATAGGCCAGAACCAGGGCATCCAGCACCCGCTGGCCCAGGCCTGGATGCAGCTGGAGGCGGCCGACCTGATGGTGTACAAGGCCGCCAGCCTGTACGACGCCGGCAAGCCCTGCGGGCCCTATGCCAACAGCGCCAAATACCTGGCGGCCGAGGCCGGCTACAACGCCTGCCAGACCGCGGTGATGACGCTGGGCGGCATGGGCTACGCCAAGGAATACACGGTGGAACGCCTGCTGCGCGAGAGCTTCATCCCGCGCATCGCCCCGGTCAGCCCCCAGCTGATCATGTGCTTCATCGCCGAAAAAGTGCTGGGGCTGCCCAAGTCGTATTGAGCGCCAGGCACTACGCCTGCTGCTCCAGCGCCGTGCAGGCCGAGCGCAGGATGCGGGCGTAGTTCTCCTGCTGGGGCTCGATGCGGTAGATCGGCCCGCCCACCGAGATGGCGTAGCGCTCGCCCGAGAGCGTGACCGGCCAGGCGATGGCGCCCACGTCGGCGATGGATTCGCCGCTGTTCATGAACCAGCCGCGCTCGCGCGAGCGCTCCAGGTCGGCCAGCAGCGCCTCGGGCGTGATCAGCGTGCGTTCGTTGTGGCGGGTCATGGGCATGCCGGCCAGCAGCGCGTCGCGGGCCGGCGCGTCCAGCACCGACAGCAGCGCCTTGCCCAGCGAATTGGCGTGTATGTCCTTGAACTCGCCGGCGACCGGCGCGTAGCGGATGGTGTGCGGCGAATCCAGCACGTCCAGGTACACCACCCGCCCGTCCTGGGTCAGCTTGGCGAAAACCACGGTTTCGCGGGTCGCGTCGCGCAGCTCGGTCAGGCTGGGATACACCCGGTCCAGCACCGGATCGGCGCGCGCGATGCGCTGCGCCATGGCCAGCAGCCGGCCGGTGGGGTAATAGCCCTGGCGCCGCCCGGTTTCATATAGATAGCCCAGCCCGGTCAGGGTGCGGATCAGCGCCAGGCAGCTCGATACCGGGACGTCGAGCAGCCGGGCCAGCTCCGACAGCGGCAGCGCGCGCTTTTCGCGGGCGTAGGTTTCGATGATTTCAATGACTCGCAGCGCCGTCTTGACACTCATTGCCCCGTCCGAACCTTTACGTGTGAAACATCTGGCCCGCCGGACACTAAAGTTCCCCGCGGGCCTGCCGTAATGGTAGCTGAGAATTCCCTGAAACCCGCGCGTTCCACCCGGACGCCCGCAACGCAGTTGGAGTCATGATGGCCGTAACCCCGTTAGCCCCTGCATCGTTCGTTCCCTTGCAGGCCGCGCCCGCCCCCGTGGCGGCTGACCCGGCCGTCAGCGTCACGCCCCCCGCCGCCTCCGCCAATGGCGGCGGCGCCGGCAACGCAACCTCCGAGCAGGCCGACTCGAACAAGCTGCCCCTGGAAAAGGCCCTGGAGGAAATCAACCTCCAGATGAAGGCGTGGTCCACCCGCCTGCAGTTCGAAATCGATCCGGACGTGCACCAGGTGGTGGTGTCGGTCGTGGACGCGGAATCGGGCGACGTGGTGCGCACGATACCCAGCGAGGCGGTGCTGAGGATCGCCAAGATGATCGTGAACATGCAGGGCAACGGCATCAAGACGAGTGCCTGAACACAGAATTAAAACGGCGTTTGACGCATGTTCAGCGCCAATCCGCCGCAGAAGCGTCGAATTAGGGTTGCCTTTTGCCCTTACACGCCAGATCGCCGGCCCCGTATTTTTGACAGAATCGCATTGCTAGGAAGGATTTCACATGGCTTCTATCACCAATCTCGGCTCGACCACCGGACTGCCCCTGGAGGAGATCCTCTCGAAACTGCAGGCCGCAGAAGACAAAAAGCTGAGCCTGTACACCAACCGTCAGGCCAGCTATGAGGCGCGCGTGAGCGCCTTCGGCCAGATCCAGAGCGCCGTGGAAGCCCTGCAGAAAGCCGCCGAGGCGCTGGGCAAGTCGTCCACGCTGGACGCCGTCAAGGCCAACGTCGTGGGCGACGGCCTGACCGCCACCGTCGGCGCAGACGGCGCGACCATGGGCGAGTACGCCATCAAGGTCAAGAACCTGGCGGCCGCCCAGACCCTGCAGTCCGGCAACGTCGGCGACCGCACCGCCTCCAACGGCGCCGACGGCTCGTTCGAGATCGAGCTCACCAACGGCGAGAAGCACACCGTCAACCTGAACGGCGACACCTCGCTCAACGGCATCGCCAAGGCCATCAACAGCGATGACAAGGCCGGCGTGCGCGCCACCATCATCACCAACGAAAACGGCAGCTACCTGATGCTGAGCGCCAAGGACACCGGCGTGCAGGCCTCGGTCAAGTCCATCACCGTGACCGGCGACCAGAAGCTGCAGGACATCCTGAGCTACAACTCCGGCACCGGCGCCCAGCTCACGCAGCAGACCGCCGCCGCCGACTCCGAGATCGAAATCAACGGCATCACCGTCAAGAGCGGCAGCAACAACGTCTCCACCGCCATCGACGGCATCACGCTGAACCTCACCGCCCTGACCGGCAAGGACAGCGTCACCGGGGCCGACAAGGTCGTCACCCTGAAGCTCGAAGGCGACACCACCGTGGCCAGCAAGGCGGTCAAGGATTTCGTCGACGCCTACAACGCGCTGCAAACCACGATCGGCAAGCACACGGCCTTCGACGTCGCCGCCCAGACCAACCAGGCCCTGACCGGCGACAGCACCGCCCGCGGCATCCAGTCGTCCATGTCCGGCGCGCTGCAGGTGGTCACCACCGAAGGGTCGCTGCGTTCGCTGGCCGACCTCGGCATCACCATGGACCCCAAGACCGGCCAGCTCAAGCTGGACCAGAAGGAACTGGACAAGGCCCTGGCCGAGAACCCCGCCGACGTCAAGCGCATCATGACCGCGCCCGACGGCCTCGCCGCCCGCTTCGACGCCGCCACCAAGGCGGTGCTGGGCAGCAACGGCTCCATCAAGATCAGCCAGGACGGCCTGAACGAGTCCATCAAGGACGTCAAGGACCAGCTGGCCCGCGCCAAGGCTTCCAGCACCGCGGCCATGGACGCGATGCGCGCCCAATTCATCGCTCTGGACAAGTTCGTCTCGCAGCAGACCGTGACGGCGAGCTACCTCGAGAAGCAGTTCGCGGCCATGAGCAAATCCAAGTAATTTATAGAAGATGCATTCATGACTTACGCCGCCCGCCGCCCCACCGGCTCCTACTCGGTGCGTTCCTATGCCGACATCGGCCTGGAGACCCAGGTCCTGGGCGCCAGCCCGGAAAGGCTGATTTCACTGCTGTACATGGGCGCCCGGGCGGCGATCGGGCAGGCCCGCCTTCACCTCCAGGAAGGCCGGGCGACGGAACGCGGGGCGGCCATCTCGAAGGCGATCAAGATCGTCGACGAAGGCCTGAAGACCGGACTGAACATGGACGCGGGCGGCGAAATCGCCGCCAATCTGGCCCGTCTCTACGATTACATCGTCCGCACGCTGCTGCTGGCGAACCTGCGCGCCGACGCCGCCGCGCTCGACACCGCCGACCGCCTGCTGGGGGATCTGGCCGAAGCCTGGCAGACGTCCATCGACCGCTCCGCCGTCGGCTTGCAGACCTGAAGGGCAGCTTACGCTCACCGCCCAGCCCTCGAACGCCCGAGATTTCCATGACGTCCATTACCCAGTACACCTCGCCCATCCTGGAGCACTACCAGGAGATCGCTCTCATCACGGGAGAAATGCTTGCGGCCGCCCAGGTGGGCGACTGGGACGGAGCCATGCAACATGGCCAGCAGTACTGCGAACGGGTCGAGCGCCTGCGCCTGCTGGAATCCAGGACGCCGCTGGACGAATCCGGCCGCGCCATCAAGTACGACCTGCTGGTGCGCATCCTGGAAAACGACGCGCAGACGCGCGACCTGGCGTTGCCGCAGCTGGCGCGGCTGGGCGAACTGCTGGGCCGCATGAAGCGCCAGCAGACCCTGCTTTCCGCCTACGGCCACCAGGCGCCTGAAGAATGAGCGTAGGCCCCGCCGCACTCGGCAACGTCCTGGTGCAGCGGCTGGACGCCGTGCTCGGCACGACGATGTCCGCCGCCAACGCGAACCTGGCTTCCGGCGCGCGGCCGGACGCGGTCAGCCAGCCCGGCAGCCTGGACCGATCCGGCTCCGCCGACGGCTCGGCGCGCGATCCGCGCCAGGGCGTGCAAGGCGGCGGCGCCCGCGGCGAACGCCAGAATCCGGTCGTGGACGCCAAGACGGCCGCCGCGCTGGCCCTGGCGGCCCGCGGGCTGGTCACCAGCAGCGACACCACGGCCTCGGCCCCGACCACGCTGGGCACGACCGCGCGCACCATACTCGCCCTGCTGGCCCAATATCCCGAGGCCGCGCCCGCGCTGCAGGGTCGCGCGCCGCTGTGGACCGCCGGCGCGCCCGCCGGGCAGGCCAGCGGCCAGGCCCCGGGCGCACCTGCCCAGGCGCCCGCGGGCCAGCCGGCGCAACCCGCCCAAGCCGCCCCATCGGGACAGCCGGCGCCGCCCGCGGCCCAGGTTCCCGCTCCCGCCGCCGGCAAGCCCGAGCTGCCCGCCGTGCCAACCGCCGCGCTGCGCGGCGCCGATGCCGCGGTCCAGGCGCATGCGGCCGCCGCCCCCAGCGCGCGCGTGCTGGGCCAGGCCTTGCGCCAGGCGCTGCAGACCAGCGGCCTCTTCTATGAATCGCACTTGACCGACATGGTCTACGGCCGGACCTCTCCCGCGCAGTTGCGCGAAGAGCCGCAAGCCCGGCTGGACCCGAACGCGGCGGCGAACAGCACCGAGAACGCCCCGGCGCCGGCGCGTGCGCGCGGCGAAACGCCCGCCCCGGCGCGCGCCGGCGGCGCGGACCCCGCGTCCCCGGCCCCCGCCGGCGGCTCGTCCTCCGCGCCGGGCGCGCCCATCGCCGGCATCCACCAGGACCTCACCGTGCTGGTTCGCCAGCAGCTCGACGTGCTGGCCAACCAGGCGCTGGCCTGGCAGGGCGAGGCCTGGCCCGGCACGCCCATGGAATGGGAAGTCGAACGCGAGCCCTATGGCGGCGACCCCGAAGCTGCCACGTCCACCTGGGCCACCCGGGTGAAGCTGGACCTGCCGCGCCTGGGCCTGGTCGACGCCCGCCTGAACCTGGCCGGCGACCAGCTGGTGCTGCAGCTCGTCGCGCCTCACAGCGCGTCCGAACTCCAGGACGACTCGGACACGCTGCGTTCGCGCCTGCTGGCCGCGGGCCTGACCCTGAGCAATCTGTCGGTGAGCGTGGTCGAGCCGCGCCCCGTGATTCCGGCTGATATCTGATGCGCACGCCCGCCGATCCCGGCTCCAATCCCGATCCGAACGCCAACCGCAACGCCGCGGTCGCCATTTCCTACGAGGAAAAGGACGGCGCGCCGCGCGTGGTGGCCAAGGGCTACGGCCAGCTGGCCGACACCATCGTCCGCGCCGCGCGCGACAACGGCCTTTATGTCCACGAGTCGCGCGAACTCGTCGGCCTGCTGATGCAGGTGGACCTGGACGCCCAGATTCCGCCCCAACTCTACGTAGCAGTGGCAGAATTGCTGGCCTGGCTGTATCGCCTGGAATCGCGCGACATGCCCGAGACCGCGCCCACGGCCTGACCCTCAAATCAAGGACGATCATCGTGTTGGACGCCAGCGATCCGGAATTCCTGCTGACCCGCCCGGAAGACATGCGCGCAGCCCTGTTCGAGCTGACGCACCCCGACAGCCACATCCTGGTGCGCGACGCCGCGGATCGCGAAATCGCCGTGCTCATCCTCGGCGCGGACAAGCAGAGCCTGCAGTTCTTCTGGCGGCCGCGCGACTACGCCGGCGCCGATTTCCAGCAGTCCGACAGCATGGGCCTGTTGAGCGGCACCAATTTCTATTTCCACGCCACGGCCTACGGCGGCGTGCAGATCCGCTTCCGCGTGGCGCGGCCCGACGTGATCCAGTTCGACGACGGCAGCGCCGCCCTGGTGTCGCCGTTTCCCGAGCGCCTGGCCCGCATCCAGCGCCGCAAGATGTTCCGCGCCTCGCTGATCGCCAACGCCGCCATGTGCCATGCGAGCTGGCAGGCCGAACCCGGCAGGCCCGCCTGTCGCTTCACGGTGCGCGACATCTCCGTCGATGGCGTGGGCCTGCGCGCCGTCATGGAAGTCGGCGCCCTGCCCGCGCGCGGCACGGTGATGAAGAACGTGGAACTGGATTTCGGCCAGCTCGGCAAGATCAGCGCCGACCTGGAAGTGCGCAATGTGTATCCGGTGTCGGGACAGCCCATGGCGCAGGACGCCGACGGCGCCGCGCCGCGCCATGTGTCGCTGACCGGGGAACCGGCCGTCAGCCACCTGGGCGCCATGTTCCTGGACCTGAGCGCGCGCCAGGAGAACTGGCTGCAGCAGGTCGTGTGGCGCCTGGAGCGAGGCGCGCAGCGCACTTGAAACCGGGGCCGCCCGGCCCCGCGGAATCAGACGGACATCGAGGAGATTTCCTTGTAGGCCGCAACCAGCTTGTTGCGCACCTGCACCGCCGTCTGGAAGCCGATGCTGGCTTTCTGCATGTCGATGATGACGTCGTTGAGCGAGATGTCGGGCGCGCCCAGCTCGAAGGCCTTGGCCTGGGCCGTGGCCGCGTTCTGCGCGCCCGTGACGCGGCGGATGGAGCGCTGCAGCTCGGCGGCGAAGCCGTCCGGCTGGGCGACGCTTTCGCCGGCGGAGAGATTGCCGGTCTGCGCCTTGCTGACGACCGCGCGCATCTGCTGGAGCATGCTTTCGATGCCGGACAAGCCTGATACAGCCATTACTGGTTCCTTGCTGGTGGGGATTACGCCGAATATGCGCACAGCGTAACGCCGGACGCGCGCGGCCATAGCCCACAAGAAGCGCCAAAAACCCCGACATTTCCGCGAATGCGCCCGACTCGGTCCGGCGGCGCGGCCGGCCTGCGCGCCCGGCCGCCGACATAGGGGATAAGTAACGCCAAAAACCCGTCGTTTTCGACGATTGGGATTGCCGTCTCAGGGGCAATAATCCACGCTCTCCCCAGACCAGAAGCACGTTGCATGTGTAATCTGCCCTACCAAGACATGAAGCTCCATTCCCAGCTCCGCGTAGCCAGCGGGAGCCGTCGATGACCCAGCAGGCCACCCTGAGCTCGTCGCTGCTGACCCGGTTTCCCGTGCTGGAAAAGGTGCGCGCGCTGCCCAAGCCCCTCCTGCTCGGCGCGGCGGCCGGCCTCGTCGCAGTCGTCGTCGCCGTGGCGATGTGGAGCAGCGAGCCCAATTACAAAGTCCTGTTCTCCAACCTGGACGACCGCGACGGCGGCGCCATCGTGACGGCGCTGGGCGCGATGAACGTGCCCTACCGCTATAACGACGCCGGCACCGCCGTGCTGGTGCCGGCCGACCGCGTCTACGACGCCCGCCTGCAGCTGGCCTCGCAGGGGCTGCCGCGCGGCGGCAACGTCGGCTTCGAACTGATGGACAACGCCCGCTTCGGCGCCAGCCAGTTCGCCGAGCAGATCAACTACCAGCGCGGCCTCGAAGGCGAGCTGGCGCGCTCGATCGAAGCCATGCACACCGTGCAGCAGGCCCGCGTGCACCTGGCCATGCCGCGCCAGTCGCTGTTCGTGCGCGAGCGCCAGGCGCCCACCGCCTCGGTGCTGCTCAACGTCTACCCCGGCCGCAGCCTGAGCGACGCCCAGGTCTCCGCGATCTCCTGGCTGGTGGCCTCCAGCGTTCCCGAACTGACCGCCGAGAACGTCTCCATCGTCGACCAGAACGGCCGCCTGCTGTCGGCTCCGCTGGGCGAAGGCCGCGGCATGGACGCCGACCAGATGCGCTTCGTGCGCGAATTGGAACAGCGCACGGTCGAACGCATCCTCACCATCCTGAATCCGCTGGTCGGCCCGGGCAACGTGCACGCGCAGGCCAGCGCCGACGTCGACTTCGCGCGCCGCGAGGAAACCTCGGAGGTCTACCGCCCCAACCAGGAGCCCGGCCAGGCCGCCGTGCGCAGCCAGCAGACCAGCGACTCCACCCAGCGCGGCGTCAACCCCGCCCAGGGCGTGCCCGGCGCGCTGTCGAACCAGGCCCCGGCCAACGCCCAGGCGCCCATCGTCAACCCGCCCCAGCCGCAGCGTCCGGGCCAGCCGCCGCAGCAAGCGGCCAACGCCCAGGGCCAGGCGCAGGGCGCGCAGCAGACCGGCACGCAGACGGCCGCCGCCAACCTCAACGAACGCCGCGACGCGACCACCAACTACGAAGTCGATCGCACCATCAGCCACATCAAGCAGCCGGTGGGCATGCTCAAGCGCCTGTCGGTCGCCGTGGTCGTCAACTACATCCGCGACAAGGACGGCGAGCCGCAGGCCCTGCCGCCCGAAGAGCTCACCAAGCTCACCAACCTGGTGCGCGAAGCCATGGGCTACTCCGAAGCGCGCGGCGATTCGCTGAACCTGGTCAACAGCCAGTTCAACGACGGCCCGCCGCCGGTGCCGGTGTGGCGCGATCCGGAAATGATCGCCCTGTTCAAGACGATCCTGGCCTGGCTGGTCGGCGGCGTGCTGGCGCTGTGGCTGTACCGCGTGCTGCGCCGCACGGTGGGCAACTACCTGTACCCGCCGGTCGATCCCGAGCAGGCCGAGGCCGAACGCATCGAGGCGGCCCGCGAGGCCCAGGAAACGGCCCGCGCCAAGGAAGTCGACCGCTACCAGGACAACCTGCAGCGCGCCCGCACGATGGCCGAGAAAGACCCGCGCGCCGTCGCGATGGTGCTGCGCACTTGGATAAGCAAAGATGAAAAATGATTCCACGCCGCTCGACGGCATGACGCGCAGCGCCGTCCTGATGATGTCGCTGGGCGAGGACGCAGCCGCCGAAGTGTTCAAGTACCTCACCGCCCGTGAGGTCCAGCAGGTCGGCGCGGCCATGGCCACCCTCAAGCAGGTCACCCGCAACGACGTGGCCGTGGTGCTGGAAGAATTCCGCCAGGAGGCCGACCAATTCATGGCCGTCACGCTGGGCTCGGACGACTACATCCGCACCGTGCTGACCAAGGCGCTGGGCAGCGACCGCGCCGCCGGCCTGATCGAGGACATCCTGGAAGCCGGCGAAGGCGGCAGCGGCATCGACGCGCTGAACTGGCTGGACCCGACCACCGTGGCCGAACTCATCGGCGACGAGCATCCGCAGATCATCGCCACCATCCTGGTGCACCTGGAGCGCGACCGCGCCGCCGGCGTGCTGGCGCTGCTGACCGACCGCCTGCGCAACGACGTGATGCTGCGCATCGCCACCTTCGGCGGCGTGCAGCCCGCGGCCCTGTCGGAACTGACCGAGGTGCTGAATTCCGTGCTCGCCGGCCAGGGCGCCAAGCGCAGCAAGATGGGCGGCGTGCGCACCGCGGCCGAAATCCTGAACATGATGAACTCGGCCGAAGAGGAAACCGTGGTCGCCAGCCTGCGCGAGCGCGACAACGACCTGGCGCAGAAGATCATCGACGAGATGTTCGTGTTCGACAACCTGCTCGACGTCGAAGACCGCGCCATCCAGCTCATCCTCAAGGAAATCGACAACGACACCCTCATGGTCGCGCTCAAGGGCGCGCCCGAAGAGCTGCGCGCCAAGTTCCTGCGCAACATGTCCAGCCGCGCCGCCGAAATGCTGCGCGAGGACCTCGAGGCGCAGGGCCCGATCCGCATGTCCAAGGTCGAGGCCGAACAGAAGAAGATCCTGCAGATCGCGCGCCGCCTGGCCGAAAGCGGCCAGATCGTCCTGGGCAACCAGGGGGACGACACCTATGTCTGACGCGGACAGCCTCGCCGCTGCGCCGATCTCGCGCAGCGCCGCCTGGCGGCGCTGGCAGATGCTGTCGTTCGACGAGCCCGCGGCCGTCGAGGCCGAGCCCGAGCCGCAGCCCGATCCTGGCCCCGACCCCGAAGTCGTCATGGCGCAGCTGCGCGCCCAGGCGATGGCCGAGGGCCGCGAGGCCGGCCACGCCGAAGGCCATGCCGCCGGCCTGGAAGCCGGCCGCCAGGCGGGCTTCGAAGCCGGGCTGGCCGCCGGCCGCGAACAGGGCTACGCCGAAGGCCTGGCCCAGGCGCGCGAACAGGCCGCCGCCGAGGCGCAGCAGCTGCACGCGCTGATGCAGTCCTGCGCGGCCTCGCTCGGCGCGCTCGAGGAAAAAATGGGCCAGGGCCTGCTGACCCTGGCGCTGGACATCGCGCAGCAGGTCGTGCGCACCACGCTGGCCGAACAGCCCGAGGCCGTCGCCGCCGCCGTGCGCGAAGTGCTGCACATCAACCCCTCGGCCGGCGGCCAGATGCGGTTGTGGGCCAACCCGCAAGACATCGAACTCATCCGCCTGCACCTGGCCGACGAGCTGAAAGAAGGCCACTGGCGAGTGCTGGCCGACGAGTCCATCACGCGCGGCGGCTGCCGCGCCGAGACGCCGTTCGGCGACATCGACGCCACGCTGCAGACGCGCTGGCGCCGGGTCGCGGCCTCGCTCGGACGCAACGTGGCCTGGGAGGACCCGGCGTGAACGGCAAGCCGCAGCCTACGCCGGCCGCGCCGGTGATCGACCGCTGGCAGACCCAGCTGCAGATCGGCTCGATCCGCGCCGCCTCGACCGACCCCTGGCTGGTCAGCGGCAAGATCACGCGCGCCACCGGACTGGTGCTGCACGCCACCGGGCTGCGCCTGCCGGTGGGCGCGGCCGCGCGCATCGAAATCGCGCGCGGCCACGACCACTGGGCCGACGCCGAAGTCGTGGGCTTCGACGGCCACACGCTGTACCTGATGCCCCAGGCCGACATCTCCGGCCTGCCGCCCGGCGCCCGCGTGGTGCCCGGCGAGCCGCCGGTGCAGCGCCAGATTCCCCTGCCGCGCAAGGCCGAACTCAACGGCAACGCCAAGCCCCAGCTGGGCCGCCACCTGCCCGTGGGCAACGCGCTGCTGGGCCGGGTGCTCGACGGCGCCGGCCGGCCGCTGGACGGCCTGGGCCCGCTGACCGGCGCCGAACTCGCGCCGCTGTCGGCCCAGCCCATCAATCCCTTGTCGCGCGCGCCCATCGACACCGTGCTCGACACCGGCGTGCGCGCCATCAACGGCCTGCTCACGGTGGGCCGCGGCCAGCGCATGGGCCTGTTCGCCGGCTCCGGCGTGGGCAAGAGCGTGCTGCTGGGCATGATGGCCCGCTACACCAAGGCCGACGTGATCGTGGTGGGCCTGATCGGCGAGCGCGGCCGCGAAGTCAAGGAATTCATCGAACACAACCTGGGTCCGGAAGGCCTGGCCCGCTCGGTCGTGGTGGCCGCGCCGGCCGACGTGTCGGCGCTGCTGCGGCTGCAGGGCGCGGCCTACGCCACCCGGCTGGCCGAACACTTCCGCGACCAGGGCCTGGACGTGCTGCTCATCATGGACTCGCTGACCCGCTACGCCATGGCGCAGCGCGAGATCGCGCTGGCCATCGGCGAACCGCCGGCCACCAAGGGCTATCCGCCCTCGGTCTTCGCCAAGCTGCCCACGCTGGTCGAACGCGCCGGCATGGGCGCGCCCGGCCCGTCCGGCAAGGCCGGCTCCATCACGGCCTTCTATACCGTGCTGGCCGAAGGCGACGACCAGCAGGACCCCATCGCCGACTCGGCGCGCGCCATCCTGGACGGCCACGTGGTGCTGTCGCGCCACCTGGCCGAGGCCGGCCACTACCCCGCCATCGACATCGAGGCGTCGATCTCGCGCGCCATGACCGCGCTGATCCCGCCGGAACAGTTCGCCGTGGTGCGCCGCTTCAAGCAAACCCTGTCGCGCTACCAGCGCAACCGCGACCTGATCGCCGTGGGCGCCTACGCCGCCGGCAACGATCCGCAGCTCGACGACGCCATCGCCCGCTATCCGCGGCTGGAAGCCTTCCTGCAGCAGGACATCGGCGAAAACATCGGCTACGAAGACGCCATCGGCCAGTTGCGCGCAACCTTCGAGATGAGAGCGACCTATGCCTAGCCAACTGCCCCTGGACATGCTCATCGACCTGGCCAAGGAAAGCACGGACGAAGCCGCCCGCCTGCTGGGCCGGCTCAACGCCGAGCGCGGCAACGCCGAGCGCCAGCTCGGCATGCTGCACGACTACCGCCAGGACTACCTGACGCGCCTGCAGCAGGCGATGGTCAGCGGCATGTCGGCCAGCGACTGCCACAACTACCAGCGCTTCATCGGCACCCTGGACGACGCCATCGGCCAGCAGCAGGCGGTACTGCGCCAGGCCGACGAAAACCTGGCCAAGGGCCGCCAGCACTGGCAGCAGGAAAAGCGCAAGCTCAACTCCTACGACGCGCTGGCCCAGCGCGAAGTCCGCGCCCGGGCGGTGGCCGAATCGCGCCGCGAACAGCGCGCCAACGACGAATACTCGGCCCGCCTGGTCCAGCGCCAGGCCGGCATGCATTAAGCGATATCCCACAGGAAGCCCCAGATGAACGCTCCCCTGCCCCTGCCCTCCGTCGCGCCCGGCGCCAAGGCCTCGATCGCCGATGCGCTCGGCGCCCGGCCGACTCCCGCCAACCAGAAGGGCCCCAGCTTTTCCGAAGTGATGGCGCGCCAGCGCTCCGACCAGGAAGCTGGCTCGCGCCCCGCCGAGAGCCAGTCCAAGCCGCCGGCCAAGACGCCGGCCCGGAACCCGAACCCGGCCGAGCCCGCCGCGCATGCGGAAAACGCCGCCGCCGGCGCCATCGACGAAGCGGTGCAGACCGCCGCGCAGGGCGAGGCCGGCGCGCTGGCCGTTGCCGCGCAGACGAGCGTGGTGTTGCCGCAGCAGGCGCTGGAAATCGCCGCCCAGGCCGCGCAACAGGTGCAGCTGGCGCGCGGCGACGCCGCGGCCGCCGCCAGCGCCATGGGCGCCGGCGCGGCCGTGCTGACCTCGGCGCTGGGCGCCGCGGACGCCGCCCTGGTCATGGGCGCGCCGGTCGGGGCCAGCGCCCAGCAGGCCCAGGCCGCCGCCGCGCAGATCGCGCGCGACGCCGAGGCGGCGCTGCCGGTGCTGACCGCCGCGGCCAAGCCCGGCAGCGCGCAGCAGGCGGCTCCGGCCGTTCCGGCAGCCATCCAGGCGCCGGCAGGCCGCCCCGCCGCGCCGCGCATGGAAACGCCGCGCCTGGCGCCCGAGGCCGTGCTGCCCCAGGCCGCCCGCCAGCCGCAAGACGACGCCGCCCAGGCCCAGACGCCGCTGCGCGACGAAGCGCAGGCCGCCATCGCCGCGGCCGACCCGCAGTTCCAGGCGCCGCAAGCTGGCGCCGCGCCCCACGAAGGCGTGGCCCAGGCCCTGGCCGCCGCCCAGCGTCCTGCCGCGCCCATCGCCAACCCCGCCGCCTTCGCCGCGCCCGCCATACCGCTGGTGATGCAGGTCGCCACCCCCGTGGGCGGCACGCACTGGGGCACCGAGCTCGGCCAGCAGATGGTCGTGATGAGCCACAACGTCCGCCAGGGCGTGCAGACCGCCGAACTGCGGCTCGATCCCCCCGACCTGGGCCCGCTGCGCGTCAGCCTGAACCTGGCCGACGGCGTGGCCAGCGCCTCGTTCGTGTCGGCCCATGCCTCCGTGCGCCACGCGGTCGAAGCCGCCATGCCGCAACTGCAGCAGGCGCTGGCCCAGGCCGGCATCTCGCTGGGCCAGACCAGCGTGGGCGAACAGTCCGCCCAGCAGGAGTTCGCGCAGCAAGGCGGCAACGGCTCGCAGCGCGGCGCGGGCGGCGCCGCCGCGGGCGCCGTGGCGGTGGCCGATGCGCCCGCCGCGGCCCTGCCGGCGCGCAACGCCAATGCGCTGGTCGACACCTTCGCCTGAACTGCCGGCGGCCCGCCGCCGGCAAGGCTGGGGGGCAGTGCAGCAATAGCTTGAGATACGCGGCTTTCGCCCTGTTTTTCGCCCCCAAGCCGGGGCGGCATTTGGGGCAGAATGCTTTCATCCACTAAGAACCCGTTTTCATCAGCGGCAAAATAAGCTTCGACACCGAGATGGCGACTACCAAAACCACACCCATGCCTGCGCGCGGCGCATCTACCCCCCGCCCGGGCGGCCTGGGCCGCATCCTGCGTCCGCTGCTGGCGCTACTGGTCCTGCTGCTCGTGGCCGCGGCCAGCGCCGGCGCCACCTGGTACATCTCCCAACGCCTGCAGCAGCAAGGCGCCGCGCCGGTCCAGCTGGGCGTCGGCCAGGTTCCCGCGGGCCAGCCCGGCCAGCCCGGAGCCGCCGGCCATGCCGGGCAAGGCCCGCAGGCCACGCCGGCCAACTTCGTCGCGCCGCCGGCCGCGCCCATCGCCGTGCCCGCCCCGATCTTCGTGCCGCTCGAACCCTTTACCGTCACGCTGCAGAACCCGGACACCGAACGCATCATGCACGTCGGCCTGACCCTGCGCGTCAGCGACGAGCAAAGCCGCAGCCGGCTCGAAAAGTACATGCCCGAAGTGCGCAGCCGCATCCTGATGGTGCTGTCTTCGCAATCGCCCGTCGGCGTCCAGACGCAGCAGGGCAAGACCGACATGGCCGAAGCCATCAAGCAGAGCGTCAACCGCCCGTTCTCGCCCCTGCCTGACGGCCAGTACGTCACCGACGTGCTCTTCACGGCGTTCGTGGTGCAATAAGCATGGCCTACGAGGCATTTCTTTCGCAGGACGAAGTCGACGCGCTGCTCGCCGGGGTCACCGGCGAAAGCGACGACAAGACCCAGGCGGCCGGCCAGAACGCCGGCGCGCGCGCCTACGACCTGAGCTCGCCCGAGCGCGTCGTGCGCCGCCGCATGCAGACCCTGGAGCTCATCAACGAGCGCTTCGCCCGCCAGATGCGCAGCGTGCTGCTGAACTTCATGCGCCGCAGCGCCGACATCACCGTCGGCTCCATCAAGATCCAGAAGTACGCGGACTTCGAACGCAACCTGCCGGTGCCCAGCAACCTGAACATGGTCCAGATGAAGCCGCTGCGCGGCACGGCCCTGTTCACGTACGACCCGAACCTGGTGTTCCTGGTCATCGACAGCCTGTTCGGCGGCGACGGCCGCTACCACACCCGCGTCGAGGGCCGCGACTTCACCACCACCGAACAGCGCATCATCCGGCGCCTGCTCAACCTGACCCTGGAAAGCTACGGCAAGTCCTGGGACCCGGTCTACCCGATCGAATTCGAGTACGTGCGCTCGGAGATGCACACCAAGTTCGCCAGCATCACCGGCAACAACGAAGTGGTGGTCGTCACCTCCTTCCACATCGAATTCGGCGCCACCGGCGGCGACCTGAACATCTGCCTGCCCTATTCCATGATCGAGCCGGTGCGCGACCTGCTCACGCGCCCGCTGCAGGAAACCACGCTGGACGAAGTGGACCAGCGCTGGTCGCAGCAGCTCTCGCGCCAGGTGCGCAGCGCCGACATCGACGTGGTCGCGGAATTCGCCCGCATCCCGTCGTCGATCCGCGAGCTGATGCACCTGAAGGTCGGCGACGTGCTGCCGGTGGAAGTGCCCGAAACCGTCATCGCCAGCGTCGACGGCGTACCGCTGATGGAATGCGGCTACGGCGTCTTCAACGGCCGCTACGCCCTGCGCGTGCAAAACATGTTTACCCACGATACAGAACCCAACGAGGCCTCTGACCATGACTGACAAGAACGAGCCCGGCACCGGCTCGTCCCCGGCCGACGACTGGGCCGACGCGCTCGCCGAACAATCCCGCGCCACCCCGCCCACGCAGGCCGACGGCCTCAAGCCGCAGGACGACTGGGCCGCCGCGATGGCCGAACAGGCCGCCGCGGCGCCGGCTCCGGCCGCCGCTCCCGCGCCTGCGCCCGCCGCCGCCCCCGCGGCCGCGCCGGCCGCGCAATCCGCCGCGCACTCGGTGTTCAAGCCGCTGGCCGGCGCCAGCGGCGGCACGGGCACCGACATCGACCTGATCATGGACGTGCCCGTCCAGCTCACGGTAGAACTGGGCCGCACCCGCCTGACCATCAAGAACCTGCTCCAGCTGGGCCAGGGCTCGGTGGTCGAGCTCGACGGCCTGGCCGGCGAACCGATGGACATCTTCGTCAACGGCTACCTGATCGCCCAGGGCGAAGTGGTGGTGGTCGAGGACAAGTACGGCATCCGCCTGACCGACATCATCACCCCGTCCGAGCGGATCAACCGCTTGAACAACCGCCGCTGATTCTGGCGCCATGACCGAAGCCGCCCTCGCCCGCGTCATTCTCGGCCTGCTGCTGGTGGTGGCCGCCATCCTGGCCGCGGCCTGGCTGGCGCGCCGCGCCGGCCTGGCCCAGCGCGGCGGCGGCAACCTGCTGCGCCAGGTCGCCAGCCTGCCGGTGGGTCCGCGCCAGAGCATTGTGGTCGTCGAAATCGAAAACACCTGGCTGGTGGTGGGCGTAGGCCCGAACCAGCTCAATACCCTGCATACCCTGCCCGCCGGCCAGTTGCCGCAGGCATCGCCCCTGCCCGCGGCCGCGTTCGCGGCCAAGCTGGGCCAGGCGCTCAAGCGCCGCTAGCGCTCTCGCGCGCGACACGCCATACCCATGAGTTTGCCCTCCCGCACGCCTCTCGCCCGCGCCCGCATGCTTGCGCCGTCCCTGCTCGGGGCGGCCGCGCTGCTCGGCCTGGCCCTGTTCCCGGCGGGCGTCGTCGCCCAGGCCACGCTGCCCGCCCTGACGGCCACGCCCGGCCCTAACGGCTCCGAGACCTATTCGCTCAGCATGCAGACCCTGCTGCTGATGACCTCGCTGTCGTTCCTGCCGGCGGCCCTGCTCATGATGACGGGCTTCACCCGCATCATCATCGTGCTGGGCCTGCTGCGCAGCGCCATGGGCACCGCCATGTCGCCGCCCAACCACGTGCTGATCGGCCTGGCCCTGTTCCTGACCTTCTACACGATGTCGCCGGTGTTCGACAAAATCTACACCGACGCCTACAAACCGCTGTCCGAAGGCTCCATCCAGTTCGAGGCCGCGGTCGAACGCGCCGCCGCGCCGCTGCGCACTTTCATGCTGCACCAGACGCGCGAGAACGACCTGTCGCTGTTCGCCAACCTGGCCAATCAGCCCGCCATGGAAGACCCGGCCCAGGTGCCGATGCGCATCCTGGTGCCGGCCTTCATCACCAGCGAACTCAAGACCGCCTTCCAGATCGGCTTCACCATCTTCATCCCGTTCCTCATCATCGACCTGGTGATCGCCAGCGTGCTGATGGCGCTGGGCATGATGATGGTGCCCCCGGTCACGGTGGCGCTGCCCTTCAAGCTCATGCTCTTCGTGCTGGCCGACGGCTGGAACCTGCTCATGGGCTCGCTGGCCCAGAGCTTCTACCAATAACGCCGCAAGGAGCCGCCATGACCGCCGAAACCGTCATGACCATGACCTACCAGGCGATGAAAATCGTCCTGGCCATGGCCGGCCCGCTGCTGCTGGTCACGCTGGTCGTGGGTCTGGTCATCAGCATCTTCCAGGCCGCCACGCAGATCAACGAAATGACGCTGTCGTTCATTCCGAAGCTGCTGGCCATGTGCGGCGTGCTGGTGCTGCTGGGCCCCTGGCTGATCGGCGTGATGGTCGACTACATCCGGCAACTGATCGGCCAGATCCCCATGCTGGTGTCCTGAGCGGCCGGCAATCGCAGACCCGCCGCAACAGCGCCCCGCCATGATCGCCTTCACGCTCGAACAGCTCAACGGCTGGATCGGCCAGTTCCTCTGGCCGTTCGTGCGCATCCTGGCCCTGGTCGGCACCGCCCCGCTGTTCTCGGAATCGCTCATCCCCATCAAGGTCAAGGTGGGCCTGGCCTTCGTCCTCGCCGTCGCGGTCGGCCCGGCCCTGGACCCCATGCCCCCGGTCTCGCCGGGCTCCTACGCCGGCCTCTGGATGGTGATGCAGCAGGTCCTGATCGGCGTCGCGCTGGGCTTCACCATGCGCCTGGTGTTCGCCGCCGTCCAGACCGCCGGCGAATTCGTCGGCCTGCAGATGGGCCTGTCCTTCGCCTCGTTCTTCGACCCCGGCTCCGGCGCCAACACGGCCGTGCTCTCGCGCCTGTTCAACATCATCGCCATGCTGACCTTCCTGGCGCTGGACGGCCACCTCCTGGTCCTGGCCGCGCTGGTGCGCTCATTCGACACCCTGCCCATCGCCATGATCCAGCTGCACCAGAACGGCTGGGGCGTGATCGTCGAATGGGGCAAGACCGTGTTCATTTCCGGCCTGCTCCTGGCCCTGCCGCTCATCTGCGCCCTGCTCACCATCAACCTGGCCATGGGCATCCTCAACCGCGCCGCCCAACAGCTGTCGGTCTTCTCCATCGGCTTCCCGGTCACCCTGATCGTGGGCGTCACCGTCCTGACCGTGGTCCTGCCGCACGCCGGCCCGTTCCTGGAATCCCTGTTCGAATCCGGCCTGACCGCCATGAGCCGCGTCGCCGACGCCCTGGCGGGCAAGTAGGCAAAGACAACATCGCGGCCGGAACGCCAAGCGCTCCGGCCGCGAACGGCGTCATCGACAGCTACTGGTGCCCGGTAAGGCGAAAAACCCGGATCGTATCCCGCAGCGCCGCCGACTGCCCGCCCAGCTCTCGCACGGCTCCCCCCAGCTCCTGCACCAGCTCCGTGTTCTGCGCCGTCATCACGTCCATCTGCGACACCGCCGTATCCACCTGCTCGATCCCGCTGGACTGCTCCTGCGACGCCCGCGCGATCCCGGCGATGATATCGGTCACCCGATGCACGGCCGCCACGATTTCCTGCATCGTCGCGCCCGCCTGCTCGGCCTGCTGCGACCCCTCGGTCACGCGGTCCGCGGAATCCTCGATCAGCCCCTTGATCTCCTTGGCGGCCTGCGCGCTCTTCTGCGCCAGCGTGCGCACCTCGCCCGCCACCACCGCGAACCCCTTGCCAGACTCGCCGGCCCGCGCCGCCTCGACCGCCGCGTTCAGCGCCAGGATATTCGTCTGGAACGCAATCCCTTCGATGATGCTCACGATATCGGCGATCCGGCGCGAACTGTCCGAAATCCCGTGCATCGTCTCCACCACCTGGCCCACCGCGACTCCGCCGCGCCGCGCCACGTCCATGCTGCTCGCGGCCAGCTCATTGGCCTGCCGCGCATTGTCGGCGTTCTGCCGCACCGTGGCGGTCAGCTGCGCCATGCTCGTCGCGGTCTGCTGCAGGGACGCCGCCTGGCCCTCCGTGCGGCCGGCCAGCTCCTGATTGCCGCGCGCGATATGCGAGGCCGCCTGCGTCGTACCCTCGATGCCGCGGTACACATCCTGCGCAATCCCGATCAGGCTCTTGCGCATCACGTCGAGCGAAAACATCAGGCTGCCGATCTCGTCATCCGATTCCGGCACGATCTGCGTCGTGAGGTTCCCCGCCGCCACCTGCCGCGCCATGTTGGCCGCATCCACCATCGGATCCAGCACGAACCGCGACAGACGCCAGCTCATTGCGAACAGCGCCAGCACGCCGGCGCCCAAGGCGGCGCACGCCAGCCCCACCTGCTGCGCATCCATGCGTTCCCAACCGGCATACATCCCATAGGCCCCCGCCGCCGTCACGATGCCCGCCGACAGCAGCGCATGGCGCAGCATGCGGCTGCGCACGCATTGCCTGAACGGAAACGCCAGCGCGTCCAGGCCGCGCCGCCAGCCGGCCCGCACCGGACGCCCGCGCCGGATGCGCACGCCGCGGGCCGTGCCCTCGCGCATGCGCGCATACAGCTCCTCGGCCATCTGGATCTGCTCTTCCGAGGCCTGCACCCGCACCGACGAATAAGCCACCACCTCGCCGTGCTCGACGATGGGCGTGGCGTTGGCCAGCACCCAATAGAAACCGCCGTCCTTGCGCCGGTTCTTGACCAGGCCCAGCCACGAGCCGCCGGCCTGCAGCGTGGCCCACAGGTCCTCGTAGGCTTGCGGCGGCATGTCCGGGTGGCGCACGATGTTGTGGGCCTTGCCGATCAGTTCCTCGCGCGAAAAGCCGCTCACCTCGATAAAGGCCGGATTCGCATACACGATCCGGCCTTTGGTGTCGGTGCGCGAGATCAGGTACTGATCGGCGCGCAGCTTGGTTTCCACGTTATGGACGGGTAAATTGACACGCACAGCTTGCCTCCGGTTTCGTCAAAGAACAGCAAATGAACAACGGCGGACAAAGTGGACCTGACGCCCCGCGTATACGTTTCCGCCCGGTTCGTAAGGCCAGGCGCACGCTGGTGCGTGACGGCCGTCGAACACTTCATTGCCCGATTCGGGCGCTATTTTTTTCGTTAACGGTCATATTTTCGAAAACTTAACCGTCAATAACCCGTTGGCGGAAAAAACGAAAACCGCGGCCGCGCTTGTGCGCGGCCGCGGTTCTTTGTTCAAGCCCCGGGCGTCAGGCCTGAGTCAGCGTGGGCGCGGCATAGCCGCTCAACTGGTGCGCCGGCACCTCGATCACTTCGCCGGCGTTGATCTTGAACACCGCCACGGCTTCGGCCAGACGCTGCGCCTGTTCCTGCAGCGAACCGGCCGCGGCCGCCGCTTCTTCGACCAGCGCCGCGTTCTGCTGCGTCACCTCGTCCATCTGCGACACCGCGCGGTTGACCTGGTCGATGCCGCTGGATTGCTCTTCGGACGCCGCCGAGATCTCGCCCATGATGTCGGTCACGCGCTTGACCGAGGCCACGATCTCCTGCATGGTCGCGCCGGCGCGTTCCACCTGCTGCGAACCGGCGCCCACCTTGGCGACCGAATCCTCGATCAGGCCCTTGATCTCCTTGGCGGCCTGCGCGCTGCGCTGGGCCAGCGAACGGACTTCGCCCGCCACCACCGCGAAACCCTTGCCCTGTTCGCCGGCGCGCGCGGCTTCCACCGCGGCGTTGAGCGCCAGGATGTTGGTCTGGAACGCGATGCCGTCGATCACGGACACGATTTCCGAGATCTTGCGCGAGCTGGCGGAAATGCCCTGCATCGTGCCCACCACTTCGGACACCGCGGAGCCGCCGCGCTCGGCCACGTCGGACGCGCTGGCCGCCAGCTGGTTGGCCTGGCGCGCGTTGTCGGCGTTCTGCTTGACCGTCGAGGCCAGCTCTTCCATGGACGCCGCGGTTTCCTCCAGCGAGGCGGCCTGCTCTTCCGTACGGCTGGACAGGTCGGTGTTGCCCGCCGAGATCTCGCGCGACCCCACGGTGATCTCGTCCACGCCGCGGCGCACCGAGGCCACGGTGCGCGTCAGGCTTTCCTGCATGCGCTTGAGCGCCGCGAACAGCTGGCCAATTTCATTGTGCGAACGCACCTCGACGCGGCTGGTCAGGTCGCCCGAAGCGATCTTGTCGAAATGCTGGCCGGCTTCCACCAGCGGGCGGACCACCAGGCGGCCGAACAGCACGCGGGCCAGCACCATCAGCACCAGCGCCAGCGCGACCGCCACGCCCACCGCCATCATGGCGCGGTTGAAGTTGGCCTCGGCCTGTTCGATCAGGGCGTTCTGCTGGTCATTGATGTACTTGCCGAATTCGCTGAGCGCCGCGATGAAGGCGGCGCTGCGCGGCGTGCCGTATTCGTTGTTCACCATGTAGAACGTCGAATAGTCTTCGCTGCGCAGGGCCTCGACCATGGTGTCCACGCCGTCGTCGATGTACGAGCGATAGCGCCGCACCAGATTCATGGACAGCTGGCGGCCGGTGTCGTCCTGCAGCATGTTCTTCTGGAACTCCGCGAAGCTGCTGCGCACGCCGGTCAGCAGGTCGGTGGCGTCCTTGAGCGAGGCCGCGGCGTCGCGCGCCGAATTCTCGCCGCTGCCCCAGCCGGACTCCTGCAGGTGGCGCGCGGCCACCATCAGCCCCACGCGGGCGCGCAGCATGTCGCTATTGATCACCTCGACCTGACGCGCCCTTTCGGTCAGGCCGTTGATCTCGCGGATCGATTCGTAGTTGTGCTGCAGGAAGTACGCGGCCAGACCGCCCACCGCCGCGATCAGCACGGCGAAGAACGCCATGACCCACAGCAGCATCGTGCCCACGCGCGCATCGCGCAGGCGCAGCTTCTTCTTCACCTTGGGCGCGCGCGCCTTTCTTTTGCCTGCCTTGCCGGACTTGATACCGGATTCGAGACTCGCTTCCATATTATTTCCCCATGCCTCCAGGAACTGCATGATCAAACAAAAAGCACCCTGTTGACATGCCCTGTTACACAGGGCATGCATTCAGGGCGACGGACATCGCGGTCTGCGCCGCGACGCTCTGTGCCGCCCGGCGGAGTTACCCGCCTTGCGGCCGCGATCCGGCCGATTCTCCCGGACCGGGTATGTAGATGTAGGACTCTCCGGGCTCGACCTTGGGCAGCGCCCAGTCCGGCAGCGGCTCGGACGCGGGCGCCGGCCCCAGCAGATTGCGGCGCTCCCAGGGTTCGAGCAGGATATTGGTGCTGTCCACGAGGTTCGCCAGCCGGCCGTCAGGGCCGAAGCGCAGCAGCGCTTCCTTGCGGCCGTACAGGCCGTCGGTGACGACCGTGACCTTGTACGACCAGAGCGCCAGCAGGCTGCCGTCGGGCTGCGGATAGATCTTGTCGGGCGCGGCGCCCAGCGCGTGCGTGGCATCCGCAAGCGTGGAACGGCCCGGGTTCAGGCTGGACAGCCCGTCCGGGTCGAAATTGCGTCCGGTCGCCGTGCAACCGGCGAGCGTGGCGGCCAGGACAGCCGCCGCAAGTAGGTGTAGATAGGCTCGCATACCCGCCTGTCAGAAAGATTCCCAGTCGTCGTCCGCGGGCGGCGTCCGCCGGCTGGCCGGTGGCCTGCTCGCGGGCCTGCCTTCGGCCGCCGCGCTGGCCGCGGGCCGGCGCGGACCGCGCGTGGCCGTGGCGCCTTCCGCGGCAGCCGCGGCCGGCGCGGGCGCGGCCGGCTTGGCGGCGGCGGCGCGGACGCGAGGCGCATGCGTCAGGCGCGCGGCAGGCGCCGCCTGGGCGGGCGTCTCCGCTTGCGCCGCGGGCGCTTCGGGCGCCGGCGCGGCCACGCGCGGCGCGGGCCGTGCGTGCGCCAGTTGCTGGGCCGGCACTTCGATCACTTCGCCGGCGTTGATCTTGAACACCGCCACGGCTTCGGCCAGACGCTGCGCCTGGTCCTGCAGCGAGCCGGCGGCCGCCGCGGCCTCTTCGACCAGCGCCGCGTTCTGCTGCGTCACCTCGTCCATCTGCGACACCGCGCGGTTGACCTGATCGATGCCGCTGGATTGCTCCTCGGACGCCGCCGAGATCTCGCCCATGATGTCGGTCACGCGCTTGACCGAGGCCACGATCTCCTGCATGGTCGCGCCCGCGCGTTCCACCTGCTGCGAACCGGCGCCCACCTTGCTGACCGAATCCTCGATCAAGCCCTTGATTTCCTTGGCCGCCTGGGCGCTGCGCTGCGCCAGCGCGCGCACCTCGCCCGCCACCACGGCAAAGCCCTTGCCCTGTTCGCCGGCGCGCGCCGCTTCCACCGCGGCGTTCAGCGCCAGGATGTTGGTCTGGAACGCGATGCCGTCGATCACCGACACGATTTCCGAAATCTTGCGCGAGCTGGCCGAAATCTGCTCCATCGTGCCCACCACTTCGGACACCGCGGAGCCGCCGCGCTCGGCCACGTCGGACGCGCTGGCCGCCAGCTGGTTGGCCTGGCGCGCGTTGTCGGCGTTCTGCTTGACCGTCGAAGCCAGCTGCTCCATGGAGGCGGCGGTTTCTTCCAGCGAAGCCGCCTGCTGCTCGGTGCGGCTGGACAGGTCCGTGTTGCCCGCCGAAATCTCGCGCGAGCCCACGTTGATCTCGTCCACCCCGCGACGCACCGCCGCCACCGTGCGCGTCAGGCTTTCCTGCATGCGCTTGACCGCCGCCATCAGCGTGCCGATTTCGTTGGTGGAGGTAGCATCCACCCGCACGGTCAGGTCGCCCGCGGCGATCTTGTCGAAGCTCTCGCTGACCGAGCGCAAGGGGCGCAGCACCGCCCGGTTGATGAACAGGAACGCGGCCAGCCACACCGCGAGGATCAGCACCGCCAGCACGGGGTAGACGATGGCCATGGTCGCCGACTGGGACCGCGCCGCCTCCACCGCCGCCACGCTATAGGCGTTGATGTTCTCCATGAACGCGGCCAGGCGTTGGGAAAATGCCTGGCTGGCGGCCGCGCCGGTGGTGTTCTTCTCTTTGAGATAGGCCTCCATGTCGCCGCGCTCCAGGGCCACCACCATGGCCTGCAGCGCATCGGCGAAGCGCTGGAACGAGGACAGCAGTTCGGACTCGGCGGCCTTGCCCTGCTCGGTAACCTTGGGAATGGCCTTGAAGGCCTCCATCTTGGTCCTGGCCTCGGCCAGTTGCTGCTTCAGGGTGCGCGTGTTCTCGGCCACGCCGGCGGTATCGCCGGCATTGCGCAATCCCACCACGATATCGGCGCGTATCGTGCCGCGCAGCATCAGCGCATAGGCGTCCTTGAGCAGATCCGCCTGCTGGACGCCCAGCGTATTGAGGGCGTTGATCGACTCGCTGCTCGATCGCATGCTGTTCCAACCCAGCACGATCGCGGCAAGCGCGGCCAGGGCGACCACCAGTTGGGCCAGCATGAGGCCCGTGCGCACCTTCAGATTGCTAAACACTTCGATATATTCCGGTAAGCGCCCCGGCGGCGACGCCGCCGATGCGAAAAGTGAAATAACAGGTCAAAGCAGCAACGGATTACGCCGTCAGAAAGACTCCCAATCGTCGTCCGACGGCGGCGGCCGGCGGGCGGCGGGCTTGGCGTCGGTGGCGTTCGCCGTCCGGCTGGCCGCGCGCCGCGGCGCCCGGGCGGCCGACATGGCCGGTTTGGCCGGTTTGGCCGCCGCCGGCCGGGCCGGCCTGGATGCGGCGGGTTTGGGTTCTGCCTGCGCCGGCGCAGCCAGCTTGGGCGCGGGCGCCTCGGCCTGCTGCGCGGGCGCCTCGGCCGCCTCGGCATGGTCGCCGGCGGCCGGCCGCGGCGCCGGCATGCGCGGCGCGCTGCGTTCGCGCGCCAACTGCTGGGCCGGCACTTCGATCACTTCGCCGGCGTTGATCTTGAACACCGACACGGCTTCGGCCAGGCGCTGCGCCTGTTCCTGCAGCGAACCGGCCGCGGCCGCCGCTTCTTCGACCAGCGCCGCGTTCTGCTGCGTCACCTCGTCCATCTGCGACACCGCGCGGTTGACCTGATCGATGCCGCTGGACTGCTCCTCGGACGCCGCCGAGATCTCGCCCATGATGTCGGTCACGCGCTTGACCGAGGCCACGATCTCCTGCATGGTCGCGCCGGCGCGTTCCACCTGCTGCGAACCGGCGCCGACCTTGCTGACCGAATCCTCGATCAAGCCCTTGATTTCCTTGGCCGCCTGGGCGCTGCGCTGCGCCAGCGCGCGCACCTCGCCCGCCACCACGGCAAAGCCCTTGCCCTGCTCGCCGGCGCGCGCGGCTTCCACCGCCGCGTTCAGCGCCAGGATGTTGGTCTGGAACGCAATGCCGTCGATCACCGACACGATTTCGGAAATCTTGCGCGAGCTGGCCGAAATCTGCTCCATGGTGCCGACCACTTCCGACACCGCCGCGCCGCCGCGCTCGGCCACTTCGGACGCGCTGGCCGCCAGCTGGTTGGCCTGGCGCGCGTTGTCGGCGTTCTGCTTGACCGTCGAAGCCAGCTCTTCCATGGACGCCGCGGTTTCTTCCAGCGAGGCGGCCTGCTCTTCCGTGCGGCTGGACAGGTCGGTGTTGCCCGCCGAGATCTCGCGCGAGCCCACGTTGATCTCGTCCACGCCACGGCGCACCGAGGCCACCGTGCGCGTCAGGCTTTCCTGCATGCGCTTGATCGCGGCGAACAGCTGGCCGATTTCGTTGCTGCTGCGGACTTCGACGCGGCCGGTGAAGTCGCCGCCGGCGATCTTCTCGAAATGATTGCCGGCCTCGCGCAGCGGACGCAGCACCGTGCGGTTGATGAAAACCCAACAGCCCAGGGACAGCGCCAGCGCGATCGCCAGCAGGACGATGGTGACGACGCGCGCGGCCGCGTGTTCGGCCTCGGCCTCTTCCACCAGCTTGTCGGTGGACTTGTCCACGAAGTCCTGGACCGCACCCACCGCTTCGCGCAGCGCCGTGTTGGCGGCGCCGCCGGCGTCGTTGAGGTCCAGGAATGTCTGCACCTCCATCGCCGCCAAGGCCGCGGCCTGGCGCTTGGAGATGTCGTCGAACTGCCGGAAGGCGGCGTCCAGCTTGGCGTTGAGCGCCTCGGCGCCCGGCATGGCCGGCGCCTTGCGGTAGGCCTCCAGCGCCTTGGCGCCCTCCTGCATCTGGACCTGCGCGCGCTGCGCCTGGGAGCCCGCCTGCTCGGTCTTGCCCTGCTGCATGTCCAGCAGGGAGTTCGCCAGCAGCAGCCGGCCGCGCAGCAGCAAGGTGTAGGCGCGGTCGAGCTGCAGGGCTTGCGTGGAATAGGCGCTATTGACCTGCACCATCTTCTGGTTGCTCGAATCCAGCCCCAGCCACGCCACGCCGTTGGAGATGAACATGGCCGCCGTGAACAGCAGCAGCACTAGGATGATGCAGGTGCGGACTTTCAGATTGACAAGCATGGGACTTCCGAGTGTTGAGCTACATGAACCGACTGTTTCCTACCCTGCACATGAACGCGGACGCCCCGGCCCAGGCCGGCGGCGTCCGCGTGCACGCTATGGCGCGCCCAGAGGCGCGCGTTGCGCTACGCCGCGGCGTCAATTGCGGCTGAACAGGCTCGAACCCTGGATGGTCATGAAGGCCGCCGAGGCCGCCTGCAGCGCCACCTGGCGCAACGCGAGCTGGCTGGCGCCCTGGTAATAATCCAGGTCTTCCAGGTCCGACAGCGATTTGGCGTACGACAGTCCTTTCTGCGTGCCGCTCGCATCCAGGGCTTCCAGCTCGTTCATGCGCGCGCCCACGGAAGCGTTCACCGTCAGCACGTTGTCGTAGTTGGAAGCCAGTTTCTTGTTGGCCGTGGCCAGCGCGTTGTTCAGCCTGGCCGTCGCCACCGGGTCGCCGGCGCTGGGCGCGTCCAGCGCCGCGATCAGGTTGTCCAGGGTGGCGAACACGTCCATGTCGGCCGACTGGACGTTCTCGACCTCGATCACGTCGCCGACGGCCGGCGTGCCCTTGATCGAGGTGGACACGCCGCCGAAATCGATGGTCGCGCCGTCCACGTAAGGGGTCGGCGGCTGCGAGGGGTCGGGCACCACCTGCTCGGTGCCGTCGGCCGCCGTCGCGGTGACGCGGTAGCCCAGTTCGCCGGTAGCGTTATCGGTCACGAACTCGACCGAATACTTCCGGGCCAGGTTCGCGCTGCCCGGGGTCACCGAGACCGAGCCGAACTCCGCCGTGCCGGCGTTGTCCTGGCCAGCCGAGGCCACATAGGCCTGCGAGCCGGGGTTGGCGCGGCCGAAGATGTCCTTGCCCAGGTCACTGGTGGAAATCTGGCGGCTCTGGTCGACCTGCACGGTGCGCTCGCCGACCGAGCCGCTATAGGAAATCTTGCCCGAGGTGTCCTTGGCGTAGGGCGCCTTGGTGCCGTCGTTGCCCGAGAACAGGTACTGGCCGTTGCCGTCGGTGGCGTTGGCCAGCCCCAGCAGCGCCTCGCGCGTGCTCTTGAGCGCGGTGGAAAGCGCCTGCCGGTCGCTGTCGGACAGCACGCCGCCGGCCTGGATGATGCGGGTACGGGCCTCTTGCAGCGCATTGGTGACCGCGTCCAGGGTGTTGCTTTCCTGGCCCAGATTGGTGTTGGCGGTCTGGCGGTTCATGGCGTAGGCCGCGTTCATGCTTTGCGTCTGCGCCACGCCGATGGCCAGCGAGGCCGCCAGCGGGTCGTCGGCCGGGGTCAGGTTCTTGCGGCCGCTGCCGATCTGCTCGACCAGCCGATTCATGTCGGATTCCTGGCCCAGAATTCCGTTCAGGCCGTTGGTGTACATCATCGAGGTGCTCAGGCGCATGGCGCAACTCCGAAAATCTGTTTATTCATCACAACCAAGCGCTCAACCGCGCAGGCCCAGCAAGGTGTCGAATATGGTGCTGGCCACGTCGATGATGCGGGCGCTGGCCTGGTACTGTTCCTGGTACAGCGACAGGCTGACGTATTCCTCGTTCAGGTTCACGCCCGACACCGCCTGCTGGGCGGCCGTGGCCTGCTTGATCAGGTTGCCCTGCGCGGTGGCGGCGGCCTTGATCTGCGCGGTCTGCACGCCCACGGTGTTGACCACCTGGGCGAACATGTCGGTGGTGCTCATGGTGCCGTGGCCCAGCACCTTGGCGTTTTCCAGCTGGGCGAGCTTGAGCGCATTCTTGCCGTTGGCGTCGCCGCCCTCGGCGTCGGCCGCGGCGATCTTTTCCGGATCGCGGATCAGCACTTCGATGTCGCGGGCCGCGTCGCGGGTGGGCGACAGCGTCCATTTGTCGCCGGCGCGCGGCGGCTCGCTGATGGTCAGCGTCACGCCCATTTCCTTTTCCAGGTTGAGCGTGGGCGGCGTGCCGCTGGCCGGGCCGTTATAGACCTGCGTGCCTTCCGGCTGGCGCAGTACCCGGTAATTCGCGCCGTCGAACGAGATCTCGTAGTCCTTGGCGTTGATGTTGTCCAGGTTCGTGAATTTTCCCGAGATCTGGGCGTTGCTCTTGTTCTGGGCGTTGGGCACGCCCTGCGGATCGCTGATGCCGAAGAAGTCGCCGCCGGGGTTGCCGTTCTGGTCCAGGCCCTGACGGTGCTGCGCGTTGAACGACAGCGCCAGCCCGACCGCCATCTGGCCCAGCTGGTTCTGCATCACGTCCAGCGACTGGCTGCGGAACTGCAGCAGGCCGCCCAGCTTGCCGCCGGTGACTTCGCTGTCGTCGAGTTCGACGGCGACCGTCTTGCCCGCGCCGGCCGGCAGGGTATAGGCCAGCACCGTGCGGCCGGCGTCCTTGGACGAGGCCACGGCCTGCAGGGGATAGATGGTGTTGCCCGACAGCAGCGCCTGGCCGCCGTTGGCCAGCGAAATATTGATCTTGTCGCCCTGCTGGTACGTGGTGATGCCGACCAGCTGGTTCAGCTCCATCACGGCCAGGTCGCGCTGGTCCAGCAGGTCGTTCGGGGGGCTGCCGCCGGCCTTGCCCGAAGCCAGCGAAATCTGGGTGTTCAGGTCGTCGATGCGGGCCAGGTAGCTGTTGACCTGCTCCACCGTGGTGGTGATCTGCGTATTCAGCCCGACGCGCTGGTTCTGCATCTCGGTGTAGGCCGAACGGATCTGCGTGGCCAGGCTGTTGGCCTTGCCCAGCAGGTCGGCGCGCGCGGCCGGATCGCCCGGCTTGCTGGCGACCATGTTCATGCTGGTGAAGAAGTTGTTCAGCCCCGGCGCGATGCCGACGGTGCGGTCGGCGAACAGGTTGTTGATCTGCGAGACCTGGTCGAACTGGGCCTGCAGCTGTGCGCCGCTGCCCTGCGCGCCGACGAGCTGGCGGTACAGGAAGCTGTCGTAGCTGCGCACGACGGTGTCGACCTGCACGCCGCGGCCGATGAAGCCGTTGCTGGTGGCCTGGGCGCCGGCCGTGGAGGTCATGACGCGCTGGCGGTTGTAGCCGGCCGTGGTGGCATTGTTGATGTTGTGGCTGGTGGTGGCCAAACCTGCCTGGGCTGCGTTCAGCCCGCCCAACGCCGAGTTATACAAATTCATACTGACAATGCCCCGTGTTTAACCGCAACCGATATGTCTGGATACTCCATTAACGGCAGCAGATGATCCGAATTTAGAGTCCTTCCAACATCTGGCGGGAAATTTCCACCCTGGACGCCGCGCCCCGCAGCTGGCCCATCACGCCGATCAGCTTCTGGGCGTACTGCGGATCGGTGGCGTAGCCGGCGTCCTGGATCTTGCGGGCGGCCTCGATCTCGTTGCGCGCTTGCGTCACGGCCTCGTAGCGCGGGCTGTTGCCGATCAGGCGGGCGTAGTCGGCGAACGACTCCTCGTAGGAGGCGTAGGCGCGGAAGGGTTGCGTCACCTTTTTGGCCACGCCGTTCTCGTACTCCGTGGTGAGCACGTGCACCACCTTGCCCTTCCAGCTGGCGCCGGCCTTGATGCCGAACAGGTTGTAGCTGGTGCTGCCGTCGTCGAACTTGATTTCGCGCTTGCCCCAGCCGGATTCCAGCGCCGCCTGGCCCATGATGAGGCGCGCCGGCACCCCGCTTTGCTGCGCGGCCAGGTTGGCCGCGCGCGACATCCTGGAGACGAAATCCACCACGTGATCGGGCGCGCCCTCGGCAGCCGCCAGCGCCCGGTCGCTCGCGCGGTTGTTGCGCATCACGTTGAGCAGCGCCGACACCTCGCGCGAGTTGCCGCTGCGGAAATCCAGTCCGCCGCCCTGCCCCAGCCGTTCGACCGACTGGGCCGGCAGCTCGCCCGGCTTGCCTTCCTGCATCTGCGCCAGGATGGCCGCCGACAGGCCGATCCCGGGCGAAGCCAGGTGCAGCGCCAGCTGCTCGTCGGCCATGGACTGCAGCATCTGCGTCTGCTGCGAATCGAACAGGCCCTCCTTGGGCGTGGCCTCGCGCATGCGCTTGAGCATCATCTGCAGGAACAGGGCCTCGAACTGCCTGGCCACCTGCTTCTGCTGGTCGGTGCCGGCCGGATCGGTCTTGACCTCGCGCTTCAGGTCCGACAGCCGGCCCAGGTCGAAGACCGAATCCTGGCGTTGGGCGCCGCGCGCCGCGTCATGCGTGTATGCCATGGCCGTCAGATGATTTCCAGTTCGGCGCGCAGCGCGCCGGCCGACTTCATGGCCTGCAGGATGGACAGCAGGTCCTGCGGCGTGGCGCCCAGGGCGTTCAGGCCCTTGACCACGTCGGCCAGGTTGGCGCTGGTGCGCACGCGCTGCAGCGAGCCGTTTTCCTGGCGCACTTCGATCTGGGTGTTGGGCACCACCACCGTCTGCCCTTCGGTGAACGGGGTGTCGGGCTGCGACACCTGGTTCTGGCGGTTGATGATGACCGACAGGTTGCCGTGCGCCACCGCGGCCTCTTCGATCATGACCGTGCGGTTCATGACCACCGAGCCGGTGCGGGCGTTGATGATGACCTTGGCCACCGTGGGCGCGCGCGTAACCTGCAGGTCTTCCACCAGAGACAGGAAGCGCGCCTGCGAGGCCTGCTCCATCGGGGTGCGCACCTGCACGACGCGCCCGTCCAGCGCCGTGGCCGTGCCCTGGCCGAACTTCTTGTTCAGCGCCGCCGCCACGTTCTGGGCCGTGCCGAAATCGGTATTGTTCAGTTCGACGTGGATGTAGCCGTCGCGCGCGAACGTGGTGGGCACGCCGCGTTCGACGATGGCGCCGGCGCTGATGCGCCCGCCGTTCAACTGGTTGATCTGCACGCTGGAGCCGCCGGCCGACGCGCCCGCGCCGCCCACCAGGATGTTGCCCTGGGCGATGGCGTAGACCTGGCTGTCGGCCCCCTTGAGCGGCGTCATCAGCAGCGTGCCGCCGCGCAGGCTCTTGGCGTTGCCCATCGAGGACACCACCACGTCCAGCGTCTGACCGGGCCGCGCGAACGCCGGCAAGGTCGCCGTGACCATCACGGCCGCCACGTTCTTGAGCTGCATATTGCTGCCGGCCGGCACGGTGATGCCGAGCTGGGACAGCATATTGGTCAGGCTCTGCTGCGTGAACGGCGTCTGGCGCACCTGGTCGCCGCTACCGTCCAGGCCCACGACCAGGCCGTAGCCGATCAGCTGGTTGCCGCGCACGCCCTGGATCGAGGCCAGGTCCTTGAGCCGCTCGGCCTGCGCCGCGCCGGTCCCGGCCAACAGGCCGGCGGCGACGCAGACGTGCGCCAGCAGGCGGAAGAAGATGGAATGCTTCATTTCAGTTGTCCAAAGCGCCCGCGCATAAAACATTAGAACGGCGATGCCATCAGGAAAAAGCGTTGCAGCCAGCCCATGGTCTGGACTTCGTCCATGACGCCCTTGCTGCGGTATTCGATGCGGGCGTCGGCCACCTGGGTGGACGACACGGTGTTGGTGCCGGTGATCGAGCGCGGGTCCACCACGCCCGAGAAGCGCACGTACTCGCTGCCGCGGTTGATGGCGATCTGCTTCTCGCCGGCCACCTGCAGGTTGCCGTTGGACATCACGCCCACCACCGTGGTGGTGATGGTGCCGGTGAAGGCGTTGTTGGCCGTGCTGTCGCCCTTGCCCTGCAGCACGTTGCCGCCCTTGGCGTCGGTATTCAGGTTGGCGTTGGCCCAGCTGTCCATGAACGACGGCGCGGCGGCGATGCCCAGCGTGGCGCTGCCGCTGCGGTTGGTGTTGGTGGCGACGTTTTTGGAGGCGTTCGTCTTCTCGTTGAGCACGATGGTGACGATGTCTCCGACGTTGCGCGGACGGCGGTCCTCGAACAGCGGATAGTTGCCGTAGGCGGTGGGCTGGTAGATCGAGCCCGTGGGTTGCGCCGCGGGCATGGGCGGCGCCGGCGGCACGGCCGTGGTCGGCCCGGTCACGATGGGTTCGGGCGGAATCATGGCGCAGCCGGCCACCAGCGTGGCCAGGGCCGCGACGCTCGCCAGGCGCAGGACGGAGATGGACATCACAGTTGGGTCAGGCGGGCCAGCATTTCATCCGACGTCTTGACGGCCTTGCTGTTCATTTCGTAGGCGCGCTGCGTGGTGATCATGTTGACCAGCTCTTCGGCGACGTTGACGTTGGAGGTTTCGACGTAGTTCTGCATGATGGAGCCGGCGCCGTCCACGCCCGGCTGCAGCAGGTTGGCCGGACCCGAGGAATCGGTTTCCAGGTACAGGTTCTCGCCGATGCTCTGCAGGCCGGTGGGATTGATGAACGTGGCGATCTGCAGCTGCCCGATCTGCACGTTGACGCCGGCCGCGCCCGGCTGGGTCACCGAGACCATGCCATCGTTGCCGATGGTGATGGACAGGGCGTTGTCGGGCACGTTGATGGGCGGCTGGATCACGTAGCCGCTGACGGTGGTCAGCTGGCCGTTCTGGTCGCGCTGCAGCGCGCCGTCACGGGTGTAGGCCTGGGTGCCGTCGGGCAGCTCCACCTGCAGGAAGCCGCGGCCGTTGATGGCCACGTCCATTTCGCTGCCGGTGTTGTTCAGGTTGCCCGTGGTGTGGATGCGCTCGGTCGCGGCCACGCGCGCGCCGGTGCCCAGCTGCAGCCCGGAGGGCAGCTGGGTGGCGTCGCCGACCTGGGCGCCGGGCTGGCGCAGCGTCTGGTACATGAGGTCCTGGAACACCGCGCGGCCGCGCTTGAAGCCGTTGGTCGAGACGTTGGCCAGGTTGTTGGAAATCACGTCCATGGAGGTCTGCTGACCTTCCAGGCCCGTCTTGGCGATCCACAGCGAACGCATCATGATGTAGTACTCCTGGTGGCGCGGCCCGGCCGCGCGCGTATTGGGTATTGGTTTTGAATCGGGCGCCGGGTCAGGCGCTTATCGACAGAATGCCGTTGGCGCGCTCGGCGTTGCGGTCCGACTGCTGGATCACCTGCATCTGCTGCTCGAAACGGCGGGCGTTGGCGATCATGCCGACCATCGCCGCCATCGGATTGGTGTTGCTGCCCTCGAGCACCCCGGCCAGCAGCCGCAGGCTGGGATCGGCCGGCAGCGGCGGCGCGGGCTGGCCGTCGACCGGCGCCCGGCGGAACACGCCGTCGTCGCCATGCACCAGCTGCTCGCGCGGCGGGTTCACCAGCTTGAGCCGGCCCAGGTTGAGGATATTGTTGGGCGCGTCGCCCGCGCCGATCGCGGTGACCGTGCCGTCCGAGGTGATCGTCAGCGCGGCCTGGTCGGGCACGTCGATGGGCCCGCCCTGGTCCGACAGCACCGGCTGGCCCAGCGAGGTCTGCAACAGCCCGTTGACGCCTACCTGCAGGCTGCCGGCCCGGGTATAGGCCTCGCCCTGCGGCGTCTGCACCGCCAGCCAGCCGCGCTCGTCGGCCAGCGCCACGTCCAGGTCGCGGCCGGTGGTCTGCATGGTTCCCATCTGGAAACTGTTGCCCGGCGTCGAAGCCACCGTCGACACGCGCGTGGGCAGGCTGACCCCGTCGGCGACCGGCACCGACCGGTACAGCGCGATCTGCTCGCGAAAACCCGGGGTGTTCACGTTGGCCATATTGTTCGACAGCACGGCCTGATGCTCCGTGATGCGCGCCGCGCCATTCATCGCGGTGTAGATAATCCGATCCATTTCCTGTTCCGTCTGGCATGAACCCGCAAGACTCGGTCTCTCCCCGAGCGGGGCGCCGCGGATCCGGCTCCGCCGGTCCGCAGGCGCGCCCCCTTGAGGGGGAAGCGCCGCAGGCGCTCCGGGGGTGGGCTCTACTTGAGATTCATGAGCACCTGCATGATTTCGTCCTGGGTCTTGATCGTCTGCGAGTTCGCCTGGTAGGTGCGCTGCGCGATGATCATGTTGACCAGTTCCTTGCTCATGTCGACGTTGGACGATTCCGTCGCCTGGCCCACCACCGTGGACATGCCGTTGGTGCCCGGCTGGCCCAGGATGGGCTGGCCGGAAGCGGCGGTTTCGGTCCAGGCGTTGTTGCCCACCGGCTGCAGGCCCTGCAGGTTGGAGAAGTCCGCCAGCACGATGGTGCCGACCACCTGGGTCTGGCCGTTGGTGTAGCTGGCCACCAGGCTGCCGTCGCCACCGATGTTGATGCCGCTGAATTCGCCGGAGCTGTAGCCGTCGGGCTTGGCGACCAGCTTGTAGTCGCTGCCGTACTGGGTGGTGCCGGTGTAGTTCATGGCGATCGTCAGCGGATCGGCGGGCGTGGTGTTGCCGCCGGGCTGCTCGAAGCGCAGGTTCACCACCGGCGCGCTGGTCAGCGTGCCGGCGTTGTTGAAGGTGAGCTTGGTGAGCGAATTCTGGTTGGGGCCGCTGCTCCAGGTGCCGTCGGTGCCCTGCGCGGTCGGCTGCATGGCCTTGCCGTCCATCGTGTAATAGACCTCGTACACGCTGGCGCCGCCTTCGGACGGGCGCTTGACGAAGTACTGCATCACCTGGTGCGAATTGCCCAGGGAGTCGTACACGGTCATGGGCGAGGCGCTGGTGTAGCTGCTGGAGATCGTCGGGTCGAACGGGCGGCCGGGTTCGATGACCGCCGCGGTGTATTCCACGAAACCGGGGATGGCGGACAGGTCCTGGGCGACCACGCCGCCCGCGCCGATGGTGATCGTGGTCGAGCCTTCGGTCACGGTGCCGGCAGGCGCCGGGTCCCCGTTGGCGTCGACCAGCACGGCGTCGCCGTTGGCGTTGCGCGTGAATGTGTAATCCACGCCGCCCAGCGTGACTTCGCCCGGCACGGCGGCCGCCGTTTCCGTATCCGTCTGGTACACCACCTTGGCGTTGGCGTCCAGGTTGGCCACGGTCGTGCCGGAACCGGTCGCCTTGGGCGCCACGTTGGCGGTGGGCAGCTGCAGCTCGACCGGGTTGGCGCCGACCGCGCCGGCCGGGTAGCCGGTCAGGCGGTAGCCCTGGGCGTTGACGATGAAGTTGTTCTTGTCGACCAGGAATTCGCCGTTGCGGGTGTACATGACCGCGCCGCTCTGGTCGGTGACGCGGAACATGCCCTTGGCGCCGTCGATGGCGATGTCGTATTCACCGCCGCCGCCGTTGACCGTGCCCACCGTGAAGCGCTGGCTGATGCCGGCGACCTTCACGCCCAGGCCGACGCGCGAACTGGCGTAGACGTCCGCGAACGAGGCGGCCGACGACTTGAAGCCGACGGTGCCCGAGTTGGCGATGTTGTTGCCGATCACGTCCAGGTTCTGCGCCGCGGCGTTCAAGCCGCTCAATCCTTGTCCGAAGCCCATGTTTTCTCTCGCTAATCCTTAAACTGAGTGAAGCCGCCGCGCGTGCGCCGGCACCGATACGCCGCGCCCGCCTCAGGCGCCGATCACCTTGCGCACATCCAGCATGCTGGTCTGGCCGTCCAGGCCCAGGTCCAGGCGCAGGCCATTGGTGGAATACCCCACGCTCTTGACCTGGCCGTAGCTCAGCACTTCCGAATTCACCTTCTTGCCGTCGGCGTCCGTGGCCAGGATGGACACGTTGTAGGCGCCCGGCTCCAGCGCCACGCCGCTGTCGTTCTTGCCGTCCCAGTTGAGCGTGTAGACGCCGGTTTCCTGCTCGCCCAGCTCGATGGTGCGCACCACCACGCCGTTGGAGTCCGAAATCCGCACCTGGACCTTGGCGGCGTCGCCCTGCAGGTCCACGCCGTAGGGCGTGACCACGCGCTCGGCGCCGTTGTCGCCGTCCACGCCGACCTTGACCTTGGTGCCCGGGATCAGCACGCCCTTGCCGATCATCGCCACGGCGTTCATCGACTGCGACACGTCGATCTGGCCGCTGATGGCCAGCATGGTGTTCTTCAGGTTGGTGATGCCTTCCACCGTGGAGATCTGCGCAAGCTGGGAAGTCAGCTCGGCGTTCTGCATGGGGTTGAGCGGGTCCTGGTTCTGCAGCTGCGTCACCAGCAGCGTCAGGAACTGGTCCTGCAGGCCTTGCGCCGCGCTGTTGGAGTTGGCGCCGGTCTGGGCGAGCCCCAGGCCGGTCTGGCTGGTGGTTTGGTCGATAGTGGACATGAATTCACTTGCTCAAAATTAGGACTGGCCGATGGTCAGCGTTTTCTGCATCAGCGCCTTGGCGGTGTTCAGCACCTCGACGTTGGCCTGGTACGAACGCGAGGCCGCGATCATGTTGACCGTCTCGGCCACCGGATCGACGTTGGGCATGCTGACGTAGCCCTGCTCGTCGGCCATGGGGTGCTGCGGGTCGTAGACGCGCTTGAGCGGCGACGGGTCCTGGACCACGCCCGCCACGCGCACGCCGCCGATTTCCTGGCCCAGCGCCTGGCCGGCGGCCGGATTGACCTGGAACACGACCTGGCGCGCCCGGTAGGGCTGGCCGTCGGGGCCGACCACGCTGTCGGCGTTGGCCATATTGCTGGCGGCGACGTTCATGCGCTGCGACTGCGCGCTCAGCGCCGAACCGGCGATATCGAAAATGCTCAACAGGGACATGGCCTGGCGCTCCGTTCAGTAATCATTCCTGGATGGCGGCCATCATGGTCCGGATACGGCCTGACAGCAGCTGCATGGTGCTCTGGTAATGCAAGGTGTTATCGGCGAACTGCACGCGCTCGATGTCCATGTCCACCGTGTTGCCGTCCAGGCTGGGCTGGTACGGCAGGCGGTACAGGAGTTCGGTGGGGCCTTGCGACACGGCCTTGGCCGGGATGTGGCGCGCCGAGGTCAGCGTGAGCGAGGTGTCGGCCAGGCGCTTGCTGCCTTCCATGGCGTTGGCCATCGCCGTCTTGAAGTCGAAATCGCGCGCCTTGTAGTTGGGCGTGTCGGCGTTGGCGATGTTCGACGACAGCACTTCCTGGCGTTGCGCGCGCAGCCCCAGGGACTGCTGGAAGAAGCGGAAATCTTCGTTAAGCCTGTCTAGCATCGTGGCGCCTTGGTGCATTGCAATTCGGGTGGGCACGGGAGGCCGGACGCGCCGGTATCCCATTGGATGACGGCATGATAGGGGTCCGCGGCGCGCCACAATCAGCCAAATAAACCGTTATTTCTCATCCAATTCAGGTCTTGCCGGGCGCGGCGCACTTCTACAATTCATGCATCATGAAAAGCACCGCAAGACGCCTACACGCGGGCGCCGCCTGCCTGGCCGCCGCGCTGCTGCCCCTGGCGGGCGCGCAGGCCCAGCAGGTCCAGCCCCAGCTCCAGCCCGCCGAGGCCATCGCGCAGGCCGCGCAGGCCTATCTGCTGGATCAGCTGTCCGCGCTGCCCGGCCAGCCGGTAATCGCCATCGATCCGCCGCGGGCGCAGGGCCTGACGCCTTGCGATGCCATGTCCCCATTTCTGCCGTCCGGCATGAAGCTGCGCCCGCGCATGACCGTCGGGGTGCGCTGTAACGCGCCGGCGCCCTGGACCACCTACGTGCAGGCCACGGTCAGCGTGCCCGGCCAGTATTACGTCGCCGCCCGCCCGATCGCCGCCGGCCAGCCCCTGAGCCCGGACGACCTGGCCCCGCGCGACGGCGACCTGGTCGCCCTGCCCCGCGGCGCCATCACCGACCCGCAGGCCGTGGCCGGCATGAGCGCCGCCTACCGGATCAACGCCGGGCAGACGATCCGCAGCGCTTCGCTGCGCAGCGCCCAGTCGGTGCTGCGCGGCTCCAACGTGCGCATCAACGCCCGCGGCAACGGCTTCGTGGTCAGCAGCGAAGGCGAGGCGCTGGAAAACGCCGCGCCCGGCTCCATGGTGCAGGTGCGCACCGCCAACGGCCAGGTGGTCAGCGGCATCGTGCGCAATGCCGGCCTGGTTGAAATGCAGCTGTAGAAGTTGTTACATGTCGCGTTGCGCCAAAGCCCCGCCTGCCCTAAAGTTCGTCCCGGCCCTGTCGTTACCCAGGCATAAGTAGGCGGATCTGGACGCCCTGCGGAGATAATCTTGAAAATCACAACCACCACCAACCGGCCCCTCTCGGCGGAAGCCCTGGGCAACCGCCCCGAGTCCGCGGTCGCCCAGGCCTATGGCGCCGGCAGCGCCAGCGGCAGCAGCAGCTCGCAGGTGGCGCTGAGCTCGGCCTCGCGCAAGATGCTTGCGCTGCAGGACGGCTCCAACGACATCAACGTCGAGCGCGTGGCCGCCATCCGCGCCGCCATCGCCTCGGGCCAGCTCAAAATCGACACCGGCCGCATCGCCGACAGCCTGATCGCCAGCGCCCGCGACCTGCTCAAATAGGCCGCCCCGCAACCCTTCCCTACCCGAGTCCCAGCATGACCGCGCACACCGTCGACTCCCTGCAATCCTGCATGCGGCAGGAAGACGCCCTGATCACCGAGTTCTCCGCCATCCTGGAAGAAGAGACCGAGGTGCTGGTGGGCCCGGCCAATATCGGCGGGCTGCAGGAGATCACCGAACGCAAGAGCAGCGTGGCGCGCAAGCTCGTGGACCTCAGCCAGACGCGCGACGGCCTGCTGGCCGAAATCGGCCTGCCCGCCGGCCACGCCGGCACCGAACAGGCAGCCGTGCTGCACCCGCAACTGGCGGAAGTCTGGCAGGCTCTGCTGGCAAAATCGGCCAGCGCTAATGAAATCAATCTGCGCAACGGCGCCCTGATCGACGTGCACCTGCGCTACACCCAGCAATCGCTGGACGCCCTGCGCAACCTCGGCGCCGCCGGCGCTCCCGCCACCTACGACGCCCGCGGCCGCGGCGCCCGCAGCGCCCCGGGCCGCAAGCCTATTGTGGCGGGTTAAGGATTCGTGGATCGCGGGTCTGCGGGATTCTTTGAATCCGTAGGATGGGTGCAGCGCGAAAATGCTTTACACAAGAACTCAAGTGTCGAGCGCGCGTAACCCATCAGGCGGCGAAAGCCGCCGCTTTTCATAGCGCCAGGAATATTTTTGCCCAGAAAAAAGCCGGCTTTCGCCGGCCGATGGGTTACGCGCGCTGCATGCCTGCTTTCTTGCGTAGAGCATTCTCGCGCTGCACCCATCCTACGCCATTGCGCCATCATTCCCCCGCCATTACGCCGTCATCTCCAGCAGCGCGTACATCTTCAGCAGCGCCACCGGCAGCAGGCGGGCGGGTAGCTTGCGCTCGGTGCCCATGATGCCCGACAGGGGCTGCTGCACCATGGCGGCGGCCGGGGAATGCGCCAGCTGCCAGGACGCGGCGGCCAGCTGGCCGGCCATCAGGGCCTGGCGCGCCAGCGCGTGCGGACCATCGACGGCGGGCAGCGCCTGCCATGCGGCGGGCATGAAGCGGAACGCGGCGCGGGCTTCATTCTGCAGCACCAGCCAGCGCGCCACCGTGGCGGCGTCGGCCTGGGAGGCCGGCAGGTTGGTCATGCCGAACAGTTGCCCGGCCACCTCGCCGCTGACCGTGTCGATCAGGCGGGCGCAGACCAGCCGCAGCGGCGCGCGCTCGCCGCGGCCGGGCAGCGCGACTTCCGTGCCCGAGGCCCACAGCGCCAGCGGCACGCGCCCGTTTCCGGACGCGGCGTACAGGCCCGGCATGTCGCCGGGCTGGCCCACCGGCAGATAGCCCAGGCTTTTGCCCACGGCGTTCAGATTGGTGGGGCAGTCGTCCTGGATCACGCGCTGGCCGCCGGCGCAGCGCGCCACCCACGACACGCCCTGCCCGCTCAACGCCGGCCACAGGGCCGCCGTGCCGGACTCCAGCATATGCACCACCGGCAGGCGCTCCAGCTTGCCGCCCAGCCATTCCACCCGCGCCTGCAGCGCCACGGCCGCGTCGGCCTGGGCCGGCTGCGCCGGCGCGAACGAGGCCAGCGTGCCGTGCGCCAGCGCCAGCTGCTGCGCGGGCGCGGCCAGCGCCGCGCCGCGGTCGCTCATGAGCAGCGTGCCCAGCAGCGCGCCGCCGGGCAGGCCTTCGCCCTGCATGGCGGCCTTGCCGTGCACGGCCAGCAGGTGGCGGCCGCAGACGGCCGAAAATTCGCGGCGCACCATGGCCGCCGGCTCGTCGCCCAGCGCCGCCAGCGTGGCGCCGTCGCCCACGTACTCGCGCCAGGCGGCGCGCGCCTGCACGCAGGCCGCGTCGTTCTCCAGCCAGGCGATGGTGTCGTCCAGGTTCTGCGCGGCGTCGACCGAGGCCGCCGCGCCCTGCGGACGCAGGATGGCCGAGGCCAGCAGTTGGCGGCGGCGCGCCGGGTCGGCGCTTTCGGCCTCGCGCGCGGCCGGCACCAGCGAGGCCAGGTCGGCTTCGCTGGGCGTGTACAGCGCGCGCGCCCGCTCGACCATGGAGAACGTCCGGTCCACCAGCGCGTCGGCGCGGGCCAGCTCCATGTGCTCGGGCACTTTCTGCCCGACCGAGACGTAATGGATCGGCAGGCGGTGGCGGATGGCCGTGTCCAGCGCCGCGCCCAGGCGGGTGGCCTCGTCCAGCTTGGTGATGATGCAGCCGGCCACGTCCTCGCCCACGCCGTTGCGATAGGCGTGCGCGACCTCGTCCAGCGTATCGCCCTGGCTTGCGGCGTTGAGCACCAGCAGCCGGCGCACCGGCTTGCCGGCGTTGCACAGCATCGCCGCCTGCTCGGCCACCTGGCGGTCGCGCTGGCTGATGCCGGTGGTGTCGATCAGCACGATCTTGCGGCTGCCCAGCTCGCCCAGGACGCGACGCAGCTCGCCCGCGTCGCGCACCGAATGGGCCGGCACGCCCATCAGGCGGCCGTAGATCTGCAACTGCTCCAGCGCGCCGATCCGGAAATTGTCGGTGGTCAGCATCGCCACCTGGTCGCGGCCCTCGCGCGCCACGCAGCGCGCGGCCAGCTTGGCCAGCGTGGTGGTCTTGCCCACGCCGGTGGGGCCGACCAGGGCATAGACCCCGCCGCCCAGGAATTCGTCTTCCGAGCGCAGCACCGGCAGGTGCGTGACCAGTTCGTTGCGCGCCCAGTCCAGCGCGGACTGCGGCGTCATGCCCTCGGGCAGGCGCTCGACCAGCGTGCGCACCAGCTTGGTGCTGAAGCCGGCGTCCAGCAGGCTGCGGAACAGCGCCGCGGCGGCAGGCTCGCGGCCCGGCCCCTGGCGCGAACCCCAGATCAGGCCGTCCATGCGGCTTTCCAGCGCGCCGCGCAAGGCGCTGATGGCGTCCTGCAGGCCGGCCGCGGCGTCGCCGGACAAGGCCGGTTGCGGCATGGCCGGAGGCTGGCGCAGCGGGGCGTCGGGCATGCGCGCCATCGACGGCGCGGGAGCCGCCGCAGGCGTGGGCATGGGCGTGGGAATGGCGCTGGCTGCCGGGCTGGGCGCAGGGATGGGACTGGGAATGGGATCGGGCATGGCCTGCGGCTGGGCCGGCGCCTCGTACGCCGAGCGGTAGGCGGCGATGGAGCGCGCCGGCGCGGGCGCCGGAGCCGCCGCCGGGGCGGTGTGCGCCGGCGTCTCGTCATGGGCCTCGTCCACCGTCGCCAGCACCTCGACGCCGCCTTCCACGCTGCGGTTCGACACGATCAGCGCGTCCGGGCCCAGGGCCTGACGCACCTGGCGCATCACTTCGCGGCTGTTGATCCCAAAGAAACGGCTTATCTTCATGCCCCATTACCTCCGCCGATCAGCGCGGTCACGCGGACCATGCGCTCATCGGGTATTTCAGTGTTCGACAGCACGCCCAGCTGCGGCAGATGGTGGCGCAGGAAGCGCGACAGCGGCGCGCGCAGCACAGGCGACACCAGCAGCACCGGCGCGTTGCCCTGCGATTCCTGGCGCTCGACGGCGGCCTGCGTTTCGCGCAGCAGCGTGTCGGCCAGGCCCGGCTCCAGGCCGCCGCTGGTCGTCATGGCCTGCGACAGCACGCGTTCGAGCTTGACGTCCAGGCCGATGACCCGCAGTTCGCCCTCTCCCGGGAACCACTGCTGCGTGATGGCGCGGCCCAGCGACCGGCGCGTGAGCGCGATGAGTTCGTTGATGTCGGGCTGGCTGCCGGCGCCGGCGGCCTGCGCCGCCAGGCGCGGGCCGTGCTCGGACAGGGTGTCGATGATGGTGCGCATGTCGCGGATCGGCACTTCTTCGGCGAGCAGGCCCTGCAGGACCTTCTGCAGCACGGTGAGCGACAGGGTCTTGGGCACCAGGTCCTCGACCAGCTTGGGCGCGTCGCGGCCGATGCGGTCGAGCAGCTGCTGCACTTCCTGGCGGCCCAGCAGGTTCGAGCCGTGGCGGTGCATCAGGTGGTTCAGGTGGGTGGCGACCACGGTGCCGGCGTCGACCACGGTGTAGCCGGCCACCTGGGCCTGGTCGCGCAGGCTGCCGTCGATCCACAACGCCGGCAGGCCGAAGGCCGGATCGGTGGTCGGGGTGCCCTTGATCTGCATGGTCACGCCGCCCGGGTCGATGGCCAGCCACTGGCCCGGCATGGCCACGCCGTGGCCCACTTCCACGCCCGAGAGCAGGATGCGGTAGTCGTTGGGCTTGAGTTCGAGGTTGTCGCGGATGTGCACGACCGGCGGCAGAAAGCCCACGTCCTGCGCGAATTTCTTGCGCAGGCTGCGGATGCGGTGCAGCAGTTCGCCGTTCTGGGCGTGGTCCACCAGCGGGATCAGGCGGTAGCCGACTTCCAGCCCGAGCTGGTCCACCATGGAGACGTCGTCCCAGCTGGCCTCGGCCGCGGCGGCCTGGGCCTGGGTGATGGCCTGCGGGGGAACCTCGGCGGCGGCGGCCGCGGCGGCGGTCTTGCGCTTGTGCAGCATCCAGCCGCCCCAGGCCAGCGCGCCGGCCAGGGTCAGGAAGGCCACGTGCGGCATGTTGGGGATCAGCCCCATGATGCCGATGATGCCGGCGGTCAGGAACAGCACGCTGGGGTTGGAGAACAGCTGGCTGATCATCTGCTGGCCGATGTCCTGGTCGGTCGAGACCCGCGACACCACCACGCCGGCCGCGGTGGAAATCACCAACGCCGGGATCTGCGCCACCAGGCCGTCGCCGATGGTCAGCAACGTATAGACGCGCGCCGATTCGCCCATCGACATGTCGTGCTGCGCCACGCCCACGACCAGGCCGCCGATGACGTTGATCGCCATGATGAGCAGGCCGGCGATGGCGTCGCCGCGCACGAACTTGCTGGCGCCGTCCATCGAGCCGAAGAAGTCCGACTCCTGGGCCACCTCCGCGCGGCGCTTGCGCGCCTCGTCCTCGCCGATCAGGCCGGCGTTCAGGTCGGCGTCGATGGCCATCTGCTTGCCGGGCATGGCGTCCAGGGTGAAGCGCGCTCCCACTTCGGCGATACGCCCCGCGCCCTTGGTGATGACGATGAAGTTGATGATGGTCAGGATCACGAAAACGATGATGCCCACGGCGAAGTTGCCGCCCACCAGGAAGTGGCCGAAGGCCTCGATCACCTTGCCGGCCGCGTCCGGGCCGGTGTGGCCGTTGAGCAGCACCACGCGGGTGGAGGCCACGTTCAGCGACAGGCGCAGCAGCGTGGCGAACAGCAGCACGGCCGGGAACGCGGCGAAGTCCAGCGGCTTGCGCGTGAACATGGCCACCAGCAGGATCATCACGGACAAGGCGATGTTGAAGGTGAACAGCAGGTCCAGCAGGAAGGTGGGCAGCGGCAGCACCATCATGCCCAGCACCATCACGATCAGGATGGGGCCGGCCAGCAGCCGCGCGTGCACGGCTCCGTTACTTTTCAACATGGTGAGCAAAGCGCTCATTCCTCAAGCTCCTTGTGCTGCGGTGTCGGACAGCGGGTCCAGCTCGGCGGGCACGGCCAGCCGGGTCGGGGCGACCGGTTCGGCTCCCCATCCGGAGCGCCAGGAACGCAGCTGGAAAACCCACGCCAGCACTTCTGCCACCGCGGTATATAGCTCGGCCGGGATTTCCTGTCCCAGCTCGACGTGTTGATGCAGGGCGCGCGCCAGCGGCGGGGCCTCCAGAGTGGGGATGCGGTGCTCGGCCGCCAGTTCCCGGATCTTGGCGGCGATCAGGCCGGTGCCCTTGGCCAGCACGCGGGGCGCGCCGTTCTTGCCTTCTTCATAGCGCAGCGCGACGGCGTAATGGGTGGGGTTGGTAACCACCACGTCGGCCTTGGGCACCTCGGCCATCATGCGCCGGCGCGCCGCCTGGCGCTGCTGCTGGCGGATGCGGGCCTTGACGTGGGGGTCGCCCTCGCTTTCCTTGTGTTCCTGGCGCACGTCCTCCTTGGACATGCGCAGCTTTTTCAGGTGGCTCCAGATCTGCCAGGGCACGTCCAGCAGCACGATGACCAGCAGCGAGGCCACGATGAAGGCGCAGCACATGGCCACCAGCGTCAGCGCGCGGGTCAGCGCCGCCGACGGCGCCACGTGCATCAGGCTCAGCATGTCGTCGTGGTAGCGCCAGATCACCCATACCGCGACCCCGCCCACCAGGCCGGCCTTGGCCAGCGCCTTGATCAGCTCCACCACGGTCTGCGAGGAGAACATGCGCTTGAAGCCCGACAGCGGACTGAGCTTGGAAAAATTGAATTGCAGCGGCTTGCCCGAGATGACGATGCCGCCCAGCAGCACGCTCGACAGCACCGCGACCACCGCCAGCAGCCCGAAGATCGGCAAGAGCACCAGCAGGATCTGGCCGAAGCCGTCGACCGCCCCCTGCACCATGGCGCCCGGGTCCGAGACCACGCGCCGGTCGAATCCCAGACCGTTACGCAGCACGCCGGTCAGCGACCGGTACAGCGCCCCGCTTCCGGCCCAGATCGCGCCCACGCCCGCAGCCAGCATCATGAACGTGCCCAGCTCGCGGGAACGCGCAATCTGCCCCTCCTCGCGCGCCTTTTCCAGGCGCCTGGGAGAGGCGGCTTCGGTTTTTTCGAGGTCGCTTTCTTCGGCCATGCTCTGCGGTGTCGTCGCCGCTCGCGGATTCGGGGATTGCGAGCGGCCCGCGGAGATTCTAGGAGGCCCGGGGCTTTAGCGATCAGCCAAGAAACGGGGGGAAAGCGGCGCTATTCCCGGATGCGCCGCGCACCGGGCCGCCCCTCCCCCTTGCAGGCATCAGAATCCCAGGCTGGCCAGCAGGTCGTCGACCTGGTCCTGGCTGGTGACCACGTCGGCCTTGCCCTGCGGGCTGATCTGCGGGCCGTTGAGCAGGCTGTTGGCCTCCTCGCGGCGCTCCTGCGGCACGTTGTCCAGCAGCACCTGCAGCAGCTCGCGCTCGATCGCGCCGACCACGTCCATCATGCGCATGATCACCTGGCCCGTCAGGTCCTGGAAATCCTGCGCCATGATGATTTCCATCAGGTGCGACTGCGTCTGCTGCGCCTGCTTGGGCACGTCCTGGAGGTAGGCGCGGGTGTCCTGCACCAGCTCGCGCGCCTGCGGCAGCTCCAGCGGCTGGTCGAACCATTGCTGCCAGCGCGCGTCCAGGGCCTGCGCCGAGCGCGTCAGGCCGTCCTGGATGGGACCGGCCTGCTCGGTCGCGTTCAGCACCCGGTTGGCGGCCTGCTCGGTCATCTGCGCCACGTAGCGCAGGCGGTCGCGGGCGTCGGGAATGGCGTTGGCGGCGTCCTTGATGGCCTGGTCCAGGCCCAGCTCGCGCATGCTGTCGCGCAGCATGCGCGTCAGCGAGGCGATGCGGTGGATCAGGTCGGGGGAATCGCCCGGGTTAATCGTTTCCGTGCTCATCGCGCACCTCAGCCGGCAATTTTCTCGAAGATCTTGGTGAGCTTCTCTTCCAGCGTCGCCGCGGTGAAAGGCTTGACCACGTAACCGTTGGCGCCGGCCTGGGCCGCCGCCACGATGTTCTCCTTCTTGGCCTCGGCCGTGACCATCAGCACCGGCAGCGAGGCCAGCGCGGCGTCGGCGCGGATCTGCTTGAGCATTTCCAGGCCGTCGAGATTGGGCATGTTCCAGTCCGACACCACGAACTGGAAGCCGCCGTTGCGCAGCTTCTCCAGCCCGATCGCGCCGTCCTCGGCCTCGTCCACGTTCTCGAAACCCAGCTCTTTCAGCAGGTTGCGGATGATCCGCCGCATGGTGGGGAAATCATCCACCACCAGAATCTTTATGCCCTTGTCTACCATCTTCTACTCCAGAAAAGTTTGCTTGGGAACGACCGTGCGCGCGCGTCATACGCGGTGGCCGCGGTCTCCCAGGCGAGTCAGAATGCGTTCGCTCATCGCGGACAACGAAACCACTTCTTCCGCCGCGCCGATGGCGATGGCCTCGCGGGGCATGCCGAACACCACGCAGCTGGCCTCGTCCTGCGCGATCGTGTGGGCCCCGGCGCGGCGCATGGCCAGCATGCCCGCGGCGCCGTCCTTGCCCATGCCGGTCAGGATGACGCCGATGGCGTTCTTGCCGGCGGCCGCCGCCGCGGAATTGAACAGCACGTCCACCGACGGGCGGTGGCGGTTCACGGGTTCGCTGGCCTCCAGTTCGATCACGTAGTTGGCGCCGCTGCGCCCCAGCCGCATGTGGGTCTCGCCGCCGGGGGCCAGGTACACGTGGCCGGGCAGCACCCGGTCGCCGTGCACGGCCTCGCGCACCGTGACCGCACAGAGCGCGTCCAGCCGCTGCGCGAACGAGCGCGTGAAGCCGGCGGGCATGTGCTGGGTGATCAGGATGGCCGGGCTGTCCGGCGGCAGCGGCTGCAGGACTTCGCGGATGGCCTCGGTGCCGCCGGTGGACGCGCCGACGATGACCAGTTTCTCCGAGCTGGCCAGCGGCCGGCGCAGCATGGGCGCCGGCGACGCCGGGGCCGCGTGCGGCGCGGGCGCGCGCAGCCGCGCGCGCGAGGCCGCGCGGATCTTGTCGGCGATGATTTCGGTGTATTCGAGCAGCCCGTCGCGGATGCCCAGCTTGGGCTTGGTGACGAAGTCGATGGCGCCCAGCTCCAGCGCGCGCAGCGTGATTTCGCCGCCGCGCTCGGTCAGCGAGGACACCATCACCACGGGCATGGGCCGCAGCCGCATCAGCTTTTCGAGGAAATCCAGCCCGTCCATGCGCGGCATTTCCACGTCCAGGGTCAGCACGTCGGGGTTGTGGCGCTTGATCAGCTCGCGCGCCACCAGCGGGTCCGGCGCGGTCGCGACCACTTCCATGTCCGGCTGGCTGTTGATGATCTCGGTCATCAAGCCGCGCACCAGGGCCGAATCGTCCACGCACAAAACGCTAATTTTCTTCATGGTTACTGCCCCGTTCAGGCCTGGCCCGCACATTCGTAGACCGTCTGCCCTCGCAGGCGAAAGTCCCGGCTGATGTAGGTGAAATTCTCGGAATGGCCCGCAAACAGCAGTCCGCCGGGTTTGAGCAGCGGCACGAACCGTTCCAGTATCCTGGCCTGGGTGGGTTTATCGAAATAAATCATTACGTTGCGGCAGAAGATGGCGTCGAACCGCTCCTCCAGCCCCCAGTTCGGCGCCAGCAGGTTCAGGGTCTCGTAGCGCACCATGTCCACGATTTCCGGCCGCACCCTCACCTGCCCGGCGTTGGCGCCGCGGCCCTTCAGGAAGAAGCGCCGCAGCCGTTCCACGTCCATCTTGGCCACGCGTTCCTCGGGATAGACGGCGCTGCGCGCGCGCGCCAGCACATTGGTGTCGATGTCGGTGGCCAGCACCGTGCTGGAGCCGGCCCGCGGGCCCAGCGCCTCGACCAGCGTCATGGCGATGGAGTACGGTTCCTCGCCGGTGGACGCGGCACAGCACCAGACCGACACCGGCCCGCTGCGGCGCCTGGCGAAATCGGCCAGGATCGGAAAATGATGCGACTCGCGGAAGAAAGCGGTCAGGTTGGTGGTCAGCGCGTTGACGAAATCTTCCCATTCGGGCGCGCCGGGCGAATTCTCGAGCTGGTCCAGATAGCTGCCGAAATCCTGCAGGCCCAGGGCGCGCAGGCGCCGCGCCAGCCGGCTGTAGACCATTTCGCGCTTGTGCGTGCCCAGGGAGATCCCCGCATGGGCGTGGATCATCCTGCGCACGCGCGAAAAATCGGCGTCGCGGAAATCGAACTGGCGGTCCACCGACAGGGACGGGGCCGCGTAAGCCGGACTTGCCACGGCCATCCTCAGTGCCCGAGCGCAAGCGCGTCGGGCGCCTGCAGGCGTGAATCGTCATCGCCGCGCCGCGCCGACGACAGGCGCTGGGCCGGCACTTCGATGACTTCGCCCGCGTTGATCTTGAACACCGCCACCGCATCGGCCAGGCGCAGCGCCTGCTCCTGCAGCGAGCCGGCGGCCGCCGCGGCTTCTTCGACCAGCGCCGCGTTCTGCTGCGTCACCTCGTCCATCTGCGACACCGCGCGGTTGACCTGCTCGATGCCGCTGGACTGCTCTTCGGACGCCGCCGAAATCTCTCCCATGATGTCGGTCACGCGTTTGACCGAGGCCACGATCTCCTGCATGGTCGCGCCGGCGCGTTCCACCTGCTGCGAACCGGCGCCCACCTTGCTGACCGAATCCTCGATCAAGCCCTTGATTTCCTTGGCCGCCTGGGCGCTGCGCTGCGCCAGCGCGCGCACCTCGCCCGCCACCACGGCAAAGCCCTTGCCCTGTTCCCCGGCGCGCGCCGCTTCCACCGCGGCGTTCAGCGCCAGAATGTTGGTCTGGAACGCGATGCCGTCGATCACCGACACGATTTCGGAGATCTTGCGCGAGCTGGCCGAGATCTGCTCCATCGTGCCCACCACCTCGGACACCGCGGAGCCGCCGCGCTCGGCCACGTCGGACGCGCTGGCCGCCAGCTGGTTGGCCTGGCGCGCGTTGTCGGCGTTCTGCTTGACCGTCGAAGCCAGCTGCTCCATGGAGGCGGCGGTTTCTTCCAGCGAGGCCGCCTGCTGCTCGGTGCGGCTGGACAGGTCGGTATTGCCGGCCGCGATCTCCTGCGAACCCACGGTGATCTCGTCCACGCCGCGGCGCACCGACGCCACGGTGCGCGTCAGGCTTTCCTGCATGCGCTTGAGCGCCGCGAACAGCTGGCCGATTTCGTTGGTGTTGCGCACTTCGACGCGGGCCGTCAGGTCGCCGCCGGCGATGCGGTCGAAGTGGCTGCCCGCCTCCTTCAGCGGCTGCAGCACGCGGCGGCGCAGGAATATGTAAGTGGCGAACACCAGCAAGGCGGCGATCGCGCCGCCCACGCCGACGGCCACCAGCACGAACTGGTAGCGGACCTGGGCGACCTCGTGGGCGTCCATCATCTTGCTGGCGCGCCAGAAGTCGAAGCTCTCGATCGCGCGCGCGAAACGCCCTTCCAGGGCGTCCTGCACGGTCTGCACCTGCTTCTGGTAGGCCGGCATGTCGGCTTTTTCGAGCGCCGCGACCAGCGGGTTCAGGCCCTGCTGCACCAGCGCGCCGTAGGACTCGTCGATTTCCTTGAGCGATTCGGCGGCTTCATCGGGACGCGCCAGGCTCTTGTAGTACTCGAACTCGGCCTGGCCCTTGTTCATCGAGGCCTTGGCGCGCTCCAGCAGCCCGCTGGCCTCCGACGACAGGCCGCTGCTGAGCAAGGTGGCCTGGCCGACGTTGCGCACGATGTCCGCATAGTTGGAGGTGGCCGCCCGGCCCAGGCCGTGCAGCGTGTCCTTGTAGCTGGACACCACGCGCGAGACGGCGTCGTCGAGTTCCTGCGACTGCTTGATGTCCGCCAGCGTTCCGTTGCTGATGCGCAGGGACAGGACGCCGAGCGCCGCCCCTATCACCAACATGAATGAGAAAAACCCCAGCACCCACAACAGGCTGCTGCGTATCGTCATGTTCGCGAAAAACTTGCGCATCACAAGCACCACTCCTAGACTGCAATCGTTAAAGGAAAGCGCCACATCGATCGGATATGGCGCCTCTGCCCTGCTTGCGGCCGGGTCCCGACCACGCTTCCGATCAGGAAGCGGCCTTCTCCACCAGCGCCATTTCATCGCTGGTCATGAGCTTCTCGATATCCACCAGGATCAGCATGCGTTCGTCCACGGTGCCCAGGCCGGTCAGGTATTCCGTGGACAGCGTGGCGCCGAATTCCGGCGCCGGGCGGACCTGGCCGGCGTTCAGCATCAGCACGTCGGACACGCCGTCGACCACAATGCCGACCACGCGGCGATCCAGGTTGAGGATGATGACCACGGTCTGCTCGGTGTAGTCCACGCGGCCCAGGTTGAACTTGATGCGCAGGTCCACGATGGGCACGATGATGCCGCGCAGGTTCGTCACGCCCTTGATGAAAGGCGGCACGTTGGCGATGCGCGTGACCGTGTCGGCGTCGTAGCCGCGGATCTCCTGCACCTTCAGGATATCGATCCCGTATTCTTCGTCGCCCAGCGTGAACACCAGGAATTCGCTGCCGACATCTTCATTGCGCGCGGCGGGCGCTTGCGGTTTAGCTGCCATGAGCTTGGTTCTCCATCAATTCAGAATGGCTTCGGGCTGCGACCAACGCTCGCGGTTGGCGCGCGCAAGCGCAAAAACGTCGACGATCAGGGCCACGCTGCCGTCGCCCAGGATGGTGGCGGCGGAAATGCCCGGCACCTTGCGGTAGTTGGATTCCAGGTTCTTGACCACCACCTGGTGCTGGCCGATCAGGTGGTCCACCAGCAGCGCGAAGCGGCGGTCCTCGGCCTGCATGATGACGGCGATCGCCTGGGTGGGATCGGCCTGCGCGCCGTCCACCGAGAACACGCGGTGCATCTCGACCAGCGGCAGGTATTCGCCGCGCACGTGCATCACGCGCTCGTTGCCCGCCACCGAATAGATCTGGTCATTGGTGGGCTGCAGCGATTCGGTCACGTGGTTCAGCGGCAGGATGAAGGTTTCCTCGCCCACCCGCACCGACATGCCGTCCAGGATCGCCAGCGTCAGCGGCAGCACGATGCGCGTGGTGGTGCCGTTGCCCGGCTCGCACGACAGCTGCACGTGGCCGCCCATGTCCTGGATATTGCGGCGCACCACGTCCATGCCGACCCCGCGGCCGGAAATGTCCGTGACCTTCTCGGCGGTGGAGAAACCCGGCGCGAAGATCAGCTGCCAGATTTCGTCGTCGGGCGAGTTTTCGTTCACGGCCAGGCCCTGGGCGATGGCCTTCTTGAGGATCTTGTCGCGGTTCAGCCCGGCGCCGTCGTCGCTCACCTCGATCACGATGTTGCCGCCGTTGTGCTGGGCCGACAGCACCAGCTGCCCGACCGGGTCCTTGCCGGCGACGACCCGCTGCTCCGGGGTCTCGATGCCGTGGTCCAGGCTGTTGCGCACCAGGTGCGTGAGCGGGTCGATGATGCGCTCGATCAGGCTCTTGTCCAGTTCGGTGGCGCGGCCGTAGGTCTGCAGCTCGATCTGCTTGCCCATCTTGCTGGCGATGTCGCGCACCAGCCGCGGGAAGCGGCTGAACACGTAGTCCATCGGCATCATGCGGATCGACATGACCGCTTCCTGCAGGTCGCGCGCGTTGCGCTCGAGCTGCTCCATGCCGTTGAGCAGGCGGTCGTGCAGCACCGGGTCCAGCGTGGACGCCGTCTGCGCCAGCATCGCCTGCGTGATGACCAGTTCGCCCACCAGGTTGATCACCTGGTCGACCTTCTCGACGCCGACGCGGATCGAGGTGGATTCCTTGTCCGCGTGCGCGGGCGCGGCCGGCCGGGCCACGCGCGCGGCCTGGGTGATGGCCTCGGCTGCGGCGGCCGACTCCGCGACCACGGGCGGCGCGGCCGCAGGGGCCGATGCCGGAGCCGGCGCCGCGGCGGGCGCGGGCTGGGCGGCCGGCGCGCTGGCCGCCGGGGCGGCCTCGCGCGCGATGCTGAGCTGGTCGCCGTCGACGATGAAGCAGCACACCGCCTCGATATCGTCCGGCGTGCAGGTGCTGTCCATCCAGACCGTCAGGGCGCCGTCGGCGCGCTCGCTGGCGGTGACCGTGCCCAGGTTGCCCATCTCTTCGAGCAGCGCCGCCGCGTCCTTGTCGGACACCTTGGTGATCCGCACCCGCAGCGCCACGCTGGCGCCTTCGGCGGCAGGTTCGGCCGACGCGGCGGGTTCGGCCGGCGCGGGAGCCGGCGCAGGCGGGGCTACGGGCGCCGGGGCCGCGGCCGGGGCTGGCGCGGCGCCGGGGTCCTTATGCTCCAGCGCAAGCTGCCTCAGGACGGCGCAGATACGCTCAAACACGGCTTCATCGGGCTCTTCGGACGCTCGGTATGCATCCAGCTGGCTTTTGAGCACGTCTTTCGTTTCCAAGAAAATATCAATCATGTCCGTGCGCAGCGCCATTTCGCCGCGCCGGATCGCGTCCAGCAGGTTTTCGAGCAGATGGGTGGTGCCCGCCAGCTGCTGAAAGCAGCCGAAGGTCGCCGCGCCGCCCTTGATCGAATGGGCTGCGCGGAAGATGGCGTTCAGCTGCTCGATGTCGGGCGCGCCGACGTCCAGTTCGAGCAGCAGCTGCTCCATCTGCGCCAGCAGCTCGTCCGCCTCGTCGAAAAAGGTCTCGTAAAACTGACTGAGGTCCAATCCAGAACTCATAGTCCGCACGCCTTCATAAATGAACCCGCCCAGGGCCTGTTAACCATAAAAAGCCTCGCACAGGCTCTAAGCGCCGGCTTGCTCGTCGAGCAGTTCGGCCGCCAGTTCCACCAGCACGTCCGGGTCCACCGGCTTGGACAGCCAGCCGCAGACGCCCAGGTCGCGCGCCGCCATCTTGCTGTCCACGTCGTCCTCGGTGGTCAGCACCAGCACCGGCACGTCCTGGTAGCGATCGTCCTCGCGCAGGCCCTTGATGAGGCCCAGGCCGCCCAGCACGGGCATGTTCCAGTCGCTCACCACCAGGTCCACCGGCTGGCGCTTGGCCAGATCCAGCGCTTCCTGGCCGTTGCCGGCCGTCACCACCGTCCATCCCGCGCCCGTCAGCGTCGCCTGGACGATCATGCGCATCGTCGCCGAGTCATCCGCCACCAGTATCGTTGCCGCCATTGCTATCGAACCCCTTCGGCGGGCGGGTTGCTCTGCGCCGCGCCTGGTTTGGTTGCCGTCGTGGCGCGGACGGCGGCCTGGGCCGCCTCCACCGCCGTTCCCACCTCGCGGGCGTCGCGAGCGGTGATTTCCGCTGCCGCGGCGTTCTCGCTTTCGATGCGCCGCTGGGTGCTCTGATTGAGCACCACGAGGCTGATACGCCTATTAACGGCGGCATACGGATCATCTTTAACCAGGCTCATGCTGGACGACAGCCCCTGGATGCGCATGACCTTGCTTTCGTTCATGCCGCCGGCCACCAGCTCCTGGCGCGAAGCGTTGGCGCGGTCGGCCGACAGCTCCCAGTTGCTGTAGGCGCGCTCGCCGCGGGCGTACTGCGCCGCGTCGGTATGGCCCGAGATGCTGACTTTGTTGGGCAGCTCGTTCAGAACCGGCCCCAATTCGCGCAGGATGTCGCGCATATAGGGCTGCACCTCGGCGCGCCCGGTGGCGAACATGGGACGGTTCTGGTTGTCGATGATCTGGATGCGCAGGCCCTCGGTGGTCAGGTCGATCAGCACCTGCGGCCGGAAGGTCTGCAGCACCGGGCTGGTCTCGATCAGGTTCTCGAGGCGCTTCTTGAGGTTTTCCAGGCGGTGCTGCTCGCGGCGCTCGGCATCGCCCATGGGCTGGGACTCGACCCGGTTGCCCTGGCCGCGGCGCACGTCGCCGTCGCTGCGCAGCGGGTCCTGCCCGCCGCCCGGCACGGCGCTGGTCTCGGCCGAACTGCTGGGCCCGCCCGTGATCGCCACGCGCAGCGGCATGCGGAAGTACTCCGCGATGCCCTTCAGCTCTTCGCGCGGGACCACGCTGATCAGCCACATCACCAGGAAGAACGCCATCATCGCCGTGATGAAGTCGGCGTATGCGATCTTCCAGCTGCCGCCGTGGTGCCCGCCGCCCTTGCTTTTCTTGCGGCGGATCACCACACGGTGGTTGTTTACCGTGCTCATGGACGGCTCCGTCAGGCGCGGCCGGTCGTCGCCGACTTGGCCTGCCGCACGTGCTCTTCCAGCTCACCGAAGGTCGGGCGCACGGCCGAGAACAGCACCTTGCGGCCGAATTCCACGGCCAGCTGCGGCGGATAGCCGTTCATGCTGGCCAGCAGCGTGGTCTTGATGCACTCCAGCACCTTGGTGGCCTCGTCGCTGCGGCGCTCGATGCGCGAGGCCAGCGGCCCGACGAAGCCATAGGCCAGCAGAATGCCCAGGAACGTGCCCACCATGGCCTTGGAGATCAGGTCGCCCAGGATGGCCGGGGGCTGGTCCACGGCGGCCAGCGCCTTGATCACGCCCAGCACCGCGGCCACGATGCCGAAGGCCGGCAGGCCGTCGGCCATCTGGTGCAGCGCCCGCGCCGGCACTTCGCGCTCGTGGCGGTAAGTCTCGATTTCCTCGTCCATGAGGGTCTCGATCTCGAACGAGCTCATGTTGCCGCTGATCATGATGCGCAGGTAGTCCGTGATGAACTCCATGAGCTTCGCGTCCTTGGCGATGCGGGGATACTCGCTGAAAATCGGACTGGATTCGGGGTCCTCGATATGCGATTCGATCGCCATCAGGCCCTCGCGGCGCGCCTTGTTCAGCAGCACGTACAGCAGCGCCATCAGCTCCATGTACACGTCCTTGCCGTAGCGCGAACTCTTGAGCGCGTCGGGCAGCGCCGACTTCACCAGCGCCAGCGACTTCTTGCTGTTGCTGGCCAGGAACGCCCCGAACGCCGCGCCGAAGATGAGCGTCAGCTCGAAGGGCTGGTAGAGCGCGCCCAGATGGCCGCCCAGCGCGATGAAGCTGCCGACGACCGACACGGCCACCACAAGAAAACCGATAACAATCAACACATCAGGCCCCTGCCAACGTAGTCTAAAACCGGCGTCAATGATCCCCTGTTCCCCCCGCTCCAAAAACGTGGGTTACGGGGGGTTTTCCAGGGCTTTTGACGTATTTGGAAACAGCCCGCCGGGCCGCCTTCAGGACTGCGCGGCGTCCGCCGCGGGCGCGCAACGGGCGCCGGCGCGCGCTCGGGCCGCGGCGCGCGTCTTGCCGGCGCGGGGCGGCGGCCGGCAGATCGCGCATACGAAATCCGACTGCGGATCGTGGGCATGGGCAATGAAATGGCCGCCGCACTGGCGGCAGGCCGACAGCTGCAGCATGCCGCCATCGAAAAACCGCACCAGCATCCAGGCGCGGGTAAAGCTGAGCACGGGCTCGGCGGCCTCGGCGTTGTCCAGGCCGGCGTTCTCCAGATACAGCCGGTAGGCGTCGATGATGGCGCGTATGCCCTTGCTGCTGGTGCGCGTATTCAGGAAGGAATACACGTTGTAGAACAGCGACGAATGGATGTTCGGCAGCCAGGTCATGAACCAGTCCACCGAGAACGGCAGCATGCCCTTGGGCGGCGAGCAGCCGCGGATCTCGCGATACAACCGGGCCAGGCGGTCGTGGCTGAGGCTGGTTTCAGCCTCCAGCACCTGCAGCCGGGCTCCCAGGGTGATCATGGAACTGGCAAGCAGGATGTCGTCCGCTTCCTGGGATACGCTCTTCGAGGCCATTACAATATTTCCGGATCGCGGCAGGCCGTCAGGCCAGTTCTTCGACAGGCTGCTTGGCCAGCAGGATCGTGGCGTGCGCCTGTTGCAGCGCACCACCCAGCACGTCGTGGGTCAGCGCCGACAGCAGGCTGTAGTCATCGAACCGGAAACGGCACAGCAGCGAGCTGGAACTGGCCAGCTTGACCAACTGGGCCGGCGACAGCCGCATCAGGATATCGGCCACCTCGTTGCTGAAACCGAGGCGAAACATCGACGCCGCATAGTCGTCGCGCAGCATGCGCTGAGCTAGTAACAAATATGACAAATTGACTTCGCGAATGTCTGCCAGCAATGAATTTTCGACTTGTTGCACGCCCAAACTCCTAGTTCCGATCCCGCCCGCGCGGACTTAGATACGCAAATTTCCGGCAATCGCCGTTGCCGCAGGCCCAAATTAGGCCTGCTTTAATGCGAAATGTATCATTTGTTCGCAATTTAAGTAAAATTTACCACAGGTATTGTCATTTTCTATGACTTTTATGACAAATCTTTGTTGATATTGCGCAACTTGCCGATTTCGATACACCTTGACATAAAACTTTTTCACAAAATTTACCTCAATCACGCAAACAAGCGTTCAAAACGCGGCGTTCTTCGGGGAATGAAACCGTTTCCAGTGCCCACAATGGCACCTTGCCGACCACTCAATCGGCTCGCTTTCGCTTCCCGCGCGTTTGTCGACAATGTCGTATCTCGGCAACAGTCAGCGGCGCGCCACGATAGATTCCGTCCGACATTCCGCAATGCCCCACGCAGATGACAGCCTGGTCGACTATGCCCCGCTAGTGCGGAAGCTGGCCCTGCAATTGCTCGCCAGACTGCCGGCTAGCGTCGAGCTCGACGACTTGATACAAGCCGGCATGATCGGCCTGCTCGACGCCGTGCGGCGTTACCAGGAAACCGCCGACGCCCAGTTCGAGACCTACGCCACCACCCGCATCCGCGGCGCCATGCTCGACGAGCTCCGCGGCCAGGACTGGCTGCCCCGCAGCGTGCGCGCCAAGGCCCGCAAGATCGAACAGGCCATCCAGCAGCTGGAGCAGCGCCTGATGCGCGCGCCCAGCGAAGCCGAAATCGCGCAACAGCTCGACATCGGCCTGGGTGAATATCAGACGCTGTTGCATGACGCCCAGGGCGTGCAGATCGTCCACTACGAAGACTTCGCCGCCGACTCCGACACAGGCGGCGGCCTGGCCGACTGGTCCTCGGCGCTCGCCCACGGCTCGGCCGACGGCAACCCGCTGGACTCCCTCTTGGCCGGCGACTTCCGCCAGGCCCTGATCCACGCCATCGACGCCCTGCCCGAGCGCGAAAAACTGTTGCTGTCGCTCTGTTACGAGCAAGGCCTGAACCTCAAGGAAATCGGCGCCATCATGAACGTGACCGAAGCGCGCGTCTGCCAGCTGCGCTCCCAGGCCACGGCCCGCATCCGCGCCAAGCTCAAGGAACAGGCCTGGCAGGAACTGCCGCAGGAAGGGCAGATCGCGCAGGTGATTTGAGGCTGGCGGGGCCGCCCTCTCGCAGTCTTCTCTATATAGGTAGGGTAGCGGACGGCGCGATCGGCGCCCTCTTCTCCCCCCCCCCCGCAACAACAAGAATTTCGACTTTCGCAAAAATTCCCCTAAAGATCGATTTAGGCCTGCCGTAATCCTGGCAACGGAGAGATTCCTAGACACCCGTCGACGAACTTTCCCGTTAACACCGATGGGCGGCCTTGCTGCCCAGTTTGAAGAAGCCTTTCTCTCTTGGGAGCCTCAACATGGCAGTCATCAATACCAACTATCTGTCGCTGGTTGCGCAGAACAACCTGAACAAGTCGCAATCGTCGCTGGGCAACGCCATCGAGCGCCTGTCCTCGGGCCTGCGCATCAACAGCGCCAAGGACGACGCCGCCGGCCAGGCCATCGCCAACCGCTTCACCGCCAACGTCAACGGTCTGACGCAAGCCGCCCGCAACGCCAACGACGGTATCTCGATCGCCCAGACGACCGAAGGCGCGCTGAACGAAATCAACAACAACCTGCAGCGTATCCGTCAACTGACCGTGCAAGCTTCCAACGGCACGAATTCGGATAGCGACATGGCTTCGATCCAGGCGGAAATCACGCAGCGTCTGGATGAAATCGATCGTGTCTCCCAGCAGACCCAATTCAATGGCATCAGCGTCCTGAAAAACGGCGTTCAAGCGCTGGACATCCAAGTCGGCGCCAACGACAACGAAACCATTACAATCAATCTGGAGGCGATCGATCGCGCGAGCCTGGATCTGACTGGCTTCAGCGTGCGCACGACCATTGATGGTTCGGCCCTGACTGCTGCAACCATACAAGACACGGCAGGCGACACCGCAACCGGCGGCACGACTTTCTCGACAACCAAAGCTGACGGTAGCGCTTACGCGGCCGCTGACTTCGTCGGTGATGCCACGAACGGCTACTTCGTCAAAGACAGCGATGGCAGCTACCGCAAGGCTACCTTTACCGTGACTACCGGTACTGCGGGCGACGGTAGCGATTCGACCGTTTCCGTAACGGTCGGTGCAAAGGCCACCAACGTTGTCGCCTCCGCCGCTGAAGCGTCGACCGCCACGGCCAATCCCCTGGCCGCAATCGACAATGCACTCGCCAAAGTCGACACGCTGCGCAGTGATCTGGGTGCCATCCAGAACCGTTTCGAATCGACCGTGGCCAACCTGAACAACACGGTGAACAACCTGTCCGCCGCTCGTTCGCGTATCGAAGACGCCGACTACGCCACGGAAGTGTCGAACATGACCAAGGCTCAAATCCTGCAACAGGCTGGCACCTCGGTTCTGGCGCAAGCCAACCAAGTGCCGCAAACCGTTCTGTCGCTGCTGCGTTAATCACGCCGCAACGCCTGACGGTGACGCAAGCGCGGGCCTGATCGGTCCGCCCTGCGATCCGCAAAGCCGGGATATCCCCGGCACTCAACACAAGCCGGCATCCGCCGGCTTGTGTTTTTTCAAACTGAGATCGATCCCATTTCCATCCGCCCGTCGTCGCTGCAGGGGCTGGTATTCACAACAACAAGCTGACCTGTGTTCGTCATGCCGCCGGCGTGGTGACCTTGCCTCTCTTGGCCCTGCTAGGTCACCGAAAGCCAGCCAGAATCGGCGCCTGATGGCGCGCCCTGATCAAGCTCGGCGTACCGCAGCCGAGTGGCATTTTTGGGCATCTGTTCCCTGATTCGCCATCGGCCAAGGTGCTACATAATTGCAACCGCGCCGTTTGTATCTAGATTTTTCACACCATGACCACCTCGCCTTCCGATCCACACACACCGCAGCCCGGCAGTACCGCGGCCCCGGATCAGGCGCCAGAAGACGAGCAGACCCGCCGGCTGCTGGAAGAAAATCGTGCCCTACGCGAACTGCTGGCCGCGCAGGTACAGGCCACGCTGCCTCCACATCAACCCAACCTGCTGCGACGCCTCGGCTGGGGGCTGATCTCTGCGCCGGGCGCACTGCTGGTGCGCTGGCGCGAATTGCTGGGCCGCGACGAGGCGCGTCCCATCACCGGCAAGCGTGTGGGCTATGCGACGTTGACCGTGCTCTATACGCTGGCGATCTACGGTGCGCTCGTGCTATTGGTGGTGTCGTGGAGTTCGCCTAATGTAAGGTCCAGCGCCACGGCGGCCGAGCCCCAGCGGGTGCCGCTGACGCCGCTCGAACCCGTGCTGCCGGAACCTCTGCCGTTCACGGCTGCGCCAGAGGCGATAGTCGAGCCGGAGACGCATACCGCAACACCGGCGCAGCCGGAAGTCACGGCGCCCGAGCCTGCCACAGCGCCACGCACCCCACCCACGCCGGAACCGGCGGCTAACGCGCCGACCGGGCCGCGCTCGACCTTGCGCATCACCGAAATCCCGGCGCAGAGCCCTTGGGCTTGGCTGGATGCGCTCAGAGGCGAGCTTGCGCGTTGCGCGCAGTTGGGTTTTTTCGAACGTCCGGACTGTGCCTGGGGGGCCCGCAAGCAGTTCTGTGAACCGCATCGGGCCTGGGGTACGGTGAAGGAATGTCCAAGCCGGCCTTGAATGGGTTATAGGCAGCACCCCCAGCGGTCGTGCGCAGCCACAGCAATGCCGAAATTCGACCCCAGCAACGGGCGCCTGCAAGCTACCCCCTGACAGCGATACAAAAAAAAGCGCCGGCCCCCAAATCAGGAACCGGCGCTCGTTATCAGCAACATCGGCGGCGAACCGCTGCCTGCTTACTTCTTCTTCATCGGCGGCAAGTCCGTGCAGACGCCTTCGGCGACTTCGGCGGCCATGCCCACGGATTCGCCCAGGGTGGGGTGCGGGTGGATGGTCTTGGCGATGTCGACGACGTCGGCGCCCATTTCGACGGCCAGGGCCAGTTCGCTGATGAGGTCGCCGGCGTGGGTGCCGACGATGCCGCCGCCCAGGATGCGGTGGGTTTCAGCGTCGAAGATGAGCTTGGTGAAGCCTTCGTCGCGGCCGTTGGCGATGGCGCGGCCGGAGGCGGCCCAGGGGAAGACGCCCTTCTCGATCTTGACGCCCTGCTTCTTGGCTTCGTCTTCGGTCAGGCCGACCCAGGCCACTTCCGGATCGGTGTAGGCCACCGACGGAATGACGCGGGCGTCGAAGAAGGACTTCTGGCCGGCGGCGGTCTCGGCCGCGACGTGGCCTTCGTGCACGGCCTTGTGGGCCAGCATGGGCTGGCCGACGATGTCGCCGATGGCGTAGATGTGCGGCACGTTGGTGCGCATCTGGCGGTCGACTTCGATGAAGCCGCGGTCGGTCACTGCGATGCCGGCCTTGTCGGCGCCGATCTTCTTGCCGTTGGGGCTGCGGCCCACGGCCTGGAGCACCAGGTCGTAGCGCTGCGGCTCCTTGGGCGCGCCCTCGCCTTCGAAGCTGACGTAGATGCCGTCCTTTTTGGCTTCGGCGCCGACGGTCTTGGTCTTCAACATGATGTTGTCGAAGCGGCCGGCGTTCTTCTTCTGCCAGACCTTGACCAGGTCGCGGTCGGCGCCCTGCATCAGGCCGTCGAGCATTTCGACCACGTCCAGGCGCGCGCCCAGCGTGGAGTACACGGTGCCCATTTCCAGGCCGATGATGCCGCCGCCGATGATCAGCATCTTCTTGGGGATTTCACGCAGCAGCAAGGCGCCGGTGGAATCGACGATGCGGTCGTCCTGGGGCAGGAACGGCAGTTTCACCGACTGGCTGCCGGCGGCGATGATGGCCTGCTTGAAGCGCAGGGTCTGGGTCTTGCCGTCGGCGGCCTTGACCGTGAGGTGGTTGGGGTCGGCGAATTCGCCCACGCCGTGCACCACGGTGACCTTGCGCGCCTTGGCCATGCCGGCCAGGCCGCCGGTCAGCTTGGCGACCACGCTGTCCTTGTAGCCGCGCAGCTTGTCCAGGTCGATCTTGGGCTCGCCGAAGCTGATGCCGTGTGCGGCCAGCTCGCGCGCTTCGTCGATGATGGCGGCGTTGTGCAGCAGCGCCTTGGACGGGATGCAGCCCACGTTCAGGCAGACGCCGCCCAGGGTGTCGTAGCGTTCCACCAGGACCACGGACAGGCCCAGGTCGGCGGCGCGGAAGGCGGCGGAGTAGCCGCCGGGGCCGGCGCCCAGCACCAGCATGTCGTATTCGCCGTCGGCCGAGCCCTTGAAGCTGGCCGCGGCGGGTGCGGCGGCAGCCGCAGCAGGCGCCGCCTTGGGCGCCTCGGCGGCCTTGGGGCTTTCCTGCTTCGGAGCTTGCTTGGCGGCCGGCGCGGCGGCGGCGTCAGCGGCCTCCACTTCCAGCACCACCGTGCCTTCGGCGACCTTGTCGCCGACCTTGACGTTGACGGACTTGACCACGCCGCCCTGCGAGGCCGGGATTTCCATCGAGGCCTTGTCGGATTCGACGGTGATCAGGCTTTGCTCGGCCTTGATGGTATCGCCCACGGCGACCAGCACTTCGATGACTTCGACTTCCTTGAAGTCGCCGATGTCCGGCACTTTGATTTGAACGGTATTGCTCATGAGGCTCCCCGTTTACAGCGCGATGCGGCGGAAGTCGGCCAGCAAGGCGCCCAGATAGGCGTTGAAGCGGGCGGCCGCGGCGCCGTCGATGACGCGGTGGTCATAGGACAGCGACAGCGGCACGATCAGGCGCGGCACGAACTGCTTGCCGTCCCAGACCGGCTTGTGCGAGGAGCGCGACACGCCCAGGATGGCCACTTCGGGCGCGTTGATGATGGGCGTGAACGACGTGCCGCCGATGCCGCCCAAAGACGAGATCGAGAAGCAGCCGCCCTGCATTTCCGCGGGGGAAATCTTGCCTTCGCGGGCCTTCTTGGACAGCTCGGTCATCTCCTGGGCGATCTGCAGGATGCCCTTCTTGTCGGCGTCGCGGATCACCGGCACCACCAGCCCGTTGGGCGTGTCGGCGGCGAAGCCGATGTGGTAGTACTGCTTGAGCACCAGGTTGTCGCCGTCGAGCGAGGCGTTGAACTCGGGGAACTTCTTCAGGGCCGCGACCACGGCCTTGATCAGGAAGGCCAGCATCGTGACCTTGATGCCCGCTTTTTCGTTTTCCTTGTTCAGCGTGACGCGCAGCGCTTCCAGGTCGGTGATGTCCGCTTCGTCGTTGTTGGTGACGTGCGGGATCATGACCCAGTTGCGGTGCAGGTTGGCGCCCGAGATCTTCTTGATGCGCGACAGCGGCTTGGCTTCGATCGGGCCGAACTTGGTGAAGTCGACCTTGGGCCAGGGCAGCAGGCCCAGCGCGGCGCCGTCGGCCGAGCCGCCCGCGGCGGCCGCGGTGGCGCCGGAGGCCAGCGCCTGCTTGACGAAGGCGCGCACGTCGTCGGCGGTGATGCGGTCCTTGGGACCGGTGCCCTTGACCTTGCTGAGATTCACGCCCAGTTCGCGGGCGAACTTGCGCACCGACGGCGAGGCGTGCGGCAGCTGGCCCGGCTTGAGGTTGGCGTCTTCGAGCGCGGCGGTGGGGGCCGGACGCTGGGCGGGAGCCGGGGCGGCGGCCGCCGGCGCGGGCGCGGCTTCAGCCTTGGCGGCAGGCGCCGGCGCGGCTTCGGCCTTGGCGGCCGGGGCGGCGGCGGGCGCGGCGCCCTCCACCACGGCCACGACCGAGCCCTTGGCGACCTTGTCGCCGACCTTGACCTTCACTTCCTTGACCACCCCGCCCTGCGAGGCCGGGATTTCCATCGAGGCCTTGTCGGACTCGACCGTGATCAGGCTTTGCTCGGGCTTGATGGTGTCGCCGACCTGGACCATGACTTCGATGACTTCGACTTCCTTGAAGTCGCCGATGTCGGGCACCTGGATCTCGACCGGGCCGCTGGCGGCGGCCGGCGCGGCGGCTTCGGCCTTGGCCGCGGGCGCGGCGGCGGGCTGGGATTCGGCCTTGGGCGCTTCCTGCTTCGGGGCTTCCTTGGCGGCCGGCGCGGCGGCGCCGTCGGCGGCCTCCACTTCCAGCACCACCGTGCCTTCGGCGACCTTGTCGCCGACCTTGACGTTGATGGACTTCACCACTCCGCCCTGCGAGGCCGGGATCTCCATCGAGGCCTTGTCGGATTCGACGGTGATCAGGCTTTGTTCGGCCTTGATCGTATCGCCCACCGCAACCAGGACCTCGATAACTTCCACTTCCTTGAAGTCGCCGATGTCGGGAACCTTGATTTGCACGATATCGCTCATGTCTTTTTACCCTCAGGCGTATTGCGGGTTGGCTTTGTTCGGGTTGATGCCGTACTTCTTGATGGCTTCGGCCACCTTGGCGACGGGCACCTTGCCTTCATCGGCCAGCGCGCGCAGCGCGGCCAGGACGACGAAGTGGCGATCCACTTCGAAGTGCTCGCGCAGCTTGTAGCGGAAGTCCGAACGGCCGAAACCGTCGGTGCCCAGCACCTTGTACTCGCGGCCCTTGGGGATGAAGGGGCGGATCTGGTCGGCGTACAGCTTCATGTAGTCGGTCGACGCGATGATCGGGCCTTCCGTGCCGGCCAGCTGTTCGGTGACGTAGGCGACCTGCGGCTTCTTGTCCTCGGGGTGCAGCATGTTGTGGCGCTCGGCGTCCAGGCCGTGGCGGCGCAGCTCGGTGAAGCTGGTGACGCTCCAGACGTCGGAGGCCACGCCCCAGTCGGCTTCCAGCAGTTGCTGCGCTTCCAGCACTTCGCGCAGGATCGTGCCCGAGCCCATCAGCTGCACGCGGTTCTTGCCCTTGCCGTGCGACTTCAGCTTGTACATGCCGCGGATGATGCCTTCCTCGTCGCCCTTGGTCAGACCGGGCTGCGGGTAGTTTTCGTTCATCACCGTCAGGTAGTAGTACACGTTCTCCTGGTCTTCCACCATGCGCTTCAAGCCATGCTGGATGATCACGGCCAGTTCGTGGCCGAAGGTCGGGTCGTACGAGACGCAGTTGGGGATGGTCGAGGCCAGGATGTGGCTGTGGCCGTCTTCGTGCTGCAGGCCTTCGCCGTTGAGCGTGGTGCGCCCGGCGGTGCCGCCCAGCAGGAAGCCGCGCGCCTGCATGTCGCCGGCCGCCCAGGCCAGGTCGCCGATGCGCTGGAACCCGAACATCGAGTAGTAGATGAAGAACGGGATCATGATGCGGTTGTTCGAGGAGTACGACGTGGCCGCCGCGATCCACGAGCTCATGGCGCCCGCTTCGTTGATGCCTTCCTGCAGGAGCTGGCCGTCGGCCGCTTCCTTGTAGTACATGACCTGGTCCTTGTCGACCGGGGTGTACTTCTGGCCTTCCGGCGCGTAGATGCCGATCTGGCGGAACAGGCCTTCCATGCCGAAGGTGCGCGATTCGTCGGCCAGGATGGGCACGACGCGCGGACCGAGTTCCTTGTCGCGCAGGATCTGGTTCAGGATGCGCACGAAAGCCTGGGTGGTGGAGATTTCGCGGCCTTCCGCGGTGGGCTCCAGCACGGCCTTGAAGGCGTCCAGCGCCGGGGCCTTGAGCTGCTCGTCGGCCTTCTGGCGGCGGTGCGGCAGGTAGCCGCCCAGCGCGGCGCGGCGCTCGTGCAGGTACTTCATTTCGGGGGAATCGTCGGCCGGCTTGAAGTACGGCAGATCGGCCAGCTTGTCATCCGGGATGGGGATGGCGAAGCGGTCGCGGAATTCGCGGATGGAATCCAGCTCCAGCTTCTTCTGCTGGTGGGTCGGGTTCTTGGCCTGGCCGACGTGGCCCATGCCGTAGCCCTTGATGGTCTTGGCCAGGATCACGGTGGGCTGGCCTTCGTGCTTGGTGGCCGCGTCGAAGGCCGCGAACACCTTGTGCGGGTCATGGCCGCCGCGGTTCAGGCGCCAGATGTCCTCGTCGCTCATGCGCGACACGGCTTCCAGCAGCTTGGGGTGCTTGCCGAAGAAGTTCTCGCGCACGAACTTGCCGTCGTTGGCCTTGTACGCCTGGTACTCGCCGTCCACGGTGTCTTCCATGATCTGGCGCAGGATGCCTTCCTTGTCGTGGGCCAGCAGCGGGTCCCAGTAGCCGCCCCAGATCAGCTTGATCACGTTCCAGCCCGAACCGCGGAAGTCGCCTTCCAGTTCCTGGATGATCTTGCCGTTGCCGCGCACCGGGCCGTCCAGGCGCTGCAGGTTGCAGTTGATCACGAAGATCAGGTTGTCGAGCTTTTCGCGCGCGGCCAGGGCGATGGCGCCCAGCGACTCGGGTTCGTCCATTTCGCCGTCGCCGCAGAACACCCAGACCTTGCGCTTGCTGGTGTCGGCGATGCCGCGGGCGTGCAGGTACTTCAGGAAGCGCGCCTGGTAGATGGCCATCAGCGGGCCCAGGCCCATCGACACCGTCGGGAACTGCCAGAAGTCCGGCATCAGCTTGGGGTGCGGGTACGAGGACAGGCCCTTGCCGTCGACTTCCTGGCGGAAGTGGTTGAGCTGGTCTTCGGTCAGGCGGCCTTCGAGGTAGGCGCGGCCGTACATGCCGGGCGAGGTGTGGCCCTGGAAGTAGACCAGATCGCCGCCGTGGTTTTCGTCCTCGGCGTGCCAGAAGTGGTTCTGGCCGCAGCCGATCATGGTGGCCAGCGAGGCGAAGGAGGCGATGTGGCCGCCCAGGTCGCCGCCGTCGGGCGGATTGTGCTTGTTGGCCTTGACCACCATGGCCATGGCGTTCCAGCGCACGTACGAACGGATGCGGGCTTCCAGTTCCAGGTTGCCCGGATGCGCCGGCTCCAGGCCGGGCGGGATGGTGTTGACGTAGGCGGTGTTGGGCGAGAACGGGATGTGGGCGCCGGAACGGCGCGCCTCATCGATCAGGCGTTCGAGCAGGTAGTGGGCGCGCTGCGGTCCTTCGCGGTCGAGGACTGCCGCCAGGGCTTCGAGCCACTCCTGGGTTTCTAGGGTGTCTTCGTCGTTGGCGGCCTGCACGGCGCCAGCCTGGGCGAAAGAGGACATCGTGTGTCTCCTGTTGGGTTCGTTCGTGACCACACCCGCTTCTTGTCTGCTCGCGGACATGCCATGGTAGCCGGGATCATCCGGGCTACCATGTCATGCATGGGTCGGGGTGTACAGAGAGCTGCCAGGGGCCCGGTCAGGGGTTCCCTATCAGCCGGCATTCTAAGAAGGAAGGATAACCGGTCGCAAGGAAAATTTCATGTTGCGGTACGGCATTTCATAATATGGAAAATTGACCGGAAGCTGAACGCCATCTTTTCATCCCTTTGGATATGTCCTCCAAAAGGAGGTGTCGATTCCCGGCAATTCACCGCCAATAGGCACTAAAATGCCCGGTCTATCTGGCCCGAATTCCATGTCCAGCGCGCCCAAGTCCAATATACCCACGCCGTTCCACGACCACGCCCGCACGCGCCGACGCGGGGTGTACTGGGTCACGCCCGCCATGGTGCTGATCCTCTATATCTGCGTGATGGCGGTGTTCTTCTGGTTGCAGCGCATCCACGACGACAGCGTCATGTTCGTGACGATCGACCAGGAAATGCGCCAGCAGCGCCTGATCTGGGTGGTGCTGGCGCTGTCCTGCGTGATCGTCATCAGCCTGCTGATGCTGTGGCGCTATACGCGCTTTCGCTCGTCGGCCGAGGCCGCGCTGATCGCGGAAACGGGTTTTCGCCGGGCCATGGAAAACTCCATGTCCACCGGCATGCGCGTGCTCGACATGGAAGGCCGCATCGCCTATGTCAATCCGGCCTTCTGCCGCATGATCGGCTGGAACGAGGCCGACCTGATCGGCCGCAGCCCGCCCTTCCCCTACTGGGTGCCGGGCCGCCACGAGCAGCACCAGCACACGCTGGACGTGCTGATGTCGGGCAAGACGCCCAGCAGCGGCCTGGAAGTCGAGGCCCAGCGCCGCGACGGCTCGCGCTTCACCGCCCGCATGTACGTCTCGCCGCTGCTCGACCCCAACGGCAACCAGATCGGCTGGATGACCTCCATGACCGACATCACCGAACCCAAGCGCATCCGCGAGGCGCTGACCGCCGCGCATGAACGCTTCATGACGGTGCTGGAAGGCCTGGACGACGCCATCTCGGTCACCGCCGACACCCACGACGGCCTGGAGCTGCTGTTCGCCAACCGCACCTACCGCCGCGTCTTCGGCGCCCAGACCGGCGGCCACGACGAGCTGCTGGCCGGCCGCCGCGGCCGCTTCACCGACGAGTCGGTCGAAGTCTTCGCGCCTTCGGTGCAGCGCTGGTTCGAGGTGCACCACCGCATGCTGGCCTGGACCGACGGGCGCCGCGTGCGCATGCAGGTGGCGCGCGACATCACCGAGCGCCGCGTCCACGAAGAAGCCTCGCGCGTGCAGCAGGAGAAGATCCAGCTCACCAGCCGCCTGACCACCATGGGCGAAATGGCCTCCTCGCTGGCGCACGAACTGAACCAGCCGCTGACCGCCATCGCCAACTACAGCATGGGCGCGGTGGCCCTGGTCAAGGCCGGCCACACCAGCCCCAACATGCTGCTGCCGGCGCTGGAAAAGGCCGCCTCGCAGGCCGAACGCGCCGGCAAGATCATCAGCCGCATCCGCGAATTCGTGAAGCGCAGCGAGCCGCGCCGCCAGCGCGTGGCCATCGGCCGCATCGTCGACAACGCCATCGGCTTCGCCGAGATCGACGCGCGCAAGCGCCGCATCCGCATCGACAGCTTCGTGCCGTCGAACGCGCCGGACGTGCTGGCCGACCCCATCCTGATCGAGCAGGTGCTGCTGAACCTGCTGAAGAACGGGCTGGAGGCCATGGAAAAGAGCGAATCCGACGAGCTCAAGGTCGCCGTGATCCTGCACGACCAGCATATCGAAGTGGCCGTGGTCGACCGCGGCCACGGCCTGGCCGAGCCCGAGCGCCTGTTCGAACCCTTCTTCAGCACCAAGACCCAGGGCCTGGGCATGGGGCTGAATATCTGCCGTACCATTATCGAATCGCACCACGGCCGCCTGTGGGCAGACCCCAACCCCGCCGGCGGCACCATCTTCCGCTTTACCCTGCCCTGCGCTGCGACCCAGACGCAGGCCCAGAACGATCAGTCCGAGGAGTTGCACGCATGAACACGCCCCCCCTGTCGAGCACGGTATTCATTGTCGACGACGACGAAGCGGTACGCGATTCGCTGCGCTGGCTATTGGAGGCCAATGGCTACCGCGTTCGCGCCTACGCCAGCGGCGAATCGTTCCTGGAAGACTACGACGCCAGCCAGGTCGGCGTGCTGATCGCCGACGTGCGCATGCCCGGCATGAGCGGCCTCGAACTGCAGGAACAGCTGATCGCCCGCAATGCGCCGCTGCCCATCGTCTTCATCACCGGCCACGGCGACGTGCCCATGGCCGTGTCCACCATGAAGAAAGGCGCGGTCGACTTCCTGGAAAAGCCGTTCAACGAATCCGATCTGCGCGAAATCGTGGCGCGCATGCTGGAGCAGGCGACGCAGCGCGTCAGCAAGCACCAGGCCCAGAAGGACCACGAAGCCATGCTGGCGCGCCTGACCGCGCGCGAGCAACAGGTGCTGGAGCGCATCGTCGCCGGCCGCTTGAACAAGCAGATCGCCGACGACCTGGGCATCAGCATCAAGACCGTCGAGGCGCACCGCGCCAACATCATGGAAAAACTTGAAGTGACCACTGTTGCAGATTTGATGAAAGTGGCCTTGGCCAAACCCGAGGCTCATGCATGACAGCCAGGATTATTGACGGCGCCGCCCTGTCGCAGCGCATCCGCGAAGAAGTCGCCCAACGCGTCGCCGCCCTGGCCGCCAAGGGCACCCGCCCCGGCCTGGCCGTGGTGCTGGTGGGCGAAGACCCCGCCTCCCAGGTCTACGTGCGCAACAAGGTCGCCGCCTGCGAAAAGGCCGGCCTGCATTCCGTGAAAGAGCAGTATCCCGCCGACATGACCGAGGCCGAACTGCTGGCCCGCATCGGCGAACTGAACCGCGATCCGTCCATCCACGGCATCCTGGTGCAGCTGCCGCTGCCCAAGCACATGGACTCGCACAAGGTCATCGAGGCCATCGCGGCCGAGAAGGACGTGGACGGCTTCCACATCAGCAACGCCGGCCTGCTCATGACCGGCCAGCCGCTGTTCCGCCCGTGCACGCCCTACGGCGTGATGAAGATGCTGGAATCCGAAGGCGTGGCGCTGCGCGGCGCCGAGGCCGTGATCGTCGGCGCCAGCAACATCGTCGGCAAGCCGATGGCCATGCTGCTGTTGCAGGCCGGCGCCACCATCACCATCTGCAACTCCAAGACGCGCGACCTGGCGGCGCAGACCCGCCGCGCCGACGTGCTGGTGGTCGCCACCGGCAAGCCCGGCATGATCGACGGCTCGATGATCAAGCCCGGCGCCGTCGTCATCGACGTGGGCATCAACCGCGGCGCCGACGGCAAGCTCTGCGGCGACGTGGACTTCGCTTCCGCCAAGGAAGTGGCCGGCGCCATCACGCCCGTGCCGGGCGGCGTGGGCCCCATGACCATCGCGATGCTGCTGGTCAATACCGTCGAGGCGGCGGAACGGGCCGCGGCCTGACGGCCGGCGCGCCGGCGGCCGCCCTGGCCGCGGCGCCGGTCCTGCGATCTGCCCTTGCGTTCGGGCAGATCGCCCTCACCTGATTCTCATGCCCTTGCCGGCGCCCGGGCGCCGTTCACCCCTTTCCAGCCTGTAACACCATGACCCAGAATCCCCTGCTCGCCCCAGTCTCCGACCTCGTCGATTACGCGGCCGTCAAGCCCTCGCACATCGTGCCGGCCGTCGAGCAGCTGCTGGGCATCGCCCGCCAGGCCGTGGACGCGGCCGCCGACCCGCAACTGGCGCCGACCTGGGAAGCCGTGGTCGAGCCGCTGGACACCGCCTCGGAACGCCTGTGGCGCGCCTGGTCGGTGGCCGGCCACCTGAACGCCGTGGTCAATACGCCGGAGCTGCGCGAGGCCTACAACGCCGCCCTGCCCCTGGTCACCGAATTCTCCACCTGGGTCGGCCTGCACGAAGGCCTGTACAAGCAATACCAGCGCCTGGCCGCCGCCCCCGATTTCGCGTCCTGGACGCCGGTGCGCCGCCGCATCGTCGACATGGCGCTGCGCGACTTCCGCCTCAGCGGCGTGGAGCTGCAGGGCGCCGACCGGGAACGCTACGCCGCCATTTCCGACCGCGAGGCCCAGGCTTCGCAGAAGTTCTCCGAGAACGTGCTGGACGCGATCGACGCCTGGTCGCTGCTGGTCGAGGACGAATCGCGCCTGGCCGGCATCCCGGCCGACGTGCGGGCCGCGGCCCGCGCCGCCGCCGAGGAAGACGGCAAGCCGGGCTGGAAGCTGACGCTGAAGATGCCCTGCTACCTGCCCGTGATGCAGTACGCGCACGACCGCTCGCTGCGCGAGGCGCTGTACCGCGGCTACGGCACGGTGGCCTCCGAACAGGGCGACGCGCGCTACGACAATTCCCCGCTGATCGAAGAACTGCTGGCGCTGCGCGCCGAAGAGTCCGGCCTGCTGGGTCTGGGCACGTTCGCGGCGCTGCGCCTGCAGACCCGCATGGCGCGCGACGCGCGCGAAGTCACCGTGTTCCTGCGCGACCTGGCCGCGCGCGCCAAGCCGTTCGCCGAACGCGACCTGGCCGAACTCAAGGCCTACGCCAGCGCCGAACTGGGCCTGGACGAACTGCAGCCCTGGGACGTGCCCTTTGCCTCGGAACGCCTGCGCGAGTCGCGCTACGCCTATTCCGAGGACGAGGTGAAGCAGTATTTCACCGAACCGCGCGTGCTGGCCGGCCTGTTCGAGGTCATCGAAACGCTTTTCGACGTGCGCCTGCAGGAAACCCCGGTCTCGTCCTGGCATGCCGACGTGCGCGGCGTGCGCGTGGAAAGCCCGGACGGCAAGCTCATCGGCCATCTGTACCTGGACCTGTACGCGCGCGCCGGCAAGCAAAGCGGCGCCTGGGTCGACAGCGAGCGCACCCGCCGGGTCGTGGCCGGCCGTCTGCAGACGCCCATCGCCTATCTGACCTGCAATTTCTCGCGCCCCAACGGCGACAAGGCCGCGGTCCTGACCCACGACGACGTCATCACGCTGTTCCATGAAACCGGCCACGCGCTGCATGCCCTGCTGTCCGAGGTCGACGAGCCGGGCGCGTCCGCGTTCGCCAGCGTGGAATGGGACGCCATCGAACTGCCTTCGCAGTTCATGGAGAACTTCTGCTGGGAATGGGCCGTGGTGCAGAAGCTGTCTGCCCACGTCGACACCGGCGAGCCGCTGCCGCGCGCGCTCTACGACCGCCTGGTCGCCGCCCGCAACTACCAGAGCGGCATGCAGACGGTGCGCCAGATCGAGTTCGCCCTGTTCGACATGCTGATGCACGACCGCGCCACCGGCGCCTCGATCGCCGAGGTGATGGATCTGCTGCAGGAAGTGCGCAAGGAAGTGGCGGTGCTGTTCCCGCCGGCCTGGCACCGGTTCCCGCATGCCTTCTCGCACCTGTTCGCCGGCGGCTACGGCGCCGGCTACTACAGCTACAAGTGGGCCGAGGTGCTGTCGGCCGACGCCTACGAGGCCTTCGAGGAAGCCGCCGCCCTGCAGGCCGGCAACGCGCTGAGCACGCTGGACCCCGCCACCGGCGCGCGCTTCCGGCGCGAGGTGCTGGCGGTGGGCGGCTCGCGCCCGGCGGCGGAATCCTTCGCCGCCTTCCGCGGACGCGCCCCGCGCATCGACGCGCTGCTGCGCCACAGCGGCATGACGCCGGCCTGACCCCACGACGCCACGACGCCTGACGGCCCGCCGCGCGCGGGCCGTTTGTATTTTGCGGTCACGGCTTGCGGGTAGAATCCAGAGGTTTACCCTGCAACCGGCCTTTGGACTCATGCGACACCTTATTTCCGGCCGCGCCTGGCGTGGCCTGCTGCTGGCTTTCTGCGTATTCCTTGCCGCCTGCGGCGAAAGAAACGTCGACTGGACCCTCTACAACGTCAAGGGCCACCTGCCCGACCTGAAATTCTCGCTGTCCGGCGCCGGCGGCAAAACGGTCAGCAGCGACGACCTCAAGGGCAAGACCGTGCTGCTGTTTTTCGGCTACGCCAGCTGCCCCGACATCTGCCCCACCACCATGGCGCAACTGACGGCCGTGCTGCAGAACCTGGGCGACGAGGCCAAGGACGTGCGCATCCTGTTCGTCAGCGTGGACCCGCACCGCGACACGCCCGACATCCTGCAGGCCTACGTCAACGCCTTCAACAGCAACGCCATCGGCGTGACCGGCGACGAAAAGCAGATCGCCGACCTGGCGCGCCGCTACCGCGTGGCCTACCAGATCGAAAAGCCGCGCCCGGGCGACGACGCCGACATGTACGAGGTCACCCACAGCCGCGGCGTGTACATCTTCGACAAGGACGGCAAGGCCCGCCTGCTGGCCTCGGACACCGACAGCGTCGAGGCGCTGACCAAGGATGTGCGCCAGCTGATCGAGCTGACTTCCTGAGCCGGCGCGCGCCGCATACTTGTTGTTACAGCCGGCGCGACCCGGGCATGGGTATCATCTGTGCACACTGCCCCCTTTTACTCTAGTAAGGAGTACGCGCATGAGCATCATCATCATGATCATCGTCGGGTTCATCGTGGGCCTGATCGCCCGCGCCATCATGCCCGGAGACCAGAACATGGGGATCATCATGACCACGATTCTGGGTATCATCGGCGCCGTCGTCGCCGGCTTCCTCGGGCAATCGCTGGGCTGGTACGCCCCCGGCGAACCGGCCGGCTGGATCGGATCGGTCGTCGGCGCGATCATCGTGCTGTTCGTGGTGGGCCTGATCGCCAAGAAACGGGCTTGACGGTATGAATGGATGAAAAACGGGGCTGGTCTTTCGACCAGCCCCGTTTTTTTTGTAGAGGGTGTTGCCGGCTGGCGCCGGCTGACGGGTTTCGCGCGGTGGATGTCCGGGTTCTTGCTTAGCAGGTCTCGCGCTGCACCCATCCTACGCAGGTAGCGCCGCCAATCGTAGGATGGGTGCAGCGCGGCACCCTGCAGCCAAACCCCCCGGACTCGATCGCGCGAAACCCATCAGGACCCCGCCTGCGCGCTCGCGGTGCGTTCCGTCCAGCCCCCGCCCAGCACCTTGTACAAGGTGACCAGGTTGGACAGACGGGCCCGCCGGGTCTCCACCAGCGCCTGCTGCGCGCTGTAGAGCGAGCGCTGCGAGTCCAGCACGCTCAGGTAGTCGTCGATGCCCTGGCGGAAGCGCTGGTCGGACGCGTCATAGGCGCGCTGGTTGGCGGCCACCAGCAGGCGCTGGGCCTCGATCTGCTCGTCCAGCGTGCCGCGCCCGGCCAGGGCGTCGGCCACTTCGCGAAAGCCGGTCTGGATGGCTTTCTCGTATTGCGCGACCTGGATGTTCTTCTGCACCTTGGCCAGGTCCAGGCCAGCCAGCAGCGAGCCGCCGGCGAAGATCGGCATCGTGATCTGGGGCACGAAGCTCCAGGCGCCCGAGCCGCCTTCGAACAGGCCGCCCAGACTGGCGCTGGCGGTGCCGGCCGAGCCGGTCAGGCTGATGGTCGGGAAGAACGCCGCGCGGGCCGCGCCGATGTTGGCGTTGGCGCCCTTCAACTGGTGCTCGGCGGCGCGGATGTCCGGACGCCGCACCAGCAGGTCCGAGGGCAGCCCGGCCGGCAGCGTGGTCGGCAGCATGCCGTCGTCCAGCCGCTGGGCCTGGTCGAGCGCCGCGGTGATTTCGGGCGACAGCGGCTGGCCCACGAGCAGCACCAGCGCGTTGCGGTCCTGCGCGGCCTGCCGCGTGTACTGCGACAGGTTGCGCTGGGCGGTGCGCAGCGAGGTTTCGGCCTGGCTCAGGTCCAGCGCCGTGGACAGGCCCTGGTCGTAGCTCTGCTGGGTGAGCTTGAAGGAATCCTCCTGGCTCTTGAGGGTGTCGCGGGTCAACGCCAGCAGTTCCTGGTCGGCGCGCAGCGTCAGGTAGGCGTTGGCCACCTCGGCGATCAGCGTGAGCTGCGCCGCCGTGCGCGTTTCGTCCAGCGCCAGATAGGTCTCCAGCGCCTGGTCGCTCAGGCTGCGGATGCGGCCGAACAGGTCCAGCTCCCAGGCCGACATCGCGGCGCCCACCTGGTAGCTGTGGCTGGTGGTGGCGCGTCCGCTGGGCGACAGGTCTGCCGGCGTGCGCTGGGCGCTCTCCTGCCCGGCGATGCCGACGCTGGGCATCAGGTCGGCGCGCTGGATGCGGTACTGCGCGCGCGCGGCCTCGACGTTCAGGGCCGCCACCCGCAGGTCGCGGTTATTGGCCAGCGACTGCTCGATCAGCTGCTGCAGCAGCGGGTCTTCGAAGAAGTCGCGCCACCCGATATCGGCCGTGGCCAGGCCGCCCGCGTCGGCCGGCTGGGCCGAGTCGTAGGCCGCGCCGGTGGGATAGGCCGACTCGACGGGCGCGTCCGGCCGTTCGTAGGTCGGGGCCAGCGAGCAGCCCGCCAGGGCCGCCGCCAGGGATACAGACAGCAAGGTTCTCATCGGGTATTTCATTGCGATTGTCCTTCCGTGGCGCTGGCGTCGTGCTCGTCGACGTTTTCGCTCATGCGCTTGACCTTGAACACGCGCAGCATGACCACGAAGAAGGCCGGAACAAAGAAGATGGCCAGGAAGGTGCCGGTCAGCATGCCGCCGATCACGCCCGTGCCGATGGCGTTCTGGCTGCCCGAGCCGGCGCCGGTGGAGATCGCCAGCGGGGTCACGCCCAGGATGAACGCCATGGACGTCATCAGGATGGGACGCAGGCGCTGGCGGGCGGCGTGGATGGCCGATTCCGTCAGGCTGGCGCCGGCTTCGTAGTGCTCCTTGGCGAACTCCACGATCAGGATGGCGTTCTTGGCCGCCAGGCCGATGGTGGTGAGCAGGCCCACCTGGAAGTACACGTCGTTGGACAGGCCGCGCATCATGGTCGCCAGCAACGCCCCGATAATGCCCAGCGGCACCACCAGCATCACCGCCGACGGGATGGTCCAGCTTTCATACAGCGCCGCCAGGCACAGGAACACCACGATCAGCGAAATCGCGTAGAGCGCGGGCGCCTGGGCGCCGGACAGGCGTTCTTCGAACGACAGGCCGGTCCACTCGAAACCCACGCCCACCGGCAGCTTGGCCGCCAGCCGCTCCATTTCCTCCATCGCCGCGCCCGAGCTGTAGCCCGGCGCCGCCTGGCCCTGGATGTTGTACGACGGCACGCCGTTGTAGCGGTTCAGCTTCTGCGGGCCGAAGCTCCAGGTGGCCTTGGAGAAGGCCGAGAACGGCACCATGTCGCCGGCCTTGTTGCGCACGTACCACTTGTCCAGGTCTTCCGGCAGCATGCGCGAGGAAGCCTCGCCCTGCGCGAACACCTTCTTCACGCGGCCGCGGTCGATGAAGTCGTTGACGTACGACGAGCCCCAGGCGGTGGCCAGCGTGGCGTTGATGTCCGACACCGCCACGCCCAGCGCGCGCGCCTTTTCGCGGTCGATGTCGAGCTGGTATTGCGGCGCGTCCTCGATGCCGTTGGGACGCACGCCGCGCAGCACCGGGCTCTTGGCCGCTTCGCCCAGCAGCTGGTTGCGCGCGGCCAGCAGCTTCTCGTGGCCCACGCCGGCGCGGTCCATCAGCTGGAAGTCGAAGCCGGTGACGTTGCCCAGCTCCATCACGGCCGGCGGCGGCACCACGAACAGCTGCGCGCGGCGCTCGGTCTTGGCGAAGTGCGCGTTGGCGCGCGCCGCCACGGCGCCGGCCTTCAGGCTGGCGTCGCCGCGCTCTTCCCAGTCGCGCAGCTTGATGAACAGCATGGAGGCGTTCTGGCCGCGGCCGCCGAAGTTGAAGCCGTTGACCGCGAACACCGACACCACGGCGTCCTTCTCTTCGTTCAGCAGATAGGCGGTGGCGTCGTCGATGACGGCCTGGGTCGCCTGCGCCGTCGAGCCGGCCGGGGCCTGGATCTGGGCGAACAGAATGCCCTGGTCCTCGTCCGGCAGGAAGGCGGTGGGAATGCGCGTGAACATCCAGCCCATGGCGATCACCAGCGCCAGGTAGATCAGCATCAGGCGCTTGCTGCGGTTCAGGCCGCGCGCCACCGTGTTGGCGTAGCCGTTGCTGCTGCGGTCGAAACTGCGGTTGAACCAGCCGAAAAAGCCCTTCTTGGAACCGTGATGGCCCTTGGGAATCGGCTTGAGCAGCGTGGCGCACAGCGCCGGCGTGAACACGATGGCCACGATCACCGACAGCACCATGGACGACACGATGGTGATGGAGAACTGGCGATAGATCACGCCCGTGGAGCCGCCGAAGAACGCCATGGGAATGAACACGGCGGCCAGCACCATGGCGATGCCGATCAGCGCGCCGGTGATCTGCGACATGGACTTGCGCGTCGCCTGCTTGGGCGACAGCCCTTCTTCGGCCATCACCCGCTCGACGTTCTCGACCACCACGATGGCGTCGTCGACCAGCAGGCCGATGGCCAGCACCATGCCGAACATGGTCAGCGTATTGATGGAATAGCCGAACGCCGCCAGCACTGCGAACGTGCCCAGCAGCACCACCGGCACGGCCAGCGTGGGGATGATGGTCGCGCGGAAGTTCTGCAGGAACAGGTACATCACCAGGAACACCAGGATGATGGCCTCGATCAGCGTCTTGAACACTTCATGGATCGACAGGCTGACGAACGGCGTCGTGTCATACGGATAGACGACGTCCATGCCCGGCGGGAAGTAAGGCTTCAGGCTGTTGATGGTGTCGCGCACCGCCTGCGCCGTGTCCAGCGCGTTGGCGCCCGGCGCCAGCTTGACGGCCAGGCCCGAGGCCGGCTTGCCGTTGTAGTAGCTGTCGATGGCGTAGGTCTGCCCGCCCAGCTCGATGCTGGCGACGTCGCCCAGGCGCACCTGCGAGCCGTCGGTGTTGACCTTGAGCAGGATGCGCTCGAAGTCTTCCGGTTTCTCCAGGCGCGACGGGCCGATGATGGTGGCGTTGAGCTGCTGGCCGCGCACCGACGGCAGGCCGCCCAGCTGGCCGGACGACACCTGTACGTTCTGCTCCTTGATGGCGTTGACCACGTCGACCGTGGTCAGGCCGAAGTTCACCAGCTTGGCCGGGTCCAGCCAGATGCGCATCGCGTACTGCGAACCGAACAGCTGGAAGTCGCCCACGCCCTGCGTGCGGCTGATGGGGTCCTGGACGTAGGACGCGACGTAGTCGGCCAGGTCGTCCTTGGTCATCGAGCCGTCGGTGGACACGAAGCCGGCCACCATCAGGAAGTTCTTGGTGGCCTTGGTGACGCGGATGCCCTGCTGCTGCACTTCCTGCGGCAGCAGCGGCTGCGCCAGCGACAGCTTGTTCTGCACCTGCACCTGCGCGGTGTCGGGGTTGGTTCCCTGCGCGAAGGTCAGCGTGATGGACATGCTGCCGTCGGAATTGCTTTCCGAGGAGATGTATTGCAGGCCGTCCAGGCCGTTCATCTGCTGCTCGATCACCTGGACCACGGTGTCCTGCACGGTCTGCGCCGAGGCGCCCGGGTAGGTCACCGCGATGCCGATGGCCGGCGGCGCGATGTTGGGGTACTGGGCGACCGGCAGCCCCAGGATGGACAGCGCACCGGCCATCATCAGCACGATTGCTATCACCCAGGCGAATACCGGCCTATCTATGAAAAACTTTGCCATGCGAGCTCCCTGACTACTGCTTCGCCGCCGCGGCCGCCTGCGGCTGCGCCGCTTGCGGCGCCTTGGCGCTGGCCTCGGTGGCGATCACTTCCACGCCCGGGCGCACCATCTGCACGCCTTCGACGATGACCTTGTCGCCGGCGGCCAGGCCTTCGGTGACCAGCCACTTGTCGCCGATGGCGCGGTCGGTCTTGAGTTCACGCAGTTCGACCTGGTTCTTGGCGTTGACCACCAGCGCCGTCGGAACGCCGCGCTGGTTGCGGGTCACGCCGCGCTGCGGCACCAGCAGGCCGTCGGCGGCGACGCCGTCGGCCAGGCGGGCGCGCACGAACATGCCCGGCAGCAGGCGGCGGTCCGGGTTGGGGAACACCGCGCGCAGCGTGACCGAGCCGGTGCCCGGATCGACCGTGACTTCGGAGAATTGCAGCTTGCCCTGCTGCGCGTATTGCGAACCGTCTTCCAGCGTGAGCGTCACCAGCGCGGCCTGTTCGCCGTCGGCCTTCTTCAGCTCGCCGCTGGCCAGCGCGTTCTGCAGGCGCAGCAGCTGCACGGTGGACTGCGTCACGTCGACGTAGATCGGATCGATCTGCTGCACCGTGGCCAGCGCCCCGGTCTGGTTGGCCGTGACCAGCGCGCCCTCGGTCACCGTGGAGCGCCCGATGATGCCGTCGATGGGCGACAGCACCTTGGTGTAGACCAGGTTGATGCGCGCCGTGTCCAGCGCGGCGCGGGCCGACAGCACGTCGGCGGCCGCCTGGTCGCGCGCGGCGACGGCGTTGTCGTAGGTCTGCTGGCTGACCGCGCGCGTGGCCACCAGCGGCTTGTAGCGCTCGGCCAGCAGCGCGGCCGTCTTCTGCTGCGCCTGGGCGCGCGCCAGCGCGGCGCGCTGGCTGTCCAGGCTGGCCTGGTACAGCGCGGGATCGATCTGGTAGAGCTGCTGCCCGGCCTTGACCTCGCCGCCCTCGGTGAAGAGGCGCTTCTGGACGATGCCATTGACCTGGGGCCGGACCTCGGCCACCCGGAAGGGCGAAGTCCGGCCCGGCAGTTCGGTGGTCAGGGAAACGGGTTGGGTGGCCAGGGTCACCACGGTCACCTGTGGCTTGCCTGCCTGGGGGGCCTCTTGCTGCTTGCCGCAGGCCGCCAGTGTAAGTGCCGATGCCGTCAGCGTGGCGATCGCCGCGCCGCGCCACATAGCGCTGTTCTTATTCATAGATTGCATTCCCGATTTCCAAAAAATTACCCATGCCGCACCCGCTGCGCGGGCCCTGCGGCCCGTAGGCGTCGCCTGCCGGGCGGGCCCCGGAAGAAAACGCGTCCCCGGGACCGCTGTCGCGCGGTCCGCGTGGATTGGCCGGATGGATTTGCCTAGAACACGCAGGCTGGGCTTTGTCGCATTGCTGCATTGCAGAACTCGCATTCTGCGTTATCCCGCCCGAGAAACAAAGAGTCATCTAGAGAAAACTTCATTCCATATATGGGACAATTTCCAAGCCCTTGATATGACAGAATTCCGCCATGAAACGCTTGCAAGGCATGGAACTTTTCGTCGAAGTCGCGAAAACCCGCAGCTTCAGCCGCGCCGCGGCCACCCTCGGGGTGCCCAAATCGACGCTTTCGCGCCAGGTCGCCGACCTGGAGCGCTCGGTCGGGCTGCGGCTGCTGAGCCGCACCACCCGCAAGGTCGAGCTGACCGACGCCGGCCGCCTGTACTTCGAACGCTGCCAGCGCATCGTGGCCGAGGCGCAGATCGCCCACGAGGAACTGCAGAACCTGGTGGACACGCCGGCCGGGCCGCTGCGGGTCAACATGCCCGCGGATTTCGGCACGGACTTCCTGGCTGAATCGTTCATGGAGTTTTCCCGCCGCTACCCCGACGTCACGTTTTTCCTGGACCTGGCCAATCCGGACCACGCTTCGCGCGTGTTCCAGACCTGCGATGTTTCCATCGAGATCGGCGAACTGCCCGACTCGACGCAGATCGCGAGGCTGCTGGGCATGCTGCCCGCCTACCTGTACGCCTCGCGCGAATACCTGGAGAAGCACGGAGAACCCCGGCACCCCAGCGACCTGACCCGCCACGAGTGCATCGAGTTCCGCGCCGAAGGCGCAGGACGGGTGACCCGCTGGCCGCTGACCGACGGCATTCAGCACATCGAATTCACGCCGGGCAACCGCTTTTCCGTCAACGGCGTGGCCATGGCGCGGCGCCTGGCCATGCTGGGGGCCGGCATCGCGGTGCTGGTGGGCGGCCAACTGGCCGAACAGCAGTCGGGCCAGTTGCAGCGTGTGCTGCCGGACTGGCAACTGGGGCCGTTTCCGGTGTATGCGGTGACCGAGACCCGGCTTCTGCCCGCCAAGACCCGGATCTTCATCGAATTCCTGATGGAGCGCCTGGGAAGCAGCGGGCAGGCGAAGGATACTCCCGGTTTGATGACATAAGCCTGTGCCGGAAACAGACTGAAAAAACTGGCGGGCCCCGACTACAGATGTCGGCGCACACGACCAATCGGGCCGCGCGGCCCGGCGTTCAGAAACGCTCGTCTTCGCGCAGGTAGCGCCATTGCCCCAGCGGCAGGTCGCCCAGCGCCACGCGCCCGATGCGCACGCGCTTCAGGCCCACCACCTTCAGGCCGACCAGTTCACACATGCGGCGGATCTGGCGTTTCTTGCCTTCGCGCAGCACGAAACGCAGCTGGTCGCTGTTCTGCCAGCGCACCTGCGCCGGGCGCAGCGGCTTGCCATCGAGCGACAGGCCGTGGTTGAGCAGCGCCAGCCCGTTCTCCGACAGGCTGCCCTGCACCCGCACCAGATACTCCTTGTCCACGCTGGAGTCCTCGCCGATCAGGTGCTTGGCGATGCGCCCGTCCTGCGTCAGCACCAGCAGGCCCTGCGAATCGATGTCCAGCCGGCCGGCCACCGCCAGCCCGTCCAGGTGGCCGCGCTCGAACCGGCGCGGTTCGCGGTCGCCGGCATAGCGCGACCGGGCGTCGATCAGCGCGACCGCGGGCGTATAGCCTTTTTCGGCCTGGCCCGACACATAGCCCACCGGCTTGTTGATCAGAATCGTGACGCGCGCGGTCTGGCGCGCCTGCGCGGCGCGCTCCAGCGTAATGACCTGATCGGGAAAGGCCCGGGCGCCCAGCTCGGACACCACCACCCCGTCCACGCGGACCCAGCCGCGCTCGATATAGGCGTCGGCCTCGCGGCGCGAACACAGTCCACGCTCAGACATGAGCTTGGAGATACGTACTTTTTCCATGGGCGGCATTGTAAGCGCAGGCCCGAGGCGGCCAAACCCGGTCCAGTGCCCGCATCGCTTGCAATCCTTGACGGTTGGCCGCTAGCGATACATTGCTACACACTGTAATCTTTTCCGACACAACATTTGCTGCATCCGTTCCACGGTCTCACCCGTCTATGCCCGCAACCCTGCTTGAATGGTCCGTGCCCGCGGCGATCCTGATGTGCGCCATCGGACTCTGGGCCGCGCGCATGGTGGGCTTCAATACCGTCCGGTGGGGCAGCGCCCTCGCCTGCCTGGGCACCGGGTACGCCGTCATGCTCGTGCCGGCCAACGCGCTTTCCCCTTACAAACAAGTGGTCGAGGACGCGTTCATTCTGGGCGGCGTCATATTGGCCTGTCGCGCGCTCCAGAGCCGTCGCCGCGCACCGCCCTCTCCCTACATCGATATTGCGGTCCTGCTGGCCTCGACGGCGATGGTGATCGTCTCGGTCGTCCTGTTCTCCAGCGCAAAACTGGAGACGTTCTTCGTCCAGGCCTGTTGCGCGCTCATGATCTGGCGGGCCACTGTCTCCTTTGCAAGGCAGGTCGCGACCACGTCGGACAAGGTGCTCACCGCCGCGTTTCTCTTCATCGCGCTGGTGCTGACCGGACAGTGCATCCTGTATATCGCCGCGCCGACGCCTGTCGCCATGGACGAATGGAGGACGTCCGTCTGGGGAACCCTGATCCAATACACGGGGCTGCTGGGGAGCATCGTCCTGACGTTCGCGGTGTTCATCGCGACGAGCTACGACGCCATAGAGAAATACCGCCAACAAGCCCATACCGACGCGTTGACAGGCCTGCTGAACCGACAGGGCCTCGATGGTCTTTTCACCACCGTCGCCAGGTCCGCCACGCCGACCGCGTTGATCATGGCGGACATCGATAATTTCAAGCGCATCAACGATGTCTTCGGGCATCCGTTTGGCGACATGGTGCTGGCGCGATTTGGCGGCCTGCTCAGAACGGCGGCAGAGGCAGGGAATTTCGCCGCCCGGCTGGGCGGAGAAGAGTTCCTGGTGCTGCTGCCGGGAACCAGCCTGGAGCGCGCCGCCGCAGTCGCCGAGGAGATCCGCGCGAACTTCGTGGCGCAGCGCTGGACGCCGCACGCGCCCAATTCGCGTTTCACGGCCAGCATGGGCGTGACGCTGGTACAGGCGGGGGAACCATTGGCCCACGCCTTGAAGCGCGCGGACGACCTGCTCTATGCGGCAAAGCGGAAAGGACGGAACTGCACGGTCGCCGGCGCCGCGCTTGGCCTGTCCGCGCCGGTCGACGCGGGTAATTACCTATGAAAACGGCGCGCCGCGTGCCGTATCGATACCGATAAGGTTCTCAATTATTTCGGGGAGGATTTGCCGTGGTCGCAGCGAGTTGCAATGGCGCGGGGTGGTCGAAATGGATAATCCTGGTCGCCTCCGCGACCGGCTTCGCAACCGCCTCGAACGCTCAAACAGTCTCCGGTACGGGGGACGTGCAGCCCGGGACGGTCCAGACGCCGGACTGGTCTGTCGGGGGCGATCTGATCGTTGGCAATTCCCTCACCGGGACCTTGACCATCAGCGATGGCGGAACCGTCCGCAACGACTGGGCATTCATAGGCAATCTCAATGGCGGCGTGGGCACGCTGACGGTGTCAGGCCCGTCGACCTGGACCAGCCTCGGCCCGGTATATGTCGGTACCGACCCCGGCAGTAACGGCACGCTCCGCATTCTGGACGGAGGCGTGGCGCAAAGCGCATCGGGCAGCATCGGCTCCGCCGACGGCAGCATCGGAAGCGTCGTCGTTTCCGGACCGGGGTCGGCCTGGAACCTCGCTCCGGTCAGCGCGTTCGACATCGGCGGGGCCGGCCGCGGCACGCTGCAAATCGACAACGGCGGCGCCGTGCATAGCGGTCAGGGGATCATCGGCTGGGACGCCAGCGGCGATGGACGCGTCACGGTATCGGGCCGCGCATCGGTCTGGGCCCCCCTGAACAACATCTACGTCGGTTTCTACGGAACCGGGGATCTGCGCGTCCAGGATGGCGCCGCCGTGCACACCGAAGGCTCGACCGGGCCCGGCGCCGCGGCGACGGTCTACATCGGGGCAGGCGCAGGCGGCGTCGGCACGGTGACCGTATCCAGCGCGACGGCCGACATCTCGACGCTCTTGGCAAGCGACCGCATCGAAGTCGGCTCGGAAGGCACGGGCGCCCTCACGATCGAAAAAGGCGGGCTGGCGGTTGCAGCGAGCAATACGTGGGTCGCCATTGCCGGCACCGCCACCGGCACGCTGAACCTGACCGGCGATGGCAGCGGCCGCGGCGTGCTGGAAACCGGCTCCGTGATCAAGGGCGCCGGCAACGCCGCCTTCAACCTGGATGGCGGCGTCCTGCGCGCCAATCGTGACGAACGCGACTTCCTGAAAGGCTTCGCCACGCAGGCCGTGGGCGGCGAAGGCGCATGGTTCGACACGAACGGACACGACGTCGGCGTGACGACCGCTTTCTCCGGAAGCTCGCGCTTCACCAAGCTGGGCGCGGGCACGCTGACCTTGTCGGGCAACAGCGCCGCGTTCATGGGGACCACCGATGCCCAGGCCGGAACGCTGCAGGTGGATGGCACCCTCGGCGGACCGGTCAATGTGTTCGCGGGCGCGCGGCTCACCGGCACCGGGCGCGTGGGCGCGACGGCCAACCGGGGCACGATCGCGCCGGGTCCGCGCAGCGGCTTCGGCACCCTGACGATCGCCGGCGACTATGCGGCGCAAGGCGGCAATCTGGAAGTCCGCACGCGGCTTGGCGCCGACGATTCGCCGACGGACAAACTGGTGATCACGGGCGACAGCGCCGGCACGACGCCGGTCACGGTGAAGAACATGGGAGGCGTTGGCGCGCAGACCCGGCGAGGCATACAGGTCGTGCAGGTCGATGGCGTCTCGGCGGGACAATTCGACCTGGCCAACGGCGACTACGTCATCGCGGGGCGTCCGGCGTTGGTGGCGGGCGCCTATGGCTATGTGCTGCAACAGGATCAGGCTGACGGCGGCTGGTATTTGCGGTCATCCCTGACCGATCCAGGCTCCCCGCCGACCGATCCCGGCGCGCCCCCTACCGATCCCGGGGCGCCGCCGGCCGGCCCCGGCGCCCCGCCCGCCGGCGGCGGTTCGCCGGGCGCGGAGCCTCCCCTGCTTTATCAGCCCGGCGTGCCGGTCTATGAAGCCTATGCCAATACGCTGCTTCACCTGAGCCGGTTGCCCACCCTGCGCCAGCGCGTCGGCAACCGCGTCTACGATCCCGCGGACGCGCGCCGCAACGGCGTATGGAGCCGCCTGGAGGGCACGACGAGCCGGCTCGAACCTTCTGTGTCCACCACGGGCGCGCGGCAGGACATCGATAGCTGGAAGGCGCAATTCGGCGTTGACCGCATCCTGGCCGGTCAGGCAGAGGGCTCCCGTCTGGTGGGCGGCCTGGCCTTTCATTACGGCAAGGCCGACACGCGCGTGTCGTCGGCGTACGGCGACGGCGCGATCGACACCACCTCCTATGGCCTGACGCCGACGCTGACCTGGTACGGCGACAATGGCGTCTACCTCGATACCCAGGCCCAGGCGGCGTGGTTCGACAGCGACCTCGATTCCCGGCTGGCCGGCACGCTGAAGAAGGGCCGCAAAGCCCAGAGCTACGGGCTGGGCGTCGAAGCGGGCAAGGCTTTCGGATTGGCAGAGGGACTCTCCCTGATCCCGCAGGCGCAACTGACATACGCCGCGACCCGCTTCGACAGCTTCAACGACAAGTTCGGCGCGCATATCGAAAGCGACAAGGGCGACAGCTTGCTGGGCCGCCTCGGCATCGCGCTGGACTACAAAAGCAATTGGCAGACAGCCGGCGTGAACAGGTCATCGAACGTCTACGGCGTCGTCAACGTGAAACATGAATTCCTGGATGGAACGCGTGTGCGCGTGGCCGGCGTGCCGGCGGCGAGCCGTATGGCGCGAACCTGGGGCAGCATGGGAGCGGGAGCGGACTACCGTTGGGGAGAGCGCTACGCGATCTACGGCCAGATCGACGTCGATGCGGACTTTTCGGGCAGCTATATTGCCACCGCGACGGCGGGTTTCAGGATGATGTTCTAGGGCTGGACAGGCTGATGGGCGCGCGCAACAAACCCTGTGACCCACCGCTGTTGGCATAATACGCAGCCATGACAAGCCTAGCAGTCCTTTCCCCTCCCCTTGCCCCGGGCTGGCTGGCGGCCGCCCCGCCGCTGTTGCCCGCCGCCATGCGGCACTGGTTGTTCCGTCCCGGCGCGCTGACCGCCGGCCTGCGCCAGGTCGGCCAGGTCCGCCTGCGGGTGCTGGCCGAGTACGCCGACGGCGCGCCGGCCGACGAGGCGCGCGCCATGCGCATCGCGCCCGGCAGCCCGGTCTGGGTGCGTGAAGTCCTGATGTCGATCGACGGCGTGGACAGCGTGCCGGCCCGCAGCCTGACGCCGCTGACGGCCTCGCACGGCGCCTGGCAGGGTATGCGGCGCCTGTCGACGCGGCCGCTGGCGGACATGCTTTATCACGACCGCACCGTGATCCGTTCGCCCTTTGCCTGCCGCCGCCTGGCCGCGCCGGTGCCGTTTTATGCGACGGCGCTGCGGGCGCTGGGCGTCGCGCGCCACGACATCGGCGCCGCCGGCGTCTGGGCGCGGCGCTCGGTGTTCTGGCGCATGGGCCAGCCGCTGCTGGTGGCCGAGTGCTTCCTGCCCGGCTTCTGGACGCTTACCGCCGGGCGCACGCCCCCGCCCCTGCAGGCGCATCAACGCACGCCGGGCGCGCGCTGAGGCGCACCCGGCGCTATCGCGAAAACACCGAGGGCGCGGATTCGATGCGGTTGCGCCCGAGCTGCTTGGCGTTGTAGAGCGCGCGGTCGCTGCGGCTCAGCGCCAGTTCGGCGGCTTCGTCCATGGTGTGCATGGTGGATATGCCGATGCTGACGGTCAGCGGAATGTGCCGCCCGCCGGCCTGAAACGGGGCGTCGGCGATGCGCTGCTGCACCCGCGCGGCGAAGGCGTGGGCGCGCTCCATGTCGGTGTCGGGCAGCACCACGGCGAACTCCTCGCCGCCTATGCGCCCCACCAGATCCACGGCCCGCAGCTGGCCGCGCAGCGTATTGGCGAAGTGGCGCAGCACGCCGTCGCCGATCGCATGGCCCCAGGTGTCGTTGATCTGCTTGAAATGATCCAGGTCGCACATCAGGACGGCGGCGCAATCGCTGTTCTGCCGCTTGATCCGGGCCAGCTCCGCCTCGATGCGCGACATGAAGTGGCGGCGGTTGGGCAAGGTGGTCAGGGCGTCGGTGGCGGCCAGTTCGCGCAGCTCGAAATCGGCGCGCTTGCGGTCGGTGATGTCGGTGACGAAGCCGTGCCAGACCACCGAGCCGTCGGGCGCGGTGCGCGGGCTGGCGTCGCCCTGGCGCCAGCGCAGGCCCTGGCGCGGCAGGCAAACGCGGAACTCCTGGTGCCAGTGCGTGCGGGCGGCGGCGGCGGCCTGCAGCGAGGCGTGATAGGCGGGCAGGTCGTCGGGATGGACGCGCTGCTCGATGGCGGCCGCGCCTTCCTGGACGTCCTGGGGCGTCAGTTCGAACATGTCCCAGATGCCTGCGCTGACGTAGAGAAAGCGCGCCGGTCCGCCCTCGGACCGCTGGCCGCACTGGAACACCATGCCGGGCACGGCGTCGGTCAGGTTCACCAGCAGGTCGGCCGTGCGCTGCAGCCGCTCCGACATGGCCCGCATGGCGCTGATGTCGGTGGTGGTTCCCATCATGCGCAGGGCCCGGCCCTGCGCGTCGCGGCTGACGACCTTGCCGCGGCTGCAGATCCATTTGTAGCTGCCGTCCTTGCAGAGGATGCGGTGCTCGACCTCGTAGCTTTCGGTCTTGCCCTCGAAATGCGCCTGCATGGCCGCGCGCACGTAGTCGGCGTCGTCGGGGTGCAGGCGCTTGTACGCATCCTCGATGCGGTTGGTGAGTTCGGATTCGCCGTAGCCCAGCAGCGCTTTCCAGCCGGCCGAATACGTGATCTCGCCGGTCACGACATTGCGGTCCCAGACGCCGGTGCCGCTGCCGGCCACGGCCATCGACAGGTTGCGGGCCTCTACGCGCCAGCTGTCTTCGGCCGCCCGTTCGGCGGCCAGCGCCCGGCGCTTTTCGACCGCCGAGGCCGCCAGCGCGGCGTAGTCTTCCAGGGACTGGCGGTCTTGCGGGCCGAATTCGCGGGCCTGCCCATGCAGCAGCCGGAACGTGCCCATCTGGCGGCCATCCTCGTCCAACAGCGGGCATTCCGCAGCGAAAGCGGGTTGCGCGGCCGCGGGCGGCGCGCCGGCCTGGGCCTGCCAGAGGCCGTCGGCGTCGCTGCAGGCCACCAGCACCATGTCCACGCCGAACTGGCGCCGGGCCAGCCGGGCGAGCCGGTCCAGCGGGCCGTCCGGCTCGGGCTGCGCCTTGCCCGCGCCGGCGGCGGGCGCGGGACCAGGTGCGCAAGGAAAATCACCTGTAGCAGGCATTTCGGACCATCGCAGCAAGTTCATCGACGCGGTCATGTGCCGGCCGCGGATGACATTTTGTCACGTCCAGCACCAAAATGGCATTGTTTTACACGTTGCGCCGTTCGCGCCGCGATGGCCCCGTCCGCGGGGCGGGGAACGTCGTTAACGCCAGACTTCCGGCTCGATGCTGACTTCGCCCTTGTCGGCCGAGAAGTACACCACGCCGTCCGAAATATTGGCATTGAGCTGCATGGTGCGCTCGGCCAGCCTGGCCAGGGCCTTGGCCTGATCCGACGGCAGGTTGACGACCTTCAGATTGCGGGTGCGCTCCAGCTTGTTCTTGACGCCGTCCCACCAGATCTTGCTGGCCGAGCCGCCGTAGCAGTAGACGATCACCTCTTCGGCGCGGCCGCAGGCCCGCAGGATGCGGCGTTCTTCCGGCTGGCCGACTTCGATCCACAGCTTGACCGCGCCGGTCAGGTCCTTGGCCCACAGGTCGGGTTCGTCGGTCTCGCTCAGGCCCTTGGTGAAGCTCAGGTCCTCCTGCGCATGCAGGGCGAAGGCGACCAGGCGCACCATCATGCGCTCGTCGGTCTCGGAGGGGTGGCGGGCCACCGTCAGCGCGTGGCTGCCGTAATAGTGGCGGTCGGTGTCGGCGACGTTGAGTTCGGCCTTGTAGATCGTGGCGCGCAGGGCCATGGCGGGAATCCGTTGAATGAAGCGTATGACTGAAGGCCGCCATGATACCGCCTGCCGGCGCGCGCCCGCGGCGGCGCTACACTGGCTTTTGCCGCGGCGCCCGCCGCCCGCTTCCTTCCGAGCCGCCCATGACCGCCACCGCCGCCCTGCTCGCCTTCACCCTGGCCGCCGCCATCCTGACCGTCACTCCCGGCATGGACAGCGCGCTGGTGCTGCGCACCGCCGCCGTCGAGGGCGGCCGGCGGGCCTTCATGGCGGGCCTGGGCGTGGCCACGGGCTGCCTGGTCTGGGGCGCGGTCGCCGCCTTCGGGCTGGGCTCGCTGCTGCTGGTCTCCAGCCTGGCCTACGACACGCTGCGCATCTGCGCGGCGCTGTACCTGTGCTACCTGGGGCTGCGGCTGCTGTGGGGCAGCTTCAGGCGCGGCGGCGGCATCGCCGAAGCCGGACTGCGGGCCGCGCCGGCGTCGGCCCCGGCGGCCAGCGCCGGCGGCTGGTTCGTGCGCGGCTGCCTGACCAACGTGCTCAATCCCAAGGTCGGGATTTTCTACATCACTTTTTTGCCGCAGTTCATCCCCGCGGGCGCCGACGTGCTGCGCTTCAGCCTGCTGCTGGCCGCGATCCACGCCGTGCTGGGCGTGCTGTGGTTCGCCCTGCTGGTGGCGGCGACCCGGCCGCTGGCGCGCTGGCTGTCGCGGCCGGCCGTGATGCGCGGCCTGGACCGCATGACGGGCGCGGTCTTCATCGCGTTCGGATTGAAGCTGGCGCTGGAGAAGCGCTGAAGGCGCGCGTCAGTCCTCCGCCGGCCCGTGGCAGGCGACGCACAGCTTGTTGCCGTCCGGGTCGCGGAAGTACGCGCCATAGTAGTTGGCGTGATATTGCGGCCGCAGGCCCGGGGGGCCCTCGCAGCGGCCGCCGTGTTCGAGCGCGGCCCGGTGCGCCTGGCGCACGGCTTCTCGCGATGGCGCCATGAAAGCCGTCATCTGCCCGTTGCCGGGATGCGGCGCCCGGCCATCGTACGGCCGGCAGATCACGAAGGACGGACGCTGGCCGCCCGCGCTATGCCATCCCGCCCAGGGGCGGTGCCGGTCCAGGAATCGCAGCTCCAGCCCCAGGGTGTCCATCAGCGCGGTGTAGAAGCCCAGCGCGCGCTCGAAGTCGGTGACGCCGACGAATACGTGGGAAAACACGGTATGGCTCCTTGGTGGACTGGCATACGCCCATGCCTCAATACACCCCTACCGGATGCTGCGCCACGAAATGCCCCTCGCCCACCGCCACCAGCGGCCGGACCAGCGGGTCGTCGCCCAGCTTGCGCACCGGGCTGGGGATTTCGTCGACCAGCAGCGAGCGCTCGCGGTGGCGGCGCTGGGGATCGGCGATGGGTACGGCCGCCATGAGTTTCCTGGTGTAGGGATGCTGCGGGTTCTCGAAGATGGCGCGGCGCGGGCCGATTTCGACGATCTGGCCCAGGTACATGACGGCCACCCGGTGGCTGACGCGTTCGACCACGGCCATGTCATGCGAGATGAACAGGAACGACACGCCCAGCTCGCGCTGCAGGTCCAGCAGCAGGTTGACGATCTGCGCCTGGATGGAGACGTCCAGCGCCGAGACGGATTCGTCGGCGATCACGACCTTGGGGTTGAGCGCCAGAGCGCGCGCGATGCAGATGCGCTGGCGCTGGCCGCCGGAGAACTCGTGCGGATAGCGGTCGATCATCTCGGGCAGCAGCCCGCATTTGTCCATCAGCCAGCGCACCCGGTCCTGCGCTTGCCGGCCGCGCGCCACGCCGTGGATCAGCAGCGGCTCCATGATGGAATAGCCCACCGTCATGCGCGGATCGAGCGAGGCGAACGGGTCCTGGAAGATGAACTGGATGTGGCGGCGCAGCGTCTGCATGGCGCCGCCGCGCAGCGCGCCGATGTTCTGGCCGTCGAACTCGATGGAGCCGCTCTTACTCTTGACCAGCTGCAGCAGCGAACGGCCGGTGGTGGTCTTGCCGCAGCCGGATTCGCCCACCAGCGACAGGGTTTCGCCGGGATACAGGTCGAAGCTGACTTTCTCCACGGCGTGCACGCGTTTCTGGACCCGGCCGAATATGCCGCCGGTGATGTCGAAGCTGGTGGTCAGGTCGCGCACTTTCAGCACCGGGCCGTTGTCGCGGCGCACGGTGGAGGCCGCCGCAACCGGCTGGCTCGCGGCGGGTTCCGGCGCCGGCGCGTCCACGCGCAACAGCGGGAACGGCGCGGGCTCGTCGGTGCCCTGCATGGCGCCCAGGCGCGGCACGGCCGACAGCAGTGCGCGCGTGTAGGCGTGCTGCGGGCGCGCGAAGACCTCGTCCGAACCGCCCTCTTCCACCTTGTCGCCGCGGTACATGACCAGCACGCGGTCGGCGACCTCGGCCACCACGCCCATGTCGTGGGTGATGAAGATCACCCCCATGTCCATTTCTTCCTGAAGCTGGCGGATGAGCTGCAGGATCTGGGCCTGGATGGTGACGTCCAGGGCAGTGGTGGGCTCGTCGGCGATCAGCAGCTGCGGCTTGCACGAGAGCGCCATCGCGATCATGACGCGCTGGCGCATGCCGCCGGACAGCTGATGCGGATAGCGGTCCAGGATGGCGCGGGCCTCCGGGATGCGCACGCGCTCCAGCATGCGCAGGGTCTCGGCGCGCGCCGCGGCCGCGTCCAGGCCCTGGTGCAGCTGCAGCGCCTCGGCGATCTGGCTGCCGGCCGTGAAGCTGGGATTGAGCGAGGTCATCGGCTCCTGGAAGATCATCGCCACGTCCGCGCCGCGCACGCGCTGCAGCAGCGAATCCGGGGCGTTGAGCAGGTCCAGCACCTCGCCGTTGCGCCGGCGCAGCAACATGCCGCCGTTGACGATGCGCCCGCCGCCGTATTCCACCAGGCGCATCAGCGCCAGCGAGGTGACGGACTTGCCCGATCCGGACTCGCCGACGATGGCCAGGGTTTCGCCGCGGTCGACGTGGAAGGAGACGCTGCGCACCGCTTCCACGGTGCGCTCGGGGGTCTTGAAGCGCACGGTCAGGTCGTTGACCTGGACGACGCGTTTGGGGTCCATGGTTGCCATATCGATTACTTGTCCTGGCGCGGATCGAGCGCGTCGCGCAGCCCGTCGCCCAGCAGGTTGAAGCCCAGCACCGCGAGGAAAATGGCCGACCCGGGGAAGATGGACATCCACGGCGCCTGGGTCATGAAGTTCTTGGCCGTGTTGAGCATCGAACCCCAGGACGGGTTGGGCGGCTGCAGGCCCAGGCCCAGGAAGGACAGGCTGGCCTCGGCGATGATGGCGGTGGCGATGGTGATCGTGGCCTGCACGATCAGCGGCGGCATGACGTTGGGAAACACGTGCCGGGCGATGATGCGCAGGTCGGAGGCGCCCAGCGCGCGGGCGCTCTGCACGTAGTCCTCGTTCTTGACGGCCAGCACCTGCCCGCGCGTCAGGCGGATGAACTTGGGCGCGGCCGACACGCCGATGGCGATCATGGCGTTGGTCAGGCTGGGGCCGAGAAAGGCCGCCAGCGCGATGGCCAGGATCAGGAAGGGAATGGCCAGCAGCGCCTCGGTGGCGCGCGAGATGACGCTGTCGGTCCAGCCCCCGAAATAGCCGGCGGCCAGGCCGAACGGCACGCCCGCGACCAGGGCGATCAGCACCGACACCAGGCCCGCCATGAGCGAGGCGCGCGCGCCGTAGACCATGCGGCTGAAGATGTCGCGGCCCAGCTCGTCGGTGCCCAGCCAGTAGGCCGCCGACGGCGCCTTGCGGATGGTGGTGAAGCTGGTCTGGAACGGATCGTGGCTGGCGATCAGCGGCGCCAGCGCGGCCAGCGCCACGAACACCAGCACGATGCCCAGGCCCAGCATGGCGATGCGATTGCGTTTGAACTTGGCCCAGGCGCGATTGCGGCTGCGGGGCGGCGTGACGGCTGCGGCCGTTGCAGGAAATGCGCTCATGAGTGCCTCAGGCGGGGATTGACCAGGATGTACAGGATGTCGGCCAGCAGGTTCATCACGATGAAGCCCACCGCGACGCAGAGCACCACGCCCTGCACCACCGCGTAGTCGCGCGTGAAGACCGCGTCGACCACCAGCTTGCCGAATCCCGGGATCGTGAAGACCTGTTCGGTCAGCACGGCGCCGGCCAGCAGTTCGCCGAACAGCAGGGTCACCAGCGTGACGATGGGCATGAGCGCGTTGCGCAGCGCGTGGCGCAGCACCACGCTGCGCGGCGACACGCCCTTGGCGCGCGCGGTGCGCACGTAGTCGGCCGACAGCGCCTCCAGCATGGCCGAGCGGGTATGGCGCATCAGGTAGGCCGCGATCGCCGTGGACAGCACCAGCGCGGGCATCAGCATGGTCTTCATCGAGAGCCAGAAGTCCTCGGACGGCGACACGTAGCCCGAGGCCGGCAGCAGCCGCCACTGCACCGACACCACCATGATGAGGATGATGCCGAGCCAGAAATTGGGTATGGACATGCCGGACAGCGCCGCGATGTTGGCGCCCATCTCGATGGGCTTGCCTTTGCGCACGGCGGCCAGGATGCCCATGGGGATGCCGATCAGCAGCGCGAAGAACATGGCCATCGCGGCCAGTTGCAAGGTGACGGGCAGCTTCTGGCCGATCAGCGTGGTGACGGGCACGTCGGTGCGCAGCGATTTGCCCAGGTCGCCCTGCAGCACCTGGCTGGCCCAGGCCGCGTACTGCATGGGTAGCGGATCGTTGAGCCGGTATTTTTCGCGCAGGTAGTCCAGGACGGCCGGGTCGCGTTCTTCTCCGGCCAGCGTCAGCACGGGATCGCCGGGCAGGATTTTTTGCAGCATGAAAACGATCATCGACACCAGTATCAAGGTCGGTATCGCGACGATCACGCGGCGCAGGATGAGTTTAAGCATAGGAAAACCGGGAAACGGGAGCAGCGGCAGGCGCTTGCCGCGGAGCTTGCGGCTGCCACGAAGAATAACCGGACGCGCGCTGCGCGTCCGGCTCGGGCGGCCTCGGACAGCCGCCCCGCGGTCACTTCTTCGCGAAGCTCACGCCCTTGAGACGGACCATGCCGTCCGGATAGGGCGTAAAGCCCTGGACCTTCTTGGCCAGCGCGAACGGCCAGGGCTGGTAGTAGTTGTAGACCCCGGGCAGCTCGTCCTGCAGGATGGTCTGCGCCTGGTCGTAGATCGCCTTGCGCTTGGCCGTGTCGGGCACGGTGCGCGCCTCGTTGAGCAGCTTGTCCACTTCCGGATTGCAGTAATGGCCGTCGTTGAGCGCGCCCTTGCAGGTCACGAAGGCGTGGATGTTGCCGTCCGGATCGACCCGGCCCGACCAGCCCAGCATCACGATCTGGAAGTTGCCGCCGGACGCCTCTTTCTGCAGCGCCGCGTACTCGGTGGGACGCAGCGACAGGTCGAAGCCGGCCTCGGCGGCCATGGCCTGGACGATCTCGGCGATGGACGAGGTGGTGGTGTTGTTGCCGAACACGAGTTCGGCCTTCACCCGTTCCAGGCCGGCCTGCTTGAGCAGGGCCTTGGACTTGGCGACGTCGCGCTGGGTCGGCGGGAACTTGTCGCTGTGGTAGGGGCTGGCCGGCGGGAACGGCTGCTGGGCCGGCTCGAAAATGCCGCCGCCGGCGACTTCGCTGATGGCCTTGCGGTCGATGGCGTACTGGAACGCCTGGCGCACCAGCTTGTTCTTGAACGGATTGTCCTCGGCGCGCTTGCCGTTGGCCACGTTGAACATGAACTGCTGGAAGCCCAGGCCGGCTATCGGCGCGAAGGTCAGGCTGGCGTCGTTCTTGACCTGCGGCACGTCGGAGGGGTTCAGGCGCTCCAGCATGTCCAGGTCGCCGGCGCGCAGGTTGGACAGGCGCACCGTGGTGTCCGGAATGGGCAGGAAGGTGACGCGCTCGAACGCGAAGTCCTTGGCGTCGTAGTACTGGTCGAACTTCTCCAGCACGATGCGGTCGTTCTGGATGCGCTCGACAAACTTGTACGGGCCCGAGCACACCGGCTTGCGCCCCACCGCCGCCACGTCGTCGGTGAAGGTCTTGGGCGAGAGCATCATGCCGGCGCGGTCCGACAGCTGCGCCAGCAGCGTGGCGTCGGGTTTCTTCAGCGTCAGCACCAGCGTGGCGGCGTCCGGCGCCTCGACCTTCTCGACCGAGGCCAGCTCGCCCTTGCGCAGGCTGTCCGGCAGGCTCATGGCGCGTTCCAGGTTGGCCTTGGCCGCGGCGGCGTCGAACTTGCTGCCGTCATGGAACAGCGCGTCCTGGCGCAGCTTGAAGGTCAGCACCTTGTTGTCGGGGCTGAACGACCACGAGGTGGCCAGCTGCGGCACGAACTGCAGCTTGGGATCGATGTCGATCAGCTTGTCGCACAGCGAGGTGAAGACGATGCGGCCGACGTAGGTGCGCGCGCGGTGCGGGTCCAGCACGTCGGGATCTTCCTGCAGGCCGATCCGCATGTTCTGCGCGCCGGCCGCGCCGGCGGCCAGCGCCAGCAGGCTGGCGCCCAAGGTCAAGGTCAAGCGTTTCATTGTGTTTTTTCCCCTTGTGTCGGCGCGGGCGTACGCGCCGCGTACGCCCGCGCTGGTTCAGAAGCCCACGGCCTGGCCGTCGCGCCGGCTGTCGCTGGCGGCCACGTAGCCCAGCTCGTTGTCGCTTTCGGACATGCGCCAGATGAACTGGCCCGCGCCGAAGTCCATGTAGGGATCTTCGACGGACTTCAAAGCATGCCCGAGGTCTTTCAGGCCCGCAACCGTCGCGGCCTTCATATTGGTCTCGATGTCCAGCGTGAAGTCGCGGTTGACCTTCCAGCGCGGCGCGCAGCAGGCGGCCTGCGGGTTCTGGTGGTAGTCGATCATGCGGACCACGGTCTGCAGGTGGCCCTGGGGCTGCATGTCGCCGCCCATCACGCCGAAGCTCATGACGGGCTTGCCGCCCTGGGTCAGGAAGCCCGGGATGATGGTGTGGAACGGACGCTTGCCGCCTTCGACCACGTTGGCCGATTGCGGGTCCATCGAGAAGCCCACGCCGCGGTTCTGCATGCTGATGCCGGTGCCCGGCACCACCACGCCCGAGCCGAAGCCCATGTAGTTGGACTGGATGAACGAGATCATCATGCCGCTCTCGTCGGCCGCGGTCAGGTAGATGGTGCCGCCGGCGTGCGGACGGCCGGCCTCGAAATGCGTGGCGCGGTCCAGGCGGATCAGCTTGGCGCGGCTGTCCAGGTAGGCGTCGGACAGCATCTGCTCGGGCGTGACCTGCATGGAACGCGGATCGGACACGTACTTGTACAGGTCGGCGAAAGCCAGCTTCATGGCTTCGATCTGCACGTGCTGCGACTGCACCGAATCGACCGGCATGCCGGCCATGTCGAAGCGCTCGACGATGCCCAGCGCGATCAGCGCGGCAATGCCCTGCCCGTTCGGCGGGATCTCGTGCAGCTCGTAGCCGCGGTAGGACTTGGAGATCGGCTTGACCCACTGCGGACGGTAGTTGCGCAGGTCTTCCAGCGTCATGGCGCCGCCGCACTCCTTGCTGAAGGCGGCGATGCGCTCGGCCAGCTCGCCTTCATAGAAGTCGCGGCCCTTGCTGGCGGCGATGCGGCGCAGCGTGTAGGCGGCGTCCGGGAAGCGGAAATGCTCGCCCACCTTGGGCGCGCGGCCCTCGGGCAGGAAGGCCTGGGCGTAGCCGGGCTGGTCCTTGAGTTCGTCGGCGGCGGCCGCCCACTTGTGCGCCACCACCGGCGGCACGGCGTAGCCGCGCTCGGCGACCTCGATGGCGGGCTCGAACAGCTGCTCGAACGGCAGCTTGCCCAGCTTTTCATGCAGCGCGGCCCAGCCGGCGACCACGCCCGGCACCGTCACGGCGTCCCAGCCGCGCTTGGGCTGGACGGCCAGGCCGTTGGGGCCCACGCCGTGCCTGCGCTTGAAGTACTCCACGTTCCAGGCGGCCGGCGCCACGCCGGAGGAGTTCAGGCCGTGCAGCTCCTTGCCGTCCCAGACGATGGCGAAACAGTCGCCGCCCAGGCCGCAGGACACGGGTTCGACCAGGACGATGGTGGCGGCCGCCGCGATCGCGGCGTCCACGGCGTTGCCGCCCTTGAGCAGCATGCGCAAGCCGGCCTGCGCCGCCAGCGGATGCGACGTGGAGACCACGTTGCGGGCGAACAGCGGGATGCGGACGGAAGGATACGGGTTGCCCCAGTCGAAGGCTTTCATGGTGCGAATCTCATAACGGGTTGGTGTGCATGGACCCAGGCGAAAGTACTCTTGTGATCTAATTAAATCAATTTGATTTTTTGTTCCGTCATAAAAAGTTTTTTTATGAGTACGATCCGCTTCCTACGGACGTTCCTGGCGGTGGCGCACCACGGCTCTTTCTCCGAAGCCGCCGAGCAGGTGGCCCTGACCCAGGCGGCCGTCAGCTTCCAGATGCGCTCGCTGGAGGCGGAACTCGGCCGCGAATTGTTCGACCGCAGCGGCCGTCTTGCCATTCTTAACGCAGCCGGCCGCGAATTGCTACCCGAAATCAAGCATTTGCTGGATCTGTACGACCGCATGCGGCGCCCGCCCACCGTGCCGGGCGAACTGGCCGGCTCGGTCGCGGTGGGCAGCATCGTGTCCTGCATGGGCACCTTGTCCAAGGTGGTGTCGGGCCTGAAGAAGGTTCATCCCAAGCTGGACGTGCGCATCCTGTCGGGCAAGGCCAGCGAGCTGGCCGGCAAGGTCGAGGACGGCGAACTGGACGCCGCCTTCCTGGTCGAGGCCGGCCGCAAGATGGCGAGCACCCGCTGGACCCCGCTATATGAAGAAGAACTGGTCGTCATCGCGCCGCGCTCGGCGCGCGGCGCCGACGCGCGCCAGGTGCTTGCGGCCAACCCCTTCCTGCGTTTCGACCGGACCCAGCGCACCGGCCTGCAGATCGACCGGCTGCTGCGGCGCCTGGCGGTGCCGCTGAACGAATTCCTGGAACTGAACGCGATCGAGACGCTGGTGGAACTGGTGCGCCAGGAGGTCGGCGTCACCCTGCTGCCCCTGATCCACGGCTCCAACTGGCAGCAGAGCCCGGAACTGCGGATTCTGCGGCTGCCGCCGGACCTGGGCCCGATGGCGCGGGCGATCGGCATGCTGGAGCGGCGCGAACACGCCCGCCAGGGGATTACGGCGGCGATCTGCGCGGGATGCGCGACGGCGTTTCGCGGGAGTGTGGGGCCGACGGCCGCCTGACGACGGCCGACGGCCCCGCGCCTGGCAACCCTACAGCGCCATCGCCGGATCGGTCACCGACGGTCTGCCGGTTTCCACGCGGCCGGCGAAGCGGCGCAGGTAGGCCGGGTCTTCGGCCAGGCGCGCCGTGAAGTCGTACCAGCTGTGGCTGTCCGCCAGCGCCCAGTGCTGCTCGACCTCGCCGCCGGCGGGCACGGTGAACTCCCAGCGCTCGCGGTTGGCGTAGTAGGCGTTGGGCGCGACTTCGAAGGTGCACGCGCTCTTGCCGCCGTTGATGAAGCTGACGTAGACGTCGCCGTTGGCCACGTCGTAGCAGACGCGGATCTCGGCGGCCAGCTCGGACGTGCGGGCCAGGGCCAGGTCGCCGGCGAAGTGGCGGTGGTAGCCGTTGGGCCCGAGCACCCACAGGTCGTACTTGCCGCCATCGGCCGCCGCGTCCCAGCTGCCTTCGAGCTGCTTGCCCGGCTCCACCGTGTAGCGGCGCGGCAGGCGGTCCAGGTTCAGGCGGTCATAGACGTGGAACACCGCCGCCTGCTTGCCGGTATTGGCGAACACCAGGCGCATGGCGCCCATGTCGGGCTGCGCGCGGGCGCTGGTGTGCAGCTCGTAGGGCAAGGGGCGCGAATGGCGCATGCCCGGCTCCTGCACCGGCCTGGCCTGGGTGCTGGGGTCCGGCAGCGGCACGGCGTTCAGGGCTTCCTGCGCGCGGCGCTTGTCGTCGGACTCGGAACGGGTCTGCAGGTTCAGGTTGGGCAGCTTCTCGTCATTGGGGTTGACGAAGTTGAAGGCCGAGGTCAGGTCGCCCAGCACCGCGCGACGCCACGGGCTGATGTTGTCTTCGGCCACGCCGAAGCGCGCTTCCAGGAAACGCAGCACCGAGGTGTGGTCGAAGGCCTGGGAGTTGACCCAGCCGCCGCGGCTCCACGGCGACACCACGTACATCGGCACGCGCGGGCCGGGACCGTAGACCCGGCCGTCGGCCGCGTCCTGGGCCGAGGGACGCGTGTGGCGGTCGAGGTCGGTGTTGACGGTGGAGGCGCCGGCCATGGAGCCGTCCGGGTTCAGCGAAGGCGCGGCCGGCGGCGGTACGTGGTCGAAGTAGCCGTCGTTCTCGTCGAAGTTGATGAGCAGCACGGTCTTGCTCCAGACCTCCGGATTGGCGGTCAGCGCGTCCAGCGTCTCCTGGATGTACCAGGCGCCCTGGATCGGACTGGACGGGCCGGGGTGCTCCGAATAGGTTGCCGGCGCCACGATCCAGGACACCTGCGGCAGCGTGCCGTTGGCCGCGTCCTCGCGCAGCGCCTGCAGGAAGCCGCCGTCCGGCATGGTGTTGGCCACGCCCTTGTAGAGCGGATTGGTCGCGTCGTCCGACGGCGCCCAGGCCGGGTAAGGCGAGCCGTTGGCGTTGTTGCCGGCCAGTTCGTTGGCGCGGCGGAAATTGCGAAAACCCGCCAGCGAGTTGTCGGTGAAGTTGTCGGGCAGGTTTTGGTAGACCTTCCAGCTCACGCCCGCTTCCTGCAGGCGCTCGGGATAGGTTTTCCAGTTCCAGCCGGTGGACGAGGCGCCCAGCGAATCCCATTGGTTGCGGGTGGAGGGGCCGTTGCCCTGGGCCAGCGGATCGTTGGTGCCGGTCCAGAAGAACAGGCGGTTGGTGTTGGTGCCGCCGTGCGAGGAGCAGTGATAGGCGTCGCACAGCGTGAAGGCCTCGGCCAGCGCGAACTGGAACTGCACCTCTTGCTTGCGGTAGTAGCCCATGGACTGGTTCTGCTTGTAGCGCGGCCATTGGTCCATGCGGCCGGCGTCCCAGGCCATCTGGGCGTCCAGGTAGTCGTGCGGGGTGCCGGCCACGCGCTGGGCGTTGCCCTGCGTGCTGTCCAGGTGATACGGCATCACCACGCGCGCGCCGTTGCTCTGCTCCCAGACCGAGCGGTTCTCGGGCAGCGGAATGGTGATGCGGTCGCCGAAGCCGCGCACGCCCTTGAACGTACCGAAGTACATGTCGAAGGAGCGGTTTTCCTGCATCAGGATCACCACGTGCTCGACGTCGTTGATGGTGCCGGTGCGGTTGTTGGCCGGGATGGCCAGTGCGCGGCGGATGGCCGGCGGGAACATGGACAGCGCGGTCAGGCCGGCGGTCGAGGCGGCGGCGGTGCGCAGAAAGCGGCGCTTGCCGGCGTGGACCTGGTCTTTGTCGGACGTCACGGTTTTTCTTCCTATGTGTTGGGTGGGCTGGCGCGGCTCAGGGCGCGCAACGCAATTCGGGCTTGGCCGGCGTGGGCGGCACGGGGGTCGGCGTTTCCGGCTGGCCGCCGGTGCCGGGAGGCTCGCTGCCGCCGCTATCGCCGTCATCGCCGCCGCAGGCGGCCAGCGTGGCGCTCAGCATCAGCACCGCGCCCAGGCGCAGGAACCCGCGCAACATCGTGGATTGGTTCATCGTTTTCTATCCTTGGAACATCAGGGAAACAGTTCGGAGACGGACTTGCCGGACATGGCCAGGGACTTCACTTCGTCTTCCGTGAGCGCCCGCGACCAGAAGGCCAGGTCGTCGAAATACATCGTGTAAGGGCCGTTGGAATACGTGCCGCGGCCGTCTTCGTTCAGGCCCAGGTGCGGGCCGTAGACGCCGGCGATCTGGCCGAGGTCCACCGCGCCCGTGCTGATGGTGCGAGAGGAAAAACCCAGCTCGCTGTCGTAGACCGACGCGGTCATGGTGCGCGCCGTCTTGTCGACCGTCATCGCGATGTAGACCGGCTTGTTGGGCGTGAACTTCACGCCGTTGATGTCGACCCGCCGGCCGCCGCCGGCCAGGTTGAAATACAGCACCGGGCCGGACCATTGCGCGATGGTGATGCCGGGATTGCCGCCGGAGTTGTAGTCCTTGTTGCCCACGATGGAGCGGTCGTTGGCGGCGCCGTCGGACTGGTACCAGAAGCCGATGGTGAAGGCCTGGACCGCGTCCAGTTTGCCGGCCGGATAATCCAGCTTGAAGGCGCCCAACGGCGCGGCGCTGCGCTCGTTCTTGAACATCTTGCCGAACACACCCACGTCGGCATAAGCCGGCGCCTGGGCGCCGTCGAACGGCGTGATGGCGCCGCCGCCGGCGGCCACGTCGGTAAGATTGCCTTCGAACGGGAACAACATGGACAGCTCGGTACGCAGCGAGGCCAGCAGCTCGGGCGGCTTGACGTAGTTCACCGTGGTGCGCGCCGCGGTCGTGGACTCGCCCAGGGTCACGCTGTAGGTCACCTCGTGCAGGCCCGATGCGTCGAAGACCAGGTTCTCGTCCACGTACCCGGTGTCCGCGCCCGGCACGCGCGCGATCTCGACGCCGTCGCGGCGGATCACGGCGTCTGCGGTAGGTTCGCCCACGCGTGTCCAGCTGAGCGTGACGCTCTTGTTGTTGATGGCCGTGCGCGCAGACAGGTTGCGCAGTACCAGCGTGTCGGAAAGCGACGTGCCCGCCATGTCGTAGCCGGCCGCAGGCGGCAGCGCGCCCAGGTGCTCCAGCACCGTGGGCGCCACGTCGGCCGCGCTGGGCAGCGCATACCAGTTGTTGTCCCACAGGCCGTCGACGACGGCGTCGTCGGCGTTGCCGCCCAGCAGCGACGGCTGGTTGGCCGCCAGCACGATGGTCTTGGTCGACGAGAACGGACGGCTGTCGACGACGCCGTTCTGGGTCAGGCCGTAGCTGGAGGCCACGACCACCAGCCAGTTCTCGCCGGGATGGTCGGCTTTGCGGTCGGCGATCTGTTTGGTCAGTTCGCCGATGGCGCTATCGGCCTGGCGGATGGCCGTGTCGTAGGCGCCGCCGAATCCGGATTCGGAGGCCACGCGCGCCGGCGCGCCGAACTGCGCCACCACGACGTCATAACCTTCGGCGATGCGGTCGCGCGCTTGCGTGGCCACGCAATCGTCGCCGCCCGCGCAATCGGTCAGGGCCTGCAGGCTGCCGTCGTCGCGGTCCTTGGCGAGCAGCCCGGCGACCACGCTGGAATTGAACGCCGCGGCGGTGCGCGCCTCGGGCCTTGCCGACTTCACGCGCTGGAACAGCGTGGGCGTCTTGATGGGCTGGGTCTGTTCGGAGAAGCGCACGCCGTGCTGGTCGGCCCACTGGCCGGTCAGCAGCGTGGCCCAGCCGGGCGCGGGCAGCGTGGGCTGCTGCGTGGGCGCGCCGGTCACGCCGCCGGTCCAGGCGCGGGTGACGGTGAGCTGGCCGATGTTGGACAGCGACCGGTCGGCCACGCCGCGGCGCATCGCGTCATAGGTCAGGCCGTCCACGCCGATGAACAGCACCTTGTCGGCGCGGGTCTGGTCGGGCTCGGTCACCGGCGGCTGTGTGGGCGGCGTGGTCGGCGCCGAGGTATCCTCGCTGTCGTCGTCGCTGCCGCCACAGCCGGCCAGGACACTGGTCGCCAGCAGCGTGGCGCACCATCTTCTCCAATCGCGTATCTGCATGCTCTTCTTCTTGCCTCATGAACGGGGTTTGTGTTGCCGCACATGGTGGCCGGCGAACGTGAACCGGCCGTTAAGCAAGCAGGAGAAAGGCTGATCGACGGATCAGGATTTTTTTTGTGTCATGAAACCCCGCTATAGTCGGCGCATCGATTCATGGCCTCGCCATCACCCATGCCCCTGTCCCTGCGTTTCGCCCTGCCCGCCGCGCCCGCGGCGCTACGTATCGCCGCCATCCTGGCGCTGGCCGCCGGCATCGGCGTGTGGGCGTCCATCCTGTTGGCGCCGCGGCCGGCCTCGTTGCCGCCGGCCGTGTCGGCCGCCGCCGCGCCGCGCGCCGTCGACAACGGCCCCGTCGCGCTCTGGTTCGGCAAGGACGAGGCGATGCGCACGCAGATCAGCGTGCTGGGCGTGATCGCGGCGGGGCCGGACGGCGCGGCCGTGCTCAGCATCGACGGCGGCCCGCCGCTGGCCTGGCGCGTCGGCGACGAAGTCGCGCCAGGCATCGTGCTGCGCGAGGTCGCGGCCGAAACGATCACCGTCGAGCAGGCCGGGCGCGCCAGCCGCCTGCCGGCCCCTGCGGCGCCGCCCGCGCCCGCGGGCATCGTGCGGGCCAACGGCTGAAAACCCGCCCGCCAATATTGCTGTCATATTTCATGACCACAATCCTCCGCTTCTACTGAAGACCGGAGTTCAAAGTGCGTCAGTTTCCGCGCGGGCCAGCCCGCCAGCAGGGTTTCACCCTCATCGAGATCATGGTGGTGATCGTGATCATGGGGATTCTTGCGGCGTTGATCGTTCCCCGCGTGCTCGACCGTCCCGACCAGGCCCGCCAGGTCGCCGCGCGCCAGGACATCGCCGGCGTGATGCAGGCGCTCAAGCTCTACCGCCTGGACAACGGCCGCTATCCCACCACCGCCCAGGGCCTGCGCGCGCTGGTCGAAAAGCCCGAGGGCGCCAACAACTGGCGCGGCTACCTCGACAAGCTGCCCAACGACCCCTGGGGCCATCCCTATCAATACCTGAGCCCCGGCGTCAAAGGCGATATCGACGTGTTCTCGTTCGGCGCCGACAACAAGCCCGGCGGAGAGAACGGCGATGCCGACATCGGCTCCTGGGAACTCTGAACGCGGCTTCACGCTGGTCGAAGTCCTGGTCGTGCTGGTGATCGTCGCCATCGCGGCCAGCATGGTGAGCCTGTCCGTCGGCCGCGGCGAGAACCCGCTGCGCAACGACGCCCAACGCCTGGCCGACGCCTTCTCGGTGGCCCAGAGCGAGGCGCGCAGCGACGGCCGTCCGATACGCTGGCTGGCCGGCGCCGAAGGCTGGGCCTTCGAGCGCCGCGGACGTTCCGAAAACATCAGCGCCGACGAAGACGCGCCCCTGCCCGTGGACCGGCTGGAGCGCGACGCGGTGCTGCGCCCGCGCGCCTGGTCGGCCGGCCCGGTGCAGCTGCAGCTCGCGCCGGACCGGCCGCTGGTCTTCAACACGGAATGGGTCGCCTCGCCCATGACGCTGACCTTGCGCGCGGCAGGCGCGCAGGTCGTGCTCGAGCGCGACGCCGCCGGACGCTATGAGATCCGCTGAACCGCCCCGCCGCCCGGGCCGCGAACGCGGCTTCACGCTCATCGAGGTGCTGGTGGCGCTGGCCATCATCGCCGTCGCGATGGCCGCCGCGCTGCGCGCGACCGGCGTCATGGCGGCCAACAACCGCAACCTGCAGGACAAGACGCTGGCGCTGCTGGCGGCGCAGAACGCGCTGGCCCAGCTGCGCCTGGAGCAGACGCTGCCGCGCGCCGGCACGCGCAGCATGCCGTGCGCCCAGGGCGGCCGCGCGCTGCAATGCGAACTGGAGTTCACCAATTCGATGAACCGCAGCTTCCGCCAGGTGGCCATCCGCGTGCGCGACGCGTCCTCGCCGCGGCCCGACGCCGTCCTGCTGCAGCTCGACGGCCTGTTGTCCGGCGTGCGCTAGCCATGCGTAGACCGCTGCGATCCCAGGCCGGCTTCACGCTGATGGAAGTGCTGGTGGCGCTGGCGCTGATGGCGCTGGTCAGCCTGATGGCCTGGCGCGGCCTGGCCAACGTATCCAACGCCCGCGACCGGATCGAGGAACAGACGCAGGATATCGACGCCATCGTGCGCGCGCTGGGCCAGATCGCGCGCGACGTGGAGCTGTCCTATACCGGGCCTGCGTTCGAGCCGGCCGGCCAGGACGCGCAGTCCTACACCGCCGGCCTGCGCCTGCTGCGCCGCGCAAGCGGCGGCCAGACGCTGGAGCTGCTGCGCCCCGACCCCGACGGCAACGGCCTGTGGCAGCAAGTGCACTGGCAGGTCCGCAAGGACGGCCTGTGGCGCGCCAGCGGGCCGTCCGCAGCGCGCGGCCCCCTGCCCGCGCCGGACGGCGGCGTCCTGCTGCTGCCGGGCGTGCGCGCGCTGGAACTGCGCGCCTGGGTACCGGGCACGGGCTGGGTCGACAGCAACGCCAGCCTGGCGTCGCCGCCGGCCGGCATCGAGATCACGCTGGAACGCGGCGCGCCCCAGGCGCCGCAGCGCTTCAGCCGCATCCTGGAGCTGCCATGAGCCCGTCCGTCCGCGAACGGGGCGCGGCGGTCATCAGCGCGCTCATCATCGTCGCCATCGTGGCGGCGCTGACCACCAGCCTGTTCCAGCGCCAGACCGCCAGCACGCGGCGGGTCGAGAACGAGCTTGCCCGCGTGCAGGCCCGCGCCATGCTGGCCGGCGGCATCGACTGGGCCAGACTGGTGCTGCGCGACCACGGCCGGCGCGAAGCGGTCACGCGCGGCGACCAGATCTGGGCCACGCCCATCCTGGACACGCGCATCGAACGCCCCGGCGACGAGCGCGTGGCGGTGTTCGCCGGCCGCATCGAGGACGAACAGGGCAAGTACAACCTCTACAACCTGGCCAGCAACGGCGTGCCGCAGCCGCAGCAGGAAGAGGTGCTGCGCCGCCTGCTCAAGCTGCTGCAGCTGCCCGACGCGCTGGCCGCGCAGATCATGGACATCATCGCGGCCGCGCAACCGCCGGCCCCGGCGCCCGACGCCGCCGGCGCGCCCGCCGCCGCGCCCCATGCCCGCGCGCCCCTGCCGCGCGGCGTGGACGAGATCGCGGCGCTGCTGGCGTTGGACCCACCGGCGCGCGCGGCGCTGCGCCGCACGATGACGGTGCTGCCGGCGGCCACGCCGGTCAACGTCAACACCGCGCCGCCCGAGGTCATCGCCGCGCTGGTGCAGGGCATGTCGCTCAGCCAGGCGCAGTTCCTGGCCGGCGAGCGCGACCGCGGCAACTGGTTCAACAATGCCGGCGACTTCGCCAACCGCCTGGCCGGCACCGGCGTCGAGACCGCCGCGCCGACGGTGGCCACCAAGAGCGACTGGTTCATGGCCAGCGGCACCGTCGTCTACGAACGCGCGCGGATCTCCATGCAGGCCCTGATGCGCAGCGCCCCGCCGGCCGCGCCCGACACCCTATGGACAAGAGAAAACCCTTGAAGAACATGCTGCGCATCGCGCTGCCCGCCCTGGCCGAGTTCGGCGAGGACTCGCCCCTGCCCTACGCCTGGTTCGACCGGCGCGGCCGCTGCGCGCGGCAGGGCGAACTCGCTTTGCACGCGCTGGGCCACGCCTATCCGCAGGCCGCCTGCGAAGCCGTGCTGCATCCGGCGGACGTGATCGCCACCAGCGTGCAGATCCCGGCCGTGCCGCGCGCGCGCTACGCCGCCGCGCTCCACGCCGCGCTGGAGCCGCTGGTGCTCAGCGACCTGGACGCCCTGGCGATCGGCTTTGGCCCGCGCGCCGCGGACGGCCGCGTCGAACTGGCCTGGGCGGCGCGCGAACCCGTGCGCCGCGCGTGGAGCCTGTTGAACGCCCAGGGCCTGCGCGTGCAGGCGCTGATCGCGCCGCAGACGCTGGGCGCCGACGCGGGGCCGCTGCGCGAACCGGCCGATCCGCGCTGGCAGGCGCCCTCGCCTTCGTGGTCGCTGGCCATGCCGCAGCTGGCGCCGGCGCGCGCCTCGCGCTGGCGCGGCGTCTGGCGCTGGGGCGCGGCGGCCGCCGCGGTATGGATAGGCGGCCTCAATCTTTATGCGTCGCAACTGCGCGCCGAAGCCGACGCGCTGGACGAAGGCATGCGCCGGCAGGTGCTGGCCGCCTTCCCGGAGCTGCCCGTGCTGCTGGACCCGGCGCGCCAGGCGCGGCAAGGCCTGGACGCGCTGCAGGCCGACCGCGGCGCGCACAACGCCGCCGACTTCCTGCCGCTGGCCCGGGCCGCGGCCCAGGCGCTGCCTTTCGCGGCCGACAAGGTGGCGCGCCTGGGCTACGCCGACCAGGCGCTCACGCTGCAGCTGGCCGACGCCGGCGAGCAGTCGCAACGCGTCGCCGAAACTCCCGCGCTGATCCAGCAGGCTGCCGCCCTGGGCCTGAAGCTGGAACGCACCGACTCCGACCACACCTGGCGCATCCTGCGCGCCCAGCCATGAATACGTTCTCGCACCGCCTGCATGCCGCTTGGCAATCCGCCCGCAAACCCGTGGACCCCTTGCTGGCGCGCGCGCGCCAGCGCTACCAGGCGCTGGTCCCTCGCGAACGCCGGCTGCTGGCGGGCGCTGCGCTGCTGCTGGGCGCGGCGCTGGTGTTCGTCACCCTGATAGAGCCGCCGTTGAACACGATGCGCAAGCTCCACGCCGAACTGCCCGCGCTACGCGCGCAGGCCGCCACCGTCGCCGACCTGACCGCCCAGGCCCAGGCGCTGCGGCGGCGCGCCGCGGCCCCGGCCGCCGCCCTGCCCGCGCCCGCCGAACTGGGCGCGTCGCTGGAACGCGCCGGCCTGCCCGCCGCGCAATGGACGCTGGGCGAACCCGAAGCCGGGCCCGGCGTGCTGCTGACCCTGAAAGAAGCGCCCGCCTCGGCGCTGCTGCGATGGCTGGACGGCGGCGCCCGCGACTGGGGCCTGGCGGTGCAGCAGGTGGAACTCACGCGCGCGGCCAATGCCTACGGGCGTCCGCTGCCGGGCCTGGTCAATGGCAAGGTGGTGCTGGTCTTGCCCGCGGCGGCAAAAGGCAGGAACTGACATGGCTGCACCGCGCTTTTCCCGCCGGAACGCCGCGCTGCTGTGCGCGGCCGCCGTCTGCGCGGCCGCCGCCGGCGCCGCGGTCTTGCCCGCGCGCTGGCTGCTGGCCGTGCTGCCCCACGATGCGCCGCTCACGCTGGCCGACGCCGCCGGCACGCTGTGGCGCGGCAGCGCCTGGATCGCGCTGGGCCCGCCCGGCGCGCGCCGCATGCTGCCCCAGCCGCTGCAATGGCGCTGGCGCTGGGACACGCTGGCGCTGGAAATTTCCCATCCCTGGCTGCAAGGCGCGCTGCAGGCGCGCCCGGCCTGGAACGGCCTATCGCTGTCGGCCCAGTCGCTGCGCGCGCCCGCCTCGACCCTGGCCGCGCTGGGCGCGCCGTGGAACACCATGGCGCCCCAGGGCACGCTGGAAATCGCCTGGCAGCCGCTGCGCCTGGGCGCGGCGCTGCCCGCCGGCCCGCTGGCCGAAGTGCGCTGGCGCAACGCCGCCACCGCGCTCGCGCCGGTCGCCAGCGTCGGCACCTACGTGCTGCGCGTACAGGGAGGCAAGAACGGCGCCGCGCTGACGCTCAGCACCGAGAACGGCCTGCTGGACGTGACCGGCCAGGGCAGCGCCACTGGCGGCGGGCTGCGCTTCCAGGGGCAGGCGCGCTACGCGGCTTCGGCGGGTGAGGCGGAGCGGGCCGCGCTGGAGGGCTTTATGTCGATGCTGGGACGGCGCTCGGGGGATGTGGTGAGTTTCGGGGTGTAACTGCCTCACGCGTCGCGCGTGACCCGCAGGATTTCCTCGGGCGAGGTCTGTCCGCCGTCGACCCAGCGCTGGCCGTCCTCGCGCATGGTCCGCATTCCTGCGGCCGCCGCCGCCCGCCGCAGCTCGCGTTCGTCGCTGCCTTCGTGGATCAGGCGGCGCGCCTCGTCGTCGACGGTGAAGAGTTCGTGGATGCCGGAACGGCCGCTGTAGCCGGTGTGGTTGCAGGCCGCGCACCCCACCGGATGGAACACGCGCGCGCCGTCCTGCGTCGTCGGCCGCTTGCATTCCGGGCACAGTTTGCGCACCAGGCGCTGGGCCAGCACGCCGAGCAGCGACGAGGCCAGCAGGAACGGCTCCACGCCCATGTCGGTCAGGCGAGTCACGGCCGAGACCGAATCGTTGGTGTGCAGCGTGGCCAGCACCAGGTGGCCGGTCAGCGAAGCCTGCACCGCGATCTGGGCGGTTTCCAGATCCCGGATTTCGCCGATCATGATGACGTCGGGGTCCTGCCGCAGGATGGCGCGCAGCGCCAGCGCGAAGCTCATGTCGATCTTGGCGTTGACCTGGGTCTGGCTGATGCCGGGCAGATCATATTCGATCGGGTCTTCCACCGTCAGGATGTTGCTGGTGGCCGCGTCCAGCCGGCTCAGCGCCGCGTACAGCGTGGTGGTCTTGCCGCTGCCGGTGGGTCCGGTCACCAGCACGATGCCGTGAGGCTGGCGGATCAGGCGGTCGAGCTGCGCCAGCACGCCCGGGGCCATGCCCAGGCGCTCCAGCTGCAGCCGCCCGGCTTCCTTGTCCAGCAGCCGCAGCACGGCGCGCTCGCCGTGGCCGGTGGGCAGGGTCGAGACGCGCACGTCGATGGGCCGCCCGCCCACGCGCAGCGCGATGCGGCCGTCCTGCGGCAGGCGTTTTTCGGCGATGTCCAGGTGCGCCATGATCTTGATGCGCGAGATCAGCGCCGCGTGCAGCGCCTTGCGCGGCGAGACCACGTCGCGCAGCGTGCCGTCGACGCGGTAGCGCACCACCGAATGGGTCTCGAACGGCTCGATGTGGATGTCGCTGGCGCCGTCGCGCGCGGCCTGCGCGAACAGCGCGTTGATCATGCGGATCACCGGCGCGTCGTCCTGCGCCTCCAGCAGGTCCGCGACCTCGGGCATGTCCTGCAGCAGCCGGTCCAGGTCGATCTCGTTTTCGGCCACGCCCATGACCGAGGCGGCGTCCTCGGAATGGCTGTAGGCCGCCGTCAGCAGCGTCTCCAGCGCCTCGTCGTCGACCTCGGCCACGGCGATATCGCCGTGGCAGCGCCGGATCTCGCGCACGGCCCATTCGGGCGTGCGCGGGCTGACGGTCAGCTGCGCCCGCCCGCCCCGCAGCGACAGCACCGCGCGCTGCGCGCGGGCCCAGGCGTAGGGCAAGGGATGCGCGCTCATAATTGCGAAACCACTTCGCTCTTGAATCCCAGTTCGCGCAGCAGCGCGGTGGCCGTGGAAATGGTGCCCGGGTCCTTGGCCACCTGGCTGCGCACCACGTAGCCCATGCCGCCGGGGCCGACCTGCACGTAGGCCTGCAGGCCGCTGGCCCGCACCCGCTGCACGATCTTGTCGGCGTCGCTGCGCGCCTCGACCGAGGCGAACTGCAACGTGGCGCTGCTGCGGTCGGCCTCGGCGTAGAGCGACTCGGGGTCCACCGCCACGCTGACCCCGCGCGGCAGGTTCACGCGGATCGGCAGCGACGGGTCCGTGGGCTGCGCCGGCGTGGGGTACTGGCGCACCGCGAAGGACTCGACCGTCACGGGCGGCGGGCGGCGCATGGTCTCGGCCAGCTGCTCCGGGCGCATGTCGTAGGCGTTGTTGGACACCGACGGCGCCGAGCCCGGCGACGGCAGCAGCGGCGCCTGCATGTCGGGCAGCAGCCAGTGCTTGCCCGGCTGCGCGCCGGCCTGGGCGCGGCGCATGTAGTCGTAGCGGTCCATGGTGACGCTGGCGCTGCGGCGCGCGTCGCGCACCACGTAGGGCCGCAGGAACACCATCAGGTTGGTCTTGGTGCGCTTGCGGGTGTCGTAGCGGAACAGCGCGCCCAGCACGGGAATCGAGCCCAGCCCCGGCACGCTGTCCGACGACAGCGAGACGCTGTCTTCCAGCAGGCCGCCCAGCACGATGATCTGGCCGTCGTCGATCAGCACGCTGGTGTCGATGGCGCGCTTGTTGGTCACGATGCCGGTGGTGGCCGAGGAGCGGGCCTCGTCGATGCTGCTGACCTCCTGGTAGATGTCCAGCTTGACCGCCCCGCCCTCGGAGATCTGCGGCCGGATGTTGAGCTTGAGCCCCACGTCCTCGCGTTCGATGGTCTGGAACGGGTTGCTGCTGCCGTTGCTGCCCGAGGTCACGTACTGGCCCGTCACGAAGGGCACCGTTTTGCCCACCAGGATGCTGGCCGATTGATTGTCCAGCGTCATCAGGTTGGGCGTGGACAGGATGTTGGCCTCGCCCGTGTTCTGCATGGCGCGGGCCAGCACGCCGAGGTTGATGATCTCGTTGCCGAGCACGTCCACCGTGCCCTTGACCACGCCCAGGCTCAGGCCGTTGGCCAGCGCGTCGATGGTGGTGGGGCCGCCGCCGGTGATGCCGCTGCCGCCCAGGTTGGTGCCGCCGATGAAGCTGCTGCCGCCGTTGCTGATGCTGCCGCCGCCGGTCATCCACTGGATGCCGAACTCGGCGGCCTTTTCCGCGCTGACCTCCACGATCAGGCTTTCCACCAGGACCTGCGCGCGGCGCTGGTCGAGCTGGTCGATGACTTCGCGCAGACTGCGGTACAGCGGTTCGGGCGCGGAGATGATGAGGGAATTGGTGGCGGGATCGGCCTGGATGGTGGCGCCGCCGGCCGAATACGACACGGCCTGCGTGCCGGTGTCCTCGCGCGCGATGCGCTCCTGCTCGCCCGACAGGCCGCCCTTGCCCGAATTCGATCCGCCGGACATGCCCAGGCCGGACTGCGGCGCGCTCGTGGCCGAAACGTTCTGCGCGCGCGCGCCGGACTGCCCCGCCGCACCCGCGCCGCCGGCCGCGCCCGGCGCGGAATTGGCCTGCCCCGCCAGCAGGCCGCCCAGCACTTCGGCGATGCGCGTGGCCTGCGCGTTGCGCATGTACACCACGTGCAGATTGCCGGCGCGGTTCTGCTGCGCGTCGAGCTTTTCGATCAGGTCGCGCGCCAGCCGCGTGCGCGCCGGGCTGCCGGCGCGCACCAGCACGCTGTTGCTGCGCGGGTCGGCCACGATGGCGATGCGCTGCGTGGGATCGCTGCTTTGCGTATCCAGCAATTGCGAAGCCAGCACGGCAATATCGGACGCGATCCCGGAGCGGATCGGCACCACGTCGGTGTCGATGGAGCTGGGCACGTCGATGCGGGCGATGACGGCCGCGATGCGCTCCAGGTTGTCGGCATAGTCGGTCACGACCAGCGTGTTGTTGCCGGGATAGGCGTTGATGGGGTTGTTCGGCGGCACCATCGGCCGCAGCACCGGCACCAGATTGGCCGCGTTCTCGTACTTGAGCGGGAACACCCGGGTCAGCATCTCGCCGCCGGCCCGCTTGGCGAACGCCGCCACCGGCACCGGCCCGGGCGGCGCGCCGGCAGCCGGCCGGGTCCCGCCCACCACCGCGCTGCCCTGCAGCTTGGCGTCGGCCTCGGGCACCACGCGCGTCACGCCGTCGACATCGACGATGGCAAAGCCCTGCAGGCGCAGCGCGCCGGTCAGCATCGCCAGCGCCTGTTTACTGTCCACCGGACGGTCCGACACCAGCGTGAGCTTGCCCTTGACGCGCGGGTCCACCAGGAAATTGCGCTGCGTGAACAGCGACAGCGCGCGCAGCACTGCGGGGATGTCGGTGTCGACGAAATTCAGGCTGACGCGGTTGTCGGTCTGCTGGGCGTGAGCCGTGCCGGCCGCGGGTCCGAGTTGGCTTGCGGCAAGCAGAACCGCAAGGCTGAGTGGCGCGAGGTAACGCATGACGGGATCGGTGCCTGGTACGTGAAATCGGGGTGAAAAAACGTGAAAGCGCGTCGGAGTATACGGGGTGACACTGCAACACTACGGTCATAATCCAGAGGCAAGGTGACGGCCTGGAAACCCTTTGAATACGGGCCTTTCGCGCGATCGGACGCGCGCGCGGCCGACGCTTTGCCACCATGCCATCCTTTCGTTACGAAGCCACCGACGCGCTCGGAAAAATCGTCCGCGGCACCATCGACGCAGACACCGAACGCGGCGCGCGCAACCAGTTGCGCGGCCGCGGCCTGCTGCCGCTGTCGACCGCGCCGGCGGCGCGCGCCGAAGGGCTGGGCGCCTCGCTGCGCGCGCGCCTGTCGGACGCCGACCTGGCCTGGATCACGCGTCAGCTCGCCAGCCTGCTGGCCGCCAGCCTGCCGCTGGACGCGGCCCTGAGCGCCACGCTGGACCAGGCCGAGAAAAAACACATCGCCGCCAGCCTGGGCGGCGTGCGCGACGACGTGCGCGCCGGCCACCGGCTGTCGGTGGCGCTGGCGGCGCGGCCGCGCGATTTCCCCGAGATCTACCGCGCGCTGATCGCCGCCGGCGAGGAATCCGGCGACCTGGCGCAGGTGATGGAAAAGCTGGCCGACTACATCGAAGAGCGCAACGCCCTGCGCAGCAAGGTCATGACCGCCTTCATCTATCCGGCAGTCGTGGCCTGCGTATCGGTCGTGATCGTGATATTCCTGCTGGGCTACGTGGTGCCGCAGGTGGTGTCGGCGTTCAGCCAGGCCAAGCAGGAACTGCCGCTGCTGACGCGCATCATGCTGTCGCTGTCGGATTATGTGCGCGAATGGGGCGTGGCCACCGGCGCGACGCTGGCCGCGGCCATCGCGCTGTGGCGCTATGCGCTGCGCGCCCCGGCGGCGCGGCGCGCCTGGCATGCGCGCGTGCTGCGCATGCCGCTGGCCGGGCGCTTCGTGCTGGGCGTGAACGCGGCGCGCTTCGCCTCGACGCTGGCGATCCTGTCGGGCAGCGGCGTGGCGCTGCTGACGGCGCTGGAGGCCGCGCGCCGCACATTGGGCAACGACGTGCTGCGCCAGGCGGTGGACGACGCCGCCGCGCGGGTGCGCGAGGGCGCGGCGCTATCGTCCTCGCTGGGTGCGCAGAAGGTGTTTCCTTCGCTGCTGGTGCACCTGATCGCCAGCGGCGAAAAGACCGGCCGCCTGCCCGAGCTGCTGGACCGCGGCGCGCAGAACCTGTCGCGCGACCTGGAGCGGCGCGCCATGGCCATGACGGCGCTGCTCGAGCCGGCGCTGATCCTGCTGATGGGGGGATTCGTGCTGCTGATCGTGCTGGCCGTGATGATGCCGATCCTGGAGATGAATCAGCTCATCCGGTAGCGGGTAAAGGCCGCGGGCTGAAACTACAGCGCCGCTTCGTCGCTTTCGCCGGTGCGGATGCGGATGGCCTGTTCCACGGGGGTGACGAAAATCTTGCCGTCGCCGATCTTGCCGGTGCGGGCGGCCTTGACGATGGCCTCGATGGCGGCCTCGACCTGGTTGTCCGGCAGCACCACCTCGACGCGGATCTTGGGCAGGAAGTCCACCACGTATTCGGCGCCGCGATAAAGCTCGGTATGGCCTTTCTGGCGGCCGAAACCCTTCACTTCGGTCACGGTCAGGCCGCTGACGCCGACTTCGGCCAGCGCTTCGCGGACTTCGTCGAGCTTGAAGGGTTTGATGATGGCGGTGACTTGTTTCACGTTTGTCGTCCTGGATTTTCGATCTGTTGCGGCGCCCGGCCGCCGCGGGGCGGCCAGGCGCGATGGATAAGAGAATACCACCGGCCAGGCCGGCGTCAGCGGGGGCTGCGCGGGGAGGGAAAACCCGCCCGCCTAGGGCCTGTGCATGGCTCCTTTTAGTGTGAACAGGCCCTAGGGCTCCTGGTCGGGAATGCGCTCGGCGTCGCGCATCCACACCACCGACTCGGAGTCGCTGGGCGCGCGCCAGTCGCCGCGCGGCGACAGCGAGCCGCCCGAACCGACCTTCGGGGCGTTCGGCACGCAGGTGCGCTTGAACTGGCTGAGGCGGAAGAAGCGATCCAGGAAGATCTTCAGGTTGCGCTTGATGGCCGCCAGGTCGTACTGGTTGCGGACCACGTGCCCGCCCTCGGGCCAGGCGCCCGCGTCGCGGTCGCGCCAGGCCGCCAGCGCCAGGAACGCCACCTTGGTGGGCGCGAAGCCGTAGCGCAGCGTGTAGTACAGGTTGAAGTCCTGCAGCTCGTAGGGACCGATGGCGTCTTCGCTCTTCTGCCCGGGCTTGTCGTCGGCGCCGCCCGGCACCAGTTCGGGGCTGACGTCGGTGCCCAGCACGTCCAGCAGCACCGCCGCGCCTTCGTCGCCCAGGCGGCCGGATTCGGCCACCCAGCGCACCAGGTGGGTGATCAGCGTCTTGGGCACGCTGGCGTTGACGCTGTAGTGCGACATGTGGTCGCCCACCCCGTAGGTGCACCAGCCCAGCGCCAGCTCGCTCAGGTCGCCCGTGCCGATGACGATGGCGTTGCTGAAATTCGCCAGCCGGAACAGGTGGTTGGTGCGCTCGCCGGCCTGGACGTTCTCGAACGTGATGTCATAGACCGGCTGGCCTTCGGCGTAGGGATGGCCCAGGTCCTTGAGCATCTGCAGGCAGCTGGGGCGGATGTCGATTTCGGAGGCGGTGCAGCCCACCACCGCCATCAGCCGGCGCGCCTGCTGCAGCGTACGGGTGCTGGTGGCGAAGCCGGGCATGGTGACGGCCAGGATGTTGGAACGCGGCAGGTCCAGCGCGTCCATGGCCTCGGCGCAGACCAGCAGCGCGTGGGTCGAATCCAGCCCGCCGGAGATGCCGATGACCACCTTGGACATGCGGCTGGCCGACAGGCGCTGGACCAGGGCCTGGACCTGGATGTTGTAGACCTCTTTGCAGCGGGCGTCGCGGCGGCGCGGGTCGGCCGGCACGTAGGGAAAGCGCGCCACGCGCCGCTCCAGCGGCAGCTCGGAATCGTCCAGCGGCGGGCGCACCGGCACCGGCACGCTGCGGAACTTGCGCACTTCTTCCTGGTGGCGCCGCGCCGACTGGCCGAAGGTGGTCTGACGCATGCGCTCGCGCGACAGGCGTTCGAGGTCCACGTCCGAGAAGATCAGGTGGGAATGGCCGAGGAAGCGCTCGGATTCGGCCAGTAGTTCGCCGTTTTCGTAGATCAGGGCCTGGCCGTCCCAGGCCATGTCGGTGGAGGATTCGCCGCGCCCCGCCGAGGTGTACATATAGGCCGACAGGCAGCGCGCCGACTGCTGCGCCACCAGCTGGTGGCGGTATTCCGACTTGCCGATCACGATGTTGGAGGCCGACAGGTTGACCAGCACCGTGGCCCCGGCCAGCGCCGCGAACGAGGACGGCGGGATGGGAACCCAGACGTCCTCGCAGATCTCGACGTGGAACTGGAACAGCGGCAGCTGCTCCATCTGGAAGATCAGCTCGGAGCCGAACGGCGCCGTCTGGCCCAGCAGCCGGATCTCGGACACGGCGGCGCAATCGGCCGCGCTGAACTGGCGGGCCTCGTAGAACTCGCCATAATTGGGCAGGTAGGTCTTGGGCACCACGCCCAGCACCCGGCCGCCGGCGGCCACGACGGCGCAGTTGAACAGCTGGTGGGCCACGCGCAGCGGCGCGCCGACGATGATCGCGATATCGAGCTCGGCGGTGGCCGCCACCACCTGGCCCAGGGCCGCCTCGCAGGCGTCCAGCAGGGCCTTCTGGTGGAACAGGTCGTCGCAGGTATAGGCCGACAGGCCCAGCTCGGGAAACGCCGCCAGCACCGCGCCGCCCTGGGCGGCCTGCTGCGCCAGCGAAATGGTCTGGGCGGCGTTGAAGGCCGGATCGGCGACGCGGCACTCGGGCACGCCCACCGCGACCCGGGCGAAGCCGTGGGAATACAGGTTGAAGAACGGGTTCGACATCAGCTAGGGGCCTATGGACGGCTGTGGGAACGGATGAGCGATTATCTCACCTGCTGCGGCATCCTGGCGTCGGGCAGCCCGCGCTCGGCCGAGGCCGCCAGCGCCGATTGCAGCGCGCCCTCGCGCAGGTTGCTGCCCATCGCGCCGATGTCGGCGCCGGAGGGCTGCTGGTACAGGCGCAGCCCCAGCTCGGGCATGATCGCCAGCAGGTGGTCGAACACGTCGCCCTGGATGCGCTCGTACTCCACCCAGGCGGTCACGGCGGTAAAGCAATAGACCTCGATCGGGATGCCCTCGGAGGTCGGCTCCATCATGCGCACCATCATCGCCATGTCCTGGCGGATCTCGGGATTCTGCTTCAGATAGGCCAGGGCGTAGGCCCGCAGGGTGCCGATATTGGTCAGGCGGCGGCGGTTGGCCGGCACGCTGGCCAGCTCGCCCATGGTCTGGTTGGCGTGGGCGATGTCGTGCGTCTTGGCCTGCAGGTAGTCGTGCAGCAGGCGAAAGCGCATCAGCTGCTGCGCCTCTTCCTCGGCCAGGAAGCGCACGCTGGCCGCGTCCACCCGCAGCGTGCGCTTGATGCGCCGGCCGCCGGATTCGAACATGTGGCGGTAGTTGCGGTAGCTTTCCGAGAACAGCTTGTAGGTGGGCACGGTGGTGACGGTGTTGTCCCAGTTCTGCACCTTGACCGTATGCAGCGCGATGTCCTTGACGAAGCCGTCGGCGTTGGCCTGCGGCATCTCGATCCAGTCGCCGATGCGCAGCATGTCGTTGCTGGTCAGCTGGGTGCTGGCCACCAGCGACAGCAGCGTGTCCTTGAACACCAGCAGCAGCACCGCCGACAGCGCGCCCAGGCCGGAGATCATCCACAGCGGCGAGCGGTCGATCAGGATGGAAAGCACCAAAACGGTGCATATCGCCATCAGGACGAGCTTGCCGATCTGGATATAGCCCTTGATGGAGCGGGTCTGCGCCCGGGTGGTGGCCGAATAGGTGTCCTGCCAGGCGCTCAGCACCCCCGAGAGCGCGATGAACACGCAGATCCACGCGCCAGCATGCGCCAGCCGCCCCACGATCTCCACCGCCCGCTCGACGTGCGGCACCAGGCCTATGCCCATCGACACCACGGCGAACGGCACGGCGTACCAGAGGTTCTGGTAGGCGCGGTGGCGCAGCAGCGCCTTGTCCCAGTCGCGCCTGCCGCTCAGCACCAGCACCCGGTGCGCCAGCAGCAGCACCACCCGCGCCACCACCCACTGGATGAACAGCGCCGTCAGGATCAGCACCCCGATGCCGATCAGCGTCTGCGCCCAGGGCTCGCGCGGCAGATGGGCGTCCATTTGGGTGACCAGTTGTTCCCATTCCATGGGCATAGGCTGTATTCCTGCTCGTTATTCTTGAAACCAGTCCGAATTATCCGACAACCGGGCCGGCCGGAGGTTCACCCCGGCCGCCTTGGCCGCCGCCATGCGCAAGGCTTTATAATTCGGGCCATCATGGCAAACACTCCCTCCCCCGATCAAAACCAGTTCGCCAACAAGGCGCAGGCCTGGTCCGCCCGGTTCTCGGAACCGGTTTCCGAACTCGTCAAGCGCTATACGGCGTCCGTGGATTTCGACAAGCGCCTGGCGCGCTTCGACATCCAGGGTTCGCTGGCGCACGCCGACATGCTGGCCGCCCAGGGCATCATCGGCGCCCAGGACCTGGCCGACATCCAGCGCGGCATGACCCAGATCCTGGCCGAAATCGACGCCGGCAGCTTCCAGTGGCTGCTCGACCTCGAAGACGTGCACCTGAACATCGAGAAGCGCCTGGTGGAACTGGTCGGCGACGCGGGCAAGCGCCTGCACACCGGCCGTTCGCGCAACGACCAGGTCGCCACCGACATCCGCCTGTGGCTGCGCGCCGAAATCGACACCCTGCAGGACCTGCTGCGCCAGCTGCGCCACGCCCTGGCCGCGGTCGCGCTGGAGAACGCCGCCACCATCATGCCGGGCTTCACGCACCTGCAGGTCGCCCAGCCGGTCACCTTCGGCCACCATCTGCTGGCCTACGCCGAAATGTTCGGCCGCGACGCCGAGCGCCTGGCCGACTGCCGCCGCCGCGTCAACCGCCTGCCGCTGGGCGCCGCCGCGCTGGCCGGCACCTCGTTCCCGATCGACCGCGAACGCGTGGCCCGGACCCTGGGCTTTGACGGCGTGTGCCGCAATTCGCTGGACGCCGTGTCCGACCGCGACTTCGCCATCGAATTCTGCGCCGCCGGCGCGCTCATCATGACGCACGTCTCGCGCCTATCCGAAGAGTTGGTGCTGTGGATGAGCCCGCGCGTGGGCTTCATCGACCTGGCCGACCGCTTCTGCACCGGCAGCTCGATCATGCCGCAGAAGAAGAACCCCGACGTGCCCGAGCTGGCCCGCGGCAAGACCGGCCGCGTCAACGGCCACCTGGTGGCCCTGCTGACCCTGATGAAGGGCCAGCCCCTGGCCTACAACAAGGACAACCAGGAAGACAAGGAAGGCCTGTTCGACACGGCCGACACGCTGCGCGACACGCTCACCATCTTCGCGGACATGGCCGGCGGCATCAAGGTCAAGGCCGAGAACATGCGCGCCGCGGCGCTGCAGGGCTTCGCCACCGCCACCGACCTGGCCGACTACCTGGTCAAGCGCGGCGTGCCGTTCCGCGACGCCCACGAAGTGGTGGCGCACGCGGTGCGCGACTGCGAACAGCGCGGCTGCGACCTGGCCGACCTGTCGCTGGCCGACCTGCAGGCCTATCACGCCAGCATCGGCGAGGACGTGCACGAGGTCCTGACCCTGGAAGGCTCGGTCGCCGCGCGCAAGCACGTGGGCGGCACCGCGCCGGAACGCGTCAAGGAAGAAGCCCAGCGCGTGCTGCAGGAAACGGCCGCGGGCTGATTCCTCCGCCGCCTGCTTGCAGCAAAAGGCCCCCATCATGGGGGCCTTGTCGTATCCGCATCCGGCGCTACTGCGCCTCGCGCTTGCGCAGCAGGTACTTCTGCACGCCGTCCATCACGGTTTCGTCGCGCTGGTTGCGCACCAGGCTTTGCATGACCAGCACGCCGGTGCTGCGCCCGGGCGCCAGCTCCGACACCGTCAGCGACGAATAAAGCGTGTCGCCGACATATACCGGCTTGAGGAAGCGGCTGCTCTGTTCCAGGAAGGCCTTGAGCGAATCCTCCACCATGTGCGGGAACAGGCCGGCGCCGGCGGCCGTCTGGATCGCCACCTGGAATCCGTGCGCCAGCATGTGGGGCATGCCGTGGGCGCGGCAGTATTCGACGTCGTAGTGCACCGGATGGTTGTCGCCGCTGGCGAGCTGGAAGGCCGCGAACAGCGCGTCGGTCATGGTGCGCGAAGGCAGCACGAAGACCTCGCCGACCTCGAAGTCCTCGAAATAGCGCTGGGCGCACAGTTGATGCTTGGGCATATCGGGTTTCCTTATCCTAGTTGGCGCTCATGTTGGCGGCGCGGGCGACTTCGCTCCACTTTTTCAATTCGCTTTGCAGGAACGCCGATAATTCCGCCGGCGTCGTGTCCGGCTGCAGCACCAGGCCCATGTCGTAGGCGCGCCGCTTCAGGTCGGGATCGGCCAGCGCGGCGCGCAGCGTGGCGTTGAGCTTCTCCACGATCGGGGCCGGCGTGCCGGCGGGCGCGAACACGGCGTTCCAGGTATAGGCTTCGTAGCCGGGCACCGCGTCGGCGATGGGCGGGGTGTCCGGCGTCTGCGGCAGGCGCTGCGCCATGGAGGTGGCCAGCAGCCGCACCGTGCCCGCCTGCACTTGCGCAAGGCCCGTGGGCGCGCTGTCGATCATGAATTCCAGGTGCCCGCCGATGACGTCCGCCATGGCCGGCGCGCTGCCGCGGTACGGCACGTGCATGGCGCGCACGCCCGCCATGTAGTTCAACAGTTCGCCGCCCAGATGCGGCGCGCTGCCGATGCCGGCCGATCCGTAATTGACCTTGCCCGGGTTGGCCTTGAGGTAGGCCATGAACTCCGGCAGGGTGCGCGCCGGCACGTTCTTGTTCACCACCAGCACCAGCGGCGCCTTGGCGGCCAGGCCCACGGGCGCGAAGTCCTCCACCGTGCGGTACGGCAGGCTGGCGTGGATGCTGGGATTGACCGCGTGCGCCACCGTGGTCAGCAGCAGCGTGTAGCCGTCGGCCGGGGCCTTGGCCGCGGTCTCGGTGCCCACCAGCGTGCCGGCGCCGGTGCGATTCTCCACCACCAGCGTCGCGCCCAGCTTGCGGCTCCAGCTCTCGGCCAGCGCGCGGGCGAAGGTGTCGGTGGGCCCGCCCGCCGCATACGGCACCACCAGGCGCACCGGTTTGGCGGGATAGTCCTGCGCCGACGCGGCGCCGGCCCCGGCCAACATGCCTGCGGCGATGGCGGCGCCCGCCAGGGCGCGCCAGGGAAATCCATGCTTCATGCCTGTCTCCATAGGTCTTGTGTGTGCGGCACAATATAGAGACGAGGCCGAACCCAGGACCAGTCGAAAGTTTCTTATCCGGCTTAGAGTCCTTCTAACAGCGGCCCGCCCCGGCGCTTTCGCCGCCCGCAACCCAGGTGCCCTCTTGCGTTACGAACTGACCGACCTGCGCGTGTTTGTCGCCATTGCCGAAGCCAAAAGCCTCACCGGCGGCGCTTCCGAACTGCACCTGACGGCGCCGTCGGCCAGCTACCGGCTCAAGAACCTGGAACAGGCCATGGGCGTGCCGCTGTTCGTGCGCACCCAGAAAGGCATGTCGCTCACCGCCGCCGGCATGACCGTGCTGCGCTACGCGCAAACCATCCTGGGCAACGTCGAACGCCTGCAGGCGGAAATGCGCCGCCATACCGACGGCGTCGAAGGCAATATCCGCGTCTACGCCAACAGCAGCACGCTGAGCAGCCTGCCCGGCGCGCTGAGCCGCTTCCTGGCCGCCTACCCCAACGTCAACGTCAACCTCGAAGAGCACCTCAGCGAGGAGACCGTGAAGGCGGTGCTCGACGGCCGCGCCGACGTCGGCCTGGTGGCCGGCGCGATCGAAATGCGCGGGCTGGAATACATCAGCTACGGCCAGGACGAGCTGGTCTTCATCGTGCCGCCGCGCCATCCGCTGACGCTGCACCCGCGCGTTTCGCTGGAAACCGCGCTATCGCACGACCTGGTCGCCATCGGCCGCAAGACCAGCAATTTCCTGTACCTGCAGCAGATGGCCGAACAGATGGGGCTGGAGCCCCGCGTGCGCGTGCACGCGCCCAACTTCGACGCCGTGCTGCGCTGCGTGCAGGAAGGCGCCGGCATCTCGCTGGTGCCGCGCTCGGTGGCCGCCCCGGCGCTGGCGCAGGGCAAGGTCGAGTGCGTGCAGATCGAGGAGTCCTGGGCCGTGCGCGAACAGCGCGTCGTGATGCGCAGCCAGGACGCGCTTCCGGGCTACGCGCAGGCCTTCGTCAGCTACGTGACGCAGGCCGATCCCGCGCCGGACGACGATTAGAAAACCTCGAATCCCGCTTTGAAAATATCGACTGGCCGCGCGCGCGCAGGGCATCCCATAATGCTTTGCCGCCGCCGGGTCCGGCACGCGCCCCGGCCTACTCCCCAGGACGATATGACCGCAGCATCCCGCCCCCTAGACGGCATCACCGTCGTCGCGCTAGAGCACGCCATCGCCGCCCCCTTCGCCAGCCGCCAGCTGGCCGACCTGGGCGCGCGCGTCATCAAGATCGAACGGCCGCAGGCCGGCGATTTCGCGCGCGGCTACGACGACACCGTGCACGGCCAGTCCTCGTTCTTCGTGTGGGCCAACCGCGGCAAGGAAAGCCTGGCGCTGGACACCAAGGCGCCCGGCGCGCCCGACGTGCTGCGGCGGCTGCTGGCCCGGGCCGACGTCTTCATCCAGAACCTGGCGCCCGGCGCCGCGCGCCGCATGGGCCTGGATCATGAAACGCTGCTGGCGGAATTTCCCAGGCTGATCGTGTGCGACATCTCCGGCTACGGCGACGACGGCCCCTACCGCGACAAGAAGGCCTACGACCTGCTGATCCAGGCCGCCGCCGGCCTGATTTCCCTGACCGGCACGCCCGAGGCCCCGGCGCGCACCGGCATCTCCATCGCCGACATCGCCGCCGGCATGTACGCGTATTCCGGCATCCTGTCCGCGCTGATCCAGCGCTCGCGCACCGGCGCGGGGCTGCGGGTCGAGGTCACCATGCTGGAGGCGCTGACCGAATGGACCGCCTACGCCCTGAACTTCGCGCACTACGGCGGCACGCCGCCGGCCCGCAACGGCGTGGCCCATCCCGCGATCGCGCCCTACGGCCAATACCTGGCGGGCGATGGCAAGCCGGTGATCTTCGGCCTGCAGAACGACCGCGAATGGCGCAGCTTCTGCGCCGAGGTGCTGCTGGACCCGGCGCTGGCCGACGACGAACGCTACGCCACCAACGTCCAGCGCGTGCGCAACCGCGAAGCGCTGGACGCGCGCATCGCGCAGTGCTTCGCGCCGCTGTCGCGCGAGGAAGTGCTGGCCAGGCTGGACCGCGGCGGCATCGCCAACTCCGCCCTGAACACCATGCACGAAGTCTGGGACCATCCCCAGTTCGCGGCGCGCGGCCGGTGGCGCGAGGTGGCCACGCCGGGCGGCCCGATCCAGGCCCTGCTGCCGCCGGCCACGCTGTCCGGCGCGGCCGCCGCGATGGGCGCCGTGCCGGCCCTGGGCCAGCACACCGCCGCCATCCTGGCGGAGCTCGGGCTGGGCGACGGCGAGTCCGCGGGCTGAAGTCTGCATTATCATCCCGGCTTTCCGTATTCATGGTGCGCAAAGCATGGGCTTGCCGCGTGCGCGACCCGGGCGTGGTCCGCTGTCTACCTCCCTCATCGCCTGCCTGTTGCTCGCGCCGCTGCCTTCGGCCCAGGCCCAGACGGCCCGCAAGCCCTCGCCCTACGAGAACCCGCAGCAGCTGCGGATAGAGGGCGCGCCCGCGCCGGCCGCCCCGGCGCCCCGGGCCGGGCCGCCGTCGCTCGCCAGAATCGGCGACCAGGCCGAATTCGCCGGCCTGGCCCGCGTCTACAACCCCGGCACGCCGCTGGAAATCCCCCACGTGCTGTTCGTGATCGACCGCGAACGCGCCAACCGCCTCTACTTCATCGACACGCCGCGCTACGCGCTGCACGAGAATTTCGTGCGCCAGCGCGGCCTGATGCCGGGTATGGACAGGGCGACCCTGATCGCGCAATACAAGGACCCGAAGCGGCGTTTCCTTTTCGGCACGCTGAGCTGGCAGCGCGACCTGCCCGGCTACACCTACGAATTCTGGGAAGGCGACCGGCTCACGCCCGAGCTGCTGGCCCTGGCCGACGCCACGCTGCGCCCGGCCTTCTACGAGGCGCTGCGCTTCAAGACCAATTCCACGCTGCACGAGGACACGGCCCGGCGCGCCGGCCTGGACTACGTCACGCAGGAAACGCTGCTGCGCGAACAGACCTTCCTGCCCTTGAACACCGGCCGCGCGCAGGGCCGGCTGCGCATCGTCGCCTCGGTGGACCGGGCCACGGACCTCTCGCCCACCGACATCGTGGTGCTGGACGAGGTGCCCGTGGCGCTGCCGCCGGTGGCCGGACTGGTCACGCAACGGCCCTCCACCCTGCTCTCGCACGTCAACCTGCTGGCCAAGGGCTGGCGCATCCCCAACGCCTACGTGCGCGACGCCGTCGCGGCGCTGCGCAAGCACGACGGCCAGTGGGTCGAACTGACGGTGGCGGGCAACGGCTACCAGGTCACGCCCATCGAGGCGCCGGCCGCGGTCGAGCGCCCGCGGGCGGCCCGCGCCCTGCCCAGGCCCGACCTGACGGTGCGCGCGCCGCAGCCGCTGGACGCGCTGGCCGCGCGCGACAGCCGTTATTGCGGCGTCAAGGCGGCCAACCTCGGCGCCCTGAAGAAAGACCTGCCGCCCCTGGCCGGCGTGCCCGACGGCTATTGCATTCCCTTTGCCCAGTACGCCGCCTTCATGGCACAGCTGGACGTCCCCGGCCGCGTCGCCGCGCTGGAACGGCGCGCCGATTTCGCCGGCGACGCCCAGGTCCGGCGCAATGAACTGGCCGCGCTGCGGCAATACATCGAGCAGGCCCGGCCCGACGCCGCGCAGGCCGAAGCCTGGCGCAAGCTCTGGCAGACCCGCCTGCAAGGCCGCGGCGTGTTCGTGCGCAGCTCGTCCAATTCCGAAGACCTGCCCGGCTTCAGCGGCGCGGGCCTGTACACCACCGTGCCCAACGTGACGCAGGCCGATGCGCTCACGCGCGCGGTGCTGGCGGTCTGGGCCTCGGTCTACAACTTCGAGGCCTACGAGGCGCGCCGCGCCGCCGGCATCGGCGACGACGCGGTGACGATGGCGGTGCTGGTGCAATTGGCCGCGCCCTCGGACAGCTCGGGCGTGATGATCACGCGCGACCCGTTCGACGCCGGCAGGCGCCACGTGACCTATATCTCCGCCAAGCGCGGGCTGGGCATCAAGGTGGTCGAAGGCAGGCGCCAGGCCGAACAGGTGATGTATTCGAGCTGGTCCAAGGCGGTGCAGGTGCTGACGCGTTCGGCCGAAGACACCAAGCTGGTGGCCGACGCCGCCGGCGGCGTGCGCGAAGTGCCGGTGGCCGGCGACCGCCAGGTGCTGGACGACGCGCTGGTCGCGCGCCTGGCGGCCGTGGGCCGGCGGGTCAAGCAGGCGCTGGGCGGCCGCGCCGACCAGGACATCGAATGGGCCGTGGTGGGCGACGACATCCTGGTCCTGCAGGCGCGGCCGTATATCGACGGCGGCCGCTAGCCGCCGCGCCTTCCCGCTAAATGTGCAGCGCGTGCCCCAGGGCCTTGAGCGCCGCCTCCTGGACCGCTTCGCCCAGGGTGGGATGGGCGTGGATGGTGCCGGCCACGTCTTCCAGCGTCGCGCCCATTTCCAGCGACTGCGAGAACGCCGCCGCCAGTTCGGATACGCCGCGCCCCACGGCCTGCCAGCCCACCACCAGGTGGTTGTCGCGCCGCGCCACCACGCGCACGAAACCGTCGGTGGATTCCAGCGTCATGGCCCGGCCGTTGGCGGCGAACGGGAACGACGCCGACAGGCAGTCCAGCCCCGCGCGCTCGGCCTCGGCCGGCGACAGCCCCGACACCACCACCTCGGGATCGGTGAAGCACACGGCCGGGATCGAGGCCGGCGTGAAGTGGCGGCGCTTGCCCGCGATCACTTCCGCGACCATCTCGCCCTGCGCCATGGCGCGGTGCGCCAGCATCGGCTCGCCGGCGATGTCGCCGATGGCCCAGACGTCGCGCATGGAAGTGCGGCACTGGTCGTCGATGCGCAGCGCATTGCCCTTGCGGTCGAGCTGCAGGCTTTCCAGCCCCCAGCCTTGCGTGCGCGGACGCCGTCCCACCGCGATCAGCACGCGGTCGGCCGGCAGCTGGGTTTCGGCGCCGGCGGCGTCCTGCACCCGCACGGCGTTGCCCGCGCCGTTCAGGCCCAGCACCTTCCGGCCCAGGTGCAGTTCGACGCCCATCTTCGCCAGCGCGGCGGCCACGGGCTTGGTGAGCTCCGCGTCGTAGGTGGGCAGGATGCGGTCCTGCGCCTCGACCACGGCCACTTCCGCGCCCAGCTTGCGGTACACGGTGCCCAGTTCCAGCCCGATATAGCCGCCGCCGACCACCACCAGCTTCTTGGGGATGTCGGCGGGCGACAACGCCTCGGTGGACGAGACCACCATGCCGCCGAACGGCACGGAAGGCAGCGGCGTGGGCTCGGAGCCGGCCGCCAGCAGCAGGTGTTCGCACTGGATGCGCACGCTGCCCGCGGCGGTCTCGACCTGGGCGGTCTTGCCGTCCACCAGGTGCGCCCAGCCCTGCACCACGTCCACGCCGTTTTTCTTCAGGAGCGCGGCCACGCCGCCGGTCAGCCTGCCGACGATGCCGTCCTTCCACGCCACGGTGCGCGCCACGTCGATGGATGGATTGGAGACCGAGATGCCCAGCGCCGAGCCGTCGGCGTAATGGCGCGCTTTTTCGTATTCCTCGGCCGCGTGGATCAGCGCCTTGGACGGAATGCAGCCGATGTTCAGGCAGGTGCCGCCCAGGCGCTCGCCCTCCACCAGGATGGTGGGCACGCCGAGCTGGCCGGCGCGGATCGCGGCCACGTAGCCGCCCGGGCCGCCGCCGATCACGAGCAGGGTTGTCGTCTTGGTTGTCTGGCTCATGCTTACTCCACGAAAAGCATAGCGGGCTGCTCGAGCAGCGCGCGCACGGCCTGGATGAAACGCGCGGCGTCCATGCCGTCGACCACGCGGTGGTCGAAGGACGACGACAGGTTCATCAGCTTGCGCGCCACCACTGCGCCGTTGCGGATGGCCGGGCGTTCGACGATGCGGTTCACGCCCACGATGCCGACCTCGGGATGGTTGATGACCGGCGTGGTCACGATGCCGCCCAGCGGCCCCAGGCTGGTGATGGTGATGGTCGAGCCCAACAGTTCGTCGCGCCCGGCGCTGCCGTCGCGCACGGCCTGCGCCAGCCGCGCGATCTCGGCCGCCATCGACCACAGGTCGCGCGCCTCGGCGTGGCGCATGACCGGCACCATCAGCCCGCCGTCGCTTTGCGTGGCGATGCCGATGTGCACGGCGCCGTAGCGGGTCACCACGCCGGCCTCGTCGTCGTAGCGCGCATTGATCTGCGGGAAGTCGCGCAGCGCCACCACCATGGCGCGCGCCAGTAGCGGCAGCAGCGTGAGCTTGCCGCGCGACTCGCCCCATTTCTGGTTGAGCTGCGCGCGCAGGTCTTCGAGTTCGGTCACGTCGATTTCCTCGACGTAGCTGAAATGCGGAATGCGGCGCTTGGACTCCGCCATCTTCTGCGCGATCTTGCGGCGCAGGCCGATGACCGGCACGTTCTCTTCGTCGTTGCGCTCGGCGTACGCCGCGCCCCCGCGGGCCAGGGTCGCGCCGCCCTGCCCTTGCAGGTACGCGTCCAGGTCTTCGTGCAGGATGCGGCCGGCCGGGCCGCTGCCCGGCACGTAGCGCAGTTCTATGCCGAGATCCCAGGCACGCTTGCGCACCGCGGGCGAAGCCAGGGGCTTCTCGCCGGGCTGGCGCGCGACGGCGGCGCCGGCCTGGCGCGCCGGCCGGGATGCGGCCGGCTGAGCGGCCGGCGGCTTGGGCGCGGCCGGCGCCGTTTCAACCGCCGGTTTGGCCGTTTCGCGGGGCGCCTCGGCGGCAGCCGCCTGCGGCGCCGCGGCGGGCTTGGCCGGCGGCGCTTCCGCGCCTGGCTTGACGTTGCCTTCGCCTTCCACTTCCAGGCGGATCAGTTCGCCGCCCACGGCCATGACCTGGCCGACTTCGCCGCCCAGCGACACCACGCGGCCGACCACCGGAGACGGGATCTCCACCGTGGCCTTGTCGGTCATCACGTCGGCCAGCGGCTGGTCCTCTGCGACGCTGTCGCCGACCTTGACGTGCCAGCCCACCAGTTCGACTTCCGCGATGCCTTCGCCGATGTCGGGCATCTTGATGATATGAATACCCATCGCTCAACCCTCCATCGCGCGCTTGAATGCTTCCCCTACGCGGCGCGGGCCGGGGAAGTAGGCCCATTCCTGGGCGTGCGGATACGGCGTGTCCCAGCCGGTCACGCGCTCGACGGGCGCCTCCAGGTGATGGAAGCAGTGCTCCTGCACCAGCGAAATCAGTTCGGCGCCAAAGCCGCAGGTGCGCGTGGCCTCGTGCACCACCACGCAACGGCCGGTCTTTTTCACCGAATTGACGATGGCGTCCAGGTCCAGCGGCCACAGGCTGCGCAGGTCTATCACTTCGGCGTCGATGCCGGTCTCCTCGGCCGCGGCCACCGACACGTGCACCGTGGTGCCGTAGGTCAGCACCGTCAGTTCGGCGCCCGGGCGCACCACCGCGGCGCTGTCCAGCGGCACGGTGTAGTAGCCGGTGGGCACCACGCTGCCGGGACGCCCGGTCCAGGGCGTGACGGGACGGTCGTGGTGGCCGTCGAACGGGCCGTTGTACAGGCGCTTGGGCTCCAGGAAGATCACCGGATCGTCGTTCTCGATGGCCGCGATCAGCAGGCCCTTGGCGTCGTAGGGATTGGAGGGCATCACGGTGCGCAGGCCGCAGACCTGCGTGAACATGGCCTCGGGGCTCTGGCTGTGCGTCTGGCCGCCGTAGATCCCGCCGCCGCAGGGCATGCGGATGGTCATGGGCGCGATGAACTCGCCCACCGAGCGGTAGCGCAGGCGCGCGGCCTCGGACACGATCTGGTCCGAAGCCGGATAGAAGTAGTCGGCGAACTGGATCTCGCAGACCGGACGCAGGCCGTAGGCGCCCATGCCCACGGCCACGCCGACGATGCCGCCTTCGGAGATCGGCGTGTCGAACACGCGCGAACTGCCGTACTTGGCCTGCAGGCCTTCGGTGCAGCGGAACACGCCGCCGAAATAGCCCACGTCCTGGCCGAACACCACCACGTTGTTGTCGCGCTCCAGCATGACGTCCATGGCCGAGCGCAAAGCCTGGATCATGGTCATCGACGCGGACGCCGGACCGATTTTGTTATCGATTGCCATGGTCAGACTCCGAGCTGCTGGCGCTGCCGGCGCAGGTGCTCCGGCATGTCCTTGTACACGTCTTCGAAAATGCTGGCGGCGCTGGGGACGTGGCCGTCGACCAGCGTGCCGTAGCTTTCGGCTTCCTTCTGGGCGGCCAGGATCTCGGCGTCGAGTTCGGCGCGCACGGCGTCGTGCTCGGCGTCGGACCAGATGCCGCGCAGAATCAGGTGCTTCTTGAAGCGCTCGATCGGATCGCCCAGCGGGAAGTGGCTCCAGTCGTCGCCGGGGCGGTACTTGGAAGGATCGTCGGAAGTCGAGTGCGGACCGGCCCGGTAGGTGACCCATTCGATCAGGGTCGGGCCCAGGTTGCGGCGGGCGCGTTCGGCGGCCCAGCGCGAGGCCGAATACACGGCCAGGAAATCGTTGCCGTCCACCCGCAGCGAAGCGATGCCGCAGCCCACGCCGCGGCCGGCGAAGGTGGCGCCTTCGCCGCCGGCGATCGCCTGGAAGGTGGAAATGGCCCACTGGTTGTTGACCACGTTCAGGATCACCGGCGCGCGGTACACATGGGCGAAGGTCAGCGCGGTGTGGAAGTCGGCCTCGGCCGTGGCGCCGTCGCCGATCCAGCCGGAGGCGATGCGCGTGTCGCCCTTGATGGCCGAGGCCATGCCCCAGCCCACCGCCTGGATGAACTGCGTGGCCAGGTTGCCCGAGATGCTGAAGAAGCCGCGTTCGCGGTCCGAGTACATCACCGGCAGCTGGCGGCCCTTGAGCGGATCGCGCTCGTTGGACATGAGCTGGCACATCATGGTGACCAGCGAGACGTCGCGCGCCAGCAGGATGCTCTGCTGGCGGTACGTCGGAAAGCACATGTCGCCCTGTTCCAGCGCCAGCGCATGCGCCGAGCCTATGGCCTCCTCGCCCAGGCTCTGCATGTAGAACGAGATCTTCTTCTTGCGCTGCGCGGTCAGCATGCGCCCGTCGAAGATGCGCGTCTTCAGCATGGTCCGCATGCCGGCGCGCAGCAGATCGTCGCTGACCTCCGGCGCCCACGGACCGACGGCGCGGCCTTCGTCGTCGATGACCCGTATCAGGCTGTAGGCCAGCCCGCCGGTGTCGACCGCGGCAACGTCAATGGGGGGTTTGGGCACGTCGCCGGCCGGCGACAGGCGTAGATAGGAAAAGTCGGTCTTGCAACCCGGCCGCCCCGTGGGCTCCGGGACGTGCAACTTCAATGGCCCGTACTGGCTCATGTAATGTCTCCACGCTTGATCGTGTCATGCGTTTATTTTTGCCACGGACGCCGCCCAAGGAGGTAGCCTCGGACCGCGTCATCGCCGGCTTGGCCGCGCAGTGATGATCGCAGCCAGCCGGTTAAAGACAATAGCACAGCCGCCCGCGCCATAGACAGACCCGCATGAAGACTGGCGTTGCAGGCCGTTTTTGCCCCGCAACCCAATGGCGGCGGCGGGCGGCGCTCCGCTAGCCGGCGAGCAGGCGCTCCAGCCTTGCGGCCACGCCCAGCAGCCGGGTGTCTTCGTGCCAGCGGCCGCAAAGCTGCAGGCCTATCGGCAAGCCGCCCGGCGAACGGCCGCAAGGCATGGACAGCGCCGGATGGCCCGTGAGGTTCATGGGATAGGTGTACGGATACCAGGCCCCGCGGATGGTGCCGGCCGGCTTGCCGGCGATCTCGACGATGCCGTTGGGGTCCTGCTCCACCGGCAGCGGCGGCGCGGACACCGTGGGCGACACCAGCACGTCGTGCCGCTCGAACACGGCCTGCAGCGCGCCGAAGGCCTGGGTGCGCGCCGCCACCGCTTCCAGCAGCGCGGCCGCGCCATGCCGCCGGCCGCGCTCCACCGTCGCCACCAGGGAGGGGTCGAGGCGGTCGCGGAAGGCCTCCAGCCAGTCGCCCACGCGCGACGCCGTCACCGCCTCCAGGATGACCAGGAAGTGTTTTTCCAGCGACACGAAATCCAGCGACACCGGCTCCACGTGCGCGCCGTCTTCCTGCATCAGGCGCACGGCCGCGTCGGTGGCCGCCAGCACTTCCGGGGCCACCGGATTGCCGCAGGAAGGCAGATAGGCGACCCGCAGGCCGGCCAGCGTGGCGCGCGCCGGGGCGGCTGCCGGCAGGTCGAGCTGGCCATAGGGATCGCGCCGGTCCGCGCCCTGCAGCACGCCGTACAGCAAGGCGGTATCGGCGACGTTGCGCGCCATCGGCCCCACGTAGGAATTCGCGCCAAACAGGTCGGCCGGCTGCAGATTGGGAATGGCGCCCAGCGTGGCCTTCATGCCCACGATGCCGCAGCACGAGGCCGGAATCCGGATCGAGCCGCCGCCGTCGGTGCCCAGCGCCAGCGGCCCCATGCCGGCCGCCACGGCCACCGCCGCGCCGCCGCTGGAAGCGCCGCAGGTGTAGCGCGGGTCGATGGGGTTGAGCGTGCGCCCGAACAGCGGCGCGTCCGTGCTCTGCTTGTGGCCGAACTCCGGCGTGGTGGTCTTGCCGATCAGGATCGCGCCCGCCGCCTTCACGCGCGCCACGGCCACGGCGTCCTCGCGCGGCACGAAGTCCTCGTACAGGGCCGAGCCCATCGTGGTGCGCACGCCGGCGGTCAGGGTCAGGTCCTTGACCGAGTACGGCACGCCGTGCAGCGGCCCCAGCGCGTCGCCGCGGCGCACCGCCGCCTCGGCCGCGCGGGCGGCGGCCAGCGCCGATTCGGCGGTCACGGTGATGAAGGCGTTCAGGTCGGCGCGCGCCGCGATGCAGTCCAGCGCCGCCGTCACGGCCTCCACCGGGGATACCTGCCCGCCGCGGATCGCCGCGGCCAGGGCTACCGCGTCCATGCCAGTCAATTCGTCCATCGCCTTTTCTCCTCTAGGGCCTGTTCACACTAAAAGGATCCACGCACAGGCCCTAGACCATCCAGCGGCCGCCGTCGATCAGCAAGGTCTATCCCGTGATGAAGCGCGCCTCGTCAGAGGCCAGGAAGGCCACGGCCGCCGCCACGTCGTCCGGCTCGCCGACGAAGCCCGCCGGCGTCTGCGCCACGATGCGCGCCAGGATGGCCGGCGACAGGCGCTCGTGCGCGCGCGTGCGCACCGCCCCGGGACACACGGCGTTGACCGTGACGCCGGCGGGCGCCAGTTCGCGCGCCAGCGAGCGCGTGAATCCGACCACGCCCATCTTGGCGGCCGCGTAGTCGGCCAGGCCGGCGTCGCCGGCGAACGCGGCGTCGCTGCTCATGTTCACGATGCGCCCGTAGCCGCGCGCCCGCATGCCCGGGGCGACCAGCCGCGAGGCGCGCATCGCCGTCAGCAGCGACACCTCCAGCACGAAGCGCCAGGTCGCTTCCTCCGATTGCGCGAACGGCCCGGAGCGCTCGCGCGCGCTTTGCCCCACGTTATTGAACAGCACGTCCGGCGGACCCAGCCCGGCCTCGACGCGGGCGAAGAAGTCCTCCATCACCGCGCCCGAGGTGCAGTCGCCCTCGACGGCGAGGCTGGCGCGCCCTTCCCGCCTGGCCTCTTCCACATCGAGATCGAGCACCGCGACCCGCGCGCCCAGCGCCGCGAAACGCCGGACCGCGGCCGCGCCTATGCCCTGCCCGCCGCCGGTCACGACGACCGTCCTGCCTTCGAACTGCGCGCCGGGCATCAATGGAAGCTCCGGCCGCCGTCCACCGCCAGGGTCGCCCCGGTGATGTAGCTTGCGCCGGCTCCGCTGAGAAACAGGATGGCCTCGGCCAGCTCTTCCGGCTGCGCGATGCGCCCCAGCGCGTAGCGCGCCCGGATGGCGGCCAGGCCGGCCTGCGGATCGGGCTGGTCCTCGTAGCTGGAACGGAACAGCGGCGTGTCCACCGCGCCCGGGCAGACGGTGGCGACCCGGATGCCGTAGGCGGCCAGCTCCATCGCCAGCACCTTGCCGAACATATTGACCCCGGCCTTGGCGGCGCAATAGGCGCTGCGCCCGGACAAGGGGCTGAGGCCGGCCGCCGAAGACACGTTGACGATGCTGCCGCCGCCCGCCTGCTTCAGGTAGGGCACGCTGGCGCGGCACACGTGCATGGGGCCGCTGAGGTTCACGGAAAGCACCCGGTTCCAGTCCGCGTCCTGCATGGATTCCAGGTCCGCGCGCAGGTCTATGCCGGCGCAGTTGACCACGCCGTCGATGCCGTCCAGCGCGCCGGCCGCCTCGCGCACGGCCTGCTCGACGGCCGCGCTGTCGGTCACGTCGCAGGCCAGCGCGGCGGCCAGGGGCAGTTCGCGGCCGGCCTCGGCCAGCGCCGCGGCATCGCGGTCCAGGATCGCCACCGCCGCGCCCTGGTCCGCGGCCAGGCGCGCGAACGCCAGCCCGATGCCGCTGGCCCCGCCCGCCACCAGGTAGCGCCGCCGCGCGCTCATGCCGCGCTCCGCAGCCGCGGCCGGATGTCGTCGGTGATCACGTCGCAGCGGTCTATCCAGACCCGCTCGTGCGCCTTGGCGTAGCGGATCATCTCGTCCAGCACGTACAGGCGCGAGGGCTGGCCGATGATCTCGGGATGCATGCCCAGCATCATCATGCGGTCCTCGGCGTACAGCAGGTCGAACTCGCGCTTCCAGGCCTCCAGCACCGCCGAAGGCGACTGCATCGTGCGCCCCGGCAGCACGATCGAATACTGGAAGAACGGCGCATCGTCCAGCACCCAGCGAAACGGCAGCTCCACGATATCCGTGGACTGCCCGCCGATCTCCAGCAGGTAGGGAGAATCGTCGTCAAAGAAGTTCGACGAATAATCGAAACCGTACTCGCGGATCAGGTCCAGCGTGATTTCGCTGAACTCGGCCGCCGGCGAGCGCCAGCCGCGCGGCCGGTAGCCGGCGGTGCGCACCAGCGCGTCCATGCCCCGCTCCATTTCCTCGCGCTCTTCCTGCGGCGTCAGGTTGACGATCCAGCGGTGCGTATGGCTGTGGTGGGCCACCTCGTGGCCCTGGTCGACGATGGCGCGGACCATGTCCGGATGCGCCAGCGCCACCACGCCCGGCACGAAGAACGTGGCGCGGACCTCGTGGCGCGCCAGCAGCGCCAGCACGCGCGGCACGCCGACCTTCCAGCCGTACGCCCCCTGCGACATCAGGATGGGGCGTTTGGCGTAGGCGGCGTCGCGCGCCGTCCACATGGTCTCGGCGTCCACGTCGAACGTCAGGAACAAAGGGAAACCCTTACTCGTCACGGACATTGCCGCTCCTTACACATGCTTGTGAAAACCCGTCCAGCGCTCGGCGAGAACCAGGGCGACGCCCGTCACCAGGATGAGCAGCGCGGAGACCGCCGCCACCGACGGGTCCACGCCCTGCTCCACCGACGTGAAAATCTTGACCGGCAGCGTGTTCTGGCTGGCCGACAGCAGGAATACCGACACCGGCACGTTGTCCAGCGAGGTGATGAAGGCGAACAGGCCGCCGGCCACCAGGCCCGGCTTGAGCAGCGGCAGCGTGACCAGCCGGAACGCCTCCAGGCGCCCCGCGCCGAGCACGCAGGCCGCGTCCTCCAGGGCCTCGTCGGCCGACGCCAGGCTGGCGAGGCTGGCGCGCACCACGTAGGGCGCGGTGATGACCACGTGGGCCAGCCACAGGCCGACGCCGCTGCCGCGCAGACCCACGGCCGCGTAGTACTGCAGCAGCGCCACGCCCAGCACCACCGACGGAAGCACCAGCGGGGCCATGAACAGCGAATTCAGCCAGGCCGCGCCCGGCACCATGCGGCGCTGGATGGCGCAGGCGCCGGCCAGGCCCAGCGCCAGCGACGCGGCGGTCGAGCCGGCCGCCAGCCACAGGCTGGTCCAGGCCGCCTCCAGGTAGTCGGGATCGCTCAGGGCGGCATCGAACCATTTCAAGGTCAGCCCTTTCGGCGGCAGGGTCAGGTAGGCCGTGTCGCTGAAGGCGGCCAGCACCACCACCAGCACCGGCACCTGCAAAAACAGCACGACCAGGAAGGCGACGCCGGTCAGCACCGGCCCGCTGGCGCGGCGTTCGTTCATGATTCGCCTCCCCAGCGCTTGAGCATCCGGCTGGACACGGCTATCACCGCCAGCGTCAGCGCCGTCAGCGTGAACGCCATCGCCGCGCCGGACGGCCAGTCCAGCGTCAGCAGGAAATCGTCGTAGATCATGGTGGCCATGACCTTGTAGGTCGGCCCGCCCAGCATGCGGGGCGTGACCAGGGCGCTGATGGTCAGCACGAACACCATGATGGAGCCGGCCAGGATGCCGTGCGCCGTCAGCGGCAGCGTCACCGACACGAAGGTGCGCAGCCGGCCGGCCTGCAGGGTGTAGGCCGCGTCGCGCAGGTCGCGCGGCACGGCCTGGATCACGGGCACCAGCATCAGCACCATGAAGGGCAGGAAGATATGGGTCATGCCCACCAGCACGCCGGTCAGGTTGAACATCAGCTTGAGCGGACGCTCGATCAGCCCCAGGTCGATCAGCGCGTTGTTCAGCAGGCCGCGGTTCGACAGCAGCGCGATCCAGCCGAACGAGCGCACCACCAGGTTCAGCAGCATGGGAAAGATGACCAGCAGGGTCAGGGCCAGCTTCAGGCGCGGCCGCGCATGCGCGATGACCCAGGCCAGCGGATAGCCCAGCAGCAGGCACAGCGCCGTCACGCCCAGGCCCAGCCCCAGGCTGCGCAGGATGACTTCGCGGTAGAACGGGTCGGTGACCAGCCGGGTGTAGTTGCCCAGCGTGTAGCCCTCGCCGATGCCCGAACCCGGGACGTATTCGCGCAGGCTGAGCGGCAGCATGAACAGCGCGGGCCCGACGAAGGCCAGCAGCAGCACCAGCAGCAAGGGCGACGCGAGCAGCGCGCCCGCCGAACGCCGGCTGATCGCCGCGCCTTCGCGCCGCGCTTGCGGGTATCCGCCCTCCAGGCGGCCGGACAGGTTCATGCCGCGGCCTCCGCGCCGGCGCGGCGCGTGGCGTACACGTGCTGCGGCCGCACGCCCAGCCATACCTCCACGCCGGCCTCCAGGCCGGACTGCGGGCCGTTGGTCGGCGTGTCGGCGATGATTTCGCCGCCGCCGCGCAGCGCCACCACGTACTGGACCCGCGCCCCCACGAACGAGCGCAGCGCGATGGTGCCCGGCAGGCCGGCGCCGGCGGCGTTTTTCAAGGGCTGTATGGAAATGTCCTCCTGGCGCAGCACCACGTCCAGTGCATCGCCGGCCGCCAGGCCCTCGGCGCGTTCCACCGGCAGGCGGTGCCCGCCGGGCAGCTCGGCCTGCGGGCCGCCGCCGTCCATCGCCAGGCGGCCCTGCAACCGGTTGGGCCGGCCGATGAAGCCGGCCACGAAGCCGGTGGCGGGCCGGTGGTAAATGGCCTCGGGGGTGTCGAACTGCTGCACCACGCCGCCGGCCAGCACACAGACCCGGTCGGACATGCTCATGGCCTCGGTCTGGTCGTGCGTGACGAACAGCGTCGTGATGCCGACTTCGCGCTGCAGGCGCTTGAGCTCGATCTGCATCTCGTCGCGCAGCACGGCGTCCAGGTTGGACAGCGGCTCGTCGAATAGCAGGATGCTGGGACGCGGCGCGATCGAGCGCGCCACCGCCACGCGCTGCTGCTGGCCGCCCGAGAGCTGCCGCGGCATGCGCTCGCCCAGGCCCGACAGGCGCACGCTGGCCAGGGCCTGTTCGACGCGGGCGCGCAGGCCGGCTCCGTCGATGCCCTGGCGGCGCAGGCCGAAGGCCACGTTCTCGAACACGGTCATGTGCGGAAACAGCGCGTACGACTGGAACACCAGCCCCACCTGGCGCCGGTTGGGCGGCAGCCGCGTGATGTCGCGGTCGTCGACCAGGATGCGGCCGCTGGTCGGCGCGATCAGGCCCGCCACCATGCGCAGCACGGTGGTCTTGCCGCAGCCCGACGGGCCCAGCAGAGAGACGAACTCGCCGTCCTTGACCGACAGCGATATGCCGGCGGCGGCCGTGTGGCCCTCATAGCGCTTTTCCAGGCGCTCCAGTGTCAATGCAGGCATGATTGAACTCCCGTGTAGCGGCGCTTCAGCGCGCGACCTCGCGCTGCCAGCGGCCGACCCAGGCCGGCATGCCGCGCGCCACCGCCGCCGGATCGGGCAGCCACAGTTGGTCGAAATGCTTGCCCACCGCGACGATACGCGAGGCCTTCTCCGACAACCGCACCTCGGTGTTGACCGGCCCCGCGTACTTTTTCTCGGCAAAGCAGGTCTGCACCTCTTTGGACAGCAGCGCGTCGATGTACTGCGTGGCCAGTTCAGTCTGCTTGCTGCCCTTGGGAATCGCAACCGACGGCAGGATGCCCACCGCGCCCTCTTCGGGATAGACCACGGCCAACGGCAGGCCGCTGTCTATGGCGGAACCGGCGCGGTCCGAATACCAGACCGCCACCGCGATTTCCTTGCGCTCGAAGAGCGACACGATCTGGTCGGCCTGGGTATAGAGCAGCGCCGAGGCCCGCGCCAGCGGCGCGATGGCCGCGAAACCGGGGTCCAGATTGTCCAGCGTGCCGCCGCGCATCCGGTTCAGCGCCAGCAGGAACTGCGAGCCGGCCGTGCCGCTGATGTCGCCTATCGCGAGCTTGCCTTCGTAGGCCGGATCGGCCAGGTCGTTCCAGGACTTGGGCGGCGTCTTGACCTGGGTGGTGTCGTAGACGATGACGGTCGAGCCCGTCATGAAGCTCACGTAGTAAGGGGATTCGCCGTCGAAGGCGGACGGCGCGACCGACTTGGCGTTGGCGAGGCGGGCGCGGTCGATGGGTTCGAGCAGCTTCTCGTTCCTGAGCTGGGTGGCCAGCGAATTGTCCAGGTACACCACGTCGAAGTCCGACTTGCCGCCGGTGGCGCGGACCGCGGCGGCGAACTGCGCCGAGCTGCCCAGCTTGGTGCGCACCCGGGCGCCGGTTTTCTTCTCGAAGGCCTTGATCTGGCATTCGCGCGAGGCGTCCAGGAACGAACCGCCGAAAAGCCCCACCACCAGATCGGCCGCGTGCGTCTGCCCTGCCCAAGCGAACATGCCCACCACGGCGGCGCATGCAAGCGCCTTGGAAATCCTGACGTCCATGAAACCTCCTCGCGGGAAGATGGCCGGGGCCTCGTCGTGACAAAATTGCCAAGCGCAGCCCTCGGTATTTGGTGCTTACGAGGACTTTATCTTTTTGAAAAGATATCATCAATGAGGGTTTTCACGCTGCTTGCAAAGGCTGGCGGGAATGCGTTAAATGCTTCTCCAGACAGGACAGACCCGGCGATCCCGGACGCATCCATGAAGCATCGCGACACCCCTACGCAGACCGCGGCCGACACCGCCGCGCCCTATTCCCATCTCGACCCCGACGACGACCTCATCGGCCGCGGCATTGCCCAATGGCGGCGCGAACGGCCGGACATCGACAGCTCGGGCAAGGAAGTCGTGGGCCGGCTGATCCGGCTGGAAGAAGTGGTGCTGCGCGCCATCAACGCGTCGCAGGAGCCTTACGGCCTGAAGTACATCGAGTACGCCGTGCTGACCACCTTGCGGGTGGACGGCGCGCCCTACTGTCTGGCGCCCTCGCAATTGCAGGCGCGGCTGCTGTGTAGTTCGGGCGGGCTGTCCAATATTCTCAAGCGGCTGGAAGGCCAGGGCCTGGTGCGCCGCGAGGTGGACAAGGCCGACCGCCGCGGCGTGCTGGTCACGCTGACCACCAAGGGCAGGCACCTGGCCGACAAGGCCATGCCTGCGCACGCGCGCGCCGAACAGGAACTGCTGGCCATGTTCACGCCGCAGGAGCGCGAGGTGCTGGCGCGCCTGCTCAGCCGGATGCTGGTGGTCAACGCCCCCGAGCTGGGCCGCGCGCCCGAGGCCGAGGCCCAGTCCTGAGGCTTGCCCGCGGGCATGAAAAAACCGGCCCAGCGGGCCGGTTCGTGGCGGGCTGGCCGATCAGGCCGGGCCGTTCCATTCCGTGACGAACTCGCGGAAATCCGGGCGGTTGGCCGGCGGCACCGCGCAAGCCGGCGTGCCGATGGCCAGGAAACCCAGGAAACGGTAATCCAGCGCGTCCAGGCCCAGCGCGTTCTGCACGTCTTCCACGTAAGTGCCGATGCCGGTGCTCCAGAACGCGGCGTAGCCCAGCATGTGCACGGCGTTCAGCATGTTCATGGTGGCCGCGCCGGTGGCCAGCAGCTGCTCCTGTTCGGGAATCTTGGTGTTGTCGTGCGCGATCTTCTGCGCCACGGCAACGAACAGCGGCACGCCGGCCATCCATTCGCGCACCGACTTTTCCTTTTCGGGCGTCATGCGGGGATCGCCGCTGCGCTTGACGGCGTCGAGCGCCAGGTCGGCCAGCTTGCCGATGGCCTCGCCGCGGATCACCACGAAGCGCCACGGACGCAGCGCGCCGTGGTCGGGCGCCGACATGGCGGCCTGCAGGATCTGTTCGAGTTCCTCGGGTTTGGGCGCCGGGGCGCGCAGAAACTTGAAGGAACGGCGGGAGGTCAGGGCGTGCAGCGGCGTGGCGGTCTGGGTAAGGGTCATGGGTTCCTGCGCAAATAGGAAAGAAACATATTCTCATAGTACGCGATGGGCGCGGCGCGCGCGCCGATCCCCCGCCGCGCGGCAAGGGTATGGCGGGAGGGTTCGGCCCGGATTTCAGCCCAGGTGCGTATGCCGTTCCTGGCGCTCTTCGACCTGCATTTCGCTGAGACCGTGCAGGATGCCGCAGTCCTCCGCGTCGGGCCGGGCCGACAGGCAGCGCTGGCGCAGTTCGGCCAGCTGGGACTTGAGCTGGGTGAGCTCGGCGATGCGCGCGTCCACGTGGGCGATGTGCTCGTCGAACAGCTCATTAATGGGGCCGCAGCCAGTCTGGTGATTGTCCGCCAGCGACAGGATGGCGCGGATCTCGTCCTGCGTCATGTCCAGCGCCCGGCAGTTGCGGATCAGCCGCAGCCGTTCCAGATGGGGCTGGCCGTAGCTGCGGTAGTTGTTCAGGCCCCGTTCCGGGGCCGGCAACAGCCCTTCGCGCTCGTAGTACCTGATGGTTTCGACCGTGGTGCCGGTGGCCGTGGCCAGTTCGCCTATGCGCATGGTTGCCTCCTGGATCATGTCCGTTTCGTAATGAGGGGTTGACCCTATAGTAACTCCAAGGTGTGCAATAGCGTCACCAAGCATATTTCAAGGCAGAAGGCGATGTCTTTACCTATGGTCAAGCAACACGAACATGCACATGGCCACGCGCACGACCATGCGGGCCATGACCATGCCGGACACGATCACTCGCACCACGATCACGCCGGACATGACCACTGCGGTCACGATCACCCGCGCCACGATCATTCGGGGCATGACCACGCCGGGCACGACCATCCGGCGCACGACCATGCCGCCGGCGCCTGCTGCGGCCACGACCACGCGGCGCAGCCCTTCACGCTGTCTGGCGGCGGCGCGGCCACGCTCGTCGCCGGCCCCGGCCAGGCGCTAGCGCGCCTGCGCATCGGGCAGATGGACTGCCCCACCGAGGAAACGCTGATCCGCAAGAAGCTGGGCGGCATGGACGGCGTGCACGCGCTGGATTTCAACCTGATGCAGCGCGTCCTGACGGTGGTGCACGCCGAAGGCGCGCTGGACCGCATCATGGCCGCCATCCGTTCGCTGGACATGACCCCCGAGCCGCTGGCCGCGGACGCGCCGCAGCAAGCCGCGCCCGCGGCCAAGCCGGTCAACTGGTGGCAGATCGGCGGCGCCGGCCTGCTGGCGGCGATGTCCGAGATTTCGCATTTCGCCAGCTGGCCGCTGGCCGTCACCGCCGGCCTGGCCGTGGCCGCCATCATCGCCTGCGGCATCGGCACCTACCGCAAGGGCTGGATCGCCGTGCGCAACGGCAACCTCAACATCAACGCGCTGATGAGCCTGGCCGTGACCGGCGCCGTGCTCATCGGCCAGTGGCCCGAGGCGGCCATGGTGATGTTCCTGTTCAACGTGGCCGAACTGATCGAAGCCCGCTCGCTGGACCGGGCGCGCAACGCCATCCGCGGACTGCTGGACCTGGCGCCGGAAACGGCGACGGTGCGCCAGGCCGACGGCAGCTGGGCCGTGATGCCCGCCGCCGGCCTGCAACCGGGCGACATCGTGCGGGTCCGGCCGGGCGAGCGCATCGCCGCCGACGGCATCATCGTCAGCGGCAGCTCGGCGGTGGACCAGTCGCCCATCACCGGCGAAAGCCTGCCCGTGGAAAAAGCGCAGGACGACCCGGTCTACGCGGCCACCGTCAACGCCTCGGGCTCGTTCGAATACCGCGTCACGGCGGCGGCCGGCAACACCACGCTGGCGCGCATCATCCACGCGGTGGAACAGGCCCAGAGCGCCCGCGCGCCCACCCAGCGCTTCATCGACCGCTTCTCGCGCATCTACACGCCCACCGTGGTGGTGGTGGCGCTGCTGGTGGCCGTGGTGCCGCCCCTGCTGTGGAGCCAGCCCTGGTTCGACGCGATCTACCGCGCGCTGGCGCTGCTCATCATCGCCTGCCCCTGCGCGCTGGTCATCTCCACGCCGGTCAGCATCGTCAGCGGCCTGACCGCGGCGTCGCGGCGCGGCATCCTGGTCAAGGGCGGCGTCTATCTCGAAGAAGGCCGCAACCTCAAATGGCTGGCGCTGGACAAGACCGGCACCCTGACCCACGGCAAGCCGGTGCAGACCGACCTGCTGGACTGGGAACCCGCCGGCGCCGGCCGCCAGCCCGCCGCGCTGGTCGCCGCCAGCCTGGCCGCGCGGTCGGACCACCCGGTCTCGCTGGCCGTGGCCAACGCGGCGCGCGAGGCCGGCAAGACCCTGCTCGACGTCGACGGCTTCACGGCGCTGGCCGGGCGCGGCGTGTCCGGCGTGGTCGACGGCGTGACCTACCAGCTGGGCAACCTGCGCCTGATGCGCGAAGCCGGCGTTTCCAGCGACGCGCTGGAAACCCGCATGGGCGAGCTGGAACGCCAGGGTAAGAGCGTGATCGCGCTGACCGACGGCAGCCGCGTGCTGGCGCTGGCCGCCGTGGCCGACACCGTCAAGCCCACCAGCGCCGCGGCCGTCGCCGACCTGCATGCCCTGGGCGTGCGCACGCTGATGCTGACCGGCGACAACACTCACACGGCCCAGGCCATCGCGCGCCAGGTCGGCATCGACGAGGCGCGCGGCGACCAGCTGCCCGAGGACAAGCTGAGCGCCATCGAAAGCAAGCTGGCCGCCGGCGGTCGCGTCGGCATGGTGGGCGACGGCATCAACGACGCCCCCGCACTGGCCCGCGCCGACATCGGCTTCGCCATGGGCGCGGCCGGCACCGGCACCGCCATCGAGACCGCCGACGTGGCGCTGATGGACGACGACCTGCGCAAGATCGGCACCTTCCTGCGCCTGTCGCGCGCCACGCACAGCGTGCTGGTGCAGAACATCGTGCTGGCGCTGGGCATCAAGGCGGTATTCCTGGCGCTGGCCATGACCGGCAACGCCACGCTGTGGATGGCGGTGTTCGCCGACGTGGGCGCCAGCCTGCTGGTGGTGTTCAACGGGCTGCGGCTGTTGCGGGCGGCGCCTGTCGGAGCGCGGTAGGGAGGCGGTGGGGCGATGCGATCGGCAAACGTAGGATGGGTGCAGCGCGAGATGCTTTGAACAAGAACCCGAGTATCGAGCGCGCGAAACCCATCACTTCGCAACAACGCTAACCCGCCTGCTCTTCCTGCGGCCAGTCGCGCAACACCGGCGCGTCCGGCGCACCCGGTCCGTTCTCGCGCAGATGGTCTTTCTGCAACAACGCCATGCGATAGGCGTCCCGATAGGAGCCGTTGGAGAAGAACTCTTCCTTCAGCAGGCCTTCGATGGTGAAGCCGCAGCGCTCGTAGATATGGACGGCGGCGCGATTGTCCTTGTCGACCACCAGATAGACCTTGTGCAGGTTCAGCACGCGGAAGGCATAGCCCACCGCGATGCGGGTCGCGGCCTTGGCGTAGCCCCGGCCCTGGTACGAGGGCGCGATGATGATCTGGAATTCCGCGCGCCGGTGGATGTAGTCGATTTCCACCAGTTCGACCAGGCCGGCCGGCTGGCCGGTGTCGTGCTCGATGATGAATCGCCGCTCGTTCTGGGCGTGCAGGTGGCGGTCGTACAGTGCGACGAGTTCGTCGTAGGCCTCGTAGGGCTCTTCGAACCAGTAACGCATGATGACGTCGTTATTGTTGATTTTGTGCACAAAGTGCAGATCGCCGCGCTCCAGGGGGCGAATTCGGATATCGGATGTGACCGACATGTTTACCTCCGCAAGTCGATCCATTGTATGCCGCGCGCCCTGCCGTCACGGCAGCGCGAAGGCCGGCAGCCGCAGCGCGATGCGCCGCATGACCTCGTTGGCGGCCGACGACAGCGGGCGTCCCAGGCGCAGCAGCGCCTGGCATTCGGGCGCGCTCAGGATCGGATGCTCGATGGGAATGGCGACCAGCTCGCCGCTGGCCAGTTCATGGTGCACGCCGAGATTGGGCATCAGCGTCACGCCCGCGCCGGTCATGGCGTACTGCTTGAGCACGCGCAGCGAATTGGTGGTCAGGCTGGGCGTCAGGTGCACGCGCTCGGTGAATTCCAGCAGGTCCACCGCCTGGCGCAGCCCGTAGGGCGAAGCCATCAGCGCGAACGGATACGGCAGGATGTCGTTGATGGTGAGCGGCGCCCGCCGCGCGGCCAGCGCGTGGCCGCGCCCGGCGACCAGGCATACCGGGTGCTTGCGGCTGGCGCGGCAGCGCAGCCGCGGGTCCACCGGCGGGTTGTAGGCCAGGCCGATGTGCGCGGCGTCGCTGGCCACCGCCTCGACCACCTCGTTGACCGAGCCCACGTCCACGCTGAGCTTGATGCGCGGATGCTCGATGCAGAACGGGCCGACCACGTGCTCCATCAGGCTGTCGATGAAACCCTCGCTGATCATCAGCTGCACGCTGCCGCTCTGCATGCCGCGCCATTCCTGCAGGCGCGCGTTCAGGTGTTCCTGCTGCGCGCGGCAGCCGCGGTAGTACTCCAGCAGCATGTCGGCGGCCTCGGTGGGCGCCAGCCCGCGCGGGCGCCGCTCGAAAAGCTGCACGCCCAGCTCCTTTTCCAGCAGCTGGATCTGGCGGCTGATGACGGAAGCGGCCGTGTCCAGCTTGTCGGCCGCTCCGCGTATCGAACCGCAGGCCACGACCTCGTGGAAGTACTTCAGGCGGACCTGGTTGATTTCCTGCATATCCCCTTGTTCCCCTGCGCTGGCGATGCGCCGCAATGTCCGGGCTTGTGTTGCCCAATAGGCAACGATAATTCATCTTTCCGGTTATTGTCTGCAACGCGTGATCTTCCAATAATGGCGGCGCCGGTGTTCCGGCGCCATCCCCATCCATCGCGGGCGCAGACCCGCGCGAGGAGACATGCAATGCCAAATCCGACCACGCCGGGCGCGGACCCGCGCCTGGCCCCGCTGTACCGCAAGATCACCTGGCGCCTGCTGCCCTTTCTGCTGCTGTGCTACGTGTTCGCCTACCTGGACCGCATCAACATCGGCTTCGCCAAGCTGCAGATGCAGCAGGACGTGGGCATTTCCGACGCGGTCTACGGCCTGGGCGCGGGGATCTTCTTCCTGGGCTACGTACTGTTCGAGGTGCCCAGCAACCTGCTGCTCACGCGCATCGGCGCGCGCCGCACCATCAGCCGCATCATGGTGCTGTGGGGGCTGACCTCGGCCTCGATGCTGTTCGTGCAGGGCGAATGGAGCTTCTATGTCCTGCGCTTCATGCTGGGCGTGTTCGAAGCCGGCTTCGCGCCCGGCATGATCTTCTACCTGACCTACTGGTACTCGCAGTCGCGCATGGCCGGCGTCATGGCGGTGGTCATGCTGGCCGGCCCCATCGGCGGCATCGTGGGCGGGCCGGTGTCGGCCTGGATCATGACCGCCTTCTCGGGCGCGCACGGCCTGGACGGATGGCAATGGATGTTCCTGCTCGAAGGCCTGCCCTGTGTGGCGCTCGGGGCGGTGGCTTTCTATTTCCTGGACGACCGGCCGGCCGAGGCCCGCTGGCTCAGCGCCGAGGAAAAGGCCCTGCTCGCCGCCGACCTGGACACGCGCGGCGCGCAGCAGAAGCACGCCTTCTCGCAGGTGCTGCGCGACCCCGCCATCTACGGCATGGCGCTGACCTACTTCTGCCTGATCTGCGGCATCTACGCCGTGAGTTTCTGGCTGCCCACCCTGCTGAAGTTGGCGGGCGTGCAGGACACGATGGAGATCGGCCTGTACTCGGCCATTCCGTACGTGGCCGCGGCCGTGTTCATGCTGTGGTTCGCGCGCAGCTCGGACCGCATGCAGGAACGGCGCTGGCACACCCTTGCGCCCGCCCTGATGGCCGGGCTGTCGCTGTGCGTGGCCACCGCCGCGCCGACGCAATTCGCGCTTTCCCTGACCGCGATCACGCTGGCCACCGGCTTCATGTGGGCCGCATACACGGTATTCTGGGCCATCCCGTCGCAGTACCTGAAGGGCCAGGCGGCCGCCGGCGGCATCGCCCTCATCAACAGCATCGGCCTCTTGGGCGGCTTCCTCAGCCCCTCGATCATCGGCTGGTCCAAGCAGGTCACCGGCTCGCTGGCGGGCGGCCTCTACGTCATCTCCGCCCTGCTGGTGGCCGGCGCCCTGCTGCTGCTGGTGAACCGCCCGCCCCGTCCCGCGCCCGCAGGCGCCTGAGCTCCAACCCACAGGAAACCCATCATGCACATACTGGTTGCCGGTTTTCAGCACGAGACCAACACCTTCGCGCCGTCGCTGGCCGGGTACGAGAACTTCGTCCGCGGCGAAGGCTTCCCCGCCATGGTGCGCGGCGAGGACATGCTGGCCCTGCGCGAGGTCAATATCCCCGCCGGCGGCTTCATCAACGCGGTCCTGGCCCAGGGCCATACCGTGCAGACCGTGATCTGGGCGGGCGCCAGCCCCTCGGCCCACGTGACCCGCGACGCCTACGAGCGCATCGCCGGCGAGATCCTGGACGCGGCGCGCGCCGGCGGCTACGACGCGGTCTACCTGGACCTGCACGGCGCCATGGTCGCGCAGCACCTGGACGACGGCGAAGGCGAGCTGCTGGCCCGCATGCGCGCCATCGTCGGGCCGGACGTGCCGGTGATCGCCAGCCTGGACCTGCATGCCAACGTCACCGCGCAGATGCTGCAGGCCGCCGACGGCCTGGCCGCGTTCCGTACCTATCCGCACGTGGACATGGCCGACACCGGCGCGCACGCGGCGCGGCTGCTGCAGGCCCGCAACACCGCCGGCCCCGCCTGGTGCCGCAGCGAGCGCCGCCTGCCCTTCCTGATCCCGATCAACGGCATGTGCACGCTGCTGGAGCCGTCCCGCGGCGTCTACGACCTGCTGGCGCAGCTGGAACAGACGCCGGGCGTGGCCTCGATCTCGTTCGCGCCGGGCTTTCCGGCCGCGGACTTCCCGGAATGCGGCCCGGTGGTGTGGGCCTACGGCACCGACCCCGCCGCGGTCGAGCGCGTGACCGAAATGCTCTACCGGCGCGTGCTGGAGCTGGAGCCCGAATGGTCGCCCGACTTCCTGGAGCCGGCCGAGGCCGTGCGCCGCGCGCAGGCGCTGGCGGCCGGCGCCTCGCGTCCGGTGGTCATCGCCGACACGCAGGACAATCCCGGCGCTGGCGGCGACGCCAACACCACCGGCATGCTGCGCGCGCTGGTCGAGGCCGACGCGCAGAACGCCGCGCTGGGCCTGTTCTACGACCCCGAGGCCGTGCGCCTGGCCACCGAGGCCGGGCTGGGCAACCGGGTCCGGCTGAAGCTGGGCGGACAGTCCGGCGTGGCCGGCGACGCCGCATTCGAAGGGGAATTCACGGTCGAGACCTTGTCGGCCGGCAAGCTGCGCTTCGACGGCCCGATGATGAACGGCATGGACGTGGACCTGGAAGGCGTGGCCGGCCTGCGCATCGGCGGCGTGCGCGTGGTGGTCAGCGCCACCAAGTCGCAGATGCTGGACCGCAACCTGTTCCGCGTCGGCGGCGTGCAGCCCGAGGAAATGGGCATCCTGGTGGTCAAGAGTTCGGTGCACTTCCGCGCCGACTTCCAGCCCATCGCGCACGAGGTGCTGGTGGCCAAGGCCCCCGGCCCCATGCAGGCCGACCCCGCCGACCTGCCCTGGACCCGGTTGCAGCCGGGCATGCGCATCCGGCCGCTGGGCCCCGCCTTCTCGTACTGAAGGCCGGCGCCCGCCGGATTGGCGTACGCGCCCGGCGATGGCAGACTGGCGGCATGAAGAAGATCCTCACGCTCGCCTATCCCCGCCTGTCCGGGCCGGACGCCGAATTCATCGAAGCGTTCCGCCAACAGCACGACGGCCAGCACCGGCTGGCCAAGGCGCACTTCACGATGGCGTTCGGCAGCGCCGGCATCGACGAACATGCCTACCTGAAGCACGTGGAAGAAACCGCCCGCGCGGCGCGACCCATCGCCTTCGCGTGCCGCTACGCCATGCTGGCCGGCGACGCGGCGCAGGCCTATGCCTACCTGGTTCCCGACGAAGGCTACAGCCAGCTGTCGCGCCTGCATGACGCCCTGTACCGCCAACTGCTGGCGCCTACGCTGCGGCTGGACCTTCCCTATGTGCCGCACATCGCGGTCGCTTCATCGAGCAACCGCGCCCTGATGAAATCCCTGTGCGACGACCTGAACCAGGGCGACCTGGAAATCCGCGGCTCGGTCGAACGGCTGACCGTGGCGGCGCTGGAGAACAGCGTGCTGACCGACCTGGTCTCGTATCCGCTGGGCGGCTGAAGCGGCCCGGGCTATTTCAGCCGGGCCTGCGGGCTGACGAAATCCTCCAGCGTCAGGCCTTTTTCCTTCAGGATGGCTTCCAGCAGCGGCTGCAGCTTGCCCAGGCTTTCCTGCACGGTTTCGCGCACCGTGTCGACCACCACCTGGGTGCTGCGCTCGATCTCGATATTGACGAAGTCGCCGGCCTGCTTGTCCTCGAACACCGTCATGCGGCGGGTTTCGGGAATCAGCCAGACCTCGAACCAGCCTTCGACGCGATTGACCTCGGATACCGTCAGGCTGGCGCCGTTGATGGCGATATAGCCCTTGGCGAAAACATACTTGCGGAAATCGGCGGGGATGCTGAAGCGCATCAGGCGGTTGGTGTCCGAGGACTGCACCGTCAGCACCTCGGAGGTGAAGTCCACGTGGCCCGACAGCGGATGGCCGCCGATCTCGGCGCCGTCCTTGGCCGCGCGCTCGACGTTGGCGCGGTCGCCCGTGCGCAGGCCGCCCAGCGTGGTGATGGCCAGGCTTTGCTGCATGACGTCGAAGCGGGCCCGGTTCTCGCCCAGCAGCTCGGTGACCGTCAGGCAGACGCCGTCGGTCGAGACGCTGGCGCCCACCGCCAGGTCCACGCAGAACCCGGGCGGAAAATCGAGCGTAAACGTGCGCAGGCCCTCGCGGTCGAAGATCTCGGCGATCTTCGCGGTGCCTTGGACTATTCCTGTGAACATGTGAATCCTGAAGCGGGCGCGGCGGCCCCTGGCAAAACATCAACGTTAACCGATATTTTGCCAGGGACCGCCGCGGCGGCCCTGCGGATTACAGGCTCAGTGCTTGATGGCGATGGTCTTCAGCGTGGTGAAGCCATACAGGGCCTCGAAGCCCTTTTCGCGGCCGTAGCCGGACTGGCGCGAACCGCCGAACGGCAGCTCCACGCCGCCGCCGGCGCCGTAGTTGTTGATGAACACCTGGCCGGCGCGCAGCTTGCGGGCCAGGCGCAGCTGGCGGCCGCCGTCGCGGGTCCAGACGCCGGCCACCAGGCCGTAGAGCGTACCGTTGGCGATGGCCAGCGCTTCTTCCTCGGTGTCGAACGGCATGGCCGCCAGCACCGGGCCGAACACTTCCTCCTGCGCCAGGCGGCTGTCGGACGGCACGTCGCGGAACAGCACCGGCGGCTGGTAGAAGCCTGCCTCGGGCGAGCCTTCCTTGAGCTTGCCGCGCGCGGCGACCTTCATGCCGGCGGCTTCGGCCTCGCTCACGAAGCCGCGCACGCGATCCTGCTGGCGGGCGTTGATCAGCGGGCCCACGTCGAGGTCGGCCGCGGCCGGGCCGGTGACCGTGGCCGCAAAGGCCTCGGACAGGCGCTTGAGCACGGTTTCGTACACGCCGCGCTGGATCAGCACGCGGCTGCCGGCCGAGCAGGTCTGGCCCGCGTTCTGGATGATGGCGCCCAGCAGCACCGGCAGCGCGGCGTCCAGGTCGGCGTCGTCGAACACGATCTGGGGCGACTTGCCGCCCAGTTCCAGCGTGACCGGCACGTGGTTCTCGGCGGCGGCGTGCGCCACCATCTTGCCGGTCTGCGGCGAGCCGGTGAAGGAAATATGGTCGATGCCCGGATGCGCCGACAGCGCCGCGCCGGCCTCGTGGCCGTAACCCGTGACGATGTTCAGCGCGCCGGCGGGCAGGCCCGCCTCGGCGGCGATCTCCGCCAGCTTCAGCAGCGACAGGCAGGCGTCTTCGGCCGGCTTGACCACGCAGGCGTTGCCGGCGGCCAGCGCCGCGCCCACGCTGCGGCCGAAGATCTGCAGCGGGTAGTTCCAGGGCACGATGTGGCCGGTGACGCCGTGCGGTTCGCGCACCGTCAGCACGGTGAAGCCCGGGTTGTAGGGAATGGTCTCGCCGTGCAGCTTGTCGACCGCGCCGGCATAGAACTCGAAGTACCGGGCCACCGCGGCGGCGTCGGCGCGCGCCTGCTTGATGGGCTTGCCGGTGTCGGCCGATTCCAGCTGCGCCAGTTCTTCCTGGCGATCCAGCAGCGCGAACGCGATGCGCATGAGCAGGCGGCTGCGCGCGGCGGGCGCCATCTGGCCCCACTCGCCTTCGTAAGCCTCGCGCGCCACCTTCACGGCGCGGTCCACGTCGGCTTGGCCCGAGCGCGCAATCGCCTCGAACGGCTTGCCATCGGACGGGTTCAGGACATCTATGGTTTCGCCGGTAGCGGCCGCCACCCATTGGTTGGCGATAAAGTTCTTCTGAGTCACGATGTGCGGAGTAAAGTAGCGGCCGGACGGCCGGTTGCGAAATGGTGAGCGATCGGATCGAGCGATCAGATCCCATTATGAGAGCCGCCAAAAACTTGTCAATTGAATTGACAGCCTTTGTCCCAAGAGTCAGGATATTTTTCCGTCATCTCGGGTTATCCCTAACATTCCAACGGCTTAGCACCGCCTCAAACTTGTTATGGCCACTGACAAACCCGATCCGGCGCGCACCCGCGGCGTGCCGATAAGCAACGTGCGCGACCCGCAGCTGGCCTCGCTGCTGGAAGCCGCCAACCGCCCCCGTCCCGAACTGGACGTGCTGGCCGAAGTGGCGTCCGGCCTGGGCTACGTGCGCGCCGAACGCTTCGCCGAGCGCGTCTACGAAAGCCTGTTCTACGCAATCGCCACCGGCAAGATCGCGCCCGGCAGCAAACTGCCCACCGAACTGGAACTGGCCGCCCTCTTCGAGGTCTCGCGCCCCGTGGTGCGCCAGGCCCTGGACCGGCTGCGCGAAGACCAGCTGGTGGACTCCATCCGGGGCTCGGGCTCCTACGTGCGCGCCAAGCCCGACCTGATGGGCGGCATGCCCGCGGTCGACCCGGCCCGCCGGGTCGGCCACATCCTCGAAGGCCTGGAGCTGCGCATGGTGATCGAGCCCGAATGCGCCTACCTGGCCGCGCTGCGCCGCACTTCCGACGACCTGGGCGAAATGGACCGCATGCTGACCGGCTACGAAGAAGCCGACGCCTCCGGCGCCATCGCCCACCACCACGACTACGGATTCCACCGCGCCATCGCCGCGGCCACCGGCAACCAGCGCTTCGTGCAGGTGCTGAAATCGCTGGAATACGACGTCAGCCACGCGGTCAACGTCATGCGCCACCTGGTCCACAGCGAGCCCTGGAAACGCACCCGCGCCGCCATCGACGAACACCGCCACATCTACCGGCTGATCCAGGAACAGGACGCCGAAGGCGCGCGCAACGTCATGCGCGCCCATATCGAAAAAGCCCGCAGCCGCATGCTCAACAGCGGCCCGGAACACTGAGCAGGAAGCCTCACCCATGTCATCGCAACGCACGCCCCTGAACCTCGACCAGCAACTCGTCATCGTCACCGGCGCCAGCCGCGGCCTGGGAGCCGCCATCGCCCAGGCCTTCCTGCGCGAAGGCGCCAGGGTCGTCATCAACTACCTGAACAGCGCCGACCGCGCCCAGGCCCTGGCCGCCGCAGTCCCCGACCGCGCGCTGGCGCTGCAGGCCGACGTGCGCGACCCGGCCGCCGTCGCCGCCCTGGTCGCCCAGGCCAGCGAACATTTCGGCATGCCCGTCAGCACCGTGGTCAACAACGCCCTGCCCGCCTTCCAGTTCGACGGCGACCTGCGCCCGCATGCCGACACGCTGGACTGGAGCCGCATGAACGCGCAGCTCGAAGGCAGCGTGCGCGCCGCGCTCAACACCACCCAGGCCGTCCTGCCCGCCATGCGCGCCGCCGGCGGCGGACGCATCATCAACGTCGGCACCAACCTGGTCCAGAATCCGGTCGTGCCCTATCACGACTACACCGCCGCCAAGGCGGCGCTGCTGGCCTTCACCCGCACCCTGTCGCACGAACTGGGCGCCGACGGCATCACGGTCAACATGGTTTCGGGCGGCCTGCTGCGCACCACCGACGCCTCGGCCGCCACGCCGGACGCGGTGTTCGACATGATCGCCGCCGGCACGCCGCTGCGCGAAGTCACCACGCCGGCGCAGTTCGCCGACGCGGTGCTGTTCTTCGCCAGCCCGTGGTCGCGCGCCGTCACCGGCCAGAACCTGATCGTCGACGGCGGCCTGGTGAAGGGATAAAACGGAACCGGCCGCGTGAAACCGGCTTGTGGACGCTATGCCTGCAGCCGGCGGGCGCTGATCTCGCCGGCGGCGTAGCGGATGCCCTTGAGCGCGGCGTCCTCGCTAATGAAGGCCGAATCGCCCACGCCGATACGCGTCCATTGATGATGCGGCGCGGTCCGTACCCACGCCTCGAAACCCTGGCGCGCCGCCAGCGGCCGCAGCTCGTATTCGAGGCGATAGCCGTTGAGCCTGATCACACCTGTAGTCATAGCCGACTCCTCCGCCTCTCAGCTCCGGCCCGCGATGCCGCAGGCGCGCATGATGGAAGTTCCCGAAGCAGCCATGGCCCCCTGTGGATCATTCTCCGCCCGCACCACCTCCGTGACGCGTTGACCGTCGACCATCCATCGCCGCGCGATGCTGATCACGTCGGTGAACTCGGGCCGCGGCCCATCCAGCAGCCAGCCGACTATCGGAACACCGGGAGAAACCGTTTCCAAATCAAGGCATTTCATGCCGCTCTCCGTTCAGGGAACCCTAGCAGCGTAGCCATTGATTGAATCTTTAAGTATTAGGAATGCGCAAAAATTTGAACATTTTGTATGTTCATTGCATTTTTGCCGCCCATGACAGCGGGCGGAGGGGGCGACATACCTGCTCACATATCGGGACCGCACCACCCCGCGCAAGCCGGCACGGTATCATCCGACGTGATCCGGGAGCCGCAATTCCCGCCGATGGCCAAAGCGCCGCAACAACAAACGGTCTACGCGAAAAATGAAATTAGCCACCTGGAACGTGAACTCCCTGAACGTCCGCCTGCAGCAGGTGCTCGACTGGCTCGCCGCCAATCCGGTCGACGTGCTGTGCATCCAGGAACTCAAGCTCACGGACGACAAGTTTCCCGAAGCCGCCTTCACCGAAGCCGGCTATCACGCCGTCTGGGCCGGGCAGAAGACCTACAACGGCGTGGCCATTATTTCGCGCGTGCCCGGCACCTCCATGGAGCGCAACATCCCCGGCTACGAAGACCCGCAGCAGCGCGTGCTGGCGCTGACCTTTCCCGGCCCCGAAGGCGACGTGCGGGTGGTCTGCGCCTACTGCCCCAACGGCCAGTCCGTGGGCTCGGACAAATACGCCTACAAGCTGGAATGGTTCGAGGCCATGCGCAAATGGCTGGCCGAGGAAATCAAGCAATACCCCAGGCTGGCGGTGCTGGGCGACTACAACGTGGCGCCCGCCGACGAGGACGTGCACAACCCCGAGAAATGGGAAGGCCAGGTGCTGGTCTCGGAACCCGAGCGCGCCGCCTTCCGCGCCCTGCTCGACCTGGGCCTGAACGATTCCTTCCGCCTGTTCGAGCAACCCGAGAAATCCTTCAGCTGGTGGGACTACCGCCAATTCGCCTTCCGCCGCAACGCCGGCCTGCGGATCGACCACGTCCTGCTGTCGGCCCCGCTGGTCAAGCGCTGCGTCGCCTGCGCCATCGACAAGGAACCGCGCCGCAACGAACAACCCTCCGACCACGCCCCGGTCGTGGCCACTTTGGAATTCGTCTGAACTTGATATCGCCATCCCGCTTGCACGCGGGCTTGGCTTTATGTATAGTTGCGGTCTTGCTTTTGGGGCGGTAGCTCAGCTGGGAGAGCGTCGCGTTCGCAATGCGAAGGTCGGGAGTTCGATCCTCCTCCGCTCCACCAAATTCCAGACGAAAAGCCTTGGACACACGCTAAGTGGTCCAAGGCTTTTTTGTTTGCGCTGTCGGGCCTTGGCGCCTGCGCGCTATGCAAACGGGTTTCGCAAGGAAAGGCGGCTTTCGTAGACCTGGCCGTGGTTCATGTCTTCGGTATAAAGCGTCTGGCATCCGGCTCCGATGGCCGCCGAAGAAGCAGGCCTTCCGCCCGATCGGCTTTGGCGGTATCGGCCGACAGCAAGCACAGCACGACATTGCTGTCCAGAAAGTCCCTGCCCTTAGCCGCGCTCGTTGGCTTCATTTCGGTCGAACCTGAAGTCGGCGGGCAACTTGCCGCGAAAGGCGCGCAGCCGCTCGAGCAGCGCTTCGGCGCCGGGCTTCTTGCGGATCCCGAAGGTCCGGGGCGCGTCCACGGCGATCTCGATTTCGATATCGTCTCCCTCGCGCAACTCCAACGCCTCAACGATGCTGGCGGGGAGACGAACCGCCAGACTCCTTTCTTAGATATACAAAAAATTGTATATCCAGACAGCAGGCCGGCAACATGATCACATAAAAGATCAAGCCGCTCTAACTTCGTTAAGCAGATCAGGGTGCTGATCCAGCAGCTTGAGCAACTTGACCAAAGCCAGCGGCGGTTTGGTCTTACCGTTCTCATAGCGTGAGAAGGCATTAACGCCACCGCCAAAGATTTCAGCAGCCTCACGCTGGTCAAGGTGCAATTTCTTGCGCACACGAGCAATGAAGTTGGGATCAACGATGGAAGCATTCACCTGCTTATTGAATTGCAACATCAATTCGCTGGTGCGTGCCGATTCGTCCATTCCCAAAACCGCCTCGCCGCATACCGGGCAAAAGTCGCCCGTGATCGCTGAAATAACGGTGGTTTCACCCTTGTAGGTATAGGGTAGGTCGCGGGTGTCGTGGATCAGTTCTGCCGCGCCGCAAGCAGGACATTTCATAGTCATAGCTCCTTGAAGGACACGATCAGCACGTCATCAATGACCGTCAGCTTCAGGTACACGTCGCCCGCCTGCGTGCTCGGCCGGTAGACGTCCTGCCATACTTTGTAATCGGCATGGGTGGTCATGCTCTTGTAGAAGTCCGCTGACGTGAGTGCCATCACCACGTCCAGCATTTCTGGGATTCCAAACCCCACTTGCGCCGCACCGCTCACTGCCGAATACGTGGTGCGAACCTTGCCAGCAGCCACCAGAGCTTTAACGACCGGCAGCTTGCAATGTGGGGTTCCTTTCTCCATAGACCAATCCTAACCTAGTAGGTTTATTTTAGCAAGTTGGTTAATGAGCTGAGCAACGGCGTCACCATCGGCGCCCATCCGTCCCAGTAACCGAATCAGGCCAGCAGATCGGCGCGAGCCTATGCGGTCCACTGAGGCCTGGCACGGCGCCTCCGATCGATCAGCGCCTGCGCTCCGCAACATCCCCGAAGAGGTGCACCGCGCCCTCCGTGCTCGCGCGACCACGCATGGCCGCAGCACCGAGGCCGAGGTTCGTAGCATTCTGGAGCAAGCGGCCCGGCCCGAAGGACGCGTAAAGCTCGGTTCTCTGTTGGCGTCAATCGCGCGCGAAGCCGGCGGCTTGAACGATGTCGAGGCGGAGGCCATCAATCGCGTCCGCGACAAGACGCCCGCCGACCCGCTGCGCTTTGAATGATTGTTCTCGATACCAACATGATTTCGGAATTGTGGAAGGCCAGCCCCGCTGCGCAGGTGTTGGCCTGGATGGACGCCCAGGCGATCGAAACGCTCCATCTTTCTGCCATCACGGTCGCTGAACTGCGGTTCGGCCTCCGCGTCATGCCGGATAGCAAACGGCGAACAATATTTCTAGAGCGCCTGGAACACGCGCTGCTGCCGCTTTTCGCCGGCCGCATCGTCCCGTTCGATCTGGACGCATCGCGCGCCTATGCCGAACTTATGGTGCGTGCACGCAAGGCCGGCAAGACTATCGGCTTGTCGGATGGCCGCATCGCCGCGTCGGCGATGGCGTGCAGCCTGATCGTGGCCATGCGCGATGTCGCGCCGTTCGAGACCGCCGGTCTTGCCGCCATCAATCCGTGGAACGAACCTCACAGCCCAGGCCAACCGTAAACGCCGCAGCGCGCCGAGTCCCAGCCCGCTCAAGCCTTGAGCGTATGCAGATCCAGCAGCGTGAACTTCCCTTCCGCCCGCCAGCCGCCTGTATCGATGTAATGCACGTTGCCGAGCTGCGCCGGCTTGCGCAGCGCCATGTGCCCGTGAACCACCGCCCGTATGTTGCGCACGGGCTGGGCGTACCGCATGCGGTAGCGCTCGATGGACCACAGGCAGTCCTCTTCGTCTTCCGGACTGAAACGGTCTTCGTGTATGGCTTGCCAGTCGTCATACGGAAAATCCGCATGAACCAGGCCGACCAGGCCGTCCGGCGTTTCGACTTCGATGGCCAGCGGCAAGGCCTGCAGGCAAGTCGCGATGCGCGCCTGCGTGTCGCGATCGCAGGCGTCCAGCCAGGCGCCGCCATGCGCGAGATGATCGACGTCGGGCAGCGGATGCTTCACCGCCCGCCGCCAGGTCATCAGCTCATGATTGCCGCAGATGGCGTGAAACCAAGGGCGTTCCAGCCAGGCCAGCACCTCGGCGGATTCCGGCCCGCGGTCCACCAGATCTCCGACTGCGAACAACCGGTCGCGCTCGGGCGCGAACCCGATGGCGGCAAGTGCGGATTCGAGCCGGCTGAAATGGCCATGAACGTCGCCCACGGCGAAATCGCGGCCGGCGGTGTTGAGGGAAAAGCGTTGGACTCGGGGATTAACGGGCATTGCAAGATTCGCTGAAGTTGTGCGCGAGCGCAGTCGCGCTTGAACGACGCAGATCAGCGATTGTCGTCGGAGATGTAGTCGACGATCGCCAGCAGATCGGCGCGAGCCAATGCCGTCCACTCAAGCCTTGGCACGGCGCTTCCGATCGATCAGCGCCTGCGCTTCGTCCATTACCTGCCGGTGCGGGACATCTGCCTGAGTGCTTGCCAGCGCCTCACGAACCTTGGCGGTAAACCACGCATCGTGCGCTTCCGAATCGAGCGTCAAGCCGGCCGGCAAACCACCTTCTTTCACCACACGGGTCAACAGGATGCGCACGGCATCCGATACGGACAAGCCGAACTGGGCTAGCTTCTGCGCCGCATCGGCTTTGAGTTTGTCGTCTACGCGCACGTGCAACATGGAAGTCTGGGCGGCCATCGTGGTTTCTCCGGGAAAGCATCGACTCTATTTTGTATCTCAATTGAGATTCACGCAAGAGCGGTCTCCGGGCGCGCGAGCCCCTCCTCCGGGATGCAATGGATGTCAGGGCACACTCAGGCAAGTTAGAGTAATTTTGCTTCGTTCTCAATCCACCCGAAGGGACATTTCATGACCACAAGAGAACTGCATCGCGGCCGCCTGATCGACCACATCGGGATGGTGGTGCGGGACCTGCCCGCCAGCAAGGCTTTTTATTTCGCCGTGTTCGAGGCCTTGCAGATTCCGTTGGGGGGCTCCGACGAGCGCAATTTCTGGGCGGACGAGCTGTACGTTTCGACGGCCGACAGCGAGGAGGTGCAGGGGCCGTTGACTGGGCGCCATCATCTGGCGTTCCAGGCCCGGGACCGGGCCATGGTGGACGCCTTCTATCGCGCCGCCCTGGCCCACGGCGGACGGGACAACGGCGCGCCCGGCGAGCGCGGCTACCATCCGGGCTATTACGCGGCCTTCGTGCTGGACCCGGACGGCAACAACATCGAGGCCGTGTTCCACGGCGTATCCGTGCGCAGCGCGGCTTCGGTGCGCATCGTCCGCTAAACCGGCCAGGGTTTCAGACGACGTCCTGGTCCAGCCGGCGCACGGCGGCGCTCAGGGTCGAGAGGTCGAATTCCTTGCGCCCGCGCAGCAGGCAGCGCATCAGCGCCGTGGCCGCGACCGGCACCAGCGCGGCCAGCAGGAATGACTCCAGCAGGAAGGTCGGCTTGTCGCCCGGCGCCGGGAAGTAGTAGAGGCCGGCGATCAGGCCGCTGACCGTGGCCACGGTGGCCGTGAGGCCGTCGTGCTTGCGGCTGAACAGGCCGTAGAACACCGGGAAGGCGGCCGCCGAGCACAGCAGGTCGGCCAGCAGGAACAGATACAGCACGCTGTAGCCCTGCGAGGCCACCACCATCACCGGGATGGCCATGAGCAGCACCAGCCAGCGCGCCAGGCGTTTCATGGTGAGCGAGCTGGCGTTGGGCATGAGGCGGCGCAGGTCGACCGCGATGATGCTGGACACGGCGCTGATGGCGGTGTCGGCGGTGCTCATGACCAGCGACAGGCCCAGCGGGATCAGCGCGATCACGAACCACGCGGGCGCGTGCGGCATGATGACGCTGAAGAGCGCGATGGAGCTGTCGCCTTGCGGGGCCAGCCCGACGAAGGCCAGCCCGAACAGGCCCATCAGGAAGATGAACGGCGCGACCAGCAGGCCGCCCAGCAGAAAGCCGTTGCGCATGGAGCGGGCGTCGCGCGCGGCGTAGATGCGCTGCCAGTTGCCCTGGTGGAACACGCCGGTCAGCAGGATGGCGACGAAGAACGTCAGCCCGGCCTTCACGCCCATCGGGTCGGTCAGGTCCAGCAGCTGGGGCGCCTTGGCCTGCAGCGCCTCGATGGTGGGCAGCGCCCCGCCCGCGGCCTGCCAGCCGACCACGCACAGCACCACCAGCAGCGGCACGATCACCATCATCTGCACCTGGTCGGTGAAGATGGACGAGCGCAGGCCGCCGTAGCTGGTGTAGAGCAAGGTGGTGCCCATCACGATGGCGGCCGTCGTCCACAGCGGCACGGGCGCCAGCATCGCGACCAGCTTGGCGATGGCGGTGACTTCGGCCGACAGCGCGATGAAGAGGTAGAACAGCATGATGAAGAGCGCCAGCCCGTACATCGGACGGCCGTAGCGGGCCATCAGGAATTCGGTGAGGGTGTGGCCGTGCGGGATCAGTTCGCGCATGCGTCGTCCCAGCGGAATCATCACCAGCCGCGGCGACATCGAGCCCAGCGCATAGCCGACCACCGCGGCCAGTCCGCCCCAGGTCGCCGCCTGCGCGGGCGAAAACAGAATCCATGCGCCCAGCGTCGACGCCATCAGCGTCAGAATGGTGCCGACCGGCCCCTGGCTGTTGCGGGCGACGATGTAGTCTTCCAGCGTGCCGCGCTTGCGCCGGGCGTACAGAATGCTCGCCACGGCGAAGCCGCCCGCAAACAGCAGCAGCCACATCAGGGCGATCGGTTGGGTAAGCATGGGGGTCGTTCCTCTCGCGCCGCTACATAGGGAAAATCCGGGGAGGGGCGCGCGAGTCTTGCGATGTCCTTCCCTTCGCCGGCATTACCCGGATCAGGTTCAAAGGGTTACCGCGGTGGCGCGGAATCTCAGCCCGTCAGGGCTCCCCCAGGAAGTGCCGCAAGATTAGGAGAGCGGCGCGGCGATGTCAACGCGGCGGACTATGTGCTAAGTTCGGCCGCTTGCGGAGCGCGCCCGCTCCTTCCACCGCCTTTCCTGCCTTCCGGTCCGCCGGAAACGACCGCCATGTTGCACCTGAATCTGTTCATTTTTGGTTGCGGCCACCATCGCGCCGCCTGGCGCCACCCCGGCTCCCCGGTCGAACGCCTGGGCGACATCCGCTATTACGAGGAGCTTGCCCGCACCGCCGAGCGCGGCAAGCTCGACGCCGTGTTCTTCGCCGACGGCCAGTCGGTCGACAACATCGGCGACGGGCCGCGCTGGTACCTGGAGCCGCTCACCACCATGGCCGCGCTGGCGCGCGCCACCGAGCGCATCGGCCTGATCAGCACGGTCTCGAGCACCTTCTTCACGCCGTTTCATGCGGCCCGCATGGTGGCCTCGCTGGACCATATCTCGGGCGGGCGCATGGGCTGGAACGTGGTGACCTCGATGTTCGACGCCGAAGCGCGCAACCACGGCTACGAATCCATGCCCGGGCACGACTGGCGCTACGCGCGCGCCGAAGAGTTCGTCGACGTGGCGCTGCGGCTGTTCGAATCCTGGGACGAGGACGCCCTGGCCATCGATCGCGGGGGCTTCTATGGCGTGCCGCAGCGGGTCCACAAGATCGGGCACCACGGCGAGCATTTCCTGGTCGACGGGCCGCTGACGGTGCCGCGCCCGCCGCAGGGCCACCCGGTACTGTTCCAGGCAGGCGCCTCCGACCAGGGCCGCGATCTGGCCGCCAGGCGGGCCGAGGCCATCTACGCCGTGGCCTACGACCTGCCCGCCGCGCAGGCCTATTACCGCGACATCAAGCAACGCGTGCTGGCGGCCGGCCGCAAGGCCTTCGTGCCCATCATGCCGGGCCTGGTCACCTACGTGGGTTCGACCGAGGCCGAGGCCCGGGCCAAGCAGCGCGAACTGGACGAGCTGCTGCCCAGCGACGCCTCGCTGCGCCAGCTGGGCACCTTCGTGCTGCAGGACTGCTCGGCCTGGGAGCTGGACGCGCCGGTGCCGCCGCTGCCCCCGCTGTCCGAATTCACCGGCCCCAAGGGGCGCTATGCGACCATACTGCGCATCATCGAAACCGAACGGCCCACCGTGCGCCAGTTGCTGGGGCGGCTGGCCGCCGGCGGCGGCCACTGCACCATGGTCGGCACGCCCGAACAGATCGCCGACCGGATGGAGCACTGGTGGCGCAACGAAGGGGCCGACGGCTTCAACCTGATGCCGCCCTCCCTGCCCGGCGGCATCGAAGACTTCGTCGAGCACGTGATTCCGGTACTGCAGCGCCGCGGAGTGTTCCGCCGCGATTATGAACACAGCACCTTGCGCGGCCACCTGGGCCTGGAAAAGCCGCGAGGCTGACGCCGGGGCGCGGACGCGCAGCCATAATTTATCAATATGTGTGCAAAGTTCGGACCGAAGTATCTCTTTATGTATCTAGGACTTATTCGGTCAAAACCCACGTATCGGCGCCCGATATTCCTGAACTGTTGTTCATATGCAATAAACCGTAGGTATTTCAATGTGTAGGAAGTAACTAAATCTACACATTTAAGGGGACAGTCAGGGAGGATTAACCCTAATTCGGCCCTATTTAGCACATTCTGAACGATTACGTAATATCCGGTTTCATTGAATCCCGCCGGCTTGCCTAAGGTTAGGGCTGGTCTGTCTTCACCGCATTGGAGGCAGGTGACTCAAGCCATAGAACGGGATGTGATATGAAACTAACAAGAACTTTGCTCGCTGGCGCCATTCTGGCCGGCATGGCAGGCGCCGCACACGCCGAAACCTCGGTCACGCTGTACGGCGTCGTCGACTTGGGCCTGACCTACCAACGCGGCAAAGTCGGCACCACCGACTCCAACCGGGGCCTGTACGGCGGCGACTATCGTTCCCGCATCGGCATGTCCGACGGCATCCAGAACAATGGCTCGCGCTGGGGCCTGCGCGGCGTCGAAGACCTGGGCGACGGCCTGTCGGCGGTCTTCACGCTGGAAAGCGGCTTTACCGCCAACAACGGCAACCGTTCGCAAGGCGGCCGCATGTTCGGCCGTCAGGCCACCATCGGCCTGAGCCACACCGAATGGGGTCTGCTCGAACTGGGCCGCCAGACCAACATCGCGTCCAAGTACTTCCGCGGCATCGATCCGTTCTCGCTGGACTACCTGAACGCCAACATGGGCATGGCGTTCAGCGCAGCCAACACGGTCCGCTACGACAACATGGTCATGTACCAGACCCCGAGCTGGGGCGGCTTCCAGGCTGGCGTGGGCTACTCGTTCTCGACCGATGACGTCGAAGGCCCCACCGGCTTCAAGACCAAGGAAAACAACCGCGCCTGGACCGCTGGCGTGCGCTACGACAACGGCCCGCTGAACGTGGCGCTGACGTATGACGTGCAGTACCGCAAGCCCAACCAGCCGCAGCCGCAGCAGTTCATCATCGGCGGCGCGTACGACTTCGAAGTGGTCAAGCTGGCGCTGGCCTACGGCCGTTCCGAAGACGGCGTCTTCGCCGGCCAGGACTTCGCGCTGATGGGCGGCCGCCAGCAGTCCGGCGGCATCGCCCGCGGCATCGGCTATACCAACGACCGCTTCACCTGGGACGGCCTGCGCATCAACTCGTACATGGTCGGCCTGAGCGCGCCGATCGGCGGCGCCAGCAAGGTGTTCGCGTCGTGGCAACGCGCCGATCCGAACAAGAACCTGTACGCCATGGACGTGTACAGCCTGGGCTACACGTACGACCTGTCCAAGCGGACCGATCTGTACGCCCTGGCCTCCTACGCCGACGGCGCAGCCTTCATCAAGGGCGACAAGATGACCACGGTCGGCGTCGGCATCCGCCATCGCTTCTAAGCAGGTCATGGACAGCCCCAACTGAGCAGAGTCGGGGCGTCTCCTCTTTGGGCCATCCGTTCGTCGGATGGCTTTTTTTATTGCCGCGCGGTCCCCAGTACGGTCTGGCCGGCCTGTGAGACCGGCTTGCGGTGCTCGACGGACTCGCGCAGCCGGGCCGGCCGGGCTTGCCGCAGGGGCTTGTTCGCGCGCGTCGCGATCCAGTCGTACAGCACCACACCGGGATGGCGCAGCAATACCGCCAGCGCAGCGCCGACGACGAGGCCCACGGCCGCGATGATCGTCCAGGCCATCATCCGGCGCTCCCGCCGGCGCGGCATGCGGCCCGGCTAGTTCTCGCCATATGGCCGCAACGTACTGCTATCGTCGGAAAAAAACACCAGATCATCGCTTATCAAGGCTGCCTTGCAAAAACAGGCGCAGCCTGGCCCCGGCAGCCGCGCGTAAACTTTTGAATGTAATGTACTATACATTACAAAAATTGACCCTGACCGTGGACGGCTTGCCGGCCCGCCGCGGCGATTCTCCGGGGAGAGGACACAGTGAGCCCGGTTACCCGCGTCAGCGCGCCCCGCCCGCCGACCAGCAAAGGCGAAGCGCGCCGCGTGCGGCTGCTCGAGGCCGCCAAGCAATCGCTGCTCGAGCACGGTTACTCCCGGACCTCCATCCAGCAGGTGGTGAAACAGGCCGGCGGCTCCGCGGCCACCGCCTATCAACTGTTCGGCAGCAAAGAGGGCTTGCTGGCAGCGGTGCTGCAGCATGAACTGGATGGCGTGCGCGAGGCGGTGTTTCCGCCCGCCCTGCTCCGGCAATCCGTCGCCACGGCGCTGCATGAACTGTCCGTGCGCCTGCTGGCCTACGCCCTGCAGCCCGAATCGGCGGCGCTCTACCGCCTGCTGGTCTCGGAATGCCATCGCCTGCCGCAACTGGCCGAATCGCTGCAGACCGCCGTGGACACGCAGATCCACGCCCCGCTTGAAGCATGCCTGCGCCAGGCCTGCGAGCGCGGCGAACTCTGCATCGACGATCCGCGCCGCGCGGCGGCGATGCTGGGCAATCAGATCAACGGCATCGCCTTCCAGGCCCGTTTGTCCGGCGGCAGGGCCGAGGGCCCCGACGCCGAACACCTGGCCGCCTGCCGCTACGCGGTCGATACGTTGCTGCGCGCCTTCCGGCCATAGCGCCCCGCCCGCGCCAGCATGGCCAGCGGCGCCAGCATGCAGGCCGCGGCCAGCCACAGGTTGGCCCGCAGCCCCAGCACGTCCACGCTGGGCGCGCCCAGCAGCGCGCCGGCGGCGATGCCCAGGTTGAAGACGGCCACGAACAGCGAGGTCGCCGCTTCGACCGCCTCGGGCGCGGCCTGCATCATCCAGGTCTGCAGCGCGACGGAGACGCCGCCGTACGCCAGCCCCCACGCCAGCAGCAACACCGCCGCGGCCGGACGGAACTGCCCCAGGCCGCTGAACAGCAACAGGATGAGCAGCAGCGCGGTTGCGATGGCGCACAGCGTCGCGCCCGCGCGCCGCGCCGCGGCGCTGCCGGCCACGAAATTGCCGGCCACGCCCGCCGCGCCGTAGGCGAAAAGCAGCGGTCCTATCCAGCCCGCTTCGAATCCCGCGTAGGACTGCAACAGCGGCCGCACGAAGGTATAGGCCATGAAGTGCCCGGCGACCAGGCACAGCGTGACCAGCAGCCCCAGCCTGACGCCCGGATCGGCCAGTTGCGACAGCATCCGGCGCGGCCCCGGCGCCGGCCCGGCGGGCAGGCGCGGCAGGCTCAGCGCGTTCAGGCACAGCACGCCGAAACACAGTCCGGCCATGAGGCCGAACGCCGTGCGCCACCCTGCCAGGCCGCCGATGAACGCGCCCAGCGGAACCCCCAGCACCGACGCCACCGCGACGCCGCCGAATATGACGGAGGTGGCCAGCCCTACCGCGGCCGGCGCAACCAGCCTGCCCGCCAGTCCGCCGGCCACCGCCCATATTCCGCCGATACAGATGCCGACGAGCACGCGCGCCGCCAGGAACCAGGCCATGCCGCAGGCCAGCGCGCCAGCGGCGTTGGCCGCGGCCAGCAGCGCCATCAGGCCGCAAAGAATGCGGCGGCGGTCCGCGCCCTTCGCCCCCATCACGATCAGCGGCGCGCATAGCGCCGCGACGATCGCGGGGACGAACAACATGAAACCGCCCATGCCGGTGGACACGCCCAGCTCGGCCGTGATGGGAACGAACAACCCCACGGGGAGCATTTCGCTGGTCACCACGCAGAAGGTCGCCATGCCGACGGCCGCGACGGCCAGCCAGGGCCGGCGCGCCACAGCGTTTCGATGGGGAGGAGTGCCTGAAGTCATAACGGTATGTCCATGAATGCCCTGACCGGGCCGACTCCTCTGCACTCTACTGTTTCCAGCAAACTGATAAAGTAGGCTTGCAGACCAACACTAGGGACGAATCGTGCGCAATTCCGCTGCCCGGCTGGACCACATCGGCGACCTGCTGGCCTTCGTGCGCGTGGCCGATATGCAGAGCTTCACCGCCGCGGCCGAAAAACTGGCGCTGTCGCGCTCGGCCATCGGCAAATGCATCGCCCGCCTGGAGCAAGGCCTGGGCTCGCGGCTGCTCCATCGCAGCACCCGCAGCGTCAGCCTAAGCGACGAGGGCCGCGTGTTCTACGAGCACGCGCAGCGCATCCTGGCCGAAGTGGACAACGCGGCCGACGCGATGGACCGCCGCAAGCGGGCGCCGCGCGGACGCCTGCGCCTGGACCTGCCGGTGTCGCTGGGCCGGCTGCACGTCATGCCGCTGCTGCGCGACTACCTGCGGCTATGGCCCGAAGTGGAGGCCGACGTCAGTTTTTCCGACGACTACACCGACCTGGTGCGCGACGGCGTGGACCTCGCGATCCGCATCGGCGGCGATACCGACAGCCGGCTGGTGCGCCGCGTGCTGGCGCCGCACCGCCTGATCACCTGCGCCGCCCCCGGCTACCTGGACCGGCACGGCGCGCCCGCCACACCGGACAACCTGGCCCGCCATCAGACCCTGGCGTTCACGCACGCCGGGGCGCCGGTGCCCTGGCGCTATGCGGTCCATGGGCAGGAACGCCAGGTGCAGCCCGCGGGACGCCTGCGCCTGGGCAACACCGAAGCCTTGCGCGACGCCGTCCTGGCCGGCGCCGGCATCGCCCAGCTGGGGGCGTTTCTGGTCGGCGAGGACCTGCGCGCCGGACGGCTGGTGGCCGTGCTCGAAGCCCATGCGCCGCCAGGCGCCCCGGTATGCGCGGTGTATCCGCACCGCCGCCACCTGGCGCCCAAGGTCCGCGCGCTGATCGACGCCATGGCGCGCCGCTGGAGCGCCGCTCCGCCCTGGGGCGCCTGAACCCGGCCCGCGCATCCTTTATCATCATCGGCATGGCGCCACGCCATGTCATGCCGCTTTCCCCGGAGTTTTTCTTGAGCGATATCTATCAATTCAGCCGCGGCAGCGCCCCGCTGCTGATCTCCATTCCCCACCTGGGCAGCCAGATTCCCGACGCGCAGCGCGCGCAGATGACGCCGACGGGCCTGCAGTCCGGCGACACCGACTGGCATCTGGACACGCTGTACCGTTTCGCCGAATCGCTGGGCGCCTCGGTCCTGGGCGCGCGCTACTCGCGCTACGTGGTGGACCTGAACCGCCCGCCCAACGACGAAAGCCTGTATCCCGGCCAGACCAAGACCGGCCTGTGCCCGACCCAGACCTTCCGCGGCGACGCCCTCTACCTGGACGACGGCGTCCTGACCGACGCCGAACGCGCGCGCCGCCTGCAAGCCTATTGGCAGCCCTATCACGCCAAGCTGCGCGAAGAGCTCGACCGCATCAAGGCCGAGCACGGCACGGTGCTGCTGTGGGAAGCCCATTCGATCGCCAGCGTGCTGCCGCGCCTGTTCGAAGGCAAGCTGCCCGACCTGAACATCGGCACCGCCGACGGCGCCGCCTGTGCGCCGGACGTGCTGGCCGCGGTCGAAGCGCGCCTGCGCGCCGACAGCGCGCCGTACACCTGGGCCGTCAACGGACGCTTCAAGGGCGGCTACATCACCCGCCACTACGGCAGGCCGGCGGACAACGTCCACGCCATCCAGCTCGAGATGTGCCAGTCCACCTACATGGACGAAACCTATCCCTACGCCTATCGCCCCGAACTGGCCGACAAAGTGATTCCGCTGGTCGAGTCCATGGTGCAGGCCGCGCTGCGCCAGACCGTGGCGCGCAAGGGCTAGGCGGCTCGATCCCGCGCCGGCGCCACCCGTATCTTGAAGTCCAGCATCAGCACCTTGTGGCCCTGCGCGTTGCTGCAATAGCCCTGGTAGCGGCCGGCGACGAACGGCGTGCCGGCCGCCGCTTCGCTGTCCAGCCGCTCCAGCGCCAGCTCGAACGACTCGCCCGGATAGGCCGGGCGCAGGAACTTGCTTTCCACCTTGAGCAGCTGCACCGGGTTGGCGGCGAACTGCGCGGTGAACGCGGCCATGGCCGCGCCCAGCACGTGGATGCCGGCCAGCGGCACCTCGGCAAAGCCGGCCCGCAGCGCCAGTTCGCGCGAGCTGTGCACCGGGTGGCCGCCACCCACCGACTGCAGATAGGCGGCGTGGCGCGCATCGGGCAGCGTGAAGCCGCCATGAAACTGCAAGGGCAACGATAGACCGGTCATGGACGGCTCCTAAATGACGCCGCGCGAGCGCAGCGCGGCCTGCTGCGCCGCCGACAGGCCCAGTTCGCGGCCATAGACCTCTTCGTTGTGCTGGCCGACGCCGGGTCCGGCCCGCCAGATGCGGCCGGGCGTCGCGGAGAACCGCGGCACCACGTTCTGCATGCTCACCTCGCCCAGTTCCTCGTCCTCGATCCGCACCAGCACTTCGCGCGCGATGAAATGCGGATCGGCGGCGATGTCGGCCATGTCGTAGATGGGACTGAAGCTGACCTCGTGGCGCATCAGGATGTCGGACGCCCCGGCCAGCGTATGCGCGCCGAACCAGTCCTCCATGATGCCCTCGATCCCGGCGCGGTTCCGGATGCGCGCGGTGTTGCTGCTGTACAGCGGGTCTTCCAGCAGGTCGGCGCGGCCGATGGCGATGGCCAGCCGCCGGAACACCGTGGGCGCGCTGACCGCCAGCACCACCCACTTGTCGTCGCGGGTCTTGTACACGCTGCTGGGCGCCGAGTATGCATTGAGATTGCCCTGGCGGGTTCGCACCACCCCGAGCTGGTCGTACTCGATGGGCATGAAATCCAGCACGCGCAGCATGGCCTCGGTGGCCGACAGGTCGATCTCCTGCCCCTCGCCGTGCTTTTCCCGGTGCAGCAGCGCGGCCGCGACGGCGTAGGCGCCGAACACGCCCGTCAGCGCATCGGACACCGGAAAACCGGGATACAGGGGCGGTCCGTCCTTCTCGCCGCACAGGTTGACGAAGCCCGACATGGCCTCGAAAATCCGCGCGAAGCCCGGCCGCGAACGGTACGGCCCGGTCTGGCCGAAGCCCGTCACCCGCAGCACGATCAAGTCCGGCCGCAACGCGCGCAGCCGCGCCAGGTCCAGGCCCCAGCGGTCCAGCGTGCCGGGCCGGAAGTTCTCCACCAGCACGTCATATTGCGGCAGCAGCCGCTCCAGGATCTCGATGCCTTCGGGCTGGCGCAGGTCCAGGGTGACGCCGCGCTTGTTGCGGTTGGCCACCTTCGACCACAGCGCCACGCCGTTCTTGTGCGGCGGCAGTTGCCGTATGTGGTCGCCTTCGCCCGGCACCTCGACCTTCAGCACCTCCGCGCCCAGGTCCGCCATCAGCGTGCACGAGAACGGCCCCGCCACCACGGTGGAAATATCCAGCACACGCACACCGCTCAGCGGTCCCGCCCCGCGGGCCGGGCCGGTCTGCGCATCCATAACCTGCTCGACGCTCATGATTTTCCCTCAATCCAGCGACACATTGGCCTTGCGCGCGACCTCGCCCCAGGACCCGATCTCCGCCTTGATGAAGCGCGAGAAATCGCCGGGCGTCCCGCCCACCGGAATCGACCCTTCCGACTGCAGGCGCTGATTGATCTGGGGGTCCCGCAGCGCCTGGTTCACGGCGGCGTTGATCCTGTCGATCACCGGCGCCGGCGTGCCGCGCGGCGCGAACAGGCCGTTCCAGCCCGCGGCCACGAAGCCGTCGACCCCGGCCTCGGCCATGGTCGGCACCCGCGGCAGCGTCTGCGAGCGCTGCGCGCTGGTCACCGCCAGCGGCACCAGCTTGCCCGCCGCGATGTACGGGGCCGTGGTCAGGATCACGTCGAACGCCAGATCCACCTGGCCGCCCAGCAGGTCCGCCATGGCCGGCCCCGCTCCCTTGTAGGGCACGCCCAGCAACGACGAACCGGTGTCGGCCTGGAACTTGCGCAACAGCATGTCGGCCGCCGTGCCGACGCCGGCCGAAGCCACCGAAATCTGCCCCGGCCGCGCCTGCGCCTGCTTGCGCAGCTCGGCCACCGACGAGATCTTCGTCGACGGGTGCGCCACCAGCACATAAGGCTGGTCCACCACGTGCACCACCGGCTCGAAATCGGCCACCGCGTCATACGACAGCTTCTTGTAGATATTCGGCCCGATGCCGTGCGTGGCCACCGTGCCCCACAGCAGCGTATAGCCGTCGTTGCGCGCGCGGGCCACCTGCTGGGTTCCGATGGTGCCGCCGGCGCCCGATTTGTTCTCGACCACCACCGGCCGGCCGATGGCCGCCTCGATGCGCGGCGCGAACAGGCGGGCCATCACGTCGGTGGCCCCGCCCGGCGGGAACGGCACGATGATGGTGATGGGCTGCGCCGGCCAGTCGGCCGCGGCCTGCGCGCCGCCGCAAAGCGCGCCCAGCATCAGTAGCGCGGCCAGGCGCGTGAACAGGTTCCTGGATTGCATGGTCTCCTCCGGTGTTTTTGCCGTTTTTGCTTTGACTGCCAGCCATAGAATACGGACCACGCCATTAACTGATAACTGAAATAAAATCACCTGGTGATAACTTTTGGATAAGCCATGCCCTTAGCTCCGGCCCCGGCAGGCAGCGGCAAACTCCTCAACCGCCTGCGCCTCAAGCAGTTCGAACTGATCAAGGGCGTCTCCGAAGGGCTGTCGTTTCGCCAGCTGGCCGACAGCATGGCGCTGTCCCAGCCCGCCATCAGCAAAATGGCCCGCGAAATGGAAGACACGCTGGGCGCGGCCGTTTTCGAGCGCCGCCGCGACGGGGTTTCCCTGACCGAATTCGGCCGCTCGCTGGTGCACGACGCCCGCCTCATCGTCAACAAGCTGGCGCGCCTCGAATCCGAACTGGCCGAGCTGCAGCGCAGCCCCATCCGCACGCTGCGCGCCGGCGCCCCCTCGTATACCGGCATGTCCCTGCTATCGCGCCCGGTCGCGCGGATCGCGGCCCGCCACCAGCAGGCCCACGTGGAAATCATCGACGGCATCGCCAGCCGCCTGTTCGACATGCTGATGGCCGGCGAACTGGACTTCGTCATCGGCAGCCTGCCCAGCCGCAACCTGAGCGACGAGGAAGCCGCCCTGCTCCACGTCGAAGTGCTGTATCCGGACGAGGTGCGCTTCGTCGCGCACCGCGACATGGGCCTGGCCGGCCGGCCCGTGCCTATCGCGGAGCTATTGCCCCACTCCTGGGTGATGCCGTCCAGGGACTCCCTGGTGCGCAGCGCGCTGCGCGCGGCCCTGCTGAAGAAGAAGCTGCCCGTCCCGCCCGCCACCGTCGAATCCAGCCCGCCCTTCATCGGCGCCGTGGTCGCCGAACAGCCCGGCTTCATCGGCCTGTTGCGATCGGACTCGGCGGCCTATCTGGCGCAGCGCCTGAACCTGGCGCTGCTGGACGTGCGGCCGCGGATTCCCTTGCCGCCGGTGGCCATTTTCCGGCTGCGCGACGCCGATCCGTCGGCGCTGGCGGTGGAGTTGTTCGGGCTGGTCCGGGAGAGCGTGGAGAGCTTGTTCGGGGAGTGAAGCGATCCCGTCCGCGCCTGCCGCCGGGGTGCAAGGCCGCATCCGCTAGGCGGCCCCGCCAGCCTGCCACGCCCCCCTGCTTTTCCCCTCCTCCAGCAAAAACTCCACCAGCGCAGGCAGTGAAGCGTCCATCGGCCGGTTCGGCTGAATCCGCATCACGTACCCCCACGATCCGGCCATGCTCAGCCGCGGCACCAGCGGCACCAGGCGGCCGCTGGCCAGTTCCTCGTCGATCAGCGGCGCGCGTCCCAGCGCGATGCCGACGCCGGCGGCAGCCGCCGCGGCGATCGTGCTCATGCCGCTCAGCACCATGGGCTCCTGCCAGTCGGATTCGCCCAGGCCCAGACGCGGGCGCCAGATGCGCCAGTCGGTTTCGGGACTGTCGACGTGCTTTTCCTCCAGCCAGCGGTGGCGCGTGAACACCCTGGGGTCGTCGCGCTCGGCCGCGGGCACCAGGGCCGGGCTGCACACCGGCACCACGGTTTCGGTCATGAGCGGGATGTCGCCGGGCTCGGGGTTGTGCGGTCCGAGCGCGCGCACGTGCAGGAAGGCCAGGTCGATGTCCTGGCTTTTCCAGGCGGGGTCCTGGCTGGCGTGCAGATAGACCTGGATGTCGATGTCGGGGTGCAGTTCGATGAAACGGCCGATGCGCGGGGCCAGCCACAGCGAGGCCAGCGAAGGGTTGGCGGACACGTTCAGGGTATAGCGCCGCCTGCCGCGCGCGGCCATGCGGACGTTGCGGCACGCGGTCTCCAGCAGGGTCAAGGCCTGTTGCACCGATGCCAGCAGGTCGGCGCCTTCGGCCGTGGTTTCGGCGCGGCGCACCGTGCCGCCGCGGCGCAGCAGCGTGACGCCCAGGTCGGCTTCCAGCGCGCGCAGCTGGTGGCTGACGGCGCTCTTGGTGACGCTGAGTTCGGCGGCGGCGCGGCTGAGGCTGCCCAGGCGCGCCACGGCCTCGAAGGCCCGCAGGGCGGCCAATGGCGGAGTGCGGTTGGGAAGATCGGGCATGGGTTGAGTTTATCTCGACCCTTGATTGAAAAACTATCGCTTTCGCCCGGGCCGGCGATCGGGGACCATGCAGGCTCAGGGAAGGAGAGTGCAATGTACTTCGATTCACGATTGTGGCGGCTGACCGAAGGACTGCGCGCCGGCATGGCGGGCGGCATTCTGCTGGGGCTGCTGGCCCTGGCCGCGGGCATCGCGCGCTATGTGTTCCTGGGCCAGCTGCTGGCCCGGGTGTTCGAGGCCGCGCCGTGGCGGCAATGGGCCGAACCGGCGCTGTACGCGGCCGCCATGGTGCTGCTGCGCGCCGGCCTGGACCACTGGCGCACGGTGCAGGCCAACCGCTGCTCGGCCGAGGTGCAGCAGGCGCTGCGCGGCCGGCTGTACGACCGCATCGTGGCGCTGGGTCCGGCCTGGTTCGCCAACCGGCGCACCGGCGGCGTGATGCTGACCGTGGTCGACGGCGTGGAACAGTTGCAGACTTTCTTCGGCCAATACCTGCCGCAGGTGGCCATTGCGGCCGCGGCGCCCTTCGCCATTTTCGCGGTGATCGCCTTCTGGGACGTGCCGACCGCGCTGGTGTTCCTGGTGGCGGCGCTGTTCGCGCTGTTCGGGCCGATGGCCGTGCACATGCTGGACCGCCGCGCCAGCCTGGCGCGCACCAACGCCCTGAACGAGTTCGGGGAAGACTTCCTGGACGCGGTGCAAGGCCTGCCCACCCTGAAATCGTATGGCCAGGGCAAGGCCTGGGGCCGGCGCCTGGCCACCCGCGCCCGCAGCCTGTCGGACAATACTTTCTGGGTGCTGTCGGTGAGCCTGCTGACGCGCGGCATCAGCGACCTGGGCGTGGCGCTGGGCGCGGCGCTGGCCCTGACGCTGGGCGCCTGGCGCGTGGCCGCCGGCGACATGAGCGTGGAAGCCCTGCTGATCGTGCTGATGGCCGGCACCGAAATTTTCCGGCCGCTGCGCGACCTGCGCTCGGTGCTGCACCGGGGCATGCTGGGCCAATCGGCCGCGGTCAGCATCCACGCCCTGATGGACGCGCGGCCGCTCACGCCGGCGCCCGCCCTGCCCCAGGCCGGCGGCGCGCCGGCGCGGCTGGAACCCACCATCGAATTCGAGGACGTGGCGTTCTCGTACACGCTCGAGCGCCGCGCGCACCAGGGCCTGAGCTTCCGTATCGCGGCCGGCGAACGGGTCGGCGTGGTCGGGCCCAGCGGCGCGGGCAAGTCCACCATCGTGCGCCTGCTGCTGCGCGAATGCGTGCCGCAGGCCGGCCGCATCCGGGTCGGCGGGCGCGACGTGAACGAACTGGACACCCAGGCGCTGCTGTCGCACATCGCGCTGGTCAGCCAGGACATCACGCTGTTCCATGGCAGCATCGACGAAAACCTGCGGCTGGGGCGCCCGGACGCCACGCAGGAACAGGTGCGCGCCGCGGCCCGCGCGGCCAATATCGACGATTTCATCATGGCGCTGCCCGACGGCTACGACACCCGCATCGGCGAACGCGGCCTGCAATTGTCGGGCGGCCAGCGCCAGCGCGTGGCGATCGCGCGCGCGCTGCTGCGCGACGCGCCCATCCTGATCCTGGACGAAGCGCTGTCCTCAGTGGACACCGAGAACGAGGCGCTCATCCAGCAGGCGCTCGACCGGCTGATGGCCGGGCGCACCACGCTGATACTGGCGCACCGCCTGGCCAGCGTCATCGGCGCGGACCGCTGCCTGGTGCTGGACCGGGGCCGCGTGGTCGAGGCCGGCGCCCATGCCGCGCTGATGGCCCAAGGCGGGCTGTATTACCGGCTGATGTGCGAGCAGGCCGAGGCGCACCGGCAGCCGGCCGCGGCGTCCCCTCTGCCCGCCGCCGAACGCGGCGCGCCCGGCGAAACCTCCGGCAAGGAGCCGGACACGACAAGCCCGGCGATGCGCACGCTGGACGCGGACGCCGCGCGCGTGGGCTGGCGCGACACGCTGGGCACGCTGCTGTCGGTGGTGCAGCCCTGGCGCGGCACGCTGATCGCCACCATCCTGCTGGGCGTGGCGCGGGTGGCCGCCTTCATCGGCGTGGGCGTGCTGAGCGCGCTGATCGTCGCCGCCATCCGCGACGGCCGCGAGGTGTCGGGGCTGATCGTCGCGCTGCTGGTCGTCGCGCCGCTGGCCGCGCTGTTCCACTGGCTGGAGTCGTGGCTGGCGCACGCCATGGCCTATCAGCTGCTGGCCGACATGCGGATCAAGCTTTACGACAAGCTGGAACGGCTGGCGCCGGCCTATCTGCTGCAGCGCCGCTCCGGCGACCTGGTCGCGCTGGCGACGCAGGACGTGGAGATGGTGGAGTACTTCTATGCCCACACCATCGCGCCGGCCATCGTGTCGGTGCTGGTGCCGCTGTCGGTGCTGGGATTCCTGGCGGTCTACAGCTGGCCGGTGGCGCTGGCGCTGCTGCCCTTCCTGGCCTATGCGCTGGTGTCGCCGGTGCGCGGACGGCGCAAGGTCGACGCGCTGGGCGACAAGGCGCGCCATGCCTTGGGAGAAATGAGCGCGCACGCCACCGACACCATCCAGGGTCTGGCCGACCTGACCGCGTTCCAGGCCACGGAACGCCGCCGCGCGCAGTTCCTGCAGGTGGCCGACCGCTACCGCATCCGCCGCCTGGAGATCCTGGACGACCTGTCGCGCCAGACCGCCTGGTTCGAGGTCGCGATGGGGCTGGGCGGCCTGGCCGTGGCCGTCGTGGGCGCGCTGCAGGTGGCCGCCGGCGCGCTGTCGGCCGGCATGCTGCCGCTGCTGGTGCTGATCGCGCTGGCCACTTTCCTGCCGGTCTCGGAAATCTCGCAGGTCAGCCGGCAGCTGGCCGACACCATCGCCGCCACCCGCCGCCTGCACGTGGTGGCCAACGAACCCGAACCGGTCACCGACGGCCCGCTGCCCGCGCCGGCGGCGGCCCACGGCCTGTCGCTGGCGTTCGAGCACGTCAGCTTCGCCTACCCGGGCAAGCGCGAGGACACCTTGCGCGACCTGAGCTTCACGGTTCCGGCCGGATCCACGGTGGCCGTGGTGGGCGCCTCGGGCGCGGGCAAGAGCACCGTGGCCAGCCTGCTGCTGCGCTTCTGGGACCCGCGCACGGGCGCGGTCAAGCTGGACGGGGTGGACGTGCGCCGGCTGCGGCTCGACGCCCTGCGCGAACAGGTGGCGCTGGTGACCCAGGACACCTATCTGTTCAACGACACGCTGGAAGGCAATATCCGCCTGGCCCGGCCCGAGGCCAGCCCCGGGGAACTGGCGCGCGCGCTGGAACAGGCGGCCCTGGCCGACTTCGTGCGCAGCCTGCCCGACGGGATCGCCACGCGCGTGGGCGAGCGCGGCATGCAGCTGTCGGGCGGCCAGCGCCAGCGCATCTCCATCGCCCGCGCCTTCCTGAAGAACGCCCCGGTGCTGATCCTGGACGAGGCCACCTCGCACCTGGACACGCTGTCGGAAATGCAGGTGCGCGGCGCGCTGGACGTGCTGATGCGCCACCGGACCACGCTGGTCATCGCGCACCGCCTGTCGACGATCCGCGACGCCGACCTGATCCTGGTGCTGGACCGCGGCACGCTGGCCGAGGCCGGCACGCACGACCAGCTGCTCAGGCGGCAAGGGGTCTATGCGCGCCTGGCCAGCCACCAGGGCGGCTACGCGGTCAGTAGCGCAACGTCTCTACCGACTTAGCGTTGGCGCGGACTTCGGCCTCGGTGAACCAGACCCGCTTGCTGCCGAAGCTGGCGTACAGGTCGAACTGGTCGCGGGTGTGGGGCGAGGCCGTGCCGTCCGGGGCCACGAAACCGCTCTGCCCCGGCGCCACCACGTCCACCGCCCGCACGCCGCGGGCGTCGAACACCGTCATGTTGTTCTCGGTTCCGCGGTTGTGGGTGGCGGGATGGCTCAGCACCGCCTTCTCGTCGGCCTGCGGCACGCCCAGGAAGTTCTTGGGCGCGAACACCATGGGCGGCGCCGGAATCCGCCAGCCGGCCGGGTCGTCGCCATAGGTCTTGCGCAGGGCGGCGAGCGCGTCGTCCAGCGCGGCCAGCGTCACCGCCTGCGGCGGCTGGCCGTTGAAGAAGTCGTAGCGCTGCGGCACCCCGGACGCGCGCCCGGCCAGCGCGTTGTACAGCACCTTGGAGCCCACCGTCAGGTTGAGCGAACCGGTGGCGGGCGCGGCCGGCGTGGGATAGCCGGTGGCGCTGTACCACTTGAAGAAGTCGGCCGGCATCTCGTCGGCCAGCGTACGCTTGAGCATGGCGCGCAGCCACGCGTCCATCACGGCCGGCCCGGCATTGTCGTAATAGCCGGGCTGCCTGTCGCTGGTCGCCATGCCGTCCCACGACGCCAGCGCCGCGACCATCCGCGCCCGGGCGTCGTCGGCCGGCAGCCCCTGCACCGCCTGCTGCAGGAACGGCAGGAAATGGCGGCGATTGACGTCGGCGTAGCTGGTGGTGCGGATCAGGTCCCACATCTGCTGCGCGCTGACCTTGCCGCCGTTGGCCGTCATGGCCCGCAGGCGGGTCTCGATCTCGGCGTAGCGGTCGGCCTGGCCCCACACAATGGCGAACAGATCGGTGGACGGGTAGCCGCGCATGGGCTGGTTGTTCCAGTTGGCGATAAAGCCCTGGCGCGGGTTGTAGACCTGCGGATTGGTCGAGAACGGCAGCATGCCGTCCCAGTCCATCTCGCCGGTGCCGGGCACCGGCAGGCGCGGATCGTGGCCGGCGCGGCGCTTGGGATAGAAGCCCGTGTGCGCGTAGCCGATATTGCCGCGGTCGTCCGCGTAATACCAGTTGATGGTCAGGGCGTGGCGCGCGGCCTGCGCTTTCCATTGCTCCCAGTTGCGCGCCTGGGTCTTGTGGGTCCAGGCCATCAGCGACTGCAGTTCGAAGCCTTCCCAGGCGCGCGCCTTGGCGTAGGCCACGTTGTTCTTCTCGTCGAACTTGGTGACGATGCCGTGCACCGTGCGATACACATCCATCAGCACCGGCTGGCCGTCCTTGACCTGGATGAGCTCGCTGCGCTTTTCCATGGTCTTCCAGGCGCCGTCGTGGAAATAGCGCGTGCGGTCGTCGGGATCGAGCTTTTCGGCGTAGATGTCCACGTCGTCGCCGAAGCCCGCGGTCGAACCCCAGGTCACGTGCGCGTTGTGGCCGAACAGAATGCTGGGATAGGCGAACGGCGTATTGCCCACCACGTCGAAGCCCGCGCCGTGCAGGCCGATGCCATACGTGTAGGCCGGGTTCCACCAGCCGAACTGCGGCCCGTTCAACAGAATGGCGCGGGCGTCCTTGGCGTGTTCGCGTCCCACGATCCACATATTGCTGGTGGTCGGGAAACCGGCGATGCCCGGCTGGCCCGTCTCGGCGAACTGCGCCAGCAGCTGCGCGCGGGCGGCGGCGGGCGGCTCGTCCACCACGCCGCGCGTCTGCGGATCGCGCGCCACGCGCTCCAGCATGGGCGGCGTGCCGTCATAGCGCGGCAAGGCATAGGACAGCCTGGCCGCCGGCCGGGCGGCGTCGGGTTGGTACACGCCGTCTTCCTCGGGCACCGTAGTGGGCGCGCGGCTGTCGTTCATCCAGCGCAGCTGGTTGAAGATCTGCATGGCGCGCTCGTCTCCGTGCTTGTCCTTCAACGCGGTCAGCAGCGCGAGGTTGTCGATCTCGCTATTGGCGTCGGAAAAGCGGTTGGCCATGGTGCCCACGAACACCATCGCCACGTCGTACGCGGTCCAGTCGCCGGGCTGGAAGCCCAGGTCGTTGAACTCCTTGGGCATCAGGCTGCCCGGCTCGGCGCGCACCTTCGCGATCCACGCGTTCATGCCGGCCGCATAGCCGTCCAGGATCTGCCGTTCCGAGGCCGGCAGCGCGGCCAGCTGGCGCTGGATGCGCTCGGGCGAGAAATTGCCGCGGATGGACTTGTCGAAAGCCACCATGGCCGACCCCAGCACCTCGGCCACCCGGCCCTGCGTGCTGCGCCGGGCCATCTCCATCTGGAACAGCCGGTCCTGCGCCACGGCATAGCCGTAGCCATAGAAAATCCCGTACACGGTATTGGCGTACACATGCGGCATGCCATAGCCGTCGCGCCGTATCGTGACCTGCCCGCCGGCGACGCCGGCCGGACGCGCCGGCGCCTCGGCATGCTGGCGGGAATGCTGCTGGACGTCCTGGGCCTGGGCCTGGGCGCCCACGGCCGCGCAGGCCGCCAGGATGGCGGCCGACAACAAGTGCTGCTTCATCAGTTTCTGTCTCCGTATTTGACTGGCCGCGCCACAGTGCGAGTCCCGCGCGCGGATCGCGGCGCCTCTGCCGGGCGCCGTCAGCGGACCATCATACGAACTGCCAATTTATAATTCCAATGCATTTATTTCATAGTATTGATGCGCTTGGATCATGGACTTCCAGAAACTCAAACACCTGCTCGCGGTCGTGGAACACGGCACTTATTCGCGGGCGGCGGATGCGGTAAACCTGTCGCAGCCCGCGCTCAGCCGCAGCATCCAGGCGCTGGAAGCCGAGCTGGGCCTGCCGCTGCTGGACCGCGGCACGCGCCGCGTGCGCCTGACGCCCTACGGCGCCTGCGTGGCCGAACGCGCGCGCCGCATGCGCTTCGAGGAAGCCGAACTGCAGCGCGAACTCAAGACCCTGCACAGCGGCGAATCGGGCACGCTATCCATCGGCCTGAGCCCCGCGCCCGCCTCGCTGCTGCTCTCGCCCTTTCTGACCCACATGGCCGAGCGCCATCCGCAGGTGCGCGTCGGCGTGGAACTGGGCGCCACCGCCGCCTTGCTGGACATGCTGCGCGCCGAGCGCGTCGACGCCATGGTGTGCGACGCCCGCATGCTGTATGACGCGGCCGACCTCGAAACCCGCGCCCTGCCGCCGCTGCGCGCCGGGCTGGTCTGCCGCAAGGGCCATCCCATCCTGGCCCACCGGCGCCCGGGCATCGAACAGGTCCGCCGCTATCCCGTGGCCTCCAGCACGCTGAGCCCCGAAGTCTCGCTGCGCCTGGCCGAAACGCTGGGACCGGGCGGCGCGCCCGAGCAAATGGTCACCCACCGCTGCGAAAACCTGGACGCGCTGGTCGAGCTGACGCTGCATTCCGACACCCTGCTGCTGGGCGTGATCTGCGTCACCCGCCGGCAGCAGGAAGCCGGGCAGCTGGTCGAAGTGCCGATTCCGCCGGACCCGCAGCGCCAGGGCCACTATGCGCTGGCGCGGCTGAAAGGACGCACGCCCTTGACGGCGCAAGACGCCTTGTACGAATTCACGCGCCAGTGCTGGGACGGGTTTGCGTCGTTCAGGGCGTAGCTTCCAGCCCCGCCTGCGTTTCCAGCCAGTCCGCAACGGCGCGCACCGGCGGCGACGGCGGCCGGTCCGCGGGCTTGGCCAGATGATAGGTGTGCCCCGAGATCACCGGCCCGAACGGCTGCACCAGGTGGCCCGCCTCCAGCTCCTCGGCGATCAGCGCCAGGCTGACCAGCGCCACCCCATGCCCGGCGACGGCGGCCTGTATGGCATGGCCTTCATCCGAGAACCGCAGCTCGCTTGCCTGCCGCGGCTCGCGCCGCCGCGCGATCCTGAACCAGCGCTCCCAGGTCGGGTTCTCGGCCTGCGGCCGCTTCCAGTCGAAACGGATCAAGGGCACGCGCGCCAGATCGTCCGGTGATTCCACGCCCAGCCGCGGATTGGCCACGGGCGCAAAGCGGTCGGTGAACAGCGGCCGGGCAACCAGGCCCGGATACGGCCCGCGGCCGTAGCGGATCGCAATGTCCACCGCCGCGGATCTCAGGTCCACCACCTCATCGCTGGCCTGCAACTGCAGGTCGATGCCCGGATGCCGGCTGCGGAAATCGGCCATGCGCGGCACCAGCCACTTCACGGTGAAGGCATTGGTCGCCGAGATGGTCACCTGCATGCGCGTGCGCGCATGCGTCAGGCGCGCCAGCGTCGCCTCGAAGGCATCGAACCCGTCGCGCAGCACCGGATAAAGCTGCACGCCCGCCTCGGTCAAAGACACCCTGCGCACGTGGCGCTCGAACAGCGCCAGCCCGGTCTGCGCCTCCAGCGCGCGGATCTGGTGGCTGACCGCGGTTGGCGTCACCGCCAACTCCTGGGCGGCGGCCTTGAAACTGCCCAGGCGCGCGGCCGCCTCGAATACGCGCAGCCCGGACAGCGGAAGGGATCGGCGTTGCATGATTTGCCCTACAGATGAGTTTTACTCACCTTATAGCTGACAAATGAACCTTTGTCACCGAAGCCTCGCATCCCTAAATTACCGGCATGGGTCGGCCATCCCTGGCTGATTCCCCGATCGACCATGAATAAGGAATTCTCATCATGCTACAACGCGTCGTCACCCAGCCCGACAACTACGAACCCTTCCTGCTGTCGCAGGGCATCCGCTTCGGCGACCTGCTGTTCATCTCCGGCCAGGCCGGCGCCGGCGACGACGGCAAGATCGTCGACGGCGGTTTCCTGGCGCAGGGCGAACAGGCCTTCCACAACCTGCGCCGCGCGCTGGAAGCCGGCGGCTCCAGCCTGAAGGACGTCATCAAGGTCACCATCTTCGTCACCGACATGGGGCACTTCAAGGACGTGGTGGCGCTGCGCCGCCGTCATTTCTCGGCCCCCTACCCGGCCGACACCATCGCCGAGATCAAGGCGCTGTACGACCCCGCCGCCATGATCGAGATCGAGGCCATCGCGGCCGTGCGTGCCCAGGAGGGCCGCTGACATGGGCGCGCACGCCGCACTGTACACGCCGCTGCGGCTGGGCAACGGCCTGCGCCTGGCCAACCGCCTCGCCGTCGCGCCCATGACCCGCGTCAGCGCCACGGCCGACGGCCGCGCCACGCCGCAGATGGCCGACTACTACGAAGCCTACGCCGCCGGCGGCTTCGGTCTGGTGATCACCGAAGGCGTCTATACGGACCAGGCCCACGCGCAGGGCTACCTGTTCCAGCCCGGCCTGGCCGACGACGCCCAGCGCGATGCCTGGCGCCCCGTCGTGGACCGCGTCCATGCGCACGGCGCCCGCATCGTCGCTCAACTCATGCACGCGGGCGCGCTGTCGCAGGGCAATCCCCATCGCGCCACCACCAAAGGTCCCTCGGCCGTGTTGCCGCGCGGGCAGCAGATGACGTTCTACCGCGGAGCAGGCCCGTACCGGCTGCCCGAAGCCATGACGGACCAAGACATCGCGGTCGCGGTCGCAGGCTTCGCACAGGCGGCGCGCAGGGCGCAGCAGGCCGGATTCGACGGCGTCGAGATCCATGGCGCCAACGGCTATCTGCTGGACCAGTTCCTCACCGACTACACCAACCGGCGCGCGGACCGCTACGGCGGCAGCCTGGACAACCGGCTGCGCCTGACGGTGGAAGTCATCCAGGCTGTGCGCCAGGCCACGGAGCCGGGCTTCACCGTAGGCGTGCGCAGCTCGCAGGGCAAGGTCAACGACTTCACCCACAAATGGCCCGGCGCCGAGGCCGACGCCGCGCAGATCTTCCGCACGCTGGGCGCGCAGCCCATCGACTACCTGCACACCACCGAATTCGAGGCCTGGCGCCCGGCCTTCGGCGCGCAGGGCCCGAGTCTCGCGGCGCTGGCGCGGCGGCATGTTCCAGTCCCCGTGCTGGCCAACGGCTCGCTGCACGACCCGATGGCGGCGGCCGGCATGATGGCGCGCGACGAGGCGGACTTCGTTTCGCTGGGGCGCGGCGCGCTCACGCACGCCGACTGGCCCGCGAGGCTGCGCGCCGGCCAGCCGCTCGAGAGCTTCGACCGGGAGCTGTTGGCGCCGATCGCTGACCTTGCCAATGCGGCGCGGCATCGCAAGGGGCGCGGCGGATGAGGTCTTGCGGTTCGCCGCCCGACCTCAGGCTGCCGGCCAGATCAGCATCGGAGCGTCGGTGATCCGGTTAGGCTTCTCCTCCGAGGCGCCGTCACGAGCCTGGGGAAACGGGAAAGAACAGAATCATTGGCTGCGGCATAAACTTCATCGTCTTCTTGCTGAGTTGAGCTATGAAAGTCTTTGATTTGCTGCGGATTCAATACCCTTCACTGGAAGCCCGGAATTGCAAAGTCCATCTTGCGCGCTTCAACCAGTATGAGCAGCCGCTAGACGTGTTCATCGAGGGACGATTCGATGAGTGGCAATCCTGGCAACGCAGCCGTAACTTTCAACGAGAATTCGTGTTGTCTTTCGTCCAAGCCGGGACGACAACTTCGTGGCTGTTCGTCGGACTGTATCGCGTGAAAGACTGCCAGGCAGTAGCAACGCCGCCTGCGCACTTCATCTATGAACTGGAGCGAATCAGCGCCTGTGAAGACCTGGTCGGCAGGCTATATGCTTCCAGCCCCTACACAAAACGCAATTCCTATGTGTATGGGGAAACGCTGGAGGCCGAACTGGTGGTAAGCCAGCTCCTGCCCCGCCGGCTCAGCATTGCGGATTTCCCTGGCTACAAGCGGGTGGATGTGCCCAAGGCTCAGCTCGACATCATCGTAAGAGACAACATACCGACCTGGCGTACTGCCCTGTCCAATGTGAAAGGCATCTACCTGATTTCCGACAGGAAAACGCATCAGCTCTATGTAGGCAAGGCGGACGGTACCGAGGGCATCTGGGGACGCTGGTGCGCCTACGCGCAGAATGGACACGGGGGCAATGTGGCCTTGAAGGAAGAATTCAGGCTTTCTTCTGCGGACCGGCTGGCGGATTTGAGGTTCTCGCTGCTTGAGATAGCGGATATCCATTCAACGAAAGACGAGATTCTGGCTCGTGAAGAGCACTGGAAGTCTGTGTTAATGACTCGGGAATGTGGCTTTAACAGGAATTAATCGGAGTAGTGATGTCGGTGTGATCTGGGAAGCTCATGCGGGCCGTTTGTTCGGGAGTTCGAATTTTGGCTTGATCTCTTGACATTGAGGACGGCTTTCGGCCAATAAGAGCCATTGTCCTGCGCGTAGTTACGTTGACCAAGGGACTATTTATCCATGAGCGAGCGGCCATGTCGCGACGCTTCTTTGCCAACTCGTTGGGCGCCCCCATGATAAGTACCACCATTTAGTGATCGGATTGATCCGCGTACGCGTCCAAAATTCGATCACGCATATTCGGACTGTAAAAGTCCTTTTTGCTGCTCTTTGGATTGTTCGGATCAAGAAGTCTCGAATGCACCAGCCCCTTTTCCAGCATCAAAGGCTTCTTGAGGAGGTGAAATTCTTTGTTGAACTTGATGTCGGGCTTGCGTCGCCTCAACTGAGCCTGCAAATCTGCATATGTCCATGGATACGCCGCCATAAGTTGGTTCTCGTCTAGACGTATTGCCAAGGCTTCGGGATCCCGGGTGACCTGAACATTAGCCGCTGTATCCAAATTGGAGCGGTGCAGTCTTACATCTACGCGCACCGCAACTTGGTATTCACCGTCGGCGCCTGCCTGTGTTGCCGTCGCCTGTAGGCGGTCGATTAGGCGCTTTTCATCCTTCGTGACCACCACGGCCGCCAACTCATCGACACCGTGAAAAAACGCTACGGGCAGCATCAGTGACAGGGAACTGGAGAAATCTCGGTCGAACCACCTCTTGCTCAATAAAACGTAATTGCGAACGCTAGCGCAAGCCAATTCCAACACGTTCCGTTGTAACAGAGCACTCGCGACAATAAAGTGAGTTGCATTGTCACGAACGTCAATTAGGGATTCAAGATTCAATGACGCCGCTTGAGGCACTCGGTCGGCGGGCCCCTCAGACTTTTCCAAGGCAGTAATGCACGCAGTCAACTGCAAGGTCATCGGATTGCCAGTACGGTTTTTCTTCACCGTCATGTGCTTCGTGCTCTTGCCCCCACCCTTCAATTTGCGCGGCTCGCGCACTTGGATAATTTTCGGATCGTTCTTGGCATCCTTCAGTAGCTTGGCCTTCAGCAGCAGTTCCCAAGCATTGACCGCGAGGATGCAAAACGTTTCCTCACGGTATGAAAAGGTGGGGCTGTTGTACACCTCTATAGCAGCAAGCATTGCTGAATGGGACTTTTCTAGAAACTTCTGATGTAGCGCCGTAGCCATTCTCTGGGCCTCTGTTACCTTAACTGTTCAGACTCTCGTTTTACTTCCGCGACCCCGGAGAACCCATCGATGGATAGCTTGCCGCCTGTAGAAATATGTGGCGCTAGCTACTGCCAGACGCCGGCCCCCAGATGCTAGTCGAGACGCGAAGATTAACCTCCTACGCGGTGACTCGGTTGGGCGCCACTAATAGTCCGATGTGCGGATACGTAAGTTCCCCGTTCAGGTGGACACCAGCCGGTAGCCTTCGCGCTCAAGCAGGCGGAACTGGGAACAGTTGTGCCCGAGGTCTGCCGGAAGATGGGTGGGGGCGGAGCGAACTTCTCGTCAAACTACCACCTGAAGCAACACCTGAGGCTTGCGCAACAATCTCTCACCGCCTTTGCTCCGCGTCCACATTCCTCTTGAGCCATCATCTCGTTTGGAATTCGATCTATCATGACTCCATCTTACAAATTTACCGCTCCTTTACTTATCCTTCTCGAGGTAATGGATAGCGGTAGGGATGACAGATCTGAACTCATTGCCTGGTGCCAAAGCAGTTCACAAAATTAATAGAATTCGGGAACCTTGACAACTAAATACACGCACGCGAACCGCAAAAAATATGACAGATTATGGACAATAATACATCTTTCGAAATATTCTTAAAACCACGACTTGAAGCTATTCACAAGATGATGATGGCAGGTTTTTATGGAAGCGGAGAGCTAAGTAGCGCAAGCAAAGGGCATGAGCGAGAGCTATTCGTCAATACATTTTTATCTCAGATATTTCCCCCAAATTATCGCTTTGGAAGCGGGGACATCATTGATGGACACACAAAGAAAAGTGGCCAAGTAGATATTGTCATCGAATACGCAAATTTCATGAGCTTCCCGTATTTGTTCGGCGGTCCGCGACTTTATCTGGCAGAAGGTGTTGCTGCCGCAATAGAAACGAAAAGCAATTTAGGTGGGCAATGGGACGAAGCACTAGCCACGGCTACCAAAATCAAGGAGCTAAAGCGAATTTTCATACCTGATCGCGACAAAGAACTAGCGCTAATGCTGGACAGGTCCGGTGCTTATGCTCGTGCCTTGGGCCACCCAGGTACATCACCTCAGCCAGTCTATGAGACGCAGTCTTATTCCTCCCTCATAGTTAATGAGAAATACCCTCCACAACAGATTCCAGTATTTATAGTAGGCTACAAGGGATGGCAAAATGAAGGAACGCTAGGCGAAAAACTGCGTAGCGCTGACGGAGTTGTCGACGCCATACTTACGCTAGAGCCTTTAATGTATCGTTGCCGTCGCGGCGCAAGTTCACAAGGATTTGCGGCTTTGTTTCAGTTTATTGACGGACTGTTTCACTACGTACAAAAAAACTTTATGCAGGCGCCCATGAACGATATATATTTTATGCCGAGAAATTTATATGAACAATTTTCTAACGTCTAGCTAAATCAATAAAATCTTGAATCCTGTTTTAGTAAAATACGAAACGACCAGCGGCCTTTTAAACGTATTAGAGGTGTCGCTCGTCAGTTCAGCAAAGTCAGATCAGGGTCGGGAGCGGTCTGTCGTCATAGACGGCTCCCCGGCCAGGATTGGTCATCCGGACAACGCCAAGCCATATCCACTCTAGGCAGAGGCACCCAGCGCAGAAACGCACTGGAAGCACCTCTCCCGACGCCTACAGTATTCGGTCAAGCTGCGTTAATCGATCGCTTGCCGGGGCGGCGCATCGGGTATCGTCATAGGCTAACTTCACCTTCATTTAGAAAGCAGCATGTTCAACTTCCTCGTAACAGCAAAAGACGATGCGTGGACTCTTCCTGGCTACGCCTACGAACGTAGCCGATTCCTGGAATACACCAGCAGCGAGATCGCTGACCGATTTCAAGAGCTAAAGGAGCCGCAACTCAGTACTTTGCTGGGCCTACCTTGTCTGTTCGCTTACGAGGGAAAGGACCAACCCATGCGGGTCGGACGGCTGAAGTCAATCAAACTGCGTAACGATGGCCGGACATTGTATTTAGTTCCGGAACTAGATCCCGAAATTCCGCCCATCGCATTCGAACGAATCGAGCCCCATCAATTAGCGTTGGACATTCGCGATTGGGAGCTTACCCGCACTCATTGGGCGATTAAGGACCAGGATCTGTTCGAAGTGCTGACAACAGCAAGGCTGATCCCTGCGGTCGCCGCCCCTCCAAAGCTGGCAAAGTCAGATCTACCTCCACCTATCGTTCCGTCAAACCGTGCTGACAGCGTTGGTACCTTCATCGAGACCGTGCTTGGACTGGATCATGGCGGGAAGGAGGTTTTCTATCGAGGACACTCCAATCGTACAAAATATCGGTTGGAGCCGTCGATCTTCCGAAAAGACGACAACGGGGACTTTCTCAACCTTACTGCGGAAGACCGTATGTATAGGGAACTATTGGTCTCAAACTCGACAGACTTCCAGGGAGATATCTACACACTAGACCGATTGGTGCGGATGCAGCATTACTCTCTGCCGACTCGATTATTAGACATTACGTCTAATCCGTTGATCGCGCTGTACTTTGCCTGCAAGAGTCATATTGATGTAGAGGGTGAGGTCATCGTGTTCTCCATGGATCGGAATCAAATCAGATACTTTGACTCCGATACTGCGAGCTGCATTGCAAATCTGACCCGCCTCCCCCAGCAGAGTAAAGAAGCGATCGACTACAGTGGAAACGCAATCCGGGAGTTCAATAAGCAGCCTGCGGTGAAACGCCTTCTACATTTCATCAAGGAAGAGAAGCCATTCTTTGAGGGGCGTCTCGATCCACGTGACCTTCGCTCTGTTATTTGCGTCAAGGGCAAGCACACTAACAGCCGGATTGCGTTCCAGTCCGGTGCGTTCTTGCTGTATGGTCATGAAGCCACACTGGATGAGGACGGTACTCCGGAGATTTCGGTACGCCGAATCGCCGTTACGGACAAGAGGGCCGTGCTCAAGCAACTTGACCAGCTCAATATCAACGAAAGTACAGTGTTTCCCTACATCGAAAATTCGGCCAAATACATCGCCAACAAGTTCTCTTTCAAAAGTAGCTAACGATTTCGTTCTCTCAGCTACTGTGGCAGTCTGACTGCGCCTTGCTTTAATGCTACGACTGCCTGAGTCACTTCCGGAAATTGACGTAATCGCGTGACCCGAGGTAGGGCGCAAAACGGGCACTTGAACCGGTCAAGCGAGCGGCCGCTACGGGTCGGGAGCAGCCTGTCGTCACAGACGGCTCCCGGCTAGCGGCGGGCCACTAGGCGCGCGAGCGTCAAACTGCATGTCGCGCTGAGGCGCCGTGTAAAGCCGGTCTTTCATATCGTCCGCCGCTTCTGAATCGGTATGCGCCGGTGTGCAACGGACGCACGGTCCTCGTATGTCAGCGTTGGCCGAAAGGTATGTCAGCGAATTTTGACAACCAAGGGAGCAGGAGCCATATACATGCTATCCAAGACTCGAGCCGGGCAGGTCGCGCACATTCGGTGTGAGGAACCGTACCGTATCTACCGGGATGCTGGCGCCGTCGTGACCGGCAAAGGCAAGGCCAATCCGCAGGCCCAGCCGTTCGTCGACTTCCTGACGGCCCCGGAAGGCAGGGCCATTTTCATGAAGTGGGGCTGGAAGACGGACTAAGCCCGTCCTTTGGCGAGGAAGCGGTCCAGCACGTTGCGCGTGACGCCCTGGGTGTAATAGCAGTTGCGCGTCAGGCCCATGACCCATTCGCAGCTGCCCGCGGTGAACACCTCGCCCTGGCCGCGCGTCATCGAGACGATCATGCCTGAGCCGTATTGATGGCGGGCGATCGCCTCTGGCGTGGACTCGCCGCTCAAGGCCTCGGCCTTGCGCGCGAGGCCGCCGTCCTTGAGGTAGTACCGGAAGCCCTCGCCGTCGTGCATTTCTTCGCCATAGAGCGCCGGCGACATGGCCAGTATCTCGGCGCTTTTCGGCGCGCCATCCTCGTGGGTCGGATATGGCAGGCCATGCCGGAAGGTGTATTCCAGGCCATCGACCTCATAGGCGAAGATACCGGCCTGCGCGCCCATGACATCGCCGTAGTGCATGTCCAGCCCTTCGAACGCCCAATGGCGAGGCCGGTACACCGTGAACCCCCGACTGGCTCGCGGCGCGAAACCGCCCCAGGACGAGTACACGCCACGCATGCCGTTGACGCCGAAGGTTGTGGCGCCAGGCCAGTTCACGGCCTGCTCTTCCCAGGCGCCCGTCAGGGTCGCGTGCGCCGGGCCGCCGGCTACCGGGTCTTCGGTCTTGGCTCGGGCCTTGTAGCAGACCTGCGTCCGCCCTTCGTCCTCGAGGCGGATCTGCCACATGAAGTTGCCGGCGAATCGCGCCACGCTGCCGCCCTGCTCCACGAAGCGGTCGATGGACTCGCGCATGCCGCGGGTCCAGTACTCGTCGTGGCCCGCAATGACCACCGTGCTGTAGTCCTGCAGGATCTCGGGGCGGTAGTGCAGATCGGTCTGCGTTGCCATGTCGAAGGCATAGCCTTCGCGCTGCGCCCACACCGCGAAATGCCGTTCGAAGTGCGCCCAGCCCGAGGATGCGTAGTACTGCGCGAAGCCGTTGGTGTAGGCCCACTCCTTGGTGGGATAGCGCGGCGCCTCCCAGGGCTCGCGGGGCACCGGATCGCACAGGCGCGGCGCACCCGGCGGAAGCCATACCAGCCCGCGCGTCCAGGGGCGCTGGTTGCTGAGCACGGGCGAGAACTGATTCCGCTGCGGCCCGTCGATGCCGTCATAGGCATTGGCGCCGCCCCAATCGTTATAGGCCATCCAGGTGGACGTCGACAAAAGGAACAGGAACTTGCCCGGACGCGCGCCTTGCCCCGATTTTGGACGCACGACAAAGAAATGGTGCTGCAGAAAGCGCGAACCATCCGACCGCTCGCAATGCGCGGCCACCCGGTAGAAGCCGCTGGTGGCGTCTGGCGGCAGGCGCCAGCGATGCGCCTCGGGCCAGCCGCAGCCGTTGCGGTAAGCCTGGTCGGGCATGGCCGCGAACTCGCCGGCGATGTTCTGCTGGCTGTGCACGCATTGCGGCGCCGCGCCGTCCAGCCAGACCTCTAGCGTCCAGCGCTGCGCGGTGCTGGAGGCATGGAAGGCGACCTCCTGGCCGGCCTCGTAGGACATGGCGTCGGTGTAGACATAGACCTCCGGCAGCGACGGGTCCTCGCTGGGCGCCTCGTACCAGTGCGACAGGTGCAGCGCCCGGTCGGGATGCATGACGCCCGTGGGGCGCGCGCGCTGGTTCAAGGGGCCGAACTCGGGACGGGCGGGCTGCTGCGGGTCGGACATGACGGACATTCCTCGATCGTTGCGGTCAGGACGCGGGTTGGGCGGCCAGGGTTTCATGGAAGTGGCAGGCCACGAGCCAGCCGGGTTCGACTTCGCGCAGCAGGGGCTTTTCTTCCCGGCAACGCGCGGCCGCATGCGGACAGCGCGGGCTCAGGCTGCATCCGGCAGGCCGGTTCAGCACGCTGAGCAACTCTCCCTTGATCGGCGGCGGACGCACACGGCCCGCCACCGGACGCGGCACGGCCTTGAGCAGGGCCTGCGTGTAGGGATGGCGCGGCGCGGCGTAAAGCGAACGCTTGTTGCCGATCTCCACGATCTCCCCGGCGTACAGCACCGCCACGCGATGGGAAATGGCTTTCACGACGGCCAGGTCGTGGGCGATGAACAGGTAGCTCAGGCCCAGCCGTTGCTGCAGGTCCATCAACAGGTTGACGATCTGGGCCTGCATGGAAACGTCCAGGGACGCCACCGCCTCGTCGCACACCACGAAATCCGGATTGAGCGCGAGCGCCCGGGCGATCACGATGCGCTGGCGCTGCCCGCCGGAGAATTCGTGCGGGAAGCGTCCCGCGAAGGCAGCGGGAAGCCCCACCATGTCGAACAATTCGGCCACCCTCTCCTGGCGCTCCTTGCGCGTGGATTTGCGCGCGATATCCAGCGGCTCGGCGACCGCATCGCCCACCCGCATGCGCGGATTCAACGAGGAATACGGGTCCTGGAACACAAACTGGATGCGTTGCCGCACCGCGGCCAGATTGGCCCGCCCCTGCGGCCCGGCGATGGATTTTCCGAACAGGCGGATATCGCCCTCCGAGGGTTCCAGCAGTCCGATCATCATCCGGCCGATCGTGGATTTGCCGGACCCGGACTCCCCCACGAGGCCGATGGTCTCGCCGTGATGAATGTCGAAGCTCACCTGGTCGACCGCCCGCAGGACGGCGTTCTTGCCGGCGCTCCGGCCCAGTTTGAAATCGCGGCTCAAGCCGCTGACCTGCACGATAGGATTCTGGCTCATGCGGCGATCTCCTCCTTTAGCTGCTCAGCCGCGCGGGGCGGGCAGCGCAGGATGCGTCCCGACGGCAAGGCCTGGATAGGCACCGGCGCAGCCAGACAGGCAGGCTCCGCACGGCCGCAGCGCGGCCCGAAGCGGCAGCCCTGCGGCCAATTCCCCGAGGCCGGAATGCTGCCGGGAATGGCCAGCAGACGCTCATGATCGGCGTCCAGGTCCGGAATGGCGCGCAGCAAACCTTCGGTATAGGGATGCAGAGGTTTTTCGAACATCTGCGCGGCGCCGGCTTCCTCGACGATGTGGCCGGCGTACATCACGATGACGCGCTCGACGAACTCGGCAACCAGACCAAGGTCGTGGGAAATCAGGATGACGGACATGCCGATCTCGGCTTGGAGCTCGCGCAGCAGTTGCATGATCTGGGCCTGGATGGTGACGTCCAGCGCCGTCGTGGGCTCGTCCGCAATCAGCAGTTTGGGGCGGCAGGCGATCGCCATCGCGATCATGACCCGCTGCCGCATGCCGCCGGACAGGCGGTGCGGATACTCGTCCACACGGCGCCGGGCGTCGGGAATGCGCACCATGTCCAGCAGCTCGACAGCACGGCGCCGTGCGGCGGCCTTGTCCATGCCCTGGTGTATGCGCAGCGTTTCGCCAATCTGGTCCGCGATGGTCAGCACCGGGTTGAGCGACGTCATGGGATCCTGGAAGATCATCGCGATGTCGCCGCCGCGCACCTGGCGCAGGCCGCCTTCGGGCATGGCAAGCAGGTCCTTGCCCTCGAAGCGTATCGCCGATCCGGGCATGCGCGAGGTGCGCTTATGGTGCAGCCGCAGGATGGACAGCGCGCAGACGCTCTTGCCGCTGCCCGACTCGCCGACGATGCCCAATGAACGGTTCGCGTCCAGCGAAAAGCTGACATTGCTGACCGCGCGCGTCCAGCCGGCGTCCGTGCGAAAGTCCACGCTGAGGTCATCCACCTCCAACAAGGGCTGGTTCATCATGCGCCCTCCACTTTCAGCCGGGGATCGAGAACGTCGCGCAGCCCGTCGCCCAGCAGGTTGATGGCCAATGCCGACAGGCTGATGGCCAGCCCCGGAAACAGCATGATCCACCAGGCTTCGACGGCGTAATCCCGCCCCTCGGAAATAACGTTGCCCCAGCTCGGCATCGGCGGCGGAGGGCCGATGCCCAGGAAACTGAGCGTGGCCTCGGCCAGGATGGCGTAGGCGAAAATGAAGGTCAGCGAGACCAGCAACGGCGCCAGCGTATTCGGGAATATGTGGCGGCCGATGATGCGCCACGCGCTGGCGCCGCTGATGCGGGCCGCGTCCACATAGTCCAGCCGGCGGATCACCAGCACCGTGGCCCGCACAATGCGCGCGATGCGAGGCACATAGGCGAAGGCCAGTGCAATGATCACGCTATGGATCTGCGGGCCGAGCACCGCATTGATGCCGATGGCCAGCAGAATCGCCGGGAACGCCAGCAGCGCGTCCATGATGCGCATCAAGAACGAATCCAGCCAGCTGAAATAACCGGCGATCATCCCCACCAGCGATCCGCCGATAGCTGCCAGCACCGACACCGCCAGGCCGATCCACAGAGACAGGCGGGCTCCATACAGTACGCGAGTAAAGACGTCCCGGCCGTACATATCCGCGCCGAACGGATGTTGCCACGAGGGCGGATGGAAGCGGTCGGAAATGCGCATCGCCATCGGATCGCCCGACGTAATGAACGGAGCGAACACCGCACCGGCGATGATGACCAGCAGGATGGCGGCGCCGATCCTGAACGAGCGGTGCCGCCACAGGCGTTTGAAGACACGGCGCCGGGCGCTGGATACGGCGGGCGCCGCCTGCGCCTGGCTGTTGATCGCAATATCAGTCATAGCGCACCCGCGGGTCGATGAAGGTATAGAGCACATCGATCAACACGTTGATCAACACGAAGGCGAAGCCCAGCAGCAGCATGGTGCCCTGCACGGTCGGATAGTCGCGGGCCATGATGGCCTGCACCAGCAGCCGGCCGATGCCCGGCAGCGCGAACACCTGCTCCACGACCACCGAGCCGCCGATCAGCAGGCTGACGATGTACCCGCCCACCGTCAACACCTGGACCAGCGTATTGCGGAATGCGTGCTTGGAGACGGTGAAGAACTCCGACACGCCTTTGGCGCGGGCCGTGCGCACGTAGTCCTGGTCCAGGATTTCCAGCATCTCGGAGCGCGTCATACGCGCCAGAAAGCCGATCTGGAACAGCGCCAGCACGGCGGCCGGCTGGATCAGCGCGCCCAGCCATTCGAAGAAGCCGTCTTCCATGGGCACATAGCCGGCGGAGGGCAACCACCCCAGATTGACGCTGAACAGAATGACCGAGAGCGTCGCAATCCAGAAGTTGGGCACCGACACGCCCAGCAAGGCAAAGCCCATGACGGCCGAATCCAGCCAGGAATCGCGCCAATAGGCCGCGGTGATGCCCAACGCAATGCCCACCGGTAAGGTAATGGCGAATGCCACGGCCGCCAGCGACAAGGTGACGGGCATGCGCTCGGCGACGGCGGACAGCACGGGCTGGTTGAGCACCAGGGACTCGCCGAAATTGCCCTGGGCCAGATGCGTCAGCCACAACCAGAGCTGCTCAAGCAAGGGCCTGTCCAGCCCCAGCGTGCGGCGCATGGCCTCGATGGCTTCCGGGCCGGCCTGGTCGCCGGCGATGATGACGGCCGGGTCCCCGGGCAGCAGGTGCATCAGGAAGAAGGTCAGGACGGCCACGATCAGCATGACCGGAACCGCCTGCGCGATACGAGTGGAAACGGTATGGAACATGGTCGCCGCTTCCTACTTGAGCCACACGTTCCAGAAGTGATTCATGTAGTACGGCCTGAACCCGCCCACCTTGCGCGTATTGATGACCTGCACGTTGCCGCGGTCGGCCACCTTGATCATGTATGCCTCATCCAGCACGCGCTGCTCGATGTCCAGCCACGCGGCCTTGCGGCCGGCCAGATCGGCCGTCTTGTAGAAGGTTTCGTAGGCGCCATCGAGCACCTTGTCGTCCTTCACGTGCGGGAAGTTGTAGATCATGGACTGCCACTGCTGCGGGCCCAGGATGGGGTTGGAGCAGAAGCTGGTGGTGGAGACGTTCCAGTTGCCCTTGCCCGTCTGGAGATTGGAGGCGTTGGTGGTCCAGTCGGTGATGTCGATCTTGACATTCATCCCGGCCGCCTTGAGCTGCTCCGAAAGGACCAGGATGGCGTCGCGCATGTAGTCGTAGTTGTTGTTCGTCTGCAGCACGATAGGCGTGTCTTTGTAGCCCGCTTCCTTGAGCAGTTCGCGCGCCTTCTTCGGATCGTTCTGGTTGTAGCGGCCATCGGTGACCTTGCCCCCGTAATACGCGCCTTCCGGATAGACCATGGAGTGGTTCTTCTTGGACGCGCCGATCACTTTCATGATGTCGTCCACGTGCACCGCCTCGCGAATTGCCTGGCGCACCTTGACGTTGTCGGTGGGAGCCTGTTGCGAATGCACGATCAGATATTGCTGGCAGTACGGGTAGACCGTCACTTCCTGCAAGTGCTTCTGGCTCTTCAGCCTGGCGGCCAATTCCGGCGGGATGGTGGAGGTAAAGAGGGCTTCGCCCGTCTGCATCGCCGCGACGCGCGCATTGGCCTCGGGTACGAAGTTGAAACGCACGGCATCGACGTAGGCAGTGCGCTTGCCGGCGAATCCGTCGGGGCCTTGCGCCTGGTCGTCGGGCACATAATCCGCAAAGCGCTGGATCACCAGATGGCTGTCCTTGACCCATTGGCCCAGCTTGAAAACGCCGGTGCCGATGATGTCTATGCCGCGCGCCGGCTTGTCCTTCTGTTCCGAGGGCAGGATCACGAAGGGATAGACCGGCGTCTTCAGGACATCGAGGAACGCCGCATTCGTTTTCTTCAGACGGATGATGAAGGTATCGGCGTCGGGCGCTTCGTAGCTTTCCACATCATCCAGCGCCGCCTTGTTCGGGCTGACACGGGCATAGCGCTCGAAGGTCGCCTTCACGTCCTCGGAGGTCATGACCTTGCCGTTATGGAACTTGACGCCTTTGCGCAGCAGGAAGGTATAGGTCTTGAGGTCGTCGCTGACCTTGACCTCGCGGGCCAGCAAGGGCTTGGTGTTGTAGGAGCCGTCGATGGTCACCAGGCCTTCGTACAGATGGTGGATCACTTCCAGATCCACCATGCTGGCCGCAACCTGGGGATCAAGGGTGCCCGGGCCGGACAGGCTCGCATAGATCAGAGTCCCGCCCTTTTTGGGTGTGTCCTCCGCCGCGCCTGCCGGCGCCATGGCGCTGGCCAACAGGGCGGCGCCCATGACCATGCCGCATCCGATCCGCTGCAATGTGGAATTCGCGAACATCCTGTTCCCCTTTCTATTCGTGGGTTCCGGCCGAGGCTTGCGGCGGACCCGGTTAAAACAGCATGGGCGCGCGGCGGGCGCACCCCCACTCGGCATTACGGGCTGTCGGTATGCGCGGATTCCGGCTTCAGCCCCTTGATCTCGATGCGCTGGCGCGATACGGCGCAAGCGTCCACCGCTTCCCGCGTGAACGGCGCGGGCGCAAGCTCGCAGCGCGCCCACAATGGGTTCTGGTCACTGTAGTGAGGGCTGTCGGGCGCACCCGAGGCGCCATGAAAAACCGACCAGCGGCTCGCATCCCAATTACCCACGTCGAAGACATAACGCGCAACCGGCCCATAGCTGGACGAGGGGCCGCCGGTGGGATAGGCGCCGGTGGCACACACGCAATCGCCATCGCCCGCGACATCGTTGGAGGCGGGCGCAAGCCTTGTCGCTGCCTCCGGGAAGGCGTTTGCAAGCGGATGCGAGAACACCGGACGGTGCAGGCGCCCCCAGGGCTGCACCGCGCCGCCCTCGGCGACGGCGGCCAGCGCTTCCTGAATGACCTGGTCCCAAGTGGCGCCGGCCAGCAGGCTGACGTCTTCGCGGCGCAGCAGTTCGGGCAGCGTCCACCACAATTGATTGACGGGCACCACGCCCGGCGCGGCCATCGTGGCGAAGATGTCCCGGGCGGCGCGGTCCAGGCCCGAGCGCCGCGCGAGGATGCGCGTCATTGCCTGGCGCACCTGGTAGTAGGCCGACGGAGCCAACTCGCCGGCGGCCATGTTGCCGTTCCAGCCTCGCAGCAAGGCCACCAGTTCCGCGCCGGCGCCCTGAGGGGTCGCCTTGCAGATGCGCGCGGCGATGTCGCGAGCGCGCGCGCTATCGGTGTCGCCAAGCAGGCCGACCATGTCGTCCACGCTGGCGGCGGGAAAACCGTCGAGCCGTTCACTGATGCGGCGGGCCCGCGTCGAGGGATGGCAATCGGTGCACAGGTAATCGCCCTCGCCGTCCGGCGCGATGCGGTTGTTGGCCGTCACCAGCTTGCCGGACGCGGGGTCCACCTCGCGCGGCATGCGTTCCCAGGGGATGTAGCCGCGCCATTCGTGTTGCCCCGTCCAACCGGGCACAGGCAGCCAGCCGTTGACGCGGTCGCGCTCCGGCACGATGGCCCGCACGTTCACGCTGATGTGGCCGGACGTGTCGGCCGCCACCACGCTGTGGTCGATCACGCCCCAGGGACGGCACACCTCATTGAACTCACGCACGCCATGGGCGCGCAGCATCGGCAGCAGGCAGTCCAGGGAACGGTCCACGGGGTCCAGCTGCACCGAACGCAGCGCCACCCCGTACCCGCTCGCCTCGGGATCCGCCAGCAGCGGACCGTGACGCGTCCGGATTACGCGGACCTTCAGGGATTCCGCGCCGCGTACGTTCACAATTTCCTCATGGACCTCGGCCCGCGCCCAGCCTGTCTCCGTCTGATAGCGCGCGGGATCGGCGGGATCGAAACGCTCCAGGTACAGGTCGTGGATATCGGCGAAGGCATGCGTCACGCACCACGCGACGTGCTCCGTATGGCAGAAATGCGGAAAGGCCGGCACGCCCGGCACCGAGAAGCCCAGCGCATCGAACTCGCCGCAGCTCAGGTGCAATTGGGCATACATCCCGGGGATCTCGAAGATCCGGTGCGGATCGCCCGCGACCATGGGCTTGCCACTGACGGTGCGCGCGCCCGACACCGCCCAGTTGTTGGACCCGGCAATGGTGCCGTCCGCCGGCGCCAGCGCCAGCAGCGCATCGATGGAAGGAGCCAGCGACTGCAGGCCGGCGATCCAGCGCCGCGTCTGTACGTCATCGACTTGCGGCGAAACGAAACGCTCGTTGCCGCCGTCGTCGTACCGCAACAGGCCGATGGCCTCGGGTCCGATCGTGCGCAGCGCGGCCGCGCGCCACAACTTGAACCAGATGGATCCCATCAGCAGGCCGCGCTGGCGCATCACGGCAACCGATTGCCATGGTTCCCATTGCTGCGGCCGCTCACCCAGCAGCTCGTATTCCACGGGCAGCGGAAACTCATTTATTGCGGCGTTGACGCCCTGTGCATAGCACTCCAACATGCGCCGTGTCTCGGCCGACAGCGCCGCGAAATCCCTGCGCGAGGCCGCCTCCACGCCCAGCCGCCTGGCCAGCGCATCCGCCGCCGCTCCTTCGGACCCGACCCATTCCGCATACCGGCCGACGGCGCGCCGGCGCGCGGCGTCCATCTGCCAGAGCCGGTCCTGCGCGTGGACATAGCCGTTGGCGAAGAACAGCTCATCGACGCCATCGGCCCGGACATGCGGTATGCCCCAGCGATCTCGCAGCACTTCAGGGGACGACGACATCCAGCGTTCCTCCGATCTTTGCCGTGGCGCGGGCCACTGGCTTAACACGATATATAATATATTGTGTTCTTTTAGGTGGTACTCATATCCGTAGTTCTACCTAGGCAGCAGCTCTTCCCTAAAATCTAGGTCCGAGACAATCGCTGTCGACCTTCGCTCAGCCCACTATGGCCACAGAGAAAACTTCCGTCACTCGCTCCAGCCTTACCGGACAGGTCTACCGCACGCTGCGCGACAGATTGATGTCCGGCCGCTTCCAACCCGGCGAACGGCTGAAGATCGCCACGCTGGCCGCCGACCTGGAAGTCAGCGAAACGCCCGTGCGCGAAGCCATCCTGCTGCTGACCAACGACGGCGCCATCGAAATGAAGGCCGGCTACTACTTCCTGACCCGCCGCCTGTCGCTCTCCGAGTACCTGGAGATCCGGCGCCTGCGTCTGCATCTGGAGCCGATGGCCGCCGTCGAGGCGCTGTCGCACATCGATGCCGCATTCATTGCCGATCTCGAGCGCATCCACGCCACGCTGATCCGTGCCGAAGAGCAAAAAGACTATCCGCAAGCGGTGCAATCCAATTACGACTTTCATTTCTCGCTCTATCGCCGGTCCGGCATGCCGCAGCTGACCGAAATCCTGGAACGCCTGTGGATCCAGGCGGGCCCCTTGCTGAACTACCTCTACCCCCATGGCCACCCCACCTACGAGGGTGAGCATCAACACTTGCGCATCATCGAAGCTCTGAAGGCGGGTGACGCCAAAGCGCTCGCCACCGCCGTGGAACAGGACCTGATCGAGGGCGGCGAACAGTTCGTCGCCTACCTCGAATCCATCGACCACGAAGAGCCGGAGCCGGTGAAAAAGTCCTCGACCAAATCGGTCCGCCGCAGCCGGCGCAAGTAGACGATTCCCCGCTGTTTTCCCGCATTCCGATCGGGGCAAACACTGTGTTTGCAAACATCATATATCATGTATCATGTTTATTCCAAGCACTGTCAGCCAGGGATGGGAACGACATATGACCGCGACACAAACGGCAGTAGATCTGAACCAGGGCAGTAATCTCGCACTTGTGGACGCGGCCCTACGGGCCCGGGCCGACAAGGTCATTCCGGGCGGCATGTACGGCCACCTGAACGCCAGGATCCTGCCGGCCGGCTACCCTCAGTTTTTTGCGCGCGCCGACGGTTGCCGCCTCTGGGATGTGGACGGCCGTGAATACCTGGATTTCATGTGCAGCTGGGGCCCCATCATCGCGGGCCACAAGCATCCGGTCATCGACGAGGCCGCCCGCAAGCAGGCCGAGCAAGGCGATTGCATGAACGGCCCCACCGCCCGGCTGGTGGAGCTGTCGGAGCGGCTGGTCGGCATGCTGCCCCACGCGGACTGGGCCATGTTCCAGAAGAACGGTTCGGACGCCACCACCGCCGCCCTGATGATTGCCCGCGCCGGCACCGGCAAGCGCAAGATCCTCCTGGCCAAAGGCGCTTATCACGGCGCCGTGCCGTGGTGCACGCCATCGGTGGCAGGCGTCACCGCCGAAGACCGCGCGCACCTGATTTACTTCAAGTTCAACGACATCGAAAGCCTGGAAGCCGCAGCCCGCGAAGCCGGCGACGATCTGGCTGCCGTCCTGGTGTCGGCCTTCCGCCACGACCTGGGCGTACCGCAGGAATTGCCGCATCCCGATTTTGCCCGGGCGGCACGCGCCCTGTGCGACCGCCAGGGCGCGGCGCTGGTCATCGACGAAGTGCGCGCCGGCATGCGCCTGTCATTGCAAGGAAGCTGGGAACCCCTGGGCGTGCGGCCCGATATCTGCGCCTGGAGCAAGGCAATCGCCAACGGCCACTCCCTGGCCGCGGTGACCGGCAACGACGCCTTTCGCAAAGCGGCGCAGCAGATCTACATCACCGGTTCGTTCTGGATGGGCGGGGTGGCCATGGCCGCCGCCATCGCCACGCTGGACGTCCTGGAAAACAGCGGCGCGATCCAGCACTTCGAGAAGATGGGCCAGCGCTTGCGCGACGGCCTGCAACGCCAGGCGGACAAGCACGGCGTCAAGATCAGTCAGACGGGCCCCGTCCAGCTGCCGCTGGTGCTGTTCGAGGATGACGCCGACTACTCCCGGGGCGCCCGCTTCACGGCCGAAGCGCTGAAACATGGCGTCTACCTGCACCACCGCCACAACATGTTCCTCAGCCTCGCGCATACCGCGCAAGACATCGATCACGCCCTGCAGGTCACCGACCACGCCTTCGCGATGGTCGCTGATGTGGCCGCCCACTGAAGGAAAAACGATGGCAGCACAGACCGCCCTTACACCACTCCCGGTATTCGCCCCGACCCGGGAAGCATCCGAACTGGCGCGGATCGCGCTCGCGCTGCGCAAGCAGGTTGTGCACATGGTGGCGCGCACCGGCCAGGGGTATGTCCAGCAAGGGCTCGGCGCGGCCGACCTGTTCGCCACGCTGTACTTTTCGGAACTGAATCTCAAGCCCGAAGATCCGGCATGGCCGCAGCGCGACCGCTTTATCCTGTCCACCGCGCATAACACCGCCATTTTCTACGCCACGCTGGCCGCGCGGGGCATCCTGGACGCACGGCGCCTGGACACCTATTGCGACGACGGTTCCGAACTGGAGATCAACGCGTCGGAACGCCTTGGCCCCATGATCGAGGCGACCTGCGGCTCGCTGGGCCAGGGCCTGTCCGTCGGCGTGGGCATGGCCGCCGCGCTCAAGCGCTCTGGCAGCAACAGCCGCGTCTATGTGGTGCTGGGCGACGGAGAGCTGCAGGAAGGCCAGGTCTGGGAGGCCGCGCTGGTTGCCGGCAACTGGGGCCTGGACAACCTCTGCCTCATCATCGACGCCAACGCCATGCAGGTCGAAGGCCACATCAATCAGGTCCAGCCCGACGAACCGCTGGCGGACAAATGGCGCGCGTTCCGGTGGCACACGCATGACATCGACGGCAACAGCATTCCCGCCTTGCTGAAAACGCTGCAACTCGCGCGCACCGTTCCCGGACAGCCGCATTGCATCATCGCGCGCACGCTGGTCGGCAAGGGCGCGCCCTCGCTCGAGGGGATACTGGGACACAACCTGAAGCTGCCGCCGCAGGCCGCCGCTCTCGCGCTGCAAGAACTCGATCATCTGGAGATCCAGGCATGAGCCGCTCTCAAGACAACCTGGCCGTCAATGATTTCACCGACCGCTCCGGCGCCCCGGCCGCGCGCCGGATCTATGGCGAGGCGCTGCTGGCCGCGGCCCGCCGCGACCCGCGCATCGTGGCGCTGACCGCGGACCTGAGCGGCCCCACGGAAACCGACATCTTCCGCGACGCCCTGCCCAACCGCTTCTACCAGGCCGGCATCGCCGAAGCCAATATGGTCGGCATGGCAGGCGGGATGGCGCGCTGCGGCTGCATCCCCTTCGTGCATACGTTCAGCGTCTTCGCCACGCGCCGCACCTACGACCAGGTCGCCATGCAGGTGGCCTATCCCGGATTGAACGTCAAGCTGGTCGGTTTCATCCCGGGCGTGGACACCTTGCTCGGCGTGAGCCACCAGGCCATCGACGACGTGGCCCTGATGCGCGCCCTGCCCCGCATGCGCATCCTGGAACCGGCCGCCGGACAGGCCGCCGCCGCAGTGGAAGAGGCGCTGGCCTACGACGGCCCCGTCTATCTGCGCCTGGCGCGAGCCAACGGGGCCACACCCGCCGCGAGCCGCCCGTCGTCCGAGCAGGGACTCGCCAGGCTGCGCGCCGGACGAGACGGCCTGCTCCTGGCCAGCGGCCTGAGCATTCCGATCGCCGAAGCCGCCGCCGCCGAACTCGCTCGTCAGGGCAACGACGTGAGCGTCGTCGCCGTCACGTCGCTCAAGCCGCTGAACCCCGCCATAGCGGCCATGGCGCGCGAAGTGCCCACGGTGATCACGGTGGAAAACCATTCGATCATCGGAGGCCTGGGCTCGGCCGTGGCAGAGTTGCTCATGGAAAACAAAGTCGCGGTCAATTTCGCTCGCGTCGGCGTACGCGACACGTTTACCCATGGCGGCACGACGCCTTACCTGATGGCCGAGTTCGGCATGGACGCTCCGGCCGTCGTGCGCGAATTCCTGCGCGTGGCCGGCACCGCGTAAGGACTGGCGGCCAGGCCCTTGGCCCCTTGGGCCAGGCAGATGTGACACGGATAGCAATCGCTGTATTGCAGCCGATCAATCTGTCTAGCCCAACGGCCGCAATGGGTCGAAAGCCGTCCGCCATCAACGACTGCTTACGACCTATTTGAGACATGGGACGAGCGGCTGTCAGGAATGCCCCAGCTCAATTCAACCAACAAGATCCGTCACTGTGCGCTAACGCCGGCGAATCGCGCTGCATCGCAAATCTACATGAGCCCGACCTAGCCGAGGTTGTCAGCGAGATCTGCCGCCAAATGAACATATTCTGGCTAGGAAGCTGAAAAGGCAGTTACGCCAACTCGTCCGGCCGCGACATCAGAACGTAGATCCGGCCTTGACTCGACCACCGTCATGCTCACGGCCTGCGGCTCTTCGTGGTTCTATCCCTCTAACCCACCTGACCCCATAGCGACACTACCCATAACGCCCCCTACTCCTTGACGGCAACCGTATAGTTCAACGCCAACCTCCCCCCATCCGCATACACCGTCTGCCCCGTCACATAACTGGAATCATCGCAAGCCAGAAACACCGCCACCTTGGCGACTTCGTCCGGCGACCCCAACCGCTGCATCGGAATCCGCGACAACACGGTCTTGCGGGCGTCGGGGTTGCTGGTAATCGTGGCCAGGATCTCGGTGTCGATGCTGCCCGGCCCGATGGCGTTGACCCGTATCCCATGCGGCGCCAGGGACAGCGCCATCGACTTGGTCATCTGCCGCACCGCGCCCTTGCTGGCGCCGTAGGCCAGCTGGTCGGGCATGGCCAGTTCCGCGGTCATCGAGGACAGCGTGACGATGGCGCCGTTGCCGCGTCCGCCCGCGACCATGGCGCGCGCGGCGGCCTGGGCGACCAGGAAGGTGCCGCGCACGTTGACGTTCATGACGGCGTCCAGGTCTTCCAGTGTCAGGTCCAGGAAGTCGGCGGCGCGGATCACGCCGGCGTTGCAGACGCAGACGTCCAGGCCGCCCCAGCGGCGCACGCATTCGTCGGCCAGCGCCTGGGCGTCGGCCGGGTCGGTCACGTCGGCCGTGGCGGCGGCGGCGCGGTCTCCCAAGGAGCGGGCCGCCGCGGTCAGTTCGGCTTGCTTGCGGTCGGCCAGCAGCACGCAGGCGCCCTCGGCGACGAAGCGCCGCGCGATGGCCAGGCCGATGCCGCCGGCCGCGCCGGTGACGAGCGCCACTTTGTCCTGCAATCTCATTTCAGACTCCCACGTAGGCGGCCACCAGGTCGGGCCGTTTGAACAGTTCGGCCGAGCTGCCGCGCCACACGGTCACGCCTTTGTCGAGGATGACGTTGCGGTCGGACAGGCGCAGCAGGGCCGTGGTGTTCTTGTCGACCACAATCATGGACAGGCCTTCGGCTTTCAGTTGCGCCAGCACGCGCCAGATTTCGGCGCGCACCACGGGCGCCAGGCCTTCGGTGGCTTCGTCCAGAACCAGCAGGCTGGGGTTGGTCATGAGCGCGCGGCCCAGGGCCAGCATCTGCTGTTCGCCGCCGGAGAGCTGGGTGCCCAGGTTGGCGCGGCGTTCGCGCAGGCGCGGGAACAGGTCGTAGACGCGCTCCAGCGTCCAGTTGCGGGCGCCGCCGCGCGCGATGGCGGTGGCGATGAGGTTTTCTTCCACGGTCAGAGTCGGGAAGATCTGGCGGCCTTCGGGCACGAGGGACAGGCCCATGCGGCCGATGCGGTACGGCGCCAGCCCGCGCAGCGAGCGGTCGCCGTAGCGGATGCTGCCCTGGCTGGCCGGCAGCAGGCCGAACAGGCATTTGATGACGGTGCTGCGACCCATGCCGTTGCGGCCGATCAGGCCGAGGACTTCGCCCTCGCCCACGTCCAGGTCCACGCCGAAGAGCGCCTGGCAATGGCCGTAGGCCGCCGTCAATCCGCTGATGCTCAACATGGCGGCTCCTTATGCGTCGGCGTCGTCGCCCAGGTAGGCGCGGCGCACGTCGGGATGGTTGCGTATCTGTTCGGCGCTGCCGGTGGCGATGATCTTGCCGTAGACCAGCACGCTGATGCGGTCGGCCAACGCGAAGACGGCGTTCATGTCGTGCTCGACCAGGACGATGGTGTAGCGGCCTTTGAGGCTTTGCAGCAGGGCGATGACGCCGGCGCTTTCGGCCGCGCTCATGCCTGCCATGGGTTCGTCCAGCAGCAGCACCGAGGGCTCGCCGGCCAGGGCCATGGCGATTTCGAGCTGGCGGCGCTGGCCGTAGGCCAGGCTGGCGACCTCGGCCTCGGCCACGTCTTCGAGCCGGCAGGCGCGCAGCGCCTGGGTGGCGGCGTCCACGACGTCGGCGCAGTCGCGCAGCGCGGTCCAGGGCGACAGGCGCCGGCGGCGCTTGCGCAACGCGGCCAGGCAGGCGTTGTCGAGCACGGTGTAGCTGTAGAAGACCGAGGTCACCTGATAGGAGCGCAGCATGCCCTGGGCGACGCGCTCCTGGACAGAAGCGCGCGAGACGTCGGCCGCGCCCAGGCGCACGGCGCCGCCGTCGGGCCGCAGTTCGCCCGACAGGAGGTTGATGAGCGTGGTCTTGCCCGCGCCGTTGGGGCCGATCAGCGCGTGCAGTTCGCCGGGGGCCACGTCCAGCGATACGCCGTCGGTGGCCTTGAGGCCGCCGAAGCGGCGCACCAGGTCGTGGGTGGACAGGCCGGCGGGCGCGGAGGCGGTTTGCATGGTCATGCGGAGGCCTCCTTGGCCAGGGTGTCCGGCGGACGGCGGTCCTGCTGGCCGTCGCCGGCCGGCGGCGCAGCGGCGGGCGCGGCGGGTCCGGCCGGCGGCGCGCGCCGCAGCCAGGCCAGGGAATTGCCGTAGCCGCCCTTGGCGAGCATGGCGATGACGACCACGGCCGGTCCCATCAGCAGCATCCAGTGCTGGGTCAGGCTCTTGAAGGCTTCTTCCATCAGCAGGTAGGCGATGGCGCCGACGATGGGCCCGAGCACGCTGCCCAGGCCGCCGATCACGACCATGACGATGAGCTCGCCCGAGACGGGCCAGGACATGTAGCTGGGCGAGGCGAAGGCGGTCAGGTTGGCCAGCAGCAGGCCGGCGACGCCGGTCAGCACGCCCGAGGCGACGTAGGCCGTCAGGCGCACGCCGAACACGGAGTAGCCCAGCGCGTCCACGCGCCGCGGGTTGGCGTGGGTGGCGCGCAAGATCATGCCGAAGGGCGAGCGGCGCAGGCGCAGCATGCCGATGCTGCAGACCAGCAGCAGCGCCCAGGCCGCCCAGTACACGGGCAGGCTGCCGTCCAGTTCGAACAGGCCGAAGGCGCTGGCCTCGTAGATGTTCAGGCCGTCGTCGCCGCCGTACTCGCGCAGGCTGACGGCCAGGAAATAGAACATCTGGGCGAAGGCCAGCGTGATCATGATGAAGCCGATGCCGGAAGTGCGCAGACAGACCGTGCCGACCACCAGCGCCACCAGCGCGCATACGGCGATGCAGACGGCCAGCTGCAGCCAGCCGTTGCCGAAGCCGTAGTAGCTGAGGATGCCTACCGCGTAACAGCCCAGGCCCAGGAACATGGCGTGGCCGAAGCTGACCAGGCCGGCGAAGCCCAGCACCAGGTTCAGCGCCAGCGCGGCCAGGGCGTAAATCAGGATGCGCGCGCCCAGGGTGACGTAGAACGGTTCTCCCAGCCATTGCGCCGCGAACGGCACGCCGGCCAGGACCAGGAACAGCAGGGGCAGCGCCCAGCGCCGCTTGTCGTTTGCTTGCATGATGTTATGCCCTTGCGCGGCGCCGTCAGCGCCGCGCGGAAAAGACCAGGCCCTGCGGCCGGAATGCCAGCACCACCGCCATCAGCACGTAGATCAGCATGGAGGCCAGCGCCGGGCCGACCGCGTTGGCGACCGAGGCGTCGAAGACCGCGCGCAGCATGTCGGGCAGGAAGGCGCGGCCCAGCGTGTCTATCATGGCGATCAGCAGCGCCGCGACCAGGGTGCCGCGCACCGAGCCGATGCCGCCGACCACGATCACCACCAGCGCCAGGATCAGCACCGGCTCGCCCATGCCGGACTGCACCGACAGGATCGGCCCGGCCAGCGCGCCCGCCACGCCGGCCAGCACGGCGCCCAGCAGGAACAGCAGCGTTTTCTGGAGGTCGACGTTGGCGCCCAGCACGCTGGCCATGGGCGCGTTGCTGGCGCCTGCGCGGATCAGCATGCCGAAGCGCGTACGCTGGATCAGGAACCAGGCCCCCAACGCCACCAGCGCCCCCACCCCGATGATCATCAGCCGATACACCGGGTAGTCGCTGCCGAACAGGCTGACCGCGCCGTCCAGGCTGCTCGGCACGGCCGCGAAATACGGCCGGCTGCCCCAGATGACCGAGGCCAGCTCGTTGAAGAACATCATCAGGCCGAAGGTGGCCAGCACCTGGTACAGGTGATCGTGGCGGTACAGCGGCCGCGCGATCAGGCGTTCGAGCACCACGCCGACGAAGCCGCTGCCGACCACCGCCGCCAGGATGGCGAAGGCGAACGAGCCGCTGGCGTTATAGGCCGTGGCGCCCAGGAACGCCCCGATCATGTAGAGCGAGCCGTGCGCCAGGTTGATGAAGTTCATGATGCCGAAGATCAGGGTCAGCCCCGAGGACAGCAGGAACAGCAGCGCGCCCAGCTGCAGGCCATTGAGCAGTTGGGACAGCAGTAGTGATCCGTTCATGGGCGTTCCGTTATTTCATCGGGCAGTCGGCCACGTAGGCGTCCTGATGGTCGGTGAACACGGTGGCCAACTGCTTGACGTCGACGTTTTCACCGTCTTTCACGACCTGGTAGGCGTACAGGTTCTGCACCGGCATGTTGTTGGTGTTGAAGCGGAACGAGCCGCGCACCGAGGGGAAGCTGGCGCCCGCCGCCTTGACCGCGGCGGCCAGCTTGCGGCTGTCGCCGAGCTTGCCGTCGAGCTGCTTGACCGCCGCGTCCAGCAGATAGGCGGCGTCATAGCCGCCCACGGCGTACTCCGACGGCAGCCGTCCGTACTTGGCCTTGAAGGCTTCGACGAATTTGCGGTTCTGCGGATTGTCCAGCGTGGTCGCCCAGGGCGTGCCGTAGATGGCGCCGGTGGCCTGGTCCTTGAGCGCGGCCAGCGTGTTGGAGTCGATCAGGCTTTCCGAGAAGAACGGCAGTTTCTCCATCAGGCCGGCCTGGCGCAGCTGGCGCACGAAGTTCACGCCCACCCCGCCGGTGTAGAACACGAAGAGCGCGTCCGGCCCGGCCGACTGCATGCGCGAGATCTCGGCGGAATAGTCCAGCTGGCCCAGCTGGGTATAGATTTCGTCGGCCGGCGCGGCGCCGTAGAAGCGCTTGAAGCCGGCCAGCTTGTCCTTGCCGGCCTGGTAGTTGGACGACATCAGGTAGGCGCGCTTGTAGCCCTGGTCCTTGACGTACTTGCCCATGGCCTCGGACATGCTGTCGTTCTGCCAGCCCAGCACGAACAGATTGGGCAGGCACATGCGTCCGGCGATCGGCGCGGGGCCGGCGTTGGTGGATATCGCCACCACGCCGGATTCCTTGATGCGCCGCAGCTCGGCCATGAGCACGTTGGAGAAGCCCAGGCCGACGATCGCGTCGACCTTGTCCTTCTCGATGAATTTCTGCACGATCTGCGCGCCCACGTCGGGCTTGAGCTGGTCGTCTTCGCGGATCACCACCGCCTTCTGGCCGCCCAGGCTGCCGCCCAGCTGCTCGATGCCCAGCATCAGGCCGTCGTACTGGTCCTGGCCCAGCGCCGCCTGCGGCCCGGACAGCACGCCGGTAAAGCCGATGCGGATGTCCGCCATTGCGGCGCTGGCCGCCGTCAGGGCCGCGATGGCGGCCAGCGCGGACAGCCCGCGTGCGTATGCTTGCATGGTATGTCTCCTTTGGAGGATGGGCGGCGGCGCCGTTCTTTGCGGCGCCTGCCGGGGGGGTTCAGAGCTTCACGCAGACATTGCGCAGCTCCGTATAGAACTCCAGCGAATGCACGCCGCCCTCGCGGCCGATGCCCGACTGCTTCGAGCCGCCGAAGGCCGTGCGCAGGTCGCGCAGGAACCAGGAATTGATCCAACAGATGCCCACCTCCAGCGCCCGGCCCATGCGGTGCGCGGTGCCCACGTTGGTGGTCCATACGCTGGCGGCCAGGCCGTAGGGCGTGGCGTTGGCCAGCGCGATCGCCTCTTCCTCGGTGTCGAAAGGCGCGACGTGGCAGCACGGCCCGAAGATCTCCTGCTGGATGACGGCCGAGGTCTCGGGCAGCCCGGTCCAGACGGTGGGCTGCACCCAGGCGCCGGCGGCCAGTTCGCCGGGCATGTCGGGCACGCCGCCGCCGGCCACCACCGTCGCGCCTTCTTCGCGGGCGCGGTTGTAGTAGCCCAGCACCTTGTCGCGGTGGCGTTGCGAAATCAGCGGGCCCAGGTTGACGCCCGGGTCCTTGGGACGGCCCAGCGTGAAGCCGCGCGCACGCTCGCCCAGCGCCGCCACGAAGCGTTCGAAGATCGGACGCTGCACGTAGACGCGCTCGGTGCCCAGGCAGACCTGCCCGGTGTTGTCGAACGCGGCGCGCGCGATGCCGGCGACCGCCTTGTCGAAGTCGGCGTCGGCGAACACGATGCCGGCGTTCTTGCCGCCCAGCTCGAACGACACCGGCCGCACGCCCGCCGCGGCGGCCTGCATGATGGCCTCGCCCGTGCGGGTCTCGCCGGTGAAGGTGATGCCGTCGACCAGCGGATGGCGGGTGAGCTTTTCTCCGGCGGAGCCCGGGCCGCGCCCGTGCACCACGTTGTAGACGCCGGCCGGCACGCCGACCTCGTTCATCACTTCGCCCAGCAGCGTGGCCGTGCCCGGCGTGTCCTCGGAAGGCTTGACCACCACCGTGTTGCCGCAGGCCAGCGCCGGACCGACCTTCCAGGTCATCAGCAGCAGCGGCAGGTTCCACGGACAGATCACGCCGATCACTCCGCGCGGCACGCGCACCCCGTAGTTGAGCGCGTGGCCGTTGTCCGGGGTTTCCAGGTCGAAGGTCTCGTTGGGAACGTTGCGGATCAGGTCGGCGAAGATCTTGAAGTTGGCCGCGCCGCGCGGGATGTCCAGGTGGCTGGCCAACGCATAGGGCTTGCCGGTGTCGGCGATCTCGGCGTCGACGAAGTCGTCGAAGCGACGGTTGATGCCATCGGCCACCGCGTGCAGCAGTTCGACGCGCTGCTGGGTCTTCAACTGGCCCCAGGGGCCGCGCAGCGCGGCCTTGGCCGCCCGCACCGCGGCGTCGATCTCGGCGTCGCCGGCCTCGTGCACGCGCCCGACCAGGCGGTTGTCGACCGGGTCGCGGTTGTCGAAGGTGTTGCCGGTGGCGACCCACTGGCCGTTGATGAAGTTGCGGAAATCGGTCATTGCTTCCTCGGTTGTGACAGGTCGGCCAGCGCCGCTTCGGGGTCGCCGGCGCTCAGGTATTCCCACATGCGTTCGTAGATGCGGCCGGTGCCGACGGCGCGCCGGGCCGCTTCTTCGAGGGCCAGCGTCGGGCCCTCATTGGCCAGGCCGGCCGAACGCAGCTGCAATTCGATGCGGGCCGCGTCTTCCAGATACCAGGTCAGCACGACGGCATGCATGAGGGACTCGGCCGCCACCACCGCGCCGTTGCCGCGCATGGCCACCGCGCGGGCCGCGCCCAGCGTCTCGGCCACGCCGCGCGCCTGCGCGTCGCTGCGCACCAGCTGCGGATCGTCCCAGAGCGGCACGGCCGGGGAAAAATACGAACCCATGCCGTGGCGCGGCTGCGGCGTGACCCGGGCCGTGGACAGCGTCATGACGGTGGGCGGCATGGACCGCACCACCCCGCCCACGTCCGGGCGCAGCCGGTAGATGTGCTGATGGATGCGCACTTCGCCCAGCACTCCCTCGGGCAGCTCGCCATGCACCGGCACCACCGTGCCGGGCTCGCCCCGTTCGATCAGGCCCATGGGCCGGGCCGCGCACACCAGGAAATGGTCGGCGTCGATGCGGGCGCTGCAATGGCCGTAGGCATGGACCAGGTTGGCGCGGGCCAGCGCGCGGGCCGCGACGCGCACCAGCGCCTGCTGGCCGGAATCCGGCGCGGCGCTCACGACTTGAACTCCGGGATATCGGGCTTGGCGCCCCACATGCAGAACGAGGACGGTATCGCGGGGAAGCTACGCGGCCGGTAGGTTTTTTCGTCTTCGGCGCTGATCAGGCGCACGCCGGTGGAGTATTCGTAGATCATGCCGTCGGGACCGTCGAAATACAGGAACATGGCGCCCGAGGTCGGATGCCGGCCGGGGCCGAAGCGGATCGGCACGTTCCACTCGCGCAGCTGATACCAGGCGCGCATGATGTCGTCGATGCTCTCGACCTGGTGGTTGATGTGCTGCACGCCCGGATAGCTGGACGGGAACAGCGCGATCTTGTGGTGCACCTCGTCGATGCGCAGCAGCGGCGCCTCGCCGATGCGGTCGCTGACGCGGGCCGACAGCAGGCCGGTCCAGAAGGCCTCGTCGCGGCGCGCGTCCAGCGTGCGCAGGCCGATGTGCGAAAACCCCGTGATGCCGGCGTCGCGGCCGGGAAAGTAGCGCCGGCCGCTGTGCTGCGGCGCGTGCACCAGTTCGATGCGGTTGCCGGAAGGGTCGATGAAGCTGAGGAAGTCGCGCACGTAGCGCTGCTCGGCCGCTTCGCGGCTGCCGGCCTGCACTGTGTAGCCGCTGCGTTCCAGCACAGCGCCGGCCTGCTCCAGTTCTTCGGCGGTGTCGACCTCGAAGGCCGAGGTATGGTCGCGCGGATCGCCCTCGAAATAGCAGAGCGTGTGGTCGCGCGAATCGGATTTGAAATAGACCGCGCCGTACTCCTTGCGGGCCAGTTCCAGCCCCAGCACGGTGGTCGCATAGCGCACCGCCGCATCGAGGTCGCGCGTGCCCAGCCGGACGTACCGGATGTCGTGTAGCCGTATCACTGCCTGTCTCCTCGCGCCTGTGGCCGGTGTTGCGCGGGTCGCGCGGTCCGGCTCGGGTTGGCGGCGCTATTTTTTTCTACGATAAGCATCAAAAATCTCGGCGTCAATAATTTTTATCGAGATTTTTGCGGGACGCTGTAGTCCCGGGCCCATCCGAGTCCGAGCCGCATTCCCACGCGACTCCCCAGTTGAAAAAAACCGACACCGCGCGCGAGGCCCGTTGATTCGACTACATCACTTCTATAGAATCTTCAATTCGGGACATTGCCCATGTTTGGCATGATCCGTCCTATTTTCACTTCAACACACCTCAGGGAGGCGCAATGATGTACGCACAAACCGCCTTCCCGCGCGTGTCCCCGCGACGCAATTAAGTCGTCGCCCGCGCGGGCCCGTCGCCGGATGCTTATCTGGCGACCGGTCCCCCGTGCCCGCCCCAAACCCGTAAACGCAATGCCTGCGCCGACCGCGCGGGCCGTTCCTTCCTCTTTCCACACAAGGACTCCCGGCGTCCTGGTGACGCCGGGCCATTGCAATGGCTAGAAAAAAACTCGATCTGCGAGGACAGGCCTTCAAGGACGTTCTCGGTTTTACCTTCCGCCACTGGCGCGAGCAGCCCTGGCGCACGGCGCTGATCGTGGCGCTGGCGCTCTTGTCGTCGCTGGCCGACGTGCTGACGCCGCTGTACGCCGGCCGCCTGGTCGACGCGGTGGCCTCCGGCGCCGCCGGCGACGAGCTGGTCTGGAGCGCCGCGGTGACCTCGTTCTGGCTGCTGATCGCGCTGGGCGTGGGCAGCACGCTGCTGCGCCAGGCGGTGTTCCAGAACATCATCACCTTCACGCTGAAGATGATGAACGCCATCGTCTCCAACGCCTTCTACCGCGTGCAGCGCTTTTCCACCGACTGGCATGCCAACAGCTTCGCCGGCTCGACGGTGCGCAAGGTCACGCGCGGCATGTGGGCGGTGGACATCCTCAACGACACGCTGCTGATCGCGCTGCTGCCCTCGGTCGTCATGCTGGTCGGCGCCACCGCGCTGCTGGGCGCGCACTGGCCCATGATGGGTCTGGTGGTGGGCGCCGGCTCGGTGCTGTATATCGCCGTCACGACCACGCTGTCGCTGCGCTACGTGGCGCCGGCCGCGCGCCTGGGCAACGCCTGGGACACGCGCATGGGTGGCGCGCTGGCCGACGCCGTCACCTGCAACGCGGTGGTCAAGGCCTTCGGCGCCGAGACCCGCGAAGAGGTCCGGCTCGGCCGCGTGGTCGACAAATGGCGCAACCGCACGCGCCGCACCTGGGTGCGCGGCACGATCAACGGCGGCGTGCAGGGCGCGATGCTGGTGGCGATGCAGGCCGGCATCCTGGGCATGGCCCTGCTGCTGTGGTCGCGCAACGAGGCCAGCGTGGGCGACATCACCTTCGCGCTGACGATGTTCTTCATGCTGCAGGGCCACCTGCGCGACGTGGGCATGCACATCCGCAACCTGCAGCGCTCGGTCAACGACATGGAAGAACTGGTCGCGCTGGGCCGCCAGCCGCTGGGCGTGGACGACCGTCCCGGCGCGGGCGAGCTGCGCGTGACCGCCGGCGAGATCCGCTTCGAGGACGTGAGCTTCCGCTACGGCGCGCATGACACGGCCCTGTACGACGGGTTCTCGGTGCGCATCGCGCCGGGCGAGCGCGTCGGGCTGGTGGGGCATTCCGGATCGGGCAAGACCACGTTCATCAAGCTGATCCAGCGCCTCTACGACGTCAACGGCGGACGCATCACCATCGACGGGCAGGACATCGCCCAGGCTAAGCAGGCTTCGCTGCGCAGCCAGATCGCGATCGTGCAGCAGGAGCCGGTGCTGTTTCACCGCACCCTGGCGGAGAACATCGCCTATGCGCGCCCCGACGCCACGCAGGCCGAGATCGAGCAGGCCGCGCGCCTGGCCAGCGCCCATGATTTCATCATGGCGCTGCCCAAGGGCTACGCCACGCTGGTCGGCGAGCGGGGCGTGAAGCTGTCGGGCGGAGAACGCCAGCGCGTCGCGATCGCGCGGGCGTTCCTGGCCGACGCGCCCATCCTGATCCTGGACGAGGCCACCTCCAGCCTGGACAGCGAAAGCGAAGTGCTGATCCAGCGGGCGATGGACCGCCTGATGGAGGGCCGCACGACGCTGGTGGTGGCGCACCGCCTGTCGACCGTGCGCGCGCTGGACCGTCTGCTGGTGATGGACCACGGCCGCATCATCGAGGAAGGCAGCCACGAAGCGCTGATCCAGCTCAAGCACGGGCTGTACCGCCGCCTGTTCGAGCGCCAGGCCCTGGAACTGACCAAGGGCTTCAAGCCGGACGAACTGCTGGAAGACGGCGCGGCGCCGCCGCGGGTGCGCGATCCGGAGACGGACACGGAAGCCGGCGAGGACGCCTACGCCTACGCCAAGTAAGGCCCGCGCCGGCGCGCAGCGTCCCGCATCATGCGGGGCGCTGCGCCAGCGTCAGGCGCAGGCCGAAGCCGATCAGCGTCAGCCCGAAAATCCAGCCCTGGATTTTCCGGGCGCGCGGGCTGGCCGACATCCAGCGCCCCACCGCGCCGCCGGCCAGCGCGCACATCACGTCGAACGCCAGCCCCAGGCCGACCACGATCGCGCCCAGCACGGCGAACTGGCGGCCGATCGGCCCGTAGGCCGGCGACACGAACTGCGGCAGCAGCACCGAGCAGAACAGCAGGGCCTTGGGATTGAGCACATTGGTCAGCACGCCGCTCAGCAGCGCCGGCCCCCAGCCGGCGCGGCGCGGCGCCGCCCCGCTCACGGCGTCGTACGACACCGGCCCGGCGCGCAGCAGCCGCATGCCCAGCCACACCAGATATCCGCCGCCCAACGTGCGCGCAATGTCGAACGCCCACGGGTGGGTCTTGAACAGCGCCGCCAGGCCCAGCGCGGCCAGCGTCACGTGGGCCGCCCGCGCGATCGCCAGCCCGGCGGCTACCGCCAGCGCCTGCCCGCGTCCGCGCAGCACCCCGGTTTCCAGCAGCAGGATCATGTCGGGGCCGGGCACCACATAGACGATCAGCAAGGCCCCCAGAAACATCGCCATATCCGCCATCGCCCCGCTCCAATCCGTCCAGAAGAAGGCGATCATTCTAGAAAAAACGGGCTGGCATGTGCTTGCTATTACTGCCACCTGGCCTATCATTATTGGCATATCTCACCAATAACTGATCCACCAACATAAATCCATGCCAAAACGCGAACTGGACGGCTACGACCGCCGCATCCTGGAGGCCCTGCAGCAGAACGGCCGCCTCACCAACGTCGAACTGGCCGAGCAGATCGGGCTGTCGCCCTCGCCCTGCCTGCGCCGGGTGCGCCTGCTGGAAGAAGCCGGCGTGATCCAGGGCTACGAGGCGCGGCTGGCCCCCGACGAGGTCGGGCTGGGCCTGACCGTCTTCGTCGGCATCAAGGTCGAGCGCCACCACGAGCGCGACGCGGCCGAGTTCCGCAAGGAAGTCAGCGCGCTGCCGGAAGTCATCGCCGCGCACCTGGTGTCGGGCGAATCGGATTTCCTGCTGCAGGTGGTGGTGCCGGACCTGCGCGGCTACGAACGTTTCCTGCTCGACACGCTGCTGAAGCTGCCGGGCGTGAAAGACATACGCAGCAATTTCGCGATCCAGACGGTCAAGCCGCAAAGCCCCCTGCCCCTGGACCACCTGGCCAGGTAGGCGCGCCTACGCCGGCATCGCCGCCGCGGCCCGCTCCACCGCCTGCGTACGGCGCTCGAAGCGGGCCTGCGATTGCGCCAGATAGCGCTGCACCACGGCCGCTTCCGAGGTCTCGGGCGTGCCGCCGGGAAACGGCGGCTTGGGGTCGTACTCGATCTGCAGCTGGATCAGCTTGGCCACGTCCTCGCCGCACAGCTGCGCCACCACCAGCAGCGCCATGTCTATGCCCGAGGTCACGCCGCCGGCGGTGAACAGCCGGCCGTCCACGCACAGCCGCTCGCCGCTGGGCGTGGCCCCGAAACGCGCCAGCAGTTCGCGCGCGCGCCAGTGGCTGGAGGCGCGCTTGCCGCGCAGCAGCCCCGCCGCGCCCAACAGCAGCGAACCGGTGCAGATGCCGAACACGTAACCGGCGGCCAGCCCCTGCCTGCGGGTGAAGTCCACCCACTCCGGATCGACGATGGCGTCGTCGGTGCCCGGCCCGCCCGGCGCCACCAGCAGATCGCAGGGCGGCGCCGACGCCAGGGTCTGCGTGGGCACGAACCGCAGCCCGCGGTCGCAGCGCACCGGATCGCGCGTTTTTGCGACAAAATCCACGGTGAAGCCCGGCGCGTTGGCCAGCACTTCGTACGGCCCGGTCATATCCAGCTGGGTCAGCCCCTCGAACAAGAGAAAATTCACATGCATGACGATGCTCCTTCAGAAACGCCGGCTTGCAGCATAGGCGCAGGCGCGCATCGCGGCGCGCCAATTGCGGGCGCGGATGCGCCACGGGAGATCGTGTTCGCGCTGTACGACGGTTTCCAGCCGCTGGACCTGGCCGGGCCCTGGCAGGCCTTCAGCTCGGCCAACGACGAAGCCGCCCGCCCGCTGTACCGGCTGCGCACCGTCGCCGCCGCGCCGCTGGCCGCGACCTGGGACCAGGGCCTGCGCATGCAGGCCGACGGCGTCTATGCGCAGGACGGCGATGCGCCCGTCGACACGATCGTCGTGCCCGGCGGCCCCGGCGCGGACCTCGCCAGCGCCGACGCCGGAATCCAGGCCTGGCTGCGCCGCCGCGAACCGCGCGCGCGGCGCGTCTGCAGCGTGTGCACCGGCGCCTTCGTGCTGGCGGCCACCGGCCTGCTGGACGGGCTGTCCGTCACCACCCACTGGCGCTCGGCCGCGCGCCTGCAGGCGCAGCACCCCGCGCTGCGGGTGCAGGACGACCGCATCTATATCGAAAGCGGCAAGTACTGGACCTCGGCCGGCGTGACCGCGGGCATCGACCTGGCGCTGGCGCTGATCGAGCGCGATTTCGGCGCAGGCCTGTCGCAGCAGGTGGCCCGCCGGCTGGTGGTCTTCATGCGGCGCAACGGCGACCAGCGCCAGTACAGCCAGACGCTGCGCCTGCAGGACCGGATGGCCGCGCCGTTTCGCGAGCTGCTCGAAAAAATGGAAGCGCGCCTCTCGGCGCGCTGGTCGGTGGACGACATGGCCGAGGCCTGCGGCATGTCGCGGCGCAGCTTCCAGCGCAAGTTCGCCGCGCATTTCGGCGTGCCGCCCAGCGAGGCGCTCAAGCGCCTGCGCGAGGAACGCGCCGCCGCGCTGGCCGCGACCGGCAAGCTGCCGCGCAAGGAACTGGCGCGGCAGTTCGCGCTGCGCTCGGCGCCCAAATGAAGCTTCAGCCCGCCAACCCCACCGACACCCCGCCGCACACGTACAGCAGCTGGCCGGTGATGTAGCCGGCGCGCGGGTCCAGCAGCATGGCGACGGCATGCGCCACTTCCTGGGGCTGGCCCACGCGGCCCATCGGGATCGAGGCTTCCAGCGCCACGGTCTGCGGCGCGCCCGGCGGATTCGACTCGTTGAACAGCTCGGTGGCCACCGGACCCGGCGCCACGGTGTTGACCGTGACGCCGTCGGCGGCCAGCTCCAGCGCCCAGGTCCGCGTCATGCCGGCCAGACCGGCCTTGGACGCGCCGTAGGCCGTGCGCCCGGCCTTGCCCAGTCCGGCGCGGCTGCCTATGTTGACCACGCGCCCGTAGCGCGCCGCGCGCATGCCGGGCAACAGCGCCTGCATCAGCAACAGCGGCGCCGTCATGTTCAGCGCGAGCGTGCGCGCCAGCTGCTCCTGGGTCACGTCTTCGAGGCGGGCGACCTGGATCATGCCGGCGTTGTTCACCAGGTTCAGCACCGGGCGTTCAGCCGCCAGTTCGCGCGCGGCGGCGACAGTGGCGGCGGCGTCGCCCAGGTCCACCGAGCGGAAGGTTTCGCCCGGCAGCAGCGCCTCGGGCGCGCCGCGGCTGAAGTTGACGACCTCGTAGCCGTCCTCGACCAGGCGCGCCACGATGGCGCGGCCGATGCCCCGGCTGCCGCCGGTGACCAGTGCGGTGGGCTTGCTCATTGCGCGGTGATTCCCTTGTCCTTGATGAGGCCGCCCCACTTCTTGCGCTCCTCGGTTTCGAAAGCCGCCAGGTCCGCGCCGAAGCGCGTGCCGGGCTTGGCCCCCATGCCGGCGAAGTTCTTGGCGATGGCCGGGCTTTGCAGGCCGCTGCGCGCCGCTTCGATCAGTTGCTTGACCACCGGCTCCGGCGTGCCGCGCGGCGCGTACAGCGCGAACCAGGCCGTGACGTCGAAGCCCGGCAGGCCCGACTCCGCCACGGTCGGCAGTTCCGGTGCCGAAGGATCGCGGGTCGCCGAGGTCACGGCCACGCCGCGCACCAGGCTGCCGTCCTTGATCTGCGCCAGCGAGCCGGGCAGGTTGTCGAACAGCAGGTCGACCTGGCCGCCGGCCACGGCCGGCAGCGAAGCGGAGGTTCCCTTGAACGGCACGTGCAGCATGGTCACGCCCGCCATCGCCTCGAAATACGCCCCGGTCAGGTGCACCGAGGAACCGACGCCGGGCGAGGCGTAGGTCAGCTTCTTGTCCTTGGACTGCTTGGCCGCCTGGATCACGTCGGCCACGGTCTTGTAGGGCGACTTCGCGCTCACCGCGATGACGTTGGGCGTGGTGGACACGAGCGCGATCGGCACCAGGTCGCGTTCGGGATCGAACGGCATGTTGCGGTACAGGAACTGGTTGATGGTCTGCGTGCCGATGGTGCCCAGGCCCAGCGTATAGCCGTCGGCCTTGGCGCGGGCCACGTAGGCCATGCCGATATTGCCGCCCGCGCCGGGCCGGTTCTCGACCAGCACGGTCTGCTTCAGGCCCGGCTCCAGCGCGTGCGCGATGGCGCGGCCGAACAGGTCCGCGCCGCCGCCCGGCGGGTAAGGGACCACGACCGTCACGGGATGGTCGGGATAGCCCGCGGCCTGGGCCGCCGGCAGCGCCAGCACGGTCAGCGCGGCGATCGCGCAGCGGCGCCAGCCGGTGCGCAGAGGCAGGAATTGCGTCATGCTGTGGTCTCCTCTCGAACCCGCTGGTCGCGGGCTTTTTCTGGTACTTTTTTAAAAGTACGTAAATACGTACTATATGCATAAAAGCATAGAAAACCGATGGGAGACAAGTAGATGAAACGCTGGAACCGACGCCCGGAAGGATCGACCTGGGGCGACTTCGGCGCCGACGACGAGCTCGGCCGCCTGAACCTGCTGACCGAAGAAAAAGTGCTGCAGGCGGTGCGCGAGGTGCGCGCCGGCAAGGTGTTCTGCCTGTCCCTGCCGCTGGACTTGCCCGGCGGCAACGTCCTGAACCCGCGGCGCCACGCGCCGCAGCTCAGGCCCACGTTCCGCGAGGGCACGCCCTACCTCAATTTCCAGATGTCGCAGGTGCAGCCGGAAGCGGTGGACGTGCTGTCCGACGACCAGGTCACGCTGTCGATGCAGTACTCGACGCAATGGGACGGCCTGTGCCACGTGGGCGCGATGTTCGACATCCACGGCGACGGCGAGCCGCGCCGCGTCTACTACAACGGCTACGCCGCCGGCGTGGACGTGTTCGGCGGCGCCGACGCCGACGCCTGCTGCCCGCCCGGCGGCTCATACGCGCGCAAGCTCAGCGTCAGCCGCTACGCCGAGAAAGGCATGCAGGGCCGCGGCGTGCTGGTGGACCTGGAGCGCGCCTTCGGCCCCGGCCGCAAGCTGGTCGGCCACGCCGAACTGCAGGCCGCCATGCTGGCCCAGAACGTCTCGGTCGAGAGCGGCGACATGCTGGTGCTGCGCACCGGCTTCGCCGAAGCGGTCGTGGCCATGGACGGCCAGCCCGACGCACATGCGCTGGAGCAGACCGGCGCGGTGCTGGACGGCTCCGACCCGGCGTTGCTGGACTGGATCACGCGATCCGGCATCGCGGCGCTGTGCGCCGACAACTACGCGGTCGAGGCCTATCCGGCCCGCAGCTCGGGGCCGGGCCATTCCATCCTGCCGCTGCACCACCACTGCCTCTTCAAGCTGGGCGTGCCGCTGGCCGAACTCTGGTACCTGAAGGACCTGGCCGACTGGCTGCATGCCGAGGGGCGCAACCGCTTCCTGCTGACGGCCCCGCCCCTGCGCATGCCGGGCGCGGTGGGTTCGCCCGTGACACCCATCGCCACGGTGTGAATCATGGACCTGCCCTACTCGACTTTTTCCGCCCACCTGGACGCGCTGGCCGAGCGCCAGCCCGACAGCCCGCTGCTGATCGACCGCGACACGCCCGTCAGCGCCGCCGCGCTGCGCGCGCGCAGCCGGGCGCTGGCCGCGGGCCTGGCGCGGCTGGGCGTGCGACCCGGCCAGCGCGTGGCGGTGTGGCTGCCGAACTGCTCGGCCTGGGTGGAATCGTTCCTGGCCTGCGCGCACCTGGGCGCGCTGGTGCTGGCGGTCAACACCCGCTTCCGGGCGCTGGAAGTGGCCGACATCCTGGGCCGCGGCCAGGCCGACTGGCTGATCTACTGGCCGGGGTTCAAGGGCATCGACTTCCAGGGCATCCTGGACCAGGTCGCGCCGCAGCACCTGGCACGGCTGGCCGGCGCCGTCGCGCTGGCGCAGCCCGGCGAATCGCCGGCGGTGCACGGCCGGCCCGCGCACCGCTACGCAGACCTGCTGGCCTGCCCCGATCCCGCGCCGGCCGCGCACGGCAACGCCGGCGTGTTGTGCTTCACCACTTCCGGCACCACGTCCAAGCCCAAATTCGTGCTGCACGACCAGGCCACGCTGCTGCGCCACGGCGCGACGGTGGCCGCGGCCTACGGCTACGACGCGCATAGCTGCGTGCTGGCCAGCGCGCCGTTTTGCGGCGCCTTCGGTTTCGCCACGCTGGCCGGCGGACTGGCCCGGGGCGTGCCGGTCGTCTGCGCGCCGGTCTTCGACGCCGCCGAATCGGCCGCCGCCGTGCGCCGCTACGCCGTCACGCACACCTACGCCAACAACGAAGCGCTGGTCGGCATGATGCAGGCCGGCGCGCCGGGCGACTTCGCCTCGGCCCGGCTGTTCGGCTTCGCCAGCTTCACGCCGGCGCTGGATCACATGCTGGACCTCGCGCGCGAGGCCGGCGTCCCGCTTACCGGCCTGTACGGTTCCAGCGAACTGGTGGCGCTGGTGGCCGGCCAGCCGCGCGACCCGGCCGAAGGCGACGTCTCCGCGCGCCACCAGCCGGGCGGCACGCTGATCTATCCCGAGGCCCGGGTGCGCGCCCGCGACCCGGCCAGCGGCGAGATCCTGCCGCACGGCCAGTCCGGCGAACTCGAAATCCTCTCGCCCAGCCTGATGCGAGGCTACCTCGACAACCCCGAGGCCAGCGCCGCCGCCGTCACGGACGACGGCTATTTCAAGACGGGCGACCTGGGCTATACGCTGACGGCGCGCCAGTTCGTGTTCCAGACCCGCATGGGCGATTCGCTGCGGCTGTCCGGCTTCCTGGTCAACCCGGTGGAGATCGAACAGCTCGTCGAGACCCTGCCCGGCGTGCGCGCCTGCCAGGTGGTCGGGGCCAACCGCGCCGGCAAGATCGTGCCCTACGCCTTCGTGCTGCTGCGCGCGGGCGCGCAGGCCGACCCGGCCGGCTGGACCGCGGCCTGCAAGGCGGCCATGGCCGGCTTCAAGGTGCCGGCGGGCTTTACCGTGCTCGACGCCTTCCCTTCGGTGGAAAGCGCCAACTCGGTCAAGATCCAGAAGCACCGGCTGCGCGAAATGGCCGACGCGCTCCTCTCCGCTTCCTCGCCCTGACCATGGCCGCGCGCAAACTTTTCTCGCACAGCCCGCAGCCGCTCTATCTGCAGGCGGCCGCGCTGTTTCGCAGCCATATCCAGAACCGCACCTGGCGGCCCGGCCAGCAGATCCCGCCGCTGGACGCGTTGATGGCCACCTACGGCATTTCGCGCGCCACCATCCGCCAGGCCTTCGGCCTGCTGGAGGAGGACGGCCTGATCCGGCGCTCGCGCGGCTCGGGCACCTTCGTCAACGCCGAACTGCCCGAAGTCCCCACGCTGCTGATACCCAAGACCTGGGCCGAAACCGTCGAGCTGAGCAATCAGTTGGGCACGGTGTCGCTGGTGGAGTCCAGCGCCGACTCGCCGCTGCCCGATTCGCTGGGCATGCCTTGCGAGGCCGGACGCGGCGGCAGCTTCCAGTACCTGCGCCGGGTCCACACCACCGACGCCGGCCCATTCTGCTACAGCGAGGTGTTCCTCGACAGCGGGCTGTTCCGCAAGCACCGCGCCCGCATCCGCAAAAGCACCGTGGCGCCGGTGCTGGACCAGTACTACGGCGCGCGCATCGACGAGGCGCGGCAGGTGCTCAACGTGATCGAGGCCGGCCAGGAATCGGCCGAGTCCCTGCAGATCCCCGTGTCCTCCCCTGTCGCCGAACTGCGGCGCTATGTCTGCATCGATGGCCGCGTGGTGTATTTCGCGCGGCTGGAATTTCCTTTCCGCAAGGTGCGCATGGAATTCGACCTGCTTGGCAGCCGCTGACCGCGCCCTTCCATTTCCCGCAGCATCCGCAACGGAGACCGCCATGAAACGCCCCGGAACACCACGGATTTTCCCGCAGTTGCGCAGCGCCCTCGCCCTGGTTTTCGCCAGCTCCGCCGTCACCGCCGGGGCCGCGACGGCCCCGCCCGGCGCGATTTCCGACGACATCGTCCGCCTGGGGCTGATCCTGGACATGAGCGGCGTGTACGCCGACGTGACCGGCAAGGGCAGCGCCACCGCGGCGCAAATGGCGATCGACGATTTCGGCGGCACGGTGCTGGGCAGGAAGATCGACCTGCTGGTGGTGGACCACCAGAACAAGGCCGACATCGCCGCGGCCAAGGCGCGTCAGTGGTACGACACCGAACAGGTGGACGCCATCATGGACGTGGCCGGCTCGGCGCCCGCGCTGGCGGTGCTGGAAGTCGCGCGCGAAAAGAAGAAGATCGTGGTCTACAGCGGACCGGGCACCGAGCGCATCACCAACGACCTGTGCTCGCCCTACTCCGTGCACTACACCTACGACACCTGGTCGCTGGCCAACACCACGGCGCGCGCCACCGTCGAACAGGGCGGCAAGAGCTGGTACTTCCTGACCGCCGACTATGCCTTCGGCCACACCTTGCAGGCCTCGGCGACCGAAGTGGTGAAGGCCAACGGCGGCACCGTGCTGGGCGCGTCGCGCCACCCGCTGGGCTCCAGCGACTTCGCCTCCTACCTGCTGCAGGCCCAGGCCAGCCGCGCGCAGATCGTGGGCCTGGCCAACGCCGGCGGCGACACCGTCAACGCCATCAAGGCGGCCAGCGAATTCGGCCTGACCAAGGGCGGCCAGAAAATGGCCGGGCTGCTGCTCTACATCAACGACATCCACGCCATCGGCCTGCAGGCCGCTGCCGGCCTGACCCTGACCGAGGCCTTCTACTGGGACATGAACGACCAGACGCGCGCCTGGTCCCAGCGCTACTACGACAAGCTCAGGAAAATGCCCAACATGAGCCAGGCCGGCACGTATTCGTCCGTGATGCACTACCTGAAGGCCGTGCAGGCCGCCGGCACCGACGAAACCGCCGCCGTCATGAAGCAGATGAAGTCCATGCCGATCAACGACTTCTTCGCCGCCAACGGCCGCATCCGCGAAGACGGCCGCATGGTGCACGACATGTACCTGTTCGAGGTCAAGCAGCCGTCGGAATCCAAGCGCCCCTGGGACTACTACAAGCTGGTGGCCACCCTGCCGGGCGACCAGGCCTTCATGCCGCTGTCGAAGTCCAGCTGTCCGCTGGTGAAGCGGTAGGACGGCGTCCTCACCGCCGCAGCGCGGAATCGAGCTCCAGCACCGTCTGGTACAGCACGCGGGCGCCATCCAGCAGCTGCTCGGGCTCGATCCATTCCTCGGGACAATGGCTGCGCCCGTTCAGGCAGGGGATGAAGATCATCCCCATCGGCCCCGTGGGCGCCATGTAGACGGCATCGTGCCCGGCGCCGCTGGGCAGGCGCATCGAGGCATATCCCAACCGCTGCGATGCGGTTTCGACCGCGCTCATCACCAGCGGCGAGCAATCGGTGGGCGCGGCGCGGCTGACCGGCGTCATGGACGCGGTCAGCCTCAGCGCCTTCAGGCCGTCGCCCACCTCGTCCATCAGCGCCTCCGGAAAGCCGTCCAGCACGGCGTCGCTGTCGCTGCGCACCTCCAGCACCATCTCCACCCTGCCCGGCACGGCGTTGGCGGCATTGGGCGTCAAGGTCAGGCGCCCCACGGTGGCGACCACGTAATGGGGCGCGCCATTCAACGCGCTGGCCCGACGGTGGGCGGCGTCGATGAACCGGGCCGCGCCCACCAGGGCGTCGCGGCGGATGTCCATGGGCGTGGTGCCGGCGTGGTCCGGCTGCCCGTCCACGGTGATCAGCACCCGACGGATACCGACGATGTTGGTGACCACGCCGATGGGTATGCGGCGGCTTTCCAGCACCGGGCCCTGTTCGATGTGCAGTTCGACGAACGCCGCGGTGCCGCCCGGACCGCGCAACGGCGCATGCAGCGCCTGCGGGTCCGCGCCGATGCGGCGCAGGCCCTCGGCCAGGCTTTCTCCCTGCGGGTTGCGCGCGGCCAGCATGGCGCTGTCCAGCTTGCCGCTCAACGCGCGGCTGCCGATGCACGAGGGACCGTAGTCGCTGGGCTCCTCGGAAAGAAAATCGATCACCTCGAACGGATGCGCCAGCTCGACGCCATGTTCCCGCATCGCGTGGGCGACTTCGATGCCGGCCAGTACGCCGATGATGCCGTCGAAGCGGCCGCCGCCGGACACCGTATCGCAATGCGAGCCGGTGGATATCGGCTTGCGGCCGGGGTCGCGCCCGGCCCTGCGTCCCGTCAGGTTGCCGCCGGCGTCGAGGCCGACCTGCAGGCCCGCGGCCTCGAATTCCTGGCGCAGCCAGTTTCGCGCTTCGGTGAACAGGGGCGAGAACGCGCGCCGGGTCCAGGGAACGCCGGGTTCGGTGAATCCGGCCAGGGTCTCGACGCGGCGCCACAGACGCTGCGCGTTCAGGGGAGGAAATTCGGCTGACATATTCCCGCCTCCTCAGGCGCTGCGCGGCCGCAGGAAACGGCCATCGCCCTTCTGGTTGACGATGCGCCGGCCATCGTACGCCTGCTGGCCGCGGCACCAGGTGCCGGCCACGCGCACGGTGAATTCCCGGCCCTCGAACGAGCTCCACTGCACCGCCGAGAGACTGGTCGCGGGGTCGTAGGCGTAGCGTTCCGGCTTGAGGATGACGATGTCGGCGTCCTTGCCCACTTCCAGCGTGCCCTTGCGGTCGTCGAGCAGGAAGTGCTGCGCCGGGTTGCGGCTCAACTGCCGCACCACCATGGACGGTGCGATGCCATGCTCTTCGCAGCCGGTCCAGAATGCCGGCAGCAGCGTTTCCAGGCCCGGGCCGCCGGACGAGTTCTTGAAGACGTTGGGATTCTGCTTGCGCTCCAGGCCCCAGCTCACATGGTCCGACGAGACGAAAGTGCATTCGTCGTTGGCGATGTGCGTCCACAGCAGGTCCACCTCGGCCTTGGGCCGGATCGGCGGGTAGTGCTTGGTCTTGGCGCCGAAACGGCGGGTATGTTCCTCATGATTGAGCATCAAGTACTGCACGCAGGTCTCGATGCTGGCGCGATGGCCGCTGCGGCGATACATGTTGCAGATTTCGAACCCGCGCGACGTCGACACGTGCACGGCGTGCGCGCGCGCGCCCGTCTCGGCGCCGATCTCGTAGATCAGCGCCGTGGCGAGGTTTTCGATCAGCGGCGTATGGGCGCGCATGAAGGCGTCCCAGCCCGTGTCGCCGGCGTCGACCAGGCGCGCGATGTTCTTGCGCGTCAGTTCCTGCATCTGGTTGTGCACGCCGCAGGCCAGGCCCGACGGCGCGATCAGGCGGAACGCCTCATACAGGTCGTCCTCTTCGATGCGGGGAAAGCGCCCCGGGGTGGCTTCGAAGGTGGAGAACTTGAACGCGCACACGCCGCCTTCGATGAGTCCCGCCGCGGCCTGCAGGCCGTGCTCGGTATTCAGGGTGCCGAACAGCGCGACGTCCACGTGACAGTCGCGCTGCGCTTCGGCGATCTTGGCGTCCAGCTGCGGACGCGACGCCACCGGTTGCGGGTCGTCGTAAGGCATGTCCACCATGACCGTGACCCCGCCCGCGGCTGCCGCGCGCGAAGCCCATCCCAGCCCTTCCTGGTTCTGCTGGCTGCCCGCGTGCACCTGGCCGTCCACCACCCCGGGCACGATCCACAGCCCCCGCGCGTCCACGCTGTCGCGCGCCGCGGGCGGCTCGCCGACGCCGCGCGCCGCGATTTTCCCGTCCCGAACCGCCAGCCAGGCGTCGGCCGCCACCGCGTCCGGATCGACGATATTGCCGCGCACCACCAAATCGAAATCGCTCATGACTGCATCCATTCCTTGATTGAGTGCAGGAAGTGTAGTGAGCGACCATCCAAAACGTCTTATGCTTATATGTATGTAGCAATTAACATCAGGTTAATCGGATGAAATTGAATCTGCGGCAGATCGAGGTCTTCCGGGCCATCATGCTCAGCGGTTCCATCAGCGGCGCGTCCAAGCTGCTGTTCGTGTCCCAACCGGCCGTCAGCCGGCTGATCGCCTATACCGAGCAGCGCCTGGGCCTGATGCTGTTCCAGCGCATCAAGGGCCGGCTCTACCCCACCCCGGAGGCGCGCCGGCTGTTCGTGGAAGTCACGGCCCTCTACCAGAACGTGCAGCGGGTCAACGAAGTGGCGGACAACCTGGCGGAAAACCGCGAGGGCCAGCTGCGCCTTTCCTGCAGCCCCAGCCTGGGCCAGTCGCTGCTGCCGCGCGCCATCGCGCAGTTCCGCCGCCACTTTCCCGAGGTCCGCATCGTGCTGCAGACGCTGATTCCCGCCGTGATGCAGCAATCCCTGCTGACGCAGCAGGTGGAGCTGGGCGTGGCGTACATGCCCGTGGACCACCCGAGCCTGGCCTGGCAGCCGCTGTACGAAAACAAGATCGTGGCGGTGCTGCCCAAGGGCCATCCCCTCGCCGCGCGCGGCAAGGTGACGGTGCGCGACCTGGTCAACGAGCCCTTGATCGGCTATAGCGCCGACATTCCGTTCGGCATACTGATCAACAAACTGTTCGGCGGCGAAGAGGCGCAGCCCGAGCCGCGCATCGAAGTCCAGCAGGCCCACGTCGCCTGCGCCCTGGTGCAGGCGGGCGCGGGCGTGGCGCTGGTGGACGAAATCACGGTGGCCGGGCCGATCTGGTCAGAAGTGGTCACCGTGCCCATCAGCGGAACGGTGAACGCCCCGGTCAACGTGTTCCACCTGCAGTTGCAGCCGCTGTCGCGGCTGGCGCTGGCATTCATCAACGTGCTGCACAACCTCGACCAGGACGCCTAGCGCCGGCCACTGCACTGGGGATATCCCTTAGGGCGCTAGGTCGTGGGTTGACGCCCCCACTCTGGCGGCCGCCATCGATTAACGTGATGTTATGCATAAGGCATAAAAGGTAATACGACATTATCAAATTTGATTCCTATGATGCCCCCGTCTATCCCGTGTCCAACGCGCGGGAAGGTTTCAACAGCAATCGGGAGGAAGGCATCATGGGAAGAATCTTGACTATGCGCGATGTCGAGGCGGCGGTCCGGGGCGGCTCGGTATTCGCCTGCGGCGGCGGCGGCTGGGCCGAGCACGGCCGTGAACTGGGTTCGATGGCGGTCACCATCGGCCGGCCGGAACTGGTCTCGATGGACGAAGTGCCGGACGACGCCTGGATCGCCACGGCCGCGGCCATCGGCGCCCCGGGCGGACTGACCGACTGGCAGATGCTGGGCATCGATTACGTCAAGGCCGCGCAGCGGCTGCAGGACGCGCTGGGCGAACCCGTGTACGGGCTGATCATCGGCCAGAACGGCATGTCCAGCACCCTCAACGGCTGGCTGCCTTCGGCGGTGCTGGGCACCAAGGTCGTGGACGCCGTGGGCGACATCCGCGCCCACCCCACCGGCGACATGGGCTCGCTGGGCATGGCGGGCAGCCCCGAGCCGATGATCCAGTGCGCCGTCGGCGGCAATCGCGCCAGCAACTCCTATATCGAACTGACCGTCCACGGCGCCACCGGCAAGGTGTCGCCGGTGCTGCGCAAGGCCGCGGACATGGCGGGCGGCTTCATCGCAAGCTGCCGCAACCCGATACGCGCGTCGTATGTGCGCCGGCATGCGGCGCTGGGCGGCATCAGCAAGGCCCTGGCGCTGGGCGAGGCCATACTCGCGGCGCAACCGCGCGGCGGCAGCGCCGTGATCGACGCCATCTGCAAGGCCACTGCCGGCGAAATCATCGGCTCGGGCAAGGTCGTGCGCAACACGCTGCAATACACCGAGGAAGCCTTCGACATCGGCACCGTGGAAATCGGCGAAGGCGCGGGCAAGCGCGTGATCCACGTGATGAACGAACACATGGCGGTGACCGACGCCCACGGCGAACGCATCGCCTGCTATCCGGACGTCATCACCACGCTGGACGCCGACGGCAACCCGGTAAGCGCCGGAAAGCTGCGCCCGGGCCTGGAGGTCAGCATCCTGCACGTCAGCAAGCAACACATCCCCCTGTCTTCCAGCGTCACCGATCCCTCGGTCTATCCGATCGTGGAAAAGGCATTGGGCATGAACTTCACCGACTACGCACTGGCACCCTGAGGAACACCGACGTGAAACGCGAATTCAATATCCCCGGCGGCAATGCGCTGCGCTGCAAAGGATGGCGCCAGGAAGCCTTGCTGCGCCTGCTGGAGAACGTGCTGGCCGTGGGCGAGGACCCCGACAACCTGGTGGTCTATGCCGCGCTGGGCCGGGCCGCGCGCGACTGGCCTTCGCATGACGCCATCGTGCAGGCCTTGCTCGACCTGGAAGAAGACCAGACCCTGATCGTGCAGTCGGGCAAGCCCATCGGCGTGCTGCGCACGCATCCGCAGGCGCCCATCGTCATCATGGCCAACTGCAATATGGTCGGCCAATGGGCGCGGGCCGAGAATTTCTACCAGTGGGAACGGGACAACCTGATCTGCTGGGGCGGGCTGACGGCGGGAGACTGGCAGTACATCGGCTCGCAAGGCGTGATCCAGGGAACCTACGAGATCTTTTCGCGCATCGCCGAGCGCCATTTCGGCAATGACCTGCGCGGCCGCTTCATCCTGACGGCGGGCATGGGCGGCATGGGCGGGGCGCAGCCGCTGGCCGGCCGCATGGCGAACGCCGCCATCCTCACGGTCGAGATCAATCCCGAACGCATCGAAAAACGGATCAAGGCCGGCTTCCTGGAGCGGCGCGCGGACTCGCTGGACGAAGCGCTGGAACTGATCCGCCAGGCGCAGGCCCGCCGCGAGCCCATTTCCGTGGGCCTGCTGGGCAATGCCGCCGACGTCTATCCGGAGATCCTGGCGCGCGGCATCGTGCCGGACATCGTCACGGACCAGACGTCGGCGCATGACCTGGTCTACGGCTACATCCCCGCCGGCTACACGCTGGAGCAGGTGGCGCAATTGCGCCGCACCGACGTTTCCCGCCTGATGGACGCCAGCCGCGAGTCCATCGTGCGCCACGTCACCGCGATGCTGGGCTTCAAGGACCGCGGCGCGGTGGTGTTCGACAACGGCAACCTCATCCGCACCCACGCCAGCCAGGGCGGCGTCGAGCGCGCCTTCGAGATCCCGGTCTTCACGGAAGCCTTCCTGAGGCCGCTGTTCGCGCGCGCCATCGGCCCGTTCCGCTGGATCGCGCTGTCCAACGATCCCGAAGACATCCGCAAGATCGACGATTTCCTGCTGCGGCGTTTTCCGGACAACTTCATCGTGTCCAACTGGATCAGGCTGGCGCGCGAAGAGGTGCCGTTCGAGGGGCTGCCCGCGCGCATCGCCTGGCTGGGCCACGGCGAACGCACCGAACTGGCGCTGGAGGTGAACCGGATGGTTCGCGACGGCGAGCTGAGCGCGCCGGTCGCCTTCACGCGCGACCACCTGGACGCCGGCGCGATGGCCCACCCCAACATCATGACGGAAAACATGCGCGATGGCTCGGACGCCATTGCCGACTGGCCGCTGCTCAACGCGATGATCAACTGTTCGTCCAGCGCCGACCTGGTGGCGATCCATTCGGGCGGCGGCGGATACAGCGGCTACATGACCAGCGCCGGCGTCACCGTCGTGGCCGACGGCTCCAGCGCTGCCGACGAGCGGCTGCGCCTGTCCTTGACCAACGACACGGCCAGCGGCGTGCTGCGCTATGCGGACGCCGGCTACGAAGAGGCCCTGGACGAGGTGAACAAAAAGGGAATCGCCCGCATCGATACCGCCGCGGGCGGCCGTTGATTCCACGGGCATGGCGACTGGCGACATGGAAAACAAAATGCTGCAAGGCTTGCGGGTGCTGGATTTCACGAGGGTGCTAGCCGGGCCCTATTGCACCGCGATGCTCGCCGACCTGGGCGCCGAGGTGATCAAGGTCGAACCGCCGCAAGGCGACGACCAGCGGCACATGGGCCGCATGGTCCAGGGCGAAAGCACCAACTTCATCCTCAACAACCGGGGCAAGAAAAGCGTGCGCCTCGACCTGAAGCATGCCGAGGGCCAGCGCATCGCGCGCGAACTCGCCGCCAGAAGCGACGTGGTCATCGAGAACTTCAAGCCCGGCGTGGCCGACAGGCTGGGCATCGGCTATGCCGAGCTGGCCGGGCGCAAACCCGACCTGGTGTATTGCAGCATCTCCGGGTTCGGCCAGAATGGCCCCAACGCGGGGCGGCCGTCCTACGACGTGGTGGCGCAGGCCATGAGCGGAATGATGAGCCTGACCGGCGAGGCCGACGGCGCGCCGACGCTCATCGGCGAGTCGGTCGGCGACATCTGCGCCGGCATGTTCGCCGCCTGGGGAATCATGGCCGCCCTGTACGACCGCGAACGCAGCGGACGCGGCCGCCATATCGATGTGGCCATGTTCGATGCGCTGCTGGCCATGCAGCCCACCGCGCTGGCCCAGTACCTGTTCGGCGGCGTCCCGCCGGTGCGCGTCGGCAACCGGCATCCGCTGAGCTCGCCCTTCGGCGCCTACGCCGCGCGCGACGGGCACCTGGTCATCGCGGCGGCCAACGACAAGCTGTTCCAGGCGGTGGCGGACACCATAGGCCGGCCCGACCTGCCCGCCGATCCGCGCTTCGGCAGCGACGGCGAGCGCAGCCGCAACGACGCCGAGCTGCGGCCGCTGATCGAGGCGTGGAGCACGACGCAAAGCGTGGAAGAGGCCGTGGCGGCCCTGACGCGAGCCGGCGTACCCGCCGCGCCCATCCAGGACACGGCCCAGGCGATCGACAGCGAACAGGCGCGCGTGCGGCGGCTGGCCACCCGCGCGCTCCACCCCGTGCTGGGCGAGGTGGAACTGGTCGAGCAGCCGGTGCATTTTTCCGGGGTGGCGCGGGGCAGGCTGGATGGCGCGCCGACGCTGGGGCAGCACAGCGCGTCAGTGCTCGCCGAGGTATTGGGAATGGACGCCGCGGCCATCGACGGCCTGCGCGCGGCGGGCGTGATCTGAGGAGAAACGGAATGGAAATGCGGTTCAGCCCGGAAGAAGAGCGATTCCGCTGCGAAGTACGCGATTTCATCGCGCAGAACCTGCCGAGCGATATCCGGCGCAAGGTGGAACTGGGGCTGCGTCTGGAACGCAGCGATTACGTGCGCTGGCAGGACATCCTGGCGGCGCGCGGCTGGTATGCGGTGAACTGGCCCGAGCAGTACGGCGGGCCCGGCTGGAGCCCGGTGCAGAAGTATCTGTTCCAGCAGGAGTATGGCGCGCAGCCCTGTCCGCCGCTGGTGCAGTTCGGCGTCAACATGGTGGGGCCGGTGATCTACACCTATGGCGACGAAGCGCAGAAGGCGCGCTTTCTGCCGCGCATCCTGGCCAACCGCGACTGGTGGTGCCAGGGCTATTCCGAGCCGGGGTCCGGCTCGGACCTGGCTTCGCTGCGCACGACGGCCGTGCGCGACGGCGACGATTACATCGTCAACGGCTCCAAGATCTGGACCACCTGGGCGCAATGGGCCGACTGGATGTTCGCCCTGGTGCGCACCAGCAAGGAAGAACGCCCCCAGCAGGGCATCTCTTTCCTGCTGCTGGACATGCGCTCGCCCGGCATCAGCCTGCGCCCCATCCGCATGCTGGACGGAGACGCCGAAGTCAACGAGGTGTTCTTCGACAACGTGCGGGTTCCGGCTTCCCAGCTGGTCGGCGGAGAAGGCGCCGGCTGGTCCTACGGCAAGTTCCTGCTCGAACACGAGCGCTTCGTGATCTCGGGCGTGGCCCGCTCCAAACGCCTGCTGTCGCGGGTCAAGGGCGTGGCGCAGCGCCTGCCCGACGGCATGGGCGGCTGCCGGCTGGACGACCCTGCCCTGCGCCTGCGCGTGGCGGACCTGGAAACGCAGCTGTGCGCGCTGGAATACACCGAGCTGCGCTTTCTTAGCGCCATGAACGCGGGCCAGAGTCCCGGCAGCGCCGCCTCCATCCTGAAGATACGCGGCACGGAAATCGAACAGTCGATCAGCGAACTGGCCATGGACTGCCTGGGCGCGGACGCGCTGGCCCTGGACGAAGCGCTGCTGGACGGAACGGGCGCCGACGCCGACGCGCTGGGTCCGGATTTCGCGGCGGCCGCCGGGCCGCTCTACCTCAATCTGCGCAAGGTCACGATCTGGGGCGGGTCCAACGAAATCCAGCGCAACATTCTGGCCAAGCACGTGCTGGCGCTGTAGGAGACGACGATGGATTTTTCGTTCAATGAAGTGCAGCGCATGCTGCAGGACAGCACCGAGGCCTACGTGCGCGACTGCGGCGATTTCGAACGGCGCAGGCGCCTGGTCGCCAGCGCCCGCGGCTATGCGCCGGAAGACTGGACGCTGATGGCCGAACTGGGATGGCTGGCGTTGCTGCTGCCGGAAGACCTGGGCGGCATCGGCGGCGGGCCGGTGGAGGCCATGATCGTCATGGAGGCGTTGGGCAAGGCGCTGGCCGGCGAGCCCTACCTGGCGACCGCCGTCCTGGGCGCGGGCTGCCTGCTGCGCCACGGCAGCCCGGCGCAGCGCGAAGCCTGCCTGGGCCCGCTTGCCCGCGGCGACTACAGAATGGCGCTGGCCCACCGCGAGGCCGGCGCGCACGAAAACCGCTACGCCGTCGCCATGAAAGCGCGGCGCGACGGCGACGGCTACGTGCTGCAGGGCGCCAAGCACACGGTGTCGGACGCGCCGGGCGCACAGGCGTTCATGGTGTCGGCGCGCACCGCCGGCCAGCCGGGCGAGCGCGACGGCATCACCCTGTTCCTGGTGCCGGCCGACGCGCCGGGCGTGACGCAGCGCGCCTTCCGCAGGCTGGACGGCGGCAACGCCGCGCACCTGCGCTTCGACGACGTGCGCATCGACCGGGCCGCCGTGCTGGGCCGGCCGGACGAAGGCGCCGCCGTGCTGGACGACCTGTACGCGCACGCGATCGGCGCGCTGTGCGGCGACGCCGTCGGCGCGATGCAGGCCATGCACGACGCAACCCTGGCCTATCTGAAAGTGCGCCAGCAGTTCGGGCGCGCCATCGGCGCCTTCCAGGCGCTGCAGCACCGGCAGGTGGACATGTACACGGCGCTGGAAGAAGCCCGTTCGCTCACCCTGGCGGCCAACATGGCGCTGGCCGAAGGCCTGCCGGAGGCGACGCGGCTGCTTTCCATGGCCAAGGCGCAGGTCGGCAGGTCCGCGCGCATCGTCGGCCAGGGCGCGATCCAGCTCCATGGCGGCATCGGCATGACCGAGGAATTGCAGGTCGGCGCGCATTTCAAGCGGGTGACGGTGATCGAGGCCCGGTTCGGCTCGCGCCAGCACCATCTTTCCGAACTGGCCTCGAGCCGGCCAGCGTAGCAAGCGAAAACCCTCTCCCGCCCGAGGCGGGAGAGCCACAGGCGATACATATAGCGTCATACAGGCGCACACGACCTCGATGGGGAAAAAATGAAAGACATCACGCTCAACCCGGGAGCCGCCGCCATGCCGGACCATGAGTCCGCTCCAGCGGCCGGCATGCACAGCGGACGCAAGGCGGTCATCGCCGCGTCGGCCGGCAATGCGCTCGAATGGTACGACTTCACGGTCTATGCCCTGTTCGCGGTGTACATCGGGCAGAACTTCTTCCAGAACTCCGATCCGGCGGTCCAGCTGATGGCGTCGTTCCTGGCCTTCGGGCTGGGTTTCGTCGTGCGGCCGCTGGGCGCGCTGGTGCTGGGCTCCTACGGCGACCGCGCCGGCCGCAAGGCGGCGCTGACGCTGACCATCATGCTGATGGCCCTGGGAACGCTGCTCATCGCCGCCGCGCCTCCCTATGCGGCGATCGGCGTGGGCGCGCCGCTGCTCATCGTGTGCGGCCGGGTGCTGCAGGGTTTTTCGGCCGGCGGCGAAGTGGGCGGCGCCACCGCCTTCCTGGTCGAACATGCGCCCGAAGGCAAGCGCGGCCAATACGCCTCGTGGCTGCAGGCCAGCATGGGCATCTCCAACCTGCTGGGCGCGCTGGTCGCGACCCTGGTCACCACGCTGCTGACCGAACAGCAGGTGGGCGAATGGGGCTGGCGCGTGCCGTTCATCATCGGCCTGGCGATCGCGCCGGTCGGCCTGTGGATGCGCCGGGCGCTGGACGAAACGCCGCACTTCCGCGAGGAACAGGCGCGCCAGGCCCGCCAGGGCAAGCCCGTCAAAACGCCGCTGCTGTCGGTGATCCGCGACTATCCCAAAGAGCTGCTGACGGGCCTGTGCATCTCCGTGCTGTGGGCCATCGGCCCCTATGCGCTGATCATCTTCATGCCCATCTACGTACAGAAGTCGATGGGCTTTTCCAGTTCGCAAGCCTTCCTGGCCGCCCTGGTGGGCAACCTGTTCCTGATCGGGGGCTGCGTCTTCGCCGGCACGCTGTCGGACCGCTACGGCCGCCGCAACGTGCTGCGCGTGGCCGCCCTCATCATGCTGCTCGCCGTCTATCCGCTCATGATGTGGCTGCGGGACTCGCATACCCAGGGCACGCTCATCGTGGTGCAGTCGCTGTTCTGCCTGATGGTGTCCTTGTATGTGGGCGTGGCGCCGGCGGCGCTGTCCGAGGTCTTTCCCACCGCGGTGCGCTCCTCGGGCATGTCCCTGTCGTACAACACGGCGGTCACCGTCCTGGGCGGCTTCGCCCCCGCCATCCTGACCTGGATCACCTACACCACGGGGATCGCGTTCGCCCCCGCCTTGTATGTAATGGGCGCCAGCGCGGTTGCGCTGGTCGCGTTGACCCTTCTTCCGCAGAGCCGCCATGTTTAACGCCAAAGCACGCAAGACATTGATCGCCGCCGCCTTCGCGCTGGCGAGCCTGGCTTCGGGTTCGCTCGCGGCCGAACCCCCGCCCGCGGCCGAGCTGGTCCTGCTCGGCGTGGCCGGAGGACCGACCTGGTACGGCGAGGACTCGCCCCATGGAATCTCGTCGGCGGTGGTGGTGGACGGCCGGGCCTATATCGTCGATCTGGGTTCGGGCGCCTACCGCCAGCTGCGGCGCGCCGGCGTCAAGCCCGGCGCGGAGCAGGCGCTGTTCTTCACCCACCTGCACACCGACCATGTCATCGACCTGGCCACCCTGTTGATGTACGACCCCAGCGCCCGGCGCCGGGCCAAGGCCTCCATGCAGATCTACGGCCCCGGACGCCGCGGCGTGCTGCCGCCGCTGGCGCCCGGCATGAAGGACGATCCGGTGATCCATGCCGAAAACCCCTCGGCCGGAACCCGCGATCTGGTCGAATCGGTCGTCGCCGGCATGTCGGCCGACCTCAACATACGCGTGCGCAGCGAAGGCGTGCCGGACATCCGCCAGTTCTTCGACGCGCACGATATCGCCGTGCCGGCCGGCGTGGTGCGGGACCCGAACACGGACCCGGCGCCGCCGATGGAACCGTTCCCCGTCTGGCAGGATGAGCGCGTCAAGGTCAGCGCCGTGCTGGTGCCGCACGGGCTGGTGTATCCCAACTTCGCCTATCGTTTCGACACCGCCGCGGGTTCGGTGGTGTTCTCGGGCGACACCGCGGTCAGCGAAAACCTGATCAGGCTGGCGCGCGGCGCCGACGTTCTGGTGCACGAGGCGATCGATCCGGCCTGGGTCGACCACATCGTCGGCGCCAAGCCCTGGAACGCGCGCCAGCAGGCCTTGGCCAAACAGTTGCTGGAAGCGCACACCACCCCCGAGCAGGCCGGCGAAGTGGCCGCCCGTGCGGGCGTCAAGACGCTGGTGCTGTCGCATCTGGTGCCCGGCGACGCGCCCCCCGAACATTGGGAAAAAGCCCGCCAGACCTTCCCGGGCCCGGTCGTGCTGGGCCAGGACCTGCTGCGCCTGCCGCTGCGCGGCCAGGCCCGCCCTTAGCACCGGCAACGCCTCGACCTCCATCGCCGCGGGCCTCTCCGTCGCCCGCGGCGGCGCCACGCCCATTTCCTCTCGCCAGGAGTCCTGATGCCCGACTGCAATCGCCATCCCGTCCCCGCCCTCGCCCCGCCTGCGCGCGCCGCCCTGCCTGCGGCCATGCTGCTGGCGGCCCTGCTTGCGTCCGCGGCGACCGCCGCCCCCGCCTGCGATCCGGTCGCGCTCGACGGCCGCTCGCTCACCTTGGCGCAGGTCGAATCCGTGGCCCGGCGGGGCTGCGGCGTGACCCTGGCCGACGACGCCATGCTGCGGGCCCAGCGTTCGTACGACCTTCTGCTCGCGTATGCCCGGCTGGAACGTCCCGTGTACGGCCTGAACCGCGGCGTCGGACTCAACAAGGACCAGACCATTTTCGAGGGCAGCGAGATTTCGGCCGAGGTCCGCAAGCTGTCGGAACAGTTCAACCGCAACCTGCTGCGCTCGCACAGCGCCGCCTACGGCGCCGAGTCGCCGCAGGACGTCACGCGCGCGGCGATGCTCATCCGGCTCAATACCGCCCTGTTCGGCGGTTCGGGCATGCAGCCGGCGGTGCTGCGCCAGTACGCCGAATTCATCAACCGCGGGATCACTCCCGTCATGTTCGGCGAAGGCTCGGTCGGGGAAGCGGACATCACGATCCTGCCGCAGATCGGACTGGCCATGACGGGCGAAGGCGAAGCCTATTATGGCGGCCGGCGCCTGCCCGCGGCCGAGGCGCTGCGCCAGGCCGGCCTGGAGCCGGTGCGGCCCTTCGGCAAGGACGCGCTGTCCATCGTCAGTTCGAACGCCTATGGCGCCGCCGTCGCATCGCTGGCGGCGCTGGACGCCGCCAGGCTGCTGACGCAGGCCGACACGGTCGCGGCGCTGTCGCTGGAAGGCCTGAACGGCAATCTCGCGCCGATACTGCCGGCCGCGCAGGCCCAGCGCCCCTACGGCGGGCAACTGCGCACGGCGCAGCACATGACGGCCATGCTGCAAGGCAGTTCGCTCTGGCAGCAGGACGCCCAGCGGCCGCTGCAGGACCCGCTGAGCTTTCGCACGGTGAGCCAGGCGCACGGCGCGGCGCGCGACATGCTGGACCTGCTGCAACGGCAGCTGCAGCTGCAGATCAACAGTTCCGACGACAATCCCACCGTGGCCCTGGACGCCCGCCCGCCCGAGACGGCGCAGCCCTACGAGCGCCAGTTCTACGTCACCGAAGGGCCCGTCCGCGGCGCCGTGCTGCCCAGCGCCGGATTCGATCCCAGCGGCTGGGCGCTGCCCCTGCAGGGCATGACGGTGGCCCTGTCCCAGGTGGCGCAATTGTCGACGCAACGCACGCTCAGGCTGACGGACCCGGGCTTCACCGGCCTGCCGAGGTTTCTGAGCCCGGGCAACGGCGCGATCGGCTATGGCCCCATCCAGAAAACCGTCTCCTCGCTGGCGGCGGAGATCCGGACCCTGTCCATGCCGATGTCGACCGACGTGCAGCCCCAGGCCGGAAACATCGAGGACGTGGGCACCAACGCGCCCGCCTCCGGACGCAGGCTGGCCGCCCAGGTCGACCGCATGACGACGCTGCTGGCGGTGGAGCTGATGCACGCCGCCCAGGCGGTGGACCTGCGCATTGCGAAACAGCCCGATTTCAAGACCGGTGCGGGCACCGGGGCCTTGTGGCGCGAGTTCCGCAAGCAGGTTCCTTACATGGCGGAGGACCGCCGCAACGACGTCGACATCGTGCGTGCCGCCGAATTCCTGGCGCGCGGCCGCAGCCAGGCCGAAGCAGGCGCGACCGCGCGGTGAAACGGGCGGCGCGCCGCCTAGGCCGCGACCGCCTCCTCCAGCATGTCGAGCCTGTCCTGCCCCCAGAACAGCTCGCCGCGATAGACGTAGGACGGCGACCCGAATACCCCGGCTGCCACCGCGGCATCGGTGTTGCGCCGATAGGCTGCCTCCGTTTCGGGCCGCGCCGCCGCCTCCAGCAGCGCCGCGGCGTCCAGGCCCTCGCGCTGCACGATGGCGCGTAGCGTGGCCGGGTCGGAAATATCCTGCTCGTCGCACCACTGCGCTTTCAGAATGGCCTTGTACAGGGCCGCCACCGGCAGGCCCGCGCTGTCGGCCGCGATGACGATGCGCGAGGCCAGGCTGGCGTCCGGGCACATGTGGGCCGGCTGCGGATTGACGTGGATGCCCAGCTTGCGGCACCAGCGCGCCAGTTCCGCCACGCGGTAGGCCTGGCGCTCTGGCGCGCGCCGGCCCAGCAATATGCCGCCGGTGCGGGCGTAGACCTCGGGCAGGTCTACCGGCAGGTAGCGGATCGCCGCCTGTCGCCTGGCCGCCAGCGCCTCCAGGCGGTCGGCGCCCAGGTATGCCCAGTCCGAATTCATCCAGAAGTAATAATCGATGGTCTTCATGGCGTCCTCAGGTCCGTGCGGGTCGGCACGCGCAGCACGGGCGCAGCGGCTTCGCTGCGCATGCGCCAGGCGCTGTACAGGGCGACCAGCCCCAGGAGCGCCAGATACCACACCACGTACTTGGGATCGCCACCGCCTTTGGCCAGCAGCCAGGTCGCCACGATGGGCGCAAGCCCGCCGCCGATGGCGCCGGAGACCTGCACCGCCAGCGAAATTCCCGTATAGCGCACATGGGCCGGGAACTGGCTGGAAAACAGTGTGCCCTCCGGCCCGTACAGGCAGGCATACACCAGGCCGATCGCCAGGCACACCGCCGCGATGATCCAGCCAGTCTCACGGCTGCCCAGCCACAGGAAGAACAGCGGCGCGCACACCAGGATACCGATGGTGCCGGCCATGAACACCCACTTGTGACCGATGCGGTCGCCCAGCATGCCGAACAGCGGCATGGTGATGAGCGCCAGCGCCGCGCCCCAGATGGTGGCGTCCAGCATCACCGAGCGGGGGATGCCCAGCGTGCCGGTCGCGTAGGCCAGGGAAAACGTCACCACGGTATAGAACCAGGTCACTTCCGCCAGCCTCGCGCCCACCACCACCAGCAGCGCGCGGCGATGGTTTTTCAGCACCTCGGCCACCGGCACTTCGACCTTGGCGCCCTTGTCGCGCATCTGCTCGAAGTCCGGCGATTCGGCCACCTTGACGCGGATGAACCAGCCCACCAGCAGCAGCACCACGCTGGCCAGAAACGGCAGGCGCCAGCCCCAGGCCAGCATGTCGGCCTCGGGCAGGGACGCGACCGCCCCCATCGCCAGTGACGACAGGATCAGGCCCGGCGCCACGCCGGCCTGCGGCAGGCTGCCGAAGAAGCCCTTTTTGCCATTGGGAGCGTGCTCTACCGCCATCAGCACCGCCCCGCCCCATTCGCCGCCCACCGCGATGCCTTGCAGAAAACGCATCAGCACCAGCAGCACCGCGGCCCAGTAGCCGATCTGCTCGTAGGAAGGAATCAGTCCGATCAGTATCGTGGGCACGCCCATCAGCAGCAGCGTGATCAGCAGCATGGACTTGCGGCCTATCTTGTCGCCGTAGTGGCCGAAGATCACGCCGCCCAGCGGCCGCGCGAAAAAACCCACCGAATAGGTGGCGAACGCCGCCAGCGTACCGGTCAGCGGATCGAAGGCCGGAAAGAAGATCTTGTTGAAGATCAGCGCCGCGGCCGTGCCATAAAGAAAAAAGTCGTACCACTCGATCGTGGTGCCCATCATGCTGGCCAGTCCGGCCGTCACGTATTCGCGGCGCGAGCGCGCAGCCGCTGGCTTGGTCGTCATCATGTCGTGACTCCCCGAAAAGTGTCTGGAGGAATGCCGCGCAGCGGCGTCAGGCGGCCGGCAGCGGCAGGGGCGCGACGCCATGCGTCTGCCGGGCCCAGTAGTTGAACGTCGCGTTGACGATCGAGGGCTTGAGCAGGTAGTCGTGCGCTTCGCGCGCCAGCGCATCGTCCACGGGCGTGAGCGGGCCGAACGCCTGGGCGCGGATCTGCATGCGGGCGGCGCGTTCGAGGTACACCGACAGGTAGGTCGCCTCTTCGCAGGACTGGCCCGCCGTCAGATAGCCATGGTGGGCCAGGATGATGGCCCGCTTGGCGCCCAGCGCCTGGGAGATGATGACGCCCTCCTGGTCTGCGATCGGCACGCCCGGCCATTCGCCCAGAAAGGCGCAATCGTCATGCAGCGGCGTCATGTCCATCTGGGCGACCACCAGCGGCTGGCGGGCCGCCGCCAGCGCCGAGGCCCAGGGCGAATGCGTGTGGATGATCGACTGCACGTCGGGCCGGGCCTCGTAGACCCACAGGTGAAAACGCGTGGCCGGATTGGCCATGCCCTCGCCCGTCAGCGTGTGCAGGTCGCGGTCGACCTCGATGAAATCGGCCGGCGTGGCTTCATCGAAGCCCAGGCCGAAGCGCAGCGTCCAATAGGCGCCGGGCCGCTGCGAGCGCATGCTGATCTGCCCGGCCAGGCCGGCCTCCTGCTCGGTCATGGCCAGGATGCGACAGGCGTAGGCCATGGTCTCCTGGATGCTGCGCGGCACGGCATGCAGATGGCGCGCCATTTCCTGCGTGGCGCGGGTGTCGAAGTAGGATTTTTCCCTTAACGCGGTATTCATGTCTTCCCCTGTTATGCCTGCGGCGCACGGCGCGCGCAGTATCGACAGTATGGAAACCGCGGCGCAATCCAGCCATGCAGCCAGGGTCATAGCTGCTATTCGGCGCGCCGTTCGAGGCGGCCGCCGGGCTATTGCAGGGCGATGCGGACGGCGCTGGCCAACAGGTCGCTCACCAGAGGCAAAGGCTGGCGGCGCGCAAGCGTGATGGCGACCACGCGCCGCCGCAGGATCGGGCTGTGGATGCGAACCTTGCGCAGGCCGTAGTCGTTGAGCAGCTTGTCGGGGATGCGCGAAGGCAGGATACAGGCGCCCACCCCGGAAGACACCAGCTTGAGCATGGCGTCTATGGTCTCGGCCTCGGCGACGAACTCGGGCTCCAGCCCGGCGCTGTGGATCATCTTGCGCAGGGCGTAATGCGGCGGAAAACCGACCAGCCGCAGGCTCATGCCAGCCAGGTCCGCGTTGTCCACCAACGGCTGGCCGCCCTGCACGATCAGGCACATATCGTCGTCGAACAGCGTGGTCGAGGCCAGGTTGTCCGAGGCGACCGCCGAATCGTAGACGAAGCCCACGTCCGCCTTGCCGCTTTCCACCAGCGCCACCACCTCGGGCGAACTGCGGCCCATGACGGAAAGATTCACGTGATCATGCCTGCTGACGAAACTGGCCACCACCTCGGCCATGAAGTAATAGCTCAGCGTATGCACCGTGGCCAGACGGACCGTCCCCTGGGTGATGCCCTCGCGCTGGCGCACCGCCTCCAGCGTACGGTCGATGCTGCGGTAGGCCGGCGATATGCCGTCCAACAGGCGGGCCCCGGCCTCGGTCAGTTCCACCCCGCGCCCGGTGCGCGTGAACAGCGGCTTGCCCACGTGCGCTTCCAGCGCGGCCAGTTGCCGGCTGAGTCCGGACTGCGTCTGATCCAGCTCCTCCGCCGCCCGCGACAGCGATTTCAATTCGGCTATCCGCAGGAAATAGCGCAACTGCCGGTCCGGTGTGTCCATGCTGCAAGCCCCTGTTGTCGATCGCATGCGCTCGTGGCGGCGCGTGGCGACAGTGTGCACCAGGAATCGGGGCCGGCACCACGGGGATTTGCGCTACTGTCATATGATGAACGGGTCAACACGACAGGCAGGTCCGCCGCGGCGTATCCCGGCCCGGCGCTCAAATAACACTCCGCAATGACCACACATCCCATTCCCGCCACGATCGCGGCCGTGGTGCGCGACGGCCAGGTGCTGCTGGTTCGCCGCGCCAATCCTCCCGATGCGGGCCGCTGGGCGTTTCCCGGCGGCAAGATCGAGGCCGGCGAGCGCATCGAGGACGCCGCCGCGCGCGAACTGCTGGAGGAAACCGGTGTGCGCGCCGAGCCGGTGCAGGTGTTCGACGCGGTGGACGTGTTCGACCGCGACGAGTCGGGCGCGCTGCGCCGCCATTTCATCCTGATCGCGGTGCTGTGCCGCTGGCGGTCGGGCGAGCCCGTCGCCGGCGACGACGCCAGCGAGGCCCGCTGGGTGCCGCTGCACGAACTGGAACGGCATACGCTGGCCACCAGCCTGGGCGTGGCGGAACTGGCGCGGCGGGCCGCGGCGCTGACCGCGGCGGGCAGCGCCTGAGGCGCGCTCATCGGGCGCCCGATTCCCGCAGCCAGTCGCGAAACGCGCGCGCCTTGTCCGGCAGCGCGGCCCTGCCCGGCCAGACCAGGTAGTACGCAAACTCTTCCAGCCTGGCCTGGTCCGCCAGTTGCACGAGGCGGCCCGAGGCCAGTTCGTCGGCCACCATCGCGGCCGGCAACAGGCCCGCGCCCTGCCCCGCGGCGACCGCTTTCAGAAGCAGGCCGCCGTCGTCGAAGGCCGGACCTCTCGGCATACCCGCGTCTTCGACGCCCTGGGCCGCGAACCATAGCTGCCAGCCGCTGCGCGCCTGATCGTGCACGCGCGGCCAGTCCAGCAGGTCGCGCGCGCTGCGCGGCATGCCCAGGGTGGCGACGAGTCCGGCCGCGGCCACGGGCACGACCGCCACGGTCAACAGGTGTTCGCTCTGCAAGCCCGGATAGCGGCCCAGTCCGTGGCGGATCGCGATGTCCGCGCCGTCGCGACCGAACGCCGCCAGGGCGTTGCCCGTGACGATCTGCAAATCGATTTCGGGATGGCGGGCATGAAAATCGGCCAGCCGCGGGATCAGCCAGGCCGAGGCGAAGAACGCGGTGGTGCCGACCACGAGAACGCGGCTGGCCGGCGGCGAGGCGACGCGCGCCGAGGCCGCGAGTATCTGGCGGAAGGCGTTGCGCACCGGCGGCAGGAAATCGCGGCCCGCGTCGGTGAGCTGGATGCGGCGGTTCATGCGCAGAAACAGCGCCACGCCCAGATGCTGCTCTAGCGTCTTGACCATCTGGCTGACCGCGCCGGGCGTCACGCACAGTTCCTCGGCCGCGGCCTTTACCGACAGGTGGCGGGCCGCGGCCTCGAAGGCGCGCAAAGCGTTTAGCGGAGGCAATCTGGATGGCGACACAATGTTTAGTTTTTCTAATGCGAAAAGCATAGAAATCATGGCTTGTACGGGCTTGTTTCCAGGGATTAACTTGCAGTCCTTGCCCTTGTACACGTTAGATAAAGCATAGATGAACTCCCTACCAGCCATCAAGCCGGGCGCTGCCCTCCATTATCTGGAACTGACCGAGCTGGCCGCGCTGATCCGGTCGGGCGACGCGTCGCCGGTCGAGGTCACGCGCGCCCAATTGCAGCGAATCGAAAAACTGGACGGCGTCTTGCGCAGCTATGCCCGCGTTACGGCGGCGTCGGCGCTGCGCGAGGCCGAGGCGGCCGAGGCCGAGATCCGCGCCGGCCGCTATCGCGGTCCGCTGCACGGCGTGCCCATCGCGTTGAAGGATCTGTTCCGGCGCAAAGGCGTGCCGACGGCCGCCGGCGGCGTGCTTCACCGTGACAAGCCGGCGGACTACGACGCCACCGTGACGCGCCGGCTGCGCGAGGCGGGCACGGTGTTGCTGGGACAGTTGCAGATGACCGAGGGCGCCTATTCGGATCACCATCCCGACATCGCGCCGCCGCGCAACCCATGGAACGCCGCCTACTGGACCGGGATCTCGTCCAGCGGATCGGCGGTGGCGACGGCGGCGGGCCTGTGTTTCGGCGCGACGGCCTCGGACACCGGCGGCTCGATCCGCTGGCCGAGCGCCGCCGCCGGGCTGACGGGCATCAAGCCGACCTGGGGCCGCGTCAGCCGCCACGGCGCCTTCGAACTGGCGCCGTCGCTGGATCACATGGGCGTCATGGCCCGCAGCGCGCGCGACGCCGCGGTGCTGCTGCAGGCTATCGCCGGCCCCGACCCGCTGGACCCGACCGCGTTGCAGGCGCCCGTGCCGCCTTACGCCCGGCTGGCCGGGGAGCCGGCGCAAGGACTGCGGATCGGCATCGACGCGGACTGGAACGGCGACGGCGCGGACGCGCAGACGCTGGCCATGACGGCCGCCGCGGCGCAGGTGTTCCAGGAACTGGGCGCGACGCTGGTGCCGCTGCGCTTTCCGGCCGCCGACGCGGAACAGGCCGTACGCGATTGGGCGCCGAACTGCGCGGTGGAAGCGGCCGTGGCGCACGCGTCCAGCTATCCCGCGCGCAGCGCCGACTACGGCCCGGTCCTGGCGTCCGTGCTGGACGCGGGGCTGGCGCTGTCCGGCACGGACTACCAGCGCATCCTGCTGCGGCGCATGGCCTTGCGCGGCAAGGTGGACGCGTTGTTCGGCGGCGTCGATGCGCTGCTGACGCCGGTACAGCCGATGGCGCCGCTGACGCTGGCCACCGTCAGCACGCTGGGCCGCCAGCCAGGGCTGGTGGCCGCGTTGCAGCGCTATACCTGCGTGTTCGACATGACCGGCCATCCCTGCCTGACGCTGCCCGCCGGACTGTGCGAAGCAGGCATGCCCATGGGCGTGCAGCTCGTGGCGGCTCATTTGAACGAGGCCACGCTGTTGCGCCTGGGCGCCGCCTTCCAGGCGGCGACGCGCTGGCACCTGAGCCGCCCGCGGGAGTACGCCGAATGACCACCCCCGCGCAACCGCTGGGCGGCCGCAGCCGCGCCGCACCGATCTTCCACGGATGGCGGGTGGTGGCCGCCGCCTTTGCCATTACCTTGCTCGGCTTTGGCAGCGCGTATTCTTTCAGCGCGTTCGTCGAGGCGCTGCAACAGGAGTTCTCCGCCACCCGCGGCGCAGTATCGCTGGTGTTCTCGCTGGCGGGTTTTCTGTATTTCGGCTTCGGCGCCATCAGCGGTCCGCTGGCCGACCGCTACGGTTCACGACGGCTGGCCGTGGCCGGGATGCTGCTGCTGGCGGCGGGCCTCGCGCTGGCGGGCGCGGCGCGCAACATGACGCAGGTCTACGCGGCGTATGGCCTGGGCGTCGGACTGGGCATAGGCTGCTCTTACGTGCCGGTGGTCGGCGCGGTGCAGCGCTGGTTCGAACGCCGCCGCGCAATGGCGTCGGGACTGGCGGTCAGCGGCATCGGAGTGGGCACGCTGCTGGTGCCGGCGCTGGCGGCCGTCCTGATCGACCACTGGGGCTGGCGCGGCGCGTATCTGATACTGGCCGCGGGCGTGGCGCTGGCCGGCTGCGCGGCGGCGCGCTGGATCGAGAATTCTCCCGCGGACCGCGGCCTGCTGCCCGACGGCGCAGCCGGTCCGCGGCCCGCCGACGCGGCGCGCGCGGCGGCGCCCGGCCTGCCGGTGCGGACGGCGGTGCGCAGCAAGGCTTTCGTCCTGTTGTACCTGGCCTGCCTGGCCGGCGCCTTCGGCGTATTCGTCCCCTTCGTGCATCTGGTTCCTTACGCCCTGGACCGGGACATCGAGCCGGCGCTCGCCGTACTGCTGCTGGGCTCGATAGGCGCGGGCAGCACGGCCGGCCGCTATCTGCTGGGCGCGCTGGCCGACCGCCTGGGCCGGCGCGCGTCGCTGGCCGCCATGTATGCCGGCATGGCGGCGACGCTGGCGTTATGGGGCGCCTGCGGCCAGTTCTGGACGCTGGCGCTGTTCGCGCTGGCCTTCGGTCTGTTCTACGGCGGCTGGGTCGCGCTGCTGCCTGCCGTGGTCATGGACTACTTCGGCGGCCGCCATGTCAGCGGCATCATCGGCGTGCTGTACACCAGCGTGGCGTTCGGCACCCTGATCGGCCCGGTTGCGGCCGGCTACGCCTATGACCTGCGCGGCGGCTACACGCTGCCCATCGCCATCAGCGCCGCGGTCAATCTGCTGGCCGCGGCGCTCACCGGGCTGCAGCCGGGTCGCGGCGCGCGCTGAGCCGGAGCCGAGCGCCGCTTCCACTACCATAGGCCTTCCGATCAAGACCGCCACGGCTGCCATGTTCGACGCCTACCTGTCCCGTTGGAATCTGACGCCCGACGGCGCCCCCATCGTCACCCATGCGGCGCGGCTGCTGCCGGTGCTGCATCGCGGCCAGCCCGCCATGCTCAAGGTCTCCCACGAGGAAGATGAAAAACAGGGCGGCGTGCTGATGCGCTGGTGGGACGGGCACGGCGCGGCGCGCGTGCTCGCGCACGACGACGAGGCCATTGTGCTGGAGCGCGCCACCGGCGGCCGCTCGCTGGCGGAGTATGCGCGCAACGGCCGCGACGACGAGGCGACGCGCATCATCTGCAGCGTGCTTCAGGAACTGCACGCGCCGCGGGCCAAGCCCTTGCCCGAACTGCGCCCGCTGGAGTCCTGGTTCGCCGATCTCTGGCCCGCCGCCCGCGCGCGCGGCGGCATCCTGGCCGAGAGCGCCCGCCATGCCCGCGTCCTGCTCGACAGCCAGCGGGACCTGGCGGTGCTGCATGGCGACGCGCACCACGACAACATCCTGGACTTCGGCGCTCGCGGCTGGCTGGTCATCGATCCCAAGCGCCTGTATGGCGAGCGCGCGTTCGACTACGCAAACATCTTCTGCAACCCGGACCTGTCGGACCCCGAACCGCCGGTGGCCATCGTGCCCGGCCGCTTCGAGCGGCGCCTGGAAATCGTGGCCGGGCAAGCCGGCCTGGAGCGCCGCCGGCTGCTGCAGTGGGTGGTGGCCTGGTGCGGGCTGTCCGCCGCCTGGTACCTGAACGATGGCGACGACGCCGCCGTCGACCTGGACATCGCGGCCCAGGCGCAGGCGCTGCTGGCGCGCTGATCGCGCAATAAGCAATCCGGTTTGTTGCGGTAAGGTGGAGGCCCCTCACCCCTCGTCTCTTCATTCCTGGAGTACCGAATGACCGGATTGATCATCGTGGTGACGGCGCTGGCGTTCCTGATGCTGGCGGCGTATCGCGGCTATAGCGTGATTCTCTGCGCGCCCATCGCGGCCATGGGCGCGGTGCTGCTGACGGACCCATCGGCGCTGGCGCCGGTGTTCTCGGGCATTTTCATGGAGCGCATGGCGGGCTTCGCCAAGCTCTATTTCCCCGTCTTTCTGCTGGGCGCCGTGTTCGGCAAGCTGATCGAGCTGTCGGGCTTTTCGCGCGCCATCGTGCAGGCGGTGCTGCGCCTGATCGGTGCCGAGCGCGCCATCATGGCCATCGTGCTGGTCTGCGCGGTGCTGACCTACGGCGGCGTGTCGCTGTTCGTGGTGGTGTTCGCGGTGTACCCCTTCGCCGCCGAGATGTTCCGCCAGGGCGGCATCCCCAAGCGGCTGATGCCGGGCGCGATCGCGCTGGGCGCGTTCACCTTCACCATGACCGCCCTGCCCGGCACGCCGCAGATCCAGAACATCATCCCCACCACGTTCTTCGAGACCACGACCTGGGCGGCGCCGTGGCTGGGCCTGATCGGCGCGGCCTGCACGCTGACGGCCGGCATCGCCTACCTGGAATGGCGGCGCAAGCGCGCGGCGGCGGCCGGCGAAACCTACGGCACCGACCTGCGCAACGAGCCCGCCACCCCGCCCGGCGAGCGCCAGCACCATCCGCTGATCGCGCTGCTGCCGCTGGTGGTGGTGGGCGTGGCCAACTATCTGCTGACGCGCTGGATTCCGGGCTGGTATCCGGCCGGTTCCGAAGTGGCGCTACCCGGCCTGCCCCAGCCGCTGCCGGTCAACGCGCAGGACCAGGTCGCGCTGTGGGCGGTCATGGGCGCGCTGATCGCGGGCATCGCCACCATCCTGCTGTTCTCGTTCTCGGCCATCCGGGCGCATTTCGCCGAAGGCAGCAAGAGCGCGGTGTCGGGCGCGCTGCTGGCCTCCATGAACACCGCCGCCGAGTACGGCTTCGGCGGCGTGATCGCCGCGCTTCCGGGTTTTCTGCTGGTGGCCGACGCGCTCAAGGCCATACCCGACCCGCTGGTCGGCGAGGCGGTGGCCGTGACTTCGCTGGCCGGCATCACCGGTTCGGCCTCGGGCGGAATGAGCATTGCGCTGGCCGCCATGGCGCAGACCTTCATCGACAGCGCCAACGCCGCCGGCATCCCGATGGAGGTGCTGCACCGGATCGCCGCCATGGCCAGCGGCGGCATGGACACGCTGCCGCACAACGGCGCGGTGATCACGCTGCTGGCCGTGACCGGCCTGACCCACCGCCAGTCCTACGGCGATATTTTCGCCATCACGCTGATCTCGACGCTGTCGGTTTTCGTGACGATCGCCGTCTATTACCTGACCGGCATCGTCTGAAGGCGGCGGCCGTCGCCCTCTCCCCCTCGTTCCTAAGCATGAGCCGGGCCACCCCGCCCGGCTCGCCGGGCGCCGCCCGGAGAGCCGCGTATTTGCTCGCCCCCTCATCCCTTCTCCGTATGCGCGCCTCGGCTGAGGGGTTGAGCGCCGCGCCGCGCCCGCATTTTTTCTCCAACGATCACTCCGGCCTTTGCATTACGGAGAACTCTGGCCAGTCGCATGAGTTTTGCATGAGACGGAAGCCCGAAGGTCTGTATTAGGCTGAAGCCGCAGTACTCCGACTCACCTTGATCGATTGGACGAAAGTAAATGAATCAGCTCATTCATCCGGACTGCCACCCCTTCACCGCCGCCGGCAATCTGAAGCAGATCTCCGCGTTTTACGAGGAGGGACGTCGAGTCATGTGGATGATGCTGCGGGCACACCCGCGGCCGTGCTTCAACCATGAATTGATCGACGAGATCATGACCCTGGCGCGCGCCGCCAAGGATTCCGGCCTACCCATCGACTTCTGGGTCACGGGCTCGCTGGTGCCGCAGATCTACAACGTCGGCGGCGATCTCAACTTCTTTGCCGAGGCGATCCGCACCGGCCGCCGCGAGGCCCTGCGGGCCTACGCCCGGGCCTGCGTGGATTGCGTGCACGCCGCCACCCGCGGCTTCGACACCGGCGCGATCTCGCTGGCCATGATCGAGGGCACCGCGCTGGGCGGCGGCTTCGAGGCGGCGCTGGCGCACCACTTCGTCCTGGCCCAGAACACCGCCCGCATGGGCTTCCCGGAAATGGCGTTCAACCTGTTCCCGGGCATGGGCGGGTACTCGCTGGTGGCGCGCCGTTCGGGCATGAAGCTGGCCGAGGAACTGATCGGCACGGGCGAATCCCATACCGCCGAATGGTTCCATGCGCGCGGCCTGGTGGACGTGCTGTTCGAGCCGGGCGACGCCTACAAGGCCACGCGCACCTTCATCGACGTGATGCGGCCCAAGCTCAACGGCATGCGCGCCATGCTGCGCGCGCGCCAGCGCGTGCTGAGCCTGCCGCGCTCCGAGCTGATGGACATCACCGAGGATTGGGTCGAGGCCGCGTTCTCGATCGATCCCAAGGACCGCGCCTACATGGAACGCCTGGTGATGGCGCAGAACCGGCGCAGCGCCGTCACGTCCGAGTCGGGCACGGAAGCCACCATGCATTGATCCCCGGCGCGCCGGGCCGGCTGCTGCAAGCGATCAGGCGATCAGGTGCAGCCGGCGGCGCTGGGCCAGCCAGGCCGAGAATTCGGCCGCCGGCATGGGCTTGGCGTACAGATAGCCCTGCTTGGCGTCCACCCCGAGCGAGTCCACGAACACCGCTTCCTCCAGGGTTTCCACGCCCTCGGCTATCACCTTCAGTTCCAGCGTGCGCGCCACGGCGACGATGGCGCGCGCCAGCGCCTGCGACACCGGATTCTCGTTGACCCCGCGCACGAAGCTGGCGTCGAGCTTGATCGCGTCCAGCGGAATCCGGGCCAGCTGCGACAGAGAGGAATAGCCGGTGCCGAAGTCGTCCAGGTGCACCCGCGCGCCCAGCTGGCGGAACTGCTTGATCAGTTCTATGGCCGCGTTTTCGTCTTCGATCAGGCAGCTTTCGGTGAGTTCGATGTCCAGCAGGCACGGATCCAGGCCGGCGTCGCTGGTCGCGCGCATGAACTCGCTGACCACGCCCTTGTCGTTCAGCTGGCGCGCCGAGATGTTGACGGCGATCCGGATGTTCAGGCCGTCCTGCTTCCAGGCGGCCGCCTGGCGCGCGGCCTCGCGCATGACCCAGACGCCCAGCGGCGAGATCAGGCCCGATTCCTCGGCATAGGGAATGAAGGCGCTCGGACAGACCATGCCGCGCTCGGGCGAACGCCAGCGCAGCAGCGCCTCGACGCTGGTGACCTCGCCCGTGCGTCCGGCCAGCTTGGGCTGGTAGTACAGCATCAGGTGGCCTTCGGTCAGGGCCTTGCGCAGGTTGGTGTCGAGCCACACGTAGTCCGCGTTGCGGCGGTCCATCTCGGGCTGGAACACGCGGTAGGTATGGCGTCCGGCTTCCTTGGCCACGTACATGGCGATGTCGGCGCTGCGCACCACGCTGTCGAGGTCGTCGCCGTGGTCGGGGTACATGGCGATGCCGATGGAGCAGCTGGTGTAGACCTCGATCAGCCCCTGGCGGAACGGTTCGCGCAGGCGCTCGATGATGCGCTGGGCGGTGGCTTCCAATTCCCAGGGCTGGGCTTCTTCCTGCAGCACGATGAATTCGTCGCCGCCCAGCCGCGCCAGCGTCTGGCCTTCGGACAGGCAGGACGAGATGGCCACCGCCACCGCCTTGAGCAGGTGGTCGCCGAAGCCGTGGCCGTAGTGGTCGTTGATGCGCTTGAAATTGTCCAGGTCCAGGAACAGCACGCCGCCGCGCGCGTCCGCGCCGGCCGCCAGCGCCGTCTTCAGCCGCGTCGTGATCGCGTGGCGGTTCGGCAGGTTGGTCAGCATGTCGGTATTGGCCAGCACGCGCAGGCGTTCCTGGGCCTGGCGTTCTTCCGTGATGTCGGTGCCCGAACAGATCAGGTAGGTGCGTTTCTCGCCGCTGCCGCTGGTGACGAACTTGTTGCGGAACAGGAACAGGCGCGGGCCCTTGACCGTGTTGATCACCCGCTCGGCCTCGTAGGACTGGCCGTGCTTGTAGAACTCGGCGATGTTGCGCCGCGACGCGATGGCCTCTTCGCGCGTCATGAACATGTCGAACACGCTGCGCCCGACGATGTCCTGTTCGCGCTTGCCGGTGTATTCCTCGCTCAGCTTGTTGAAGCGCTGCACCCGGCCGTGCTGGTCGACGATGACGATGACCGAGTTGGCCTCGGACACCACGGTCTCGGCGAAGGACAGGCCCTCGACCAGGTCCTTGGCGACGGATGCGGTATCGGAATGGGCGGACGCGGTGCCGGCCCATTCGTTGGGGTTGATCTTGCGGCCCACCAGGTGCAGACGCACCGGGTCTCCGTACAGCGTGATGTCGATCTGGAGGCTGGAGGTAATGCCGGTCAGCGCGCGTATCGCCGCCGCCTGCTCGGGACGCAGGGCCGTGGCGATGTTCGCCGCGCCCTTGACCGCGGCCAGCTCGAATGCATCGCTATCGGCGGCAAGGCGCCAGTACGGGCTATGCGTGCCGAAATGCGTATACAGGATCGATCTTTCGTCCTGGCTGTCTGTCACGTTTGTATCCCCCTGCCGCCCTAGAGCGGCCCGCAAAGTACATTACGGCTTAGTCAATTCAGGGTCAACCTCCCCCAGAGGGGCCGCCGGGGATTATTGCGGAATATTGCGGCCGGTCCCAGGGGCGTTGCGGCGTCTTGCCGCAACAATCCCCAGGGGCCGCAAACCGTTTGATGCGCGCGCTTGCATTTTCACGCAAGCCTTGTTGCGCGCCCGACACAGCCGCGCCGGAACGTCCGCAAGTGACGTAACGGCGCAACCTCGACGCGGGCGTATCGTCACTCTCCCTTGACGCCGGCCTCGTCGATCACCTTGGTCCAGCGCGCCACTTCGGCCGACACGCGGGCGCTGGCGTCGGCCGGCGTGGTCCAGGTGGCGATCGCGCCCTGCTTGAGCAGGGAGGCCTGGACGTCGGGCTTGGCCAGGATCTTCTTCAGTTCGCCGTTCAGGCGCTCGATCACCGGCGCGGGCGTGTTGGCCGGCGCCACGATGCCGAACATGGAGCTGACCTCGAAGCCCTTCAGGCCGGCCTGCTCGGCGGTGGGCACGTCGGGCAGCGCGTCCACACGCTGCGGCGAAGTCACCGCCAGCGCGCGCAGCTTGCCGGCCTTGATGTTGGCCTGGGCCGCCGGCACCGTCTCGATCATGCTCAGTACCTGGCCGCCCATCAGGTCGGTCATGGCCGGGCCGCTGCCCTTGTAGGGCACGTGCAGCACGTCCACGCCCGCCGTGCGCTTGAACATTTCGCCGGCCAGGTGCTGCGGCGAGCCGTTGCCGGCCGAGGCCATGGTGATGAAGCCCGGCTTGGACTTGGCCAGCGCGATGAATTCCGCCAGCGTGTTGGCCTTCACCGACGGGTTCACCACGAACACCAGCGGCACCGTGCCGACAATGGAAACCGGCGCGAAGCTCTTTTCCACGTCGTAGGTGACGCGGCCGCGGTACAGCGCGGCGTTGATCGAATGGCTGGTCAGCGCGCCCATCAGCAGCGTATAGCCGTCGGCCGGCGCCTTGGCGACCTGGTCGGCGCCGATGTTGCCGGCCGCGCCCGCGCGGTTCTCCACCACCACCGACTGGCCCAGCGCGCCGGTGAGTTCCTGCGCCAGCACGCGGCCGATCACGTCGGTGGCGCCGCCCGGCGGATAGGGCACGATCATGCGGATCGGCTTGTCGGGATAGCTGTCGGCGGCCAGCGCCGGAGCGGAAACGCCGGCGCACAGCGCCAGCAGGGAAAACAGGACGGCGCGGCGCGGCCGCAGGCGCAGGTCTGACATGTAGGTCTCCTGCCGGGATGGGTATAGGAATTGGAGCAACGCCCGGCTCGTCAACGGCGCCAGTTTAGGGTGGGCCACTTGATTGAAGAAGCAGAATTTTTCTATCGACTGATCTTATATTCAGATCAATAGAAATCGTCGTACAAAGCGCTTGCGGCTGTGTGCAAAGGCTCGCTATGATGCCGCCATCAAATTATCAATAATATTATCGAGATAAAGATGACGGACGAGACCCACAACGACAAGCCGGCCCCCGGCCCCTTCGACAGCGCCGGCGCAGCCGCCCGCGGCGTGGCGCGCGGGCTCACCAACTACGGCGACACCGGCTTTTCGCTGTTCCTGCGCAAGGCCTTCATCAAGGGCGCCGGCTACACCGACGACGCGCTGTCGCGTCCCATCATCGGCATCGTCAACACCGGCAGCAGCTACAACCCGTGCCACGGCAACGCCCCGCAGCTGATCGAAGCGGTCAAGCGCGGCGTGATGCTGGCCGGCGGCCTGCCGATGGACTTCCCCACCATTTCGGTCCACGAAAGTTTCTCGCAGCCCACCAGCATGTACCTGCGCAACCTCATGTCCATGGACACCGAGGAAATGATCCGCGCACAGCCCATGGACGCCGTGGTGCTGATCGGCGGCTGCGACAAGACCGTGCCCGCCCAGCTGATGGGCGCGGCCTCGGCCGGCGTGCCGGCGATCCAGCTGGTCACCGGCTCCATGCTGACCGGCTCGCACCGCGGCGAGCGCGTGGGCGCCTGCACCGACTGCCGCCGCTACTGGGGCCGCTATCGCGCCGAAGAGATCGACGCGCAGGAGATCGCGGACGTCAACAACCAGCTGGTGGCCAGCGTGGGCACCTGTTCCGTGATGGGCACGGCCAGCACCATGGCCTGCATCACCGAAGCCCTGGGCATGATGGTCGCCGGCGGCGCCTCGGCGCCGGCCGTCACCGCCGACCGCGTGCGCGTGGCCGAGAAAACCGGCGCCACCGCCGTGGCCATGGCCGCCGCGCGGCTCACGCCCGACCGCATCCTGACCGGCAAGTCCATCGAAAACGCCCTGCGGGTGCTGCTGGCCATCGGCGGCTCCACCAACGGCATCGTGCACCTGACGGCGATCGCCGGACGCCTGGGAATCGACATCGACCTGGCCGGCCTGGACCGCATCAGCCGCGAGACGCCGGTGCTGGTGGATCTGAAGCCCTCCGGCCAGCACTATATGGAAGACTTCCACCACGCCGGCGGCATGCCCGCGCTGCTGCGCGAACTGCGCCCCTACCTGCACCTGGACGCGCTGACCGTGTCCGGCCGCACGCTGGGCGAAGAGCTGGACGACGCGCCGCCCGCCTTCGCGCAGGACGTGATCCGCAGCGCCGCCTCGCCCATCTATCCCGTGGGCGGCCTGGCCGTGCTGCGCGGCAACCTGGCCCCCGGCGGCGCCATCATCAAGCAGTCGGCCGCCAACGCCCAGCTCATGGAGCACGAGGGCCGCGCCGTGGTGTTCGAAGACGCCGAGGACATGGCCCGGCGCATCGACGACGAGGCGCTCGACGTGACCGCCGACGACATCCTGGTACTCAAGCGCATCGGCCCCACCGGCGCGCCCGGCATGCCGGAAGCCGGCTACATGCCCATTCCCAAGAAGCTGGCGCGCGCCGGCGTCAAGGACATGGTGCGCATCTCCGACGGCCGCATGAGCGGCACCGCGGCCGGCACCATCGTGCTGCACGTCACGCCCGAAGCCGCCATCGGCGGGCCGCTGGCCTATGTCGAGAACGGCGACCGCATCCGCCTGTCGGTGTCGCGCCGCGAGATCTCGCTGCTGGTCGACGACGCCGAACTGGCGCGCCGCGCCGCGGCCCGGCCGGTCAGCCGCCCGGTCGCCGAGCGCGGCTACCGCAAGCTGTTCCTGCAGACGGTCACGCAGGCCGACCAGGGCGTGGACTTCGACTTCCTGCGCGCCGCCGTCACGCGCGACACCGTGCCCGGGAAGTAAGCCGGCCCATGAACGCGATCGCGCCCGACAGCCTGCAAGCGCAGGCCCCCGACGCCGTCCAGGCCGCCATGGAGGCGCTGGAAGAAGACATCGTCTTCGGCCGCCTGCACCCGCGCGAACGGCTCACCGAAGACGAACTCATGGCGCGCTTTTCCATGAAGCGCCATGCCGTGCGCCAGGTGCTGGCCGGGCTGGAACTGCTGGGCGCGGTCGAAAAAAAGCGCAACGTCGGCGCCGTGGTGCGCGCCTTCCCGGCGCGCGAAGTCCGCGAACTCTACGCGCTGCGCGAAATGCTGGAGGTCCAGGCCGCCAGCCTGATCCCGCTGCCCGTGCCGCCGGCCAGGCTGGCCGCGCTGGTGGCGGTGCAGCGCGAACATGACGCGGCCGTCGCCGACGGCGACGCGCGCCGCGTGTTCCGCAGCAACCAGTCCTTTCACCGCGAATTCTTCAGCCTGCCGGACAACACAGTGCTGGCCCAGGCCATCGAGGAATACGCCCGCCGCACCCATCCCATCCGCTTCGGCACGCTGACCTCGGCCGCCAGCCGCGAACGCTCGCGCCAGGAACACTGGGCGCTGATCCACGCATTGCGCGACGGCGACCGCGACACGCTGATGACCGTGTGCCGCAACCATCTTCAGCCCTCGCGCGACGCCTACCTGGCCTCGCTGCAGGCGCGCCTGGGCGGCTAGGCGAGCAGCGCCAGGGCCTGCTCCAGGGACAACACCGTGCTGCGGGACTCGAACGCCGTCGCGAACAGGCGTTCGTGCACCACCGGGTCCGGGTCGTAGCAGCAATCCTTGACCGTGAACAGCCGGAAGTCCGCATCGCTGGCATAGGCGATGGACGACAGCATCACCCCGGTGGACGCGATGCCGGCCATCATCAAGGTATCCACGCCCGCCGCCGACAACCGCTCCTGCAGCCCGGTGCCGAAGAATGCGCTGGCCCGGTGCGCCACGATCAAGGGCTCGTCCTCGCGCCGGCCCAGTTGCGGCGCGATCTCGTCGTCGACGAACAGCCCCATCCGCCTGATCCCCTGCCCGTTCTTGTTCAGCGCGCTGACCTCCGGGTAGCCCGCGCTGAATCCGATGCGCACGAAATACACCGCGACGCCCCGGCGCCGCGCGGCATCGCACAGCGCGCGGGTGTTGGCCAGCAGCGCCGGCGCGGCCGAAGGAAACAACGCCATGATGTCCGTCTGGTAATGCATGACCAGCAGCGCGGTGCGCGCGGGCGCGATGGCGGAATCGGAATCGAGGTCTGAGGACATATCGGTCGGCTGGCAGTGGGGAAATCGACTCTAGCACGGCTTGTCATGGATCAAGCCGGCGTTGCGGCAAGCGTCCCAGATTGGCAAACAGGGCTAGTCTTAAAAGATATTTATTCGATATCATTCTCATTTGCATTTTGAAATGGAGCGGAAATTGTCCAACCAGCGGCTACACCAACTCGACTCGCGAATGCTGCGGCTCGCGCCCGGCCTCGCGCTAAGCATGCTTCTGCCGCTGCCCAACGCCTGGGCGCAGACCGCGCCGCCGCCGGCCACGCTGCAGCCGGTCACGGTCACCGCGGGTTCGCTGGGCGACGAGGACCTGCCCCCGCCCTATGCCGGCGGCCAGGTGGCCGAAGGCGCGCGCCTGGGTCTCATGGGCAACCAGAGCGTCATGGACACGCCCTTCAACGTCACGAGCTACACCGCCGAACTCATCCAGAACCAGCAGGCGCGCACGCTGGCCGATGTCATGGCCAACGACCCGTCGATCCGCTTCACCACGTCCAGCGGGCACGCGTACGAAAACTTCCGCATCCGCGGCTTCGACGTCAACCAGAACGACGTGGCCATCAACGGCATGTACGGCCTGGCGCCCATGGGACGCACTCCGCTCGAATTCGTCGAGCGGGTCGAAGTGCTCAAGGGGCCGAACGCCCTGTTCAGCGGCATGGCGCCCAGCGGCGCGGTCGGCGGCAGCGTCAACCTGGTGCCCAAGCGCGCCGGCGACACGCCCGCCGCCACCTACGGCGTGAACTGGCAGGCCGACGGCCAGCTGGGCGCCACCATCGACGCCGGCCGGCGCTTCGGCGCGGGCAACGCCTGGGGCGCGCGCGTCAACGGCTCGTTCAGCGACGGCGCCACCACGCTGGACGGCCAATCCCGCAAGCGCGAATTCTTCTCCGCCGGCCTGGACTATCGCGGCAGCGCGCTCACCGCATCCATAGACGCCTACCATAGCCAGGAATCGTTCAGCGGCGGCACGCCGGCCATGTTCTGGTTCGGCGGCTCGGTCGTTCCCGAAGCCCCCGATCCCCGCACCAACCTGTTCAGCACCGGCTACGGCAACATACAGAGCAACGCCGTCATCGGGCGGGCCGAATACCGTTTCAACGACCATGTGTCGGCCTTCGCCGGCGTGGGCTGGCGCGCCAGCCACCAATCGGGGCTGATCAACGGCACCCACGCGCGGCAGATCGACGCCGAGGGCAATTTCACGGGCGTCATCGTCGGCCAGCGCGCCTACACCGACGCCAGGTCGGCCGAGGCCGGCCTGCGCACGCGCTTCGAAACGGGCGGCGTCGGCCACGAACTGGTGCTGCAGGCCTCCCGGCTCGACCTGGAAGACGGTTCGTCCATAGGCGCGCGCTCCACCTTCAGGTCCAACATCTACGATCCGGTCACGCCGGTCATGCCGGCCATGCCGGGCAGCGCGCCCAAGACGGCGGAGAACACCCTGTCCAGCCTGGCGCTGGTGGACACCATGTCCTTTCTCGACGACAAGCTGCGGGTGACCGCCGGCTTGCGCAACCAGCGCGTCAAGACCACGAACTTCGACAGCGCCGGCAAGACGACGACCCGCTACGACAAGGACGCCGTGACGCCCGCGGCCGCCATCGTCGTCAAACCGTGGGGGCCGGACGTCTCGCTCTACGCCAACTACGTGCAGGGCCTGAGCAAGGGCGACAGCGTCACCGACACCACCGCCAGCAACTACGGGCAGGTGTTCGCGCCCTACAAGACCGAGCAGAAGGAACTGGGCGTCAAGTGGAACGCGGGCGCGTTCGTCAATACGCTGGCCGTTTTCCAGATCGACAAGCCCATGCTGGTCGCCCAAGGGTCGGCCTCCAACCCCACGTATGCCGACGGCGGCGAAAAGCGCGTGCGCGGCGTGGAATGGAACACCTTCGGCGAACTCGCGCCCGGGCTGCGCGTGCTGGGCGGCGTCACCTATTCCCAGGGCAAGCAGGTCAAGACCGCTTTCGGCCGCTACGACGGCAATACCCCGGTCGGCGCGCCGCGGTGGCAGGCCAATACCGGGCTGGAATGGGACACCCCGTGGGTGCCCGGCCTGACCCTGAGCGGCCGCGTGCAGGCCACCTCCAGCCAGTACGCCGACGCCGCCAACAAGCTGCGGCTGCCGGGCTGGGGCCAGCTGGACCTGGGCGCGCGCTACGCCATGCAGGTCAACGGCCGCGACGTGGTGCTGCGCCTGAACGTCAACAACGTGTTCGACAAGCACTATTACGCCGGAAGCTTCAGCGACACCACCCCGATCGCCACGCTGGGCCCGGCGCGCACCGTCACGGCCTCCGCCAGCATCACCTTCTGAGCGCCAGCGGAAACCTTGCCAAGATGATTATCCAAACGCTGATCGCCCTCAGCCTGGCCGCCATATTCCTGGGCTGCTTCTGCATCTATCGCGCCTCGCCCAACCAGCGCTGGCGGCCCCTGCCCTGGCCCACGCTGCCGGCGCGCACGGCGGGCCTAGTCCTGCTGGCGCTTGGCGGCTGGGGCTGCCTGTACACCCATACGCGCGTCGCGGCCGTGTTCGTGTTCTGCACGGCCCTGATGCTGTTCTTCAGCCTCATCCCCTACCTTGGCGCTCTCGCGGGATCGCACGGGAGCGATACCCATGAAACCCGGTAAGCCCGCCGCCATCCGGCGCGACTGGATATCCAAGAGCCTGGCGGGCGCGCTGCTGGGGTTCGCGCTTGCCATCGGCGCCAGCGCCGCGCTGGCCGCGCTGACCGCCGGCATTCCCCTGGTGACGCGCTCGCAGCTCGTCATGTGGCTGGTGCCGCCCGTCTGGCTCGGCGTGCTCGGCACCGTCTATTTCTTCACCAGCGGCGCGCGCGCCTGGGCCTGGCTGGGCGGGGCATGCCTGGCGCTGTATGGCGCGCTGTTCCTGACCGGCGCGCTTTGACGGAGACACGCCATGAAAGCCGACCTGATACGCATCTACAAGTCCGTCCATACCTGGACCGGCATTCTGACGGGCATGGCGTTGTTCATCGCGTTCTACGCGGGCGCGCTGACGGTCTTCAAAGAGCCCATCGTCCGCTGGGCCACGCCGAATCCGACCGTCTCGTACCTGCCGCTGGACGAGACCCCCGGCCTGATCGCCAGCGTCCTGGCGGCGCGGCCCGAGGTGGCCGACGGCTTCGCCATCCATCTGCGCAACGCCGAGCACGTGCCGGCCCGCATGGGCTGGGATGAGGCCGACGGGAATGACGGCGATGCAGCGTCGAAGCGCCATTACATCGCCTACCTGGATGCGGGCGGGCTGCAAATGGAGCAATCCAGGCCCAGCGGGCTGGCGTCCTTCGTGGACGTGCTGCACCGCGTGGTGGGCTTGCCCGTCGACAGCGATCCCGCCCGCTGGTTCATGGGCGTGGTCGCGTCGCTGTACGCGCTTGCGCTGGTCTCCGGCGTCATCGTGCTGCTGCCGTCGCTGGTGAAGGACTTCTTTGCCCTGCGCACCGGCCGCAACCTCAAACGCATGTGGCTGGACGCGCACAACGTGGTGGGCATCGTTTCCCTGCCCTTCCATATCGTCATGGCGCTCAGCTCGGTCGTGTTCGCGTTTCACGACGGCATCTACGACCTGCAGGACAAGCTGATGTACGAGGGCAAGCTGGCGGCGGTGTTCCAGCGCGCGGGTCCGCCCGAAACCGCCGGCCCGCGCGATCCGGCGACCCTGCTCACGCCCCGGGAGCTGGTGGCCCGGGCGCGCGAGTTCGCGCCCGGCTTCGAACCCGAAACGCTGCAATACCAGCGCATCGCCGGCCCGCGCGCCCTGGTGCGCGTATGGGGCAAGAACGAGCGCGCCGTTTCGCCCAGGGCAATGGGCGGCTTCCTGGCGCTCGATCCTTATTCCGGCAAGGTCCTCAGCACCGACTACCTGCCGGGCGGGCAGGACACGCCCAATCTCTGGATCAGCAGCTTCTTCGCCCTGCATATGGCGTCCTTCGGCGGAGCGGCCGTGAAATGGCTGTACTTCCTGCTCGGGCTGGCGGGCGCCTGGCTGTTCTACAGCGGCAACCTGCTGTGGATCGAAACACGCCGCAAGCGCGCCGACCGGCGGACCGGCGCAATACCCGCGCAACGGCTGGACACGCGCCTGATGGCCTCGGCCACCGTCGGCGTCTGCCTGGGAAGCGTATGCGGGATTTCGCTGATGATGCTTGCGTCCAAGTGGCTTCATGGGCGCGTGGGCGACCTGGACGCCTGGCTGCAAGCGCTGTACTACCTGGCTTTCTTCGCGTGCATCGCCTGGGCCTTCCTGCGCGGCGGCGCGGCGGCGGGCGTGCATCTGCTTAGGCTGGCCGCGGCGCTGGCCCTGGCGATCCCGGCGACCTCGCTGCTGGGCGCCCTGTTTCCCGCGTCCGGCCTTTGGGCGCACGCGTCGGCGGCGACCCTGGCCGTGGACGCCACGGCGCTGGCGATGGCCCTGGGGTTCGCCTGGCTGGCGCAGGCCAGCGCGCGCCGCATCGCGCGCGGCGAGCCCGACAGCGTATGGGCGCCCAGGCTGCCGCTTGCCAGCACCGAATAGCCGCCGCGGCGCTCAGATTTTCTCTCGATGACTTATCGGCGCCATGCCGATGAAATGGATGGACATGCATACACAAAAAGGTTTGGAATGGCGCGCACGCGCATCGGCGGCGGCGCTCGCGGGCGCATTGGCGGCGGCGGCGCCGCAAGTCGCCGCCGCGCAATCCGCTCAGGGCACGGTCACGCCGCAGGCCTCTTCCGACGAACGGATCTCCCTGCAGAAAGGCGAGTTCCTGGCCGGAACCTGGGCCGCCGACAGCGGCGTGACGCTGGACCTGCTGGACGCCGCCGGCCGCCACGTACGCCGGCTGAGCGACCATGAAAAACCCGCCGGCACGCTGATGCTGGTGGCGCCGGCCGACGGCGCCTTTACGGTGCGGGCCCAGGGGCGCGGCGCGTACCGGTGGACGGTCACCGAACGCCTGCCGTTGTCGGCGCAGCATGCGCCCGCCGCGAAGATAGACAGCCCGCGCCTGGCCGCCCTGGCGCAGACGCTGGCTTCGGGCGGCGCCACGGCGTCCTTCTGGGACGAGGTGGCGCAGACCGGCGCCCCGCTGGTCGAGCCGGTGGACGCCTCGCGCGACCGCGTCACGTTCCTGTGGCGCGGCGCCGAACGCAATGTCCGCCTGTTCGGCGGCCCCTCTTCGGACCATGCGCAGCTGACCCGGCTGGGCGACTCCGACGTCTGGTACGTCAGCTTCGTCGTGCCCCGCTCCACGCGGCTGTCCTACCGCCTGGCGCCCGACGTGCCGGAACTGCCTGGCTCCGGCATGGCGCGCCGGCGCGCCATCCTGGCGACCGCGCAAGCCGACCCGTACAACCCCCGCGCCTATCCCCGGCGCGGCATCGACCCGTTCCAGACCTACTCGGTTCTGGAACTGGCCGACGCCCCGGCGCAGCCCTGGGTCGCGGCGCGCGCGGACGTGCCGGCCGGCACGGTGGAAACCCGGGAATTGCACAGCGCCATCCTGGGCAACACGCGCAAGATCCACCTGTACCGTCCGGCGGGCTGGCAGCCTGAGGCCGCGCAAAACCACGTGCTGGTGCTGTTCGACGCCGGCGCCTACCTGGGCCGGGTGCCCACGCCGACCATACTGGACAACATGATCGCCGCCGGCGTCATCCCCCCGACCGCGGCCCTGCTCATCGACAATCCCACGGCCGATTCGCGCAGCCAGGAACTGCCGCCCAACCCGGCGTTCGCCGACTTCCTGGCGCGCGAGCTCATGCCGTGGGCGCGCAAGCAAGGCCTGGGCGCGCCGGCGGCGCGCACCATCGTCGGCGGATCGAGCTATGGCGGCCTGGCCTCGGCCTACGCCGCGCTGCGCCATCCCGACGTGTTCGGCAACGTGCTCAGCCAATCGGGCTCGTACTGGTGGTCGCCGGCCGGCGAAGAGGACCAGTGGCTGACGCGGCAGTTCGCCGCTGTGCGCAAGCTGCCGGTACGCTTCTTCCTGGGAGCGGGCCTGTTCGAATCCGGGCGCGGCAGCCAGCCGGGCATACTCGAAACCAACCGCCATCTGCGCGACGTGCTGCGCGCCAAGGGCTATTGGGTAGAACACCGCGAGGTGGCCGGCGGCCACGACTACCTGGTCTGGCGCGGCACCTTGTCCGACGGGCTGCTGGCGCTGATCGGGACCGGCAAATAGGCGCCGCGCTGCCTCAATGCACCACCTGCTCCAGGAAACGCCGCGTGCGGTCGTGGACCGGGGCGTCGAAGATCTGGCCCGGGCAGCCCTGCTCGATCACCTGGCCCTGGTCCATGAACACCACGCGGTCGGCGACCTGGCGGGCGAAGCCCATTTCGTGTGTCACGCAGATCATGGTCATGCCGTCGGCCGCCAGCGCCAGCATGGTGTCCAGCACCTCCTTGACCATCTCCGGGTCCAGCGCGGAAGTGGGCTCGTCGAACAGCATGACCTTGGGGCGCATGCACAGGGCGCGCGCGATGGCCACGCGCTGCTGCTGCCCGCCGGACAACTGGCCGGGGTACTTGCCGGCCTGGTCCGCGATGTGCACGCGGTCCAGGTAATGCGAGGCCAGCTCGCGCGCCTCGGCCCGCGACACGCCCTGGCAATGCACCGGCGCCAGCATGCAGTTCTCCAGCACGGTCAGGTGGGGAAACAGGTTGAAGCTCTGGAACACCATACCCACCTCCTGGCGCGCGCGGGTCAGCGCCGCGCCGTCGTGGGCCAGGGCGTGCCCCAGCACCAGCACCTCGCCGTCCGTATAGCTCTCCAGCCCGTTGACGCAGCGGATCATGGTGGACTTGCCTGAACCCGACGGCCCGCAGACGATGACGCGCTCGCCCTGCGCCACCTCCAGGTCTATGTCCTTCAGCACGTGGAACGCGCCGTAGTGCTTGTTCAGCCTGCGCAGCTGGACGGCAGGCGTGGCGTCGATCGCAGTCATGGTCATTCTCCAGTCGGGGCGCGGCGCTCAGGCGTGGACGGCCACGGCATTGCGTTTGCGCAGGTAGGCGACGGCCTGCGAGGCCAGTACGGAAATCACGAGATAGGTCGCGGCGACGGTCAGGTACATTTCGACCAGGCTGGCGTCGCGCTGCGCGATCTTCGAGGCCGCGCCCAGCATGTCGGTGATCGAAAGCACGTAGACCAGCGAGGTGTCCTGGAACAGGATGATGGTCTGGGTCAGCAGGATGGGGCTGACCGAGCGCAGCACCTGCGGCAGCACCACCAGCCAGTAGGTCTTGGCCGTGGACATGGACAGCGCCCGGCAGGCCTCGTACTGCCCTTTCGGGACGGCGTTCAGGCCCGCCCGGATGATCTCGGCGTAATAGGCCGCCTCGAACAGCGCGAAGGTGATGAAGGCGGTATACACCGGCCCCACCGGCACGGGGCGCGGCGCGCCGGTCATCCACATCAGCACCATGGGCACCAGGAAGAAAAACCAGAACAGCACCATGATGAGCGGGATGGCGCGCATCAGCGTGACGTAGGCCGTGGCCAGGGGCGCGAGCACGGGCACCTGCAAGTGCCGCACCAGGGCCAGCGCCACGCCCAGCACCAGCCCGCCGGCGAAACTGCTGGCGGTCAGCTGCAGCGAAAAGCCCAGCCCTTCGAGCAGATAAGGCGCCGCGCGCTCGATGGCGCCGAAGTCGATGCTGTTCATGGCGTCGACACCTCCTTAAGCGATTTGCGCCAGCGCAGGCGGCTGCGCGGTGCCGGATCGGGCTGCTGGCCTGGAATGCGCAGGCGGCGTTCGATCAGCCGCATGCAGGCGTACACCAGGCAGGCCAGCAGCAGGTACAGCAGCGTCGCCGCGCCGAAGGCCTGGAAGGTCTGGAAGGTGAACTCGTTGATCTGGCGCGCCTGCGCGGTCAGCTCCAGCACGCCTATGGTCAGCGCCACGGAACTGTTCTTGAATATGCCCATGACCTCGCTGGTCAGCGTGGGCATGATGATGCGCAGCGCCTGCGGCAGCAGCACCAGCCGGTAGATCTGCAGGCCGCGCATGCCCAGCGCTTCGGCGGCCTTGCGCTGGCCCGGCGGCAGCGCCTCGATCCCGGCCTTGACCTGTTCGGCCACCCGCGCCGCCGTGTACAGCGCCAGCCCCAGCAGGGCCGGGATGACGCTGCCCCACGGCGGCGGTATGGCCTTGACCGCGTCGCCCCAGGCGCGCGGCAGCAGCTCGGGCATGACGAAGTACCAGACGAACATCTGCACGATCACGGGAATGTTGCGAAAGACCTCCACGTAGATCCGCGCCAGCGCCGCCAGCAGCGGCCGGCGCGTGGTGCGCGCGCAGCCGACCGCCACGCCCAGCGCGAACGCAACGGCCCAGCCTGCCAGGGCCAGGAACAGCGTCCAGCCCAGGCCGCTCATCAGCCAATCCAGATAGCGTTCGCCGCCTTCCGGCACTTCCTCGAATAGCACGCTGAACATGGCCGCCCCGCCGCGATCAGAAATCGACCTTGTCGCTGGGCGAGGCGATGCGTTCGCGCAGCCGCTCCGGAACCGGGAAGTTCAGATTGACGTTGCGCGGCGGAATCGGCGACTCGAACCATTTGCGGTAGGCCTGCTCGAACGAGCCGTCCTTCATCATCCCCGTCAGCACGCCGTCGACCAGGGCCTTGAACGGCGCGTCGTCCTTCTTGAACATCAGGCCGTAATAGCCGGGCTGGTAGCCGCCCTCCAGGAAGGTGAAGGCCGCCGGATCGCGGGAATTGGCGCGCTCGCCGGCCAGCAGGATGTCGTCCTCCAGGAAGGCGGCCGCGCGCCCGTTGCTCAGGGTCAGCATGGATTCGCCGTGGTCCTTGGCCTGGATGACGTTCACGCCCAGCTTGTCCTTGTCATTGGCGGCCCGCACGAAGCCCACGGCGTTCGAACCCTGGGTCACCACCACCGTCTTGCCCTTGAGGTCGGCCGGCCGCTTCATGCCCGATTCGGTGCGCACCAGCCAGCGCGGCTGGCTCGCGAACGTGGCCACCGAAAACGACACCTGCTTCTGGCGCGCCAGGTTGTTGGCCGTGCCGCCGCATTCGATGTCCACGGTCCCGTTGACCACCAGCGGGATGCGGTTGGAGGAGTTCACCGCCACCTGCTTGACCGCCAGGTCGGGCATGCCGAGCTGCTGCTTGATGCGATCGACGATGGCGGCGCACAGGTCCAGCGAAAAGCCCACCGGCTTTTGCTGCGCGTCCAGGAAGGAGAACGGCACCGAGGACTCGCGGTACCCCAGCGTCACCGCGCCGGTCTCCTTGATCTTCTGCAGGGTAGGCCCCTGCGCCTGGGCCCAGGCCGAGGACGCCGCCAGCGTCAGCGCGCAGGCCGCGGCATAGCGAAAGAATGTGCTTTTTTGCATGACATGCCCCTTGATTCAGGCCCGGCCTCGGGACCGGGCGATTAACGTCGCAGGCGACACCTCTTCCTCAGGCCGATACGGGCGCCTGCAAGCCGGCGGCGATGATCCCGGCGACGCGGTCCACGTCCTCCGGGGTATTGAACAGGCCGAAAGACACGCGCACGCCGTCGCGCTCCGGCGAAACGCGCACGCCCTGCTGCGCCAGGAAACCGATCCATTCACCGGGCGGCAGGTCCAGCACGTAGATATGGGCGCGGCGCGCGCGCTCGCGCGGCCCGACCAGGCCCACGCCCAGCGCGTCCATGCGTTCGATCAGCCGGTCGCCCAGCGCCAGCACGTGGCGCTCGATGGCGGCGACGCCCACGCTTTCGATCAGGTCCAGCGCGGCGTCCAGCGCGTGGATGTCGGGCAGGTTGTAATTGCCGATCTCGAAGCGGCCGGCGTCCTCGCGCAGCGCCAGGTCGTCGGGATTGGCGATCAGGTCGGCGGGCGGACGCGCCAGCCCCGCCGTGGCCAAGTACACCGGCTGCAGCTCCGTCAGCGCCGCATCGACGTACAACAGGCCCAGCCCCTGCGGCACCAGCAGCCCCTTGTGGCAGCCCGCCGCCAGCATGGAGATGCCCATCGCCTTGACGTCTATGGGCAGCACGCCCACCGACTGCATGGCGTCGACCACCAGATAGATCCCGCGCTGCCGGCACAGCCGGCCGATGTCGGCGACGTCGTGGCGCTGGCCGGCATGGAAAGTCACGTGCGACAGCGAAATGGCCCGGGTGCGCGCATCCACGCGGGGTGCGAACAGCGCCGCGTCGGCCACGCCGCCCGGCAGCCGGACGAAACGCACTTCCACGCCGCGCCGCTTCAGGTTGAGCCAGGCGTAGGCGTTGTTGGGATGGTCGCCCTCGATCAGCACGACGTTGTCGCCCGGCGCGAAGTCGATGGCGTTGGCCGCGATGTTCAGGCCTTCCGAGGTGTTCTTGGTGAAGGCCAGCTCGCGCGCCTGCGCGCCCAGGAAGGCCGCGACGCGGGCGCGCACCCGCTCCACCCTTTCCAGCCACACCGGCTTGGGCCCGCCGGACTCGCTGGCCTCCTGGTAGAAGCGCTCGAGCGCCCGGCGCACGCTGGCGGCCAAGGGCGACTGGTGCGCGGTGTCCAGATAAAGCATGCGGGCGCTGACGGGAAAATCCCGGCGCACTTCGGTGCTGGCATGAAAGTCGGACATGGCGTGTCTACCGAAAAAAGTGGCGGGGACTCAAGCCAGGCGGAAGGCCGCGATCTTCTGGCCCGGCCCGTGCTCGACGAAGGCCGCCCGTACCGGCCGGCCGATCAGCGACGCGCCATCGGTCGGCGCGCCGGGCAGTTGCCCATACAGGCACGGCCCCTCCTCCAGTTCGACGGCGGCGAAGACATAGGGCGCCTCGGAATTGAAGCCGTCGTGGTGGGTGCGCCGCACCGTCGTATGCGAAATCACCTTGCCGCGTCCGCTCGCGACCACCCATTGCAGGCCGTCGGCGCGGCAGAACGGGCAGCACACCCGGGGATAGAAGACGTGGCGCTGGCAGGCGCCGCAATACTGGATCATCAGCCGGCCCTCGTTGCACCCCTGCCAGAAGGGCTGGTTCAAGGCGTTGATCCGCGGTTGGGGCTTGAGCATGTGGACTCCTCAGTGCACGCGTTCGAGAATGGCGGCGCTGGAACACAGGCCGCGGCCATACGCCACCATGCCGTAGCCGGAGACCAGGCCCAGCCGGCAGTCCAGCTGCCGGCCTTCGGCGCGGCCCAGCAGCTGGGCGGCGGCCTCGTACACGCCGATCATGCCGCCGCTGGCGCCGGCCTGCCCTGCCGACAGCTGGCCGCCGCCGGTGTTCACCGGCAGCGCGCCGCGCCAACTCAGGTCGTTATGGCGCACGTATTCGTGGGCCCGGCCCGGCTCGCACAGGCCCAGTCCTTCCATCTGCACGAAGGCCATCACCGGGTAGTCGTCGTAAAGCTGGGCGAACTGCATCTGCGCCGGGTCCCTGCCCGCGCGGCCGTAGAGCCGGTCGGCCAGGCCCGCCCAGCCGCCCGGCACCGAATAGGGGTCGTTGGCCGGATAGTTGTGGATCTCCTCGGCCGCCAGGATGCGCAGCGACGGCCCTTTCAGGCCGGCGGCCACGCGTTCCGAGGCCAGCACGATGGCGTCGCCTCCCACGCAGGGCATGACACAGTCGTACAGGCGCAGCGGGTCGGCGATGGGCTTGGCGTTGAGGTAGTCGTCCATGCTCAGCGGCGTCTTGAACAAGGCGTTGGGATTGCGCAGCGCGTTCTCGCGCAGGGCCACGCAGAAGCGGCCGAAATCCTCGCGCGTGGCGCCGTGCCGTTCCATGTACAGGCGCGTGTGCAGCGCGAACATGCCGTTGGCCCCGCCGAAGCCCTGCGGCGACATGTACTCCTTGATGGAGCCGTTGAAGTGGTCCAGGGTCTCGTTGTGCGCGGCCACGTCGAAGGCGTCGGCGGCCAGCACCAGCGCCACGTCGCAGGCGCCGTCGCGGATGGCGCGCGCCGCGTGGGCCATGCCGATGATGCCCGAGGCGCCGCCGTACAGTCCCTGGAACAGGAACCGCGCCTCGATCCCCAGGTGCTCGGCCACGGTGGGCGCGTTGTCCGGCGGCAGCAGAAAGCAGGTGACGGCCAGCCCGTCCACGGCGCTCCACGGCAGGCCGGCGTCGGCCAGCGCTGCCGCGCCCGCCTCGTACATCAGGCGCTGCACGCCGCGCTCCGAACGCTTGGCGTAAGGCGCCTGCCCCGCGCCCACGATGCGCACTCCCTCGAACATCCCGGCCATCAGATCACCCCCTGCGCGCTCAGCGCGTCGAATTCCTGCTGCGACAGGCCCAGCATGCCCTGGTAGATTTCGCGGTTGTCGGCGCCCAGGGCGCGGCCGGAATGGCGCACCTCGCCCGGGGTTTCCAGAAAGCGCGGCACCACGCCCTGCATGCGCACCTCGCCGAAATCGTCGTCGCGCACCGCCACGATGTTCTGGCGCGCCTGGTAGTGCGGATCGCGCACGATGTCGCTGATGTCCAGCACCGGCCCGGCCACCACCTCGGCCTGCTCGAACAAGGCCATGATCGACGCGCAGTCGCGTTCGCGGAACCAGCCGGCGATGATCTCGTCCAGCGCCGTGTCGTGCTCGCAGCGCCTGGCGTTGTCGGCGAATCGGGGATCGGTGATGAGCTCGGGCATGCCCAGCGCCTGGGCCAGCCGCTCGAACGTGCGCTGCGAACTGGCCGAGATGCCCACCCAGCGCCCGTCGGCCGTCTGATAGGTATTGCGCGGCGAATCCTCGGCCAGGCGGTTGCCCAGGCGCTGCTTGACGATGCCCAGCTGGTCGAAACCGATCACCTGGGACTCGACCAGGCGGAACAGCGGCTCATACAGGCTGACGTCGATCTCCTGCCCGCGGCCGGTGCCGTGGTCGCGGTTGTACACCGCGAACATGGCCGCCATGGCCGCGAAGGTGGAGGCCACCGAATCGGCCATGGGAAAGCCCGGCAGCGTGGGCGGGCGGTCCGGCGCGCCGGTGAAGGACGGAATGCCGGAAAACGCCTCCGCGATCGTGCCGTAGCCGCCGCGCCGGGCGTAAGGGCCGGTCTGGCCGAAGCCCGAGACCCGCACCATCACCAGGCGCGGATTGATGCGCGCCAGCTCCTCGTAACCGAGTCCCCAGCGCTCGAACGTGCCGGGGCGGTAGTTCTCGATCAGCACGTCGGCCTCGCGCACCAGCTCCCGAAACAGCTCCTGGCCGCGCGGATTCGACAGGGTCAGCGTGATCAGCCGCTTGTTGCGGGCGATGACCTTCCACCATAGCGACAGCCCGTCCTTCATCGGCGTCCAGTGGCGCATCGAGTCGCCGGAGCCGGGCAGCTCCAGCTTGATGACGTCGGCGCCGAAATCGGCCATCTGCGTGGCCGCCAGCGGCCCGGCGATCATATTGCCCGCATCGATCACGCGCAGTCCCGCCAGGGGGCCCTTGCGGGTGGCCTGCGCCTCAGGGTCGGCGCCGGCTACGGTCTCGGAGAAAGTCGACATGGTGGGTTCCGCTCTCGCTTGGAAAGAAAATCCGCTCCGTGATAAACTTCCAAATATTGGAAGTTTTTCTTTCACTAATTGGATTCATTATGGTCAGCGATTCACCACCTGTCCCTAGGGATCAACCCCTAGACCGGCTGCTGCATGTGCTCGACGTGGTGGCGCATGCCGAACGCCCCATCACCATGACCGACGTGGCCGCGGCCTGCGGCCTGCCCGTGCCCACCGTGCACCGGCTGGTCGCGCAACTGGAAGAGCGGCAGCTGCTCAAGCGCGTGCTCGGCACCAAGAAGCTCATGGTCGGGGCCGCGCTGGTCAACCTGGGGATGGCCGCCGTCTCGGCCGCCATGCGCGCCGACCAGAGCCACCAGATCCTGGTCGCGCTGTCGAACCGCATCGGCGAGCACTGCCAGATCGGGCAGCGCGTGGACGACGACGTGGTGTATGTGGACGCCGCCTACGCCACCCGTTCGCAGGGCCTGCACTTCGAGCACGGCCGCCGCTCGCCGCTGTACTGCACGTCCATAGGCAAACTGTTCCTGTCGGAGATGCCGGCTGACCGGTTCGAATGGTGGCTGGCGCACGCCGTGCTGGAGCCGCGCGCGCCCAACACCATCGTGTCGGCGGACGTGCTGCGCAAGGTGATCCACAAAGTGCGCAAGGAACAATGGGCGGCAAGCAACGAGGAAGTCATGGCCGGCGTGGTCGGCTGCGCCGTGCCGGTGCGCGACGCCCAGGGCAAGCTGATCGCCGGCCTGGGCATTTCCGTGCCCAGCGCGCGCGTGGCCTACGACGCGCTGGCCGGGTTCCGCCAGCCCATGGAAGCCGCGGCCGCCGAAATCGCCGCGGCCATTGCAGCCGCGCAATAGCGGCGCGGCATGGGGCGGCGTTCAGCCGCGCCCCTGCTCCAGCGCCTCGATGAACGCCCGGCTGAACGCGGGAATATCGTCGGGCTTGCGGCTCGATATCAGGTTTGCGTCGATCACGACTTCCTGGTCCACCCATTCGGCGCCGGCGTTGCGCAGGTCGTCCTGCAACGAAGGCCAGCTCGTCATCCTGCGGCCCCGCACCAGGCCGGCGGACACCAGCAGCCAGGGGCCGTGGCAGATGACGGCCACGGGCTTGCCGGCCTCCAGCAGCGCCCGGGCCAGCTCCTGCGCCTTGGGCTGCATGCGGATGTCGTCGGCGTTGAACACGCCGCCCGGCAGCAAGAGGCCGTCGAAGACTTCCGGCTCCGACGCGGCCTGCGCGAAAGTCAGGTCCACGGGAAAGCGGTCGCCGAGCTTCTGGTGGTGCACGCCCTGGATGGGGTCGGTGCGGGCCGAGACCAGCACGGTGCGCGCGCCCTGCTCGTGGAGGCGGTCGCGCGGACCGGTCAGTTCTACCTGTTCGAAGCCGTCGACGGCCAGTATTGCGATGGTCAGGTCTTTGAGTGTCGCCATGATTGCTCCTGGTTCGCGGCCCGGCAGAGGCTGCGCGGCGCGCCGGGCCGCGCGCGCCGCGGCAATCAGGCAGCAAGCGGCATGCCGCCGGTCACCGCGACAGGCTCCGGCGCAGCGGCGCGCGGCCCTCCACGGACAAGGTCCTGGACAAATCGGCCATGGCCCTCCTGAAGGAAGAACCTGAACCATACTGAAAGTCAGGCATCGCAGCGGGACATACAATCATCAGGTGCACGCACACCACACCGGAGACGCTCATGGCGCTCAAGCACGCAACGCCCTTGGAAGTCATAGACCTGTTCCATCCGCGGCCGTCCCTGGAGCCGGACCCGCCGGCCAGCGTCAGCCTGCTGCGCACGAAAGAGCTGCAACTGATCCGCCTGGTGCTGCCGGCGGGGCACCGGCTCCCCTGGCACCAGGTGCCGGGCGTATTGACGCTGCAGTGCCTCGTCGGGCGGGTCGATGTCGAAACCCCGCAACGCCAGTGCACGCTGGCCGAGGGACAGCTGGTGATGTTGCAGGGCAACGAACCCCACAGCCTGCACGCGCAGGCGCCCACGGTCGCGCTGCTGACGCTGGCGCACCATCCGCCGGGCGCCTGGCAGCCCAGGGACGACGAGGACGGCTAGGCTTTTCCGGCTATACCGGCCGGGCTTCGATCCGCAACGTGCCTTTCAGGCCGGGGCGGGTCTTCTGCGCGATGGCAAGCTCAAAACCGAAGCCGGTGCCGTCGCCAAGCGCGTGGGTTTCGACGCTTAGCGTCGCCTTGCCGGGGTTGTCGTCCTGATAGCCGTACTTGATGCGCCATCCCCCGAGCGCCGCCGCATCGGGGAACGCTTCCACCAGGATCAGCTCGCGCATGATGTAGCCGCCTTCGTAGTGGCGCTTCATGAAAAGCAGGCCGTCGACGCTGTAGTCGGGAACCAGCACCTTGATGTCGAACGCGAAGCTCACCGATTTCGACGCCTTCACACTCTTGGACGGATCGAGGAATACCGAGAACAGATAAGGGCTCCTGGCGCGGTCCGGCGGACGCATGGTGCCTTTCTTGCCCGGGAACAGCTCATCGTAGGTGCGGAATATCGCGGAACATTCCCGCACCTCGCGGCGGGTCATCTGCCATTGGCAGCCGCGCACGCTCACGGTGACCTCGAACTGATAGGAAGCCTGCACCTCCTTGCCCGCATCGAACTCCTTCTGCACTTCGGCCGGCAGCGTGATGTCGTCGACATCGAGTATGCCGTCGACCCGCAGCGCGCCGAACAGGAATCGCGTCAGATTCTGGTAACCCTCCTCGGAATTCACGATGCCATAGTGGCCCGAATGGCTGCGGTGCACGAAGGCGCGCGGCGAACTCACGTCCTTGCCGTCCGCGCCGAGACCGTGCGTGGTGGCGTTGTCGATGCGGACCAGGCCATCGCTCGCGTCGCCCGCCCCCCAGGCGGAAAGCCCCGCGGCCACCGTATAGTCGCGCGGATTGGTGCCCACCAGGTTGAAGATACGCTCGGGCGGGAAATTCTTCACCACCGCGACGTCCTCGCTCGACGACAGGCCCAGGTAGTCGGCCATGCGGTCCCGATTGAAGTTGTTGGCGTCACCGAACGACAGCCAGCCGGGCACGTTGCGCACGATGCGCATATCGATGCCGTTGTGCGGCGTGGCGTAGGTGAACAGCTTGTCCACCGCCGCGCGCGCCTGCGCGCTGCCCAGCTTCGGATTCTGCAACAGGGCGCGGCACACCAGCCCGCCCATGGAATGCGCCACCAGGTGCACGCGGAAATGTTCTTTGGCGACCCCGCTCCTGGGATTGGCGCAGATCTTGTCCCGCAGGCGCAGTATCAGCTCGCCCAGGCCTTGCGCGAAATGCTCGATCGGAGGCGTTTTGCCCGTGCCGAAATCCTGGCTGGCCTCGTCGTAATAGCGGTAGATGACGACGCTGCGGTACGGAATCTCGCAATCGGGCCGCTCGGAAGCGACCATGTCCTCGCCGTCCTCGAACACGTCGCGATAGCCGTGCTCGCTCATCAGGCGCACCAGCGGCGACTCGAAGTAGTAGCGCTTGACGTCGCCGGTCCATGCCATTCTGGACTTGGTCGAACCGATATTGAAGCCCATGTACGGGTCGGCGACCGTATCTTCGATCTCGCTTTGCATGGCGGCAAAGCCCCGCACATAGATGATGGGATGGTATGGGGCCAGCGGATTCTCGCTCATCGGGATTCTCCCTTTTCTCGATTAATCGTGTATGCGCGACCAATCGAACCCTCGCGCCGGGTCCCATCCGAATCGGCCGATCGGATTGACGTCTTCATGGCCGACGACGAAGCCCTTTTTGTTGGGGATTCCGTACTTGCCGCAAAGCAGGACGACCAGCTTGCGCAACGATGCGTACATGGCATCGGGGTAGACGGAAGGGTCCGCGTTCACCGAGCCGACGCCCAGGGTTTCGATGCCGATGGAGTAGTTGTTCGGGTCCGGATCGTTCTCGAAATTGACCGGCTTGTCGGTCGCCCAGCGCTCGTTGAAGTACCGGAAACTGTCCCAGGCGCCGCCGTCCGGCTGCGCAACGAAAACCGCCTCGGTCTTGTCCCAGACGGGATTCAGGTCGCCATCCAGATAAATGGACCCCGGCGGGTAATTCTTGTACCAGGAGAAGTACTTCAGGTACTTCTGCCATTCCTTGCCGCCCTTTTTGTACAAGGACGCGGTGCTTTTATCTATGCCTGAATGGTAGGCGCGGCCCGCATCGGGCACGAACTGGAAAAGCCCGCCGTCGCTGTGAACCAGATAGTGCGAGCTGACCGATTTCGGCGCGGTGAACGTCCTGCGGACCGAAGAAAAATCCTTGGTTCCCGTGACGTGAATGACGATATGGGTGGGAACCTTGTCCCGGGGTCTTCTCGCATTGGAATTGTTCGTTTTTATTCTGTTGTCCGGCGGTACGAGGGCATTCCATTCTTGATCGGGTTTCACGATGGCCTCACTGGTCCGGCGCCCTCGCCGCAGTGGCGGCATCGCCGCTGCCCGGAAGCGCTGCCGGCAACTTTCCCCGATTCAGCCGTTGTTCAGCCATACCTCAAATTGGGTATGCGGAAATGCGGGAAGCGCTCGCATAATCCGACGGCGCGCTACCCGTCCGAGACGTCCGTGCAGCATCACACCGGAGTTGCGATCATGAAGATTCCAAAGTGTGTGGATCGACCAAGGTTCATCCGTGTGTTTTCGCCAGGCGGCCGGATGATTGCCGCTGTGCTTTCGTTCTTTTGGGCGTTCGCCGTCATGGCAGAAGCCTGTCCGGACGGAGACGCGAGCCTGGTGCAGGTGCGTAATGTCATCAATGACCTGGGAAAAAGCGGTCGCGCTCCCGCAGGGGCAGAGTGCGGATATGGCTGGGCAGAAGGTATCAATTTCGATAAACCTTCGCTAACCGATCAAGTGCTAATCAGCTTTTTCCTTGAAGTGGCCGATCTCCACAGGCAAGCTTACCTTAAGCGCTTGGCAGAGGGCTTGGTTGCCATCGCCAACAGTTATCTGGACAAAGAGATAGCCGTAAGAGAGAAATTCATAGAGCAGGTCCTTGCCGCGGATGACGAGACCCGAAAGTCTGAATCGCTACAGCGGGCCACTGTCAAGCATCTGTCAGCCATGGCCACAGCATATGTAAAGAGAAAAAAGTACGCCGAAATAGCCGAATACCTTTCCCAAAAGCCAACAAATATTATTGACCATGAAGCTGTCCGCGCATGGCTGCAAGCGGTGTCTTCCTGCGACAAATTCGATGGCGATCCAAACGTAAACCTATGCGCCGTCAAGGACAGACAGATCTGCCAGAAGACAATCTCCGATTTCCTCGCATCCGTGGACGAAATGAAATCGCAACTCTTTTCTTCCAAGACAGGAAGGGAGATCGCCGTCCTTCGGCGTCTCACCGCAGACGGAGGATGCTTGAATGATTAATGCATCTATATGTGCGCGTCTCGCCGGAATGGCCTTTTTTTTGATCTCTATCCCGGTGCAAGCCGTTGAACCCGCTTCGCAGCCGAATCACACGCAGCCGACTGAAGTCAAAAACGACAACCAGCCGCCCGAGATAAAAATCGAGAAGCAACCATTAGAAGTCAGCGCCGCAGGCGATCCGACGAACCGGGTTGGCAGCCCGGTGCTCATAGTCCTTACATTCAAGAACATAAGCTCCAGTCTTCAGATAATTACCAACGCCAGCATAACCATCGATGCCTCCGCAAACAGCCGCTTCAACGGGGAAGATCCCTGCGATCTCGATGGCACCGGCGAAATAACACTAAAACCTGGAGAAATATACAGCCAAAGCTGTCGATTTCCCGTGGTGAAAAAACAGCAGGGCAACGATAAAGGCGTTGCTCAACCCGTGACGCCAGCCGATGGCGGATGGATCTACCCGTCCTGGTACGACCGCTTGTTCAGCGCCAATCTTCGGCTGTCGGTAAATGTCACCCTCGAAAAAGAAGCTTCCAGCGGCAAACGTTCCCCGAATTTCCGATTTTTTCCTATGGTTCCAGTCCAGGCCAGCGAAATCAGCATCTTCATCGGCGGCGCGGTCGGCGCCATGCTGCTGGCGATATTCGTCTGGGTGGAACGCCTGCTCAAGAATCCCCGGGTACGCGAGCGATGGATTCGGAATCTCTTCGTGACCGCGCTGACGGGCCTGCGCGGCGCGCTGCTGTCGGCCATCGCGCTTTTGCTGGGACAGACGACGCAGGGGATCGGCTCGCCCGTGGTGCTGACCGTCACGGACTTCAGCGGCGGCGTGCTGATAGGCTTGTTTTCCTATCCGCTTGCAGCCTGGATCTCTTCGACGCTGAAACTCGATGGCGAGTTTTTCGGCGCTGCAAGCAAGGAAAAACCCGGCGCCATCAGCTAAGCCATTCCGCTACCGCCACTCTCCCGCCAGATAATCCTTCAACACCCGCACCAGCGCCGCGGCCGCGGGCGACAGGCTGCGGTTGCGCGAGGTGACCAGGCCGATTGAGCGTTCCGCCACCGGACCGATGAGCGGGCGCTGCACGATGCCGTTCTGGGCCACGGCGCCGGCGGCGATTTCGGGCAGCGCGGCGACGCCGAAGCCGCATTCGACCATGGCCACGATGGTGGTCAGGTGTTCGGCCTCGAACGCGGGCGTGAAGCGGATGCGGTTCTGCAGAAAAGCCCATTCGGTGTACTGGCGCACGCTGCTGGGCTGCACCATGGAGACGTGGGCGGCGTCGGCGCTGTCGGCCCAGCGCAGCGGGCCGCGCGCGCGAGCCAGCGGATGGGTCTCGGGGATCAGCAGCAGGAAGCTGTCGGACATCAGCGGTTCGTAGTGCAGGTCGGCGTGCTGGGGGTCGGCCGCCGTCAGCGCGAAGTCCACTTCGCCGGCGCGCACCAGGTCGAAGGCCGGCCCCGACAGCGTGTCGCGCACCTTGAGGGCGACACGCGGGTGGGCCTGGCGGTAGGCCATGAGCACCCGCGGCAGCAGGCGCGCGGCGACCGAGGGCAAGGCGGCCACCGAGACCTGCCCTTGCTCGGCGTTGACGATGCCGCTGACCGCGGCCACGGCGTCGCGAAACGCCACCTGCAGGCTCGCGGCCTGCTGCATGAAGACTTCGCCGGCCGCGGTGAGCCGGACCGTGCGCGTGGTGCGGTCGAACAGGCGCACGCCCAACGCGTCCTCGATGCGCTGGATCTGCGTGGACAGGGCCGACTGCGACAGGTGCAGCTGCGCCGCCGCCTGGCGGAAATTGAGCGTGCGGCCCAGCACCAGCGTGGTGTCGATGTCGCGCATCGAGAGATTGATCTGCATGGGTCTACATTGATCTGATTTGAAGATCATTCTATCCAAAAAATCTGATTCATCAATCAAAGCGGCTTCTCTACACTCGGCTCCAAGCTAGAAACAAGGAGCTATGCATGCAGACGGACGCGAAAGCGCTGCCCAATCCGGGCGCGGCGCACGCGGTGGTGGTGGGCGGCGGGACCATGGGCGCGGACGTCGCCGTGGTGCTGACCCGCGCCTCGTGCCGCACGACGGTGATCGAATCGAACGCGGAGCGCGCCGCTGGCGTGCCGGCGCGCGTGGCCGCCAATCTGGAAGCCATCGGCCGCCAGCAGAACGCGGCGCTGGTGGCCACGGCGCCGGACCTGGACGCGGTGGACTGGTCCGGCGTGGACCTGGTCATCGAGTGCATCCCCGAGCGCCTGGACATCAAGCAGGCCCTGTTCGCGGAACTGGAGCGGCGCGCGCGGCCCGACACCATCCTGGCCAGCAACAGTTCCAGTTTTCCGATCAGCGCGATCGGCCAGGGGCTGGCGAGCCAGGGCCGCATGCTGGGCCTGCACTTTTTCATGCCGGCTCACCTGGTGCCGCTGGTCGAGGTGGTGCTGGGCGCGGGCAGCGACGGCGCTTGCGCGGACGCGCTGATCGCCTTCATGCGGCGTTGCGGCAGCGTGCCGGTGAAGGTGGCCCAGGACCTGCCGGGCTTTCTGGCTAACCGGCTGCAGCACGCGCTGTCGCGCGAGGCCTTCGACCTGATCGACCGCGGCATCGCGTCGCCGGAAGATGTGGACGCGGCGGTGCGCTTCGGTTTCGGCTTTCGCTTCCTGGCCGCCGGGCCGGTGATGCAGCGCGACCACGCGGGCATCGACGTGCATGCCGCGGCCGGCGCCACCATGTACCCGACGTTCTGCAACGCCGACCGGCCCGCGCGCTGCCTGACCGAGCGCGCCCAGGACGGCCGCCACGGCATGAAGGCCGGCCAGGGCTTCTACGCCTGGACGCCCGAGACCATCGCGGCCGAGCGCGAGCGCTACGACCGCCTGCTGCGCGCCGGCCTGGACCTGATGGCGCCCGAACTGCCGGAGATCCAGCCATGAACGCAGCCGCCCTGCCGCGCGCGGCGCTGGCCGATACGCCGGCCATCATCACCGTGGCGCCCAACGGCGCCTATAAGAAAGCCGCCGACCATCCCGCCGTGCCGCTGACGGCCGAGGCCCTGGCGCGCGAGGCCCGCGCCTGCCTGGACGCGGGCGCGGCCATGATGCACATGCACGTGCGCAAGCCCGACGGCAGCCATCTGCTGTGCGCCGACGCCTACCGCGAGGCGCTGGCGGCGGTTCGGCGCGCGGTCGGCGACGAGCTGCTGGTGCAGGTGACCAGCGAGGCGGCCGGCGTCTACAAGGCGGCCGAACAGATCGCCGTGGTGCGCGAGCTGCAGCCCGAGGCGGTTTCCATCGGGCTGCGCGAAATCGCCGTGCCGGACATTCCGGAAACGGAGCTGGCGGCCTTCCTGGCCTGGCTGGCCGAGCGCCGCATCATGACGCAGATCATCCTGTATGACGAAGGCGACGTGCGGCGCTGGCTGGCCCTGCGCCAGCGCGGGCTGGTGCCGCCCGGCGCCTGGTCGGTGCTGTTCGTGCTGGGCCGCTACAGCGCGGGCCAGACTTCATCGGCCTACGACCTGCTGCCGTTCCTGTCGGCGTACGACCATTCCCTGCCCTGGGCCGTCTGCGCCTTCGGCCCCGAGGAAAACGCCTGCGTCACGACGGCGGCGGCGTTCGGCGGCCATATGCGCGTGGGCTTCGAGAACAACCTGAAGCTGCGCGACGGCAGCGTGGCGCCCGGCAACGCGGCGCTGGTCGCGCAGGCCGCCGAAGGCGCGCGCGCGCTGGGCCGGCCGCTGGCCGACGCGGCCGCCGCGCGCCGCATCTACGGATAAGTGCGCTGAAGCCCGCGCCGGCGACGAGCCGGCGCCCGCGCAACACCGCGGCGCAACATTGACGCCCCGCAAGGGCATCTGCTAAAAACTGCGACATCCGCACGTTAAACGCAATGCCCCAACGTCGTAGCGAGGTGGTGTGTGCAAAACGAGTCTGATGGCTACACAAAGCCGCAGGAGCTACGCAGTTTCCTGTTCCTGACGGCAGTCATGGCCCCCGTCCTGTCGGTCATTATCGTGGCGGGTTACGGTTTCCTCGTCTGGTTCTATCAGCTGTTCGCCGGCCCGCCCGGCAGCTGACCAGACGCGACGGAACCGCTCCCATGTCCGCGCTCCCCCAATCCGCGCCCCCTGCGGCGCCGCCAGAGCTGCACATCGCCAGCATGGTGGTGCACGCGGCGCCCCCGCGCATCAACGAAGTCCGTGCCGCGATCCTCGGGATCGCCAGCGCGGAAATCCATGCCGCTTCCGATACCGGGAAACTGGTGGTCACGCTGGAAGCTCCCTCCACCGACGACATGATGGCGCGGATATCGGAAATCCAGCGCCTCGATGGCGTGCTGGCCTCGGCGCTGGTCTACCAGCATTCCGACACGCTGGACGCGATGAACGAGGAGATTGACGATGGCAATGGCTCGTAGGGACTTCATCAAGCAATCCGCCGCCGCGGCGGCCGCCACCGTCGCCGGCATCCCCATCGTCGGCTACACGCAGAACATCGTCACCGAATCCGAGGCCGCCAAGCTCAAGTGGTCCAAGGCGCCCTGTAGGTTCTGCGGGACCGGCTGCGGCGTGAACGTCGCCGTGAAGGACAACCAGGTCGTGGCCACGCACGGCGATTTCAACGCCGAGGTCAACAAGGGCCTGAACTGCGTCAAGGGCTACTTCCTGTCCAAGATCATGTACGGCAACGACCGGCTGACCCAGCCGCTGTTGCGCATGAAGGACGGCAAGTACGCCAAGGATGGCGAGTTCGCGCCGGTGTCCTGGGACCAGGCCTTCGACGTGATGGCCGAACAGTTCAAGCGCGTGCTCAAGGACAAGGGCCCGGAGGCCGTGGGCATGTTCGGCTCGGGGCAATGGACCGTCTGGGAAGGCTATGCCGCGCTCAAGCTGATGAAGGCGGGCTTTCGCTCCAACAACCTGGACCCGAACGCGCGCCACTGCATGGCCTCGGCCGCGGTGGGCTTCATGCGCACCTTCGGCGCCGACGAGCCCATGGGCTGCTACGACGACATCGAGAACGCCGACGCCTTCGTGCTGTGGGGCTCGAACATGGCGGAGATGCACCCCATCCTGTGGACCCGCGTCACCGACCGCCGCCTGTCCGCGCCCAAGACCAAGGTGGCGGTGCTCTCCACCTTCGAGCACCGTTCGTACGAGCTGGCCGACCTGACGCTGACCTTCACCCCGCAGACCGACCTGGCGATCCTGAACTACATCGCCAACTACATCATCGAGACCAAGCGGGTGAACCGGGACTTCGTCGACAAGCACACGGTGTTCCACCAGGGCAACGCGGACATCGGCTACGGGCTGCGCCCCGACCATCCGCTGCAGAAAGCCGCCAAGAACGCCGACAAGGCCGGTGGCTCGCACCCCATCACCTTCGAGGAATTCGCCAAGTTCGTCTCCAAGTACGACCTGGACTACACCTCCAAGCTGAGCGGCGTGCCCAAGAAGCAGCTGCAGGACCTGGCCGAGCTCTATGCCGATCCCAAGGTGCGCGTGACCTCGTTCTGGACCATGGGCTTCAACCAGCATACGCGCGGCGTGTGGGCCAACAACATGGTCTACAACATCCACCTGCTGACCGGCAAGATCTCCACGCCGGGCAACAGTCCGTTCTCGCTGACCGGCCAGCCCTCGGCCTGCGGCACGGCGCGCGAAGTGGGCACCTTCTCGCACCGCCTGCCGGCCGACCTGGTGGTGACCAATCCCAAGCACCGGGCCCATGCCGAAGCACTGTGGCAGCTGCCCGACGGCACCATACCCAGCAAGGTGGGCGCGCACGCGGTGCTGCAGAACCGCATGCTCAAGGACGGCCAGATCAACGCCTACTGGGTGATGGTCAACAACAATATGCAGGCCGCTGCCAACCTGATGAACGAAGGCCTGCCGGGCTACCGCAACCCCGAGAACTTCATCGTGGTGTCGGACGCCTACCCCACGGTCACGACCATCTCCGCCGACCTGATCCTGCCGGCGGCCATGTGGGTCGAGAAGGAAGGCGCCTATGGCAACGCCGAGCGCCGCACCCAGTTCTGGCACCAGCTGGTCAACGCGCCCGGCCAGGCGCGCTCCGACCTGTGGCAACTGATGGAGTTCTCCAAGCGCTTCAAGGTCGAGGAGGTCTGGCCCGCCGACCTGCTGGCCAAGAAGCCCGAGTACCGCGACAAGACGCTGTTCGACGTGCTGTTCGCCAATGGCAAGGTCAACCGCTACCCCAACACCGAGCGCGCCAAGGACTACGCCAACCAGGAGTCGGACGCCTTCGGCTTCTATGTGCAGAAGGGCCTGTTCGAGGAATACGCCGAATTCGGCCGCGGCCATGGCCACGACCTGGCGCCGTTCGACACCTATCACGAAGTGCGCGGGCTGCGCTGGCCCGTGGTCAAGGGCAAGGAGACCCTGTGGCGCTACCGCGAAGGCAGCGACCCCTATGTGAAGCCGGGCGCCGGCTTCGAGTTCTACGGCAATCCGGACGGCCGCGCGGTGATCTATGCCCTGCCCTATGAGCCGCCGGCGGAGTCGCCCGACAAGGAATATCCGTTCTGGCTGTCGACCGGGCGGGTGCTGGAGCACTGGCATTCCGGCTCCATGACGCGGCGCGTGCCGGAGCTGTACAAGGCCTTTCCCAACGCGGTCTGTTTCATGCATCCGGACGATGCCCAGGAGATGGGCCTGCGCCGCGGCGTCGAGGTCGAGATCGTGTCGCGCCGCGGCAAGATGCGCACGCGTCTGGAGACCCGCGGACGCGACAAGCCGCCGCGCGGCCTGGTGTTCGTGCCCTGGTTCGACGCCAGCCAGCTGATCAACAAGGTCACGCTGGACGCCACCGACCCCATCTCGTTCCAGACCGACTTCAAGAAGTGCGCGGTCAAGATCGTCAAGGTCTGAAAGGCGAACCGGAGACAGCCATGAAGCTACGCGCCCTCACCCTCACCTTGTGCGCCGTCCTCGCTACCGCCGCCTGGGCCGCGCCGCCGCTGGAACTGGAAGACCCGATGCGCGGGCCGACGCCGGTCGCCCAGGAGACCGATCCGCCGCTCATCAGCCCGATCGAGAACAAGGACATCAAGCGGATGCGCACGTATTCGATGCAGCCGCCCACCATCCCGCACAAGATCGACGGCTACCAGATCGACAAGAACTTCAACCGCTGCCTGGCCTGTCACGCGCGCGTCAACACCGAGGAGACCCAGGCGCCGCCGCTGAGCGTGACCCACTACATGGACCGCGACAGCAACGTGCTGGCCGAGGTGTCGCCGCGCCGCTACTTCTGTGTGCAATGCCACGTGCCGCAGGCCGAGGCCAAGCCGCTGGTGAGCAACACCTACCAGGACATAGACGTGATCCTCAAGCGCCTGACGGCTCCGGCGTCCGACAAGAAGTAAGGCGCGGGAGGCTGCCATGGTCAAACTCATCAAGCGCTACTGGAACATCGTCCGCCGGCCCAGCGTGCATTTCAGCCTGGGCTTCCTGACGGTGGGCGGGTTCATCGGCGGCATCCTGTTCTGGGGCGCCTTCAACACCGCCATGGAGCTCACCAACACCGAGAAGTTCTGCACCGGCTGCCACGAGATGCGCGACAACGTATACGCCGAGCTCAAGGGCACCATCCACTTCACCAACCGCTCGGGCGTGCGGGCGCTGTGCTCGGACTGCCACGTCCCGCACAACTGGACCGACAAGATCGCGCGCAAGATGCAGGCCTCCAAGGAGGTGTGGGGCAAGATCTTCGGCACCATCGACACGCGCGAGAAGTTCGTCGACAAGCGGCTCGAACTGGCGCAGCACGAATGGGCGCGCTTCAAGGCCAACGATTCGCTGGAATGCCGCAACTGCCACAACTACGACTACATGGACTTCACGCGCCAGAGCGTGCGCGCGCAGAACATGCATTCCACCTATCTGGCCGACAAGAGCAAGACCTGCATCGACTGCCACAAGGGCATCGCCCACCAGTTGCCCAACATGGGGCCGGGCGGCGCTTCGATGGGGGCCGCCCCGGAGACGGGCAAAGAGGTCGCGCGTGCGTCCCGCTGACGCGCCGCCGCCCATGCTGGGCGCGCGCGGCCTGGTCGGCCGCCGCGGCGGCGCGGCGCCGGTGGATTTCGAGCTGTACGCCGGCCAGCTGCTGCACGTACGCGGCGCCAACGGCAGCGGCAAGACCAGCCTGCTGCGCACCCTGGCCGGGCTGCTGCGCCCGCAGGCCGGCAGCGTGCTGTGGCGCGGCGCCGACGCGCGCCGCGACCTGCCGGCGTACCACGCCGGCATGGCGTTCCTGGCGCATGGCAATGGCCTGTGCGCCGAACTGACCGCGGCCGAGAACCTGCGCTACGCGCTGCACGTCGCCGGCACGCCGCAGGCGGCGCCGCGCATTGCCGAGACCCTGCGCGGCTGGCGCCTGGAGCGCTGCGCCGACGTGCCCGCCCGGCGCCTGTCCCAGGGGCAGAGCCGGCGGCTGGCGCTCGCGGCCATCGTGCTGGGCGCCAAGCCGCTGTGGCTGCTGGACGAGCCCGACGCCGGCCTGGACGCGCCCAGCCTGGCGCAGCTGCACGCCGCGCTGCAAGCCCATCTGGCCGCCGGCGGCGCGGCCGTGGTGGCCTCGCACCGCGAGCCGGGCACGGCCGCGGCGCAAACCCAAACCCTGGACATGGATGACTACGCGGATGCTGGGCACGCTGTCGCAGTTGGCGTTACGTGAGATACGGCAGGCCTGGAGACGGCCGGCGGATACGCTGGGCGCCACCCTGTTTTTCGTCGTGGCGGGCTCGATGTTCCCGCTGGCGGTAGGACCCGACCCGGCGCTGCTGGCGGCCATCGGGCCGGGCGTGCTGTGGGTCTGCGCGCTGCTCGGCGTGCTGCTGACCCTGAACCGCCCCTTCGCGCAGGACTACGAGAACGGCGCGCTAGAACAGCTGCTGGTGTCGCCGCATCCGCTGCCGCTGCTGGTGGGCGCCAAGCTGGCCGCGCACTGGTTCAGCAGCTGCCTGCCGCTGATCCTGGCCAGCCCGGTGCTGGCCCTGCAGTTCGGCCTGCCGCCACAGGCCATCGGCATCCTGGCGCTGTCGCTGCTGCTGGGCACGCCCACGCTGGCGCTGGTGGGCGGACTGGGCGCGGCGCTGACGCTGGGCCTGCGCGGCGGCGCGCTGCTGCCCCTGCTGGTGCTGCCCCTGTACGTGCCGGTGCTGATCTTCGGCGCCGGCGCGGTGTCGGCCGCCCATGACGGCATGGGCGCCGGCCCGCAGCTGTCGCTGCTGGGCGCGGGCCTGTGCCTGGCCATACTGCTGTGCCCCTGGAGCGCCTCGGCGGCGCTGCGCGTGGCGCTGGACTGACGCCATGCAGAATCCGCCCCTCAACTCATATCCCGCCGCCGGCGCGTCCTGGCTGCGCTACGCCTCGCCGGCGCTGTTCTACCCGCTGGCCGGGCGGCTGATTCCGTGGCTGGCGCTGGCCGCGGCGCTGCTGGGCGGCGCCGGGCTGGTCGTGGGCCTGGCCGTGGCCCCCACCGACAGCCAGCAGGGCGAGGTCTACCGCATCCTGTTCATCCACGTGGCGGCGGCCTGGATGTCCATGTTCCTGTACCTGGTGATGGCGCTGTACGCGGCGCTGGGCCTGGTCTTCAACACCCGCCTGTCGTTCATGATGATGCGGGCGCTGGCGCCCACCGGCGCGCTCTTCACCTTCCTGACGCTGTGGACCGGCGCGCTGTGGGGCAAGCCGACCTGGGGCACGTGGTGGGTCTGGGACGCGCGCCTTACGTCCGAGCTGATCCTGCTGTTCCTGTACCTGGGCTTCATGGCGCTGCAGGCCGCCTGCGACGACGCCCAGCGCGCCGACCGCGGCGGCGCCATCCTGCTGCTGGCCGGCGTGATCAACGTGCCCATCATCTATTTCTCGGTGCGCTGGTGGAACACCCTGCACCAGGGCGCTTCCATCAACCTGACCGCCGCGCCCAGCATGGCCGGCATCATGGTCACCGCGATGCTGCTGATGGTGGCCGCGTTCTGGCTCTACAGCGCGGCGGCCGGGCTGGCGCGCGTGCGCGGCATCATCGCCAAGCGCGAGCCGGCCGCCATCGGGCGCGCCGCGCGGGAGGCGCGATGAGCTGGGACGCGCTGTTCTCGATGCAGGGCCACGGCCCTTACCTGCTGGGCGCCTACGGCGTGACGCTGGCGCTGATCGGCGTCGAAGCGTTCGTGCTGTGGCGCCGCGCCCGCGCCCGGCGCGCGGCGCGGCAGGCGCAACCCGGCGGAGGCCGCCCATGAGCCCGCGCAAGCGCCGCGCCCTGGCGATCGCCGGCGGCCTGGGGCTGCTGGCCCTGGCCGCCGCGCTGGTGCTCAATGCGCTGCAATCGAACCTGGTGTTCTTCTTCAGCCCGACCCAGGTGGTGGCCAGGGAAGCGCCGGCCAGCGGCAGCTTCCGCGTGGGCGGCCTGGTCGAACAGGGGTCGCTGCGGCGCGAGGCCGATGGCCTGACGCTGAGCTTCGTGGTGACGGACACCGCGCACACCGTGCCGGTGAGCTACCAGGGGCTGCTGCCGGACCTGTTCCGCGAGGGCAAGGGCGTGGTGGTGGCCGGCAAGCTCGGCGCCGACGGCGTGTTCCGCGCCACCGAGGTGCTGGCCAAGCACGACGAGAACTACATGCCGCCCGAAGCGGCCGACGCCATCAAGCGCGCCGGCGCCGCGCCCGCCCATCTGATGCGGGAGGCGCAATGATTCCGGAGATCGGCCTGTTCAGCCTGATCCTGGCGCTGCTGGCGGCGCTGGCCCAGGGCATACTGCCGCTGGTGGGCGCGGCCACCGGCTGGCAGGCCGGGCTGCGGGTGGCGCGGCCGGCCGCCGTCGGGCAGTTCGGCCTGACCACGGTGGCCTTCTGCTGCCTGGCCTGGGCCTTCGTGGACAACGATTTCTCGGTGCTGTACGTGGCCGCCAATTCCCATGCCGACCTGCCCGCCGGCTACCGGTTCGCGGCGGTATGGGGCGGGCACGAGGGATCGCTGCTGCTGTGGCTGTACCTGCTGACCGCCTGGACGCTGGCGGTGGCCATGTGCAGCCGCCGGCTGCCGCTGCCTTTCGTGGGACGGGTGCTGGCCGTGATGGGCTGGATCAGCGTGGGCTTTCTGCTGTTCCTGCTGTTCCTGTCCAATCCGTTCGAACGCCTGATGCCGCCGGCCATGGCCGGGCGCGATCTGAATCCGCTGCTGCAGGACCCGGGCATGATCGTGCATCCGCCCATGCTGTACATGGGCTATGTCGGCTTTTCCGTGGCCTTCGCCTTCGCCATCGCGGCGCTGCTGTCCGGCGAGCTGGACGCGATGTGGGCGCGCTGGGTGCGGCCGTGGACGCTGGCGGCCTGGACCTTCCTGACCGTAGGCATTCTGCTGGGCAGCGCCTGGGCCTACTACGTGCTGGGCTGGGGCGGCTGGTGGTTCTGGGACCCGGTGGAAAACGCCTCGTTCATGCCCTGGCTGGCCGGCACTGCCCTGATCCATTCGCTGATCGTGACCGAGCGCCGCGGCGCCTTCCGCAGCTGGACGGTGCTGCTGGCCATCTGCGCCTTCTCGCTCAGCATCCTAGGCACCTTCCTGGTGCGCTCGGGCGTGCTGACCTCGGTTCACGCCTTCGCGGTCGACCCGGGCCGCGGCCTGTACATACTCGGGTTCATGACCCTGATCGTGGGCGGCTCGCTGACGCTGTATGCCTGGCGCGCGCCCACGGTGGGCCTGGGCGGCGGCTTCGCCCTGCTGTCGCGGGAATCGCTGCTGCTGTCGAACAACGTGGTGCTGACGGTGGCGGCCGGCTCGGTGCTGCTGGGCACGCTGTATCCGGTGGTGCTGGACGTGCTGGAGTGGGGCAAGATCTCCATCGGCCCGCCCTACTTCGAGGCCGTGTTCGTGCCGCTGATGACGCCGGCCATCTTCCTCATGGGCGTGGGGCCGGTGGCGCGCTGGAAGCAGGCGGAACTGCCGGACCTGCGCCGGCGCCTGCGCGCGGCCTTCGCCGTCAGCGTGGCCACCGCCGTGCTGCTACCGCTGGCCATGCCCGGCCCGGCGCGGCTGGGCTCGCCCATGGTGATACTGGGGCTGTGGCTGGCGGCATGGTCGGTGGCCAGCGCCGCCGCCCATGCCTGGCAGCGCCTGACCGACGGCGACGGCCACTGGCTGCGCCGCCTGGGCCGCCAGCCGCGCGCCTGGTATGGCATGCTGCTGGCCCACGCCGGCGTGGGCATATTCATCGCCGGCGTCACGCTGGCCAACGGCTACGAGGTCAAGCAGGAACTGCGGCTGGCGCTGGGCGAGACGCGCGAGGCCGGCGGCTACCGCTTCACCTTCGCCGGCCTGGGGCCGGCCGCCGGCCCCAACTACAGCGCGCAGCGCGCGGTCTTCACGGTGACGCGCGACGGCAGGCCGGTGACCACGCTCTATCCGGAAAAGCGTCTCTACACCGTGCAGGACATGGCGCTCAGCCAGGCCGACATCGACAGCGGCTTTACCCGCGACCTGTTCGTGGCGCTGGGCGAACCGGTGGGCGATCAGGCCTGGACGGTGCGCCTGCAGGTCAAGCCTTTCATGACCTGGATCTGGTCGGGCTGCATCCTGATGGCGCTGGGCGGGCTGCTGGCGGCCGGCGACAAGCGCTACCGCCGCGCGCTGGAGGCGCAGGCGCGCATGCCCGCGCCGGTGGCCGCGCCCACCCGGGAGGGCGCCTGATGCTGCGTTACCTGCTGCCGCTGGCCGCTTTCCTGGCGATGGCCGTGTTCCTGGCGATGGGGCTGTCGCGCGATCCGCGCGCGGTGCCCTCGGTCCTGATAGACAAGCCGGCCCCGGCCATCGGCCTGCCGGTGCTGCTGGCGCCGGACCGGAAACTGGACGAGCAGGCGCTGCGCGGGCAGGTCTGGCTGCTGAACGTGTGGGCGTCGTGGTGCGGCCCCTGCCGCGACGAACTGCCGGTGCTGCGCGAGGTCTCGCAGCGCCACGGCATCCCCCTGTACGGCCTGAACTACAAGGACAAGCCGGACGACGCCATCGCCTGGCTGGCGCGCAACGGCAACCCGTACATCGCCTCGGCCAGCGACGCCGACGGCCGCATCGGCATCGAGTACGGCGTGTACGGCGTGCCGGAGACTTTCGTGATCGACAAGCAAGGACGCATCCGCTACAGGCAGCTCGGCCTCATCACGCCCGAGATCTGGAGCGCCCGCATGCTGCCCGTGATCGAGGCGCTGCAATGAAGGCGGCGGCCATGCTCGCGGCGCTGGCGCTGGTCCTGGCGCAGGCGCAGGCCCAGGTCCAGGCCCCGGCGGCGGCCGCGCCGGCGCTGTCGGCCGAACAGGAGCAGCGCGCCGACAAGCTGGCGCACGGCCTGCGCTGCCTGGTGTGCCAGAACCAGACCCTGGCCGAATCCAACGCGCCGCTGGCGCAGGACATGCGCGACCTGATCCGCGGCCAGCTGGCCGCCGGCAGGACCGATGCGCAGATCATGCGTTTCTTCGAGGAGCGCTACGGCGACTTCGTGCGCTACGACCCGCCGTTCAAGCCGATCACCTGGCTGTTGTGGCTGGGCCCGTTCGCGCTGCTGGCGCTGGGCTTCGCCGTGCTGCTGCGCACGCTCAGGCGCCGCGCCGGCGCGCGCGCGCCGCTGACCGCCGACGAGCGCGAACGCGCCGCCCGTTTCCTGGACACCGGCTCATGACCGCGCTCTGGATTGCCGTGCTCGTGCTGCTGCTGGCGACCCTGCTCTGCCTGATCCCGCCGCTGCTGCGCCGCGCGCCGGCGGCGCAGGCCGCCGAGGCCAGTGTGCGCGCCTTTTACCTGGCGCAGCGCGAGCAGCTGGAGCGCGACCTGAAGAACGGCAGCCTCAGCCCCGAGGCCCGGGCCCGCGCCGAAGAGGAACTGCAGCGCGACCTGCTGCAGGACCTGGCGCTGCGCCGCAGCCGCGCCGCGCCGTGGGCCGGCCAGCGCGCCGGCGTGGCCGCCGCCTGCCTGCTGAGCGTGCTGATTCCGGTGGCGGCGGTGCTGCTCTACGGCCAGCTGGGCAATCCGCGCGCGGCGGCCAGCGCGGCCGCGGTCGTGGCCGCCGCCGAGCCGCACGCGGGCGCCTCCAACGACGATATGGCGATGGCGATCAACGCGCTGGCCCGGCGCCTGCGGTCCGCCCCCGACGACCCCGACGGCTGGTATGTGCTGGCGCGCTCTTACGAAACCCTGGGACGCTACAGCGACGCGGTGGCCGCCTACCGGCAGGTGCTGCGCCTGGCGCCGGACCAGCCGGCGGTACTGGCCGACCTGGCCGACGCGCTGCTGTCGGCCAACCAGGGCGCGCCCGACGCGGAATCGATCGCCGCCGTCGCGCAGGCCCTGGCGGCCCAGCCCGACCAGCCCAAGGCCCTGGCCTTGGCCGGCATGATGGCGCTGCGCCGCGGCGACGCGGCCGAGGCGCTGGCGCACTGGGAGCGCCTGCAGGCGCGGCTGCCGCCCGACTCGGAAGCGGCGCGCCAGATCCAATCGAACATCGCGCAGGCGCGCGCCATGGCGACGGGTTCGCCGCCGCCGGCCGCGGCCACCGCGGCCAAGGCCACTGCCACGGCCCGCATCAGCGGACGCGCCCGCATCGCCGATGCGCTGCGCGCGCAGGTCCAGCCCACCGATACCGTATTCATCCTGGCGCGGCCGGAGGACGGCCCGCGCATGCCGCTGGCGATCCTGCAGATGCAGGTCTCCGACCTGCCGCGCGATTTCGTGCTCGACGACAGCAGCGCGATGTCGCCGCAGGCGACCCTGTCGGGCGCCAGCAAGGTGCGCGTGGAGATCCGGGTAAGCCGCGCGGGCGCGGCGGCCGCCCGGCCCGGAGACCTGGGCGGCGCGCTGGCCGGCGTGGCCGTGCCCAGCGACGGCGTCGACCTGGTGGCCGATACCATCGTGCGCTAGCGTCAGGCGCGCTCGATGCGGGCCGGCAGGCCCTGGCGCACCGCCGCGCCCGAAACCCAGTCGATCCAGACGTTGGCGTGCGCGCCGCGCGTGGCGTCGCCGAAGCCCAGGTCGTTCAGGTTCACGCCCGCGCTCAGCGCCGGATCGTGCGGCATGGGCTTGCCGTCCACGATATGCGCGCGCACGCCCAGCTCGGTATGGCCGTAGCCGTGCTCGATGCCGACCGCGCCCGGCTGGATGCCGTCGCGCAGCAGCGCCAGCCCGGTGACCGCGCCGCCCGGCGTCACGATGCGCACCGGATCGCCGTTGCGCAGGCCCAGGCGCTCGCCGTCCTGGCGGTTGATCGACACCGGGTTGTGCGGATGCACCTGGCGCAGGCGGCTCACGCCGATGGACATGGAGCTCATCAGGTTGGACTTGAACGAGCTGAGCAGGAACGGCCATTCCTGCCTGCCGTATTCGGCGCGCATGTCGCGGCCGTCGGCCAGGCGCGTCGGATACCAGGTCGGACAGCCGCTGTAGCGCTCGCCGGTGAGCGAATGGCGAAAGCCCGCCAGCTCCTCGCTCCAGACCGTCAGCGGCTTGGCATAGGCCGCGCGCAGGCGGCGCGCGGCGCCCTCGCCGACCCAGGCGTCCTCCATCTTGTCGAAGCGGCCGCCGCGGCTCATCAGCATCGCGACCTGGCGCCACTCGCCCGGCTTGAGCTTTTGCTGCAGCAGGTCCTTGTAGCGGTCCACGCCGGTCAGCGCCATGTCTTCGTCGCTGGCCTCGGGCACCGGGCGGCCCGCGGCGAACGCGATATTGGCCATGCCGCGCAGGAAGAAGTCCTCGGGCGTGTCCAGCGCATACTTGCCGCCCTCCTTGTCCGAGATCGCGCCGGCGCCGAAGCCCGGCATGTCCAGCCGCTTGGCGCAGGCGATCAGGAAGGTCTCCAGGCACACCGGCTCGCCGCCGGCCGTACGCGCCACGCGCGGCTGCACGGCCGGCCAGCGCACGGTGGAGGCCTTGGCCACCACGTCGGCCCACGGCGCCGACACGCCCCAGCTTTCGTAGGTCACGGTGTCGGGCACGATGTAGTCGGCCAGCGCGTTGGTTTCGTTGATGAAGGGATTGATCGACACCGACAGCGGCAGCAGGCGCGGGTCTTTCAGCTTGTCGGCCACGACGTTGCGGAAGCCGGCGACGCCGTAGACCGGGTTGCCCATGTGGTTGAACCAGACCTTGGCGCGGTACGGATAGCCCGCCAGCGCGGAGGCCAGCATCTCGGAGCTGAGCCCGCCAGTGGCCGGATACCAGGGCGCTTCGGCTGGATAGACGGGCTGGCCGGCGGCCTGCTTGCGCTTGAATTCGCTGGACTTCTCGTACGGGAAGCGGTTGCGCGACAGCGGCACGCCCTTGGGCGCGGCGCGGTTGGCGAAGCCGGCGATGTTGTAGCGCGGCCCCGGGCCGTAGGGCGGGAACGGGCCGCCGTCCAGCAGCAGGCCGCCCTCCACGTTCAGGTTGCCCACCAGCGTGTTGAGCATGGCGATGGCGTACGCGGTATAGAAGCCCGCGCCGCTCATGGTGCCGCCGTGCGCGTCGGCCACGGCCTGCTTGCCGTGGCTGGTGAAGCGCTCGGCCAGCGAGGTGATCTTCGCGGCCGGCACGCCGCTCAGTTCGGCGTATTCGTCCAGCGTCTTGCGGCGCGCTTCCTCGCGCAGCAGCGACAGCGAGGAGCGCACGCGCAGCGACTGCGGCGCGCCCTGCATGCCGGGCGCGGCCACGGCCTGGTCCACGAACAGCGCGGCCGGCACGGCCGAGGTGTGCGGCGCCAGCGTGCCGTCTTCCAGGCGCACCACGTACACGTCTTCCCACTTCTCGTCGGCGTCCGCCGGACGCGGCCAGCCCAGGTCGGCGCCGCGCAGGAAACTGCCCTGGCGCGGATGGCCTGCTTCGGCCACGACCAGGTGGGTGGCGTTGGTCCAGGCCGCCTCGCCGGCGGCCTGCATGGCGGCCGGGCCGGGCTGCGACAGCATGCGGGCGTCGAAGCGTTCGTGCTCCAGCATCCAGCGGATCATGCCCATCACCAGCGCCAGGTCGCCGGCCGGGTTGACCGGCAGCCACTCGTTGCCCGTTCCGGCCGACAGGCTGGAGGACGCGGGCAGCATGGGCGAGACGACCACATACGAGAAGCCGCTTTCTTCCGGACGCACGCGGGCCTCGGCCAGCTGGCGCGCCTGGCGCTGGAACGGGTTGCCGGCCTGCGCCGGCGAGGTGCCGATGAACAGGCCGAAGCGGGCGTGGTCCCAGTCCGGCTTGCCATGCGGCATGCCCTTCAGGTCGCCGAGCGCGGCGCCCGCGCCCACGCGGAAGCTCTGGCCGCAGTACGAGCCGTGATTGCTGACGTTGACCGTGCCGAACGATTGCGCGGCGAAGCGCTGGATCAGCGGCGTGCGGCCTTCGTTGCCGGCATCGGTGAACAGGAGCTGGTTGACCTTGGCGCCGTATTCCGGGTTCTGCGGATCCAGCGGCGTCTCGCGGTCGTAGATGGCGCGCAGCCCGTCCACATGGCCTTCGCCGAACAGGTCGCCGCCTTCGCAGACCTCCTGCACCAGCTGCTCGAAGGAGATGGTCTGCCACTTGCCCGCGCCGCGCGGGCCGACCCGCTTGAGCGGCTGCAGCACGCGGTAGGGGCTTTCCAGCTGCTCCAGCATGGACGAGCCGCGCGCGCAGGAAGTGGCCCGCCCTTCCAGTCCGTTGTCGCCGCCCAGCTGCGCGTAGACGTCGCGCACCGGCGTCTCCATCGCGGCCGGCTGGGTGGTGGCCAGCGGATGGTAGGGGTTGCCCGCCACCCGCATGATGCGGTTTTGCTCGGTGTCGACGCGCAGCCGCACGCCGCACTGGGTCCAGCAGCCCAGGCAGCTGGAAGGGCTGACGGTCTGGCCCGGCTGGGCGCTCAGCGCGCCGGTCAGCGGGTCGATGCGGAACTCCGGGGTCAGCGAATTGCCGCGCACGGCGTGCGCCGTGGGCGCGCCGGCCGTGCCCTGCGCCAGTCCCTTGACCGCGCGCGCCACGGTTTCGCCGTAGCCGGCCGCGAAGGCCGCCATGCCGCCGGCGACCAGGCCGCCGCGCACCATCAGTTTGCGCCGCGCTTCGTCGCGCGGCTGCTCCGGCGCTGCGCCAGGCTTGCCGTCTTTGTGTTGCTTGTCCATTGCTTCGTCTTCCAGGTTCTTGCGTCAGGCCGATGCCGTGCCCGGCTTGCGCGCCGGGAACAGTTCCAGGGCCCAGGTCACGGCGGCGACCAGCGCCACGCACAGGCCCAGCACGCCCACCATGCCGAGCAGGCCATCGCTGCCCCAGGGCATGTCGTACAGATAGAGGCCGGCGCCATACTTCGGCACGCCCTGCACGCTCATGAACACGACCCAGCGGAATATCCAGGCGGCGGCCAGCATGGTCAGCGCCAGCGCGGCCGAGGGCAGCGGCTCGGCCAGCGTTCGGGCCGGGCGCTGCAGCAGCGCGATGATGCAGAAGGCCGTGATCACGGCGCCCGCCAGGCTGATGCGCCAGATGGGGAATTGCGCGAACAGGCGCAGGGCCGCGTCGAACGACGGGTCCAGCCCCAGCAGGCCCAGCAGCGCCCAGGCGCCGGCGCCCAGCGCCATCATCACCACGGCGGTCACGCTCAGGCGGCGCAGCATGTCCACCGGCAAGGCGCGCATGCCGCCGGGCAGCCAGCGGCCCATCAGGAACATGGCGCCCAGCGCGCCCAGCCAGGCGGTCAGCGCGAAGTTCACGGGCAGGAACACCGTGTGCCACAGCGGCCGCGAACGCAGCACCATGACTTCGGCGCCGGTATAGACCAGGATGGACAGCGCCGACAGCGCCAGCAGCACGGCCGTCGCGCGCAGCACGCCGACGCGGCCCCACCACCAGGCCGCGCTGAACAGCAGCGCCAGGCCCACGAAGGCCGGCAGCAGCAGCGCGCCCAGCCACATCCACGACCAGAGCGTGAGCTGGGTATAGAAATGCCAGAAGCGGCCCGGCTGGTGCAGGTCGGCCAGCAGCGACACGGGCGCGGCGGTGGCGCTGACCAGCAGCACCGCCACCGCCGCCGGCAGCAGACGGCGCGCGGAAGACCCCTCGCGCCCGAAGGCCGAGAAGGCGGCGGTCAGCGCCGTGGTGGCGCTGATGCCGATGAGGAAGAAGTACTGCACCGCCCAGGGCAGCCAGGCGGCGTCGTAGACCGGCGTGAGCAATTCGGAGATCTGCATGGATATCCCCTTCAATGGGCGCCGGCCAGCCGCACGCCGGCCTGGCCGTCGACCTGGTGGACGAACGCATCGGGCAGGCCGATGTAATAGACGTGGGGATCGGTCTTCATCTCGGGCTTGAGCACCTTGACCTCGTCCTTGTGCTCGGCCAGCAGCCGCGAAATCGCGCTATCCGGATCGTTCAGGTCGCCGATCACGCGGGCGCCGCCCACGCAGCTTTCCACGCAGGCCGGCAGCAGGCCGGCCTCCAGCCGGTGCTCGCAGAACGTGCACTTGTCCGCGGTCTGGGTTTCGTGGTTGATGAAGCGGGCGTCGTAAGGACAGGCCTGCACGCAATACGCGCAGCCGACGCAGCGCTCGTTGTCGACCAGCACGATGCCGTCCTCGCGCTGGAACGTGGCCTGCACCGGACAGACCGGCACGCAGGGCGGGTTGTCGCAGTGGTTGCACAGGCGCGGCAGCATCACCATCGCGGCCGGGCCGTCGTCGGGCTTGACCTCGTATTGCAGAACGGTGGTGCGGAACTGGCCGATGGGGGGCAGGTTCTCCATGGAACAGCTGACCGTACAGGATTGGCAGCCGATGCATTTGCGCATGTCCACCACCATGCCGTAGCGCTTGCCCGCCATGCCGGGGCGGCGCGGCGGCTGCCCGTTGAGGCCGGCGGCCTCGGCATGGATGGGAATGACGGTCGCCGCCGCCCCCAGCCCGAGTAGTCCTTTGAGGAAGCCACGTTTACCCGGCAAAGGCGTTTCCGGGGGGCTGGCGGGGGGATGCATACGGATTCTCCAAGCGCATAAGTGTTACGTGAATAAACTTATCACTCGGGGTTATATAGAGGCTTGATATGAATCAACGGGGGACGGATTAATCGCGAATCCGTCCCCAGAATGCCTCACCGGGTCAGTCCGCCGGCCTGAGCGCCCTGCTCCAGACGGCCAGTTTCTGCTCGAACGAGGCCGCGGCGTGGGCCGGGCTGGTCGAGGGCAGCGCGACGTATTCCAGCCCGGCGTCCAGACCCGGCAGGACGTGGCGCCGGTACAGCGCGGCGGCCTTGGCGCCGTTGAAGCAGACCCGCGCGATGCCCGGGTGCCGTTCCAGGAATGCGGCGAAATCGTTGGCCACCAGCGTATCGGCGCGGATGTCGGCGTCCAGGCTGCCCGGGCGTTCGCAGGCTTGCAGCACGTCCCATAAGGCGACCCCGCCCGCCTGCAGCGCGGCCAGCCGGGCCGCGTAGTCCAGCGCCGGATCGAAGCCGAAAACGCGGGCCGCGATGGGCCAGAAGGCGTTGCGCGGATGCGCGTAATAGCGGGCCTGCCTGAGCGAGGCCACGCCGGGCATGGAGCCCAGCACCAGGACGCGCGCATCGGCGCGCGCCACCGGCGCGAAGCCCTGCACCCGGTCGTCATGCCCTGCCCGGGCCGGATCTGTGGAACGTTGCATGGCCACAGAATACGCCAACGGCAAAATCCCGCGCCATCGTTCAGCTTATGGAACAGTGCTTATCAATGGCAGGGACTACCGCCAGCGGCCTTGCGCCCTTATCTTCATAGACATGACGAACGGCCCCGATGGGGCCGCGCAACAGGAAATACGACCATGAAGAAGATCCTCGGTTTGCATGCCAGCCCCCGTCCCCACTGGGTGGGCGACGGCTTCCCGGTGCGCTCTATGTTCTCCTATAGCGACAAGGGCAAGAACACCAGCCCGTTCCTGCTGCTGGATTACGCCGGCCCGGCCCGCTTCGAGCCGGCCGACCAGCCGCGCGGCGTGGGCCAGCATCCGCATCGCGGCTTCGAAACCGTGACCATCGTCTACAGCGGCGAAGTCGAGCACCGCGATTCCACCGGCAAGGGCGGCGTCATCGGCCCCGGCGACGTGCAATGGATGACCGCCGCCTCGGGCATTCTGCACGAGGAATTCCATTCCCATGAATTCACCCGCAAGGGCGGAGAACTGGAAATGGTGCAGCTGTGGGTCAACCTGCCGGCCAAGGACAAGAAGGCCCCGGCGGGCTACCAGAGCATCCTCGACGCCGACATCCCGGCGGTGGCGCTGCCGGACGGCGCGGGCACGCTGCGCGTGATCGCGGGCGACTACGCGGGCCACGCGGGGCCGGCGCGCACCTTCACGCCCATGGACGTGTGGGACGTGCGCATGAGCGCCGGCAAGTCGGCGACCTTCCCGATCGCCGCCGGCCGCAACAGCATGCTGGTGATGCTGCGCGGCACGGTGCTGGTCAACGGCGAAACCGTCGCCCGCGACGCGCAGCTGGCGCTGTTCTCGCAGGACGGCGAGGACATCAGCATCGAGGCCAACAACGATGCGGTGTTCCTGATCCTGAGCGGCGAGCCCATCGACGAGCCGGTGGTCGGCTACGGCCCCTTCGTGATGAACTCCCAGGCCGAGATCGTCGAGGCCATCCAGGACTTCAACGCCGGGCGTTACGGCCAGATGCATTGAAGCGGCGGGGCCGGCGGCGGCCGGCCCCGCAACGGGTTTTCCGCCGGGCCGGCGCGCCTAGGGCTGCTCGGCGATTCCCGCCTGCTCCACGATCCTGGTCCAGCGCGCTTCCTCCTGCTTCACGTACGCGTCCAGCTCCTCGGGCGTTCCGACCTGGGCGGCCAGTCCTTCCAATTCCAGCGCCGCCTGGAACGCCTGGTCCGTCGAGACCTTCTTGATCGCGGCGTTGAGGCGGTCGATGACGGGCCTGGGCGTGCCCTGGGGCACGAACACGCCATACCAGCTGTCGACGAAGTAGTCCGGCTCGCCGGACTCGGCCACGGTCGGCACGCCCGGATAGGCGGGCGAACGGTTCTTGGTCGTCACCGCCAGCGCGCGCAATTGCCGGTTCTTGACCTGGCCGCTGACGCTGGCCGAGGTCGAGAAGATCATGTCGATCTGGCCGCCGATCAGATCGTTGATGGCGGGTCCCGCCCCCTTGTACGGCACGTGCAGGATGTCGGCCCTGCCCAGGCTCTTGAACAGCTCGCCCGCCAGGTGCGCGGAGGTGCCGTTGCCATAAGAGCCGAACGTCAGCTTGCCCGGATTGGCGCGGGCATAGGCCAGGATGTCCTGCACGCTGTTGAAGCGGGACTTGGCGGACACGACCAGGACGTTGGGCGATTTGCCTATCATCGCCACCGCCGCGAAGGCCTGGTCTGTGTCGTAGGGCAGCTTTTTCTGCATGGCCGGATTCACGGCGTGGGCGAAGGTCGCCATCAGCATGGTGTAGCCGTCCGCCGGGCTTTTGGCCACGTTTTCGGTGCCGATGATGGTGCTGCCGCCGGGCCGGTTCTCGACGATGACGGACTGCCCCAGTTCATCGGTCAGTCCCTTGGCCAACTGGCGCGCGACGATGTCGGTGCCGCCGCCCGGCGTGAACGGCACCACGATGCGCAGCGGCCGTTCCGGAAAAGCGGCCTGCGCCGGCGCCGCCGCCAGAACGCCCGCCACCGCCGCCGCGGCGGCCAGGGCCCGGACGCATCGCGTCGATATGCTGCTGAAGTTCATTGTCGTCTCCTCGTGTTTTTTAACGCCCGTACGCTCAAGGCGCACGGGGATGGTCCAGCACCGCGACGCCGTCGGCCGCGCATACGCCCTGCCCCATGCGCCTGACGAACAGCGGATTGATCTCCGCCTCGGCCAGCCGGTCCTGCAATGCCTGCGCCATGCGGGCGAAGGCCAGCACGGCCTCGACCAGGGCCGGCACGTCGGCCCGTTCGCGGCCGCGATAGCCGTCCAGCAAGGGCCAGGTCTTCAGGCGCCGCAAGGCCGCCTCGACCTGCGCGGGCGTCAGCGCCGCGCCGTCTTCGGGCAGCAACAGCAGCGTGGTGTCGCGGATCAGTTCGGCGACGACGCCGCCCATGCCCAGCAGAATCGCCGCGCCCAGCGGGTCCTTGTGCAGCCCGACGATCACTTCGGCGGCCCCGGTCACCATCTCCTGGACCAGGAAGGCGTCGGGCCGGCGGCCCGTATGCCGCTGCACGTCATCGGCCATCCGCCGCAGGCGGGCCGCCACGTGTTCGGCCGGCACGCCGACCGCCACGCCGCCCACGTCGCTCTTGTGCGTGATCTCGCCGGACAGCAGCTTCAACACGACGCGGGGCCCGAGCTGCCGCACCGCCTCGGCGGCCTGTTCCTCGGTATGCACCACGATTTCCCGGACGCCCGGAATCCCGAAGCGGGCGAACAGCGCCTTGGCCTGGGCTTCGTCCAGCTGTCCCTGCCCGGGGCAGTCCACCGGCGCGCGCGGCGCCGGCGCGACGGCTTCGGCCTGCGCCGGCAGGCCGCGCGGGCGCGCCTGCCACATGGCCGACAAGGCGGCGCTGACGCTCTCGGGCGTATGGAAGGCCGGGATGCCGTAGCGGCCCAGCGTCTCGGCAGCCTGCGGCGCGTGCGGGCTGATGTAGGCCAGCAGCGGCTTGTCCGAAAGCGCCAGCGTGTCCTTCAGCGCGCCGGCCATCAGTTCGGGCCGGGCCACGCCGGACGAACCCACGATGACCACCATCGCGTCGTACTGGTCGCTCTCCAGCACGATGCGGATGGCGCCGCGCAGCAGTTCGGGCTGCAGGCCCGCCAACGTCACGTCGATGGGATTGCGGTCCAGCGCCGCATGGTCGCCGGTCTGCAGCGCCCGCAGGGCCGCGCCGCAGCGCGCATCGGGCGCGGGCAGCGCGAAGCCCGTCACGCCCAGACTGTCGGCCACCAGGGTGCCCGCCCCGCCGGTCGAGGTCAGGATGGCGACCCGCCGCCCGCCCAGCGGACGTCCGCTGGCCAGGGCCAGGGGAATGTCCAGCAGATCGGAAAACGTCTGCGCGCGGATGATGCCGGTTTCTTCGAACAGCGCGTCGTACATGGCGTCGGCGCCGGCCAGCGCGCCCGTGTGCGAGGCCGCGGCCTGCGCGCCCGAGTCGGAGCGGCCGATCTTGAACGCCACCACGGGCTTGCCCGCGCGGGCGGCCTTGCGCGCCGCCGTGCGGAACGTCCGGGGATTGCGGATGCTCTCGACATAGAGCGCGATCACGCGGGTCGCGGGGTCGTCGGCCAGCGCGTCGACGAAATCCGCCAGGTCCAGGTCGACCTCGTTGCTGGTGGAAATCAGCTTGGAAAACCCGATGCCGCGCGCCGTGGCCCGCGACAGCAGCGCGCCCAGGATGCCGCCGCTTTGCGACACCAGGCCGATGCCGCCGCTGACCAGGCCGTCCATCTCCAATGCGCCGCTGGCCGACAGCACGATGCGGTCGGTCAGGTTGACCAGGCCGATCGTGTTCGGCCCGAGTATGCGCATGGCGCCCGCCGCCTCGCGCAGCTCGCGCTGGCGGCGCGCGCCCGCCTCGCCGGTTTCCGAATAGCCGCTGGCCAGCACGATGGCCGCGCCCGCACCGATATCGGCCAGCTCGCGCACGGCCTGCTGCGTGCGATCGGCGCCCAGCAGCACGATGGCCACGTCCGGCGCCTGCGGCAGCGAACGCACGTCCGGATAGCAGGCCAGCCCGTCGATCTCGGACGCTTTGGGATTCACGGGGTAGATGGCTCCCTGGAAACCGTGCTTGCGCAGGTACGCCACCGGCCGGCCCGAGGTCTTGGCGGGATCGGCCGAAGCGCCCACCACCGCCACGCTGCGCGGACGCAGCAGTTTCTCCAGCGCGCTCATTTGGACTGCCTCGCGGCCAGGAACGCGGCCACCGACTCGCGGTGCTCGGCGCTGGTGTAGCAGATGCCCTGCGCCTGGCTGCCCATGGCGAAGACCTGGTCGGCCGTCAATTCGGAACTCTGGTCCAGGATGGACTTGCTCAATGCCAGCGCGGTGGCCGAGCCCCGCGCGAGTTCGGCGGCCCAGGCCTGGGCGGCGCCCAGCTCCTCGCCCGCGGGCGCGAGCCGGTCGGCGATGCCCAGCCGCAGCGCTTCGTCGGCCTGCACCTTGCGGCCGGAATAGATCAGTTCCTTGGCGCGCGCCAGGCCCACGCGGCGAGGCAGGAAATACATGCCGCCGCCGTCGGGAATCAGGCCGCGGGCGATGTAGCTCCAGGTGAAGGTCGCGGCTTCGGAAGCCACGATGAAATCGCAGCTCAGGGCCGTGTCCGCGCCCAGCCCGGCGGCCGCGCCATTGACCGCCGCGATCGTCGGCTTGGGCATGCGGAACAGCAGGTTGACCGCATGATGCACGCGCTGCTGCCGCGACCAGCCGTTGAACCCGACCTCGCCGGCGGGCGCCTCCATGCGGCGCTGCATCCCGGCTATGTCGCCGCCGGCGCAGAAGCCCTTGCCCGCGCCGGTCAGCACCAGCGCGCGGACGGCGCGGTCCTGCGCCACCGCCTCCAGCGCGTGTATCAGTTCGGCGCGCATGGCGTCGCTGATCGCGTTGCGCTTGTCCGGCCGGTTCAGCGTGAGCGTCGCCACGCCGTCCTGCGATTGAAGTCCGATGTATTCGTACCCGCCCATCTCCACGCTCCGTCTTAGGGGTCTGGCCGGCGCGCTCCGTTGCCGGACCCCGCGCTGGCTATGACGACACAGTAGGCGCTACAGTTGCCGAATACACGCAGCTATTTCCATAGAGTGGAATTGCATGAACGCTCGTCCCCTTACCGATTCTTCGCCCGCGGCGCGCCGGCGCTTCGATGGCGTCAGCCAGAACCGCTCGCTGGAGCGCGGCCTGGAAATCCTGCGGGCGTTCAAGCCCGGCACCGATCTGCTGGGCAACGGCGAGCTGGCCGAACGCACCGGACTGTCGGCCGCCACGGTCAGCCGGCTGACGCAGACGCTGGTCACCAGCGGCTTCCTGGCGCATGACCGCCGCGCCCGCGCCTACCGGCTGGCCGCCCCCGTACTCAGCCTGGGGCATGCGATGCGCGCGGCGTCTCCGGTGCTCAAGGCGGCCACGCCGCTGATGCGCGAGGCCTCGAACAAGCTGCGCGTGAACATCGGCCTGGCCAGCGCCGACCGCGCCGAGATGGTCTACCTGGAATCCATCCGCTACAACCGCAAGGCGTCGCTGCGCACCATCGTGGCCGGCCAGCGCGTGCCCATCGAGCTGACTTCGCTGGGACGGGCCTATCTGGCCACCCTGGACGAGGCCGCCCGCGACGCCTTGCTCGCCGGCATCATGCGCGGCTATCGCAGCGCGTCCTGGAAACCGGTCATCGCCGACATCGGGAAAGCCATCGCCAAGGTCGCCAGCGCCGGCTATTGCCTGGCCTCGTGGCAGCCGGGCGTCGTCGCCATGTCCACGCCGCTGGCGCTGCCGGCGGGCGCGACGCTGGCCTTGAACCTCAGCCTGATCACCGACGAAACCCAGGCCTGGGTCGAACGGCGGCACGGCCCGGCGCTGCTGGCCTTGAAGCGCAAGATCCTGCATGAACTGGAGGCGCAGGAACCGGGACGATGAACCGGCCCGCCATCGCCCGCGCGGGGCAGGACGCTAGAGCGAGGCGCGCGCGTGTTCCTTGATCAGGCGCACGAACCGCTGCACGTGCCGGCTGGGACGCTCGAAGCGCGAGCGCACCAGGCTCAGCGACAGCGGAATCGATTCGCGCAGCGGCCGCGTCACCACGCCGGGCCAGCCCTGCTCGCCGACCGAGAACTGGTCCACGATCGCCACGCCCGCGCCGGCCCGCACCAGGGCGCAGGCCAGTTCCGCGCGCACGATGTCCACCGCCGCGCTCCAGCTGACGTTGGCGCGCTGGAACGCGGCCGCCACCAGTTGCCCGAAGGGAATGTTGCGGCTGTAGAGGATCAGCCGGTATTGCGCCAGCTCCGCCAGGCCCACCGCCGGCTGCGAAGCCAGCGGATGGCCTTGCGGCAGGATGCAGACCATTTCGCCGGTGGCCAGGGGCTCGACCACCAGGTTGGGATGGTCGATGGGCAGCACCGACACCGCCAGCTCGGCCTTGCGCCCCAGCAGTTCGTGCGCCATGTCCGCCAGCAGCGTGGTGTGGAACTTGAGCCGGACGCCGGGATACAGCTCCAGGTATTGCGCGATCACAGGCGGCACGAAGTTCAGCGCCAGGCTGGGGCTGGAGCACAGCGTCAATGCGCCCTGCGGGCGCTCGGCCAGGTCGCGCGCCAGCTCGTCGACGCGCAGCGCTTCCTCGAATAGCGGCCCCACCTCCTGGAACAGGCGGTGGGCCTCGGGGGTGGGCGTGAGCTTGCCCTTGTCGCGCTCGAACAATTGCAGCCCCAGGCTCAGTTCGGTATGGGCGATGAGGCGGCTGACGGCCGGCTGCGACACGAACAGCAGCCTGGCCGCCCCGTTCATGGAGCCGGTCAGCATGACCGCGCGGAACACTTCCATCTGCCTGAGCTTGAAACGCATGATCCGATAATCGTTTGTTATATCCCCTGCCGAACTTAGCATAACCGGGAAATGCGGGCGTTCATTAGCATTCCAGGAAGCGCCTGGAGCACTTTCCAGGCTGGTTCGATAAAGGGAATGCATGACACTCAAGATAGGATTCGTCGGCCTGGGCATGATGGGCCTACCCATGCTGGAAAACCTGGCGCGCGGCGAAGAGAACTTCGAGATCCTGGCCCATGACCGCGACCCCGCGCGGCTGGAACGCCTGGCGCAGCATCCGGCCTGGAACAGGACGCTGCGGCCGGCCGCCGACCTGCGGGCGCTGGCCGCCTGCGACGTGGTCATCACCATGCTGCCGGACAGCGCCGTGACCAACGCCGTCATCGAGGGCGAGCACGGATTGGCCGGCGTGATGCGCGCCGGTTCGGTGCTGCTGGACATGGGTTCGTCCAACCCCGCCGAGACGCTGCGGCTCGCGCCGCTGCTGCGCGAGGCCGGCGTGACGCTGATCGACGCGCCGGTGTCGGGCGCGGTGGCCAAGGCCGCCAACGGCACGCTGGCCATCATGATAGGCGCCGACGCCGATGGCCTGGAGCGCGTGCGGCCGGTGCTCGCGCGCATGGGCGCCTCGCTCATCCACACCGGCAAGGTGGGCTCGGCCCACGCCATGAAGGCGCTCAACAACTACGTCTACGCGGCCGGCCTGCTGGCGGCCAGCGAAGCGCTGACGATCGCGCGCCGCATGGACCTGGACCTGGACGTGTTCACCGAAGTGCTCAACGCCTCCAGCGGCCGCAACGTGGCCACCGAGACCAAGCTGCGCCAGTTCATCGTGCCGGGCACGTACAACGGCGGCTTCGCGCTGGCGCTGATGGCCAAGGACCTGCGCACCGCCGACTCGCTGCAGGCGCTGGCCGGCGTTTCCGCCTCGCAGCTGTCGCTGTGCACGGCGCTGTGGCAGCGCGCCCTGGAGGCCATGCCGGCCGGCGTGGACAACACCGAGATCCATCGCTACCTGGAACGCCTGAACGCTTGCGCGCCGGACTGAACGCGCCGGCCCAAACCATAACGACATCCACAGGAGACAGACATGAAACCATCCGCCGCCGCGCTCGGGCTGGCGCTCGGCCTGGGCGCGGCCCTGCTGGCCGCCGCCGCGCACGCCGCCTATCCCGACCGCCCCATCCGCATGGTCGTGCCCTTTCCGCCCGGCAGCATCACCGACGTGGTGGCCCGCAGCCTGGGCAAGGCCATGGCCGACGACCTCGGCCAGCCCGTGGTGGTGGAGAACAAGCCCGGCGCCAACGGCATCATCGGCACGCACGACGTGGCCAAGGCCAAGCCCGACGGCTACACCCTGGTCGTGGTGGGCGTCTCCACCGCGGCCAGCGGCGTGAGCCTGTTCAAGGACCTGCCCTACGATCCGGCCGCCGACCTGGCTCCCATCGGCGCGGTGGCCGAGACCCCTTACCTGCTGGTGGGTTCGCCGCGCATGCCGGGCACCAAGGTGTCCGATCTGTACGCCTACGGCGCCCGGCATCCGGGCAAGCTGACCTATGCCTATGGCTCGGGCAGCGCGCAGGTGTTCGGCGCCAAGCTGGCGGCCATGGGCAACATCGACGTCACGCCGGTGCCGTACCGCGGCGGCCCCCAGGCGCTTACCGACGTCATCGGCGGCACCGTGGACCTGACCTTCACCGACCTGGCCAACGGCCTGCAGCAGGCGCGCGCCGGCAAGGTCAAGCCCTACGGCGTCAGCACGCCCGAGCGCTTCGCGCTGGCGCCGGACATCCCCACGCTGAACGAAACCGGCGCGCCCGGCTTCGACCTGACGGTGTGGTTCGGCCTCATGGGCCCGGCCGGCCTGCCCGCGCCGGTGCTCGACCGCCTGTCGCAATCGCTGGGCCAGGCGCTGGCCAACGAGGAACTGAAGCAGACCTACGCGCGCCAGGGCCTGACCGTCAAGCGGCAAAGCCCCGCCGAGTTCGGCGGCTTCGTGCGCGCCGAAATCGGCAAATGGGCCGCCATCGTCAAGGAAACCGGCATTCCGCCGCAATGACTCCGTCTTTCGACTTTTCCAGGAACACTTCCATGTCGCTGATCGATATCCGCAAACGCTGCCTCGTCGTCGAGACCACGCTCCATGAAAACGGCCCGCCGCCCGCGCAGCCGCTCAAGCTCGCCGCGTCCTGCGCCGTCATCCGCAATCCCTACGCCGGCCGCTACGAGCCGGACCTCATGCCCTTCATGGCCGAGCTGCGCAGCCTGGGCACGCTGCTGGCGACCGAACTGGTGGAGACGCTGGGCGGCAAGGACAGGATCGAGGTCTACAGCAAGGCCGCCATCGTGGGCCTGGACGGCGAAATGGAACACGGCGCGGTCTGGCACGAAGCCGGCGGCTGGGCCATGCGCAGCGTGCTGGACGAGCCCAAGGCCATGGTCCCGGCGGTCAAGGCCGTGGCCGTGGCCGGCTACCGCATGATGGTGCCGGTGCACTACATCCACGCCTCTTACGTGCGCAGCCATTTCAACAGCATCGAAATCGGCATCCAGGACGCGCCGCGCGCCAACGAGATCCTGTTCGCGCTGGTCATGGGCACGGGCGGACGCGTGCATTCGCGGCTGGGCGGGCTGACCAAAGAAGCCGTCAAGGTGCACGACGGCCAGCGTTGAAGCCGGCGGCCACGCCCGCGGGCGTGGCCGGCGCGCTTACTGCTGCGGCACCTTCGCCTTGACGACGATGCGCTTCCACAGCGCGATCTCGTTTTCCTGGAAGGTGCGCATCTGCTGCGGACCGCCCGTCATGGGCGTGGCGCCCAGGCGTTCGTAGAAGCGCCGGGTCTCGTCCATTTTCGAGATTTGGGTGAACAGCTCCGCCAGCTTGGCGGTCTGCCCGGGCGGCGTCTTGGCGCTGACCATCGCGCCCACCCAGGTGTAGGCCTCGAAGCCCGGCAGCCCCGCTTCGCTTGCGGTCGGCACGTCGGGCGAGGTCGACACGCGCTTGTCCGACGCGACGGCGACGGCCTTGACCCGTCCGTCCTTGGCCAGCTCCTGCACCGCCGTCACTTCGGCGAAGGTGTAGTCCACCGTGCCCGAGGCCACGGCGGTGATGGCGTCGGCCGCGCCCTTGAACGGCACGTGTACGGCCTGGATGCCGGCGCTGTCGTTGAGCAGCTCGCCCATCAACTGGTAGCCGGCCGAGCCGGCGCCGAAGTTCACCTTGCCCGTATTGGCCTTGGCGTAGGCGATCAAGCCTTTCAGGTCGCCATACGTCGCCTGCGGCTTGACGGCCAGCATGGCCGGCGAGCGCATCATCATGGTCAGCGGCGAGAAGTCGGCCACCGGATCGTAGGGCAGCTGCTTGAACAGCGCGGCGTTCACGGCCAGCGTGGAATTGCTGCCGATGAAGATGGTGTAGCCGTCGGCGGGCGCGGCCAGCACGTTCTTGACCGCGATGAAGCCGTTGGCCCCGGGGCGGTTCTCGACCACCACGGGCTGGCCGGTCAACTCCTGCAGCTGGCGAGCGAAATAGCGCGCCGAGGTGTCGGTTCCGCTGCCGGGACCGAACGGCACCACGAATTTCAGCGGACGGGAAGGAAAGGTCTCGGCGTGCGCCGCGGGCAGCGCGGCCAGCAGGCAGCCGCCGATGGCGGCCGCCATCAATTGTCTTCTGTAGGTTCGCACCTGTGTCTCCTGGTCTGGTCTAGTTCTGACCTGACTCTAGAGGGCCGGCGCGCTTCGTGTCCAATATTAAGAATTTGCCTGCTGATATCGACTGCGTATCAAGGGGTTCAAGCGCCGGGGATCGTCAGCGACAGCCCGGCGCGGTCGGCCACGTTGCAGATATGGGCCCGCATCGCGCGGCGCGCGGCCTCGGGCGAGCCGGTGGCCAGCGCCTGGATGATCTCGGCGTGTTCGCGTATCGGCTCGCGCACGCGGGCCGGGTCGGCGAAGGCGACCTGGCGGCTGCCGTCGACCACGTCGGCGATGCTTTCGGCCAGGTCCAGCAGCATGGGGCTGCCGGCGATCTCGAACAGGCAGGCATGGAAGGCATGGTCGCCCTCGGACATCGTGACCAGGTCGCCGGCGTCGGCGGCCTGCTCCATCTGCGCGATGGTGGCGTGCAGGCGGCCCAGCCCGGCCTGGGTGACCACGCTGGCGGCCAGCCCCGCGGCCAGTTCTTCGAGCTGGTTGCGCACCAGGTAGACGTCGCGCAGCGCGTAGCGCCCCTGGAAGCGCCAGCGCCCGTAGGCGCTGCCCAGGCCTTTTTCGCCGGGCCGGGCGATGAAGACGCCGCGGCCGGCTTCGCTGCGCAGCAGGCCCAGGCCTTCCAGCATGGTGATGGCCTCGCGCAGCGAGGCGCGGCTCACGGCCAGCGACTCGGCCAGCTGGCGCTGGCCCGGCAGCTTGCCGGCCGCCGCCCATTCGCCGGCGCGGATGCGGGCCTGCAGCTGCTGGGCTATGTGTTCAACGGTATTCATCGCGGCGTCCCTCGGTGCGCAGGCCGGCGCGTAGCGTCGTTGACAGCCCATACCTGCCTCGGCATTATGACACCCAACTGGTCTGACCGGTAAGGACAAGCACGACATGACCGATCTGTACGAAAGATTCTCGCGCGCCGTCGACGCCCTGGCGCGGCTGGGCGACTACCCCTATGGCGAACGGCGCCAGGCCTGGCTCGACCGCCTGCGCGTCAACCTGCCGGAACTGGAGGCGCTGGACGCGCTGGCCCCGGAGACCGAGCTGGGCTATCTGGCGCCGCCGCCGGCCGCGCCCGGCGACAAGCTGCCGGCGGCCCAGGCCGGCCGCGGCATCGCCGTCTCGCGCCATGCGCCCGGCATCGCGGCCATTGCGCGCGAAGCGCGCGACGCGCCCGAGCGCGCGGCCGAACCGGCCAAGGCCGCGCTGGCCGCGGCCCGCCAGCAGGCCGGCCTGAACGCCTTCATCACGCTGTCGGACACGCCGGCGCTGGATGGCGCGGCCGCCGCCGCGGCGCGCAAGCTGCGGGAAGGCGCCGCCATGCCGCTGATGGGCGTGCCCTTCGCGGTCAAGGACCTGATGCAGGTGGCCGGCTTCTCGCAGACCAACGGCAGCGGCGGGCTCAAGCCTCCGCCCGCGCTGCGCGACGCGCTGGCCGTGGCGCGGCTGCGCGAGGCCGGCGCGCTGGTGGTGGGCACCACCAACCTGCACGAACTGGCCTACGGCATCACCAGCGAGAATCCGCATTACGGCTGGGTCGGCAACCCGCGGGCGGCCGGCTACACGGCGGGCGGCTCCAGCGGCGGCTCGGCCGCGGCGGTGGCCGCCGGCATCGTGCGCCTGGCCATCGGCACCGACACCGCCGGCTCGATCCGCATCCCGGCCGCGTGCTGCGGCGTGGTCGGATTCAAGCCCACTTTCGACGCGATTTCGCGCGACGGCGCGCAGGCGCTGGGCGCCAGCCTGGACCACATCGGCCCGATCGCCACCAGCGTGGCCGACGCCGCGCTGGCCTACTCCATCATGGCCGGCCAGGCCGAACGCACCGTCAGCGTCGGCGCGCTGCGCGGGCTGCGCGTGGGCGTGCCGCGCAATTACTTCTACGCGCCGCTGGCCGAGGACGTGGCCCACGCCGTGGACCAGGCGCTGGCCCGCATGCAGGCCGACGGCGCGGTGCTGGTGCCGATCGACCTGCCCGGCGTCGAACACAGCGCCGCGCTGCAGTTCGCCACGCTGTGCAGCGAAGCCACCGACATCCATTGGCGCCGCCTGGTCGACCAGCCCGAGACCCTGGGCGCCGACGTGCGCGTGCGGCTGGAGATCGGCCAGTTCTTTCCCGCCACCTGGTACGCCCGGGCGCAGCGCGGCCGCGCCGTGCTGGCGCATAGGTTCGAGCAGGCGATGCAGGCGGTGGACGTGCTGGTCACGCCCACCCTGCGCATCGAGCCGCCGCGCTCGGGCGGCGGCGCGGTCGAGATCGGCGGACAGGAGGTGCCGCTGCACACCGCCGTAACCGGCCTGACCATGCCCTTCAACCTGACCGGCATGCCCGCGCTGACGCTGCCTTGCGGCAGCGGTGCCAACGGCCTGCCCATCGGCTTGCAGATCGCGGGCGCGCGCGGCGCCGACTGGCGCGTGCTCAACGCCGCGGCGCGGGTGGAGGCGCTGCTGGCTGCCTGAACGCGGCGCGGCCGGGCGGCCGCGCATGCTGGTAAACACTAACTGGTCAGACCAGTCCGACAGGATTAAAAAACAAACGACGTTCCCGACCGCCGATCCCGTGCGTTTCGCGCGCACGCCGGCACCGCCGCAGCGCCTTCGCCTAAGGAAACCACGATGAAACTGCTTCGCTTCGCCGCAGCCGTATCCGCGGTCGTACTTGCCTCCTCCTCCGCCCTCGCCGCCGACCCCATCGTCATCGGCGTCAGCATCGCGCAATCCCCGCCCGGCTCGGTGGTGCAAGGCACCCAGGTCAAGGACGGCGTCGAGATCATCACCAAGATGATCAACGACAAGGGCGGCGTGCTGGGCCGGCCGCTGAAGATCGTCTACGAAGACAACCAGGGCATCCCTGAAAAAGGCCGCGCCGCGGCCGAGAAACTCATCTCCCGCGACAAGGTCGTGGCCGTGACCGGCGGCCACCAGAGCTCGGTCTGCCTGGCGGAAATCGAAGTGGCCCACCGCTACAAGGTGCCCTACGTCAATACCAACTGCTGGTCCGACGACGTGCGCGCCAAGGGCTACCCCGAGGTATTCAACCCGGCCAACTACAACACACGCGTCTCCAGCGCCATGGCCGACACCATCGCCGCGCTCAAGGTCAAGAGCGTGGTCGCCTTCGCCGAGAACACCGACTACGGCATCGGCCAGGCCAAGCTGCTGGGCGAATTCCTCAAGAAGGCCGCGCCCCAGACGCAATACAAGTACGTGGCGCTGGACCGCGCCGGCAAGGACTTCACGCCCGCGGTGCTGCCGCTGCGCGCCAGCCCGCCGGAACTGGTGGTCAACATCATGCTGCCGCCGGCCGCCTACATCCTCATGAACCAGCTGTACGAACAGGGCGTGGCGCCCAGCGCTCACACCTGGTTCTACGACGGCGCCGGCATCGCCGACTACCCCGACTTCTGGAACAACGTGAAGGAAGCCGGCAAGTACATGCTGGCCTTCGGCCTGTACCACCCGCAGATGCCCATGCCGCAGCTCGGCCTGGACGTGGGCGCCGCCTACCAGAAGCAGGCCAAGACCGAACCCAACCGCCTGATCTTCCAGGCCGCGGACTCGGTGCTGCTGATCGCCCGCGCCATCGAAGAGGCCAAGTCCACCGACAGCGCCGCCATCATCAAGACCCTGCAAGGCATGCAGTTCGAAGGCGTGCGCGGCAAGTTCAGCTTTTCGCAGCAGCCCGGCTACAGCTTCCAGCAATGGGTCGACATCCCGTACGTCACCTATCAGCTGACCGAGGTCGGACAGCCGCTGAGCAAGACCACGCTGATCCAGGCTTCGGGCCAACCGCTGCAGATCGACAAGGCCGTCAAACCGGAAAAATGACCGCCCCCCGTGGAGGCGTTTTACGCCTCCACTCCTGAACCGCTATGCGCGCCGGAAAATTTCCCGGCGCCGGGGAGCATCGAGTGCTGGCACTGGACCTGTTCGTCAACGGCCTGATCATCGGCCTGTACTACGCGCTGATGGCGGTCGGCCTGACCATGATCTTCGGCATCCTGAAGGTCGTGAACTTCGCCCACGGCGAGTTCTACATGATCGGCGCCTATACCTATACCCTGGTGTCGCTGGCGCTGGGCGTGCCGCCCTGGCTGGCGCTGCCGGTGGCCGCGGCCGCCGGCGCGCTGCTGGGCTGGGCCACCGAACGCTGGCTGATGCGCCCGCTCTACGCCGGCTACGGCTCCTGGGGCCTGATGAAGGACGAGTACGCGGTGGTCGTCACCTTCGGCCTGTCGCTGCTGCTGATCAATCTGGTGGACAAAGTCGTGGGCCCCTACCCCATGCGCGGGCCGGCGCTGTCGGACGTGACGCGCATGGCCGTCGGCCCTTTCATGATGAGCGGCCAGAAGCTGATCACGGCCGGGCTTTCCATCGTGCTGCTGGTCGGGCTGGCGCTGTTCATCAAGCGCTCGCTGTGGGGCCGGCAGGTCCAGGCGGTGGCGCAAAACCGGCTGGGCGCCTCCATCGCCGGCATCGACACCGCGCGCGCCAGCAGCATCATCTTCATGGCCTCGGGCGTGCTCGCCGCGCTGGCCGGGGCGCTGCTGGCGCCGGTCATCAATCCGGCGCCGGACGTGGGCGCGTTCCCCGCCATCAAGTCCTACGTCATCGTGGTGATCGGCGGCATGGGCTCGATTCCCGGCAGCATCCTGGCGGCGCTGGCGCTGGGCGTGCTGGAGAGCTTCGGCGCGGTCTATCTGTCCTACGACTACCGCGACACCTTCGGGCTGGCGCTGCTGATCCTGATCCTGCTGTTCCGGCCGCGCGGCCTGTTCGGCGAACGCGCGCGGGAGGTCTGAACATGGAACCGCTGGCTCATCCCAATCTGCTGCGCAACAAGCTTAGCCAGGAAATGCGCCTGTCGCTAGTGTTCCTGGCGGTGCTGGCGCTGCTGCCGCTGGGCGTGTCCTCGCCGTACTGGCTGGGCGTGCTCATCGTCAGCATGTATTTCGCCATGCTGGCCACGGGCTGGAACCTGCTGGCCGGCTACACCGGCCAGTTCTCGCTGGCGCCGGCGGCCTTCGCCATGCTGGGCGGCTATACCACCGGCCTGCTGGCCTACCACTGGCAGGCGCCGCTGTGGCTGGGGCTGCCGCTGTCGGCGGTGGTGCCGGGGCTGATCGGGCTGGTGCTGGGCCGCATCGTGCTGCGGCTGTCGGGCCCCTACCTGGCGCTGACCACGCTGTCGTTCGCCGAGATCGCGCGCCTGGTGATCTACAACTCCATCGACTTCACCCGCGGCGACCAGGGGCTGAACGTGCCGGCGCTGATCCAAAGCCGGCTCGGCAACTATTACCTGTTCCTGGGCGTGCTGGCGGCGGTCACGCTGCTGGTGTTCCTGCTGCTGCGGGCGCGTCCGGGCCGTTTCCTGCAGGCGATCCGCGACGACGAGATCGGCGCGGCCAGTCGGGGCATAGACGTGGTGCGCTACAAGACCCTGGCCTTTCTGGTGAGCTGCGCGATCTGCGGCTTCGCCGGCGGCCTGTACGGCACGTTCGCGCAGCTGGTCAGCCCGGAGCTGGGCATCGTGGCGCAGACCGGCATCGTCATCGCCATGGTGGTGATAGGCGGCATGGGCACGCTGGTCGGCCCGCTGCTGGGCGCGGTGCTGGTGTACGTCGCCTCCGAACTGCTGCGCGACGCCGGCAATATCCAGATGATCGTGTTCGCGCTGCTGGTCATCGTGTTCGCGCGCTTCTTCCGCGAAGGACTGTGGGGCCTGGCGCGCCGGGCCGCGCTGCGCCGTTGCGCCAACGCCAAGGGGGCCTGATGCCGCTGCTGCAGATATCCGGAATACGCAAGCGCTTCGGCGGCCTGCTCGCCGTCAACGGCGCGGGCATGGACGTGGCCGACGGCGAACTGCTGGGGCTGATCGGCCCCAACGGCTCGGGCAAGACCACCTTGCTGAACGTGCTGTCGGGCCACCTGGAGGCCGACGCCGGCGAGGTCCGGCTGGACGGGCGCAGCGTGCTGGGCCTGGGGCCGACCCGCCTGACCCGGCTGGGCGTGCTGCGCATGTTCCAGATGACGCGGGTCTTCAACCGCGTGAGCGCCTACGACAACCTGGTGGTGTGCGGGCTGGCGCTGGGCCTGGACGAGGCCGGCGCCAGCAGGCGCGCGCTGGAACTGCTGGAGGAGCTGAAGCTCGGCCACGTCATGCACCTGGACGCCGGGCAGCTGTCGGGCGGCCAGAAAAAGCTGCTGGAGTTCGGCGCGTGCTTCATAGTGCCGCCGCGCGTGGCGCTGCTGGACGAGCCCTTCGCCGCGGTGCACCCCGTCATGAAGGAAACCATGTCGGCGTTCATCCGCCGCCGCAACCAGGACGGCCAGACCTTCATCCTGGTCAGCCACGATATGCCGGTGGTGGTGGACCTGTGCCCGCGCTCGGTCTGCATGAACGCCGGCCGCGTGCTGGCCGACGGCCCGACCCAGCAGGTGCTGCGCGAGCCGGCCGTGATCGAGGCCTACCTCGGCGAAGCACAACACGAGGAGCGCGATCATGGCTGACACGCTGCTGGCGATGGAGAACGTGACCGCCGGCTACCTCGGCGACATCGACGTGCTGCGCGGCGTTTCGCTGACGGTGCAGGCCGGCCGCATCAGCGGCCTGATCGGGCTGAACGGCGCCGGCAAGTCCACGCTCATGAAGGCCATCTGCGGCTTCCTGCCGCCCAAGTCCGGCCGCGTCACGCGCGCCGGCCGCGATATTTCCGGGCAGGCGCCGCACCGCATGATCGACGACGGGCTCTGGTACATCCCGCAGGAATCCAGCCTGTTTCCCTACCTCACGGTGGAGGAGAACCTGCGCCTGCCGCTGGAAGGCCGTCGCAAGCGCTACGGCGACGTGCTGGAGGCGCGCTACGCCGACACGCTGGAGCGCTTTCCGGTGCTGAAGGAAAAGCTCAAGGACCAGGCCGGCAACCTGTCGGGCGGGCAGCAGAAATCGCTGGAATTCGCCAAGGCCTACATGGTGCAGCCGCAGGTCTGCCTGATCGACGAGCCCAGCATCGGCCTGGCCCCGCGCGTGGCCGCCGAGGTGTTCCAGTGGATCCGCGCCTTCGCCGACGCGGGCATGGGGATTCTACTGGTGGACCACAACGTGCGCCGCGTGGTGGCCATGTCCAATCACATCTACGTGCTGAGCCTGGGCGAGATCACCGCCTCCGGCTCGCCCGAGGATTTCGCCGGCGACCTGCACGAGCAGGTGCGCGAATGGCTGGGGATCAATTTCTGATGGATACACGGACCTTGACGGCGCAGCCCCTCACGGCCGAGGCCTTCGCGCCCTATGGCGAAGTCGTCAGCAGCGCGGGGCGCGGCGGCCGCAGCATCAATGCCGGCACCTCGCTGCGGGTGGAGATGGACGAGCCCGACATCCTGGGCGACGGCGGCCGGCCGTCGCTGTCGGTGTTCCGCGCGCGCGCCATCGCCCTGCCCTTCGCCGCGCGCGAACTGGAACGCCACCGCCTGGGCAGCCAGACCTTCCTGCCCCTGGCCGCCGCGCCCTATGTGGTGCTGGTGGCGCTGGGCGCGGACGCGCCCGACCCGGCCACCTTGCGCGCCTTCCTGGCCGCGCCCGGCGCCGGCGTCACCCTGCGCCGCGGCGTCTGGCATCACCCGCTGATGGCGCTGGCGGATGGGGATTTCGCGGTGCTGGAGCGCGCGGGCGCGCAGGTGGATTGCGAGGTGGCGCCGCTGCCGGGGGGGGATTGGGTGGTGCTTGCTTGAGGGGGGGTGTGGGGATGAATGGCGGCTTGCGCCGCCTGATGGGTTTCGCGCGTTCGGCGTTCGTGTTCTTGGTCAGGGTCTCTCGCGCTGCACCCATCCTACGGCCGTAATATCGCATCGTAGGATGGGTGCAGCGCGAGAATCCACGGGCAAGAACCCAATCATCGAACGCGCGAAACCCATCACCCTAAACCCGCCGCCACACACTGGCCAGCCACGGCTGCTGATCTCGCGGCAAACCCTGCGGCCGATAGTAATGTTCGAGTTCCTCGAATCCGGCCTCTTTCATCAACCCCCGCCAGCCGTCCAGGTCGTGGTAGGCGCCGTAGCGCCCGCGGTTCCAGCCTTCCTGGTTGCCGCCGCGCGGATTGGAGCTGAACAGCGCCCCGCGCGGCTTGAGCGCGGCGCGCAGTTCGCGCAGCACCCGGGGCAGTTCCTGGCCGGGCACGTGGAACAGCGCCGCATTGGCGTAGATGCCGTCGAAGCGGCCGGCGGGCAGGGACAGCTTGAGAAAGTCCTGCAGCCAGACTTCGCAGCCGCTGGCCTGGCGCGCCATCTCGACGAAGCGCGGCGTGCCGTCCAGGCCCACCGCGCGGTGGCCCAGCCCCGTGAACGTCTTGAGGTCGCGGCCGGGACCGCAGCCGAAGTCCAGGATGTCGCACGGCGGCGCGCCCTCGATGTGGCGCAGCAGCGCGGCGATGTTCTGGCTGACATCGTGGTCGCGCGTGCCGGCCTCGAACGATTCGGCGTTCTCCTGGTAGTGCGCCAGGGTCAGCGCACTGATCTTGGCCAGGTCCTCGGCGTCGAGCCTCATGGGGCCGTCAGGCCGCCAGGCGGCCTTCGATCCGGGCCTTGGCGGCCGGCAGATCGGCGGGCAGGCCCTGCTCCAGCTGCTTGAACAGCTGGTCGTGCAGCGCCAGCTCGTCGCGCCAGGCGGCGGCGTCCACCGACATCACCTGCTCGAACTTGTCCGGGCTGAATTCCAGGCCGGTCCAGTCGATGTCCTGGTAGCTGGGCGAAATGCCGAACACCTGCTCCACGCCCTTGGACTGGCCGTCGATGCGGCCCAGCATCCAGCGCAGCACGCGCATGTTGTCGCCGAAGCCCGGCCACACGAACTTGCCGTCGGGCCCCTTGCGGAACCAGTTGACGCAATAGATGCGCGGCAGCGTGGCGCCGGCGGCTTCGAGCTGCTTGCCCAGCTTCAGCCAGTGGTTGAAGTAGTCGCTCATGTTGTAGCCGCAGAACGGCAGCATGGCGAAGGGATCGCGGCGCACCACGCCCTGCTGGCCGGCGGCCGCGGCGGTGGTTTCCGACCCCATGGTGGCGGCCATGTAGACGCCTTCGACCCAGTTGCGGGCCTCGGTGACCAGCGGCACGGTGGTGGAACGGCGTCCGCCGAAGATGAAGGCGTCGATGACCACGCCCTTGGGGTTTTCCCATTCGGGGTCGATGGACGGGCATTGCGCCGCCGGCGCGGTGAAGCGCGCGTTCGGATGCGCGGCCTTGCGGCCGGTTTCGCGCGCGATGGCCGGCGTCCAGTCCTGGCCCTGCCAGTCGGTCAGGTGCTCGGGCGGGGTGTCGGTCATGCCTTCCCACCAGACGTCGCCGTCGTCGGTCAGCGCCACGTTGGTGAAGATGACATTGGCCTTGAGCGTGGCCATGGCGTTGAAGTTGGTCTGCTCGCTGGTGCCCGGGGCCACGCCGAAATAGCCGGCTTCCGGGTTGATGGCGTGCAGGCGGCCGTCGGGGCCGGGCTTGATCCAGGCGATGTCGTCGCCGATGGTGGTGACCTTCCAGCCGTCCATGCCCTGGGGCGGGATCAGCATGGCGAAGTTGGTCTTGCCGCAGGCCGACGGAAAGGCCGCGGCCACGTGGTACTTGCGGCCCTTGGGCGAGGTCACGCCCAGGATCAGCATGTGCTCGGCCAGCCAGCCCTGGTCGCGGCCCATGGTCGAGGCGATGCGCAGCGCGAAGCATTTCTTGCCCAGCAGCGCGTTGCCGCCGTAGCCCGAGCCGTAGCTCCAGATCTCGCGGGTCTGCGGGAAGTGGACGATGTACTTGGTGGGGTTGCACGGCCAGGCCACGTCGGCCTCGCCGGGCGCCAGCGGCTTGCCGACCGAGTGCACGCAGGGCACGAACTCGCCGTCGGTGCCCAGCACCTCGTAGACCTGCTTGCCCATGCGCGTCATGATGCGCATGTTCACCGCCACATAGGGGCTGTCGGAGAGCTCCACGCCGATGTGGGCGATGTCGGAACCCAGCGGGCCCATCGAGAACGGCACCACGTACAGCGTGCGCCCGCGCATGGCGCCTTCGAACAGGCCGTTGAGCGTGGCGCGCATCTCGGCCGGATCGGCCCAGTTGTTGGTCGGGCCGGCGTCCTCGGGACGGTCGGAACAGATGAACGTGCGGTCCTCGACCCGCGCCACGTCGGACGGATCGGACCAGGCCAGATAGGAATTGGGCCGCTTGGCGGGGTTCAGCCTGCGCAGGGTTCCCGATTGCACCATCTGCTCACAGAGCCGGTCGTACTCCTCCTGGGAGCCGTCGCACCAGACGACGCGTTCGGGCTTGGCATGCGCGACGAAGCTCGCCACCCAGTCGATCAGGCCACGGTGCTTGACGTAGGCAGGTACGTTCAAGGCCGCCAATCCCCCATCCAAAGGCTTATCCATCGGGGTTATCTCCATACTAGTCAGCGAATGATGATACGGCCCCAGTTTGAGTGGGGCCGTATCAATTTGGGCCATCATACTTGCAGCCACAGGCTGCCCGTCAACCCATCCTCTTGGACGAAGTGTCACGGGTTGAGACGGCTACCCGTAGCGTCCGTCGCGCAGCTCCCGGCGGATGATCTTGCCCGTTGCAGTGGTCGGCAAACTGGTTACAAAGCGGATGGCGCGCGGGTATTCGTGCGCCGCCAGGCGGGTGCGCACGTGGGCCTGCAGGGACTTCACCAGCGCCTCGTCGCCCTGCACGCCGTCGTTCAGGACCACATAGGCCATCACGATCTCGGTGCGCTCGGCGTCGGGCACGCCCACCACCGCCGCCATGCGCACGGCCGGATGGCCCAGCAGGCAGTCCTCGATCGGACCCGGGCCGATGCGGTAGCCGGCGCTGGTGATGACGTCGTCGTTGCGGCCGACGAAGCGGATGAAACCCTGCGCGTCGCGCACGCCCTGGTCGCCGGTGAGCAGGTAGTCGCCGGCGAATTTCTCGGCCGTGGCCTGCGGGTTGTTCCAATAGCCCAGGAACATGACCGGGTCCGGCCGCAATACGCCGATATTGCCTTCCTGTCCATCGGCCACTTCGACGCCCCGGTCGTCCACGATGGCGACCCGGTGCCCCGGCGCGGCGCGGCCGATCGAGCCGATCACCGGATCGAACAGCGACGAGCACGAGGACACCAGCATGTTGCACTCGGTCTGCCCGTAGAACTCGTTGATGGTGACGCCCAGCACGCGCCGGCCCCAGTCGATCAGCTCGGCGCCCAGCGACTCGCCGCCGCTGGCCACCGAGCGCAGCGCCAGCGAGCCGGCCCCGGGCGGCTGGGCCACGGCGCGCATCATCTTCAGCGCCGTGGGCGGCAGGAACGTATGCGTCACGCCGTGGCGCGCCATCAGCTCGAAGGCGGCGGCGCCGTCGAACTTCTCGAAGCGGCGCGCCAGCACCGGCACGCCGTGGTGCCAGGACGGCAGCAGCACGTCCAGCAGCCCCCCGATCCAGGCCCAGTCGGCCGGCGTCCACATCAGCGCGGCGTTTTCGGGAAAGAATTCGTGCGACATCTCCACGCCGGGCAGATGGCCCAGCAGCACGCGCTGCGCATGCAGCGCGCCCTTGGGCTTGCCGGTGGTTCCCGACGTGTAGATGATGACGGCCGGATCGTCGGCCGAGGTGGCCGCCGGCGCGTAGTCGTCGGACTCGGCGGCCAGCGCGGCATGGAACGGCACGGCGTCGTCGACCGCCTCGTCGTCGATGCAATAGACGACCTTCAGTTCCGGCAGGCCGGCGCGGATTTCGCGCAGCTTGCGGCAGCCGGCCGCGTCGGTCACCAGCGCGGCCGCTCCGCTGTCGGCCAGCCGGTACTGGATGGCGTCCACGCCGAACAGCGTGAACAGCGGCACCGCCACCGCGCCCATCTTGTAGATCGCGATGTGGGCCACGGCGGTCTCGGGCGCCTGCGGCAGGTAGACGGCCACCCGGTCGCCGCGCCGCACGCCGTGGCGCGCCATGCTGTTGGCCAGGCGGTTGGACAGCGCCTTGATCTGGTCGAAGGTATAGCGCGACTGCGCGCCGTCGCTTTTCTCGTAGATCAGGGCCAGGCGGCCGCTGCCGTCGGCCCATTTGTCGCAGGCGTCCACGCCGATGTTGTAGGCCGCCGGCACCTGCCATTGGAACTGGGACGCGAGCTGCGCGTAGGAATCGGCTCTGGACAGCATGGTTTGTCTCTCGTGGTTTGAATTCTCGTTGGCGCGCGGCATCCGGGCCATGCGCCGGCACCGATATAGTAAGCCGCGCGCGCCGCGATGGCCGCTGCCGCGCATGCCATAATTGCACGCGCACTCCAGGAAGTCTCATGCCGCAAACCGCCTCCTCCGCCTTTCCTCCGCTGAACGCCGAGCGCCTCTGGGCCCGCGCCGAAACCCTGTCCCGCTACACCCTGCCCGACCAGCCCTGGACCCGCCGCGCGTTCTCGCCGCAGTTCGACCAGGCCCGCGCCTGGCTGCGCGGCGAATTCGAGGCCGCCGGCCTGGCCACCCGCCTGGACGCCGGCGGCAACCTGATCGGCACGCTGCCCGGGCGCGATCCCGCGCGCAAACCCATCGCCACCGGCTCGCACTGCGACACCGTGATGAGCGGCGGCCGCTACGACGGCATCATCGGCGTGCTGGCCGGCATCGAAGTGGCCCACACGCTGCGCGAACACGGCGTGCAGCTCGAACACCCCTTCGAGGTCATCGATTTCCTGTCCGAAGAGCCCAGCGACTACGGCATCTCCTGTGTCGGCAGCCGCGCGCTGTCGGGCCAGCTGAGCGCCGACATGCTGGCCTCGCGCAACCCCGAGGGCGAGACGCTGGCCGAAGGCATCGCCCGCATCGGCGGCGACCCGGCGGCGCTGGGCGCGCCGCTGCGCCGCGCCGGCGAAACCGCGGCCTTCGTCGAACTGCACATCGAACAGGGCCCGGTGCTGGAAAGCCGCGGCCTGCCCATCGGCGTGGTCACCAACATCGTCGGCATCCGCCGCGTGCAGATCACGGTCCAGGGCCAGCCCGACCACGCCGGCACCACGCCCATGGACATCCGCCGCGACGCGCTGGTGGGCGCGGCCCGCATCATCGACGCCGCGAACCGCCAGGCCAGCGCCGCCAGCGGCAATCCGCATTACGTGGTGGCCACGGTCGGGCGCCTGTCGATGACGCCCAACGCGGCCAACGCGGTGCCCGGCCTGGTCGAACTGACGCTGGAAGTGCGCAGCGACAGCGACGCGGTGCTGGACGCCTTTCCCGAAACCCTGATGGCCGGCGTGGCGCAGGACCTGAAGGCGCTGCGGCTGTCGGCCGGCTGGACCCAGCTCAGCCGCGCGCGGCCCACCGACTGCGCGCCGCTGGTGATGGACGCGGTCGAGGCCGCCGCCGGCCAGCTGGGCTACGCCAGCATGCGCCTGCCCAGCGGCGCCGGCCACGACGCGGTCTACATGGCGCCCACCGGCCCCATCGGCATGATTTTCATCCCCTGCCTGAACGGGCGCAGCCACTGCCCCGAGGAATCGATCGAACCCGCGCAGCTGCTGGATGGCACCCGCGTGCTGTACCAGTCCGTGCTGCAACTGGACCGCGTGCTGCGCGGCGCCTGAGACCATGGAACAGATAGAACTCAACGACAGCACCGCCGACCGCTACCTGCTCGACGCCCCCGGCCTGTCGCTGCTGGTCTTTCACAGCCGCACCTGCGGCAACTGCCGGGTCGCGCGCGAGCAGCTGCCGCGGCTGGAACTGCCGGTGGAGCGCCTGTGCTGGGTGGACGCCGGCGAGAACGGCGGCCTGGTCGAGCGCTACGAAGTCTTCCACCTGCCCGCCATGTTCGTGACCCGCGACGGCGCGTTCTTCGGCCCGGTGCAGGCCAGCCTGGCGGAATGGGACCTGCGCCAGCAGATCGGCCTGGCCCTGGACAGCTATCCGGCGGAACTGCCATGAGCGCGGCGCCGGCTCCCAGGCCGCTGCGCCAGCCGCTGGACGCGCTGGCGACCGGCGCCATGCTGCTGCTGTGCGTCTGCTGGGGCTTCCAGCAGATCGCGATCAAGCTGGTGGCCGACGACGTCGCGCCCATCATGCAGATCGGCCTGCGCTCGGCCTTCGCGGCGCTGGTGCTGGCCGCGGTGGTGTGGCGGCGCGAGGGCGCGCAGGCCGTGCGCGACGGCACCGCCCTGCCCGGGCTGGTGGTGGGCCTGCTGTTCGCCGGCGAATTCCTGTTCGTGGCGCAGGGCCTGGTCTACACCACCGCCTCGCACATGTCCGTGTTCCTGTACACCGCGCCCATCTTCGCCGCGCTCGGGCTGCACTGGCTGCTGCCCGAAGAGCGCATGAAGCCGCTGCAGTGGCTGGGCGTGGCGATCGCGTTCTGCGGCATCGCCATCGCGTTCCTGGGCAAGGGCCGTCCCGAAGGCCAGGCCGGCGCGCCCGACATGCTGCTGGGCGACGCGATGGGCCTGCTCGCCGGCCTGCTGTGGGGCGCCACCACCGTGGCGATCCGCAAGACCTCGCTGTCCGAGGCCGCGCCCGCCAAGACCCTGCTCTACCAGATGGCGGTGGCGGCGGTGGCGCTGCTGGCCTACGCCGCGGCCACCGGCAGCGACGGCTTCCGCTACACGCCGCAAGCGCTCGCCAGCGTGGCCTTCCAGTGCGTGGTGGTGGCCCTGTCCAGCTACCTGGCCTGGTTCTGGCTGCTGCGCCGCTACCTGGCCTCGCGCCTGTCGGTGCTGTCTTTCATGACCCCGCTGTTCGGCGTGAGCTTCGGCGTGCTGATCCTGGACGAACCGCTGGACGCCGCCTTCGTGCTGGGCGCGGCGCTGGTGCTGTCCGGCATCACGCTGGTCAGCGGCGCGGAACTGCTGCGCGAGAAGCTGCGCCGCGTGCGCTGATCAGGCCCGGCGCCGGCGCGGCGCCGCGTCCAGGTTCAGCACGATCAGCGCCGCCCCCGCCAGCACCAGGGCGAAGCCCCACCAGTCCATGGCGGCGGGCCGGTCGCCCACCAGCGCCATCGCGCCCAGCACGCCCACCACCGGCACCATCAGCGTGGTCAGCGTGGCCACCGTGGCGCTGACCCGCTCGCTCAGCACGAACCAGAGCCAATAGGCCACCGCCGTGCCCAGCACGATGTGAAACGTCAGCGCGCCCGCGACGCGTCCGTTCCAGCCGTGCAGCGGAAAGCGTTCGCCGGACAGCAGCACGCCCGCCAGCGCGCAGCCCGCGCCCACCACCAGCTGCCAGGCCGTGACCACGATGCGGTGGCCGGCCACCGGCCGCGCCTTCAGATAGACCGTGCCGGCGGCCCAGCCGAACGCCGCCACCAGCGGATACGCCAGGCCCAGGGCCGCCGCCGCGTCATGCCCGCCGAAGACCGCGCGCAGCACCGGCCATGCCAGGATGGCCACGCCGGCCGCGCCCAGCGCGAGCGCCAGCGCGCGGCGCCGGTCCAGCCGTTCGCCCAGCACCGCCCACGCCAGCAGCGCCGACATCATGGGCATGGTGAAGGTCAGCACCGCCGCGCGCGAGGTGCTGGTGCTGAGCTGCGCCCAGGCCACCGCCAGGTTGAACACCGCGATGGCCAGCAGGCCGCCCACCACGATGCCCGCCCACGAAGCGCGCGGCGGCAGCAGATCGAGCCGCTTGACCCGCGCCAGCAGCAACAGCAGCAAGGCGCCGCTGCCCAGCCCCAGCAGGCGCAGGGTGAAGGGCGGGACGACGCCCAGCACGATTTTCACGGCCGGCCAGTTCAGCCCCCAGAACAGGGCCAGCGCGACGGGGATCAGGCGCACGCGGCGCGGGCCTCGGCGATCATGGCGGCCAGCCCGCGGCGCTGGCGGCCTTCGGCGTCGAAGTTGTCCGCGCCCAGCCACTGTTCGTAGGCCGCGCGCAGCGCCGGCCATTCGCCGTCCACGATGGAGAACCAGGCCGTGTCGCGGCTGCGGCCCTTGTAGACCGTGGCCTGGCGGAACACCCCTTCGAACTCGAAGCCCAGGCGCGCGGCGGCGGCGCGCGACGGCGCGTTGAGGCTGTCGCACTTCCATTCGTAGCGGCGATAGCCCAGTTCGTCGAAGACGCGGCGCATCAGCAGGAACTGCGCCTCGGTGGCGATGCGGGTGCGCTTGAGCTGGCGCGAGAAAGACACGAAGCCGACCTCGATGACGCCGTTGGGCGGATCGATGCGCATCAGCGCCAGCGTGCCGACGGCGCGGCCCGATTGCAGGTCGATGATGGCGTGGTGCATGGGATCGGGGCCGTCCTGGACCTTTTCGGCGAACGCCCGGTAGGCGGCCTCGTCGGCGAAGGGGCCCACCGACATGTAGGTCCAGTCGCTGTCGTCGGGCGCCCGGCTGAAGGCCTGGTACAGATCCGCCGCGTGGCGCTCGGCCGACAACGGTTCGAGCCGGCAATAGCGGCCGGAGAGCGCCGTGGCGGGCGGGCGCGGGCGCGCCGTCCAGCCGGGCATTTCCGGGCCGATGGGTTGCTGAAAAGCGTTGACGCGGGCGGGCATTCGGACCTCTTCCTGGTTGGCGCGCCGCCGGGATGGCCGGACGCGATCTGCATGGCCTCACGATATCGGAACCGTGGCATGATAAAAAGCACCACGCCTAAGGACTTTAATAGGGCCATGATGACCTCCTCCGCCCTGCTCGCCAGCCCGCTGGCGCGCGGCCCCGGCGCCCTGCCGCGCCAGCGCCAACTGATCCAGCGCCTCAAGCAGGCCATCCTGGCCGGCCAGCTGCCGGCCGGCGGCAAGCTGCCCTCGTCGCGCGCCCTGGCCGAAGAGCTGGAGATCTCGCGCAACACCGTGCTGATCGCCTACGAGCAGCTGACGGCCGAAGGCTTCGTGATCGCCGACCGGCAGGGCACGCGGGTCGCGCCCTTGTCGGCCGCCGCCGGCGCGGCCGGCCAGGCCGCCGCGCCGCCCTCCCCGGTTCCGGCCACGGCCCGGCGCCTGGCGCGCATCGTGTCCACGCGCTACGCGCACGACGGTTCGCTGCCGCTGACGCCCGGCACCCCGGCGCTGACGCAGTTCCCGGCCAGCGCCTGGCGCCGCGCGCAGGACCGCGCGCTGCAGGCCGCGCCGGCCGCCGCGCTGGGCTATGGCGATCCGCTGGGCGAACCGGCGCTGCGCGAAGCCATCGCCCAATACCTGCGGGTCTCGCGCGGCGTGCGCTGCGACGCCTCGCGCATCGTCATCACCGAAGGCGCGCAAGGCGCGCTGGCGCTGTGCGTGCAGCTGCTGACCAACCCCGGCGATACCGCCTGGCTGGAAGAGCCCGGCTACCGCGGCGCCAAGGCCGCCTTCCACGGCGGCGACCTGGAGATGCTGCCGCTGCGCGTGGACGACGACGGCATCGTGATCCCCGACAGCGCCTGGCGCGACCATCCGCCGCGGCTGATCCAGACCACGCCGTCGCACCAGTACCCCACCGGCGCGGTGCTGTCGCTGACCCGCCGGCTGGACCTGATCGAGCGCGCGCGGCAGGCCGGCGCCTGGATCATCGAAGACGATTACGACAGCGAGTTCCGCCACCAGGGCGAACCCATCGCGGCCATGCAGGGCCTGGTGGCCGACGCGCCCGTGCTGTATGTGGGCACCTTCAGCAAGACCATGTTCCCCGCCCTGCGGCTGGGCTATCTGGTGCTGCCGCGGGCGCTGGCGGCGCAGGCCATGCCGTCCGTCGTCGAGATGCTGCGCGGCGGCCACCGGCTCGAACAGCTGGCCATGGCGGCCTTCATCGAAAACGGCCAGTTCTCGCGCCATCTGGGGCGCATGCGCCGGCTGTACCGGGAACGGCAGGCGGCGCTGCGCGACGCGCTGGCCGCCCATTTCGGGATCGAGCACGAAGTGCTGGGCGGACACAGCGGCCTGCACCTGACGGTGCGGCTGCCGCCGGCGTACCCGGACCAGGAAATCGTGCGGCAGGCGCGCGCGCTGGGGATGAACCCGAGCGCGCTGTCCTCGTTCGCGGTGTCGCCCCGGCCGCAGGACAACGGCCTGGTGATCGGCTACGGCAACACGGGCGCGGAGCGCTTTCCGGCGCTGCTGCAGCGGCTGCGCGAGGTCGCGCTGGAATGCGGCGGGCGGCGCCGGCCGCTCAGTTGATCAGCCCGCCCAGCACCAGCACGGCCAGGAACAGCCAGAAAACGAAGCCCAGGATGGAGCGGCGCAGCAGCGACTTGACCGCCGCCCACAGCAGCATGAGCCCCAGCACCAGCAGGACCAGGTTGAACACGGACGGGCTCATGCCCATCGCGCCGGCCAGGCCCGAATAGAAATCGCCCAGCGCGCCGCCGATGCCGCCCAGCAGCCACTTCAGCCCCGCCACGATGCTGCGCAGGGCTTCGCCGAGCATCCCGCCCAGCGAAGCGAAGAATCCGTCGCCGGCCCCCATCAGCGCCGCGCGTCCGTCAGCATGCGCACGGCCAGTCCGGCCAGCACGGTGCCCATCAGCCAGCGCTGCGCCGCCATCCACAGCGGACGGCCGGCCAGGAAGCCGGCGATGGAGCCGGCCATGATCGCGATGAGGGCGTTGACCGAAAGGCTGATGGCGACCTGGGTCATGCCCAGCGCCAGCGACTGCGCGAACACGCTGCCGCGCTCGGGCTGGATGAACTGCGGCAGCAGCGATACGTACATGATGGCGATCTTGGGATTGAGCAGATTGGTCAGCAGCCCCATCATGAACAGCGTGCGCGGGCTGCTCCTGGGCAGTTCGCGCACCTGGAACGGCGAGCGTCCGCCGGGGCGCAGCGCCTGCCACGCCATGTACAGCAGGTACAGCGCGCCGCCGATGCGCAGCGCGTCGTAGGCGTAAGGCACGGCCATCAGCAGCGCCGTGATGCCGAAGGCGGCGCAGCATACATAGAAGACGAAGCCGACCGCCACGCCGCCCAGCGAGATCAGGCCGGCCTGGGCGCCCTGCGAGATCGAGCGCGACACCAGGTAGATCATGTTCGGCCCGGGGGTGAGCACCATGCCCAGGGCCACCAGGGCGAAAGTCAGGAAATGGGCGAGATCTGGCATGATGGAGCGGCAAGTGGGGAGCGTAGACAGACACCTTAGCGCAAAACGGTGGCGCAACAGAAACTTTCCCGCGGGGCGTTTACGCGCCAGTGGCGCCGGCGATACAGTTGAGCGGTCGGTTTTCCCTGGAGCGTCCGGAATGTCCCCACAACACCGCGCCGGCGCGATCCGCGTCGGCATAGGCGGCTGGACCTACCCCGCCTGGCGCGGCGTCTTCTACCCCGAAGACCTGCCCCACGCGCAGGAACTGGAATACGCCAGCCGCCAGCTCACCGCCATCGAAGTCAACGGCACCTACTACAGCAGCCAGAAACCCGCCACCTTCGCCAAGTGGCGCGACGCCACCCCGGACGGTTTCGTGTTCACGCTGAAGGCCTCGCGCTACGCGACCAACCGCCGGCAGCTGGCGGGCGCCAAGGATTCGGTCGAGCGCTTCGTGCACAGCGGCATCGCCGAGCTCGGCCCCAAGCTGGGCCCCATCGTCTGGCAGTTCGCGCCGACCAAGACCTTCGACGCCGAAGACTTCGGCGCTTTCCTGGAACTGCTGCCGGAGCGGGTGGACGGGCTGGCGCTGCGCCACGTGCTGGACGTGCGCCACCCCAGCTTCCTGTGCGAGGACTACCTGAGGCTGGCGCGCCGCCACCGCGCCGCCACCGTGTACACGGACAGCGACGACTACCCCTCGATGGCCGATTGCACGGCCGATTTCGTGTATGCGCGGCTGATGCGCGCCAGCGCCGGCTTCAAGGCCGGCTACGCGCCCAAGGCGCTGGACGCCTGGGCCGCGCGGTTGCAGGCCTGGGCCGGCGGCGCGCAGCCCGCCGACCTGCCGCGGGCCGGCGAGCCGGCCGGGGCCGCGGCGCAGCCGCGCGACGTCTACGCCTTTTTCATCAACGGCGCCAAGGAACGCGCGCCGGCGGCGGCGCGCGCCCTGATCGAGCGCTTGTAGGCTTATTGCGCGACCGGCGTGCGCAGGGTCACGAATTCCTCGGCGGCCGTGGGATGGATGCCGATGGTTTCGTCGAACACCTGCTTGGTCGCGCCGGCCTTCAGCGCCACCGCGATGCCCTGGATGATCTCGCCGGCGTCCGGGCCCACCATGTGCACGCCCAGCACGCGGTCGGTGTCGGCGTCGACGATCAGCTTCATCAGCGTCTTTTCCTGCGACTCGGTCAGGGTCAGCTTCATGGGACGGAAGCGGCTTTCGAACAGCTTGATCCGGTGGCCGGCGGCGCGGGCCTCTTCGGTCGTCATGCCCACCGTGCCGATGTTGGGCAGGCTGAACACCGCGGTCGGGATCAGCTGGTAATCCACCTTGCGGTATTCCTCCGGACGGAACAGGCGCCGCGCCACCGCCATGCCCTCGGCCAGCGCCACCGGCGTCAGCGGCACGCGGCCGATCACGTCGCCGATGGCCAGGATGGAAGGCTCGGCGGTACGGTACTCGTCATCCACCTGGATGAAGCCGTCGTCCTTGAGCCTGACGGCGGTGTTCTCCAGCCCCAGGTTGTCCAGCATGGGGCGCCGGCCGGTGGCGTAGAACACGCAATCGGTCTCGATCACCGAGCCGTCCTTGAGCGTGGCGGCCAACGTGCCGTCGGCCCGCTTGTCGATGCGCGCGACCTCGGCGTTGAAACGCAGGTCCACGCCTTTCTTCTCCAGTTCATCGCGCAGGTGCTCGCGCACGCCCTGGTCGAAGCCGCGCAGGAACAGCGGGCCGCGATAGGCCTGCACGGTCTGCGCGCCCATGCCGTTGAAGATCGAGGCGAATTCCACCGCGATGTAGCCGCCGCCCACCACCAGCACGCGGCGCGGCAGCGCCTCGAGGAAAAAGGCCTCGTTCGAGGTGATGGCATGTTCCTTGCCCGGAATGTCCGGCACCTGGGGCCAGCCGCCCGTGGCCACCAGGATGTGGGCGGCGCTGTAGGTCTTGCCGTTGACTTCGACCGTGTGCGGGTCCTGGATGCGGGCATGCCCTTCCAGCAGCGTCACGCCGCTGTTGACCAGCAGGTTGCGGTAGATGCCATTGAGACGCTCGATTTCACGATTCTTGTTGGCGATCAGGGTGGGCCAGTCGAACGCGGGTTCGCCGGCGTTCCAGCCGAAGCCCCGGGCCTGTTCGAAGTCTTCGCTGAAATGGGCGCCGTAGACCAGCAGCTTCTTGGGCACGCATCCCACGTTCACGCAGGTGCCGCCCAGGTAGCGGCTTTCCGCCACCGCCACGCGCGCCCCGAAACCGGCCGCGAAACGCGCCGCGCGCACGCCGCCCGACCCCGCGCCGATCACAAACAAGTCGAAATCAAATGCCATGATGTTTCCTTCGCGCCGCCGCAGGACCGCGCGTTCTGTGTCTGGGAAAACCGTATTTAACACCACGCGGCGGGCCGATGCGTCCTGCGTCCCTATTGTGCGGCGGCCATCATGAACTCCACGGCGGCGCGCAGCGCGGCCTCGTCGGCCGACGAGCCGCCGCGCGGCGGCATGGCGCCCTTGCCCTTCATGACCGTCGCCACCAGCGCGTCGGCGCCCTGGGCGATGAGCGGCGACCAGGCCTGCTTGTCGCCCAGCCTGGGCGCGTTGGCCACGCCGCTGGCGTGGCACACGAAACAGGCGGATTTGTAGACTTTTTCGCCGGCCGCATGGACGGTGGCCGAGGTTTCCGCCTGCGCCCATGAAGCCGGCAGGCCGGCCAGTGCGGCCGCCAGCAGAATGCGTCGTAATGTGGACATGGCAAAGCTCCGTCGGAAGATCTCTGGGGGTGAAGGCCGGACGCGGGCGCCCGGCCCCGGACGTTCAGCGCGGGATCGGGCCCGGAGCCTTGATCTGCTTCATCAGGTCGTCGTTCCACTTGCCCTCGACCTTGATGTGGCCGGCCGCCCCCAGCTCGAAGGCTTCGATCAGGTTGTGGTTCAGGTAGGCGTACACGCCCGGCTGCTTGAAGGTGTAGAGCGCCGCGCCCGCCGAGCCGCCGCGGATGAACCAGGTCTCCAGGTCACGCTGCGGCGGATTGGCGAACTTGCCGGTTTCCCAGACCCAGTCGCCGTGGCCGCCGATCAGATGCGGACGCGTGTCGCGGTTGGCCTGCGAATGGATCAGCATCACGGTTTCGCCGACCTTGGCCTGCAGCGCGTTGGCCCCGGTCAGCGCGCCCACCTTGCCGTTGAACACGATGTGCGACGGCGTAAGCGTGCGCATCACCTCGACCGTGTCGGCGTAGCTTTCCACCAGCGTGGCGTAGTCCTTGTACTTGCCGTTTTCGTCCTTGGGGATGTAGAGGTCGAATTCGCCTATCGTGTAGACGCGGTCGTAGCGCAGCGGCTTGCCTTCCGGGTCTTTCAGGCCGTCGCGCGGCAGCACCATCAGCACGCCGCTCATGCCGGCCACCACGTGCCACGGCACCATGCCTTCGGGCGCGCAGTGGTACACGAAGGTGCCGGTCCGGTCGGCCTTGAAGCGCAGCGTGGCCTGCTGGCCCGGATCGACGTTGGTCAGCTTGGCGCCGCCCAGCGCGCCGGTGGCGGCGTGGAAGTCCACGTTGTGGCGCATGGCGTTGGTGGCGGGGTTGACCAGCGTCAGCTCGACGTAGTCGCCCTCGTGCACCACCAGCGTCGGGCCGGGCATGGACCCGTTGAACGTCATGGCCTGAAGCGTGGTGCCCTTGTCGTCGATGACCATCTTCTTTTCCTCGATGCTCATTTCGAATTCGACCACTTTCGGGCCCGACGTCGCGACCTGCTCGTGCGGGTGGACCATCGGCGGGGCGACCAGCGTGACCTTGGCGCGCGGCAGCTTGTCGGCATCCTGCGCGAACACGGCCGTCGCGGCCAGCGTGAAAGCCAGCGCCGCAGCCAGCAAGGGGGGCCGTAGTGCGTTCATATCCAGCTCCTTATCCAGTTCTTCAATCGCCGGGAAAGCCGGCACCCCTATTGAAGAACCGACGCAGGCGCCGTTCTTTGCTGTAGCGCAAACTCGAAGGCGGGCGCGCGCGCCGGGCGCATTGTCAGCGCGGGACTGCGGTGTCAACATGAAGCCATGGAGATTCGTCCGTCTCCCCCCGTTTTCTAGGACCGCCATGCCTTCCCCGCTTTGTCACGCGCTGCTGCGCAACCTGGAGATCTTCAAGCCTCTTTCCGATGCGCAATTGAAGTCCGCGTTGCGCGGCGCCCAGCCTTGCCGGCTGGTCGCCGGCGCCGCCGCCTACCGCCAGGGCGGCATCGCCTCGCACTTCTTCGTGCTGCTCAGCGGCCGGCTGAAAGTGGCGCAGATCACCGCCGACGGCGAACAGGTGGTGGTGCGCTACGTCAACCCGGGCGACATGTTCGGACTGGCCCGCGCCATGCGCCAATCGCGCTATCCCGCCACCGTGCAGGCCGTGCTGGAAAGCGTGTGCCTGGCCTGGCCGGACGAGTTGTGGGAGCGTTTCGTGGGCAACCATCCGCAGCTCGGCGCGATGGCGCTGCAGACCATGGGCCAGCGCCTGCAGGACGCGCACCTGCGCATCCAGGAACTGTCCACCGACGAGGTCGAGCAGCGCGTGGCGCGCACGCTGTTGCGCCTGGTGGAAAGCGCCGGCCAGCCCACCGCCGGCGGCATCGGCATCAGTTTTCCGATCACGCGCCAGGACATCGCGGAAATGACGGGCACCACGCTGCACACCGTCAGCCGCCTGCTGAGCGACTGGCGCCAGCGCGGGATCGTCGACGGCAGCCGCAAGCGCATCGTGCTGCGCTCGCCGGCCGCGCTGGCGCGCGTCTGCAGCGACGCCCAGGCCGCGCCCGACTGTTCGGGCTGTACTTCCTGCCTGGACGGCCCGCCGCCGGCCGAGCCGCCGCCCGCGCAGCGCCGTAGGATGGGTGCAGCGCGAGCGTTCTTGAGCGAGGACGCCTATCTCGAACGCGCGTAACCCATCAGGCGGCCCCAGCCGCCGGGTTTCGCAGCAAAACTCCAACATCAGCCCGCGACGGCAGCCTCGTCCAGCACCAGCCTCAGGCCCAGGTTGGCCGGCGGCAGGCCGACCGAGCAGGCCCCGCTCTTGGGATCGCGGATGAAGTCCGGCAGGTAGGCCACGTGGCGCCCGGCCGCGATCCGGATGCCGCAGTTGCGGCCGCCGTCGGCCTCGCCGGCCGGCGCGTCCAGGACCCGCACCGCATGGCAGTCGCTGGTCCAGTCCCACACGCTGCCGGCCATGTCCATCAGGCCGCTTGCGTTCTCGCCGTAGGCGCCGAACGCGCGCACCTCGGCGTCCTCCCGCTGGCGGTTGCTCTGCGCGTCGTATTCGGCCAGCCAGCGTTGGGCGGGATCGTCGCCGGCGTCGGGCAGCGCAGCCTGCTCGCGAAAGGCTTCGCCGGCCGCGTAAACCCATTCCGGATAGGTGGGCAGGCGCCAGCGCCGCCCGGTGCGCGCCGACAGCCAGGCCGCATACGCCGACGCATCGGTCCAGCTGACGCCCACCGCCGGCATGTCAGGCGCGCCCGCGCCTCGATGCGCGCCGTCCAGCGGCTTGCAGCCGCCCGCCTTCACGCAGGCCGCGTATTCGGCCTGGCTGACCTGGTGTTTCATGATGGACAGCCCGCGCGGAAAACGCGCCGTCAGCGGCGCCGGGGTCACCGGATAGCCGCCGCGCAGCGTCGTGTCGGAAGGCCGGTACGACACTTCGCCGGCCGGCAGCCGCAGCACCTGCGGCAAGGACGCAGGGGCCCGGTCTGCGGGCCCGCATGCGGTCAACGATAAGAGGATTGCGGCGATCGACAGGCTGCGCACGGACGAGGCTCCGGTTGCGTTCCGGGGCGGGACGCCCCGGGACCTGGATCTATTGGACCGGCTCCCGCCGCCGCCCTCTTTGCGCTGGCGCAATGAGGGCGGCGAACCGGGATCAGCCGCGGGCCGGACGGGCCTGCAGCCGCGGCTCGTTGGGCACGGCGCGGCCGCTCAGCAGGCCCAGGATGACCTGCACCACCATCGCCAGCGCGCCCAGCAGGAACACCACGTCGCCGAAGGTGCGGCCCCAGCGCAGGTTCTGCAGGATCTCCTGCTGCATGAAGGCTTCGCTGCGCGCGTACCACATGCCCTCGCTCACGCTGGCCTGGAACTGGATCAGTCCGATCGGCAGCAGGCTGGTGAAGATCATCAGCGCCAGGCCGATGTTCAGCCCCCAGAACGCCAGCTTCATCAGGCCGGGGTTGAGCGTGTAGTGCGGACGGATGTAGCGCAGCACCATGAGCGTGAAGCCCAGCGCCAGGAAGCCGTACACCCCGAACAGCGCGGCGTGCGCGTGGACCGGCGTGGTGTTCAGGCCCTGGATGTAGAACAGCGACACCGGCGGGTTGATCATGAAGCCGAATACGCCCGCGCCCAGCATGTTCCAGAAGGCCACCGCGACAAAGCACATCAGCGGCCACTTCAGGTTGTTCATCCACGGCGCGCGCGACTTCAGGCGCCAGTTTTCCCAGGCCTCGTGGCCCAGCACGATCAGCGGCACCACTTCCAGCGCCGAGAAGCTCGCGCCCACCGCCATCACCGGCGTGGTGGCGCCGGCGAAATACAGGTGGTGGAAGGTGCCCGGCACGCCGCCCAGCATGAACAGCGAGGCCGAGGCCAGGCTGGCGGTGGTGGCCATGCGGCGCGACACCAGGCCCATGGTCGAGAAGATGAAGGCCAGCGCGGTGGTGGCGAAGACTTCGAAGAAGCCCTCGACCCACAGGTGCACGATCCACCAGCGCCAGTATTCCATGATCGTCAGGTGGGTGCGCTCGCCGTAGAAGAAGCCGGCGCCGTAGAACAGGCCGATGGCGCCCGTCGACGCAGTCAGCAGCGCCAGCAGGTTCTTGTCGGTGCCCTTGGTGCGCAGCGCCGGCACGATGCCGCGCAGCATCAACACCAGCCAGAAGCACAGGCCCACGTACTTGCCGATCTGCCACAGGCGGCCGAGGTCCACGTACTCATAGCCCTGATGGCCCAGCCAGAAGTTCAGGTTCGGCGGCATGATCTGGGCGATCGCCAGGTAATTGCCGATGTACGAACCGACCACCACGACCACCAGCGCCCAGAACAGGATGTCGACGCCCAGCTTCTGGTACTTGGGATCGCGCCCGCCGTTGATCACCGGCGCCAGGAACAGCCCGGCCGCCAGGAAGCCGCTGGCGATCCAGAACAGCGCGCTCTGGATGTGCCAGGTGCGCACCAGCGAGTATGGGAACCACTGCGACAGGTCGACGCCGTAGAACTTCTGCCCTTCGACGGTGTAGTGCGCGGTGAAGCCGCCCAGAAGCACCTGGAACCCGAACAGCGCCGCGACCAGGAACACGTACTTGCCCAGCGCCCGCTGCGAGGGCGTGAGCGCGAAGCTGGTCAACGGATCCTTGGCGGGCGCCTCGGGTTCCGGCTCTTCCTCGCCGCGCAGGAACGCCCAGGCCCACACCAGCAGGCCGATGCCGGCCAGCAGCACCACCACGCTGACGATGGACCAGACAATGTTCTCGGTGCTGGGCGTGTTGCCGATCAGCGGCTCGTGCGGCCAGTTGTTCGTGTAAGTGACGTCCTGGCCCGGGCGCTCGGTCGCCGCGGCCCACGCGGTCCAGAAGAAGAACTGCGTGAGCTGCGCGCGCCGCGCCGGATCGGGCAGGGTGTTTTCCTTCATGGCGTAGCTTTCGCGGGTGCGATGCTGCGACGGCGCGTCGGAGAACAGCAGGTCGTAGTAGGCCGCCGTCTGCGCCATCGCCCGCGCGCGGCGCGGACTGACCGTGAGCGTGTCGGTCGCGGCGTCGGTGCCGTTGCCGCGGTATTCGGCCTTCAGGGCCTCGCGCAGCGCGGCCTGCTCGGGCGTGGACAACTGCGCGTAGTCCTTGCCGTGCGCGTCGCGCGCGGCCAGGTCCAGCCAGGCCGTCAGTTCGCGGTGCAGCCAGTCGGCCGTCCAGTCGGGCGCCTGGTAGGCGCCGTGCCCCCAGATCGATCCCAGCTGCATGCCGCCGATCGATTGCCAGGCGGTCTGGCCGTCCAGGATGTCGTCACGGCCGAACAGGCGGGTGCCGTCGGCCGACACCACCTGGCCGGGGATCGGCGGCGCCTTTCGGTAGACTTCGCCGCCATAGAAACCCAGCAGTGCGAATGTGATCGTCAGCACGGCGATCAGCGTGAACCATAATTTCCGATACGGACCCATGATGGGAACGCCCTCCAGTGTTGCGGTTTTTGGGTACGCTCCTATATGCGAATTCCGTGCCAGAAAAATTTCCCTTTAAATCAATGGATTGTGATTTATCGGGTTTTTTTTACCGTGATACATAAGGGTATAAATAACTCCTTAAAGGTCATTTCTACCCTCTTGCGCCATTTACGATGGCGCAGCCTCTTCCCGTCCCTCTACAAGGAGCCGACCGCATGGTGACCGCAAGCGACAACCCCGCCCCCTTGCATATCGGCATCGTGGCCTGCTCGGCCGAAGGCGCGGCGCTGTGCTATCGCACGCTGTGCGCCGAAGGCGCGCAGCGCCTGGGTCCGCACGCGCACCCCGAGATCTCGCTGCATACGCATTCGCTGGCCGACTACGTGGCCTGCCTGGACCGCGGCGATCTGGACGGCGTGGGCGCGCTGATGCTGTCCTCGGCGCACAAGCTGGCGCGCGCCGGCGCCGATTTCCTGATCTGCCCCGACAACACCATCCACCAGGCGCTGGACCCGATATTGGCGCGCTCGCCGCTGCCCTGGCTGCACATCGCCGCGGAAGTCGCCGCCCAGGCGCAGGCGCGCGGCCACCGCCGCCTCGGCATCCTGGGCACGCGCTGGCTGGCCGACAGCGAGGTCTACCCGGACAAGCTGGCCGAACGCGGGCTGCAATGGCTGCGCCCCGAACCGCAGGACCGCGCGCTGGTGGGCCGCATCATCATGGACGAACTGGTGTACGGCGTCTTCAAGCCCGAATCGGTGGCGCGGCTGCAAGCCGTGGTCGAGCGCCTGCGCGCGGCCGGCTGCGACGCCGTGGTGCTGGGCTGCACCGAACTGCCGCTGGTGCTGGACGACGCCAATTGCGCGCTGCCCACGCTGGACTCCACCCGCATCCTGGCGCGCGCCGCGCTGGCCCGCGCGCTCAGATCTGCTCCAGCCCGTACTGGCGCAGGCGCTCCAGGTCCAGCACCTTGATCTGGTTGTAGGCCAGCGCCAGCATGTCCTGGTCGGCCAGGGCCTGCAGCGCCTGATTGACCCGCTGGCGCGACAGGCCGGTGAGATAGCCCAGCTCCTCCTGCGAAATCGCCAGGGTCAGGTCGGTGGACGGATACAGCCGCGGATTGAACAACTGCGCCAGCGACTGCGCCACCCGCGCGTCCGCGTCCAGCAGGCGGTGGTTCTGGATGGAGGCGATGAATTCGCCCATGCGGTCGTTCAGCTGGCCGATGACGAAATGCGAAAACGGCAGGCTGGCCGCCAGCAGCGCGTGGAAGGTCGCCGCCGGCACCAGCAGCACCAGCGAGGGCTGGATGGCCACCACGTCGTACTTGCGCAATTCGCGCTTGATCACGCTGCCCTCGCCGAACCAGCCGCCCGGCGGCACGCCCGAAAACGTACAGCTGCGCCCCGACTCGTTGTAGATGGCCAGTTTGAGCAGGCCCGTATGCACGCCCAGCCAGTAATCCGAGGGCGCGTTGCGCCGCGCGATCCAGGCGCCGGCGTCCACGCGCTCGGCGCGCGAGCTCGCCAGGACCAGCTCCTGGTGTTCGGCCTGCAGCGCGCCGAACCAGGCGCAGGCGGCGAACAACGGCGCCGGTTCTTCGGCGGAAACGATGTTTGAAACGTCGGACATGGGAAGATCCGTGTAAAACTCGAGATGGGTCTGTCATGCAGGTGACAGACTGCATTTTCCGGCCGCCGATAAGCTCTAGCAAGCGACGCGGAACAAACGCCCTCCGCGCAAAGAATATCCGGGTGCCTTCCGCATCCGACAGGAGACAAGCATGAGCAGCATGTACGAGCACGGCCTCGCGCGCCGCGAGGCCAATTACACGCCCCTGACGCCGGTGGATTTCATCGCCCGCGCCGCCGAAGTGTATGGGCAGCGCCTGGCCGTGGTCCACGGCAAGGTGCGGCGCAACTGGGCCCAGACCTACGAACGCGCGCAGCGCCTGGCCGGCGCGCTGGAGCAGGCCGGCGTGCGGCGCGGCGATACGGTCGCGGTCATGCTGCCCAACATCCCCGCCATGGTCGAGGCCCACTTCGGCGTGCCCATGCTGGGCGCGGTGCTCAACACCCTGAACACGCGGCTGGACATTCCCAGCGTGCTGTTCATGCTGGGCCACGGCGAGGCCCGGGCGCTGATCGTGGACACGGAATACGCCGAGGTCGCGCGCCGCGCCGTGGCCGAGTATCCCCACCTGAAACTGATTTCGGTGCACGACCTGGAGAGCGCGCCCGCCGCCCTGCCCGGCGCGATCGACTACGAAGACTTCCTGGCCGCCGCGCCGGCGCGCTACGACTGGCAGCCGCCGGCCGACGAATGGGACGCCATCGCGCTGAACTACACGTCCGGCACCACCGGCGATCCCAAGGGCGTGGTCTACCACTACCGCGGCGCCTATCTCAACGCGGTCAGCAACATCCTCGAATGGGACATGCCCAAGCATCCGGTCTATCTGTGGACCCTGCCCATGTTCCATTGCAACGGCTGGTGTTTCCCGTGGACGGTGGCCGCGCGCGCGGGCGTCAACGTCTGTCTGCGCAAGGTCGACCCCAAGATGGTGTTCGACCTGATCCGCGACGAAGGCGTGACCCATTACTGCGGCGCGCCCATCGTGCAAAGCGCGCTGGCCAACGCGCCGGCCGAAATGCGGGCGGGCATCCGGCACACCGTGCGCACCATGGTCGCCGGCGCGGCGCCGGCGCCGGCCGTCATCGCCAAGATGCGCGACATCGGTTTCGAGCTGACCCACGTCTACGGCCTGACCGAGGTCTACGGCCCGGCGGCCGTGTGCGCGCGCCAGGACGCCTGGGACGCGCTGGAAGACGAGCAGCGCGCGCTGCTCACCGCCCGCCAGGGCGTGCGCTACCACCTGCAGGCCGGCGTGTCGGTGCGCGACCCGGAAACCATGGAACCGGTGCCGCCCGACGAGCAGACCGTGGGCGAAGTCATGTTCCGCGGCAACATCTGCATGAAGGGCTACCTGAAGAACGAGCGCGCCACCGACGCCGCGTTCGCCGGCGGCTGGTTCCACACCGGCGACCTCGGCGTGATGACGGCCGACGGCTACGTCCGCATCAAGGACCGCAGCAAGGACATCATCATCTCGGGCGGCGAGAACATCTCCAGCATCGAAGTCGAGGATGCGCTCTACCGCCATCCCGCGGTGGCGGCGGCCGCGGTGGTGGCCATGCCCGATCCCAAGTGGGGCGAAACCCCGTGCGCCTTCATCGAGCTCAAGCCCGGCTGCAGCGCCACCGCCGAGGAAATCATCGCGCATTGCAGAAGCCTGCTGCCGGGCTTCAAGGTCCCGCGCGCGGTGCGCTTCGGCGAACTGCCCAAGACCTCCACCGGCAAGATCCAGAAGTTCGAACTGCGCGCCGCCGTGGGCGCGACCTCGGCCATCGACCTGGCCGCCCCGGGCAAGACGGCCTGACCACACCCCATCCAGGAGCGCCAACGCAATGACGTACCAAGCCCCCGTGAAAGACATGCTGTTCGTGCTGAACCGCCTGGCCGGCCTGCCCCAGGTGGCCGCCCTGCCCGGCTTCGAGGAAGCCACGCCCGACACCGTGCAGGCCGTGCTGGAGGAATCCGCGCGCTACGCCGGCGACGTGCTGGCGCCGCTGAACCAGCCGGCCGACCGCGAGCCCAGCGCCTGGCGCGATGGCGCGGTGACCACCTCGCCCGGCTTCAAGCAGGCCTTCCGCCAGTACGCCGAAGCCGGCTGGCAGGGCATGACCCATCCGGTCGAGTACGGCGGCCAGGGCCTGCCGGGGCTGCTGGGCTCGCCCTGCTCCGAGATGCTCAACGCCGCCAACCTGTCTTTCGCGCTGTGCCCGCTGCTGACCAACGGCGCGATCGAGGCGCTGCTGACCGCCGGCTCGCCCGAGCTGCGCGAGCGCTACATCGGCCCCATGATCGAAGGCCGCTGGACCGGGACCATGAACCTGACCGAGCCGCAGGCCGGCTCCGACCTGGCCATGATCCGCTCTCGCGCGCAGCCCGCGGACGACGGCACCTACCGGATCTCCGGCACCAAGATCTTCATCACCTATGGCGAACATGATCTCGCCGAGAACATCGTGCACCTGGTGCTGGCCCGCCTGCCCGACGCGCCCGAAGGGGTCAAGGGCATTTCGCTTTTCCTGGTGCCCAAGTTCCTGGTCAACGAGGACGGCACGCTGGGCGCGCGCAACGACGTGCAATGCGTGTCGATCGAGCACAAGCTGGGCATCAAGGCCAGCCCCACCGCGACCTTGCAGTTCGGCGACGCCGGCGGCGCGGTGGGCTATCTGGTGGGCCAGGAAAACCGCGGCCTGGACGCCATGTTCATCATGATGAACGCCGCCCGCTACGCCGTCGGCGTGCAGGGCATCGCCGTCGCCGACCGCGCCTATCAGCATGCGCAGGCCTATGCCGCCGAGCGCGTGCAGAGCCGGCCGGTGGACGGCTCCTCGCGCGAGGCCGTGCCCATCATCCAGCACCCCGACGTGCGCCGCATGCTGGGCACCATGCGCGCGCTGACCGAGGCCGGCCGCGCGCTGGCCTACGTCACCGCCGGCCATGCCGACCTGGCCCACGCCAGCCCCGACGCCGAAGCGCGCAAGCGCCACCTGGCGGTCCAGGAATTCCTGGTTCCCATCGTCAAGGGCTGGTGCACCGAGATGTCGATCGACGTGGCCAGCCTCGGCGTGCAGGTGCATGGCGGCATGGGCTTCATCGAGGAAACCGGCGCCGCGCAGTACTACCGCGACGCCCGCATCCTCACCATCTACGAAGGCACCACCGCGATCCAGGCCAACGACCTGGTGGGCCGCAAGACCCTGCGCGACGGCGGCGCCGTCGCCCGCGCCCTGCTGGCCGAAGTCCGCCAGACCGAAGCGGCGCTGGAGGCCAGCGGCGATCCCGCCGCGGCCCGCATGCTCGCGCCCCTGCGCCGGGCCAGCGCGGCGCTGTCCGACGCCGTCGATTTCGTGCTGGCCAACGCCGCCAGCCATCCCAACGCGGTGTTCGGCGCCGCCGTGCCCTACCTGCTGCTGGCCGGCACCACCCTGGCCGGCTGGCAGATGGCGCGCGCCCTGCTCGCCAGCCTGGCGCACCGCGACGAAGACCCGGCGTTCCACGACGCCAAGATCGCCACCGCGCAATGCTATGCGCTGCACAAGCTGAGCCAGGCGCCGGGGCTGGCGGCGGTGGTGCTGGGGTCGAAGGATTACGCGATGCCTTGATTGGGGTGTGTATGGCCGCCCCCCCAAGCGTAGGATGGGTGCAGCGCGGGAATCCTTGAAGAAGAACGCGAACACCCAGCGCGCGTAACCCATCAGGCGGCGATAGCCGCCGTTTTCCGCGGCAAGAAAAAAACGCCGGCTCCCGCCGGCCGATGGGTTACGCGCGTTCAACGATGGATTTCTTGTGCCGCCTGTCTCGCGCTGCACCCATCCACATCCCGCACGCTTGCGCGGCGCGGCAGCGTCAGCGCCCAGAACGCCAGCGCCGCCAGGCTGATCGCCGCGCCCAGCGCGCAGACGCCCGGCCATCCGGCCTGCGCGTATACCGCGGTCGAGGCGATCGAGCCCAGGCCGCTGCCGGCGGCGTAGAACATCATGTAGCCGCCCACCAGGCGGCTGTGCGCCTGGGCGCTGATGCCGAAAATCAAGGCCTGGTTGGTGACGTGCAGCGCCTGCAAGGCCACGTCCAGGACCAGCACGCCCAGCGCCAGCAGCCACAGGCTGTGTTCCAGCAATGCGATCGGCGCCCACGACAGGCACAACAGCGCCAGGCCCGCCGCCGTGGTGCGCTCGCCCAGCCCGCGATCGGCCAGCCGGCCGGCGCCGGCGGCCATCAGCACGCCGACCACGCCCACCAGCCCGAAGGCGCCCACCGCCGTATGCGTCAGCGAATGGGGCGGTGCGCTCAAGGGCAGCACCAGCGCGGTCCAGAACGCGCTGAAGGCGGCGAACATCAGCATCGCGATCGTGCCGCGCACGCGCAGCACGCGCTCTGACGCGAGCAAGTCGTAGAGCGAACGCAGCAGCGCCCAGTAGCCCAGGTCCACCGTGGGCAGGCGGCGGCGCGGCAGGCGATAGGCCAGCACCACCGCAAGCGCCGCCGCCAGCGCGGCCGACACCAGGTACACCGCGCGCCAGCCCCAGGCGTCGGCCACCACGCCGGCCAGCACCCGGGCCAGCAACAGCCCGGTCACCACGCCGCCCTGCGCGGCCCCGACCACGCGGCCGCGTTCGCCCGGCGCGGCCAGCGCCGCCGACAGCGCCAGCAGGCCCTGCGTCATCGCCGTGCCCAGCAGGCCCAGCGCGACCATGCCGGCCAGCAGCCAGGGCGCGGCGGGCGCGACCGCCACGGCCGCCAGCGCCAGCACCAGCAGCCCGAGCTGGCCGATCATCAGGCGACGGCGGTCCAGCAGGTCGCCCAGCGGCACCACGAACAGCAGCGCCAGCGCGCAGCCCAGCTGCGTGGCCGTCACCACCACGCCCACCGCCGCCTCGGACAGGCCGAACTCGCGGCCGATGGCGTCCAGCAGCGGCTGCGCGTAATACACGTTGGCCACGCTCAGGGCGCAGGCCACCGCAAGCAGCAGCACCAGCGAACGCGGCATGGGAGAGTCGTCGGACATGGCGATTCCTTTTGGTTTCATTACAAAACCAGAATACTAGGATTCAAGGTTTTATAATGCAACCATTATTTTTCCTGCGCGAGGAATCGGCATGGTCAAACGCACGAGTTTCGAAGGCGCCGCCTGCCCGGTCGCGCGCTCCCTGGACGCCATCGGCGACTGGTGGTCGCTATTGATCGTGCGCGACGCCTTCGACGGGCTGCGCCGCTTCGGCGAATTCCAGAAAAGCCTGGGCGTGGCCAAGAACATCCTCAGCGACCGCCTGCGCACGCTGACCGCGCACGGCATCCTGGCCGCGGCCCCCGCCTCCGACGGCAGCGCCTACCAGGAATACGTGCTCACGGAAAAAGGCCGTGCGCTGTTCCCGGTGATCGTCGGCCTGCGCCAATGGGGCGAAGACCACTATTACGGCCCCGCCGAGCCCCACTCGCTGCTGATCGACCGCAAGCGCGGCCAGCCCGTGCGCCGGCTGGAAGTGCGCGCGCAGGACGGCCGCCCGGTCGGCCCGGAAGACACGGTGGTGCAGAAGACGGACCCCTAGGATCCGGCCCACTGCCCGGTCGCCAGAGAGGCCGGCGAATAGGCCTCGAAACGCCAGCGCAGCGCCAGCGCGCCCGGACGGAACGCCACGCGGCGCGCGTGCACCCGCCACAGCCGTTCGGCGCCCTCGAACCGCGCGATCTCGGGGCTGTCCAGGATCACTTCGGCGCGTCCGGCCAGCTGCAGCACGTCGCCGCGCTCGAAGTCGATGAACAGCAGCCCGGCGCGCGGGTTCAGCACCATGTTGCCCAAGGTGTTGAAGTAGCGATTGCCCGAGAAATCCGGGATGGTCAGCACATTGCCCGCCACCCGCACGAAGCCCGGCTTGCCGCCGCGGTGCGACACGTCCACGGCGCGCTCGCCGGCGTCGGCGTAGCTGGCCACGAACAGGGTGTCGGACCGCGCGATCAGCGCGCGGGCGGCGGTGTCCAGCCCGTCGCGCTCGCGCGGCGCGCCGGCGAAACGCAGCGCCGGCGAACGGGAGAAATGGAAGTCGCGGGCCTGTATGTACTTGGGGCAGTTGCCGAAGGACTGCGCCACCGCGATCTCGAAACGCTTGCCGTCCCAGGCCGAAATGCGGCCGTTGACCCGGTTGCGCCGGCGCGTGTGCAGCTCGATGCCCAGCACGCCCACCGGCCGGTCCGGTCCCAGGCCGGCCAGCAGCGGATCGTCGGCGTCGGGCGTGGCGCAGACGCGCAGCACGCGCGGATCGGGCGAGACCGCGAAGCCGGGCGGCCCCTCCAGCACGCCGGCCCAGGGATCGCCCTGCCCGTCCACCGCGCCGGCCACCAGGAACGGCAGCTGCGCGAAGAATTCGCGGTGCTGGTCCGGCATGTAGTCGCGGATGACCTTGGGCCCGGTCTGCTGCATGCGTTCGGCCACGCCGGCGTGGCGTTGCAGCAGGGTTTCGCCGGCATGCCAGGGCGACGGCGTTGCGGCAGGCGTCGAAGCGATGGACATGATTGCGCTCCCTGCCATCACGCGGCCAGCAGGCCCACCGGCGAGCAAGCCATGGGCACGAAGCGCGGCAGGCCTTCGATGCGGCGCAGCCAGGCCCGCAGCGCCGCATAGCCGTCCAGCGACACATTGCCCTCGGGCGCATGCGCCACATAGGCATAGCAGGCGACGTCCGCGATCGAGGGCGCCGCGCCGGCCAGAAAGTCGCGGCCGGCCAGCTCGCGGTCCATGACCGCCAGCAAGGCATGGGCGCGCGCCAGCGTGCTGTCCACGTCGTAGGGCGCACCGAACAGCGTCACCAGGCGCGCTGCGGCGGGACCGGCGGCCAGCGGCCCGGAAGCCACCGACAGCCAGCGCTGCACCGCGGCCGCGCCGACGGCGTCCTCGGGCAGCCAGGCCTGGCCGCCGTAGCGCCTGGCCAGGTAGACCAGGATCGCGGTGGAGTCCGCCACCACCACGCCGCCGTCATCGATCACCGGCACCTGGCCGAACGGATTGAGCGCCAGGAACGCGGGGCGCTTATGTTCGCCGCCGCGCAGGTCCACGTCGATCGTCCAGTGCGGCACATCGAGCAGGGACAGCATGAGCGCCACGCGATGGGCATGGCCGGACAGCGGAAAGCTGTAGAACGTCAGGATGGAAGGCTGGGCGGTCTGCATGAGGTTTCTTCAATGGGGCTGGAGACAGGCCCATCTTGGCCCCGCGCCGGCCGCGGGGGAACGGCCGGCCGCGGCAAAACACTCTTGCAGGCGGTGAAAGAATGCGGCTAGGCCGGCAGCGCGGCCAGGTCGCGGCGCAGGGCCTCGACGCAGAAATCGACGAAGCTGCGCACCTTGGCCGAACTCTTGCGGCCTTCCGGATACACCACGTGCACCGGCAAGGGCGGCAGTTCGAAGTCGCGCAGCACCACTTCCAGTTCGCCGCTGGCCAGGTGACGCGCGACCTGGTAGGACACCACCTGCGTCAGGCCCCAGCCCTCGCGGGCCGCCAGCACCGCGGCCTGGAACGAGGTGACCGTCAGCTGCGAATCGACCCGCACGCGCCTGGGCTGGCCGTCCTGCAGGAAGCGCCATTGCGGCCCGCGCCCTTCCATCGCCGCGGTGATGGTGCAATAGCGCTGCAGCTCGTCCGGATCGCGCGGCGCGCCATGTTCGCGCAGGAACGCGGGCGCGGCGCACACCACGCGGCGCACCTCGCCCACCTGCACGGCGGTCAGCGACGAATCGGGCAAGGCGCCGATGCGCACCGCCACGTCCACGCCTTCGTCGAGCAGATTGACCACGCGGTCCACCAGCAGCGTGCGCACCGAGACTGCGCGGTGCGCGCGCAGATAGCCCAGCACCGCCGGCATCACGTGCAGCTCGCCGAACAGGGCCGGCGCGGTGATGCTGAGCGCGCCGCGCGGGGCGGCCATGGCGCCGGCCGCGGCGTCATCGGCCTGCTCCACTTCTTCGAGGATGCGGCGGCAGTCCGCGGCATAGCGCTGGCCGGCCTCGGTCAGGCGCAGGCTGCGCGTGGTGCGCACCAGCAGCAAGGCGCCCAGCCGCCGCTCCAGCGCCGCCACGCTGCGTGTGACGCTGGGCGCCGACATCTCCAGGCGCCGGGCGGCGGCGGCGAAGCTCTGCGCCTCGGCCACCGCCAGGAATACGGTCATTTCATGGAATCGGTTCACGGTGCGCCGCCAGGGTCGCGGCGAGGCCGCCGCGCAATGTCGGACGATATTAGAAGCGGCTCCCGGACCCGTCAATCCGGCGCCGGATCACAGCGCACGCGCCCGCGCGCCTATCGCGTCGAGCAGTTCCAGCGCCCTGGCCGCAGCGCCGGCGCCGCCTTCCATGTCGCCGCGCACGTGCAAGGGGCGCAGTTCCTCGATCGCTTCGAGCTGCGCGATCAGCAGCGGTTCGGCCAGCCGGTACTTGCGCAGCACGCTCACCATGCACATGGACGCGTGCACCATGTCTTCGGACTCGTCGCTGACGCCAGTCCTGTGCAGCGTGTAATTGACCCAGTGCGTGGCCGCCAGCATCGCCGCCTCGATGCGGATCTCCCAATCCGCGTCGGTGAGCTTGGCGAGCGAGCGCTCGATCCGCCGCGCCTTGGCGCGATGATGGTCAGGAATCATCTGCGCGCCTCCGGAAGGACCAGCGCGTCATAGACTGCGATGGCTTCCGACAGCGCACCGTCGCAGGCATCGACTATGGCCTGCGTCGGAACGCGGTCGCCCCGCAGGCAGGGATCGCGATAGGTTTCCAGTTCGTGCAGCGCGGCTTCCAGGCGCTGCACGGGCTCGGGCATTTCCCCTGGAATCGCCGGCCAGCCGACATGGCTGACGTCGCCCGGGCCGCGCAGTTCACGCCGCCAGCCGCCGTCGGGCTGCGGCACCACGTGCACGCCTGGAATGGTCGAGAAAACACGGTCCTCGCTGGTCAGCCCCACCGCGTGCAGCGCGGCGTTCCAGATATTGGTTCCGGCCGTCAGGCCGGTCCAGTACCACAGCTCGAAATCCTCCAGGGGGTCGAGCCTGGCGCGCAGCCGCAGCAGGCGGCCGATCTTTTCGGCATGGGAAGCGATCTTCATGGCCTGTCTCAATCCGCCTGGATATTGCCGTCGACCACGACCTTGCGCCAGGCCGCCAGGTCGTCCTTTATCGTCTGCACGAACGCCTCGCGGCTGACGGCCTGCGCCGGCGGCACGTTGGCCTGCAGCAGCGCCTGCCTGAACGCCGGCTGCACCTGTTCGCGGTTGATGACGGCGTGCAGGCGCTCCACGATTTCCGGCGGCGTGCCCTTGGGCGCGAAAATGCCTTGCCAGCCCGCGGCGGTGAAGGGATAGCCCTGCTCGGACAACACCGGCACCTCGGGCAGCCGGGGGCTGCGCACCGTGCCGGTCAGGGCGATGGGCCGCAGCTTGCCCTGCTCGATGAAGCCCAGCGGCGCCACGACATCGACCCAGCCTATCGGCAGCTCGCCCGACACGATGTTGGTGAGCAAGGAAGGCGAGGTCTTGTACGGAACGTGATTGATGCGCAGGCCCGCCCGCTGCTTGAGCCACTCCATCGTCAGGTGGCCGTTCGAGCCCACGCCCCAGCTTCCGTACGAAGGGTACTTGTCGGGATCGCTGCGCAGCAGCGCCACCAGTTCGGGCAGCGTCCTGGCCGGCACCGACGGATGCACCACCAGCAGCACCCCGCCCACGGAGGACAGCGCCACCGGCTCCAGGTCGCGCAAGGTCCGGATCGATATGGCGGGATTCAGGGCCTCGGCCATCACCATGGACGAGGCCGTGCTGTGCAGGATCGTATAGCCGTCCGGCGCCGCGTTCTTGACCGCGGCCGAACCGATCAGCCCGTTCGCGCCGGGCCGGTTCTCGACCACGAAAGGCTGGCCCAGCGCGTCCTGCAGGCGGGCGTAGAGCTGGCGCGCCAGCGTGTCCAGCACGCCGCCCGGCCCGCCGGGGACGATTACCTTGACCGGCCGCGCGGGCCATTCGCCGGCGCCCTGGGCGCGGACCAGGCCGCCCGCCAGCGCCGCCGTCGCGCCGAGTATGAGTTGCCTGCGAGTCAACGATGCCATGATTCATCCATCCCGTGGTTCAGGTTCGCGGCCGGACCGGCCGGCCGCCCGGTTTCAGTCCGGCTTGCGCAGAAAGCCCTGGTTGCCGCCGTTGCGGTTGGGCGCGAAGCCGTTGGCCCGCAGCGTCTCGTCGGCGGTCTCGTAGAACACGCCGATCTTCATGATCTCGCGCGCCTGCTGCGCGGTGGCGATGGGGCGGCCGAATTCGCCGGAGATGCGGACCAGCTGCCTGATCTGCTCGACCGAGCTCATCTTGCCCGTGCGCGTCTGGTTCCACAGCACGTCCTCGATGCCGCAGCGCACGTGCAGGCCCAGGGCGATGCCGATCATGTTGATGGGCAGCACGTTCAGCACCGAGCTCTCCACCGTGACCACCGCGCCGTCGGGCACGGCGCGCAGCATGTTGGCCAGGTTGTAGATGTTGGCCTGGTCCATGCCGCCGCTGATGGCGACCCAGTTCATCACCAGCGGACCCTTGTAGACGCCGCGGCGGATCATGCGCTCGATCGTCTCGAAGCTGTTGATGTTGTAGACCTGGAACTCGCTCTGGATGCCCGCCGCCGTCAGGCGCCGGATGTGCTCCTCGGCCCAGCTGGGATTGGAGGGCACGATCATGTCCTTGTAGGTCGAATACAGCTCCGGAAAGCCGCGCGAAACGCCCCGGAAGTCATCGACGCCGGCATGTTCGGTGACGTTCATCTGCGTGGTGTTGACGGTCACCGTGACCTGGTCGGGCTTGGGATCGAGTTCGGCCAGCATGTGGCGGGTGTCGTCGCTCAGCCACTTGGCCGCCTGCCCTTCCTCGGGCGCGAAGCTGATGGAGCCGCCGACCTGGATGATCATCTCGGGCACGGCCTCGCGCACGCCGGCGATCAGTTCGTTGAACATGGACAGGCGCTTGCTGCCCTTGCCGTTGGCTTCGCGCACGTGCAGGTGCAGCACGGTGGCGCCGGCTTCGTAGCAGTCCACCGCCTTCTGGATCTGCTCTTCCATCGTGACCGGAATGTCTTCGGGAAAGTCCGAAGGAATCCAGCCCGGCGCGTAAGGCGCGGCGGTGATGATCAGGGGCTGCTGGTTTTCGGGATACAGATGGCCGTCTAGGAAATTCATGGCTGGATGCTCCGCTGGGGTGGAAATGGAAGGGTTGCGGCGCCGGGCGTGCGCGGCCGTGCCGGCGCGCGCAGGCGCGCCCGTGTCGCGTGGGAAACGGTGCGGGCGGGTCAGTTCGCCCGGATGTCGAACTTCTTGACGATGGCGGCGTTGCGCTGGAACAGCTGCCGGTTTTCGGCCAGCAGCGCGGCCGTATCGGTGCTCACGTCGGGCTCCAGGCCCACGTCACCGAGCTTCTGCTGCACCGTCGGCGCGCTGGCCGCCTTGCTGACGATGGCCTGGAGCCTGGCCAGTACCTCGGGCGGCAGCTTGCTGGAACCGTAGAAGCAAACCTGGCCCTGGAACTGGATTTCGGGGTAGCCCAGCTCGCTCATCGTCGGCACCTCGGGAAAATACCTGGACCGGTTCTTTCCGGCGACGGCATAGGCGCGCAGCCGGCCGCTCTTGATCAGCGGCAGGGACGTCACCATGCCGTCGAACATCACGTCGACCTGCCCGCCGATCACGTCCTGCAGGGCCTGCGGCGATCCCAGGTAGGCCACGTGCTGCATGTCCAGCCCGGCCTGGCTGCTGAAGATCAGCCCGGAGTACTGCGACACCGTGCCCGTGCCGTAGCTGGCGAAAGAAGACTTGCCCTTGCGCGTCTTCAGGTGCTCGACCAGGCTCGGGAAATCCTTGGCCGGATAGTCCGCCGAACTCACCAGCGCATAGCTGGTGAACGCCACCCGGGCGATGGTGACGATATCGCCCAGCGGGTCGTACGGCACCTTCATCACCTGCGGCGCCTCGACCAGCATGTTGTTCGGCCCGAGCGCGATGGTGTCGCCGTCGGGATCGGCCTTCAGCATGGCGCTCAGGCCTATCGAGCCGGTCGCGCCGGGACGGTTCTCGATGACCACGGGCCGGCCGGTGTCCGCGGACATCTGCTGCCCGATCACGCGGGCGGCGATGTCTATCGTGCCGCCCGGCTGTCCCGGGACGATGACCCGCAAGGGCTTGCCGCCCAGCGCCCAGGCGCTGAACGCCAGCGACCATCCGATCAAGGCCACGGCGGGCCGTGCAAATCGCTGCAGTCTCATGTCCGTCTCCTGTGCTTTCTTATGTCGGACGGATGCGCGCTGCGCAATGCCTGTCCTGTGGGCATAAGTATCTGCCGGACGCTGCGCGCTCACTTGCTTTTCTGGGACACAAGTTTGCTTTTTTGGGACATGGACCCGGCCTGCCTGCTCCACTCGGTGGCGCTGCAGCCGAACAGGCCGCGGAACCAGTGGCTGAAGCTGCTGGCGCGGGCGAAACCCAGCAGCTCCGCCACCTCGCCCAGCGGCAGGTCGCTCTCGCGCAGATGGTGTCTGGCCAGGTCCGAGCGCACCTGGTCGAGCAGCCGGCTGAAGCTCAGCCCTTCCGCTTCGAGCCGGCGGTGCAGCGTGCGGCGGTCGACGTGCAGGAAGCGCGCCACATCCTGCGCGCTGCACGCGCCGCTGGGCAACAGCGCCAATATGACCCGGCGACAGGTCTCCTGGGCGCTCTCGCCGCGATCGGTCAGCGCCGCTTCCAGGTATCTGCGCGCCAGGTCGGCGGCGACCTGGTCTCCCGGCTCGCGCGGGCGGGACAGGTCGCTGGCCAGGCACACCAGCCCGTTGAAGTCCTGGTTGAATTTGACGGCGCGGCGGAAATAGGCGCGATGCGCGGCGACGTCCTTGGGCGGACGATGCGTGAAACAGACGTCCAGCGGCTGCCAGCGCGGCCCGATCAGTTCGCTGAGGATGCGAAACAGCGTGCCCACGGCCAGCTCGACCGACTGGCGCATCGCCAGTCCGGGCGTGGGCAGCAGATCCTCGCGCAGCACGATCACGTTGCCCGCGTCTTCGACGCGGATGATCAGCGAGGCGTTCACCAGCCGCAGATAGCGGCACAGGGTGTCGATGGCGGCGCGCGGCGTGGGCGCTTGCCTGAGCACCAGGCTGATGGGGCCGAGCGCGGACAGCTTGCGCCTTGCGGCCAGGCGCAGCGCCAGGTCTTCCGTGCGCGTGGCGCGCGCGGTGATCTCCAGCAGTTCGCGCACGGCGTCCCGCGAAATCAGCATCTCCGGATCGTCCAGGAACTTCGCCTGCAGGCCCACCGCCTTCATGAAGGCGTAAGGGTCGCGGCCCAGCGATTGCACCAGTTCGACGTAGCCGCTGAGGCTGCCGCTGCGCATCAGCTGCGGGGCGTGTCTCATGCCTGGGCCTCGAATTCCCGGCCCAGCCACGCCAGGAACGCCTTGACCGGCGGATGCCGTTCGCGCCCCGGCGCGCACAGCGCCGTATAGGCCGCGCCCGCCACCCGCACCTGCGGACGGCAGGCCACCAGGGTGCCCGCGTCCACGCTGTCGGACACCATCACCGAGCTGGCCAGCACCAGGCCCTGCCCGGCGATGGCGGCCTGCAGCGCATAGTGTTCCTCGTCATAGGCATGTTCGGCCGCCGGCCGGCGCCAGGCCGGCAGCCCGGCCGCCTCGCACCAGTCCCGCCAGCCCTGTTCGTACAACAGCGAGTCGCGCCAGCGCACGGTCACCAGCGCCGGCGCGCGCCTGCCCTGCCGCGCCACCAGGGCCGGCGCGCCATAGACGCCGAACCACTCCTGCAGCGTGCAGGCGGCATGCAGGCCCGGATACTGCCGGCGGCTGTAGCGCACCGCCACGTCCACGCTGGCGTCCTGCAGCAGATCCACCGACTCGGCGCTGGCGTTCAGGCGCAGCTGGTATTGCGGATGGGCCTCGTAGAAACGTCCCAGCCGCGGCACCAGCCACAAGGCCGCGAACGAATGCGTGGTCGATACCGTCAGCGCGCCCGAGGCCGGCGCCGGCCGCAAGTCGTCCAGTGTCTGGGCCACGTCCAGCAGCGCGCCGTGCACGCGCGCGAACAATCGGCCGCCGGCGTCCGTCAGGCGCACCCCGCGCGGCACGCGTTCGAACAGCGCCACGCCCACATGGCGTTCCAGCGCCTTGACCTGGTGCGAAACCGCCGTCGCGGTGACGGCAAGCTCGACCGCGGCCAGCTTGAAACTGCGCAGCCTGGCGGCGGCCTCGAAGGTGCGCAGCGCCGTGACGGGTAGCGTGGCGAACATGGATGGCGGGCCCGGGATGAATTTGATTCATCTTAGTTCAGGAATGCTCATTTGTCGCCGCCCGGCGATGAACCTAAATTCTGCCTGACGCATGGCATATCGCCTGCAAGAACGGGAAACCTCACATGAATTCACATCAAGCCGAAAAAAGCCTGCTCATCCTGGTGGGCAGCCCGCGGCGCGACGGCAACAGCGCGGCGCTGGGCGCGGCCGCGCTGCGCGGCGCCGAAACCGCGGGCGTGCGCGCCAGCCTGCTGTTCCTGGACGATTACATCCACGGCTTTCTGCCCGACCTGCGGCGCGCGCCGGCGCCCACGGACCGCTACGCGGAACTGTTCCTGGAGCATTTCCTGCCGGCCGACGGCATGCTGCTGTGCACCCCCATCTGGTGGTACGGCATGTCGGCCCAGGCCAAGGCCTTCTTCGACCGTTCGTTCGCGCACTACGCCGGCGCCGGCCCCGAGCCCGAGCGGGTCAAGGCCCGCATGGCCGGCAAGCGCCTCGGCCTGGCCGTGGCTTCCGAGGAGACCTATCCCGGCGCCGCGCTGGGCATCGTGCACCAGGTCCAGGAATACGCGCGCTACACGCACTCGGATTTCATCGGCTATGTGCACGGCGCGGGCAATCTGCGCGGCGAGATCGCCGCCGACCCGCGCCGGCCGCTGGACGCCGCGGCCGCGCTGGGCGCGGAATTCTTCGCCCGCAAATATTCCGACTACCGGATCGAGACGCCGCGCGCGCGCAATGTGTGGGACGAACCCGCGGGCGCAGGCGCGGACTAGTCCAGCGCCAGCCCGCGGGCGCGGCCGAACAGCGGCCGCTGCACGGTCTGCGCCAGCAGCACGCCGGCCAGCGTCACCGCGCCGCCCAGCAGGTGGTAGCCATGCAGCTGCTCGCGCAGCAGCGCGAAGGCGGCCAGCGCGGTGAACAGCGGCAGCAGGTTGATGAAGATGCTGCAACGGTTGGGGCCCAGCCGCTGCACGCCCTCGATCCACAGGAACGACAGCAGCACCGACGAGAAAATGCCCGCGTAAAGAATCAGCGGAATGGTGTCCGCGTCCAGCGCGGCCTGCGCCGCCGGCACGCGCAGGTACAGCGGCAGCATGTAGAGCAGCGCGAAGATCGACTGCACGAAGGTCGACTGCCAGGCCGGCAGCGGCACCTTCCAGTGGCGCAGCAGCACGCCGTACAGCGCGTACGACAGGGCCGCCAGCAGCATCAGGCCGTCGCCCGCGTGGATGCCTTGCTGGAACACGCTCAGCATGTCGCCCTGCCCCACCAGGTACAGCAGGCCGATGAACGAAAGCGCCCCGCCCGCGGCCATGCCCAGGGTCAGGGGGTCGCGCAGGATCAGCACGCTGAGCAGCATGCTGAGCAAGGGGATCAGCGCGGTCAGAATGGCCATGTTGGTGGCCGTGGTGGTTTCGGCGGCGCGGTACGACAGCGCCTGGAACAGCGCCGAGGACAGCGCGCCGTACAGGGCCAGCTTGGGCCAGAGGCGCAGGATGAGCTTGCGGTTGCGCCAGGCCGGGCGCGCGGTGAACAGGCCCATGAGGAACAGCGCCAGCACCAGCCGGTAGAAGGTGATGGCCGTGGGCGAGATGGCGCTGGCCGCCATCTTGGAGACGATGACGTTGCCCGCCCAGAACAGAATGGCGAACAACGGGTACAGATAGGACATGATGATTGCGCTCGCAGGATTAGGATGGACGCGGCCGCGAAGCGGCGCGCGGATGCCTATCCTAGGGAGCGCGGGACAGTCCGTCTGCCGACGAAATGGCAGGGACTATCTGAAAATGGACATGGGCCGGTTCAGGGGCGAAACGGCGCGGGGTCCAGGGGCAAGGCCACGTCCGCCATCTGGGCGGTCAGCAGCGCCGCGCTGCCGCAGGCCAGCGTGAAGCCCAGCGCGCCCTGGCCGACGTTGAGCCACAGATTGTCGGCCGCAGGGCTGCGCCCGATCAGGGGCTTGCCGGTGGGCGTGGCCGGGCGCAGGCCCGCCCACGGCACCGCCTGGCGCAGGTCCAGCGCCGGGAAGGCCTCGCGCACCTGGCGCTTGAGCAGCGCGATGCGCGCCGGGTCGATGTCGGCGTCGGCGCTGCCGATGTCCACCATGGCCGCGATCCGCAGCATGCCGCCCACGCGGGCGTAGACGATGCGCCGTTCGTAGTCGGTCACGCTGATGCGCGGGGCCACGGAATCATCGCCGTCGGCCAGCGGCACGCTCAGGCTGTAGCCCTTGAGCGGATACAGCGGGACGTCATGGCCCAGCGGACCGAGCAGCGCGCGCGTGCCGATGCCGGTGGCCAGCACGATGGCGTCGGCACCGATGTCGCCCTGGCGCGTGTTCACCGCCACGATGCGGCGGCCTTCGCGCTGCAGTCCGGAAACCGGATTGGACATGACGCATTCCACGTTGCCCAGCGACTGCAGGCGCTCGAACAGCGCCTCGGTGAACTGGCGGCAATCGCCCGCCTCTTCGCTCGGCGTGTAGATGGCGCCGGCCAGGCTGCCGCCCATGCCGGCCAGCGCGGGTTCCAGCGCCAGGGTCTGGGCCGCGTCCAGCACCTGCTGCTCGGCCCCGTGCGCGGCCTGGTAGGCGACCAGCGCGCGCGCTTTCTCCAGCAGCTCGGGGCTGCGGTAGGCGATCAGCTTGCCGTTCTTCAGGTGGCCAAAATCCAGGTTCTCCTGCTCCAGCAGGGTATGCATCACGTCGCGGCTGAGATAGGACAGGCCGGAGAGCTGGGCGGTCGATTCGCGCGCCACCGAGGCGCGGCACGCCAGCGCGAATTGCAGGCACCAGCGCCACTGGTGCGGGTCCAGCCGGGGCCTGAACCGCAGCGGCGAATCAGCCCGCAGCAGCCAGCCCGGCACGCTGGGCAGCACGCCGGGGCCGGCCAGCGGCGCCACGTAGCTGTAGCTGAGCTGTCCGCCGTTGGCGTAGCTGGACACTTCCGCCGGACGGGGCTGGCTGTCGACCAGAACCACGTCGTGGCCCTGGCGCGCCAGAAAATACGCCGACGTGACGCCCACGACGCCGGCACCGATGACGCAAACGCGCATGCCTGAATCCAAATGACTGGGAATCGCCTATTCTCGGGCGCGCGCGGCGCCTGCCGCAAATGCCAAATGCCGCAGGGTCCATAACAAAAGGGAATGCGCAGAAGGGAATGCGCGCCTCAGGCGGCGCGGTGCAGGCGGATGATGGCGGCGGCGGTCGGATCGCGCACCAGGTCGGCCAGCGTGTAGCCGTTGAGCGCGTCGTAGAAGGCCTGCAGCGTGCGCGCCAGCACGCCGGAAAGATGGCAGACGCCGTCCAGCGCGCAAGGCGGCTCGCGGCAGTCGATCAGCGGGCCCTGCTGCTCCAGCTCGCGGATCAGGTCGCCCAGCCGGTACTCGGCGGCCGGGCGCGCCAGGCGCAGGCCGCCGCCCTTGCCGCGCGAGGTGTCGATCCATCCGCGCTGCGCCATGAAGTGCGCCACCTTGACCAGGTGATTGCGCGACAGGCTGAAGCGGTCGGCGATCTCCGGGATGGTGACGGCGGTAGGCCGGTCGCGGCATTGCGTCAGGTACATCAGCACGCGCAGGCCGAAGTCGGTGAATCGGGTCAGTTGCATGGCAAGGTCGGGAAGGTCCCCGGCGGCCGGGGAGACAGGCCGCCAGGATACACCGCTCAGGCCGGCGCGCCGCCGCTGCCGAAGGCCTCGGCATGGATGCGGTCTTCGGGCACGCCCAGGCTGGTCAGGGCCTGGCGCTGCGCGCGCATGAAGCCGGCGGGGCCGCACAGGTAGTAGTCGGCGCCCGGCACGATGGCGTCGTCCTGGATGGCGAGCAGGTCCACGCGGCCGGCGTGGTCGTAGTCGCGGCCGCGCTGGTCGCCGTTGCCGACTTCCTCGTAGAACACGGCCTTGCGCACGTTGGGACGCTCGGCGGCGATGCTGTTGACGTGCTCTTTCATGGCGTGCACCGAGCCGTTGCGGCAGCCGTGCACGAAGCGGATCTGGCGGTCGTCGTTCAGGCCCACCAGGTGGTTCAGGATGGATACCATGGGCGTCAGGCCCACGCCGCCGCTCAGCAGCACCACGGGCGCGTTGCCTTCGGGACGCAGATGGAAATCGCCCTGCGGCGGCGCCACGTCCAGCACGTCGCCCTCCTGCAGGCGGTCGTGCAGGGCGTTGGAGACGCGGCCGGCCGGCGCCTGCGCGCTGCCGGTTTCGCGCTTGACCGAGATGCGCAGGCGATCCTGGCCGGGCGCGTCGGACAGGCTGTACTGGCGCGGCTGCATCAGGCCCAGTTCGGGCACGTACAGGCGCACCGAAACGTATTGGCCGGGCTGGTACGGGGGCACCTTGCCGCCGTCGGCAGGCGCCAGGTAGAACGAGGTGATCTCGGCGCTTTCGCGCTGCTTGCCGACCACGCGGAACCCGCGCCAGCCGGTCCAGCCGCCGGGCTTGGCGGCCGATTCGCCGTACAGCCGCGCCTCTTCGGCAATCAGCAGATCGGCCAGCTGGCCGTAGGCCGCGGCCCAGGCGTCCACCAGTTCGTCGGTGGCCGCCTCGCCCAGCACTTCGCGGATCGAGGCCAGCAGGTGCTTGCCCACGATGGGGTAGTGCTCGGGGCGGATGCCCAGGCTCACGTGCTTGTGCACGATGCGTGTCACCACCGGCATCAGCACCGAAGGATCGTCGATGTGTTCGGCATACGCCGCGACCGCGCCGGCCAGCGCCTGCTGCTGTTGACCGCCTTCCTGGTGGCCCTGGTTGAAGACCTGCTTGAGCTCAGGGTTGTGCTGGAACATGCGGGCATAAAAATGCCGGGTCAGCGCAACGCCATGCGTCTTCAGGACGGGGGCGGTGCTCTTGACCAGGGCGCGGATTTCGGGACTCAACATCTACTGCTCCTTGTGGTGCGATCGGGTTCGCCGTTAAACATATATTCATAATACATCTTTAACAATCTAATGGTAAACCCGCATCCGCTTCAGCCCGCTGACGCCTCCCACTCGCCCAAAATCGCAACCGGCGGCAACACACAATTGGTTGCAGCGCGCCACGCGGGGCGCGCCGGCGTCCCGGCCGCGGCGCGCCAGACCGCCGACGCCACCCACTCCCCGCCCAGGCGGTAAGCCGCCGCCCGCCACGCTCCCGGCGGCGTCCGCAGCCGCCATCCGGCCCAGTCCGCGTCCGGATCGCCCGCCAGGCCGACCGCGGCCATGTCCGCCGGAAAATCCAGCCGCGCCGCCTTCACGAAGGCTTCCTTGAGCGTCCATAGCAGGTAGAAGCGTTCCAGCCGCGCGGCGCCGTCCAGCCGCGCCAGCGCGGCCTGTTCCTGCGGCGCGCAGACCCATCGCGCCAGGCGCGGCACGTCGCGGGGACGTATCCGCTCCAGGTCGGCGCCCAGCGGCAGCCCCGCCGGCCCCGAGGCACACAGCGCATGGCCGGCGCTATGGCTGAGCGAGGTCGTTGCGCCTTCGGCCAGCGCCGTGCGCACGTCCTGCAGCAGGGCGCGGCTGGCGCGCCAGTCGGCCTGCGCCCGGGGCCCGCGCACGGTGCGCGCGCGCGCCGCGTCGCCGGCCGAGAGCCGGTCCTCCGAATAGGCTTGCGCGGCGTGGCCGTCGGCCCACCAGAGCAGGATTTCAGGGGTATCCAAGTTAAAAGGTAACCTGCATTAAAAGGGTCGGAAGAGCGCGCAACAAGATGCGCCCCAGGTAACTTTTTTCATCAAAATCAGCCAAAAGCACCGTAGTAGAATCGCGCGCTATGTTGACGTTTTCGATCGCGCAATGGCGAGGTTGGGCGCCTGGCATCGATAGCCCCGAAGGCTGGCTGGATTGGGCGCGACACCCGTTCTGCCCCGTCGGAAATCAGGATGCGGCCCGGCTGGACTTCTTGCCCGCCCTGCAGCGCCGCCGCCTGAGCGCACTGGCCCGCGGGGTGTTCGACTGCGCGTGGCCGATGGCCCAGGCCCGGCCCGGCATGCCGCTGGTCTACGCCTCGCGCCACGGCGAGACCAGCCGCAACTTCGGGCTGCTGCAGGCGCTGGCCGCCGGCGAACCGCTCTCGCCCACGGCGTTCGGCCTGTCGGTGCACAACGCCATCGCCGCTCAGTGGTCGATCATACGCCGCGAAACCGCCGAATCGGTGGCCCTGTCGGTGGAGGACGACGGCCTGGAGCACGCCATCGTCGAAGCCGCCATGCTGTTCGGCCAGGGCCACGACGACGTGCTGGTGGTGCTGGCCGAAGAATCGCCGCCGGCGCCCTATTCGCCCTGGGTGCAGGACGTGCCGTATTCCTACGCCGTCGCCCTGCACCTGCGCCCCGGCGCCGACTGGACGCTGGCCATGGCGCCGCGCCCGGCCGAGCCGGCCTGTACGCCGCCGCAGCTGTGGCCCAATCCCCTGAACCTGCTGCGCCAACTGTGCCTGGGCGGCGCTGCCTGGCGGCACGCGAACCGCGCGCGCCAGTGGACCTGGACGCGGGCGGCATGACGACCTCGGCGCCGCGGCAGGACTGGTGGCTCTGGCGGCTCGTCGCCACGGGCATGGCGTTCACGCTGTTCGGCGTGGGCGGCGTGCTGCTGCGCGTGCTGGTGTTCCCGGCGCAGCGCCTGCTGCCGGGCGGGCTGCGCGAGCGCCAGCGCCGGGCGCGCCGGACCCTGAGCTGGACGTTCCGCATCTTCATCCGCTTCATGGTGCGCACCGGCATCCTGACCATCGATTTCCGCGGCGCCGAGCGCCTGGGGCAGCCGGGGCAGATGATCCTGGCCAATCATCCCTCGCTGCTGGACGTGGTGTTCCTGGTCGGCCACGTCGACAACGCCAACTGCATCGTCAAGCACGGCCTGGCGTCCAACCCGTTCACGCGCGGGCCGATCGCCGGCTGCGGCTACATCACCAACGACGAGAGCTTCGACATGTTCGACCGCGCCGCCGAGGTGCTGCGCAACGGCGAGACGCTGATCGTCTTTCCCGAAGGCACCCGCACGCCGCGCGATTCGTCGCCGCGCTTTCATCGCGGCGCCTGCGCCATCGCGCTGCGCGGCGCGCGCGTGGTGACGCCCGTGGTGATCAGCATGAATCCGCGCAGCCTGACCAAGGGCGAGCCCTGGTACCGGATTCCGCCCAGCCGGATGCGCTATGTCATCCACGTCGGCGAGGACGTCGATCCCGCCGCCTGGCTGGCCGCGCATCCGCTGCCCATCGCCGGACGCCGGATGAACGATTACCTGCATGCCTATTTCGAAGCCGAGCTGGCGCGCGCCGCGCCCGCCCGCGCTGCGCCGAACCAACCATCGCCCATCGCGGCGAACCCGGAGTCCAAGCTGGATGAATCAACTGGAACTTGAACTGAAAACCTTCGTCATCGAATCCCTGGGGCTGGAGGACATCACGCCCGAGGATATCGACAGCGACGCCCAGCTGTTCGGCGACGGCCTGGGGCTGGACTCCGTGGACGCGCTGGAACTGGGCCTGGCCCTGCAGAAGCGCTACGGCATCACCATCGATCCCGAAACCCGGAACATGCGCGAACATTTCACCAGCATCGCCACGCTGGCAGCCTTCGTGAACGCCCAGCGCCACGACTAATGCAGACGGAGTCCACGATGCAAACCCGCGAAGAAATCTTCGATACGCTGCGCAGCGTGCTGATCGAACTGTTCGAGATCGAACCGGAACGCATCACGCCCGCGGCGAACCTGTACACCGACCTGGAAATCGACAGCATCGACGCCATCGATCTGATCGACCAGGTGCGCCGCCAGACCGGCCGCAAGCTCGACGCCAACGACTTCCGTGCGGTGCGCACCATCGAGGACGTGGTCGAAGCCATGTGGCAGAAGCAGGACCCGGCCGCATGAGACGGGGCGTGGCAGCCGCGCTGACCGTGGCCGGCATCGCGTATCCCTTCGCCGTCTATGCGGCGCTGGGACGCGTGAGCACGGCCTGGATCGCGCTGCCGCTGGCGCTGCTGTGGCTGGCGCGCGGCCTGACCGCGGGCGCGGCGCAGCCCGGCTCGCGCGCGCTGCCGGCCGTCGCGGTCGTGTTCTGCCTGGTCCTGGCCGCCACGGATTCGCAAGCCGGCCTGCGCTGGTATCCGGTCATGGTCAACGCCATGATGCTGGCAGTCTTCGGCGCCAGCCTGAAATTCGGCCCGCCGGTGATCGAACGCCTGGCGCGCCTGCGCCATCCCGACCTGCCGCCGGCCGGCGTGCGCTACACGCGCAAGGTCACGCTGGTGTGGTGCGCCTTCTTCGTCCTGAACGGCGCCACCGCCGCGACCCTGGCCGCCTGGGCGCCGTGGGACTGGTGGCTGGCCTATAACGGCGCCATCAGCTACGGGCTGATGGGGCTGCTGCTGGCCGGCGAGTGGCTGCTGCGTCCGGCCGCGGCCAAAGCGGCCTGAGCCATGTCCTGGACGCCGCTGACGCAACTCCTGCAGCCGGGCGCGCCCGCGCTGGCGGTCGCCGACGAGCCGCTGCTCACGCGCGCCGATTTCGCGCAGGCCTGCCTGTCGGCGGCCGGCGCGCTGCAGGCGCTGCGGCTGCGCCGCGTGGCGCTGTGGTTCGAAGACGCGGCCATGCTGGCGGTCGCGCTGCTGGCCTGCTGGCGGGCCGGCGCGACGGCCGTGCTGCCGGGCGACGTCCAGCCGCATACCTGCGCGGCGCTGGATTGCACCGTGGACGGCTGGCTCGTCGACGCGCCCGTGCCGCTGCCGGCGCCGCGGCAATGGCGGCTGGCGGACCTGCGGGGCACGCCGCTGGCGCCCGCCGAACTCGATCCCGCGCTGGGCCTGGTGCTGTGCACCTCCGGCTCCAGCGGCCAGTCCAAGCACATCGCCAAGACCTGGCGGCAACTGATGGACGAGGTCGACGCGCTGGAACGGCAATGGCCCGGCATGCGCGCGCCCGTGCTGGGCAGCGTATCGGCCCAGCATATGTACGGCCTGCCCTTCCGGGTGCTGTGGCCGCTGTGCGCGGGCCGGCTGCTGGACAGGTTCCAGCGCATCTATCCCGAAGACCTGCAGCGCGCCAGCCTGCGCCACCCCGAGTTCGCCTGGATCGCCAGCCCGGCGCTGCTGCGCCGCCTGGGCCAGCGGCTGGACTGGGCGGCGTTGCGCGGGCGGCTGCTGCGCATCGATTCCGCCGGCGGCGAACTGCCGGCCGACGCGTCCGACCACATCGCGCGCAACCTCGGGCTGCGGCCCGTCGAGATCTACGGCAGCACCGAAACCGGCGCCGTGGCCTGGCGCGAAGGCGCGCAGGACTGGCGGCCGCTGCCCGGCGTGGCCGTGAGCCGCAACGCCGAGGGCGCGCTGCGCGTGCAGTCGCCCTGGGTCGGCGCGGCCGAGGAACAGACCGCCGACGCCGTCGAACTGAGCGGACGCGGATTCCGGCTGCTCGGCCGCCTGGACCGCATCGTCAAGATCGAAGAAAAGCGCATCTCGCTGCCCATGCTGGAGCAGGCGCTGGCGCAGCACCGCTATGTCGCGCAGGCGCGCCTGGGCACGCTGGCCGGCGCGCCGCGGCTGGTCGCGCTGGTCGCGCTGTCGGCCCGGGGCCTGCACGCCCTGCGCAACGGCGGGCGCAAGGCGCTCCTGGCCGAGCTGCGCGCGCACCTGGCCGCCGGCTTCGAATCGCTGGCCATCCCGCGCGCCTGGCGCCTGATGACGCAACTGCCCTGCAACGCGCAGGGCAAGCTGCTGCCGCAGGATTTCGAGGCCGCGGCCGGCCCGCGTCCGCTGGCGCCGCAGGCCGTGGCGCTGCCCGCCGGGGCCGACGGCGAACGCCGCTACGCCATGGAGATCCCCTGCGACCTGATCCATTTCAGCGGCCACTTCCCGGCCGTGCCGGTGGTGCCGGGCGTGGCGCAGATCGGCTGGGCCATGTCGCTGGCCCGGCGCGACCTGCGGCCCGGCCTGCGCTTTGGCGGCATGGAGGTCCTGAAGTTCCAGCGCCTGCTCCGGCCCGGCGACCCGGCGACGCTGACGCTGAAATGGGACGCCGCCAAACACAAGCTGCATTTCGCCTATACGGTGGACGGCCAGCCGTGCTCGTCGGGCCGCATCCTGGAGGACGGCGCGCCATGAGCGGCTATCGCCTGTGCGCGCTCATCCCCGTGTACAACCACGGCGCCACCGTCGGCGCCGTGCAGGCGCAACTGGCCGCGCAAGGCCTGCCCTGCGTGCTGGTGGACGACGGCTCCGAGCCCGGCTGCGCCGCGGTGCTGGACGCGCTGGCCGCGCGGCCCGGCACGCATCTGCTGCGGCGCCCGGCCAACGGCGGCAAGGGCGCGGCGGTGCAGGACGGGCTGCGGGCGGCGGCGGCGCTGGGCTACACCCACGCGCTGCAGGTCGACGCCGACGGGCAGCATGCCCTGGCGGACGCCGCTGCGTTCGCGCGCGCCTCGCGCGAGCACCCGCAAGCCCTGGTCTGCGGCCGGCCGGTATATGGCGACGACGTGCCGCGCAGCCGCCTGTACGGCCGCTGGCTGACCCGCGTCTGGGTCTGGATCAATACGCTGTCGGCCGACATTCCCGACGCCATGTGCGGATTCCGCGTCTATCCCCTGTCGCTGGCGCTGCCGGTGATCGACGGCGCGCGGGTCGGCCAGCGCATGGATTTCGACATCGCGGTGCTGGTCCGGCTGCACTGGCGCGGCGCGCCCATGATCTGGCTGCCGACGCGCGTGGCTTACCCGCGAGACGGCGTCTCGCATTTCAAGGGCGTGCGCGACAACGCGCTGATCAGCCGCATGCACGCGCGCCTGTTCTTCGGCATGCTGGTGCGCGCGCCGGCGCTGCTGTGGCGCCGGCTGGCGCGAGGAGCGCGGACATGAGCGCGGCCGACGGACACTGGGCCGAGCAGCCCGAACGCGGCAGCCTGGCGCTCATGCGCCTGACGGTCTGGGCCGCGCGCAGGCTGGGCCGGCGCGCCATCGCGCCGGTGGTCTGGCTGGTGGTGCTGTATTTCTACGTCTCCGGCGCCCGCGCGCGCCGCGCCATCGCCGCCTACCAGCGCAGGCTGAGGCAGGCGGGCGGCCTGGCTGCGCCGCTGCCGCGCACGCTGCCGGTCTACCGCCAGTACCTCGCCTTCGCGCACGCCATCCTGGACAAGTTCGACGCCTGGCGCGGCCGCATCACGCCGGCCAGCCTGGACATCGCCGATCCCGACGGCCTGCACGCGCAGATGGGCCGGGGCCGCGGCCAGATCCTGGTCGGCTCGCACCTGGGCAATATCGAAATCTGCCGCGCGCTGGCGCAACAGGCGGGCACGCTCAAGCTCAACGTGCTGGTCCACGACAAGCACGCGGCGCGCTTCAACCGCCTGCTCGGCGAGGCCGGCGGCGGCCTGCGCATGATCCAGGTCAGCGAGCTGGACGCCGGCGTCATGCTGGACCTGGCCGAACGGCTGGAGCGCGGCGAGTGGCTGGCCATCGCCGGCGACCGGGTGCCGCTGCGGGGCGACCGGACCACGCCGGTGCAGTTCCTGGGCGACACCGCCCTGCTGCCCCAGGGCCCCTGGCTGCTGGCCGGCCTGCTGGGCTGCCCGGTCAACCTGCTGTTCTGCACGCGCCAAGGCGCGCGCTACCGCGTGAGCCTGGAGCGCCTGCGCGAGCGCGTGCAATGGACGCGGGCCACGCGCCCGGCGCGCATCGCGGAACTGGCCCAGGGCTACGCCGACCGCCTGGCCGCGCACTGCCGCCAGGCGCCGCTGCAATGGTTCAACTTCTACCCTTTCTGGAAAGACGATGCGTAAAAGAGGCGTGATCAGCGCTGAAGTCGAAATCCGGGTGCCATTCTTCGACGTCGACTCGATCCACGTGGTCTGGCACGGCCACTATGTGAAGTACCTGGAACAGGCGCGCTGCGAGCTGCTCGACGCGCTGGGCTATAACTACTGCGCCATGCGGGCCAGCGGCTATGCCTGGCCCGTGATCGACCTGCACCTGCGCTATGCGCAGCCGGCGCAGTTCGGCCAGCGCCTGGTCGTGCGGGCCGAACTGGTGGAATGGGAGCATCGCTTGAAGATCCATTACCTGATCCTGGACGCGCAGACCGGCCAGCGCCTGACCCGGGCCAGCACCGAGCAGGTCGCGGTCCGCATCGAGACCGGCGAAATGCAGCTGGCCTCGCCGGCCGCGCTGACCGAGGCCGTGCGGCGCCGCCTGCAAGCCATGGAAGCGCCGGCATGAAGCGGCGCGTCCTGCTGCGCGCCGCGCTGCTGGCGCTGGCCCTGCCGTCCTGGAGCGCGCAGGCCTTCGAACTGGCCGACCTGCAGGCGCAGCTGCGCGCCGCGCCCGTGGTGCGCGGCCACTTCGTGCAGCAGAAATTCCTGCGCTCGCTGCCGCAGCCGCTCACCAGCCGCGGCGACTTCACGCTGGCCGCCGGCAAGGGGCTGCTGTGGCTGCTGCGCACCCCCGTGGCCCAGGACCTGCGCATCGACGCGCGCGGCATCTCGCGCCGCGGCGACGACGGCAAATGGCAGGCCCTGCCGCAGCGCGCAGGCGCCAGCCACGAAAACCAGCTGTTCCTGTCCGTGCTGGCGGGCGACACCAGCGGCCTGCGCGAGAACTTCGATCTTGCGCTCAGCGGCACGGCCCAGGCCTGGCGGCTCGTGCTCACGCCCAGGTCGGCGCTGCTGCGCCAGATCTTCGACGGCATCCGGATCGACGGCGCGGCGCTGGTCCAGCGCATCGAACTGCGCGAGACGCAGGGCGACCGCACTGTGCTGCAGATGCAGGACGCGGCCGCCGCCCAGGCCCTCACCGCCGAGGAGCAACGTGCGTTTGCCGATTGAACGCTGGCTGCCCCGGCTGTTCAAGCTGGGGCTGCTGCTGGTCCTCTGCCTGGGCGCCTGGCTGTGCCGCAACGGCTGGCCGGTGTCGGCCGACCTGATGGAGCTGGTGCCGCGCGCCGGCAGCGACGCCACGCGCCAGCTTGCCGAGGCCCGCATCCAGGAGCCGCTGTCGCGCCAGCTGATCGCGCTGGTGTCGGCCGGCGCCGACCCCGCCGCGCCCGCGCGCCGGCTGGCGCAGCGCTGGACCGACAGTGGCCTGTTTTCGCGCGTGCAGGTGGAACTGGACGTGGACCTGGCGGCGCTGCGCCGGCAGCTTCTGGCCGGCCGGCTGGCCATGCCGCCGGCGGCCGACCGGCGCCAGCTGGAGACCGATCCCGCCGCCTACGCCGCGCGCCGCGCGCGCGAACTGTCGGATCCGTTCTCGTCCTCGGGGCTGGTGCCGGCGGACCAGGACTGGCTCGGCCTGACCCGCCGCGCCGAGGAAGCCCTGCATCCGGGCGGCGCGGTGCAGTACGACATACGCAGCGGCACCCTGCAGGCCGAGCATGCGGGCAGGCGCTGGATCCTGGTGCGCGCCGAAACCCGCGACGACGCCTTCGACTCGGCCACGCCCCAGCGCATCGCGGCGCAGCTGGAGCAGGACCGCAAGGTGCTGGACGCCGAAGGCGCCGAACTGCTGGTGGCCGGCGGCCCGCTGTACGCGGCCGCCGGCCGCGCGCAGGCCGTGGCCGAAAGCAGCTGGATCGGCGCCGGCGCCACGCTGGGCATCGTCGCGGTGCTGCTGCTGACGCTGCGCCGCGCGCGCGCCCTGCTGGCCTTCGCGCCGGTGGCCGTGGGCCTGGTGACCGGCGCGGTGGCCTGCGTGGCGGTGTTCGGCTCCATTCATCTGCTCACCCTGGTCATCGGCGCCAGCCTGATCGGGGTGGCGGTGGATTTTCCGCTGCACTGGCTGGGCAAGAGCTACGGCATGGCCGACTGGCGCAGCTGGCCCGCGCTGCGGCGCGTGCTGCCGGGGCTGACCATCAGCCTGGCCGCCACCCTGGTGGGCTATGTGGCGCTGGCGTTCACGCCGTTTCCGGCGCTCACGCAGACGGCGGTGTTTTCCGCGGCCGGCCTGCTGGGCGCCTACGCCTGCACGGTGTGCCAGCTGCCGGCCTGGATGGAGGGCTGGCGTCCGCGTCCCTGGCAGCCGCTGCTGCGCCTGTCGACGGCGGCGCTGGATGCGCGTGAACGCCTGCACGCCCGCCGCGGCGCGTTCTGGATAGGCGCGCTCGCGCTGGCCGCGGGCGCCGCCGGCGGCATCGCCCGGCTCGGCGTCCAGGACGACCTGCGGCAGTGGCTGAGCCTGCCCGCGCCGCTGCTGCAGCAGGCGCGCCAGATCGGCGAGATCACCGGCTTCGTGCCGACCAGCCAGTTCTTCCTGCTGCGCGCGCCCGACGCCGACGAGCTGCTGCGCCGGCAGGCGCGCGTGGCGCGGGCGCTGGACGCCCTGGTCGAACGCGGCGACCTCGCCGCCTACAACGCCTTGAGCCAGCTGGTCGCGCCCGTGGCCGAACAGCAGGCGCTGGGCCGCAGCCTGGCCGCGGCGGCCGCGCAGCCCGAACGCTGGGCCCCGCTTACGGCCCTGGGCATTCCCTATGAAGCCTTGCAGGAGGAACTGCGGTCGCTCGCCGCCCTGCCGCCCGTCACCATCGCCGCGGCGCTGCAAGGCCAGCAGGCCGAACGCTGGCGCGGCCTGTGGCTGGGCGAGCGCGATGGGCAGGTCGCGGGCATGGTGACCCTGCTGGGCCTGCGCGACGCCGCCGCGCTCGCCGGCATCGCCGAAACCGTGCCGGGCGCGACGCTGGTGGACCGCAGCGGCGAACTGAACCGCATGTTCGCCGACACCCGCATCGAGGCCGCCGAACTCAAGCTGCTGTCCTACGCCGTGGCCGCCGCCCTGCTGCTGCTGACGCTGGGGCGCGCGGCCGCCTGGCGTATCCTGACCGTGCCGGTCGCCGCCACGGCATGCAGCCTGGCCGCGCTGGGCTACCTGGGCCAGCCGCTCACGCTGTTCAGCCTGTTCGGGCTGCTGCTGGTGTCGGCCATCGGGGTGGATTACGCGATCTTCATGTACGAGCGCATCGCGGGCGCGCCCGCCAGCCTCGTCGGCATCGCGCTGAGCGCGTCCACCACCCTGCTGTCCTTCGGGCTGCTGGCTTTCAGCCGCACCCCGGCGCTGGCCAACTTCGGGCTGGCGGTGGCGCTGGGCGTGGCCTTCTCGCTGCTGTGGGCGCCCTGGGTCCGGCCGGCCGCGCCGCAAACTGAATAGGAGAAGGTCGGAGATGGAACAACGCGAAGTCGTGATCATCGGCGCGGGCCCGGCCGGCGCGGTCGCCGCGGCGCTGCTCAAGCGGCAGGGGCATGACGTGCTGGTGCTGGAGCGCCAGCAGTTTCCGCGCTTTTCCATCGGCGAAAGCCTGCTGGCCCATTGCCTGGAATTCGTGGAGGAAGCGGGCATGCTGCCGGCGGTCCGGGCCGCGGGCTTCCAGGTCAAGAACGGCGCGGCCTTCGCCTGCGGCGAGCGCTACAGCTATTTCGACTTCCGCGACAAGTTCACCCCCGGTCCGGGCACCACCTTCCAGGTGCAGCGCGCGCGCTTCGACCAGGTGCTGGCCGACGAGGCGGCGCGCCAGGGCGTGGAGCTGCGCTACCGGCAGGAAGTGACCGCGGCCGACTTCGATGGCGAGCCGACGCTGGCGGTGCGCGGCGCCGACGGCGCCAGCTACCGCGTGCAGGCCCGCTTCGTGCTCGACGCCAGCGGCTACGGGCGGGTGCTGGCGCGCCTGCTGGACCTGGAAATCCCCTCGTCGATGCCGCCGCGCAAGGCCATCTACACCCATATCGAGGACCGCATCGACGACCCTGGCTTCGACCGCGAGAAAATCCTGATCAGCGTGCATCCCGAGGAACGCGGCATCTGGTACTGGCTGATCCCGTTCTCCAACGGCCGCAGCTCGTTCGGCGTGGTGGGCGGCGAGGAACGGTTCGGCGGCGCCGATGCCGATCCGATGGCCGTCCTGCGCGCGATGGCGCGCGCCGCGCCCAACCTGGAACGCATCCTGAAGCACGCCGTCTGGGACACGCCGGCCGGCGCCATCGGCGGCTATTCGGCCAGCGTGCGCCGGCTGCATGGCCCCGGCTACGCGCTGCTGGGCAATGCCGCGGAATTCCTGGACCCGGTGTTTTCATCGGGCGTGACCATCGCGCTGCGCTCGTCCAAGCTGGCCGCCGACGCGCTGCACCGCCAGCTGGGCGGCGCGCAGGTCGATTGGCAGACGGCGTTCGCCGACCCGCTCATGGTGGGCGTGGAGACGTTCCGCGCCTACGTGCAGGGCTGGTACAGCGGCGAATTCCAGGACGTGGTTTTCTACGAACACGCGCAACCCGAGATCCGCCGCATGATCAGTTCGATCCTGGCGGGCTACGCCTGGGATCTGTCCAACCCCTTCGTCGCCAGCCCGCAGCGCCGCCTGCGCATGCTGAGCGAACTGTGCCGCGGCAGCGACGCGCCGCCGGAGGCCGCATGACGATAACGAGGCTCGCCCGCTGCATCGGCGCGGCCTGGCTGGCGGCCGCGCTGGCCGGCTGCGCCGGCGCCCCGCCCCTGCCGGCGCGCACGGCGGCGTTCGCGCTGCCCCGGCAGCTGCACGTGGTGCAGGCCGCGCCCGGCCAGCCGCCGCAGGACGCGATGCTGGTGGTGCAGCGCGAAGGCGCCGCGCTGCGCTGGTCGCTGTTCGACCTGGTGGGCGTGCCGCAGGCCCGCCAGATGCTCGAACACGGCCAGTGGCGCAACGACGGCTTCCTGCGCCCCAACCCCCAGGCGCGCGACCTGTTCGCCGCGCTGATGTTCGCCTGGACGCCCGAGGCCGAGCTGGACGCCGCCTATGGTCCGGGCCGCTGGCAGGCGCGCCGCACGGGCGCGGCGCTGCAGCGCGACCTGCTGGAACAGGGGCGCGCGCGCTGGAGCGTGCGCTGGCCCGACGCCGCCCGGGCCGGCGATTTCACCATCGTCGACGCCGACGGCACGAACTGGCGGATCTCGCCGCTGAAGGAGCAGCCATGAACGCGTGGTTGGGCAAGCCCGGCGTGGTCTGCGCGCTGGGCGCGGGCATAGACGCCGTGGCCGCGGCCGCGCTGGCCGGCGACACGTCCGGCATGCGCGCGCGCACCGGCTGGGTGCGCGGACGCGCCCTGACCCTGGGCGGCTACGACGGCGAGCTGCCGGCCATTCCCGACGCCCTGCCGGCGCATCACCGCAGCCGCAACAACCAGTTGCTGCTGGCCGCGGCCCTGCAGATCGAAGCGCAATTGCGCGGCGCCGTGGCGCGCTACGGGCCGGGCCGCGTGGCCGTGGTGCTGGGCACCAGCACCTCGGGCGTGAACGATAACGCGCCCGCCTTCGGCCACCTGGCCGCGCACGGCGCCTGGCCGGCCGACTACGACTACCGCCGCCAGGCCCTGTCCTCGCCTGCGTCGTTCTTCGCCGACTGGCTGGGCGTCAGCGGACCGGCCTATACGCTGTCGACGGCCTGCACCTCGGGCGCGCGCGCCCTGCTGTCGGCCCGCCGCCTGCTCGAACTGGACCTGTGCGACGCCGTGGTCTGCGGCGGCGCGGACACGCTGTGCCGGCTGACCATCAACGGATTCGCCGCGCTCGGCGCCATCGACGACGGCCTGTGCCTGCCGTTCTCGGCCAACCGCCGCGGCATCAACATCGGCGAAGCCGGCGCGCTGTTCCTGATGGCGCGCGACGCGGCCGGGCCCGACGGCGTGGCCCTGCTCGGCGGAGGCGCCAGTTCCGACGCCTGGCACATGTCGGCGCCGGAGCCGACCGGGGCCGGCGCGCGCCAGGCCATGCAGGCCGCCCTGGCCTCGGCCGGCCTGGACGCGGCCAGCGTCGGCTGGGTCAACCTGCACGGCACCGGCACGCCGCACAACGACGCGATGGAAAGCCACGCCATGCACGCCGTGTTCCCGCAGGGCGTGCCGTGCTGTTCGACCAAGGCGCTGACCGGCCATGCCCTGGGCGCGGCCGGCGCGCTGGAGGCGGCGCTGGCCTGGGCCACGCTGTCGGCCTCCAATGCCGGCGCGCGCCTGATTCCCCACGTCTGGGACGGCGTGTCCGACCCGCAGCTGCCGGCGCTGGAATTCAGCACGCCGGCGCACCGCTACGCGCCGGGCCGCCCGCGCGTGGCCATGAGCAATTCGTTCGCGTTCGGCGGTAACAACGTCAGCCTGATCCTCGGAGCGCAGCCATGATCCCGTGGCCCATCGCCAGCCTGCTGCCGCACGCCGGCGACATGATATTGATAGACGAGATCCGCAGCTATGATGCGGACAGCCTGTGCGCGCTGGCCGTCGTCAAGCCCGGACCCTATAGCCTGGCGGACGGTTCGCTGCCGCCCTGGCTGGGCATGGAGCTGATGGCCCAGGCCGTGGGCGCCTGGGCCGGCTGCCGCGCGCGCGAGGCCGGCCAGCCCGTCAAGCTGGGCTTTCTGCTGGGCACGCGGCGCTACGAAAGCCATGCCGACGCCCTGCCGGCCGGCGCGCGCCTGACGGTCCAGGTGCGCCGCGGCCTGGCCGACGCCAGCGGCATCAGCGTGTTCGAATGCGAACTGCACGACGGCGCGCGCCTGCTGGCGCAGGCCAGGCTGAACGTCTACCAGCCGCAGGACCCCAACGCCTTTATCCAGGAAGAGTCACCCGAATGAGCGCAGCCCCCATCCTCGTCACCGGTTCGAGTCGCGGCATCGGCCGCGCGATCGCGCTGGCCCTGGCCGACGCCGGCCACGATCTGGTGCTGCACTGCCGCCGGCAGCGCGGCCAGGCCGAGGCCGTGCAGGCCGAAGTCCAGGCGCGCGGCCGCCAGGCCCGCGTGCTGCAGTTCGACGTCGCCGACCGCCAGCAATGCGCGGCCGCGCTGCAGGCCGACGTCGACGCCCACGGCGCCTACTACGGCGTGGTGCTCAACGCCGGCCTGACGCGCGACGGCGCCTTTCCCGCCCTGACCGGCGACGACTGGGACGAGGTGCTGCGCACCAACCTGGACGGCTTCTACAACGTGCTGGGTCCGCTGGCCATGCCCATGATCCGCCGCCGCGCGCCGGGCCGCATCGTCTGCATCGCCTCCGTCTCCGGCGTGGTGGGCAACCGCGGCCAGGTCAATTACAGCGCGTCCAAGGCCGGCCTGATCGGCGCGGCCAAGGCGCTGGCGGTGGAGCTGGCCAAGCGCCAGATCACCGTGAACTGCGTGGCGCCCGGGCTGATCGACACCGACATGCTGGACGAGCACGTGCCGGTCGACGAGATCCTCAAGGCCGTGCCGGCGCAGCGCATGGGAAGGCCCGAGGAAGTGGCCGCCGCCGTCGCCTTCCTGATGTCGCCGGGCGCGGCCTACATCACGCGCCAGGTCATCGGCGTCAACGGAGGGCTGTGCTGATGAAGCGGGTGGTCGTCACCGGCATGGCCGGCATCAGCGCGCTGGGTTCGGACTGGGCCGGCGTGCGCGCGGCGATGGAAGCGCGCCGCAGCGCCATCCGCTGCATGCCGGAATGGTCGCGCTACGCGGAACTGAATACCCGGCTGGCCGGGCCCATCGAGGATTTCCGCCCGCCAGCGCACTGGACCCGCAAGCAGCTGCGCAGCATGGGCCGCGTCTCGCAGCTGGCGGTGCGCGCCGCCGAGCTGGCCCTGGCCGACGCGGCGCTGCTGGACGACCCCGCCATCAAGGACGGCCGCATGGGCGTGGCCTGCGGCTCGTCCATCGGCAGCACGGCGGAAATCCGCGCCTTCGGCAATATGCTGCTCAACGGCGTCACCGACGACCTGAACGCCAATTCCTACGTGCGCATGATGCCGCACACCACGGCGGCCAACGTCGGCATCTTTTTCGAACTCAAGGGCCGCATCATCCCCACGTCCAGCGCCTGCACCTCGGGCAGCCAGGGCATCGGCTACGCCTACGAGGCCGTGCGCTACGGACGCCAGGAACTGATGCTGGCCGGCGGCGCCGAAGAGCTCTGCGCCAGCGAGGCGCTGGTGTTCGACGCGCTCTACGCCACCAGCCAGAAGAACGATACGCCCGGCCTCACCCCGCGCCCCTACGACCGCGACCGCGACGGCCTGGTGATCGGCGAAGGCGCCGGCATGCTGGTGATGGAATCGCTGGACCACGCGCTGGCGCGCGGCGCGCGCATCCATGCGGAAATCGTGGGTTTCGGCAGCAACTCGGACGGCGCCCACATCACCCGCCCGGAGGCCCGCACCATGCGCGTGGCCATGGAAATGGCGCTGGCCGACGCCGGCCTGGCGCCGCAGGCCATCGGCTACGTCAACGGCCACGGCACCGCCACCGAGCAGGGCGACATCGCCGAAACCCAGGCCACCCACAGCCTGTTCGGCAGCCGCATGCCGATCAGCTCGCAGAAGAGCTACCTGGGCCATACCCTGGGCGCCTGCGGCGTGCTGGAATCCTGGTTCAGCATCGAAATGCTCAACCGCGACTGGTACGCGCCCACGCTGAACCTGGACCACGTCGATCCGCGCTGCGGCGAGCTGGACTATCTGACCGAGGGCCGCCGCATGAGCAACGAATATGTCATGAACAACAACTTCGCCTTCGGCGGCATCAACACCTCGCTGATCTTCCGCCGCTGGCGCTGAAACGGCCGCCGCGGCGGCGGCCGGGAGATTAAACTAGCCGTTTGCCGCAACACCTCAAAAGGTTCCCCCATGAGCACTGCTACGCTCAAGACCCGCCTCTCCGACTCCGTCAAGGAAGCCATGCGCGCCAAGGCCACCGAACGCCTGGCCACGCTGCGCTTCCTGCTGGCCGCCGTCAAGCAGAAAGAAGTGGACGAGCGCCGCGACCTGAGCGACGCCGAAATCACCGCCATCATCGAAAAACAGGTTAAGCAGCGCCGCGAATCCATCGCCGCCTTCGAGCAGGCCGGCCGCACCGAGACCGCCGAGCAGGAAAAGGCCGAACTGGCCGTGCTGCAGGAATTCCTGCCGCAGGCCGCCACGCCCGAGGAAGTCGCCGCCGCCATCGACGCGGCGCTGGCCGAAGTGGCCGCGCAAGGCGTGACGGGCGCGCCCGCGATGGGCAAGGTCATGGCGCTGCTGAAGCAGTCGCTGGCCGGCCGCGCCGACATGAGCGCGCTGTCGCAGCAGGTGAAGGCCCGCCTGGGCTGATCCCGCGCGGCCCGCCGGCGGCGGGCCGCCGTGCACCGAATCAGAACACCCCGCCGAACAGATCCGGCTGGCGCGCCTGCTCGCCCGGTTCGGCGAAATTGCTCATTCCCACCCCCGCCAGCCGGTACAGCGTGTGCGGCGGCAGTTCCACTCTTTCGCACAGCAGCCGCGCCACCGCGGCCAGTTCGGCCGCGGACCCCGGCGGATAGGCGCTGGTCTGGCTGCGCGTCAGGATGCGGAAGCGGTCGGTCTTGAGCTTGAGCACCACGGTGCGCCCCAGCGCGCCCTTTTTCAGCGCCTGGTCCCACACCTTCTGCGCCATGCGCTCGATGGCCTCGCCCAGCGCCTCCAGGCGCACGTCCTGCGAGAACGTGGTCTCGGCCGAGACCTGCTGCAGCGGCGCGTCGGTCTGCACCGCGCGCTCGTCGATGCCGCGCGCCAGTTCGTACAGGCGCCGCCCGTAGCGGCCGAAGTAATGCTCCAGCTCCTGCGCGCCGTGGGTGGCCAGGTCGCCCACGGTATGGATGCCCAGCTGCTCCAGGCGGGCCTGGGTCACCTTGCCCACGCCCGGCACCTTGCGCACCGGCAGCGGCTCCAGGAAGGCCAGCACCTTGGCCGGCGGCACCACGAACAGGCCGTCCGGCTTGTTCCAGTCGGAGGCGATCTTGGCCAGGAATTTGTTGGGGGCCACGCCGGCCGAGGCGGTCAGGCCGGTTTCCTCGCGGATCTGCCGGCGGATGACCTGGGCTACCTCGGTGGCCGAAGGCAGGCCGCACTTGTTGACGGTCACGTCGAGGTAGGCCTCGTCCAGCGACAGCGGTTCGATCAGATCGGTATGGCGCGCGAAGATCTGGCGCACCTGGCGCGACACTTCGCGGTAGCGGTTGAAGTCCGGCGGCACGTAGACCGCGTGCGGACAGAGGCGCTCGGCGCGCGCCGCCGACATGGCCGAATGGATGCCGTAGCGGCGCGCCTCGTACGAGGCGGCGCAGACCACCGAGCGCGGCCCGGTCCAGGCCACCACCACCGGCCGGCCGCGCAACTCCGGATTGTCGCGCTGCTCCACCGACGCATAGAACGCGTCCATGTCCACATGCACGATCTTGCGCCCCTCAGACACCCTGATATCCCGTGGCAAAAGCATATATTATGACCGGCGACCCGCTATCCAATCCCGCCATCACCGTTCCATGACCGCACCCGCAACCGCGCAAACCGATTACTTCGGCCTCACCATTCCCTTCATGCATTTCGTCGGCCTGGTGCCCGAGCACATCGAGCCGGGCTATGCCCGCACCTCGCTGCCCTGGCGCGCCGACCTCACCAACAGCCGCGGCGACATACACGGCGGCACGCTGATGAGCGTGCTCGACTTCACCTTGAGCGCCGCCGCGCGCGGCTCGGCCGACGGCGAAGAAGGCATGGCCACCATCGACATGAACACCTCGTTCCTGTCGCCCGGCACGGGCGACCTGAAGATCGAGGCGCGCTGCCTGCGCCGCGGCGCCTCCATCGCCTTCTGCGAAGGCGACGTGCGCCGCGCCGACGGCGAACTGGTGGCGCGCGCCACCGCCACGTTCCGCATCATCCGCCGCCGCCCGGGCGGCGACTGACCGGCCGGCTCAGTCCCTGGGCAGGTCGCGCTTGGGCTGGACCTGCGGGCGCGGGTCCAGCGGCATATAGCTGCTGCACGACACCAGGCCGTAATAGACGGCGTCCTGCATGGCGCGCATCGCCGCCGCGTCCCAGGTGCCCTGGCCCCACATCGCGACGCGCACGTCGGTGCTCTTGGGGCCGGCCGCCTTCAGGTCGACCCGCGACATCACGTTGTCGCTGTAGGGCGCCAGCACGCGCACCACGCCGGACTGCGCCGGCTCGTCGATGTCGGCCACCACGCGGTAGGCGTTGTCGGTGCTGCGCAGGCAATCGCGCGATTGGCGGATCGCCGCCGCATAGGCGTCCTTGAATGCCACCGGCGCCTTGAATTCGCTGTGCGGCGACGAACCGTCCTGCGAGATGCCCATCGAGCATCCCGCCAGGCCCAGGGCCAGTGCCGCAGCCGCGGCCAGATTCCTGTACATGTGTATCTCCAGATCAGTGCCCGCGATTATCCCGCATATCGGCCCGGCGCGGCCGCGGGGCGTCACAGGATGCCGATGCGGTATTCGAGGTTCTTGACCAGGGTGCGCAGGCGCGGGCCCAGCGTTTCGTACACGTACTGCCGGTCCAGGCCGTCGGCCGGGATGGTCACGTTGAAGGCCAGCGGCAGGTCGTTGGAGCGAAAGCGCATCGGCGTGGCGATGCCGCAGAGCTCGGCGCGCCAGTCCTTGGTGACCACGCAGAAGCCGTGTTCCTCGATTTCCTCGTAGGCCGCCGGCAGGGCCGGACCGAACCGCTCCCACTCATCGGGGAATTCCTCGGCCAGCCGGCCGCAGATCAGCTCGCGCTCGGCCGCGGTCTGGGCATACAGCAGCGCGCGTCCGGTCGCGGTGCGCAGCAGCGGGCGGGCCGAGCCGATGTCCGGCCGCGAGGCGTTGGAAGCGCCGTCCTGCACCGTTTCCACGTACACCGCCTGCAGGCGGTCGCGGATCGCCATCGACACCGGGCCGCGCGCGTAGCGCGCCAGTTCCACCATGTCGTGCGCGGCCAGCTGGCGCAGGGTCAGGTGCACCAGCAGCGGATAGCCCAGCGTCAGCACCGCCGGCCCCAGTGAGTACTTGCCCGTGCGCTCGTCGCGCCGCAGATAGCCCAGCCCCACCAGCGTGAACGTCAGCCGCGATACGGTCGGGCGCGTCAGCCCCAGCATCTCGGAAATCTCCTTGTTGCCCAGCAGCGGCTCGGCCGCCGAAAAGCACTTCAGCACGTCCAGCCCGTTGGACAGCGTGGAGGCGAAACGCGGGTGCGCCTCGAGCGAGGCGCGGGATTCGAGTTCGTAGTGAAGCGGCGTTTTCGAGTGCATAGGGGCCTAGGGTTGCGGAGCATTGACAGTATATCGCCGGCCGAAATACAAACTATCCGACCGATAAATACATTTGAATTCCATTTATTGAAATTGGAGTATGACCGCCGTGACCGAACCCCAGTTTCCGCGCCAGCCCCTGGGCGCCCGCCTGTTCAGCTTCGCCGTCGTCGCCGACACCCACGTGAACGAATCCGAGGACACCTGCGCCTCGCCGTTCGCCACCAACGCGCGCGCCAACGCGCGGGCTCGCCACGTCTTCGCCGACATCGCGCGCCTGGACCCGGCGCCGGCCTTCGCCATCCACCTCGGCGACATCGTCCACCCGGTCCCCGGCCTGCCCTCCTTCGAGGAAGCCGCGCGCCGCTTCAAGGCCATCGCCAGCCAGATCGACATGCCGCTGCACCTGGTGCCCGGCAACCACGACGTGGGCGACAAGCGCATCGACTGGATGCCGGCCGACGTCGTCTGCGACGGCTATCTGGACAAGTACCGCGGGATCTTCGGCCCCGACTACTACGCCGTGGACCACGGCGGGGTCCGCTTCCTGTTCGTCAACGCGCTGCTGTTCAACTCCGGGCTGGACGCCGACGCGGCCCAGCGCGAGTGGATCGACGGGCAACTGGCCGGCGCGCCCGGGCGCGTGTTCGTGTCGCTGCACTATCCGCCCTACCTGCACGATCCGGCCGAACGCGGCTCCTACGACAACATCGACGAGCCCGGCCGCGGCTGGCTGCTGTCGCGGCTGCGCAATCCCCAGGTGGAGGCGGTATTCGCCGGCCACGTCCACAATTTCTGGTACGACGTGATCGGCGGCGCGGAACTGTACATGCTGCCCTCCACCGCTTTCCTGCGGCACGACTATTCCGAGTTCTACCGCGTGCCGCCGGCCGACGAGTTCGGCCGCGGCGACGTCGAGAAATTCGGCTACTTCGTCGTCGACGTGCACGAGCGCGGCCACGTGGCCAAGCTGATCCGCACCCACGGCGCGATGCGCGGCGAAGCCGCCGGCGGCCAGCCTCCGGCGCGCGCCCTGCCCCCCGTGCATACCAAGACCGCCGTCAGCGACGGCGTCGCGGTCGAACTGCGCCACCCGTGGGCCGAGATCGTCGAGATTCCCTGCACCGGCGGCGTGCAGGAATTCGGCCGCAAGCTGGCGCGCAACGACTACCCGCTCATGGCCATGTGGGAAATGGGGCTGCGCACGCTCAAGATCCCCACCCAGGACCTGCACGACGAACAGACGCTGCGCCGCGCCCGCCTGATGGCCGACGTCGGGCATCGCTTCGTGCTGACTTCGCTGGGCGTGCCCGACACCGCCCTGCTGGACCGGGCGCGCGCCCACGGCGTGCCCATCGCGGCCATCGAGATCAACCTCAGCGCGCGGGCCTTGCAGGACGCGGGGCCCGCGCTCGCCCGGCTGCGCGGCCACACCGACGCGCGGCTCATCTACGGCAAGATCCGCACCGGCGAGGACGACGCGCATTTCGACGGCAAGCACTACAGCCATTTCGTCAACACCGGGCTGCGCGCCGCCGAACTGGACGCCGCCGCGCCCCTGCTGCGGGCGCGGCTGGAACAGAAGCACATCGACGGCATCACCGTGCGGCTGGACTGGGGCGCCGATCTCATCGCCGCCCATGCCGACCTGGCGCGGCGCGCGCAGGACTGGGGCATGTGCGTGAACGTGGGGGTGAAGCTGGCCGACCGCCTGGCGGCGGCCAACACCGACGACGCCGCGATCGCCGCCCTGGTGGCCGAAGCCTTCCTGGCCTCGCGCACGGGCGACGCGGTGAGCTATGCCTTCGACACCTTCATGGACGTGGACCGCGGCTACTTCCCGCGCAATGGCCTGATCGACCGGCGCTACGATCCGCGGCCCGCGGCGCTGGCGCTGGCGGCGCTGAACGCCGTGTTCGACCGGCCCGGCCCGGCCTCGGTCGAACGGCTGGACGGCCCGGCGCACACGCGCCTGTGCCGCTTTCTTACGCACGGCCGCAGCTACGAACTGGCCTACGGCCCCGCCGCCGCGGTGCACGGCCATGCCGCGGGCGCTGGGCGCATCATCGACCTGCTCTGCCCGCAGACGCCGGCGGACTCGGCCGGCCACGATCGGCCGGGCCATGCGCTGCTGCTGATCGAGCGCGGCTGATCCCGAATCCCCTATCCCAAGGAGCCATCCCATGCTTCGAATCGGAATGAAAATCGCGGCGGCGCTGGCCGCCGCCTGCCTCGCGCTGACGGCCCGCGCCGAATCCTTTCCGGACCGGCCGGTGCGCCTGATCGTGGCCTACGCCCCCGGCGGCGCCACCGACGTGATCGCCCGCGTGCTGGGCGCGAAGCTGACGGCGCAATGGGGCCAGCAGGTCGTGGTCGAGAACCGCTCCGGCGCCAGCGGGATGATAGGCGCCGAGCAGGTGGTGGGCGCCAAGCCCGATGGCCATACCCTGCTGCTGGCCTACACGCCCGAGGTGTCCATCAACAAGCTCGTGTTCAAGCAGATGCGCTACGACCCCATGAAGGACCTGCAGCCCATCGCGCTGGTGGCCGATGCGCCGCTGATCCTGGTCAGCGGCCCCAAGCTGCCGGTGACCACCTACGCCGACATGAAGCGGCGCACGGCGCAGGGATCGGCGGTATTCGGTTCGCCGGGCACGGGCGGGCAGCAGCATCTGGCCGGCGAGCTGCTGCGCGTGCGCTCGGGCATGAACCTGATGCACGTGCCCTATCGCGGCACGTCGCTGGCGGTGGCCGACCTGGTCGGCGGCCAGATCGACGTCTTCTTCGCCACCGCGCCGGCCATCATCAGCCACATCAAGGCCGGCACCCTGCATCCGCTGTTCGTGGCCGGCCCGCAGCGCCAGGCCGTGCTGCCGGACACGCCGACGGCGCGCGAGGTGGGGCTGGACGACTTCGACCTGTCCAACTGGTTCGGCCTGTTCGGCCCGGCCGGCATGCCGCCGGCGCTGGTCGCACGCATCTCGGCGGACGTGGCCCGCGCGCTGCAGGACGCCGACGTGCGCGCCAAGCTCGAAGGCCAGGGCCTGACAGTCACGTACAAGCCGCCGCAGGAATTCAAGGCTTTCATCGCCGCCGAAATGAGCAAATACGCCGGCATCGTCAAGACGGCCGGGGTGACGCCGCAATAGCGGGGACGATGCGCAAGGCGGTTCGACACCGCCGGCGGCGCTATGGCATCATCGGTGGACCAGGCGGCTGCCGGCCCAGCCCGCGGCCGCAGCAACCCCGGAGGTCCTCTCTTGTTCTCGTTCCTCAAGCGCACCGTCCTGGCCGCCAGCATCGTCGGCGCATCGCTGGGCGCCAGCGCCGCCCAGCCGCCGCGCGCCTATCCCCTGAAGGATTTCTTCCGCAACCCCGACCGCGGCTTCTTCCGCCTGGCCGACGACGGCAAGACCCTGGGCTTCATGCAGCCCACCAGCGTGGACGGCAGCCCGGCCCGCATGAACATCTACGTGCAGCCGCTGCAAGGCAGCAAGCCCGTGGGCGACCCGCGCCTGCTCACGCGCGAGACTGCGCGCGACATCAGCAATTTCTTCTGGAAAGGCGCCGACGTGGTGCTCTACCAGAAGGACTTCGGCGGCGACGAGAATTTCCACGTGCTGGCGGTCAACGCCAAGACCGGCCAGATCACCGACCTGACTCCCTACGAAGGCGTGCGCGCCGGCATCGAGGACGACCTCGAGGACGACCCCGACCACGTCCTCATCAGCCACAACCAGCGCGATCCCGAAGTCTTCGACGTCTACCGCGTCAACGTCCATACCGGCGCGGCGGTGCTGGTGGCGCAGAACCCCGGCAACATCGTCGGCTGGCAGACCGACCACGCCGGCAAGGTACGCGCCGCCGTCGCCAGCGACGGCCTGAACACCACCCTGCTCTACCGCGACGACGAAGCCGCCGAATTCCGCCCGCTGATCACCACCGACTACCGCACCAGCGTCAGCCCGGCGTTCTTCACCTTCGACGACCGCAAGTTCTACGCCCTGTCCAACCGCGGCCGCGACAAGCTGGCGCTGGTCGTCATCGACCCGGCCAATCCCGACGCCGAAGAGGAAATCTACACGCCCGAGGACGTGGACCTGGACGCCGCGGCGTACTCGCGCAAGCGCCGCGTGCTGACGCTGGCCGCCTACCAGACCGACAAGCCGCAATACCGCTTTTTCGACGCGCAGACCGAGGCGCTGTTCAAGGCGCTGTCGGCGCGGCTCGCGGGCTACGATTTCGCCATCCAGGGCTACGACCGCGATGAAAACAAATTCATCGTCGCCGCCTACAACGACCGCACGCCCGGCTCGCGCTACATCTACGACGCCGCCGCCGACACGCTGACCAAGCTGGCCGACATCAACCCGGCCATTCCCGAGGCGGACATGTCGCGCGTGCAGCCCATCAGCTACCAGACGCGCGACGGCCTGACCGTGCACGGCTACCTGACGCTGCCGGCCGGCCGCGCGCCGTCCGGCCTGCCTTGCATCGTCAATCCGCATGGCGGGCCGTGGGCCCGCGACGGCTGGGGCTACAACCCGGAGGTGCAGTTCCTGGCCAACCGCGGCTTCTGCGTGCTGCAGATGAACTTCCGCGGCTCGACCGGCTATGGCCGCGCCTTCTGGGAAGCCGGCTTCGGGCAATGGGGCCTGAAGATGCAGGATGACATCACCGACGGCGTCCAGTGGCTGGTGCAGCAAGGCATCGCCGACCCCAAGCGCATCGGCATCTACGGCGCCAGCTACGGCGGCTACGCCACGCTGGCCGGCGTGGCCTTCACGCCCGAGCTCTACGCCGCGGCGGTCGACTACGTGGGCGTGTCCAACCTGTTCACGTTCATGCAGTCGATCCCGCCGTACTGGAAGCCCATGCAGGCCAAGATGCAGGACATGGTGGGCGACCCCGAACGCGACCGCGAACGCCTGGCCGCGACCTCGCCCGCGCTGCACGCGGACCGCATCGTCACGCCGCTGTTCGTGGCGCAGGGCGCCAAGGACCCGCGCGTGAACAAGGACGAGAGCGACCAGATGGTCAAGGCGCTGCGCGCGCGCGGCGTGGAGGTCGAATACATGGTCAAGGACAACGAAGGCCACGGCTTTCACAACGACGAGAACAAGTTCGAGTTCTACGAGGCCATGGAACGCTTCCTGAAGGAACACCTCAAGCCGTAGACCGCGCCTCGGCTGCCGCGCCGTCCGGGCGCGCGCGGCCCGCGGCCCGCCCGATCGAGGCCATCTCCACGCGGTCGCGGCCCTGCTGCTTGGCGCGGTAGAGCGCCGCGTCGGCGCGCGCCAGGATGCCGTCGGCGGTATCGCCCGGCTGGTACAGGGCCAGGCCGCCGCTGGTGGTCATGGGCACCTCGGCGTCCGGCAGGGCCAGCGGCGCGTCGCGCACCGCGTCGCATACCCGCTGCGCCTGCACCAGCGCGTGCGCCGGATCGCAGTCATACATCAGCAGCGCGAATTCCTCGCCGCCCAGCCTGCCGAGACGGTCGCTGGCCCGCACCGCGCGCTGCACCACCTGCGCGTAATGGCGCAGCGCGCCGTCGCCGGCCGCATGCCCGTAGCGGTCGTTGATGGACTTGAAGTGGTCGATGTCCAGCAGCAGCACGGCCAGCTTGCCGCCGGCGCGATGGCAGCGGCGCAATTCGCGTTCGAGTTCGTCGAGGATGCTGCGCCGCGAGTGCGCCCGCGTCAGGCTGTCGAAGGCCAGCGCCGCCTGCATCTGCTCGGACAGGCTGGTCTGCACCAGCAACAGCAGGGCCAGGAACAGCGCCGGCACCGTGACCGCTCCGCAGACGATGAAGAACAGCCCCCAGGCCGACGGTTCCAGCAAGGAATGGGGCGCCTCGCCGCCGATGGAATAGACCGCCAGGCGCAGGCCCTGCACGGCCGCCAGCCCGAACATCGCCAGCATCAGGTACGCCATCACGCCGCGGGTCTGCAGGCGCCGGCGCTGGCGGAAAATCACCCGCCCCGTGGCCAGCATGGCCACGCAGGTCATGGCCGAAAACAGCAGGATGCGGGCGCGCAGCTCGCCGCCGGCAAACAACAGCAGCGCGAACGCCAGGATGCACAACGCGCCCAGCGCCGCCGTGGCCTGCGCCTGCGGCGGCAGCCCGAAGAACCGCCGCACGCCGACATGGACCAGGCCGAGCGAGCCGACCCAGGCGGCGTTCGAGACCATCACGGCCGGGCCGGGCGCCAGCAGGCCGGACGAGGCATACGCCAGCAGCGACGCCACGGCCAGCGCATTGGCCGCGGTGAACGCGCGGATGCCGCCCAGGTCGCGCGCAGGGAACAGCACGAACAAGGGCAGCGCCAGCGCCGTGGCCAGTCCCCACATCAGAAAGAATAAGGAAATCGTCATGGCTCCTGCCGCGCGCCCTCGTTGGGATTGCCGCACTGCGCACCGCTCGCGCCGCGTTACACCCTAGCATTTTTGACGTCTTTTGTTACAGTCAGGACGAGCCGGCACGCTATCCTCGTCGGCACTCGCCCCGGCCCGAGCGACGAAGAATACGCCAGCGCCGGCCCCTGTGCGCGCCTCCTTTGCACTACTTGACAGTTGAAATATCCAAAACGTCCTACAGTGCATCCCGTTGACGGCGCCGCAGAGTGCCGCAACCACGTCCATCGGACGTGGCGCGTACTAGCCATGCACTTCGATAGCGCGAGTGCGAAGGTCCCCGCAGCGGGCGCCGCGCAACTGAACCCATGTTCCCCACCTCCATCGCCGGCGCTGCGCGCCCGCGCGGCGTCCGGCTGTCCGGCCGGCGCGCGCCTGCCCGGCGGAGGCGGCGAACGTCCCGAGTCGCAACTGCGGAAGTACTACAGATGCCATGCAAAGGAAAACCTGCGGGAAAAGCCGCCAACCGGCCGCTATCGCGCCTTGACGCCGCGGCGGGCCTGCGCCTGCTGGCCGCCTGTGCGGTCCTGGCGCCTGCCTTGGCGCTGGCCGCCCCCGCCGAGGATTACGACGGCCTGATCGCCCGGGCCCGCGCCGGCGACTACGAGCCCGCGCTGGAGATGCTGCGCCGGCAAGGCGCCGCCGCCGGGCCACGCGCCATCTACGACCACATCGTCATCGCCGGCTGGGCCGGCCGGCCCGCCGAGGCGGCGGCCGCCTTCGAGACGCTGCCGGCCGGCGCCAATCCGCCGGCCGACGTGCAGCTGGCCGCCGCGCGCGCCTACCGCGACCTGCAGCGCTGGCCCGAGGCGCTGGCCGCCTACCGCGCGGGGCTGCGCCGCCATCCGCGGCACACGGCTTTCCAGGCCGGCGAAATCATGACGCTGGCCGACGCCGGCCAGACGCAGGCCGCGCTCCAGGCCGGCGAGCGCTGGGTGGCGCGCCAGCCGCGCGACGTCGACGCGCGCCTGGCGCTGGGCTACGTCCACGTCCGCCAGGGGCGCCCTTTCGAGGCCCTCTACCAGGCCGACCGCGCCCTGGCCCTCGCTCCCGACACGCCCTACGTGCAGCGCGAATACATACAGGCGCTGTCCCGCGCCCGCATGTCGGGCGCGGCGCTGGCGCGCGCGTCCGAGCATCCCGGCCTGTTCGACGCCGCCCAGATGCGGCGCTTCGAGGCCGACGCCGTGGCCCAGCAGGTGCGCCTGGCCTCCATGCCGGCGCGCAACGAAGCCGAACGCTACGTCGTCGCCGACCGCGCCCTGGCCCGCTACGACGAGCTGATCCCGGCCTGGCAGGCGCTGGGCGAGGCCGCGCGCGACGACGTGCTGCGCGCCCGCATCGACCGCCTGCACGCGCTGCATGCGCGCGCGCGCATGGCCGACCTGGTGCGCGAATACGAGGCGCTGCGCGCCGAAGGCGCGCAGGTGCCGCGCTACGCGCTGAACGACGTGGCCTCGGCCTACCTGTACCTGCGCCAGCCGGAAAAGGCGCGCGACATCTACCGCCAGGTCGCCGCCGACGACGCGGCCCGCAACGACGATCCCGAGGACCGCCTCAACACCGAGACCGGCCTGTACTACTCCCTGGCCGAGTCCGAGCAATTCGACCAGGCCTCGCAAAGCCTGGCCGCCAACCGCCAGGACTATCCGGACTGGGTCTACCTCAAGGGCCAGCCCAGCCGCCTGCCCAACGACCTGCGCCTGGAGCGCATGCAGACCGAGGCCGCCGCCAGCCTGCAGGCCGACGACACCCCGGCCGCCCAGCGCAGTCTGGAACACATGGTGCGCGAGGCGCCCAACAACTCCGGGCTGCAGGCCCAGCTTGCCGGCGTCTACCGCGCCCGCTCGCAGCCGCGCGCCTCGGAACGCACGTTGAAAATGGCCGAGACGCTGTCGCCGCGCAGCCTGAGCGTGGAGAACGGCCAGGGATTCACCGCGCTCGACCTGCAGGAATGGCGCCAGGCCGAGGCGCTCAGCCAGGACACGCTGGCGCGCGCGCCCGAGGACCTGGTGTCGCGCCGGCTGGCCCGCCAGTGGCAGGTGCACAACATGGCCGAGCTGCGCATCGCCGGCTACCGCGGCCTGGCTTCGGACAGCCCGGTCTCGGGCAGCGGCGACTTCGGCATCGACGCGGTGGTGTACTCCAAGCCGCTGGACTACAACTGGCGCGCGTTCGGCGGCGGCGGCTACGCGGCCGGCGACTTCGAGGAAGGCCGCGGCACCTACCGCTGGGTGCGCGCCGGCGTCGAATGGCGCGGCCGCGACCTCACCGTCGAGGGCGAAGTCTCCACCCACGACTACGGCGACGGCGTCAAGCCCGGCCTGCGCCTGAGCGCCGCCTACGACCTGGACGACCGCTGGCAGGTCGGCGGCTCGGCCGAGCTGATCTCGCGCGAGACGCCGCTGCGCGCGCTGGCCAGCGGCATCTCGTCGAACAGCCTGTCCGCTTTCGTGCGCTGGCGCGCCGACGAGCGCCGCGAATGGACCCTGGCGCTGTCGCCCTCGCACTTCAGCGACGGCAACAACCGCTGGTCGCTCGGCCTGATCGGACGCGAACGCGTCTACACCGCCCCGCACCTGAAGGCCGACCTGGAATTCGACATCTCCACCCAGCACAACAGCGGCGGCAGCGACGTGCCCTATTTCAACCCGCGCTCGGACCTGACGCTGGTGCCCGGCCTGCGGCTGACGCACACGCTGTACCGGCGCTACGAAACCGCGTGGGAACAGATCGGCACCGTCGGCGCCGGCGCCTACACGCAGCAGGGCTACGGCACCGGCGGCGTGTTCGCCCTGGGCTACGGCCAGCGCTACCGCGCCAACGACGTGCTGGACATGGGCGCCATGATCACCGGCATCAGCCGCCCGTACGACGGCGACCGCGAGCGCGAACTGCGCATCGTGTTCGACCTCGCCTACCGCTTCTGAGACCGCCGCCATGCTTAGAACCCATACCCGCATCCTCCTGGCCGGCCTGTTGCTGCTGCTGATCCTGTTCCTGACCGCCTGCGCCAAGGACATTCCCGTCTACACGCCGCCGGCCGAACGCAGCCTCGCGCCGGCCGACCGGCCCTGGCCGTCCGGCCAGTTCCTGGCCCTGGCCTATCACGACGTGGAAGACGAAGACCCCGACCAGGGCTTTCTCAGCGTGCGCACCGACCGGCTGGTCGACCAGCTGGCCTGGCTGCGCGAGAACGGCTACCAGGCCGTGTCCGTGGACCAGATCCTGGCCGCGCGCGAAGGCGGCAAGCCCCTGCCCGAGCGCGCGGTGCTGCTCAGTTTCGACGACGGCTACCGCAGCTTCCAGACCCGCGTGCTGCCCATCCTCGAAGCCTACCGCTGGCCGGCCGTGCTGGCGCCGGTCGGCGTCTGGATGGACACGCCGGCCAACCGCAAGGTGGATTTCGGCGGCAGCCCGCAGCCGCGCGAGCGCTTCCTGGACTGGGACGGGGTGCGCGAGATCTCGCGTTCCGGCCTGGTGGAGATCGCCGCCCACACCAACGCCTCGCACTACGGCGCCCTGGCCAACCCGCAGGGCAATACCGAGCCGGCGGCCGCCATCCGCGTCTACGACGCCGGCGCCCGCCAGTACGAAACCGAGGCGCAGTTCCAGGCCCGCATGCAGCGCGACGTCGCCGCCATCAGCGAGAAGATCCGTCGCGCCACCGGCAAGGCGCCGCGCGTCTGGGTCTGGCCCTACGGCGCCGAAGGCGGCTCCACCCTGAAGATCGCCGGCGAGCACGGCTACCGCATGGCGCTGACGCTGGAAGACGGCCCCAGCCGGGTCTCGCGCCTGATGTCCGCGCCGCGCCTGCTGCTGGCCAACGATCCGCACCTGCGCCCGTTCGCCGACAGCATCGGCGGCATGGAAGCCCTGCCCACCATGCGCGTCGCGCACGTGGACCTGGACTACATCTACGACCCCGACCCGGCGCAGGTCGACCGCAACCTGGGCGAACTGGTGCAGCGCATCGCCGACATGCAGATCAACACGGTGTTCCTGCAGGCCTTTGCCGATCCCGAGGCCGACGGCCTGGTGCGCTCCGTGTACTTTCCCAACCGCTGGCTGCCCATGCGCGCCGACCTGTTCAACCGCGTCTCTTGGCAGTTGCAGAACCGCGCCCACGTGGCGGTCTACGCTTGGATGCCGGTGCTGGCGGTCGACCTGGACCCGTCCATCGCGCGCGTGACGCGCTGGGACCCCGCGCATCCCGGGGCCGCCCCGGCGCCGGATCCCGACCAGTACCGCCGCCTCTCGCCCTTCGATCCGGTGGCGCGCCAGCGCATCGGCGACCTGTACGAGGACCTGTCGCGCTACACCCTGTTCGACGGCGTGCTGTTCCATGACGACGCGGTGCTCAGCGATTTCGAGGACGCCAGCCCCGGCGCGCTGGCGGCCTACCGCCGCGCCGGCCTGCCCGGCTCCATCGCCGAGCTGCGCGCCGATCCCGACACGCTGCAGCGCTGGACCCGCCTGAAAAGCCGCGCGCTGGTCGATTTCACGGACGAGCTGACCCGGCGCGTGCGCGCGGTGCGCGGCCCGCACATCAAGACGGCCCGCAACATCTACGCCCAGCCCATCCTGAACCCCGCCAGCGAAACCTGGTTCGCGCAGAACCTGGACGACTTCCTGCAGGCCTACGACTGGACCGCCCCGATGGCGATGCCGCGCATGGAGAACGTGCCCGAAGCCGGCGAGCACGCCTGGCTGGACAGCATGGTCGACGCGGTGGCGCGCCGCCCCGGCGCGCTGGACAGGACCGTGTTCGAACTGCAGGCGCGCGACTGGCGCACCGGCCCGGACCGTCCCGAGTCCACGCCCATCGACACGGCCGTGCTGGCCGGCTGGATGCAGCGGCTGCAGCTACGCGGCGCCCGCAACTTCGGCTACTACCCCGACGACTACTCGCAAGACCAGCCCCGGCTGCAAGACATCCGGCCCGCCATCTCCGAAGCGTGGTATCCCGTCCGATGATAGACCGCCTGATCGCTCTGCTCATACTCTGCGCCATGCTCGGCGTGCCGTTCGGCTTCACGCTGATGCTGACCGGCGAGGCGCTGCTGGGCTTCGTGTTCTTCTACCCGCTCTTCATGTCCGGCCTGTGGATGAGCGGCGGCCTCTATTTCTGGTGGCACTGGGAGCGGCACTGGAAATGGGGCAAGGACCGCCAGCCGCCGGCGCTGCCCGGCAATCCGCTGGTGTCCATCCTGGTGCCCTGTTTCAACGAGGCCGAGCACGGCGAAGAGACCCTGCTGGCCGCGCTGGCGCAGAACTATCCGCACATCGAGGTCATCGCCATCAACGACGGCTCCAGCGACGGCACCGCCGACATGCTGGACCGCCTGGCCGCGCGCCACGACCGGCTGCGCGTGGTGCACCTGGCGCAGAACCAGGGCAAGGCCATGGCGCTGCGCATGGGCGCGCTGGCCGCGCGCAGCGAGTACCTGGTGTGCATCGACGGCGACGCCACGCTGGACCCGGACGCCGCCGCCTACCTGGTGGCGCCGCTGATCCAGAACCCGCGCGTCGGCGCGGTCACCGGCAACCCGCGCATCCGCACCCGCTCGACCATGATCGGCCGCATCCAGGTCGGGGAGTTCTCCTCCATCATCGGCCTGATCAAGCGCACCCAGCGCGTCTACGGCCAGGTGTTCACCGTGTCCGGCGTGGTCGCCGCGTTCCGGCGCGCGGCGCTGGACCGCGTGGGCTACTGGAGCCTGGACATGATCACCGAGGACATCGACATCAGCTGGAAGCTGCAGCGCGACCACTGGTCCATCTTCTACGAGCCGCGCGGCCTGTGCTGGATCCTGATGCCCGAGACCCTGCGCGGGCTGTGGAAGCAGCGGCTGCGCTGGGCCCAGGGCGGCGCCGAGGTCTTCCTGAAGAACCTGCGCTCGATCTGGATCTGGCGCCACCGCCGGCTGTGGCCGCTGATGGCGGAATTCTGTCTGTCCACCGCCTGGGCCTTCGCCTTCGGCATCTCGGTGCTGCTGTGGGCCGTCAGCCAGGTCGTGGCGCTGCCCAACAACATGTACATCGCCAGCCTGATGCCGCCGGCCTTCACCGGCATGATGCTGGCCATGGTGTGCCTGCTGCAGTTCGTCGTCAGCATCCTGATCGACCGCCGCTACGAGCCCGGCCTGCCGCGCGCGCTGTACTGGGTCATCTGGTATCCGCTGGCCTTCTGGATGGTGAGCCTGTTCACCACCCTGGTCAGCTTTCCCAAGGTCATGCTCCGCAAGCAGGCCCGGCGCGCGCGCTGGGTCAGCCCGGACCGGGGCATCAAATCACCGGACGCATCATGATCATCACCACGCAACGCTCGCGCGCGGGCTATCTGTTCGACCTCGTCCTGACCGCCCTGGGCTGGTTCGCCTTCGTGTACCTGTTCGGCGCCGGCATCCTGGCCATCCTGCGCGACGCGCAGGGCCCGGGGCTGTCGCCGCTGCCGGCTTTCGTGCCCACGCTGCGCACCCTGTCGGGCTATGCGCTGCTGGCGCTGGCCAACGCCGCCCTGCTGGTGGCCTGGGCGGTCTACAACCACCGGCGCTTCGCGGGCAAGGACCGGCGCAAGCCGATCAAGCCGCTTGGCGACCGCCGGCTGGCCATGAGCTTCGGGCTCACGCCGGCGCAGCTGGCGGAGCTGCGCGCATCGCGCACGGCCGTCATCCACCACGGGCCGGACGGACGCATCACCGGCATCGAGACGCGCAGCCCGCTGCTTACCGCGGTGCACACGGGTTGACCGCGGGCTACTACGCCTTCTTCTTCTCCACGTCCGGCAGCAGGACTGCCACCACCCCCAGCAGGGGCAGATAGGCGCACACCTGGTACACATGGGCGATGCTGGTCGCGTCGGCCAGCTTGCCCAGCGCCGCCGCGCCCAGGCCGCCCATGCCGAACGCAAAGCCGAAGAACAGGCCGGCGATCATGCCGACCTTGCCCGGCACCAGTTCCTGCGCATAGACCACGATGGCCGAGAACGCCGAGGCCAGCACCACGCCGATCACCACCACCAGCGCCCCGGTCCAGAACAGGTTGGCGTACGGCAGCAGCAGCGTGAACGGCGCCACGCCCAGGATGGACACCCAGATCACGATCTTGCGGCCGATGCGGTCGCCCACCGGCCCGCCCACCACCGTGCCCACCGCCACCGCGGCCAGGAACAGGAACAGGTACAGCTGCGCCTCGCGCACCGACAGGCCGAACTTGTCGATCAGGTAGAACGTGAAATAGCTGTTCAGGCTGGCCAGGTAGAAATACTTGGAGAACACCAGCACGCCCAGCACCGCCAGCGCGCCCAGCACCTGCCGGCGCGACAGCGCATTGCCGGCCGCCGCGCCGCGCGCCCGCGGCTTCAGGCGCTCGCGGTTGGCGCTGTACCAGCGCCCGATGCCGGTCAGCACCACGATGCCGAACAGCGCCGCCAGCGAAAACCAGGCCACGCTGCGCTGCCCGTGCGGAATGATGAACAGCGCCGCGGCGAGCGGCCCGAGCGCCGAGCCCACGTTGCCGCCCACCTGGAACAGCGACTGCGCCAGCCCGTGGCGCCCGCCCGAGGCCATCCGCGCCACGCGCGACGACTCCGGATGGAACACCGACGAGCCCGTGCCCACCAGCACCGCGGCCGCCAGCAGCCAGCCGAACGACGGCGCCATCGCCAGCATCAGCAGCCCCGCCAGGGTGAAGCCCATGCCCACCGGCAGCGAATACGGCTTGGGATTGCGGTCGGTGTAGAAGCCGATGAACGGCTGCAGCAGCGAGGCCGCCAGCTGGTACACCAGCGTGATCAGCCCGATCTGCGCGAACGACAGCGTGAAGGACTCCTTCAGCATGGGATAGATGGCCAACAGGATCGACTGGATCATGTCGTTCATCAGGTGCGCCACGCTGATCGCGCCCAGCACCTTGAAGGCGGTGGACGGGTCTGAAGCGGCGGGCGCGGCGGGTTGGGCGTCGGCCATCGCGGCCGCGGGATTCTGGGCGGGGTTCATGGATCTCGGGAAATAAAGGGGACGGCTTTCCCGGCGCGATGCCGGGACCTGTAGCCAGTGTAGGAAGCGCGTCCCGTCCCGATCTGCCATTTTTCGTCTTGAAAGTGACAAAATGCGTGAATCATCCTTTTGTCGCCTGACTCATTCTCAAGCCGGAAGTGACAGCCATGCTGACCCGCACCCTTCCCGATCCCGGCCGCAGCGTCAACGCCCAGGACTACCAGGACCGCCCGCGCGTGGTCACGGCCATGGCCAAGGAATTCCCGGCCGGCGCGCGCACGGGCACCCACTCCCATCCGCGCGCCCAGCTGGTGTACGCGGTCGGCGGCACCATGCGCGTGACCACGCCCACCGGCCTGTGGGCCCTGCCGCCGATGCGCGCGCTGTGGGTGCCCGCCGGGGTGCCGCACGGCGTGGACATGGTGAGCGCGGTCTCCATGCGCTCGCTCTACCTGCAGGCCGAGGCCGCGCGCGGCTACTGGCCGCAATGCCAGGTGGTCGAGGTCAGCGCGCTGCTGCGCGAGCTGATCCTGGCGCTCACCGCCGAACCCATCGACTATCCGCTGGGCGGGCGGGCCGAGCAGATCGCCGCGCTGGCCCTGTCCGAACTGGCCGCCGCCCGCGTCGCGCCCCTGCAGATCCCGTGGCCGCGCGACCGCCGCCTGCAGACCATCTGCGCCGCCATCCTGGACCGGCCCGGCCTGCAGCGCGGCATCGAGGACTGGGGCAGCGAGGTCGGCGCCAGCGCCCGCACCCTGATCCGGCTGTTCCAGGCCGAACTCGGCCTGAACTACCGCCAGTGGGTGCAGCAGGTGCGGCTGGCCGACGCGGTATGCCGCCTGGCCCAGGGCGAGCCGGTCGCGCGCATCGCCTCCGATCTGGGCTACCGTAGCGCCAGCGCGTTTTCCGCCATGTTCCACCGCGCGCTGGGCGCGCCGCCGCAGCGCTACCTGCGCCCGGCCGCCCAGAGCTGAAAGCCGGCCGGCGGGCTTCGCCCGAGTTACATTTTTCGTTACCGAAACCTTATTGCCCGCTGGGCGGTCTATACGGTTATGTCCTAGAATCGCCTGCAATGAGCACCCCCCAGCAATCTCCCGCCACCCCGGGCGGCAAACCGGGTTTCCCCTGGAAACGACACCTCGTCAAGGCGGGCATCGCCGCCGCCGGCGTGGCCGTGTGCGGCGCCGTCGCGCTCGGCCTGGCGCTGGCCCTGGCCTGGCCCAGCCTGCCCGACCTGCACGCCATGACGGACTACCGTCCGCGCGTGCCGCTGCGCATCTATACCGCCGACAAGGTGCTGATCGGCGAATACGGCGAAGAACACCGCAACGTGCTGCGCATCGACGAAATCCCGCCGGTCATGCGCCAGGCGGTGCTGGCCGCCGAGGACGACCGTTTCTACAGCCACGGCGGCGTGGACTGGATGGGCGTGGCGCGCGCGGTGCTGACCAATATCGTCAAGCAGTCCAAGACCCAGGGCGGCAGCACCATCACCATGCAGGTGGCGCGCAATTTCTACCTGTCGTCGGAAAAGACGTACTCGCGCAAGTTCTATGAGCTGCTGCTGACCTTCAAGATCGAATCCGAGCTCACCAAGGACCAGATCCTGGAGCTCTACATGAACCAGATCTACCTGGGCCACCGCGCCTACGGCTTCGCCGCCGCCTCGCGCACCTATTTCGGCAAGCCCCTGTCCGAGGTGACCCCGGCCGAGGCCGCCATGCTGGCCGGCATCCCCAAGGCGCCCTCGCGCTACAACCCCATCACCAATTTCGCGCGCGCCCAGATCCGCCAGCACTACGTGCTGGGCCGCATGAAGACCCTGGGCTACCTGACGCCGGAACAGGCCGACGAGGCCATCAACCAGCAGCTGACCGTCCGCGGCGCTGACGGCGCCAGCGCGCGCGGCTTCGCCATCCACGGCGACTATCCCGCCGAACTGGCCCGCCAGCTGATGTACGGGGTGTTCCAGGAACAGACCTATTCCAAGGGCATCGACGTCTACACCACCATCGATTCCAAGGACCAGGAGGCCGCCTATCTCGCGGTGCGCGACGGCGTGCTGGCCTATACGCGCCGCGCCCCCTATCCCGGCCCCGAGGACCAGATCGACCTGCCCGCCAACGTCGAGCAGGACCCGGTCGCGCTCGACGAAATCCTCGACGGCGTGCAGGAAAAAACGCCCGACAGCGAAGACCTGCTGGCCGCCGTGGTGCTGGCCGCCAGCCCCACGGAAGTCACCGTGGCCCGCAGCGCCCGCGAGATCATCACGATCTCCGACAAGAAGGCGCTGGCGGTCGTGGCGCGCGCGCTCAACCCCAAGGCCGGCGACAAGCAGCGCCTGCGCCGCGGCTCGGTCGTGTACCTGCACAAGAACGGCGACAACTGGGAAATCATCAACATGCCGGCGCTGCAGGCCGCGCTGGTGTCCATGCAGCCCGAGGACGGCGCCATCCGCGCCATGATCGGCGGCTTCGACTACAACCGCGGCGGCTTCAACCGGGTCACGCAGGCCTGGCGCCAGCCAGGCTCCAACATCAAGCCCTTCGTCTACGCGGCCGCGCTGGAGCGCGGCTTGACTCCGGCCACGCAGGTCTCGGACCAGCCCTTCATGCTGACCGCCGAGCAGACCGGCTCCAAGGCCTGGCAGCCCAAGAACGACGGCAACAAGTACGAACCCATGATGACGCTGCGCCAGGGCCTGGTGCGCTCCAAGAACATGGTGTCGATCCGCATCCTGCAGGCCATCACGCCGCAGTACGCGCAGGACTACCTGACCCGCTTCGGCTTCGACAAGGCGCGCTGGCCCGCCGTGCTGCCGCTGGCGCTGGGCGCCGGCGGCGCCACGCCGCTGCAGGTGGTCAACGCCTACAGCGTGTTCGCCAACGGCGGCTACCGCGTCACGCCCTACCTGATCGACCGCGTCACCGACCGTTCCGGCAACGTGCTGATGCAGGCCCAGCCCGTGGTCGCCGGCGACGAGCAGGCGCGCGCCATCGACCCGCGCACCGCCTGGGTGATGGACGACATCCTGCGCGACGTGACCGTCAGCGGCACCGGCGCCCGCGCGCACCAGGTGCTCAAGCGCAACGACGTGGGCGGCAAGACCGGCACCACCAACGAGGCCGTGGACGTCTGGTTCTCCGGCTTCACGCCCAAGCTGGCCACCACCGTCTGGATGGGCTTCGACCAGCCGCGCTCGCTGGGCACCAACGAATTCGGCAGCGGCCTGGCGCTGACCACCTGGCTGGACTACATGCAGCCGGCGCTCAAGGGCATGCCGGAAAGCAAGCCCGCGCCGCGGCCCGACGGGCTGCTGGTGGACAACGGCGAATACTATTTCTCGGAATTCCCGCCGGGCCAGGCCGTGGCCTCGCTGGACCTGTCGTCCAGCGACGAGCTGACGGATTTCCTGAACAACCGCCGCTCCACCGATGGCGTGGACACCTCGGTCAAGCCGCTGCCGCCTCCTCCGGCGCCGGGCGGCGGCGCCGACGCGCCGATCCAGATGCCGCAGGCCCTGCCCATCCCGGTGCCCCAGGCCCGCAGCGCGCCGCCGGCCGGCGCGGCCTCCTTCCCGCCCATCCCGGTGCCGCGCGTCGACGCCGAGGCCCCGGCCCAGGCCGGCGCCGTCAGCGGCCCCGGCGCGCTGCCTGCGCGGCCGCTGTAATCGCCGCGCCGCGCGGGATCAGAGCTCCGTCACCACGTCGCGCGGCCAGGCCTGCAGCGACTCCAGCTCCAGGAAGGTGAAGTAGCCCGAGCGCCAGCCCTCGGTGTCGATGTGGTAGACATTGCCCAGCGCCAGCGGCGCGGCGACCGGTGTGTGGCCCGCCACCACCGCGCGCACGCCCTGGATGCCGCTACGGTTCATCAGGCGCAGCCGCTCGCGCGACCATTGGCAGGTCTCGGCGGTGCGCCGGTAGCGGTCCTGCAGCGCCGACTCCAGCCGCGGCCAGAACAGCACCGGGCAATCGGCGTGCAGCAGGCCCACCGTGCCGGCCTCGGTCTCGACCTCGATGGCGATCGGCAGCCGCTCGAACGCCTCGGCAAAAGCCTCCTGCCGCTCGCGCGGCAGATCCAGGAACCAGCCGCCGCCGTATTCCCGCCAGTTCTTCACATCCACCCGGCCCGTGCGCACGTGGCGGATGGCGTAGTCCTCGTGATTGCCCTGCACCGCATAGAACCAGGGCCGCGCCAGCCAGTCCAGCACCGCCTCGTTTTCCGGGCCGCGATCCACCAGGTCGCCCACCGAGAACAGCCGGTCCCGGGACGGCTCGAAACCCAGCTCGCCCAGGCTGTCCTCCAGGCGCGAAAAATGCCCGTGCAGATCGCCCACCGCGAAATCGCGGCCCTGCGTATTGCGCGGAACTTTGAGAAAACGCTGCTCCATGGCCTGCAAACCACCACTTTATCGATACACGACCTTTCCTTTTTAACCCGCTTTGGCGCGGCCCCCGCGCACAGTTCTTATCCGGCCCTGGAAAAATAGATGACGCGAATCAGTCTTATTCGTGATAACTTTGCATGTTTCTTACCCAGGGCTTAATACGCCCTCCCAAAACCGCTCCCGCACCGCTTTGACTGCGCTGCCCGCGCCTCACACCATGACAGCCGCGTCCACCATCAAAACCTGGTATCTGGTCCATAAGTGGACCAGCCTGGTCTGCACGATCTTCCTGCTCATCATCTGCCTGACCGGCCTGCCGCTGGTGTTCCATCACGAGATCGAGCACTGGCTGGACGACGCCAAGCCGCTGTCGGACGTGCCGGCCTCCACCCCGCCGGCCAGCCTGGACAAGCTGGTCGGCGCCGCCCGCGCCATGTACCCGGGCGAAGTCGTGGACTACGTCTACGTCGACCCCGACGAACCCCAGGTCTACGTCGGCATGGCCAAGAAGCCCGGCGACGCCCTGGTGTCGGGCCATGCCGTGCGCATGGACGGGCGCACCGGCGACGTGCTGCTGGACGGCCCGCCGTACGTGGACGATCGCTTCACCTTCATGAACATCATGCTGGCCCTGCACGTGGACCTGTTCGCGGGGCTGGCCGGCGAACTGTTCCTGGGTTTCATGGGCCTGCTTTTCTGCGTGGCCATCGTCTCCGGCGTGGTGCTCTACGGCCCCTTCATGAAAAAGCTGGAGTTCGGCACGGTCCGCGCCGCCCGCTCCACCCGCCTGAAGTGGCTGGACCTGCACAACCTGCTCGGCATCGTGACGCTGGTCTGGGCCTTCGTGGTGGGCGTGACGGGCGTGATCAACGAACTGTCCACGCCGCTCTTCCGGCTATGGCAGTCCACCGAATTGCCGCGCATCCTGGAGCCCTACAAGGGCGCGGGCGTGCCCACCGAGCTGGCCTCGGTCCAGGGCGCCGCCGACACCGCGCTCAAGGCCGTGCCGGGCACCATCGCCGGTTTCATCGCCTTCCCCGGCAACGCCTTCGGCAGCCCCCACCACTACATCGTCTGGATGCGCGGCGACACGCCGCTGACCTCGCGCCTGAACACGCCGGTGCTGGTCGACGGCCGCAGCGGCGAGCTCACCACCGTGGCCCGCATGCCCTGGTACCTGACCGCGCTGGAGCTGTCGCGCCCGCTGCACTTCGGCGACTACGCCGGCCTGCCGCTGAAGATCATCTGGGCGCTGCTGGACGTCATCACCATCATCGTGCTGGCCAGCGGCCTCTACCTCTGGCTGGCGCGCCGCCGCGCCACCGAAGCCCGCATCGCCGAACTCGTGCGCAAGCACCAGGCGGCCGCCCAACCTCAACGGAATCCCGCATGACCAAGACGACCCGCGGTTTCATGTTCGTCTGGGGCGCGCCCATCGTCCTGGGCCTGCTCAGCGTATTCGGCCTGCTCGCCGCGCTGCTGGGCACCGGCGGCTGGCACTGGGCTTCCTGGGTCGCCCTGTCCATCCTGCTGGCGGTGATCGTGCGCTATTGGGCGTTTCCGGCGACGTAACGGCCTACGACCCGCCCATCCACGCGAACGTTTCCGGGTCCGGCCCCAGGCGCTCGCCGTCGGGGATCGCGTCGATGGCGGCCATGTCGGCCGCCGACAGCTCGAAATCGAACACGTCGATGTTCTCCCGGATGCGCGCCGGCGTGACCGACTTCGGGATCACCAGCAGGCCGTGCTGCAAATGCCAGCGCAGCGTCACCTGCGCGGGGGATTTGCCGTATTTGCGCGCCAGGTCCACGATGGCCTTTTCCTTGGCCACGCCGCCCTGGGACAGCGGACTCCACGACTGCGTCGCGATGCCGTGCCGGGCATGGAACTCGCGCAGCGCGCGCTGGGCGAAGCCGGGATGCAGTTCGATCTGGTTCACCGCGGGCGCGACGCCGGAGTCATCCATCAGCCGCTGCAGGTTGGCCTGGGTGAAATTGGAAACACCGATCGCGCGCGCCAGTCCGTCGCGCTGCATCTCGATCATGGCGCGCCAGGCTTCCAGGTATTTGTCGCTGCCGGCCACCGGCCAATGGATCAGGTACAGGTCCACATAGGCCAGGCCCAGCTTCTGCAGGCTTTCGTCCATGGCCTTGCGGGCGTCGTCGTATCCATGCCGGTCGTTCCAGAGTTTGGTGGTGATGAACAGATCCTTGCGGGCCACGCCCGCGGCGCGCAGGCCCGCGCCCACGCCGGCCTCATTGCCGTAGATCGCCGCGGTGTCCACCAGGCGGTAGCCCGCCGCCAGCGCCGTCTTGACGCTGTCGGCGGCCTGCCCGTCCGGCACCTGCCAGACGCCCAGGCCCAGCTGCGGAATCCTGCCGCCGCCGTTCAATTCCACTACGGGTACGTTCGCCATAAAACCCTCCGTAACTAGCAATCGACTCTCGATGATACCCCCAGGGCCGGCAAGCCCCTGCCGGGCGGGATGGCCGCGGGTGCCCGATAATGCCGGTGTCCCGGCGCGCCGCGAGCGCGGCCGGCCCTGCTCACCACCCTGCTCCCTCCATGCCCGCTCCCGACACGCGGCCCGCGCGCCGCGGCAATCTGCACACATTGCGCACGCTGTTTCCCTACCTGTGGCCGCCCGGCCAGCCTGGCCTGAAGGCCCGCGTGGTGGCGGCCCTGCTGTGCCTGTTCGCCGCCAAGGCGGCCACCGTCTACGTGCCGCTGCTGTACAAGCAGGCGGTCGACCAGCTGGGCCAGGGCGCGCCGGGCACGGTGGCGGTGCCGGTGGGGCTGATCCTGGCCTACGGCTCGGCGCGCGTGCTGTCGCTGCTGTTCTCCGAACTGCGCGACGCCATATTCGCGCGCGTCGGCCAGCACGCCATCCACGCGGTGGGGCTGCGGATCTTCCGGCATCTGCACGCATTGGCGCTACGCTTTCACCTGGCGCGCCAGACCGGCGGCCTGAACCGCGCCATCGAGCGCGGCACCAAAGGCATCCAGACGCTGCTGTCGTTCCTGCTCTTCAACATCCTGCCGACCTTCTTCGAAATCGGGCTGGTCTGTATCGTGCTGTGGAAGATGTTCGACGCCTGGCTGGCGCTGGCCACAGGCGCCACCGTCCTGCTGTATATCGGCTACACGCTGGCCGTGACCGAGTGGCGCACCAAGTTCCGCCGCCAGATGAACGAAACCGATTCGGAGGCCAACACCAAGGCCATCGAAAGCCTGCTGAACTACGAAACGGTCAAGTACTTCGGCAACGAGGAGCACGAAGCCCGCCGCTACGACGCCTCGCTCACGCGCTACGAACGCGCCGCCGTGCGCAGCCAGGTCAGCCTGTCCATCCTCAACATCGGCCAGGCCGCCATCATCTCGGCCGGCCTGACACTGGTGATGTGGATGGCCGCCAGCGGCATCGCCGACGGCCGCTACACGCTGGGCGATTTCGTGCTGGTCAACACCTACCTGCTGCAGCTGTATTCGCCGCTCAGCTTCTTCGGCTTCATCTACCGCGAGATCAAGCAGGCGATCGTGGACATGGAACGCATGTTCGAGCTGCTGGGGCAGGACCGCGAAATCGCCGACCGTCCCGGCGCCCGGCCGCTGCGCGTGACCGGCGGCGAAGTCGAACTGCGCGACGTGCGCTTCGGCTACGACGCGCGCAGGCCCATCCTCAAGGGCGTGAGCTTCACCATTCCCGCCGGCAAGACGGTGGCCGTCGTCGGCACCTCGGGCGCGGGCAAATCCACCATCGCGCGCCTGCTGTTCCGCTTCTACGACGCCGACGGCGGCGCGATCCTGGTCGACGGCCAGGACGTGCGCGAGGTGACCCAGGCCAGCCTGCGCGCGGCCATCGGCGTGGTGCCGCAGGACACCGTGCTGTTCAACGACACCATCCGCTACAACATCGGCTACGGCCGCCCGGGCGCCAGCGACGCCGAGATCGAGGCGGCCGCGCGCCTGGCGCACATCCACGACCTGATCATGGCCATGCCCGACGGCTACAGCACCCTGGTCGGCGAACGCGGCCTGAAGCTGTCGGGCGGCGAAAAGCAGCGCGTGGCCATCGCCCGCACCCTGCTGAAGAACCCCGCCATCTTCCTGTTCGACGAGGCCACCAGCGCGCTCGACACTCACACGGAACGCGAGATCCAGGCAAACCTGCGCGAAGTCAGCCAGGGCCGCAGCACCCTGATCATCGCCCACCGCCTGTCCACCGTGGCCGACGCCGACGAGATCATCGTGCTGGCCGACGGCCGCATCGTCGAGCGCGGCCGCCATCCGGCGCTGCTGGCGCAGGGCGGCGTCTACGCCGGCATGTGGGCCCGCCAGCAGGAAGGCCGCGCCGATTGACAAGCCCGGCCGCTTGCCCGACTATCGCACCCTTTGATCGCCAGGCCCCGCCATGCAGGACTCCACCGCCGCCCCCGCCATCCGCGTCTGCGCCGCCGCCGACCTCGTCAACGGCGGCCTGGGCGTGAAAGTCCCCGTCTCCGACGGCGCCGGACGCACCACCGCGTTCTTCGTGCGCTACCAGGACCGCGTGCATGGTTACCTGAACCGCTGCGCCCACGTGGGCGTGGAGCTGGACTGGGAAGGCAGCTTCTTCACCCGCGCCGGCGACCTGCTGATGTGCGCGCGCCACGGCGCGACCTACCGGCCCGACACCGGCCTGTGCGTGGGCGGCCCCTGTAAAAACGGCCGCCTGACCGCGCTGTCGGTCGAGGAACGCGACGGCGCCGTCTACTGGCGTCCCGCCGGCAAGATCCGGCCGCTGGACGACGCCTCCGCCTGAGGCGCTTGCGGCCGTTCGGCATAGCGGCGCGCCAGCACCGCGCAGACCATCAGCTGCATCTGGTGGAAGATCATCAGCGGCAGCACCACCACGCCCATCTGCGCCGTGCCGAACAGCACCGTGGCCAGCGGAATGCCCGAGGCCAGCGATTTCTTGGAACCGCAGAACACCAGGGTGATCTCGTTCTCCTTGGACAGGCCCAGCCTGCGCGCGCCCCAGGTCGTGATCAGCAGCACCGAACCGAGCAGCACGGCGTTGACCAGCACCATCGCCGCCATGTCGATGGCCGGAAACGTATGCCAGATGCCCTGCGCCACGGCCTCGCTGAACGCGGTGTAGACCGCCAGCAGGATCGAACTGCGGTCCACCTTGGCCAGCTTGCTGTTGTTGCGCTGCGCCCACGCGCCTATCCAGGGCCGCAGCAGGCTGCCGGCCGCGAACGGCACCAGCAGCTGCAGCAGGATGCGGCCGGCGTCGGCCAGGCCGTGGCCCCCGCCCTGGCGGTGCAGCAGCAGCGCCACCAGCAGCGGCGTCAGCACGGTGCCCAGCAGGTTCGACGCCGTGGCCGCGCAGATCGCGCCCGGGATATTGCCGCGCGCCATCGAAGTCAGCGCGATCGAAGACTGCACGGTCGAGGACAGCGTGCACACGAACAGCACGCCCAACCAGAGCGACGGCGTCAGCAGGCCGGGAAACAGCGCGCGCAGGGCCAGCCCCAGCGCCGGAAACAGCAGGAAGGTGCAGGCCAGGATCAGCGCGTGCAGCCGCAGGTCCTTCACGCCCGCCACGATGGCCTGCGTCGACAGGCGCGCGCCATGCAGGAAGAACAGCAGCGCGATCGCCACGTTGCTGGCCACCAGCATGAAGGACGCGCCCCGGCCCGTGGCCGGGAATACGCTGGCCAGGACCACGGTGGCGATCAGGATGAGCGTGAACGAATCGGGAAGAAAGCGGCGCATGGCAGGGAATTCCGTGATGATCGGAGCCCACTATAGGCGCGCCTCTTGTCATCGTGAAGCCCATTAGGTACTGTAGCTGCTATCGGTAATTCCTATGACCGCCATGCTCAACCCCCTGTGGCTCAACACCTTCGTCGCCGCGGCCGCCGCCCCCAGCTTCTCCGAAGCGGCGCGCCGGCTGGGCCTGGCCCAGCCCACCGTGAGCGAGCACATCCGCCAGCTGGAGCTGGCGCTCAAGCGCCGCCTGTTCCTGCGCGACACGCACTCGCTCGCGCTCACCAGCGACGGCCGCAGCCTGCTGGTGCATGCCGAGATCATCCTCGACGCGCACGAGCGCGCCGAACGCCTGTTCGACGCGCCGCGCCTGCGCGGCCGCGTGCGCCTGGGCACCTCGGACGACCTGGCCATGGGGCCGCTGCCCGACGTGCTGGCCGCCTTCCGCCTGGCCCACCCCGAGGTCGAACTGGACCTGACCATAGGCGTCACCAGCGAGCTCTACAAGCTGCTGGACGACAACGGGCTGGACGTCATGATCGGCAAGCGCCGCCGCGGCGACCGCCGCGGCCAGACCCTGCACAAGGAAGCGCTGCTGTGGCAGGCGCGCGAGGGCCTGCGCTTCGCGGCCGACCAGCCGCTGCCGCTGATCCTGCTGCGCGAGCCCAGCGTCACGCGCGGGCTGGCGCTGGACGCGCTGGCGCGCGCCGGGCGCAGTTGGCAGATCGTGTGCACCAGCACCAGCTACGCCGGCTGCCAGGCGGCCGCGCGGGCGGGCCTGGGCATTACCGTGCAGCCCTCGCACCTGGCCACCGCCGGACTGGCCGCGCCCGCGGCGGCGGCGCAATTGCCTGCGCTGCCCCAAGTGGAATTCATCGTGATTTCGGCGCCCGCGCCCAACCGGCCCACGCGCGCCCTGACCGACATCCTGATGCGCAGCACGCTGACCTGAGGCGCCGCAGATTATCCGGGCAGGTGGTCGGGCACGCCGTCGGCGTCCACGTGCGCCACCCGGTCCAGCGCGTTGCGCGCGGCCGACATGGCTTCCACCGTGCTGCGGAAACGCCGGCTGGCGTAGATTTCGAACGCCAGGTTCTCCGGCTCGGCGTCCTCGTCGCCGTCCTGCGCGCGGTCCAGCCGCCGCGTTTCCAGAAAGGCGCGCGGCGGCGTGCGGCCCTCGGGCTGGGTCGCATACGCGACCACCGAGTAACCGTTGATGATCTTCTCAGCCATGGCGGCTCCGTATGGCCGCGGCGCGGCCCCTGTTCAGGCTACGGCCCGCCGCCGCCAAACTTAAGCCGCCGCGGCCTGGCGCGTGCGCACGTAGGCCGCCACCTGGGCCAGCACGTCCGACAGGTCGGCCTGCAGTCTGGCGAAGCCCGCATTGCGTTCGCGCGTGGCTTCGTCCATGTACAGCGGGCGGCGGATCTCCACCTGCAGGCTGTGGCGGTTCAGTTCCGGCTGGCCGATCTGCGCGATCAGCTGCACGCCCTTGTAGGGGTCGTTGCGCGCCACCGTGTAGCCCTTGTCGCGCAGCGCCGTTTCGATCAGGGCGATGAATTCCGGCTCGCAGGTCGTGCCGTCGCGGTCGCCCAGCACGAAGTCGGCCAGCGGATGTTCGCTCTTGCGGCCCAGGCGCTCGTAGGCGTCGTTGGGCATGGAATGCAGATTGAGGTGCCACACCGCGCCGAAGCGCTGGACGGTGCGCTGGATGGCATCGGACAGGGCCGCATGGTAAGGCTGGTAATACGCCTGGATGCGGTGGCGCACTTCGGCCAGCGTCAGCCGGCGGTCGTAGATCGGCGTGGCCTTGTCCATCCGGCGCCAGATCAGGCCCTTGCCCAGGCGGGTCTTTTCGCCCGGCTCCAGCGGCTCGGGCCAGGGCTCGGCCAGCAGCTCCGGGTCCAGGTCGCGCAGCGTGCGGTTGGGGTCGATATAGACGCGCGGGAAGTTCGCGGCGATCAGCGTCGCGCCCAGGGCGGGCGCCGCCGACCACAACGCGTCGACGTGCGTGTCCTCGCCCTGGCGCAGCTGGGCCAGGCTGGCCGCCGCCCCGAAATCCGCCGGATAGCGCTCGCCGCTATGCGGCGAATCGCAAACCAGCGGCAGGGCCGGCGCCGTGGGCTCGTGCACGGAAACTGCGTCGAAGTCGGCGTGTGTCATGGTCAGTCAGCCTGGATGTTGGCGGTCTTGGCCACTTTGGCGTAGCGGGCCAGGGCCTGTTCGATCTGCGCCTGGAATTCCTGCGGCGTGGTGGGCATCAGCGTACCACCGACTTCCTCGGCCTTCTTGCGGAACTCCGGATCCTGCTGGGCCGTGCGCACGGCCTGGTTCAGGCGGTCCACCACGGCTTGCGGCGTGCCGGCCGGCGCCACCAGGCCGAACCAGCCGCCCGTGCCCATGTCGGGGTAGCCCAGCTCGATATAGGTGGGCACGTCCGGCAGCAGCGGCGAGCGCTCCATGCCCAGCACGGCCAGCGCGCGCAGCTTGCCGCCCTGCACCTGCGGCAGGGTCGAGGACAGGTTGTCGGTGATCGCGTCGACCTGACCGCCCATCACGTCGTTCAGGGCCGGGCCCGCGCCGCGGTACGGCACGTGCAGCAGCTTGATGCCCGCCAGCATCATGAAGTTCTCGATGTTCACGTGGCCCAGCGAACCCACGCCCGGCGAGGCGAAGCTGTAGCGCTCCGGCTCGGCCTTGGCCAGCTTCACGAACTCGGCCATGTTCTTGGCCGGGATATTGGGATTGATCGCGAAAATGCTGGGCACGGCCACCACGTTGGCCACCGGCACGAAGTCCTTGACCGGGTCGTAGTTCATCTTGCGGAACACGGCCGGATTCGAGCCGTGCGTGCTCATCGTGGCCATGCCGAGGGTGTAGCCGTCCGGCGTGGCGCGCGCCACCTGCTCCATGCCCAGCGAACCGCCGGCGCCGGCCTTGTTCTCGACCACGATGGTCTGCTTCAGGTCGCGGCCGGCGTACTCGGCGATCAGGCGGGCCACGATGTCGGTCGAGCCGCCGGCGGCGAACGGCACCACCAGCTTGATCGGACGGGAGGGATAGTCGGCGGCCTGGGCCGCAGCGCCGGCGAAGGACAGGGAGGCGAACAAGCCGGCGAGCGCGAAGCGCGCGGACCGGCCGAAAGAACGGCGGGACATGGGGATGGCTCCGAAAATGGAAGGTCTATCGACAAGGCCGCCAGTGTCCGAACTTTACGGTCCCCTTTCAAACGACTATATTGCATTCTTTCATTACCAATGGTCATGCTAGATGCGCTTGCAGTCGCCCTCCATGTCCGAACTGCATGCGTTCATGACGGCCGCGCGCCTGGGCAGCTTCACGCAGGCGGCCGAGACCTTGTGCGTCACCCAGGGCGCGGTCAGCCGCGCCATCGCCCGCCTGGAGGCGCATTTCGGCCAGCCCCTGATGCACCGCAACGCCCACGGCCTGACCCTCACCGAAACCGGCCGCCGGCTCTATGACGGCGCGCATGCGCCCCTGCAGGCGATCGAGGCGCTCAGCGCCGAACTGCGCGCCGACGACCGCCGCCTGCGCCTGACCCTGTCGTCCGTGCCCACGCTGGCCAGCGCCTGGCTGGTGCCGCGCCTGCCCGATTTCCACCAGCGCCACCCCGAAATCCAGCTCGGCTTCGCGGCCTACCGGCGCAACGAGGATTTTTCGGGCGCCACGCCCGACGCCAGCATTCTTTCCGGCACGCCCGAGCAATGGCCCGGCTGGCAGGCCGACTACGTCATCGGCCGCGAAATGGTCGTGATCTGCCACCCCGCCCGGCTGGCCGCGCGCCGCGCGCAAGGGCTGTGGAGCACGCCCGCCGGCCTGCTCGGCGAAGCCCTGCTGTATCACACCAACGGCGTCGAAAACTGGGCGCAATGGTTCGCCGCCGCCGGCGTGCCGCGCGGCTCGGTCAAGCTGTCCAATGGTTTCGACCAGGTGTCCATCCTGGTGCGGGCGGTGATGGCCGACATGGGCATCGCCGTGCTGCAGCGCTGCCTGGTGCGCGACGACCTGCTAGCCGGAACGGTGGCGGCGCCCTTCCCCGAACTGCCGATACGCATCGCCCGCGGCTACCATCTGTGCGCGCCGGCCCAGCGCCGCGACCACTACGCGCTGGCCTGTTTCCGGCAATGGCTGCTGGAGACCGCCGGCCGCGACCCCGACGTGCTGGCCGCCGGCAACGCCGCCTGAAGGCCCAGGTACGCGAAACACTTCATTTCGCGGCAGGGCCGGAAAATGCTTCAAAAGAAAACAAAACGGGCTCCTTACGGAGCCCGGCTCAACCGCGCGGCGCAACGCTCAAGGCGCGAGCTTGAATCCCAGGTCCACGCCCCACTTATCGGTTTCACGCAGCCATTTGGCGCCGCAGTTCAGGCAACGGAAGTGATCCTCGCGGCTTTCCTCGCGGCCTTTCTGCGTCGGGTTGGTAAATCCCTGGTGTCCGAGTTGAGCATGCGGCGCAACGCCAGCAAGGCCCGGGTTAATGCGTTGGCAAGCCAAGCACATAACGCTCATTGATGCTTCCCCACAAACAGTGTTTCCAAATTGTAAGGGATTTCACCAATGCTTTTCTATTAAATCGGGCCCTATCGCCACAAAAAATTGTTAACGCCACAATTAAACAACGTCGGGCATCGCCGCCAGGCAGGTCGCCAGGTGATAGGGCGACGTCGAAGGCATGTCCGAACGTGTAACAACTCCGTCCGCATCCAGGCATTCATACCAGCCGCCGGCATGCAGAAACCGCTTGCGGAAAACCTCCAGGCCCGCGGCCAGCGCCGGCAGATCGCCCTGCACCGCCAGCACCCGCAGGTATTCGGTCTGCGCCCAGATCCGGCGCGTGTCGTCGATGACCGCGCCGGATTCGTCCAGCGCCGCCACCACGCCCGCCTGGTCCACGCCGCGGCGGCGCGCCCATTGCACCGCGCGCGGCAGCGATTCGGCCAGGTCCAGGCCTTCGAACACCGCCGCTGAGCCATGCACCAGCGACAGCCACTCGAACTGGTGCCCCGGCTCCAGCCGGTTGCCGGCCGTGCCCTGCCGCTCCTCCGAGATGCACTGCGACGGCGCGTGCACGAAGCGATGGCTGATGCCCTGCGCCAGGCTGCGCAGATGCTGGGCGAACCGCGCCGGCTCCGCGACCTGCGCGGCCGCCAGATAGGCCTCGGTCAGATGCATCATGGGATTCTGCGCCGGCGCGCGCAGCGGCTGGCCCAGGTCCGGGCTCAGCGCGGCGTGATAGAGCGAATCGGCGGTCTTGAAGCGCGCCTCGATGGTCGCGGCCGTGGCCAGCATGAGCTTGCGCGCCTCGCCATTGCGGCTGCGGCGGAAATACGCCGCGCAAGCCAGCACGATGAACGCGTGGGTATAGAGATCCTGCGTGGCGTCGAGCGGGCGCGCCTGCGCGTCCACGCTATAACGCCAGCCGCCATGCTCCTCGTCGCGGAATACGCGGCGCAGCGACTCGAACAGAATATCGGCGTGCCGCCCGGCCGCCTCGCCCGGCGCCTCCGAGAAAACATAAAGCTGGCGCGCGCAGGCCATGGCCCGATAACGCGTCGCCGGCAACGCGGCGCCGCCAGCCGAATCCAGCGATTCGTACGGCAGGCCCAATGCGGTATTGAAACCCCGCCCCATCCACATGGGCAGGATGATGGAATCGAAATGCTCGCGCAGTGCGCGCACGTGCGCCGCGAGATTGGAATCGGTCTGTGCGGCAGTCATCTTGGAACGGCGCCTGCCCGGTCGGGGCTCCAGTTTTTGGAGCAGCAACGATAACCGAAATTTTCGCCGCAAACCGTTGAGCAATCTCCGCAGCCTCATGCACGCACAGACCGGTGCTACCGATCAACTCCGTCCAGGGCGTAAAGCCCTATCGGAAGATATTTTCCTCTACCCAATTCTGCGCGAATATCTCCGCGCGGTTACGCGCTTCATCCAGCGAAGCGCAATTACCCAGATGGGAAAACGCGGCATCGACTTCGGTGCCGCCCTCGGCCGTTACCGTCAGCAAAACGCCATATCCGCCGGTATCCATGGCCGCCGTGGAAACGTCGATCAGTACTTCCTGGTCACGATGCTGCATGTGCTACCTCCCAGTCGGTTACCTAAACGCGTGAACCACGCGTGACGTTGGCGGGAGCAGCGAGTCCCGCGCTAATGAATAGACCCGCAAACGTCACGCAAGTTCATCTTACTGGCGCCGGGGCCCCAGCGATACGCCAAAAAGCGACCAAATCGAGCATTTTTGCTTGGTAAATTCCCGCATCTGTCGCCAATACTCGCGAATCCGCGAAATACTGCGCAAATGTTCGCAAAATGTGCGGCAACGGAGGTCACCAAACGATCAGGACGCAACAAAACGCGTCGGGCGCGCCGCAAAACCTGCGGAACGCGCCGGATCACGGCCGCAATGTGTGTGGTGCGAGTTTGCGCGGGCTATCTGAGATGAATGGCGCCCGGCTCTTCCATGCGCAGGGCCAACCTGCCCTTGTCGGTGATGCGCCATTGGCCGTCGGCGCCGGCCTGGATGCAACGCAGCGTTTCCAGCGCCTTCGCGACGTGTTCCGGCACCTCGGTCTGCTCGGCGCCCGGTTCGCCGTTATCGGCGACGACGCGCAACCAATGACCCAGTTCGCCTTTCTCGAAACGATGCAATGCCATGCGTGAACCTCTATAGAACCTTCTAACGATAGCACGCCGCAGTGTGCTGTCCCGTAGATGCGTCCGCATGACGAAATTTCTCCTCTTGGCGTCAGGGCTAGGCGCAAACCGCAGCGATACCCGTAGGTATCGCGAGGATTTGCAACGACGCCCTGGCGTCAAGGGGGGAATTTCGTGCGGACGTATCTACGGGACAGCACACTAGGCCAGCAGCCCGGGCAGCGACGAGGCCAGCAAGGCCAGGCCCGAGACGGTCAGCAGGCCCAGCACGACGCGGCGAAACGCCAGGTCGCTGATGCCCACGTAGACCCGCGTGCCCCACAGCGTGGGCACCAGCATGGCCGGCACGATCACGGCGAACAGCGGCAGCATCTCGCGCGTGACCAGGCCGGTGAACACATAGCTCGCCATCGTCACGATCAGCATGGACAGATTGAAGTTCTGGATCACCGCGCGCTGCACGTCGCGATCGAAACCGCGCAAGGTGCACCAAAGCGTCGGGATCACGCCGGTAAAGCCGCCGATGCCGCCCATGATGCCGCCCACCGCGCCCACCGCCGCGTCGGCCAGCCTGCCGCCCACGGCGATGCGCGGCAGCCTTGCGGCGAACAGCATGATCGGACACCAGATCGCCAGCAGCCCGCCGATGAGCGCCTTGAACAGCAGCGGGTCCAGGTGCGGCAGCAGCCTGACGCCCAGCGGAATGCCGACGAGTCCGCCCGCGATGAACGGCAGCAGCCGGCCCAGCGCGAACCCGCGCCTGACGGTGAAGGCGGCCAGCAGCTGCCCGGTCAGCGCGCCGAACACCGCCATCGCCGCGGCCAGCTTGGGGTCCACCGTCCACGCCCAGAACGACATCGCCACCATGCCGAATCCGAAACCGGAAAGCCCCTGCACGAAACCGGCGGTCATGGCGCCGGCCGCGACCACCACATATAAGGAATCCATATCCCGCGTACGTCCGCATGCAAGCCGGGCCCTCCCGGCGCACGCCATTCTAGAGCGTTCCGTCCGGGATTCGGCCGGACGGGCGGATAAAGCAACGGTGCCAGGGAAAACCCCAGGACAATTCGCCTACATTCACTCCAGTACGCGGCATACTCAGCATATTCGAATCGTTTATCGACATTACCTGAGCCACTTATGCTGGAAATCAACCTGGATGCTACTGACATCCGTATCCTGAACGAACTGCAGCGCGACGCGCGCCTGACCAACGTCGAGCTGGCGGCCCGCGTCAACCTGTCGGCCTCGCCCTGCCTGGCCCGGGTCCGGCGGCTCGAAGCCGAAGGCCTGATCGACCGCCGCGTCACGCTGCTGAACGCGCGCAAGCTGGGCCTGAAGGTCAACGTCTTCATCCAGATCTCGCTGGACAAGCAGCGCAAGGCCGCGCTGGACGTATTCGAACGCGAAATCGCCGTGCTGCCGGAAATCATGGAGTGCTACCTGATGTCGGGCGACGCCGACTACCTGATCCGCGCGCTGGTGCCCGACGTCGACGCGCTCGAACGGCTCATCGTCGAACACATCACCCGCATTCCCGGCGTGGCCAGCATCCGCTCCAGCTTCGCGCTCAAACAGGTGCTCTACACCACCGCCGTGCCGCTGTCCTGAAACAGACGGCGCCCGCGATGCTTGCGGGATCGCCGGCCCCAGACCAAAATGGTCCAAAAAAAACGCCGCGCGGGCCGTCCGGCGCGCGCAACCCTCCCATCGTCTAGCAAGGAGCAGACCATGCCTGAAACCGACTGGTTCCCCGGCGGCACGCTACCCGATCGTCAGGGCTACTACGAAGTCGAATTCGACACCGGAGAAACCGAAATCACGCGCTACGGCCTGCTGGGCTGGGAACCCGCCCAGGACCGCGGTCGGATCAAGCGCTGGCGCGGCCTGGACCCCGGCATAGAAGCCGCCGAAATGCAGCGCGAAAACGCCGTGCGCGGCACTGGAGATACGTTGAACGGCTGAACCGACGCCCAAAAAAGAACGCCGCGGAAAACCTCCGCGGCGTTCTGCATTGCCGGCGCTGCGTTCAAAGATTCAGCTTCGAGATCTTGGTGCCGGCCAGCGACACGCCCGCCATCAGCCCGCCATTGTTCATCACGAAACCGACAATGGGCTGCTGCGCCGTATTGGTGTCGATGCGTCCGTTGGCGCCGATGTTGACGACGGCCACGGTGGCGTCGGCCCCCACGGTCCAGCCGCTGCTGTTACGGAATTTGTTGAGCGCCTCGTCGGTCATGAACAGCAGCACCATGGCCTTGGACTGCGCGCCCGCCTGGAAGCCGATGGAGCCCGCCGTCGTGCTGTAGTAGCCGGCCGGCGCGCCGCCGACCCGCAGCACGCCCTTGCCGTGTTCGGCGCCGACGATGAAGCTGCCGCTCAACACGTCGGGAAAGATCAGCACGCCTTTGGCGCGCGCGACCAGATCCTTGGACTGGGGCGACGCCTGATAAAGCTTGCCCAGCGTCGCATCGGCCGCGCTATTGAGCGACTGGCGCTGCTCGGTCGCCGAGGCCGAGGACTTGGGGCTGGTGGTCGTGCAACCGGCAAACAGCAGTCCGGCCGCGCCGATCGCCACGGCCACGCTGGCGCGGCGCAGGACAGGAAAAGTATCAAGCATGGAACTCTCCTTGTTGTTGTCACCTGTTCTATCAATGTACCGGGCAAATCGGCCAGCGCAAGGCACATGATTGTGCCAAACGCAACAAAACCTGCCCGACTCCAACGTCCGGCGACACGCGCCGCTACAAAATTCCATAGCGCGGCTCGCCGGTGGCCTCATCCACCGACACGATGCCCGACAGCACCAGCTCGGCGTGACGCCGCGCGAGCCCGGCGTCGGCGAAGGTCACGAAACGCGGCAGCGACCAGCGCCGCGGCGCGTCCTCGCCTTCGGCCCGGCTCACCGCCACCTCGATCGCCAGCACGCCGTCGCCCAATCTGACGACCTGGCATTCCACCTGAAAGCCATCGATATGACGCTGTGGCCACGCGCCCATGCCATCCTCCGAAAGTGTCTTTACCGGGGCGCAATATGCCAAAAATAAATCGGCTTGAAAAGCAATGTTTTCAAGGGGTTATGAAGCACTAGAAGACCTAGTGCGAACGCATCTTGCATGCGCCGGAAAACCCGCCGAAACCGCGTCTGTTCGACTGTGCAGTGCTTCTTGTATTTCACTTCTGCAGTGCGTACTGCAAAATACGCCGAAACCCGCAGCCACAAGAGCCCCCATGAACCATCCCGCTTTCGAACCCGACACCGCGCCGCTGGAAGTCCTGCCGCGCGATCTCTCCGCCTACCGCGACGGTAATGTCGGCATCCCTTACGTCCACCGTTTCGAATCGGGCCGCCCCGGCCCGCACGCGCTGATCAACGCCATCACCCACGGCAACGAAATCTGCGGCATGGTGGCCGCCACCCACCTGCTCGACAGCGGCGTGCGGCCCAAGATCGGCACGCTCACGGTCAGCTTCGCCCACGTCGAAGCCTACGAGGCCTTCGATATCGAGCAGCCCTACGAAAACCGCCAGCTGGTGCACAACCTCAACCGCATCTGGTCGGCCGACATGCTCGACGGCGCCGAGGACAGCCCCGAACTGCGCCGCGCGCGCGAACTGCGGCCCGTGCTGGACGCCGCCGACTACGTGCTCGACATCCATTCCACGCGCGCCCCGGTCCAGCCCTTCTGGGTCTACACCGAAATGCCGCGCAACACCGCGCTGGCCAGCGCCGTCGGCGCGCCCGAAATCCATCTGGTCATGCCGCCCGGCATATTCCCCGGCACCGGCGTCATGAGCTATGGCCGCCACGGCGAACTGGACTCCGACAGCGGCGGCTCACTGGTGGTGGAATGCGGCCAGCACTTCGCCCAGTCCGCCGCCACGCTGGCCACCGAGGTCTCGCTGCGCTTCCTGGCCCACCTGGGCCTGATCGACGCGCCCGCCGACGCGGCGCCGCCGCCGGCGCCGCGGCGCTATCGGCTGCTCGAAGTCCACATGGTCAAGTCGCCGGACTTCCGCTTCACGCGGCCGGTCATCGGCTTCGAGACCTTCGACAAGGGCGAGCTGATCGCCGTCAACGGCGCCGAGGAAATCCGCTCGCCATGCGACGCCTGCACCATCTTCATGCCCACGCGCATGCCCATCGTCGGCCGCGAAGCCGTGTACCTGACCGTGGCGGCATGACCCGGCCCGCGCCGGGTCGCGGACCTCAAAGGTCCGGGATCAGGCGCTTGCCCATGCTGATGACCTCGTCCTGACGGAACCCCAGGGTTTCATAGAAACCCTGCACCGCCAGATTGCCCGACCGTATCAGCAGATTGATCTTCGGACAGCCCATCTCCAGCAGCTTGCGCTCCACCGCGCGCATCAGCGCCGTCGCATGGCCGCGGCGCTGGTGCGCCGGCGACACCGCCAGGTAATTGATCCATGCGCGGTGCCCGTCATAGCCGCCCATCAGCGCCGCGACGATCGCGCCATCGGCCTCGCCCACCAGAAACAGCTCCGGCTGCACCGTCAGCTTGCGGGCGATGTCCTTGCGCGGATCGTTCCACGGACGCGTCAGCCCGCAGTCGCGCCACAGCTGGATGACGGCGGCCTCGTCGCGCGCGTGGTAAGGCCGGATGGCGAGGTCTGGATAGTTCATGCTTCGTTCCTTCCATAAGGGAAAAGAGGGAAACGAAAGCCTTGCGATACGCCTCGATAGCGGAAACAGCGGAACAAGAACGAAAAAGCCACGAGGAATATCGTGGCTTTCGGGGAAAGACGCTGAAGACTCAGCGTCCGGATGCGACCAGCCACTCAACGCAGGCGTCGAGTGACTCGTCGGCAGGAAGCGCCGGACAGCGGCGCGAAATCGGGTGTTTGCATGAACGCAAGCATACCGAAGGAGACGGCCGCCGCCAACAGGCCGCTCAGCGAAATTGGAGCCGCAACAGTCGCTTCCGCATCCTAGGGTTAGCCGCAATTTCCACGTCCGGACGCTACACGTACCTTTTCCATAAATATGTTTATCGTACAAAGTCGCAACCAGAAACCGGAGCAGCACGTGGTCTAGCAAAACCAACCCAAGGGGAAGTCGTCATGAAGCGTCGCAGTGCGTTGAAACTGATGGGTAGCGCGGCCGGCCTGGCCCTGGCAGGCAGAAGCTGGTCTCAAGACGGGCCCTACCCGTCGCGAACGATCAAGATCATTGTCTCTTCCACCCCCGGAAGCGCGACCGACCTGGCCGGAAGGCTGGTCGGCGACCTGCTCTACGCCAGGTACGGGCAAAGCGTGGTCATCGAAAACCGCGCCGGCGCAGGCGGCGTGATCGGCATGCAGGCCGCCGCGGCGGCCAGGCCGGACGGCTACACGCTGACGACGGGAGGCCTGGGACACAATGTGCTGCCGCCGGCGACATTGCGCGGGCTGCCGCTGGACATTCCCACCGCCCTGTTGCCCATCGCCCAGGTCGCGGAATTCGTCAATGCGCTGGTGGTGCGCACCGACCACCCGGCCAACTCGGTGCCGGAACTCATCGAATACCTGCGCGCCAGCAAGCGCAAGCCGCTCTACGGCAGCAACGGCGTCGGCAGCTCGTCGCAAATGACGGCGGAACTCTTCGCCATGCGCACCGGATTGAAATTCGACCATGTGCCCTACAAGGGCGCCGCCGATGCACTGGTGGGCACGGCCAACGGCGATCTCGACATCTGTTTCATGAACCTTCCGCCCACGCTGGCCATGGTGGAAGGCAGGCGCCTGAAGGCCCTGGCCGTCACCAGCGCCTATCGCGCGCGGCAATTGCCCGACGTGCCCACCATGCAGCAGCAAGGCATGACGGACTTCGACGTGACCAGTTGGCTGGGCATGTACGCGCCCGCCAAAGTGGATCCGGCCATCATCGCGCAGCTGTCGGACGCCATCGTCACGGGCCTGGCCACGCCTGAATTCCAGTCGCGCATCATCGGCGCGGGGTTCGAGCCCAAGCTGCGCGACGCGGCGCAGTTCCAGGCCTTCTCGGCCTCGGAGTTCAAGCGCTGGAGCGAAGTGGCCCAGAAGGCCGGCATCGTGGTCGCCTACGGCGGCAAATAGCCCCTGGAAAGCCGGGACGCCCGATGGGCGTCCCGCTTCGCGCCGCGCAGTTCAGCCGCGGGCTTCCCACACCTGCGGGTTGACCATGGCCTGCGGCTTGCGCCCGGCCAGCGCGTCCAGCAGGCTGGCCACCGCCAGGTCGATCATGGCGCGCCGCGTCTCGTGGGTGGCGCTGCCCACGTGCGCCTGCAACACCACGTTGGGCAGCTCGCACAAGGAGCTGGACGGCGGCAGCGGCTCCTGCTCCATCACGTCCAGGCCGGCGCCGGCGATCGTGCCGCTGCGCAGCGCCTGGACCAGCGCCGCCTCGTCCAGCACCGGGCCGCGCGCCGTATTGATGACATAAGCCGTAGGCTTCATCAGCTCGAATTCACGCTTGCCCACGGAATGGCGCGTCTCGGCCGACAACGGGATGTGGATGCTCAGCACGTCCGAGGACTTGAACAGCTCGTCGCGCCCGACGTAGGCGGCCAGGCCTTGCACCGACGGATCCTCGCGCCGGTTGTGATAGATCACCTTCATGTCGAAAGCCTGCGCCGTGCGCGCCACCACCTTGCCGATACGGCCCATGCCGAGCAGGCCCAGCGTCTTGCCGCGTATGTCCGTGGTCAGTGGAAACGCGCCCTTGGTCCAGGCGCCGCTGCGCACGAACGCGTCGCCGGCCACCAGGTTGCGGGCCAGGCACAGCATCAGGCCGATGGTCACGTCCGCGACCGCGCCGTCCAGCACGCCGGGCGTATTGCAGATGAGCACCTGGCGGCGGTTGGCCGCGTCCAGATCGACGTTGTCGAATCCCACGGCAAAATTGGAACTGACGGCTAGCGCGGGAAAAGCGTCGAGCAACGCCTGGTCCACGCGGGTGCGCACCGTGCAGACCATGCCAGCGACTTCGGCGCGCTGCGCCTCGGGCACGGCTTGCGCGGGGTTCTGCCCCACGGGCACGTCGATGATTTCACAGGCGGCGGCCACACGCTCGCGCAGATCGGCGGGCACCGGCGCGGATACGATGATTTTCGGTTTTTGGCTCATTGCGGCTCCATAAGGTTCAGGGTTCGATCGATTCGACGTCGGTGGCGAACACTTGCTGCTCTCCGGCGTCGGCCGGGGAGGGATCCCCGGGATGACTCAGGTAGCGGACGATCAGCCAGAACCCGTCCTGCGGGTTCTCCACGATTTCGGCGACGGCGCCGTCGGCCATGCGCACGCGCACGCCGGGCCGCAGATCGACCAGGTTGATGGATTTGTTGTCGGCCATGGCGGCGGCTCCCGGCGGGCTACAGCGCGAGCTGCGTCGCGGGCACGCGCAGGCGGATGCCGTCCAGCTCGGGCCTCATGATCACCTGACAGGACAGCCGGCTGGTCGCGCAGCGCTCGGGCACCACCTCCAGCAGCGCCTCCTCGGCCATGCCCGGCGGTTCGAGCCGGTCGAACCAGGCCGGATCGACCTGCACGTGGCAGGTGCCGCAGATGGCGCCCCCGCCGCACTCTGCGACGATGCCTTCCAGGCCGTCGCGCCTGGCGGCCTCCATCAGCGACCAGTCATCGGGAACGTCCAGCACCAGTTCGGCGCCATCCGGCAATTCAAAAACTGCAGAAGACATATGACCACCTTTTCACGAGGCTGATTCCAGCGTGCCGATGCGCGGCACGCCCTTGATGAACTCGACCGGGCTGTCCACGGCTTCTATCGCCGCCAGCCGGCCTCCCTGATAACGCTCCACCAGCCAACCCTTGGCCGTGGGCAAAAGCACGTCGCGGCAGGGCTGCGCCGGGTTCACCAGTCCCGCCATCTGCAGCCGGCGCCCGTGCTGCTCGGACCAGAAGGTCGGCGGACGCGGCGCGGGGACGCTTTTGCCGGCGATGGCGGCGGCGGCGATGCGCGCCTGGGCCAGCGCGTTCTGCACGCTTTCTATGCGCGCATGGCGCTGCAATTCACTGCGGAAAGCGCTGGCGCAATCCCCTATCGCATATACGCCGGGCGCGGAGGTCCGGCAGCATTCATCCACCACCACGCCGTCCAGGCAGTCCAGCCCCGACGCTTCGGCCACCCCCGTCTCCGCGACCGCGCCGACGGACACCAGCACCAGCTCCGCTTCCTCCACGGACCCGTCGACCAGGTGTGCGCGCCAGCCCGCCGCCGTGCGCTCCCAGCGCTGCACCGCCACGCCGTGCCGTATCGCAATGCCGGCGTCGCGGTGGATGGCGCCGATGCGCGCCGCGGTCGGCTCGGACACCTTGCCGCCCATGACCTGGCCGCCCTGCTCCAGCACCGCCACCTCGGCGCCCAGCTTGCGCGCCGAGCACGCCGCTTCCAGGCCCAGGTATCCCGCGCCCAGCACCAGCAGTCGGCTGCCCGGGCGCAACGCTGCGCGCAGGCGGCGCGCATCGTCCAGCCCGCGCACCGCATGCACGCCTGCGCCCGCCACGCCTGCGATGTCCCGGGCCCGCGCACCGGTCGCGAGCACGCAATGCTCGTAGCTCACGCGGCGACCGGAACGCGTGAGCAGGACGCGGGCGGCGGTGTCCAGGCGCTCCACCGGATCGCCCGCCACGAAAGTCACGCGCGACTTTTCGTAGGCCTCGCCGGCGCGCAAGGCGATGCGCTCCTCGCTGGTCGAGCCGGTCAAGAGGGCCTTGGACAGCGGCGGGCGCTCGTAGGGCGCGTGCCCTTCGGCGCCGAACAGCGCCAGGTCGCCCTCGATGCCGGCCGCGCGCAGCGCCCAGGCGCATTCGACGCCGGCGTGTCCCGCGCCGACGATGGCCGTATGCACGTGGCGCAAGCGGGAAAGATCTTCCATACGACTCAGGCTCCGAACTTCAGGGATACATTGGCGCGCGTCGCGACCTGCTTCCAGCGGACCAGCTCCGCGCGATTGAGCTCGGCGAAGGCGGCCGCCGACGAAGGCTTGGGCTCGAAGCCGGCGGCGCTCAGCGTCTCGCGCGAGGCGGCCTGGCCCATGCCCTGCTCCAAGGCGGCGCTCAGCGCCTGCACCACGTCGGCCGGCATGCCGGCCGGGCCGTACAGGCCCAGCCAACTGGTCACGTCGAAATCCGCCATGCCCTGCTCGGCCATGGTGGGCACGTCCGGCAACTGCTTGCTGCGATAGCCGCTGGTGACCGCGATCGGCCGAATGGAGCCCTTGCGGATCAGGCCCATCACGGGCGGCAGGTTGCTGAAGCTGAAGTCCAGGTTGCCGTTGACCACGTCGATGAGCATCTCGCCGCTGCCCTTGTACGGCACGTGCAGCAGGTCGATGCCCGCGCGCTGTGCGAAGAACGCCGTGGTCATGTGCACCGACGTTCCCACGCCGTTCGACCCGTACTTGAGCGCTTCCTCGCCCTGGGCCCGGGCCGCCGCGAGCAGGTCGGCGACGCTGCGGATCGGCGAATCGGCGCGCACGATCAGCACATTGACGAACTCCGCCATCTGCCCGATCGGCGTGAACGCGCGCGCCGTGTCCAGCGGCAGCCCCGTGACCGTGGCCATCGGCAGGACCATGCCGCCCAATCCGTTGAGCAGCAGCGTATAGCCATCGGGCGCCGCCGACGCCACCTGCTGGCTGCCTATCATGCCGTTGGCGCCGGGACGGTTCTCGACCACCACCGGCTGCCCGAACTTCCTGCTCAGGATCTCGCCGGCCAGCCGTCCGGCCACATCCGTCACGCCGCCCGGCGGGTACGGCACGATCAGGCGAATCGGCCTGGAAGGAAAGGCCGCCGCGCCCGCCCGCGGCGCGCCGGCCGCTCCCATCGCGGCCGCGGCGGCCAAGGCTTTCAATACAGTGCGTCTATGCATGCTGCGACTCCAGGTAGGGGCGTGCCGCGCCCTCAGCGGACAGGCCCTGATCGGAAGGAAAACCATCGAACGCCGGCAGTCGGGCCGGCACCGCGAAGCGGCGCTAGAAAAAGATCGTGAGCGCCTTGGATAACAGAACGTTCTGGTCCAGGTGGATCTCGCGCGAGAGCAGCTTCCAGCGACCGTCGCGCCGGCGCAGCACGTCTTCGCGCTTGCCGACGAACAGGCTGACCTCCGCCTGCAGGCGGTTCTGGTAGATCAGAAAGCGCGAGCGCACCCGCACGCGCTCGCCGCCTTCCGCATCCTGCGTCACGCCCAGCACGCGGATATTGGTCACCAGGTGCGAGACGCGCGAGGCCGGCTCCTCGGCCCAATGAATGCCGGTCCTGATCTGGGCGACCCGCTGGCGCAGCGTATCGATGCCCTCGTCGAACCAGGCGGCGTCGCGCGCGCCCGAATACTCCTGCGCCAGGGCGTCGCGGCGCACATTGCGCGTTAGCGGCATGCGGTAAGCGATGTCCTCGTCCAGCAGCTCCAGCCAGGCGTCGAACTCGCGGTGGTCGAGCAGATCGGCCTCATGGTGCATGAAGCGCTGCACCTGCCACCAGATCTGCATATCGTCGATGCTGCAATCCAGCGCCGCCTCGGGCGTCTTGTCGGTGGGCGCGTTCATGCCGCCTGCTCCTTGGCGCGCGCGGCGCCCGCCATCAGCTGGTCCCAGGACCAGCCGTTCATGAATTGCGCCCAGCGGCGGTAATAGATGCGCGCGTTTTCCTCGGTGTACTCGCCGTTGACCGCGCACCCGGGAATCTCCGGCACGGGCTCGGCGTGGCCCACGCCCATCTGGTAGTTGAAATAGAGTTCGCGCGACATGGCGCCCATGCTGGCCTCGGTGGCGCCGGTCCAGTTCTCCATATCGTCCGACTCGGTCATGCCGCCGGGGCCGGAATAGCGCAGGAAGTAATGGCGGGCGGCCTCCTTGACCGCTTCGGGCGCATCCTTGTCCACCAGGTACATGCGCCACATTTCCATTTCGGTGGGACTGATCGGATGGAATACCGCCAGGGTGCGCGGCTGGCGGCCGTGGAACGACATGTTCGGAAAAATCGTGCCCACGCTGGTCTGCACGCGCATCGCCGAGCCCAGCGTGCGCACGCGGCGTTCATGCACTTCGCGGTAATAGGCCTCCACTTCCGGATAGCGCGCATATTGCGGCGCGTAAGGCCCTTCCTCGTAGAATGGCAGCCGGCCCAGCAGCCCGTGCCCGAGTTCCGGAAAACAGATCGCCGACCGCGTCACCGAGGGATCGCGCCGGCCCCTGCCGCCGCCAGGCCCAATGCCGACGATGTCCACGGAGCGATGGCTGATATCGTGGTAGAGATCGCCGATGAAATTCTCGGGCGCGAATTTCCAGTTGCACTTGACCCGCCATTTCTGCACGCCTCCGATGACCTCGGAGCCGCCCGGGCTGCCGTCGCGATGATCCAGCGCCGCGTCCAGGTACAGCCGCATATTGCCCAGGTAGTCCAGGAACGGCGGCGCGTCCGGGTCCCAGGTCGCCCACACGGCGCCCTTGTAGTTGACCACCTGCGCCACCGTCTTCAGGCCCCACTGCTTCTTGTCCAGCTCGCCCTTGTAGTGCGTGGCGTGCCCCGGCACGCCGACCAGTTCGCCGGGCCGCTCCACCAGCTTGCCGTCGGTGGAAAAGCTCCAGCCGTGATACGGACAGGTGAAGGTCCGGTTATTGCCGTGGTCGTAGCGGCACAGCTTCATGCCACGGTGCGCACAGCTGTTGAGCATGACCTGGATCTGGCCCTGCCGGTCGCGCGTCAGGATCACCGATTCGGTGCCCATCCGCGAGACGAAATAATCGTCCGGATTCGGCACCAGGCTCTCGTGGCCCACGAACAGCCAGGCCCGCGCGAAAACCTGCCGCAGTTCCCGCTGGAATATCTCGTCGTCGACAAAGATGGAGCGGCTGATCAGTCCTTCATCGGCGCGCACCAGTTCGTCTATCGTTTTCTGCCCCATCGCCACTTCCCCTTGAAGATTGCCCGCTGGCGGAGGGCTACGGCTTTTCCGCCGTGGCCGCCGCCGTGCGCAGTCGCGCTTCCGTGTTGTCGACATGGCTGCGCGCCTGCCGCCGCGCCAGCTCCACATCGCCTTTTTCGATGGCGGCGAACAAGGCCTCGTGTTCCTTTTGCGCCTGCGCCCCACGCCCGGCCACCTTGGCCGAGCGCGAGCGCGAGACGCGCAGGTTCTTCTTGAGCAGCACCGCCAGGAAATCGAAGAAATTCAGGTAGTGTTCATTGCGGGTCGCACGCGCCACGCAGCGGTGAAACTCCATATCGGCGTCCACGCCGGCCGCTACGTCGCCGGTGGCGATCGCATCGGCCATCATGTGCAGGGCCCGGCGCATGGCGGCCAGGTCTTCCTCGCTGCGCCGTTGCGCGGCAAGCTGCGCAGCCTCGATCTCGAAGCCGCGGCGCAATTCGACGATGCGCAGCACCTGTTCGGCGTCACCGATATCGGCGGCCTGCATCCGCAGCACCGACGGCCGCGCCGTCTGCATGACGGTCAGCCCGCGGCCCTGCTTGCTTTGCACGATGCCGTCGCCCTTCAGGCGCGAAACCGCTTCACGCAGCACGGTGCGGGAAACGCCCATGCGGGTGGCGATGATCTGCTCCGGCGGCAGCACTTCGCCGATCTGGTAGTCGCCGCTGGTAATCTCTTCCAGCAGCATTTCGGTGACGCGGTCGGTCAGATTGGGTTCCGATGCGACGGGCGCGACCGAATCCCTTTTCAACAGTGAACGAGAAGCTGAAGTAGGCATAAAGAAGTTTCCATCCGAAAACGTTCATAGTGCCAGCCCGCGTTGCCTCGGCTGTGTGCGCCGGTCGCGGGGCGACGGCGTTGAAAATATGATAATCGTATAAAAATTCCACCGCATACTAGGGAAAGCGCGGATGCCGCCGCGCACAGGCTCATTACTTCATCGGCGGCTTGATGCGATGCCCCCTGCCGTCCTCCTCAGGCCCGGTAGAATGTCCCATATATGGGGATGACAACGATGAAAGACGCTGTTGACGCGCACCTGGGTGAACTGACGATCGACGCCGCTCTCCGCCTGGCGAACGCCTGGGCGGCCAGGCACCACGCGGATGCCGATCGCAGCCGCAACTTCGCCATCCAATGGCACCGCGACACCCCGCCCGCCGACCGATACGGCGAGGCCTTGCAGCGCGATCTCGAATTCTTTTTCCAGGCTGCGTCCAAGGACGCCGCCTATTGGCAATCCGTCGGCGACTTCTCGGAAGAAGCCACCGGCGTCTGGGGCGTGCAGGCGCTCAAGGCGCTGGCCGGCCTGAACTTCATCGGCCTGCTGGCCGCGGCCATCCTGCTGGCGGCGCCCGGCGACCCCGCCTATACCGCCGGCGCGGTCGGCGCCCTGGCGCTGTTCCTGGCCGGCGCCATCCTGGCCTGCCCGGCGCTGCGGCTGGTGCGCAAGGCCCGCAGCCGCACCCGCGCCACGGCCGAGTCGCGCAGCCGCCAGGCCGGCAGCGCCTCGACCTGGGAAGAACTGCGATCGGCCAACGACGCCAACCCCAACGTCGGCCGCAAGGACCGCAAGCTTGGAAGCCGGCTCGGCATCATCATGGCGGCCACCGCCACCGCGGGTTGCGCCGTGCTCGTGACCACCGTGTGGCTCTAGCAGGCTAGCGCGCGCAACTCCAGTACGGGCACCCGGACTCATCGACGACGGCGGTCGCCAGCTCGCCCGGCGCCTCCAGTATGTCGCGCAGCGCATTCGCCTGCGCGCGCAGCTTTTCCGGGTCCGCCCCGAAGTTCCAGCCCTGATCCAGCAGGAACCCCGCGCCTTCGTCCAGCAGCACCCGCAACACCAGCCGGGTCTGCATCGCTTCCTTAACGTCGAAATCGGCCGGCGCCTGCTGGAAGATCGACGCATAGATCCGCGTCTGAAGCCCGCAGTAACGGTCCACCGTCGCCAACGCCTCCTGCGCGCCGGCGTCCGGGTACAGCCCGCGCAGCCCGGCGGCCTGGACCTGGCACGTCCGATACCACTGCGGCATGAACCTCGCCAACAAGGCCTGCTCCCTGTCGCCCGGGTCCGCGCAACCGCGCAGGTCCGGCGCAGGCGTGCCGTCGCGCGAGGCCGCCGACAGCGCCTCGGCGATGCAATCGTCAAGCAACAGTACATTGCCCGCCGCCCGCCCGATGCCCAGCAGGCCCATCTTGCCCAGCGTGTCCTGGAAGCGCGCGGCCGCGATCTGTTCCTGCATGCCGCGATCGTACTGGCTGTACGCCACCGCGGCCAACGCCACCGCGCCGATCACGGCAGCGGCCGCCAGCACGGCGGCCTGCGCCGCCGGCCGCAGCCGTTCGCCGAAAAGCGCAACGACCGCCAGCACCGCCCCGGCCACCAGTCCGCCCGCGTGCGCCGCATTATCGACGTTGAACACAAACCCCGCGCCGAAAGTCAGCACCAGACTGAACAGCAGATTGGCCGGCGGCACGTGCGCACGCCCCATGCGCCGGTCATGCAGTCCATAGACGAGCGCCGCCCCGAAAATCCCCAGGATCGCGCCCGACGCGCCGCAGCTCACGAAAAAGTCCTCGCGGTGCCACAGCGCCGTCACCAGGCTGCCGCACAAACCCGACAGCAGATACACCCCCAGGAACACCGGGGAACGCATGCGCGCCTCCAGTATGGTCCCCAGCGACCACAGCGCCAGCATATTGACCGCCAGATGCAGAAAACCGACATGCAGGAACATGCTGGTAAACAGGCGCCAGTACTCGCCCGACATGGTCAGCGCCGGCACGTTCGCGCCCCAATCGATCAGGAAAGACCCCTGGCTCAGGCTCTCGAAAGCCCGTGTATCCAGGTATCCGGCCGCGAGGTAGACCGCGAGATTGGAGAGGATCAACAGAAACGTGATCTTGCAGGCAAACAGTTTTTTGATTAGCGGCATGCGTACGGACCGGACGGATCGATGAGACGAGCGCTATCTTAACCAAGCCGCGCCGCGTCCGCGGCCGGCGCCTGGAACCGCCCCGCAAAACCGCGTATCATGCACACGCAGGTCCGGTCGAACGGCCGGCCCGACTCTCCCGGCCTCTGCGCTGTCAGCGCGCCGCCCAACGTCGCAAGCCCTCGCGGCCTTCCCCACGCGACGAACTCCCCTTCCGTTTTCCTCCATCCATTTCGCGCTTCCGCGAGATCGACCATGCCTGATTCCAAAACTGTTGCCCGCAAGGGCGGACAGCGCGCGCTGCTGTCCGTGCTTTCCCTCTCGGTGTTCTTCGTCGGCGCAAGCGAATTCATGCTTGCGGCCATGCTGAACCCGCTCGGCGCCGCCTTTGGCACCGGCACCGCCCAGACCACGTGGCTGATATCGAGCTACGCGCTCGCCTACGCCATCGCCGCCCCCATCCTCGGCCACCTGTCCGACCGCGTCGACCGCCGCCGCCTGTTGCTGATCGCCCTGCTCTCGTTCTCCGTCGACGGCCTGGGCATCGCCTTCGCGCCCAGCTTCGAAGCCGCCGTGGCGCTGCGCATCTTCGGCGGACTGGCCTCGGCCGTCATCATTCCCAACGCCTTCGCGCTGATCGCCGACGCCATGCCGCGCGCCCGCCACGCATCCGCCATGGGCGCCGTCATGCTCGGCATGACGCTGGGCATCGCAAGCGGCCCCGCGATCGCCGGCCTGCTCACCAGCTGGCTGGGCTGGCGCGCCCCCTTCATCCTGGCCGCCGCCGGATGCCTGGCCGCGTTCGCGATCGGACGCAGCGCCATCCCGAAAACCCGCGCACCCGTTGCGGCACCCAGACCGCAAGGCCTGCAATGGCTGCGCCGCTGGCCCATCGTGCGCCCCATGCTCGCCAAAGGCCTGTGGAACGGCACCGCCGTAGGCGCCTTCCTGCTGTCGGGCGAGGTCCTGCGCCAGCGCTATCGACTCGACGTCGCCGGCGTGGGCCTGAGCGCGGCGGCATTCGGCATCGGCCTGGGCATCGGCAACCTCTCGGCCGGCTGGCTGCGGCGCCTGGCCGCAAGCGAAGAACGCGCGCTGGTCTGCACCACCGCACTGCTGGCCACCGCCATCGGCGCCTTCCATTTTCTTGCCCTGCCGCTGCCCGCCGCCCTCGTCTGCCTGGCCGCCTGGGGCGCTGCCCTGGGCGCCGGCGCCCCGCTATCGACCACCGTGCTCGCCCATCGCGCGCACCACGACAAAGGCGCGGTGCTGGCCGCGGCGGAAACGCTGAACAACGTTTCCATACTGGTCTTCGTACCGCCGGCGTCCGCGCTGCTTGCGAATGGCAACGGGTATCTGGCTGCTGGGGTGTTGATGGGCGGAGTGGTGATGGGGGTGTGGTTGACGGTGTGGGATGCGTTCAAGGCGGGAAAGCGATAATCGCCAAGCGCATTTGCCTCATGCATTTGCCTCACGCATTTGCGTCACGCATTTGCGTCACGCATTTGCGCCAATACGCGCGACCCAAAGCTGCTTCAATCGTCTGTTTGCTCTCACGCCCACAATGAGAAAGGCCGTTAGTGAGTATCTCACTAACGGCCTTGGAACTACTGGTCGGGACGGCGGGATTCGAACTCGCGACCCCTTGCACCCCATGCAAGTGCGCTACCAGGCTGCGCTACGCCCCGAAAGAAAAAGAGTATAGCAGACCTAAAAAATGTTTGCACGCATTCGTGCAAAAAAAGTGCTGAATACTTAAAAAAATTTGCGCCCCGAGTGCGCCGATTGCATTACTGCCTGCTTACGGCTGCGCACGGGGCGCGAGGTACTGCGGATGGCGGCGCGATGCGCCGTCATCATGTCCGGATTCAGGCTGCCGACGCGGCGCCGTTGTTGCTTGCGGCAGCGCCGGCCGAAGTGCCCAGGGCTTCGGCCAGCATCGTCGAGACGTTGCCCAGCTCGTTGCGCAGGGCCTGCATCTCGGCGCCCGACAGGCGCACGGCGGCGTCCTGGTCGTGCGGCACGTCACGCGCATCGCCCAGGCGGTTGCGCGCGCCGCTGATGGTGAAGCCCTGCTCGTACAGCAGGGAACGGATGCGGCGGATCAGCAGCACTTCATGATGCTGGTAGTAGCGGCGGTTGCCGCGCCGTTTCACCGGCTTGAGCTGCGTGAATTCCTGTTCCCAGTACCGCAGGACATGGGGCTTGACGCCACACAGGTCGCTCACTTCACCGATGGTGAAGTAACGCTTGGCGGGAATGGGCGGTAAGGTAACGGTGGATTCTGTACGTGTCATAAGAGGATTTTATGCCGCGATACGTCGAGTGCCGATAACAATTACCGACAAAGCGTATCACTCCGCGGTGTCGTCGGATGCAGCAGGCGTCGCCTGCTCCACCACGCTCTTGAGTTTCTGGCTCGCATGGAAGGTCACCACGCGCCGCGCGGCGATGGGAATGGTCTCGCCCGTCTTGGGATTGCGGCCCGGGCGCGGCGGTTTGTCGCGCACCTGGAAATTACCGAAGCCCGAGAGCTTCACGGAGTCTCCGCGCGCCAGGGCGTCGCGGATTTCCTCGAAGAAAGTATCGACGATGTCCTTGGCTTCGCGCTTGTTCAGGCCGACCCGCTCGAAAAGCAGTTCGGCCAGCTCGGCCTTGGTCAGGGTGCGTGGCTCGGCAAGCATACTGTTCCCCATGGTTCAACGCTGGCGCGCGCCGTGCGCGGCCACCAAGGCGTCCTTGATGCGCGCCAGGCAGTCGGCCACCCGGGCTTCGTCCAGCGTGACTTCAGTGTCCTGTAGCCAGAACCGGAAAGCAAGGCTTTTCTCGGTGACGGGTTCGCCGCCCTGCGGTTTCTCGCGCCACACGTCGAACAGGCGCACGTCCTGCACCACCGCGAGCTGCGGGTCCGCCTTGACGGCGGCCGCGACGGTGTCCAGCATGGACTGGACCGACACCTGGGCGTCGACCCACAGCGCCAGGTCGCGCATGACTACGGGCTGGCGCGACAGTTCGCGGACCTGCGGCAGTTCGCCTTCGGACAGGGCGGCGACGTCGAGTTCGAAGACCACGGGCGCGTGCGTCAGGTCGGCCTGCTGCGCCCAGCGCGGGTGCAGTTCGCCGATCCAGCCGACTTCGCGGCCGTCGAGTTCGATGCGGGCGCTGCGGCCCGGATGCAGCGCCGGATGGACGGCAGCTTCGAAGCGCAGGCGTTGGCCGCGCGCGCCGAACAGCGCCTGCACATCCATTTTCACGTCGAAGAAATCGACCTGGCGCGTGGCCGCGCCCCACTGCTCTTCCACCGCCGGGCCCCAGGCGGCGCCCGCCAGCTTCAGCGGCTGGCGCACGCCGGCCACTTCCAGCGGGCCGTCCTGCACCGAGGCGTCGCGCAGGAACACGCGGCCCAGTTCGAACACGCGCACGCGCGACTGCTTGCGGTTGGCGTTGTGGCGGATGTTGGCCACCAGGCCGCCGATCAGACTGGAGCGCATGACCGACAGATGGCTGGCGATGGGGTTGACCAGGCGCACCGGGCTGTCATTGCCGGCGTAGTCGCGTTCCCAGTCGGCTTCGACGAAGCTGTAGTTCACCACTTCCTGGTAGTCCTGCGCGGCGGCCAGGCGGCGCAGCGCGTGGTTGCCGCGGCGGATCTCGGGCTGCGAGAACATCTTGGCGCGCGCCATCGGCGGCACGGCGGGAATGTTCTCGAAGCCGTAGATGCGGGCGACCTCTTCGATCAGGTCTTCTTCCAGTTCCAGGTCGAAGCGGTAGGACGGCGGCGTCACGACGAAGTCGTCGCCCTCGACCGTGTACTCCAGGCCCAGGCTGGCGAAAATCTTGGCGACCTCGGCCTGCGTGACCGGCACGCCCAGCACGCGGTGGCAGCGCGCCAGGCGCATGCGCACCGGCAGGCGCTTGGGCAGGTTGACGATCTGGTCGTCCAGCGGGCCGGCCTGGCCGCCGCAGATGTCGACGATCAGGCGCGTGATGAATTCGATGTGCTCGGCAATGGTAGCGAAGTCCACGCCGCGTTCGCCGCGGTGGCTGGCCTCCGAGCTGAACTTGTAGCGGCGCGCGCGTCCGGCCAGCGCCTGCGGCCACCAGAAAGCGGCCTCCAGGTAGATGTTCTGCGTATCCAGCGTGACCGAGGTGGCTTCGCCGCCCATGATGCCGGCCAGGCTTTCGACCTGGTCGCCGGCCGCGACCACGCCGACCTTGGGGTCCAGGGTCACGGTCTGGCCGTTCAGCAGTTCCAGGGTCTCGCCTTCGCGGGCCCAACGCACGCACAGGTCGCCCTGGATCTTGTCCAGATCGAACACGTGCGAGGGGCGGCCCAGTTCCAGCATGACGTAGTTGGAGATGTCGACCAGGGCCGACAGCGAACGCTGGCCGGCGCGCTCCAGGCGCGTCTTCATCCACTCAGGGGTCGCGGCGCGGGCGTTGACGCCGCGGATCACGCGGCCGCCGAAGCGGCCGCACAGATCGGGCGCCTCGACCTTGACCGGCAGGCGCTCGTCCAGCGTCACGGGCACGGCGGCGGCCGTGGGCACCGACAGCGGCGCGCCCGTCAGGGCGGCGACTTCGCGCGCCACGCCCAGGATGGAAAGGCAGTCCGCGCGGTTGGGCGTCATCTTCAGGGTGAAGAGCGTGTCGTCCAGGTCCAGCGCTTCGCGGATCGACTGGCCGACCACCATGTCGGCCGGCAGTTCCAGCAGGCCGGCATGGTCTTGCGACAGGCCCAGTTCGCGCGCCGAGCACAGCATGCCCGACGATTGCACGCCGCGCATCTTGGCCACGCCGATCTTCATGCCGCCGGGCAGTTCCGCGCCCACGCGGGCCAGCGGCACCTTCAGGCCGGCCGCGGCGTTGGGCGCGCCGCAGACGATCTGCAGACGCTCGCCGGAGCCGTCGTCCACTTGGCAGACGCGCAGCTTGTCGGCGTCGGGATGCGGAGCGATCTCGACGATGTGGGCCACCACCACGCCCGAGAACGCGGGCGCGGCGGGCACGGTGTCTTCGACTTCCAGGCCGGCCATCGTGAGCCGGTGCGCGAGTTCGTCGGTTGCGATCGGGGGATTGACCAGCGTACGCAGCCAGGATTCGGGAAATTGCATGATCAGCCGTGGGTTATTCGTTGAACTGGCGCAGGAAGCGCAAATCGCCTTCGTAGAACTGGCGCAGATCGTTGACGCCGTAGCGCAACATGGTCAGGCGCTCGAGCCCGGAACCGAAGGCGAAGCCGATGTAGCGCTCGGGATCGAGGCCGAAGTTGCGCACCACTTGCGGATGCACCTGGCCCGAGCCGGAAATCTCCAGCCAGCGGCCGCGGTTCGGACCCGAGGTGAACATCATGTCGATCTCGGCGGACGGCTCCGTGAACGGGAAGAACGACGGGCGGAAACGCACGACGAGATCGTCGCTTTCGAAGAAACAACGCAGGAAATCGGTGTACACGCCCTTCAGGTCGGCGAACGAGATGTCCTCGGCGATCCAGAGCCCTTCGACCTGGTGGAACATGGGCGAGTGCGTGGCGTCGCTGTCGACGCGATAGGTGCGCCCCGGCGCGATGACCTTGATGGGCGGCTTGTTCATGCGGGCGTAACGCACCTGCATGGGGCTGGTGTGCGTGCGCAGCAGCAGCGGCAGGCCGTCGGCGTCGTTCATGTCGACGTAGAACGTGTCCTGCATGGACCGCGCCGGATGGTCCAGCGGATTGTTCAGCGCGGTGAAATTGGTCCAGTCGTTTTCGACTTCGGGGCCGTCGGCCACGTCGAAGCCGATGGAGCGGAAGATTTCTTCCACTCTTTCCCAGGTCCGGATGACCGGATGGATGCCGCCCGGCGCGCGACCGCGTCCCGGCAGCGTGACGTCAATGGTTTCGGATGCCAGCCGGGCGTCCAGTTCGGCCTGCGCCAGCGCGGCGCGGCGCGCGTTCAGGAGTTCCTCGACCTTTTGCTTGGCCTGATTGATCCTGGCGCCCATCTCGCGCTTCTGCTCGGGATCGAGCTTGCCCAGGGCTTTCAGCAGCACCGTCAGCGCGCCTTCCTTGCCCAGGAACCGAGCCTTTGCGTTTTCCAGCGCGGCGGCGTCAGTGGCCGCGGCGAACCGTTCTTGCGCCTGGGAGACCAGGTCGTCAACCGTGTGAGTCATGAAATCCAGCCTTCAAAACGCAAACGGGGCCATTACAGCCCCGTTCGCAGCGATGCGCGATGAGTTAAAGCGCGCGATCAGGCAGCCAAGGCAGCCTTGGCTTGCTGCACGATGGCGGCGAAGCCGGCCTTGTCGCGCACGGCCAGATCGGCCAGGACCTTGCGGTCGAGTTCGATCGAGGCCTTCTTCAGACCGGCGATGAACACGCTGTAGCTCACGCCATGCTCGCGGACGGCGGCGTTGATACGCGTGATCCACAGAGCGCGGAACGTGCGCTTCTTGTTGCGGCGGTCGCGGTAGGCGTATTGGCCAGCGCGCATGACCGCTTGCTTGGCGATACGGAACACATTACCGCGGCGGCCACGGTAACCCTTGGCGGCGGCAATGACTTTTTTGTGACGGGCGCGGGCGGTTACGCCGCGTTTGACGCGAGGCATAGTAGATCTCCGTTATATATCAAGCGAAAGGCATCATGGCCTTGACGGAGGCCACGTTGGAGTCATGGACCGCAGCCGAACCGCGCAGTTGGCGCTTGTTCTTGGTGGTCTTCTTGGTCAGGATGTGACGCTTGAACGCCTGACCACGCTTGATGGAGCCGCTGCCGCGAACCTTAAAGCGCTTGGAGGCGCTTTTCTTGGTTTTCATCTTGGGCATGTTGATTCCCTAAACTAAAACACGCATTGTTGATTTATATGACGCCAGGTGCTTGCCTCGCGTGTATGGCCGGCGTTAAACCACCGGCCAAGCCCTGCTGCGCTACGGCAAAACTTGGTGTACCTGTTGCCACTTCTGGGGGGTACTGCTTGGGGTACTACTCGGGTGTCGCCACCCAGGCCCAGGCGCTTCGCCTGAACCCTTTCCCCGAAAACGGACAAATCCAAAAGCCCAGATCCGGGAAAGCCTTTGATTATATGGTGATTTCCCGCAGTTTGTCGAGCCGACGGGCGGGCGCGGCCGACGGGACCGGGCCGCCACGATCATACGCCGGTGCGCCGGTACTGCACGGCCTGGGCGACGTGGCTGGCGGCCAGCAGCGGCGCGCCTTCCAGGTCGGCGATGGTCCGGGCGACCCGCAGCGCCCGGTGCTGGGCGCGGGCCGAGCCGCCCAGCCGGCGCATGGCCTGCGCCAGCAGGGCCGCGGCCTCGGCGTCCATCCGGCAATGCGCGTCAAGTTCGGCGCCCGCCAGCGCGGCGTTGGGCTTACCCTGGCGCTGCAGCTGGCGCTCGCGGCAGCGCACCACGCGCTCGCGCACCGGGCCGGACGGCTCGCCCGGCGGACCCGACAGCCAGTCGGGGTCGGAGGCCGGCAGGGCCACGTGCAGGTCGATGCGGTCCAGCAAGGGGCCGGAGATCTTGCCGGCGTAGCGCGCCACCTGGTCCGGCGTGCAGATGCAGGCCCGCGCCGAATGGCCGCGCCAGCCGCAGGGGCACGGGTTCATGGCGGCGACCAGCTGGAAGCGCGCCGGAAACTGCGCGGCATGCAGCGCCCGCGCGATGACCACCCTGCCCGCCTCCAGCGGCTCGCGCAGGGCCTCCAGCGTGCGCCGGCTGAATTCCGGCAGTTCGTCCAGGAACAGCACCCCGTGGTGCGCCAGGCTGATTTCGCCCGGGCGCGGCCGGCTGCCGCCGCCCACCAGCGCGGCCGCCGAGGCGCTGTGATGCGGCGCCCGGAACGGCGGCAGGCCCATCGGCGCATCCGGCAGGCCGGCCAGGGCCGCCACGGCGGCCGCCTCCAGCGCCTCGGCGCGGGCCAGCGGCGGCAGCAGGCCGGGCAGGCGTGCGGCCAGCATGCTCTTGCCCGCGCCCGGCGGACCGATCATCAGCAGGCTGTGGCCGCCCGCCGCCGCCACTTCCAGGGCCCGCCGCGCGCCCGGCTGGCCCCTCACGTCCGACAGGCATGGACCCGGCCCGGCGTCGGGCCAGGGACGGGCAATCGCGTCAGGCAGCCGGCACGCGCCGGCCGCATGCGCGGCCACGTCGGCCAGGCTGCGCGCCGACAGCACCCGCAGGCCGGGCACCCAGGCCGCCTCTTCGGCGCTGCCCGCGGGCAGGATGAGGCTGGCGCCGGGCGCTTCGCGCGCCACGCTCAGCGCGATGACCAGCGGCGCGGCCACCGGCACCAGCGCCCCCGTCAAGGACAGCTCGCCGGCCAGCACCAGATCGGCCAGCGCCGCCGGCGCGGGCGCGGGCCCGGCCTCGCCCGTGGCGGCGGCCAACTGGCCCGAAGCCAGCAGCAGCCCCAGGGCGATGGGCAAATCGAAGCGGCCGGATTCCTTGGGTATGTCGGCCGGCGAAAGATTGACGGTGATGCGTCCGGGCGGAAACTCGAATCCGCTGTTCAGGATGGCCGCGCGCACCCGTTCGCGGCTCTCGCGCACCTCGGTGTCGGGCAGGCCCACCACATTGAAGCTGGGCAGGCCCGGGCCAAGGTGGGTCTCCACGCGCACCGCGTGGGAATCCAGGCCGCACAGGGCCCGGCTGGCAAGCACCGCTAGCGTCAAGGCGGCCTCCGGAAAGGGATGCAAACCGCCAGTATCGGCAAAGACCGCCGCGCCGTCGGCGCCGGCGCGACAAATCGGTCCCGCCGGGCGCCGATAAAAAAGGCCGCCCGAAGGCGGCCGCGGCATACGGCTGGCGCGGAATTATTTTTCCAGCGCGGACAGGCGGGTTTCCAGCTGCTCCACCTGCGCGGCCAGCTGGTCCACGCGGGCGCGGGTGCGGGCCAGCAGATCGGCCTGCACGTCGAATTCCTCGCGCGTCACCAGGTCCAGCTTGGAGAACGCCTGCGTCATCATCGCGCGCACGTTGCGCTCCACGTCCGCGGCCGGGCTGCGGGCGATCAGGTCGGAGAGATTCTTCTGGATGTCTTCCATCCACTGGGTGCGATTGTTCATGACGGCCTCACGATGTTCTTGATGACTCAAGTGTAATGCGTCGCCGCGCCGCGCTTTCCCGGGACGAAAAAAAAGGGCGGGCCGCATGCGGTGACCGCCCTTCAAAGCACAGGAGAAAACCGGGCTGCCATGGCGGCAACCCCCTACCAACATCGGTACCCGTCGGGCCGCGGCCTGCGGCCCGTGCCGTCTTCATGACGACAGGAACTGTGTTCGATTCTTCTTCACCCGAACGCGCGCAACAAGCTCGTGCGTGTAAACCCTCGTATCAGCAAAAACCGCAACAGTCCTCGATTCCGCCTCATCGCGGCAGCTCGCCGCGCGCTCGTGATTCCATGCGAAAGCCTCATGCCGCAAGGCTGAGCGGCCCGTTGCGCGGTTCAATCGGGCCGTGAAATTAGGGGTATATGCAGATATTTATCGAAATATACGTTGCATTGATTTGCAACACATATCGGATTTGAAACATGTTTGGTTGCATGTTCCGAACGGTGCAGACCGCGCACCAACTTGAGGCCGCGACACGGCTCGCGCGCACCACCTCGGTGCGGCAAGGCACGGTTGCGGGCGTGCACCGGGGCGCCTCCCGCGTGCGCAAACATGGCACGGACTTTGCTTGATACCCGGAGCCAACGTGCAACCATGAGAGGAAATGCCATGAAACTCATCATCGCCATCATCAAGCCCTTCAAGCTCGACGAAGTGCGGGTGGCTCTGTCCGGGATCGGGGTCCAGGGGCTGACCGTTACCGAGGTCAAGGGATTCGGCCGCCAGAAAGGCCACACCGAGCTCTACCGCGGCGCGGAATACGCGGTCGACTTCCTGCCCAAGCTGCGCATCGAGGCCGCCGTGCCCGACCACCTGGTCGACCAGGTCATCGAGGCCATCGAAATGGCCGCCCGCACCGGCAAGATCGGCGACGGCAAGATCTTCACCGCCCCGTTGGAACAGGTGATCCGGATCAGAACAGGCGAAGCCGGCGAAGCGGCGCTCTGAACGAACAAATAAATAAAGACTCAATGGAGCCTGAAAATGGATAAAGCGGATATCTCCTGGTTGCTCGTCTCTACCCTGCTCGTATTGATGATGGCCGTACCCGGTCTGGCGATGTTCTATGGCGGCCTGGTGCGCAGCAAGAACGTGCTGTCGGTGCTGCTGCAAGTGTTGTGCACGTTCGTGCTGGGCCTGGTGCTGTGGTTCATCTATGGCTATTCGCTGGCCTTCACCGAGGGCAACGCCTTCTTCGGCGGGCTGTCGCGCGCCTTTTTCGCCGGCATCTTCAATCCGGCGGACGGCGCCTACGCCATGTCGAACACCCTGACGGAGCTGCTGTTCGCGTCGTTCCAGGCCACGTTCGCCGGCATCACCTGCGCGCTTATCGTCGGCAGCTTCGCCGAACGCGCGCGCTTTTCGGCAGTGCTGGTGTTCACCGTGATCTGGTTCACGTTCGCCTACGTGCCCATCGCCCACATGGTGTGGTTCGCGTCCGAGACGGCGCCCGGCCTGCTCAACGCCAAGGGCGCGCTGGACTTCGCCGGCGGCACCGTGGTGCACATCAACGCCGGCGTGGCCGGCCTGGTGGGCGCTTATGTGGTGGGCAAGCGCGTGGGCTACGGCCGCGAAGCCATGCAGCCGCACAACCTGCCCATGACCTTTGTGGGCGCGGCCCTGCTGTGGGTGGGCTGGTTCGGCTTCAACGCCGGTTCCGCGCTGGCCGCCAACGAGAACGCCACGCTGGCCTTCTTCAACACCATGATCGCCACTGCGGGCGCCGTGCTGGCCTGGCTGTTCACGGAATGGGCCGTCAAGGGCAAGCCCTCGATGCTGGGCGCGGCCTCCGGCGCGGTCGCCGGCCTGGTCGGCATCACCCCGGGAGCCGGCCTGGTCGGCCCGGTGGGCGCGCTGGTTATCGGTGTGGTCGCCGGCGCGGTCTGCGTGTGGGGCGTGAACGGCCTGAAGCGCCTGCTGCGCGCCGACGACGCCCTGGACGTGTTCGGCGTGCACGGCGTGGGCGGCATCGTCGGCGCCCTGCTGACCGGCGTGTTCAACGCCCAGGTCCTGGGCGGTCCCGGCCTGGCCGAGGCCGGCATGATCGGCCATCAGCTGTGGGTGCAGCTCGAAGGCGTGCTGCTGACCGTGGTCTGGTCCGGCGTGGTGGCCTGGATCGCCTACAAGATCGCCAATGCCCTATGCGGTATGCGCGTGCCGGAAGACCAGGAACGCGAGGGCCTGGACGTGACGAGCCACGGCGAATCGGCTTATCACTCTTAGGCCCACCCCCGAGGCGCCTTTGGCGCCTCCCCCTCAAGGGGGCGCCGCGCTTGGACCGGCAAAGCCGGATCCAAGAGGGTGGACCCCCACCCCCGAGGCGCCTTAGGCGCCTCCCCCTCAAGGGGGCGCCGCGCTTGGACCGGCAAAGCCGGATCCAAGGCGGCCCCGATCGGGGAGGCGGCGTCTCAGTCTGTCGAAAAAAAAGCCCGGGGCTTGTGGCTCCGGGCTTTTTTGTCTGTGGCGGCTGGGCGCGGTTCAGCCGGGGCCCAGGGCGTCCAGGTCGACCGGGAGGGCGCGGTTGAGGGCGGCGGCCACCTTGACGCGCAGGGCGTTGGAGTGGGCGCGGCGCACTTCGCGTTTGACGTCCAGCAGCTGTTGCGGGTGCATGGAGAACTCGGTCAGGCCCAGCCCCAGCAGCAGGCGGGTCATGCGCGAATCGCCCGCCATTTCGCCGCACACCGCGACCGGCTTGCCGGCGCGTTCGCCGGCATTGATGGTGTGCGCGACCAGGCGCAGCACGGCCGGATGCAGCGGGTCGTACAGGCCGGCCACGTCGTGATCGCCGCGGTCGATCGCCAGCGTGTACTGGATCAGGTCGTTGGTGCCGATGGACAGGAAGTCCAGCGCCTGCGCGAAAGGCTCGATGGCAATGGCGATAGCGGGCACCTCGACCATGGCGCCCACGTCCATGTGCGCCGCGTAGGGCTGGCCGCGGGCGTCGAGTTCGCGGCGCGCCGCTTCGATGGCCGCACGGGTCGCCACGACCTCGTGCATGTGGGCGATCATGGGTATCAGCAGGCGCACCGGTCCGTGGGCCGAGGCGCGCAGGATGGCGCGCAGCTGGGTCGCGAACATTTCCGGGCGCGCCAGGCAATAGCGGATGGCGCGCTGCCCCAGCGCGGGGTTGGTGGCCACGGTGGCCTCGCCGTCCAGCGTCTTGTCCGAGCCGATGTCCAGCGTCCGGATCGTGACCGGCCGCCCGGCCATCACCTTCACCACGGACGAATACGCTTCGTACTGCTCTTCCTCGCCCGGCAGGTCGGGCCGCCCCATGAACAGGAACTCGCTGCGGAACAGGCCGATGCCGTGCGCGCCGGAGGCCAGCGCCAGCGCGGCCTCGTCCGGCAGTTCGATATTGGCGTGCAGCACGATGTCGATGCCGTCCAGCGTGATCGACGGTTCGTCGCGCAGCAGGCTGAGTTCGGCGCGCTCGTCCGCATAGGCGGACTGGCGGCGGCGATATTCCTGCAGGATGCGGTCGGAGGGATTGACGATCACCGTGCCGGCCGCGCCGTCGATAATCAGCATGTCGCCGTCGCGAACCAGCTCGCGCACGTTGCCCATCGCCACCACCGCGGGCACGCCCATGCTGCGCGCCACGATGGCGGTATGCGAGGTGGGCCCGCCCAGGTCGGTCACGAAGGCCGCGAAACGCCCGCCGCGCAGGCGCAGCATGTCGGCCGGCGAGATGTCGTGGGCCACGACCACCAGCGCGTCGTCGCCCCCCATGTGGGACATGTCGGGCAAGATCGCCGAGGAGCCCGCCAGCACGTGCAGCACGCGCTCGATGACCTGGCGCACGTCGGCCCCGCGCTCGCGCAGGTACTCGTCCTCCATGGCGTCGAACTGCTGCCCCAGGATCTGGCCCTGCGTGGTCAGCGCCCATTCGGCGTTGTAGTGGCGCTCGGCGATGAGGGCCAGCGTCTGCTCGGCCAGCAGCGGGTCGCCCAGCAGCAGGCTGTGCACGTTCAGCATGGCGCCCAGCTCGCGCGGCGCGTCGGCCGGCAAGGTCTCGGCTAGTTGCAGCAGTTCCTGCTGCGCCGAAGCCAGGGCGTCGGTCAGGCGCCGGCTTTCGGCGGCCACGTCCTCGGGTGCGATGCGGTAGTGCGCGACTTCGAGCGCCGCCGCGCCCATGACGACGGCGCGCCCGATGGCATATCCCTTGGCGACGCCTTTGCCGTAAAGACACACGACGGGGCTGGCACAGCCAGCCCCGTCGTGTGTGTCCATGAGGGTCGCAGACGTGCCGGCCCGAGCCGCGCTCAGGCCGGCGGATTCAGAAGAAGTTCTATTCCTGCTCACCGAATTTGCTATCGAACAGAGTTTCAATTTCGGCAAGGGCTTGCTCGGCATCGCTGCCCGAAGCCTCCAGCCGCACCGTCACGCCCAGCCCGGCAGCCAGCATCATGACGCCCATGATGCTCTTGGCGTTCACGCGCTGCGCGCCGCGCGAGATGAAGATCTCGCTTGAGAACTTGCTGGCCAGTTGCGTCAGCTTGGCGGCCGCGCGGGCGTGCAGGCCAAGTTTATTGCTGATGACGATGTCTGTATTAGGCATAGGAAGAATTATGGCCGCGGCGGGAACCGCGGTGAGGATTGCAGCAAAACGTCGAACCGGATGTCAGCCGAAAATATCAGCCGACATGATAGGGCAAATTACCGCCCGTCAGTCTACACGCAAGACGCCCTGCACTCCGCCGGACAGGGCTTTTTCGCGGGTTTCGGCCAGGGGCAGGTTGCGGTAGGTCAGCGCCCGCAGCAGCATCGGGGTGTTCAGCCCCGCCAGCACGCAGCACTGGATGCCCTGCGCCTGCGCGTCGGCCACGGCCCGTTTGGCGATGTTCGCGGGCGTGGCGCCGATCAGGTCCGTCAGCACCAGCACCCCGCCCCCGTGCTCCTGTTCGAGGATGTCCTTGAGCACGTCGGGCGCCAGATCGTCCGGCCGGTCCTCGGGCTGGATATCGTGGATGGCCAGCATGCCGTCGATGTCGCCCATGACGTGGCTGGCGCATTCGCGCATCGCCGCGCCCAGGGGCGCGTGCACGACGATGACAATACCCGTGGCCATGGCGGCGCCCCGGCTCAGGCCGCGGTCTTGCCCGCCACAGCCCGTTCCAGCGCCGTGACGAACATGCCCGCGACGTCGAATCCGGTCTGTTCCGCGATTTCGACAAAGCAGGTGGGGCTGGTGACGTTGACCTCGGTGACGTAATCGCCGATGACGTCCAGGCCGACCAGCAACAGGCCGCGCGCGGCCAACCTGGGCGCCACGGCCTCGGCGATTTCGCGGTCGCGCGGCGACAGCTCCTGCGCCACGCCGCGCCCGCCGGCCGCCAGGTTGCCGCGGGTTTCGCCGGCCAGCGGAATGCGGGCCAGCGAATATGGCACCGGCTCGCCGCCGATCAGCAGGATGCGCTTGTCGCCGTTGACGATCTCGGGAATGTAGCGCTGCGCCATGATGGTGCGCGCGCCGTCTTCGGTGAGGGTTTCCAGGATGGCGTTGAGGTTCGGGTCCTTGGGTTGGAGCCGGAACACGCCGGTGCCGCCCATGCCGTCCAGCGGCTTGACGATGACGTCCTGGTATTTGTCGTGGAAGGCTTTCAGGCGCGCCATGTTGCGGGTCACCAGCGTGGGCGCGGTGAACTCGCTGATCTCGGTGATCGCCAGCTTTTCCGGATGGTTGCGGATCGCGGCGCCGCCGTTGAACACCCGGGCGCCCTGCGCCTCGGCATATTCGAGCAGGTGGGTGGAATACACATATTCCATGTCGAACGGCGGGTCCTTGCGCATGACGACCGCGCCGAAATCCGCCAGCGGCAGGTCCTGCGCCGCGGATTCGCGCCACCAGTCGTGGCCGTGCAGATCGGCGTCCGCGACCAGTTCGATGGGGGTGGTCACGGCCTTGACCGTGCCTTCCTCGATGTAGAGGTCGCCCTGCATGGCCACGCTGAGCGTGTGGCCGCGCGCGACCAGAGCGCGCATCATGGCAACCGAGCTGTCCTTGTACGCCTTGAGCAGCGGCAAGGGATCCAAAACGAACAATACGTGCATCGCGACACCCTGAACGGACGCCGCCTTCCCTCGCGGGAAGGCGGCTTTCTTTTTGACATCGTAGCGCAGAGCCGCCCAATAAGCGAACCCGCCGGTCCACGGCGCGGACGGCGGGTTCTACGGGCAACCGTGCTGAAGGCGATCCCGGCTAAGGGCGCCTCCCGGCGCTCAGGCCGATTCGGACTTGCCCGAGGGCGCGGCCTTCTTCTTGGGCGCCAGCACCATGACCATCTGACGGCCTTCGAGCTTGGGCATGGCTTCGACCTGGGCAAGTTCCAGCAGATCGTCGCGCACACGTTCGAGTACCCGCATGCCGAGTTCCTGGTGGGCCATTTCGCGGCCCCGGAAACGCAGCGTCACCTTGGCCTTGTCGCCTTCTTCGAGGAAGCGGCGCAGGTTGCGCAGCTTGACCTGGTAGTCGCCCTCGTCGGTGGCCGGACGGAATTTGACTTCCTTGACCTGGATGACCTTCTGCTTGGAACGGGCTTCAGCCTGGCGCTTCTGCTCCTGGTACTTGAACTTGCCGTAGTCCATCAAACGGCAGACCGGCGGCTCGGCGTTCGGCGCGATTTCCACCAGATCCACGTCGCTTTGCTCGGAAAGACGGAACGCTTCGGCGATCTTGACGATGCCGAGCTGTTCTCCGTCCAGACCTATCAGGCGCACCTCGGGGACGCGGATTTCACCGTTGATGCGATTGGCTTTTTCAGTGGCGATGTTGAAAGCTCCTAGAAATGTTAAGCAGCGCTGCTATCGGGTTGATTGACGTCGCGGCGGGTGGAGACGTCCTCGGCCAGTCGCGCGACGAATTCGTCGATGGCGATGGCGCCGAGGTCCAGACCACCCAGCCCGCGGACGGCGACGGTGCCGTTTTGTTTTTCCTTGTCGCCGACGACCAGGATGTACGGAACCTTTTGCAGGCTGTGTTCCCGAATTTTACGAGTGATTTTTTCACCGCGCAAATCGGACTCCACTCTAAAGCCTTGTTTTTTCAGGCTTTGCGTGATTTGGGCCGCATAATCGGCCGAAGGCTCGGAAATGCAGCACACCACGGCCTGCACCGGAGCCAGCCAGGGCGGCATGGCGCCGGCGTGGTTTTCGATCAACATGCCGATGAAACGCTCCAGCGAACCGAGGATCGCACGGTGCAGCATGACCGGCGGACGGCGCTGGTCGTTCTGGTCCACGTACTCGGCGCCCAGGCGCACGGGCATGGAGAAATCGACCTGGATCGTGCCGCACTGCCAGTGGCGGCCGATGGCGTCTTTCAGGGTGTATTCCACCTTGGGACCGTAGAAAGCGCCCTCTCCCGGCGAAATCTCGAATTCGCAGCCGGTGCGGCGCAGGCTTTCCATCAGGGCCGCCTCGGCCGTGTCCCAGACCTCGTCCGAACCGATGCGCTTTTCCGGACGCGTGGCGACCTTGTACAGTACCTCGGTGAAACCGAAGTCGCGGTAGACCTTCTGCAGCAGCGCCGTGAAGTCGGCGCATTCGTCCTGGAGCTGTTCTTCGGTACAGAAAATGTGGCCGTCGTCCTGCGTAAAGCCGCGCACGCGCATCATGCCGTGCAGCGAACCCGAGGGCTCGTTGCGGTGGCACTGGCCGAATTCGCCGTAGCGCAGCGGCAGTTCGCGATAGGAATGCAGGCCGGCGTTGAAGATCTGCACATGGCCCGGGCAGTTCATGGGCTTGAGGCCGTAGACACGGTTCTCGGACTCGGTCGTGAACATGTTTTCACGGTAGTTGTCCCAGTGGCCGGTCTTTTTCCAGAGCGAAATGTCCAGGATCTGCGGCGCCTTCACTTCCTGGTAGCCATTGTCGCGGTAGACGGAGCGCATGTACTGCTCCACCTGCTGCCACAGGGTCCAGCCCTTGGGGTGCCAGAAAATCAGGCCCGGGGCCTCGTCCTGGAAATGGAACAGGTCGAGCTCGCGGCCGATCTTGCGGTGGTCGCGGCGTTCGGCCTCTTCCAGCATGTGCAGATAGGCGTCCTGTTCTTCCTTGGTGGCCCAGGCGGTGCCGTAGATGCGCTGGAGCATCTCGTTCTTGCTGTCGCCGCGCCAGTAGGCGCCGGCCACCTTCATCAGCTTGAAGACCTTCAGCTTGCCGGTGGACGGCACGTGAGGGCCGCGGCACAGGTCGATGAAGTTGCCTTCGCGGTACAGGCTGAGCGTCTCGTTCGAGGGGATCGAGGCGATGATCTCGGCCTTGTACTTTTCGCCGATGCCCTTGAAGAATTCGACGGCGTCGTCGCGCGACCACTCTTCGCGCGTGACGGTTTCGTCCTTCTTGGCCAGTTCGGCCATTTTCTTTTCGATGGCGGCCAGGTCTTCGGGCGTGAAGGGACGCTTGTACGAAAAATCGTAGTAGAAGCCGTTGTCGATTACCGGGCCGATGGTGACCTGGGCGTCCGGGAACAGCTCCTTGACGGCATAGGCCAGCAGGTGGGCCGTGGAATGGCGGATCAGATCCAGGCCGTCGGCGTCCTTGGCGGTCACGATCGCCAGGCTTGCGTCGCCTTCGATGCGGAAGCTGGTGTCGACCAGCCGGGCTTGCTCGCCTTCGAACGTGACGCGCCCGCCCAGGGCGGCCTTGGCCAAGCCCGTGCCGATCGACTGCGCCACTTCAGCGACCGTTACCGGCCCCGGATATTGGCGCTGCGAACCATCGGGCAATGTGATCTGTACCATCGGGAGTCTTTCCTGGAGGTTCTGGAAACTGAAAAATCAAAAAACGGAAACGAAAAACGCGGCCTGGAAGCCGCGTTCTTTGGATTGTCTTGCTGAGTTCTGCCGCTGACCTGACACGGAGAAACCCGACGCACGAAAACACTAACGCGACATAGGGCGAAAGTTCCGGGTCGTAGTTCGTGCCAGCGGGTAAAGCATGGTGCGGTGCCTGTGTGGCTCGCGCTTGAAACGCGCGTAACCAAAATTCGTTTATCTGACCCGATTGTAGCACTAATGCCGCCTTTTCCGTGGCGAAAGCGCGACATCCAGCCCTAGGACTCCGACCTGTCCGTACCGCCGTCCGCCGACTCGATGCCGAAATCTGCGTCTGGCGGCTTGTCGTGTATCCATTATTTTTGTACTGTAACCAAACTTTAATCGTCATAGGCCATATTTACCTCCAGGAAAAGTCAAACAGTACAACGGTCCGAAATCAGCGCATTTCCAGTGCGAACAGCCGGCCGAAAACGTAATCTGGCTGCTACCAATCTAGGACCAACAGCGAACTCAGCGCGGAGCCGGCCTCCGGCATTCCGCCCCAATCAAAACAGCGGAAAGCACAAGATGAAACCTATTCCAGCGCCCCGCACCGCGGCACTCAATTCCTCCAGCCCCGCGCGTCCCGAAACCGGCAATCTGCCGGAAGCCCGCCAACACCTGCTGCTGTCGCGCCTGCCCCCGGTGGTCAACGTGGCCGTCCTGGACGACCACCCGGTCATCGCCGTGGGCGTAAGCGCCTATCTCGAAAGCCGGTCCGGCTTCCGGGTCCTGCACCAGGAAACCTCGGCCCGATCGTTACTGGAAAAGCTGTCCCACACGCCTTGCGACGTGGCCCTGGTGGATTTCTACCTGCCGCAGGATCTCTGGGACGGCGTGAGCTATCTGCGGCGCCTGCGCCGCTATCACCCCAACATGGCGATCATCACGTTCTCGGCCGGCAACCGCCAGGAAACCCAGTACGCCGCCTTCCGGGCGGGGGCAAACGGCTACATGGCCAAGAAATGGGGTTTGAGCCTGCTGCCCGAAATGATCCGAGGCGTGCTCAGCGGCAAGCACAAGTTCCTGACCGTGCGCGACGGCCGGGTCCACTCGCAGGAGCCCACCGCCCCGCACGAATCGCTGACCACCTCGGAAGTGGAGATCCTGCGCCACATCAGCCAGGGCTTTTCGGTGACACAGATCGCGGCGCGGCTGGTGCGCAGCAAGAAGACCATCAGCACGCACAAACGCTGCGCGATGCGCAAGCTGCAGCTGTCCGACGACTTGTCGCTGGCCCTGTACCTGCGCGAGAAGTTCGCGATCGAATGAAGCGCCCCGCCGCTCCCGCTATCGGTCCCTTAGATGATGCGGGAGTAGCTGGCCCCGCTGGCGGCCGATTGCAGGTAGCCGTCGAAGGCCATGGCCACGGCGCGCACGAAATACCAGCCCAGGCCGGTCACGCGCAGCGCGCCTTGCTGCAGTTCGACCAGGCCCAGTTCGGCCAGGCTGGTCATCTGCTCCAGTTCGCGGCTGAAGTAGTCGCCGAAGCACAGGCGGTGGCGCGCCTCGATGCGCGCGAAGTCCACGCGCCCCTGGCACATGATGTCCATGATGATCTCGCGCCGGACCAGGTCGTCCTCGCTCAGCGCCAGCCCTCTTTCCACCGCGAAGCGTCCGGACTCGATGGCCGCGTAATAGGTGTCCAGGTCCTTGGCGTTCTGGCTGTAGGTATCGCCGATGCGGCCGATGGCCGACACGCCCAGCGCGACCAGGTCGCGGTCGGGCTGCGTGCTGTAGCCCTGGAAGTTGCGATGCAGCTCGCCGCGCCGCTTGGCCACGGCCAGCGAATCGGAGTCCAGGGCGAAATGGTCCATGCCGATGTACGAATAACCCTGCTTCAGGAAGCCGTCGATGGCGGCGCTGAGCAGGCCCACCCGCGTGGCGCGCGGCGGCAGGTCGATCTCGTTGATGCGGCGCTGCGGCTTGAAGCGCGTGGGCAGATGGGCATAGGCATACAGCGCGATACGGTCGGGCCGCAGCGCGATGACCTGCTCGATGGTGCGGCCGAACGATTCCGCGGTCTGCAGCGGCAGGCCGTAGATCAGGTCCACGTTGACCGAGTCGTAGCGCAGCTCGCGGGCGCTGCGCACCAGCGCCTCCACCGACTCGAAGGACTGCACCCGATGCACCGCCGCCTGCACGCGCGCGTCGAAATCCTGCACGCCGAAGCTCAGGCGGTTAAAGCCCAGCCGGCGCAGATAGGCCAGCCGCTCGGGCGTGGCGGTGCGCGGATCGACCTCGATGGAAAGCTCCGCGTCGGGTTCGAAGCGGAAGGCGCGGCGCAGGTCCGCCATCAGGCGGTCCAGCTCGGCGTCGGAGAGAAAGGTCGGCGTGCCGCCGCCGAAATGCAGCTGCGAGACCGGCACGCCCTCGCCCAGTTCGCGCACGTGCAGGCCGATCTCGGCGGCCAGCGCGTCCAGGTAGCGGGCGGCGCGGTCATGGTGACGCGTGATCACCTTATTACAGGCACAGTAATAACAGACCGACTCGCAGAAAGGGATGTGCACATACAGCGAGAGCGGTTCATCCGGGCTGGTCGCCCGCCGCTGCCGCAGGGCCAGCCGGTAGTCCAGTTCGCCGAAACCGGCGTGATACCGGTCGGCAGTGGGATAAGAGGTGTAACGCGGCCCGTTCTTGTCCAGCCTTGCCAGCAGTTGGGGCGGAAACAGGGGCTTGGCGACCGCGGGCGCCTGGGCTTCGGACGGTTGAGGACGGGGAGCGGCTTGCATACTCCGGATTATTCGCCTGCGCCGGCCCGCCTCATTTGATCTGGCGCAAAACCAGGCCCTTAAAATGAGGCCATTCAAGTCTCACGATAAGGAAATCCCATGGGCACCGAACTGGATGGCCGCCTTCTGGCCATGCGCCAGGCGTTGGCGATCGCCATCGCCCTGTCCACACGCAGCAGCCCCCAGGCCACCGACATGGCGCTGGAACTGCTCGGCGACCTGAAGGCCAGCCTGGACGACACCCCTTCCGACAGCCCCTTCGAAACGCCCGAATGGGTCGCTGGCGCGCACGACGAACTCGACGGCATCGCCCGCCTGGTGCGGGCCTTCACCCAGACGCCCGAACCGGGCGGCGAGGCGTAGCCAGCGGCGTTCAGCTGGTTTCGCGCTGGACCAGCGTGAACCCCAGGTCCACGTGGCGTTCGGCGACGGCCTCGCCCGCCAGGTGCCGCATCAGCAGCCCGGCCGCGGCCGCGCCGATCTGGTAGCGGGGCGTGGCGATGGTCGACAGCGGCGGCGTGGTCCAGGCCGAACCGGCCAGGTCGTGAAAACCCACGATGGCCATGCGCTGCGGCACCGCCAGGCCCAGACGGCCGCACTGGAACACCGCGCCCTGGGCCAGGTCGTCATTGCAGAAAAAGACCGCGTCGCAATCGGGATGGGCGGCGTGCAGGTCCTGCAGCAATGACGCGCCCAGGCCGATGGACGATTTTTCCGGCGTCATGATCTCCAGCGCCGCGTCGTACAGGCCCGCGTCCCGCAGCGCCTGGCGGCAACCCTCGCAGCGGCGCAGCGAACGCGGGTCCAGCTGCGCGCCCACGATGCCGATGCGCCGGCAGCCGCGCTCGACCAGGTGGCGGCCGGCGGCGTAGCCCGAATCGAACTGCGAGAAGCCGACGCTCATGTGCTCGCCGCCGTCCAGGGTTTCGATGGTGTGCACCGTGGGCAGCCCGCGCGCGCGCAGCAGCTCCCATACGCTGGGGCTGTGGTCGATGCCGGTCAGGATCAGTCCGTCGGGCGAATGCTGCAGGTATTTGCGCAGCAGGCCTTCCTCCTCGTCCGGGCCATAGCCGGTCACGCCGATCAGCATGTGGTAGCCGTGGCGGTCCAGCACTTCCTTGATGCCGGCCAGGATGTCCACGAACACCACGTTGCTCAGCGACGGAATCAGCACCACGATGGTCTGCGAGCGCGCCGACGCCAGCGCGCTGGCGGCGTGATTGGGAACATAGCCCAGCTCCTCGCACGCCTGCACGATGCGCAGGCGCAGCGCCTCGGCCACCTTGTCCGGCGTGCGCAAGGCGCGCGACACCGTAATGGCGCTGACGCCGACGCGGCGCGCGACATCCTGCATGGTGACGCGCCCGGCGTGCGGGCTTCGGGGTTTACGGACGGACATTTGTCCTCGGCATGAGTTGGCGAGCGCGTAGTCTGACCCAAAAAACAAAGGCTTGCCAAAGCAAAAATGTTAGCGCTAACATTTTCGGCAGCATAAGCCAAAAATTCCGCACGACGGAGAGGAGACAAACCATGCGAGCCTTCCCACCGGGGCGGCCTGGCGGTTCGCCGCTGGCCCGCGCCGCCGACTGGTGCTTCGCGTTGCAGACCTGGCTGATGGCGGCCTGTCTGGCCGTAATGGTGATGTTGCTGTTCGGCAATGTGGCGCTGCGCTACCTGTTCAATTCCGGCATCAACGTATCGGACGAGATCTCCCGCCTGGCCTTCGTCTGGATGATTTTCCTAGGCTCGGTGATCGCGCTGCGCAGCCACCAGCACATCGGCGTCACCATGCTGGTCGAACGCTTCGGCCCGGGCGCGCGCCGCGCCGCGCACGTTTTCAGCCAGCTGCTGATCCTGTGGGTGCTCTGGCTGATGGCCGATGGCAGCTGGACCCAGACCGTCATCGGCCTGGACACGGCGCTGCCCGTCACCGGCATGCCGCTGGCGGCGTTCAACGCAGCCACGCTCTATGCCGCGGTCGCGATGGGCCTGCTGACGCTGGCCGATCTGGCGCGGGTGCTGGCCGGCGGCCCCCTGCCCCTGCCTCCCGGCCATGCGGGAGGCCAGGAATGACCCTCGCCCTGTTCCTGTTCGTGCTGCTGGGGCTGATCGCCCTGGGCCAGTCCATCGCCTTCGCGCTGCTGCTCAGCGCGATCGCCTTGATGGTCCAGCTGGACTTCTTCGACACCCAGATCCTGGCACAGAACATGCTGTCGGGCGCCAACAGCTTCACGCTCATGGCGGTGCCCCTGTTCATGCTGGCCGGAGAACTGATGAACGCCGGCGGCATTTCGCGCCGCATCGTCAATCTGGCCACCTTGCTGGTGGGACACATACGGGGGGGCCTGGGTTATGTCGCCATCTTCGCCAGCGTGCTGCTGGCGGCCCTGTCGGGCTCGGCCGTCGCCGACGCCGCGGCGCTGGGTTCCCTGCTGATCCCCATGCTGCGCGAAAAAGGCTACGACGCGGGCCAGGCCTCGGGGCTGATCGCCGCCAGCGGCATCATCGCCCCCATCATTCCGCCGTCGATCGCCTTCATCATCTTCGGCGTCGCCACCAACGTTTCCATCACCAAGCTGTTCTTCGCCGGCATCGCACCCGGGCTGATGATGGGCCTGACCCTGGTGGCGGTATGGGCCTGGGTGGCGCGCCGGCATGGCGGCGCCGGGCCGGCGCCGCGCGCCTCCTGGGGCGAGCGCGCCCGCGCGCTGCGCGAATCGCTGTGGGCCCTGATGCTGCCGGTCATCATCATAGGCGGGCTGCGCGGCGGCATCTTCACCCCGACCGAGGCGGCCGTCGTCGCAGCGGTCTACGCGCTGCTGATCAGCCTGTTCGTCTACCGCGAAATCGGCCTGCGCGATCTGGCGCCGCTGTTCGTCAACGCCGCCAGCACCACCGCCGTGGTCATGTTCCTGGTGGCCGCCGCCATGGTGTCCTCCTACATGATCACGCTGGCCGACATGCCAGAAGACCTCATCGCGCTGCTGGACCCGGTGCTGGACCGGCCCAAGCTGCTGATGTTCGCGCTGCTCATCCTGCTGACGCTGGTGGGCACGGTGATGGACCTCACGCCCACCATCCTGATCCTGGCGCCGGTGCTGATGCCGGTGGTCACCAAGGCCGGCATCGACCCCGTCTACTTCGGCGTGATGTTCGTCATGGTGGGCTGTGTGGGCCTGCTCACGCCGCCGGTGGGCACCGTGCTCAACGTGGTGTGCGGCGTCGCCCGCATCAATATGGAAACCATCATCAAAGGCGTGTGGCGCTATGTCGTCGCCTACACGCTGCTGTTGATCCTGCTGGTGATCTTCCCTGAACTGATCACCGTCCCTGCACGCTGGATGCATTAGAAAAATCCAAGGAGGAGCACCATGATCACCCGTTTCAAGACCCGCACCCTGGTCCTGGCCGCGGCGCTGTGCTGCACCGTCGCCGCCGCTTCGGCCGCCGACGTCAAACCGCGCCTGATCCGTTTCGGCTACGGCCTGAACGAAGACAGCGTCCAGGGCCGCGCCGCGCGCCACCTGGCGCAGGAACTGCAGAAAATCAGCGACGGCAAGCTCAAGATGAAAACCTTCGGCTCGGCCAGCCTGGGTTCGGACGAACAGATGCAAGGCGCGCTGGTCGGCGGCGTCCAGGAAATGATGGTGGGCTCGACCGCGCCGCTGGCCGGCATGGTCAAGGAGTTCGGCATGTTCGACCTGCCGTTCCTGTTCAACAGCGAAAAAGAAGCCGACGCCGTGCTCGACGGCCCGCTCGGCCAGGACCTGCTGAAAAAGCTGGAAGCCAAGGGCCTGGTCGGGCTGGTGTACTGGGAAAACGGCTTTCGCAACCTGACAAACTCCAAGCGCCCCATCGTGCGCGCCGAAGACCTGCAAGGCATCAAGCTGCGCGTCATGCAGAACCAGATCGCGCTCGGCGTGTTCAACGCGCTGGGCGCTAACGCCGTGCCCATGCCGTTCTCGGAACTGTTCACGGCGCTGGAGACGCGCACCGTGGACGGCCAGGAAAACCCCATCACCACCATCCAGAGCAGCAAGTTCTACGAGGTGCAGCCCTACCTGACCATCACCCGTCACGTCTATACACCGTGGGTGGTGCTGGCGTCCAAGAAATGGTGGGACGGCCTGTCGGCCGACGAACAGCGGCTGATCCGCCAGGCCGCCGCCTCGTCGCGCGATTTCGAACGCAAGGACAGCCGCGCCGATTCCCAGAAAGCCATGGGCATCCTGGAATCGGCCGGCATGAAGATCAATACTGTGTCTGAACAGGAAGTGGCGCGCATGCGCCAGACGGTGCAGCCGGTGGTCGACAAGTACACGCAGGAACTCGGCCCCGAACTGATCAAGCAGCTGAACGACGAAATCGGGAAGGCGCGCAACTGACCCGGTTTCCGGCCGCCCGGACCGCGCCGGGCGGCCACGCAACCATAGAGCGAGATGTCCATGCCGCACAATCCCCGCAAACTGCGCAGCCAGAAATGGTTTGACGACCCCACCCACGCCGACATGACCGCCATCTACGTCGAGCGCTATCTCAACTACGGCCTGACCCGGCAGGAACTGCAATCGGGCCGCCCCATCATCGGCATCGCCCAGACCGGCAGCGACCTGGTGCCGTGCAACCGCCACCACCTGGCGCTGGCCGAGCGCATCCGCGCCGGCATCCGCGACGCCGGCGGCATTCCGATGGAATTCCCCGTGCACCCGCTGGCCGAACAGGGCCGCCGTCCCACGGCCGCGCTGGACCGCAACCTGGCCTATCTGGGGCTGGTCGAGATCCTGCACGGCTATCCGCTGGACGGCGTGGTGCTGACCACCGGCTGCGACAAGAGCACGCCGGCCTGCCTCATGGCCGCGGCCACCATAGACATACCCGCGATCGTGCTGTCGGGCGGCCCGATGCTCGACGGCTGGCACGACGGCCAGCGCGTGGGCTCTGGCACGGTCATCTGGCATGCCCGCAAGCTCATGGCCGCCGGCAAGCTCGACTACGAAGGCTTCATGACCCTGGCCACCGCCTCGTCGCCCTCCATCGGCCACTGCAACACCATGGGCACGGCGCTGTCGATGAACTCGCTGGCCGAGGCCCTGGGCATGTCGCTGCCCACCTGCGCCAGCATCCCGGCGCCCTACCGCGAACGCGGCCAGATGGCCTACGCGACCGGCGTGCGCATCTGCGACATGGTGCGCGAAGACCTGCGCCCGTCCCACATCCTGACGCGCGAGGCCTTCGAGAACGCCATCGTCGTGGCCTCGGCGCTGGGCGCGTCCAGCAACTGCCCGCCCCACCTCATCGCCATCGCCCGGCACACCGGCATCGATCTCAGCCTGGACGACTGGCAGCGGCTGGGCGAAGACGTGCCGCTGCTGGTGAACTGCGTGCCCGCCGGCGAACACCTGGGCGAAGGCTTTCACCGCGCCGGCGGCGTTCCCGCCGTGCTGCACGAACTGGCCGCCGCCGGCCGCCTGCACACCGGCTGCGCCACGGTGTCGGGCAAGACCATAGGCGAGATCGCCGCCGCGGCCAAACCCCATGACGCCGACGTGATCCGCAGCTGCGACCGGCCGCTGAAGCACCGCGCCGGCTTCATCGTCCTGTCGGGCAACTTCTTCGACAGCGCCATCATCAAGATGTCGGTGGTGGGCGACGACTTCCGCCGCGCCTATCTGTCGCAGCCGGGGTCGGAAAACGCCTTCGAGGCGCGCGCCATCGTATTCGAAGGCCCCGAGGACTACCACGCGCGCATCGACGACCCGGCGCTGAACATCGACGAGCGCTGCATACTGGTGATCCGCGGCGCCGGCACCGTGGGCTACCCCGGCAGCGCCGAAGTCGTCAACATGGCGCCGCCTGCGGCCCTGATCAGGCGCGGCATCGATGACCTGCCCTGCATGGGCGACGGCCGCCAGAGCGGCACTTCCGCCAGCCCGTCGATCCTGAACATGTCGCCCGAGGCCGCGGTGGGCGGCGGCCTGGCGCTGCTGCGCACCGGCGACCGCATCCGCGTCGACCTGAACCAGCGCACGGTCACGGCGCTGGTGGACGAAACCGAAATGGCGCGCCGCAGCCAGGAACCCGGCTACCAGGCGCCCGCGTCGCAGACGCCGTGGCAGGAACTGTACCGGCAATGGGTGGGCCAACTATCGACCGGCGGCTGCCTGGAGCCGGCCACGCTGTACCTGAAGGTCGTGGAAACCCGCGGCGACCCCAGGCATTCGCACTGAGACCGGCGCCTATGCGCCGGGCGGCTTTTCATCCGCGGCGGGCGGGCACGGCGACGGCCGGGTAAGGACATAGGCGGCGCTGGCCAGGAAGAAAACCGCGACCGCCGCCCCCAGTTGCCAGGACGGGTCCGCGCCCCACCAGAAAAGCACGTACCCCAGCGCCATGCCCAGGCAGGCATAGGTCTTGCCCTTGGCCGACACGGCGCCCTGGTCGCGCCAGGCGCGCAGCGCGGGCCCGTAGGTGGGGCTGTCCAGCAGCCATTTTTCCAGCCTGGGGGACGAGCGCGAAAAGCAGCCCACCGCCAGGATCAGGAAGATGGTCGTAGGCATCACCGGCAGAAACGCGCCGATGATGCCCAACGCCAGCATCAGGCAGCCCAGGCATAGCCACAGCACTCTCATCATGGCAGTCGGCGGCGGGCCGCCGGGCGCCGGACGGAAGACTGGAAATTGGCCCGGGCGGTCTGACCCATGGGTTGCGAGTCCGTATCTGAAGAAACACCGCAATATACCGTAGCGGTGCATGACGGCCAGTCGGGATAGTATCCCAACACTATTGCGAACTATTGCGCTTTGCCTCCATACTAAACCCCCCAATCGTTTACTTTTGGAGGGTTTTGCAATGCAACGCGACGACATCCAAAAGCTGGGCGCGCAAGCCGCCCGCGACGGATTGACCTTGTGGGACTGCCCTTACTACCGTGCCCAGGCCATGCCGGCCCACACGGGGGAATCCATCGCGCAATGGCGCGACAAGGTCGAAGCCTGGGAAGCCGGTTGGATGGCACAGACCAAGAAATGGAAACAACCGCCAGGCGATAGCCAGCGATACGTACCGCGCGCGGTCGCTCGCCGCGCGCAGTGAACCTGCGGGGCCGCCCGGCCCCGAGCCGCTTTCTTCAATCGCCCAGGAGATGGCAATGGGAAAACTCGACCGGAACTCCCCTTTTTCGCGCGATGAAAACTCGGCCGAATGGAGGGGCAAGCTGCAGCACCCGGACGCCAGGCTGCTGACGCCCGCCGGCCGCGGCGAAATGCCGTCGGCCGAAGATGAACTGCGCCAGTACATGAAAGAAATCAGCCGCCGGCCGGGCTACGGCCACGTGAGCCACTTGCTGCACGAGGCGCAGCGCAAGCGCTGAACCGCAAGAGACCGGCCGCCGTGCGCGGCCGGCGCGCCGCTTCAGTCGGGCAGCCGCAGCACGGGCGGATCGTCCGGCCGGTAGTCGAGCGCCGCCTTGTTGCCGGCCTCGATGGCGGCGTCCCAGTTGTCGTAGGCCAGGTCCTCGCCCCGCTCCACACGGACGACGTCGCCCGTGCGGGCGGAACGCGTCACGATTTCCCATTCATACTTGCCGCCGCGCCCGGGCTGCACGACCAGCGTGCTCCGGTAGGCGGGTGGATTGCCTGTTTCCATCGTGCACCTCCATGCCGTGGAACAGCCATCTTACCGCCTAGCGAATCACGGCGGTGCCCTGAATGACGACGCCCGGCTGCGGGTACACAGGCTGCGGATAGGCGGGATAGACCACGGGCCGCGGCGCCTTGCACTTGCGCTCTTCCTTGTAGTCGCCGTTGCGCTTCCACTTGCGCTCGACCTTGCAGTTTCCGTCCCAGTACTCCTGCTTGTACTTGCCGCCATGATGGCCGCCGTAATAATAGTCCCGATGGTCATCGTGGTCGGCCATCGCCGGCATGGAGACCGCGGCGCACCCGATAAACGCTCCAACACAGAGCAACGTTATTTTTTTCATGATTACCTCGCGAGAACTGCTCGCCCGCAGCATAGATTCAACCCGCCCGCCAAATAAGACGGCGCGTTACAGGGCCCACCCTATTCCTACAAAAATGTGCAGATCGGCGCGCTTGCCGGACCCTCGGTAGCGCTTGATACAAGCTGGTAACGCGTGGAGCCGCCGGAACGGCATTTGCTCCGCAGCCGGGATTCATTATGGAGAGACCGCCATGAAACCCGCTCGCGCATTCCTGGCCATACCGCTGGCGCTGGCCGCGCTGTATCCGTCGACGACCCGGCTGCATGCCCAGCCGCAGAACCAGTCCGGCGCCCGCCAGGAGGCCGGCAAACAATCGGCGCCGGTCCCGAAGCAGGCCGGACCCGACGGCCAGGGCCCGGACACCGCGGGCCCCACGCCGCCCAAACCGCCTGCCCCCGCGGCCGGCCCGGCCGAGCGCGAGCCCCAGCAGATACGCGGCCAGGGCACCGTCAAGGGCTCGCGGGCCAACCCCGCGCCCGACGGAAAAATACCGGGAGGCCAGGCCGGCAGCGGCGGCCACAAGACCAACGAGTTCGGCCGCTGACGCTGGCCCCGCGGCACGCCGCTTGCTGCAAACTGATCGCCGCAGCGTTGCGGCGATCGTGCGAACCAGGAACCCGCGACATGCCCAAGCTTCCCTTCCATGCCGAATCCGACAACGAACGGCGCAAGGCCCAACCCACCGCGGACGGCCCTCCCACGGGGCGAGAGAACACTGACCCGGACTCGAACTCCGGCTATCCCGGCGGTGGAAAGGAACTGCCCGAAGGACGGGACGCCTACGGCCGCAACAAGAAAACCCAGGAGCAGGCGGGCAAAAATCCGCCAGTCGGCAAGCCGGGAGGCCGCTGACGTCGAATGCGCCGCCCGCCATCGCACACTCCTTACGCGCCCAGCTCTACGGGCGCTTTTTTTGAGACCCGCTCCTCTATTTCCCGCAGTAACAGTGCTGGACTTCGAGCGAGACGACAGTCATCGTCGTCCCTAAGGCAACTTCTACCCTTGGAGGCGCGAAATGGATGAGCTCATCCACAAGGCTGGCCAGGAAGCTGCAAGGCACGGCGTACCTCTCTCGGCCTGCCCGTACATGAAGGCGATAAACATGCCGGGCCACACGGGCGAATCGCCCAGCAAGTGGCGTGCGAAACTGACGTCCTGGGAAGACGGCTGGCGCCGCGAAACCCAGGCCAGGCTTGCCGAGCTGAAGCGGCGGCAACAGCAGCAACTGTCCGACTGAGGGCGGCGTCCTGGCGGATCAAGCCGTCTGCGTCTGACGGCGCGCCTGCTTGTCCGCGTACATCAGCAGATCGGCTTGCTTGAGCACGGCCGGCAGCGTGCTTGCGGTAGGGTCCGCGCTCACGATGCCGAAGCTCGCGCCCGCGTAATGAAAGCGGCAGCCGTCCAGCGTGTAGGCGCCGCTGAGCAACGGCGCAAGCCGCGCGCGCATGGCCTCCACGATCTCACCCTCCGGCGCGTCCGGCCCGGGCCGCGCGCCCAGCCCGACCACGACGAACTCGTCGCCTCCCCAGCGTCCCAGCATGTCCCCGGCACGCAGGCCGGCCGACAGGCGCCGGCCCACCTCGATCAGGAATTTGTCGCCTATATCGTGGCCGTAGGTATCGTTGATCGTCTTGAAACCGTCCAGGTCGATGAACGCCACCAGCACGCAGCGCTGCATCCGGTTCGCCAGCGAAAAATACCGCTCCAGTTCGGCCATGACGGCCCGCCGGTTCGGCAAACCGGTAAGCGCATCATGATTGGCCGCGTGCCGTTCATCCTGGCGGCGTCTCACGATCTGCCCGACCGCGTGGCTGGAAAGCAGGATCAGCACCGAGCCGAACACCGCCACCAGCCCCGCCACCCACAGATGCTGCCGGCGCATGAGCGTCAGCTCGTCCAGCGAAGCCAGCGTAATCAGTTGGTACTGGGCATTGGACAGCGGCTGGCGCCGCACCAGGTACGGCCGGCCTTCGACCAGCCATTGGTCCGCATGGGAAGCAATCGGGCGCAGGTCCATGGGCTCGCCCGGATCTTCATCGCCGTCGGAAGGCAGCACCGTGCCCGCAGGCATGAGCGCCGCCACGTTGCGCAGCATGAACGACGCGGACGAAGCCGTGGTCACCCGCCCCTGGCGATTCACGACCAGCGTGGTATGCCGCCCGGCCAGGTACAGCGCCACGTCCGGCGCATCGAATTTCACCGTCACCGATCCCAACGGCTGCTCGTTCACGTCCTCGATGCGGCTGGAAACGAAGTACGAGGGGCTCTTGTTTAGCCGGGCAATGCCGAAATAACTGCCCTTGCCCTCACGCAACGCGTCCACCAGATAGGCCCGACCCGAATAAACCATGCCGACGATACTGTCCGGCTCCGCCCAGTTGCTGGCCGTCACCGTATCGTCCGACATATTGTTCATATAAATGCGCGCATACCGCAGATCGCCGGCCAGCGCATTCATGAGGTCGCCCACCTTGCGCACCAGGGGATCGCGCGTGAACAAAGCCGCCCGCTCCTGCCGGGTCAGCTCCGCCGCGCCGGGCGGATCGGTGCGGTATCGGGCGGCGAGCTCGATTACCTGCGCCTGGCGGGACACCATGTTCGCGACGCTGATCATCTCGGTGAACAGGCGGTCCATGACGCGCGCGGTAATCCGGGTTTCATATTCCGCGCTGGCGGCCAGGCTGCCCAGCCGCGTCGCTTCGATCCCCTGCGACATCCACTGCGCAAGACCCGCGACCAGCACAAGCCAGCCCGCGACCAGTCCCAGCGTCACCCGACGCGCCGTGGATCGCCCCCGCCGCGGCATTTTGTCGCTCACACCGCCCCCTGGTTGAAATCAAATACGGCATATTTCCGTTGTGCACAGTTTATTTCAATCGCCGCTCCGCAGGCGGGTCGGGCGCGCGCCATGCTTGTTTCAATTCAATCGTAGGGGCCAGCCGGTATTGAGCGTACTGTGGTGGTGTGGCGCCTGCCACGACGATGCACTGTTGCCGGGTTCGTTAGTGGCGAATCGCATGCTCCACCTCGATAAAGGCCGGCAGCCTTCAATCCCAAACCCTAATCTGGTCGGCTGATTCGCTGTATCGCGGCTACGCCGCGCTTCGATTCATTCAGGCCGCCTTATGAAGCTATTCAGCAGGTCCTTCGCCCGCGCCATCACGGCTTGCCGGAAGCTCATCCCGCCGGCGACGTCGTCACGGCAGCAGGACGGCCAGCGTGGGCGCCCGCCGGTTGCGCACGCCGCGACCTTGTCGCCGTGGCGGGTATACAGAATCTACGCCAGGCCCGGCCACCTGTTTCTTCGGAACGAACAAGGCAGGATTTTCGACCTCGGCGTGATGAAAGGCGTCGAACCCAACTTGACCTACCGCCTTTTTGTGAAAGGCCTGAGAGGTCGAGGGTTTGCTTCGCGCACGGAACTGCTGGATGACATCACGCGACGAATCGAAGCCGGAGAAGTCGCGGCCGAACTGCTCGACCTGCCCGAATGTACGGCCGGGAAGGGAATCGATCTGGATCGTGGTACGCACGCCGACGTTTCCATGAAGCTGGCTGGATAGACTTGCGCTCGGGCGCGCCGGAATCCCGCCGGTGACGGCCTAGCGCAGCTTCTGCCTGTAGAGATCCTGCGCGGCGCCCAGCGATGCGCGCATGCCGTAGATCGTGCCGCTGGCGCCGCGGCTGAACCACAGTTCGTATTGCCACATGCCCTCGACAAACACGCGGCAGATCGTCCAACCAGGCGGTCCCTGCCAGCAATACTCGTCCCGTTGTGTCCATTCCTCATCGGCCATTTCTCGTCCCCTACCGCACATGCCAGGGGCTGGCTCGCGCAGCCCCATAGCCCCAATATACTGTATTTTTATACAGTATATTGGGGCGGCGCAGGACCTTCAGCCCGGCGGTTGATGCCCGCAACTTCCAAGCGATGGACGGGTTGGCATCCCAATGTTCACTCGCCCAGCTTGCGGACAAGAAGAAACCGTCAGGCTCACCGCATTCCTCTCATCAATGCAAAACGCCACGGTTTGCGAACTGACGTCAAACAGCTGGACAGTGAAAAGCCAAGCGTGAAGCATGAGCGCAGCAGCGCGCAATAACCACGCTGAGTATCTGGACGGGCGCAGCCGGCTCATACAGTGGTGGTCAGATTATCTGGATCGGTGCGCGGCCGAGGCGGGAAAAATGAGGCGGCGGGGGCCTACCCTTATTCTGATTGGCCTTACTCATTCCTACCCTTAAGTCGCTTGGCGCTACTTGGCAGCACAGAAAGCAAAAAGCCGCGAAGTCTAAGACTTACGCGGCTTTTAAGGCGGTGCTTGGCACCACTTTGCAGGAATTTGGTAGGCGGTATTGGAATCGAACCAACGACCTCCACGATGTCAACGTGGCGCTCTAACCAGCTGAGCTAACCGCCTGCAAAGAAGAAAAATTATATAGTGCTTTTTTGAACTATGCAAATCGTCTTGGAAGATTTTTTGCATTTTTCATTGCGTCCGGGAAAACCAGCTTGGCGACATTCCCAGCACAACTTCACACTACTCAGTGCGGCTTATTCATCAGCACTGCTTCACTCTTCAGTATCGCGTCCGCGGCTTGCACCGCGGCAACGAAGAACGAGATTCTATCAGAACTTTTTATTCCTTGCTCGACCTCGACTCCGCTGCTCACATCCACGCCCCAAGGCCGCAGCGAGCGCACCGCCTGGCCCACGTTTTCGGCGTTCAATCCGCCCGACAGGATCAGCGGGCGCGAGATCGGATCGGCCCTCACTTCGTCGAGCAAGGCGTAGTCGAAGCCGTGGCCGCTGCCGCCGTAGCCCGCGCTGTAGCTGTCGAACAGCCAGCCCGCGGCCTCGCCGTAGGCGCGGCAGGTGGACGCCAGGTTTTCCGCGGTTTCCAGGCCCGGCGCGCCGGCGCGGAACGCGCGCAGGAAGCGGCGGCCGTAGTGGGCGCAATCCTGCGGCGTTTCGTCGCCGTGGAACTGCAGCAGTTCCGGCCCGACCTGGTCGAGCACGGCCTCGACCTCGCTTTGCGCGGGATTGACGAACAGGGCCACGACATCGACAAAGGCCGGCACCATGCGCCGCAACTGCGCGGCGCGCGTGGGCGTGAGGCAGCGTTTGCTCTTGGGGTAGAAGACAAAGCCGATGGCGTCGACGCCGGCCGCGACGGCGGCGTCGATGTCTTCTTCGCGGGTCAATCCGCAGATCTTGATGCGTGTGCGCATGGAATTCTTCAGTGGCTTCGTCGCATGCGCGACGGGTTGATTCAGTATATCCGCCGGGCGCGGCCGGCACGCTAGGAGCCCGGCTGAGCCAGAGTCGTCATGAGGTTGTCGAAGCTGCCTTCGGCCAGGCGGAACCACGGCGCCTCCATGTCGCGAAACGCCGTCATGCTTTCGTAGAGTTTCTTGAACATGGGGTTCTTGGCGCTGATTTCTTTATAGACGGCGAGCGACGCTTCGTAGCCGGCCTGCAGCAGCGGCCTGGGAAACGCCTTCAATTGGGCCCCGCGCGAGACCAGGCGGCGCAGCGCCTGTGGATTGCCGGCGTCGTACTTGGCGATCATGTTGCCCGTGGCCATGCTGCAGGCCAGCGCCAGCGCGGACTGGTACGGCTTGGGCAGCTCGTCGTAGGCGTCCTGGTTGACGTACAGCGACAACTGCAGCGTGCCGGCCCACCAGCCGGGAAAATAGTAGTTCCTGGCGACCTTATAGAGCGCCAGGCTCTCGTCGTCGTAGGGGCCGATCCAGGCGACCGCGTCCACCACGCCCTGCTCCAGCGCGGCATAGGTTTCCGCCACCGGCACCGCGACGGGAATCGCGCCCATGCGGGCAAGCACCGCGCGGGCGAATCCGCCGGCTTTGACCTTCAGCCCGCGCAAGTCGTCCACGGTCTTGATTTCCGGGCGGAACCAGCCGCCCATCTGGGCGCCGGTGTAGCCACAGGGAAAGTTCAGGATGTTGTACTTGTCGAACAGCACGCGCGTCAGCGCCAGGCCCTCGCCCTGGAGCATCCACGCGTGCATCTGCCGCGTGTTCAGGCCGAACGGCACGCCGGCGTCGAAGCTCAGCGCCGGGTCCGTGTCGAAATAGCGGGTCGAGGCCGTATGGCCGCAATCGACGACGCGATACTGCACGGCCTCGAGTATCTGGCCCGGCTGCACCAGATCGCCGGCCGGATAGATCTCGATGGTGAAACGCCCGTCCGTCACTTCGGAGACATAGCGCGCCACGTCTTCGGCGCCCGCCGACATCGTCGGCGATTCATCGGGAAAGCTGGAGGCCAGCCTCCATGCGACGGCCGGAGCTTCCTGCGCGAAAACCGGAGCCGCCACGGCCGCACCGCCGGCGGCGGCTCCCAGGGCGGTCTGCTTCAAAAACGCGCGGCGTCGCATGGCAAAAGGCCTCCATCGGGCAGGAAAAGGCGTCGCCGTCGCCGGCGGCTTTCCTAATAGGTTTGAGTAAACGGCGACAGCAACTGCGACCCGCCGTCGAGTTCCTGCAGCCCGAACGCTTCGGGATAATCGATGGCCGAGAGGTACAGGCCGTCCGGCGCGAACGTCGGCGCGCCGCGCTTGCGGTCGCGCCACGACAGCAGCTGCGCCATCCAGTCGACCGTCTCCCTGCCCTGCCCGACCTGCAGCAACGCTCCCATGATATTGCGCACCATGTGATGCAGGAAGGCGTTCGCCTTCAAGGTGAACACCAGGAACGGCCCGCGCTCTTCGATGTCGAGCCGCTGCAGGTGGCGCACCGGATGCCTGGCCTGGCATTGCGAGGAACGGAAGCTGGAGAAATCGTGCTCGCCCAGCAAGGCGCTCGCCGCCGCGCGCATCGCGTCCACGTCCAGCGGCTGGAAGCACCAGCCCGCGCGCCCTGCCCACAGCGCCGGACGCACCCGGCCGCGCCACAGCAGATAGACGTAGGTCCGCGCGCTGGCCGAAAACCGGGCGTGGAATTCATCCGACACCTGCTGCGCCCACTGCACCGAAATGCTGGGCGGCAGAAACGCGTTGACGCCCCTGACCCAGGATTCCATGCGACGGTCCAGCGCCGTATCCAGGTGGACCACCTGCATGGCGCCATGCACGCCGGTGTCCGTGCGGCCCGCGCAAATCGTCGACACCGGTTCCTCGATCCCGCAAAAACGTCCCAGCGCGGCCTCCAGCGTATCCTGCACCGTCTGCCGATGCGGCTGCGTCTGCCAACCCTGCCAGGCGGAGCCGTCGTACGCCAGCCCCAATGCAACTCTAGACATGTATCAAACCCGTGGACCGCCGACACGGCGCGGTTCGTCCGTGGGCGGTTCGTCCAGGTCGAGATTGATGCTGTCGAGCTTGCGGTTCAGTGCTGCCGTATCCAGCACCGGCTCGTTATAGGCGTAGGTCTCCTCGTCGTCGTCCTCGCGCCGGGCGCCCGCCCGGCGCAGCAGCCAGGCAATGGCGAAGGCGATCAGCGCCAGCACGGCGGTGACGATGACGAGCAGATTGTCGGCCAGCCATGAAGGCATGCCCGAAGAGTTCTCCTGCTTTATGGGTGGCGTGCCGGCGGGCTTGTCCGCCTGGACGGCGCCGGGCGCGACCCCGGGGCCCGGCGTGCCTGCAGCGCCCGGCGCGCCTGTTGCGCCCGGCGTGCCTGCTGCGCCCGGCGTGCCTGCTGCGCCCGGCGTGCCCGCTGCGCCCGGTGTGCCCGCTGTGCCCGGCGTGCCTGCTGCGCCCGGCGTACCTACAGCACCCGGCGTACCTGCTGTGCCCGGCGTACCTGCTGTGCCCGGCGTGCCAGTTGCGCCCGGCGTGCCTGCCGCGCCCGGCGTGCCTGCCGCGCCCGGCGTGCCTGCCGCGCTCGAAGTGCCTGCTGCGCCCGGCGTGCCGGTTGCTCCTGGCGTGCCTGCAGCACCCGGTGCGCCTGCAGCGCCCGATGCACCTGCTGCGCCGGGCGTACCCGCTTCGCCGGGCGTACCCGCTTCGCCAGGCGTACCCGCAGCACCCGGTGTACCTGTTGCACCCGGCGTACCTGTTGCACCCGGCGTGCCTGTTACACCCGGCGTGCCTGCAGCGCCCGGCGTACCTGCTGCCCCCGGCGTGCCCGCAGCGCCCGGCGTGCCCGCAGCGCCCGGCGTACCTGCTGCCCCCGGCGTGCCCGCGGCGCCCGGCGTACCTGTTGCCCCCGCCGCGCCCGCGCGCTGCTGTTCGAGCGCCTTGCTCAAATCGTCGACGTTGCTCTGCAGCTGGTCCACCCGTCCCTGCACGTCGGCCATGGCGCGCTGCTGGGAGGTCCGCGCATCGGCCTGCGCTTCGGCCTGGGCGGCCGCGCTGTCCTCGGCGCGTCCGGCGGACAGGCGCACGCGGTCCTGCGGCGGCGTGGCGGTGGCGACGCCGGTTTCCGCCGGCGCCGCGACGCTGCCGGAGGCGCCGCCCTGCCCGCGGACCACGGCGGGGTTCGCGGCCGAGGCCGCGCCAATGCGCGAGCGGTATTTTGCGAAGGCTTCGGCGTGTTCGTTGAAAATGCGGCGCGCCTCGGCCGGGTCCACGGCGCGCACGGTGGCGGCGTCCGGGATCGTCAGCTTCTCTCCGGCGCGCACCAGGTTCATGTTGTTCTGGATGAAGGCTTGCGGATTGGCGCGCCACAGGGCCACCAGCATCTGGTAGACGGAGGCGTTGGGCACCGCGTTGCGCTGCGCGATGCCGAACAGGTTGTCGCCCGACTTGACGTTGACCGAACGGCCGCCGGCCGCGCGCGACGGCGTGCCGACCGCGGCCGGCGTGACCTCGGCGGTGGTGCCGCGCAGCGGCACCAGGATGCTGACCTGCACCTGGCGCTGGCCGGAGCTGGAACTGATGTCCAGCAGCAGGTCCACCGCGCCGCTGGCCGGTGGCTGCGAAGCGCGCACGCGCAGGTTCTTGCGCGTGGGGTCCATGCCGTCTTCGACGCGCACCACCATGCTGGCCAGCGGAACCGGCGGCTTCAGGCCGGCGCGCTGCCACGCCGCCTCGTCGGCCACCGAGACCTTCAGCGACGACACTTCATCGGGCGTCAGGTCCTGCAGTCCCACCATCGCCTGCAGCGGCGCGCCCGGCACCGAAACCACCCGCGAATGCCCCACGCGCATGGCCGCAGCCGAGCCGCACACGCTTGAACCGATCGCCAACGCGATCGCCCACTGCAAGGCTTTCAAACGGCGGGCATGCTTCACTTGGCGCGAACGCTGGGTCATAAGCTGGAATTCCGTTCTTGTAGTCGAATGACGGGCTGGCGCCGATCCATGCCGAACATGGCCGGAATCGGCATCAATTCATCGGAAAAGTGTAATGGATCGAGCGCATTTCACAAACCTGAAAGGCCCGCCGGGATTTGCTGGCGCGCCGGTCCCGCGCATGCGGCCGGACCCCGCGTAAAACGGCAAGGGCACCCGCAGGTGCCCTTGTTCGCGCTGACGGCGTGTACAGGCGGCGCGACGCGCCGCCAGACCGGCCTCAGGCCTCGGCCAGCGCGATGCGCAGCATGCGGCGCAGCGGCTCGGCGGCGCCCCACAGCAGCTGGTCGCCGACCGTGAACGCGCCGAGATATTGCGAGCCCATCGACAACTTGCGCAGACGGCCCACGGGGATGTCGAGCGTGCCGGTGACGGCCACCGGCGTCAGCGCCGCGACGGTCGCTTCCTTGGTGTTCGGCACCACCTTGGCCCATTGCGTGCCTTGCGCGATCAGCGCTTCGATCTCGTCGATCGGCAGGTCGCGCTTGAGCTTGATGGTCAGCGCCTGGCTATGGCAGCGCATGGCGCCGATGCGCACGCACAGGCCGTCGATCGGGGTGGCGGGCGTGCCGAAGGCGGCGCCGCGGCCGAGGATCTTGTTGGTCTCGACCTCGCCCTTCCATTCTTCCTTGGACATGCCGTTGCCCAGGTCCTTGTCGATCCAGGGGATCAGGTTGCCGCCCAGCGGCACGCCGAAATGCTCCTGAGGCAGCGCCGGGTCCTTCTGCTTGGCCAGCACGCCGCGGTCGATTTCGAGGATGGCCGAGGCGGGATCGTCCAGCAGCGGCTTGACCGCCTGGTTGATTTCGCCGAACTGGGTCAGCAGCTCGCGCATGTGCTGCGCGCCGCCGCCCGAGGCGGCCTGGTACGTCATGGTCGTCATCCATTCGACCAGGTCGTTGTTGAACAGGCCGGCCAGGCCCATCAGCATGCAGCTGACCGTGCAGTTGCCGCCGACGAAGTTGCGCACGCCGCGCTTGAGCGCCGCGTCGATGACCGGGCGGTTGACCGGGTCCAGCACGATGATGGCGTCGTCGGCCATGCGCAGCGTGCTGGCCGCGTCGATCCAGATGCCGTTCCAGCCGGCGCCGCGCAGCTTGGGATAGATCTCGGACGTGTAGTCGCCGCCTTGCGCCGTCACGATGATCGGCAGTTTTTTCAGAGCGTCAATGTCGTAGGCGTCCTGCAGCGGGCCCGCGCCGTCGGCCCAAGTGGGCGCAGCGCCGCCAGCGTTGCTGGTGGAAAAGAAAACCGGCTCGATCAGTGCGAAGTCGTTCTCGTCGCGCATGCGTTGCATGAGCACCGAGCCGACCATACCGCGCCAGCCGACAAGGCCTACTGCTTGATTCATTTCAATCGCTCTATATAAAGGTGAAGACAGGGTCCGGGAAAAAAGCCGTGCAATTCAACAATTTATCAGAATGCACGGGGAGATGTTGCGGCGCAGCTATAAAAAATTGGGGCCGCAATGGGCCGGGACAGCTTTCGCGGCGTCCCGGCCACGCCGGAAAGCCCCGAAATGCAAGAGGCCGCCACCTGGACGGCCTCTCGCCGAGCCCGTCAGGCGGCTCAGCCCAGGGCTTTGAGCACCGCGTCGCCCATCTGGGCGGTGCCGACCTTGGTCGTGCCCGCCTCGAAGATGTCGGCGGTGCGCAGCCCGTCGGCCAGCACGCGGCGCACCGCGGCCTCGATCCGGTCGGCCTGCGGCGCCAGGTTCAGCGAGTAGCGCAGCAGCATGGCGGCCGACAGAATGGTGGCCAGCGGATTGGCCACGCCCTGCCCGGCGATGTCCGGGGCCGAGCCGTGGCTGGGTTCGTACAGGCCCTGGCCGCCGGCGTTGAGCGAGGCCGAGGGCAGCATGCCGATCGAGCCGGTCAGCATGGCCGCCTCGTCCGACAGGATGTCGCCGAACAGGTTGCCGGTGACGATGACGTCGAACTGGCGCGGGCTGCGCACCAGCTGCATGGCGGCGTTGTCGACGTACATGTGCGACAGCTCCACGTCGGGATAGTCGCGGGCCACCTCGATCACGATGTCGCGCCAGAACTGCGAGGTCTCCAGCACGTTGGCCTTGTCCACGCTGCACAGCTTCTTGTTGCGCTTGCGGGCCGATTCGAAGCCGATGCGCGCGATGCGGCGCACTTCAGATTCGGCATAGCGCATGGTGTCGTAGCCCTCGCGCTCGCCGGCGAAGGTGCCGTCGGGCGAGGCGCGCACGCCGCGCGGCGTGCCGAAGTAGATGTCGCCGGTCAGTTCGCGGATGATCAGGATGTCCAGGCCGGACACGATCTCGGGCTTGAGCGAGGACGCGCTGGCCAGCTCGGGATACAGGATGGCCGGGCGCAGGTTGGCGAACAGGCCGAGCGCCTTGCGCAGGCCCAGAATGGCCTGTTCCGGGCGGAATTCGCGCGGCAGGCTGTCGTACTTCCAGTCGCCGACGGCGCCGAACAGCACGGCGTGCGATTCCTGGGCCAGCTTGAGCGTGGCCGGCGGCAGCGGATGCTCGAACGCGTCGAACGCCGCGCCGCCCACGGGCGCTTCCTTGATGTCGAGGGGAATGTCCAGCGCCTTCAGGACGCGCACGGCCTGTTCGACGATTTCCGGGCCGATGCCGTCACCCGGCAGGACTGCGATATTGTGAGTCATACGAAAACTATCCTGTGGTCGGAATAAGCGGTGCGTCAGGCGATGGGGCGGCTTTCCAGCCACGGATGGCGCGCCAGGCGCTCGGCCTCGAAGGCGCGGATCTTGTCGGACTGGCGCAGGGTCAGGCCGATGTCGTCGAAGCCGTTGAGCAGGCAGTACTTGCGGAAGGGTTCGATCTCGAAGCCCATTTCACGGCCGTCGGCCGCCACCACGACCTGGCGCTCCAGGTCGATGCGCAGCTTGTAGCCGGCGAAGGCCTTGACTTCGTCGAACAGGCGGGCGACTTCCAGCTCGGACAGCACGATGGGCAGCAGGCCGTTCTTGAAGCTGTTGTTGAAGAAAATGTCCGCATACGACGGCGCGATGATGGCGCGAAAGCCGTATTGCGTCAGCGCCCAGGGCGCATGCTCGCGGCTCGAGCCGCAGCCGAAGTTCTTGCGCGTCAGCAGCACCGACGCGCCCTGGTAGCGCGGCTGGTTCAGCACGAAATCCGGATTCAGCGGACGCTTGCTGTTGTCCATGCCCGGTTCGCCGTGGTCCAGGTAGCGCAGTTCGTCGAACAGGTTCGGGCCGAAGCCGGAGCGCTTGATGGACTTGAGGAACTGCTTGGGGATGATGAGGTCCGTGTCGACGTTTTCGCGGTCGAGCGGAGCCACCAGGCCTTCGTGATTGGTAAATGCTTGCATGATGTCGGTCTCGGTGCGTGGCGCTTAACGGAAGGTGCGGACGTCGACGAAGTGGCCGGCCACCGCGGCGGCGGCGGCCATGGCCGGGCTCACCAGGTGGGTGCGCCCGCCCTGCCCCTGCCGGCCTTCGAAGTTGCGGTTCGAGGTGGAGGCGCAGCGTTCGCCCGGTTCGAGGCGGTCGGCGTTCATGGCCAGGCACATGGAGCAGCCCGGCTCGCGCCATTCGAAACCGGCTTCGATGAAGATCTTGTCCAGCCCTTCGCGTTCGGCCTGCTGCTTGACCAGGCCCGAGCCCGGCACGACCATGGCCTGGCGCACATTGGAAGCCACGTGCTTGCCGCGGGCCACGGCGGCGGCGGCGCGCAGGTCTTCGATGCGGGAGTTGGTGCACGAGCCGATGAAGACGCGGTCGATGCGGATGTCGGTGAGCGGCGTGTTGGGCTTGAGGCCCATGTACTGCAGCGCGCGCTCCATGCCGCTGCGGCGTCCTTCGTCCTTCTCGCGGTCCGGGTCCGGCACGCGGGAATCCACCGGCAGCACCATTTCGGGCGACGTGCCCCAGGTGACCTGCGGCGTGATGTCGCGCGCGTCGACCTCGACGACGGAGTCGAACTTGGCGCCTTCGTCGGTATGCAGCGTGCGCCAGTAGGCGACCGCCTGGTCCCACAGCACGCCGGTGGGCGCGAAGGGACGGCCGCGGAAATACTCGACGGTCTTGTCGTCGACCGCGACCATGCCCGACCGGGCGCCGGCCTCGATGGCCATGTTGCAGATGGTCATGCGGCCTTCCACGGACAGGCCGCGGATGGTGCTGCCGGCGAACTCGATGGCATAGCCCGTGCCGCCGGCCGTGCCGATCCGGCCGATGATGTGCAGCACCACGTCCTTGGCGGTGCAGCCGAAGGGCAGTTCGCCTTCGACCTTGATGAGCATGCTCTTGGCTTTCTTCATGAGCAGCGTCTGGGTGGCCAGCACGTGCTCGACCTCGGACGTGCCAATGCCGAAGGCCAGCGCACCCAGCGCGCCGTGGGTGCTGGTGTGCGAGTCGCCACAGACCACCGTCATGCCGGGCAGCGTCGCGCCCTGCTCCGGGCCGATCACGTGCACGATACCTTGACGCAGGTCATTCATGCGGAATTCGGTAATGCCGTATTTTTCGCAGTTGGCGTCCAGCGTATCCACCTGCAGGCGCGAAATCGGGTCGTCGATGCCCTGGGCGCGGTTCAGGGTGGGCACGTTGTGGTCCGCCACCGCCAGGTTGGCGCCGGTGCGCCACGGCTTGCGGCCGGCCAGGGCCAGCCCCTCGAACGCCTGCGGGCTGGTGACTTCGTGCACCAGGTGGCGGTCGATATAGAGCAGACAGGTGCCGTCTGATTCCTGATGGACGACGTGGGCGTCCCAGAGTTTGTCGTAAAGGGTTTGGGCCATGGATGCGCTCTGCTGGTAGACAGTCCGACTCGGGCCTCGCACGGTGTGAGCAATTCGCTCCCGCACCGGCCGCTGCGGCATGGAGGAATTATGCCCACGCCCGGAACCTAGTACAACCACACCTGATATACCAGTACCAGCACTACCATGCTGGGCGCACAACGCCTTCTGCTGTGTGTTTCATATCAGCGGCCATTGTTGTTGCAAATAACCTCACATGTAAAACCGGACCGATAAACAGATACAAAATTATCAAACCGATATAATTATTCGTGGCCGCGGTTGCTTCTTTTACGAAATAAAGAGAAATAAACCGACTTAAATTTGAATTAAACCCGCATATCAAGACCTTACTGAGCAAAGATCGTGCAAGTTAGCCTGAATTAATGGATGATACGCGGAGAAGCTCAATGGAGCGCCTGGAAAAGTTCGTCAACTATTAACAAATATTGACTCGTCAAAACTGACATTTCCACACAATATGGCGGCCATCTAATCCTCAACTCGACTCGCGAATAATCACTATGGCTTCGTTTTTGCTCAAAAGCACGGCTTCGGCCCTTGCCCTGGCATTCGGTCCTGCGGCATTTGCACAGTCATCCGCTCCGGCTGCGTCGCAGCCCGCGGTCACGATGAACCAGATCGTCGAGCAGACCCTGCTCAGCAACCCGGAAATCCAGGCCAAGTACCATGATTTCCAGGCCTCGCTGGAAGGCCAGAACGTCGCGCGCGCGGCGTTTTTCCCGCAGGTCAACGCGCAAGGCTACGTGGGTCGCGAGTACCGCAACAACGTGCCGGGCGTGGGTTCGCAGAACTGGAGCCGGCCGGGCTACAGCGTCGAGTTGCGGCAATTGATTTTCGACGGCTTCCGCACCAGCAATGACGTCAAGCAGGCGGGCTTCGACAAACTGGCGAAGTTCTACGACCTGCTGGCCACCAGCGACACGACGGCGTTTTCCGCCGTGCAGGCCTATGTCGACCTGCAGCGTTACCGCGACATGGAACTGCTGGCCCGTCAGAACTATTCCCTGCACGAGGAAACGCTCAAGCAGATCAACGAGCGCACCGAATCGGGCGTGGGCCGCCGTGTCGACCTGGAACAGGCCGGCGGCCGCCTGGCGCTGGCGCAGACCAACCTGATGACCGAGACCGCCAACCTGCTGGACGTGCAGCAGCGCTTCCAGCGCGTGACCGGCGCCCTGCCCCCGGAATCCATGCAGCCGCCGCCCGACATCAGCGGCAAGCTGCCGGCCAAGCCCGCCGACTTCAACGAGTCGCTGCGCCGCAACCCCAGCTTCCTGTCCAAGCAGGCCGGCCTGCAGGCCGCCGAAGCCGGTGTCGCCTCGTCCAAGGGCGCGTTCTCGCCCAAGTTCGAATTCGTGGCCGCCACCGGCCGCGACCAGAACGACCCGACGCCCCAGAACCGCGACATCCAGAACTCCAGCGTCCAGCTCGTCATGAGCTACAACCTGTACCGCGGCGGCGCCGATTCGGCCCGGGTGCGCCAGACCGCCGCGCAGTCCTACGCCGCGCGCGACATCCGCGACTACACCTGCCGCAACGTGCAGCAGGACCTGGCCGTGGCCTGGAACAACATCGTCAGCCTGAACCAGAAGCTGCCGTTCCTGCGCGATCACGAAGTCGCCACCACCAAGGTGCGCGAGGCCTATCGCCAGCAATTCCAGATCGGCCAGCGCTCGCTGCTGGACCTGCTGGACACCGAGAACGAACTCTTCGAATCGCGCCGCGCGCTGACCAACGCCTTGTATGATCTGCAGCTCGCTCAGTACCGCTGGCTGGCGCTGTCGCACGCGCTGCTGCCCGCCCTGGCGCTGCAGCCCGCACGCAACGAAATGCCCGAGGAAAACGGCAAGCTGGTGGTGTCCGACGAAGTGATCAAGCTGTGCAACTCGACGGTTCCCGACACCGCCCGCCTGGCTCCCGTGCATGTGAAATACAACGAAGGCGCGCTGCCGCCCACGCTCATTCCCATGAGCTCGCCCAGCGCCAAACCCTGAGCGCCCGTTGGCGCAAGGAGACCCCATGCCGAAACAGGGCAAAGACTTCTCGCAATTGGACGCGGACTTCGTCCGCGTCCTGGAAGACCTGATCGACGCGCTGATCGCCAATGGCACCTTGCGTATGACGGACCTGCCGATACAGGCGCAACAGAAACTCACCCAGCGCAAGCAGCAGCGCGCGCGACTCTCGGAACACCTCGACCTGCTGGATGACGAAGATGGACAAGTTATCTGAACTGGCCGCCCGGGAGTGGCGCGCGGACGCCCGCGCCGCGCATGACGATCCCCTGCTGGACTGTCTGGTGGAAATCACCCGGCTGCACGGGGTGACGGCCACGGCCCAGGCGCTGTCTTCGGGCCTGCCGCTGGAAGAACACCGGCTGACCCCCGCCCTGCTGCCGCGCGCCGCCGCGCGCGCGCAGATGTCGGCGCGCGTGGTCAAACGCCCGCTCGAAAGCATTTCCCAGGACCTGCTGCCCGCCATCCTGCTGCTGCATGGCGAGCGCGCCTGTCTGCTGCTGAAGACGGACGGCGACAAATACGTGGTCAGCCATCCCGAACTGGGCGGCAGCTCCATGGAAATGAGCGCCACGGACCTGGCGGCGCAATACACCGGCCTGGTGTGCTTCGTGCGGCCGCAGTTCCGCTTCGACGCGCGCGCGCCCGAGGTCGCCAAGGTGCGCGAGCGCCATTGGTTCTGGGCCGCCATCATGGAGAACCGGCGCCTGTACCGCGACGCGCTGGTCGCGGCGCTGCTGATCAACATCTTCGCGATGGCCATGCCGTTGTTCACGATGAACGTCTATGACCGCGTCGTGCCCAACAACGCCATCGAAACCCTCTGGGTGCTGGCCATCGGCATCACGCTGGTCGTGATCTTCAACATGATCCTGGGCACCGCCCGCTCGCACGTGGTCGACAGCGCCAGCAAGCGGGTCGACGTGCGCCTGTCGGCCCAGATCATGGAACGGGTGCTGGACCTGCGGCTGGAAGGCAGGCCGGTGTCGGTCGGCTCCTTCGCCGCCAACCTGCGCTCGTTCGAGTCCATCCGCGATTTCATCGCCTCGGCCACCATCACCACCCTGGTGGACCTGCCCTTCATCCTGCTGTTCCTGCTGGCCCTGGCCTGGATCTCGCCCTGGATGGTGCTGCCGCCGCTGGTCGCCATCGTGCTGATCCTGCTGGTGTCGCTGGCGGCGCAGGCGCGCATGGAAGCGCTGACCATGTCGTCGTTCCAGGCCGCCTCGCAGCGCAACGCCACCCTGGTCGAGGCGCTGACCGGCCTGGAGGCCGTCAAGACGCTCAACGCCCAGGGCGCGATCCAGCGCAACTGGGAACGCGCCACCGAATTCATCGCCCAGACCGGCGGCAAGCTCAAGCTGATCTCCTCGTCCACGGTCGGTTTCGTGCAGGCCGTGCAGCAGATGGTGTCGATCTCGGTCGTGATCATCGGCGTCTACCAGGCGCAGGAGTCCGCCATCTCCATGGGCGGCATCATCGCCGCATCCATGATCGCGGGCCGCTGCCTGGCGCCGCTGGGGCAGGTCGCCGGCCTGCTCATGCAATACCAGAACGCGCGCACGTCGCTGGGTTCGATCGACAACTACATGAAGCTGCCGGTCGAACGCCCCGCCAATGCCGAATTCCTGCACCGCCCCGTGTTCCACGGCGGGCTGGAATTCCGCGACGTCAGCTTCACTTATCCGGGCGCGGCGCAGCCGGCGCTGAAGAAGGTCTCGTTCAAGCTCAAGCCGGGCGAAAAGGTCGGCGTCATCGGCCGCATCGGCTCGGGCAAGACCACGCTGGAAAAACTGGCCCTGGCCCTGTATGAGCCCACCGAGGGCGCGGTGCTGCTCGACGGCATCGACGTGCGCCAGATCGATCCGGCCGACGTGCGGCGGGCCATCGGCCACGTGCCCCAGGACCCGCTGCTTTTCTACGGCAGCCTCAAGCACAACCTGGCCATGGGCGCGCCCTACGCCGACGACGCCAGCATCCTCGCGGCCGCCAACCTGGCCGGCGTCACGGATTTCGCCAACCTCCATCCCAATGGCTTCGACATGCTGATCGGCGAGCGCGGCGAGTCCCTGTCCGGCGGCCAGCGCCAGTCGGTGGCCGTGGCCCGGGCCCTGATCAACGATCCGCCCATCCTGCTGCTGGACGAGCCCAGCAGCAACATGGACCACCAGAGCGAAGCCCAGCTGCGCAAGCGCCTGGGAGAAGCCAGCGAAACCAAGACCATCCTGCTGGTCACGCACCGCACCGCCTTGCTGGACCTGGTCGACCGGCTCATCGTGATCGACAACGGCCACATCGTGGCCGACGGTCCCAAGGAGCAAGTGGTCGAAGCCCTGCGTCAAGGACGCGTCGGACGCGGAAGCTGAGGCAAGCATGCTGAACAACCCAGCCGAAACCAGGCACGGCCTGTTTGGAACCCTGTGGCGCAAGCTGCGCGGCGTCTTCATGTTCTTTTTCGACCGCCTGCTCGACGGCGCCGACCGGAACAAGCCGCAGCACCGCTCCGACTACGTCGGCAATGCGGAATGGGTCATCCACGAATCCCAGGCGCGCGGCTCGCGCATCCTGCTGTGGGTCAGCCTGCTGGCCACCGGCGGCCTGCTGTTCTGGGCCGCCGTGGGCAGCATCGACGAGGTCGTCCGCGGCGAAGGCAAGGTCGTGCCGTCGCGCCAGGTGCAGATCATCCAGAGCCTGGACGGCGGCATCGTCGAGGAAATCCTGGTGCGCCCCGGCCAGGAGGTCGAGGCCGGCGAAGTCCTGCTCAGGATCGACTCCACCCGCTTCGCCTCGTCGCTGGGCGAGAACAACGCCGAATACCTGTCGCTGCTGGCCAAGTCGGCGCGCCTGAAGGCGCTGGCCACGGGCGAGCCCTTCGTCGCGCCCGAAGAGGTGCTGGCGCAGGCGCCAGGGCTGGTCGAAATGGAACGCAATGCGTGGCAGGCCCGCACCAGCGAACTGAACGCCACCGTCAACGTCGCCCGCGAACAGCTCAATCAGCGCCAGGAAGACCTGCGCGAAACCATCGCCAAGCGCGACCAGGCCGCCGCCAGCTGTGGCCTGACCTCGCGCGAACTGCAGGTGACCCGCCCGCTGCTCAAGAGTGGCGCCGTCTCCGAGGTCGACCTGCTGCGCCTGCAGCGCGACGTGGCGCGCTATTGCGGCGAACAGAAAGGCGCCGAAGCGCAGATCGACCGTTTCCAGGCCTCGATCAAGGAAGCCGAAAGCAAGATCCAGGAAGCCGAGCTCAATATCCGCAACCAGGCCCGCAGCGAACTGTCCGAAACCAACACCAAGCTGTCGACGCTGCGCGAAGGCAAGCTGGCGCTGGTCGACCGCGTCAAGCTGGCCGAAGTCCGCGCCCCGGTGCGCGGCACCGTCAAGACGCTGTTCAACAACACCGTCGGCGGCGTGGTGCAGCCGGGCAAGGACATCATCGAGATCGTGCCCAAGGACGACACCCTGCTGCTCGAAGTGCGCATCCTGCCGCGCGACATCGGCTTCCTGCACGCCGACCAGAAGGCCGAAGTGAAGTTCACCGCCTACGACTTCGCCATCTACGGCGGCCTGGAAGGCAAGGTCGAGCAGATCGGCGCGGACACCGTGACCGACGAGAAAGGCAATTCCTACTACGTGGTGCGCGTCCGCACGGACCGCAGCACCGTGGGCGAGAAGCTGTTGCCCATCATCCCCGGGATGGTGGCGGAGGTCCATATCCTGACCGGCAAGCGCACGGTGCTGCAATACCTGCTCAAGCCGATATTGCGCGCCAAGGCGAATGCCTTCACCGAACGTTGACGGAGGACTGCAAGGCTTTATGAAACCCGTTCCTGTCCTGTTGATTACGCACGACGACCTGTTGTGGCAACACTGGCGCGCGCTGGACCCGGCGCGCTGGATGGCCGCCCGCGGGCGCGGCCTTGCCGACCTGCAGCGCTGGCGCGAGCAGGGCCGCACGCTGGCGGTGCTGGATACCGGCCTGCCCCGGCTTCCCTCCTGGCAGGACCCCAGCTGGACCGCCGCCCTGGCGGAAATGCGCGTCGTCGTGGCCAGCCCCAGCCCCAACGACGAAGAAGGCACACAAGCCCTGGGCGCGGGCGCCCACGGCTATTGCCACAGCTATGCGCCGGCGGCGGCCCTGTCGCAGGCGCTGGAGGTGGTGGCCTCCGGCGGCATCTGGATGGGCAGGTCCCTGGTGTCCCGGCTGCTCAAGCTGGTGGCTGAACGCACCCAGGGCGCGCCCTCGTGGGACGGCGGCCTCTTGACCGAACGCGAAATGACGGTGGCGCGCTACGCCGCCAACGGCCATGCCAACGCGCCCATCGCCGAGACCCTGGGCATTACCGAACGCACGGTCAAGGCCCACCTGTCGGCCGTTTTCGAGAAGCTGGGCGTCACCGACCGCCTGCAGCTCGCCCTGCTGGTCCACGGCATTTCCACCCCCGCCGACAGCGCCGCCAAAATCGCCTCCTGATACTGTCCTTGAGGACAATATCCCGCGCCGCCGGCGCGACCTAGTATCTGGTCATCTTGGATAACTCCCTGAAACGGAACCAACATGGCCAACACTACCCCTGCAGTCGTCAACGAAATCACCGGTCGCGCCTGGATACGCAATAGCGACGGTTCCCTGACCGAACTGCATCAGGGCAGCAAAGTGCCCGCCGGCAGCGAGGTCGTCACGGCCTCGGGCGCCACGGTTTCGCTTCAGGTGGGCGACGGCATGCCGATCGTGATCGGCGAAGGCCGCGAAGTGGCGATGAACGGCGACATGGGCGGCCCGCTGGCCGATCCCTCGGAAGCCGCGGTGGCCCCGCCCAGCGGCACCGATTCCGACCGCCTGCTGGCCGCCCTGCGCGACGGCCGCGACCCGTTCGACGAACTCGATCCCACCGCGGCCGTGGTGGCCGGCGGCGGCGATAACGGCGGCAGCAGCTTCGTGCGCCTGGCCCGCATCCTCGAAACCACGTCTCCGCTGGACCTGGCCTACCCCAATCCGGCCCGCGCCAACGACGTGCTGCCCCGCCTGTCGGGCCTGGGCTCGCGCGGCGACGACGAAGAAGCGACCGTCACCCCCACCACCGTCAATAACGCGCCCAACGCGCTCGACGACGCCGGCCGCGGCGGCCAGGACAGCCTGGTGCGCGGCAACCTGCTGCTCAACGACTCCGATCCCGACGGCGACCCGCTGGCCATCGTCTCGATCAGCGGCCGTCCCATGACCCCGGGCGGCATCACCGTCAACGGCAGCAACGGCGGCACCTTCACCATCCAGCCCGACGGCAGCTACGTCTTCAACCCGGGCGGCAACTACACCCACCTGGCCGAAGGCGAAACCACCACCACCACGATTTCGTACGTCATCACGGACCCCAGCGGCGCCACCTCCACCGCCAACGTGGTCATCACGATCACAGGCAGCAACGAAGGCCCGGTGTCGACCGCCATCTCCGGCACCAGCGGCGTCGACGCCCAGACCGGCGTGAGCTACGACGTCTCCGGCTACTTCTCCGACCCGGACACCAGCGACAAGCTGACCTACACCGCCAACGGCCTGCCGCCCGGACTGAGCATCGATCCCAACACGGGCGTGATCACCGGCACCATCGACCACTCGGCCTCGCAGGGCGGCAACAACGGCGTCTACACGGTCACCGTGACCGCCACCGACCCCTCCGGCGCCACCACCTCGCAGTCCTTCGACTGGGACGTGACCAACCCCGCGCCCACCGCCCTGGATGACGCCGGCCAGACCGACGAAGACACCACCCTGAGCGTCGACGCCGCGAACGGCGTGCTGTCCAACGACAACGACCCGGACGGCGACACGCTGACCGTCACCGCAGTCAACGGCAGCGCCGCCGGCGTGGGCAGCGTCGTCACCGGCTCGGGCGGCGGCACGTTCACGCTGAACGCCGACGGCTCGTACACTTTCAACCCCGGCGCGGACTTCCAGAACCTGGCGGCCGGCGAGAAGACCAGCAGCTCCATCACCTACCTGGTTTCGGACGGCGAAGGCGGCACCAGCACGGCCACGCTGACGGTCGAGATCGCCGGCACCAACGATGCGCCCGTGGCGATCGCGCTGGACAACCGCGACAACATGGACGGCGACACGGTCAGCTATGACCTGTCCGGCTATTTCAGCGATATCGACAATGGCGACGCGCTGACCTACTCCGTCGACCACGTGCCCGGCGGCCTCACCTTCGACACCGCCACCGGCACCTTCTCCGGCACGCTGGCCAACTGGGCCTCCGACCACACCAACACCGGCGTCAAGGGCGAGTACCTGATCACCGTGACCGCCACCGACAAATCGGGCGCCTCGGTCTCGCAGACCTTCGTCTGGACCATCGGCAACCCCGAGCCGATCGCCCTCGATGACGCCGGCCGCACCCAGGAAGACACCGTCCTGGTCGTCGACCACCGCACCGAAGGCGTGCTCGGCAACGACCGCGATCCGGACGGCGACGCGCTCTCGGTCTCGCAGGTCAACGGCAAGGAAGCCGGCGTGGGCCAGCCCGTGGCCGGCTCCAACGGCGGCACCTTCACGCTGAACGCCGACGGCACCTACACCTTCAATCCGGGCGCGGACTTCCAGCGCCTGGGCGACGGCCAGACGGCGACCACTTCCATCACCTACACCGTGACCGACGCCCAGGGCGCCACGGACAAGGCCACGCTGGTCATCACGGTCACCGGCAGCAACGACGCCCCGATCCTCACGCCGGACGTCATTCTGGGCGACCTGAGCAACAACGACAGCGACGTCATCACCCCGGTCGACATCGCCAAGCAGTTCCAGGACGTGGACCAGGGCGACACCCTCACCTACACCGCCACCGGCCTGCCGCCGGGCCTGGCGCTGGACCCCGTCACCGGCCTCATCTCCGGCAAGATCGACTCCTCGGCCTCGCAGGGCGGCAACAACGGCGTCTACACGATCGTCGTCACCGCGACCGACGCG